>JBBQUM010000015.1:0-193481 GCA_038212445.1 Bryobacterales bacterium
CTAAAGCGCCTACCCTCGCGCCCGAGAGAGCCAAACCCAATATCCGTCCGCGCCTGCCGCAAAAACCTTACCCGTCCAATTAGTTTCTCCTTGCGATATGTCCAAACTCCAGGAACGGGTCGGGAGACCCGTTCTACTTCCAACGCTGCTCCGTTCGCCTTCCTTAGCGGCGGTAGCCGTGTTCAAAACGGTCGCGGTCGTAACGATAGTCGCGGTAGCGGACTACGGGGGCGACTACGCGGATTGGTGCGCGCCAGTAGCCGGGGACCCAGAGATTGCGGTTGTAGTAGCCGTCGACCCAGACAAATCCGTTACCGGGGTAAGCGGGGCGAACGTACGCCACTGGAGGCGGTCCGCCGAAGCTGAAGCCTATCGAAACGCGCGGACCTGCGAAAATCGATCCCGCTACCAGTACGAATCCCAAGAGTGCTTTTTTCATTGTCTTGATCTCCTTCTGCTCCTATGTAATGCAGGAGGCGTGCCAGAGTTAAGGCATTGAAAATACGTCGCGTCACCGGCTACCACTGGCCCACTCGAACCGACACTGGTGGTAGTCCACCAATTGTCCCGCTTACTTCTTGAAAGCGGGGTCGGATTCGGCGCCGGAGCGGGGCTTCCAGTCCAGGCCGTAGTAGTCGTCGCGATAGCGGGCCCAGGGGTCGAAGGCGTTTACTACAGGCTCCAATTGACCGGCTAATTCGGGCATCGTCCGCAGCAGCACGCGCTTGAGCGGGGACACTGGCTGGTCGTGCCCGTTGGACTGATGCCTGTCCATGCGGACGGGTCCGGGTCCATTGTTGTTCACCCAGTCGAGACCGAACTTCGAGTAGAACTCGGGCCGATAGGACGATGTCAGGAAGCGATCGCTGAAGAGGCGGCGCGAGGCGTTGAGGATGAACACAACGAACTGCGTCTCGGAGATCGCGTAGCCGTGCGGACGAACCGGCTCGGCCAGGATGCCGACATTCAGATCGACATCCTCAATGTTGTCGATCACACTTCCGTTCGCTTTACCTAAGCAATCGTTGATTGGCGACTTATCCTCGTTGTGCTGGGCATCGGTGATGACCTTCGAGGAATCGCAGGTGTGCTGGCCATAGATCTCGCGCATGGTCCGGACGATGTCTTCCTGCTCCTTGCGCTCGTCGGTGCCTTCCTTAAGCGTGGGATCGATGAAATCGTCGAAGGTGGTGAGCTGGCGCAGACCATACTGACGGCGAAACTCGTTGAAGCGGGGAATGCCATGCTCACGGTCGCGAATGAGGTCGAGCGCGGCGAGGTCGATCTTCTTTGTGTCGCTCTGGAGCCGGTCCATTTTCAGGTTTTGCATGAACATCGGATGATTGCGCAGAGTGAGCAAGCCAAGCCGCTGTCGGCCCATGCTGAGCGTCCAATTGGCGAGTCCGCGAGAGTGCATGGCGTCGGTAGCCTTCCCGCGGAAGGTCTCGACTACCGGCAATTTGGCAGTGATGTCGTTGGGGTTGGCGAGGTCGCGGTATTCGATGAGGTCGGGGACGAGCGGGTGAAGGCGGTAGACGGAGACGAATTCTTCCGGGAAGTTGAAGGGCGAGCCGAAGTGGTTGACGCCGCCGTTGACCGAGTCAGCTTTGGCAATGTTCCAATGCTTGTCGTGGCTGCCGATGCCGATGATGCCGGGGCCGGACGCCATCACTGAATAGATCTGCGCGGACTTGTGCGGATCCTCTGATTTGCCGAGGACATTCCTGGTGACATCCTGGAGCACCTTGCTGATGATAGGAAGACTGGTGCCGATGAGACCGCTCCAGTTAGCGTTCATGGCGACATACAGCGGCTCGTCGTAGAGGAGTTGAGGAGTCCACTCGGTGGTGTGGATCTTGGCGATCTCGGCAGCGACGACGAGGCGGCCCATATCGTATATCTCTTCATTGCTGACGTCGCTGTAGCGGATCACTTTCTTCGGATCGGCCGGATTGCGCAGACCGCAGTCGGCATCGGGCGTCGCTTTGGCCTGCTTGCGGAACTCGTCGACGAACGCATTGTGCTCACGCGCGAAGATGTTGGTGTACATGCTCATCCCGATGGTCCAGTTGTCGGGGAACGCCGTAGACTCCTGGCCTTTCCATTCGGGATTGATCGGATCGCCATCGGTGAACACGGGCAGGTAGCCGTTGGTGAGGAGAAGTTTGGCGTTGTCGGCAGGGTCGCGTTTGACGCGCTTGGCCGAGCGCTCATCGTAACCGTAGATCTGGGAGGCGTCCCACCATGCGGTATTGGTGTTGCGCATGGTCTTGGCGGCGCGGGTGGCATAGGTCTTGCCGTCGGGTCCGGTGACTCGATCCGCGGGATCGGCCTGAGCGACATAGCCGCGATCGATGCGGTCACCGGGGCGGCAACCGAGCTTTTCAATCTGCTCGGGGGTCAACGGCTGGTCAACATTATTGATCTTCTGGACTTCGCAGCCAACCTTGATGAACTCGGCGTCGTTGTGGCCTTCGTCGAGATGGGAGAACCAGTCGTGGGTCATGAACTGGATCCAGAAAGCGGCGAGCACATTGAAGAAGGGAGCGGCTTGGTAATCGCAGTTGGACTTGGCGGCGTCGCCGGTACCGAAGCCTTCGCGGCAGAGGTCGGGGTTGGACTGTTTGCGGGTAAAGAGACGGCGGCTGATGACCTGGGGATCGGGATTGAGGAGGCTGAGGCGATTGCCGTGCCGGTTGCGAGTGAGTTCATTCGCGCCGCTGTCAGGGAAGGCGGTATCGAACTCCACGTTGCGGCCGAACAACTGGCCGCTCGAGCCCATTAGCGGATTGAGAATGTCGTTGCAGATTCCGGTGACGGTGCGCTTGCGGATGAGATCGCCGGTACATTGCTGTTGCGGAGCGTCGCCGCCGACGGCTTTGAAGTCGGGGTGATCGGCGGGCAGCCGGAGAGCGGGCCAGACTTTGAGCGCGGGTCCGGGAACGTTATTGCGCCCGAGCACATAATCGCGAAAGGTGCCGTTGTTGTCAAAGAGGTTGAAAGTGATGAGTTCAACGCGCTGGTATTCGAGATCGAGCAAGGCGCCGCGCACTCCGCGGGCTGCACGCGAGAAAGGACCGGCACCCGGCGGCTTGGATGCTGCGTCGCCAGTTCCCCAGTAATTGCCCCAATCGACCCACGGCGTCTGTCTGCCGGCGAGCGCGCGCTGACCTCCACGGCAAATGGCTGAGGCTTGGGAGACCTTGGCCTGGAAACGGTCGGCACGATCCTTCGGAAGCGCTTTCAGTCCCTCGAGGATCATGGCGACGCAGGCTTTGTCCGACGGTAGATCGATCTTGTCCTCGGAGTCGCACGCGGCGACGAAGAGAAGGGGAAAGACCACGAGGGCGCGACAAACAGAATACATACAGCCTCCCAGAAGCTTCGGGCGCGGGCAGACAGCCAGTCGTCGCGAAGGGTGCCGGTAGTAACAGTACCGATTTCGCTGATGATAGCACCGCTGCGCAGGCGCAACTGAGGTGGTGACGCCAGGGGAGAGATCGTTGCAGGCGTTGTTATGGCGCCAGGCGGTTAAGTACCTGGAACCAGTTGACGGTGACATGAATTTGGGGGATGGCGGATGCCGACTGGCTGGAATCGCGAAGCACGAGATAGCGGCCGTCGGGGGCATGGCTGTAGGGACGGGTCCACCAATCGACGGAGTGAGCGAAGCCGGCGGGCAGAAGCTGCCGCGGTGTGTCGAAGTGACCGGTGGAGTCGACGGCGGTCTCCATTAGGCTCCCATGCTGTCCGAGAAACTCCAGGTGTTTGCCATCGGCGGACCAGAGGGGCGAGGATCCGCCACCCTGTGATACCTGGTGGGCGGGGGAGGACTGATCATAGGGTTGGATGAAGACTTCAGAGCCGGCGTGAGGATTGGTGGAGTAGGCGAACCACCGGCCGTCGGGCGAGAATGCGGGGCCGATATCGGGCGCCTGGGAGGTTACCAGCGGACGGGGACGGCGGTCGCCATCGAGCGGAAGTGCGTAGATGTCGCTTTGGGTGGAGGGGTGGACGCCTTCGAGAAAAAGGACGGCGTTGGCGGCGCCCGACCAGGAGAGCGGAAAGTGTCCGAAGTCCGGAGAATTGGTAAGGCGCTCGGGAGTGGCGGGAGACGCGAGGTTGATGCGATAGAGGTTGACGAAGTCGCGGTCGCCTTCGACGAGGCTGGCGATGAGGGACTTGCCGTCGGGACTCCAGAGCGCGCGGGGTGAGGGCACCTGGGTTTCGGCGATGCGCGTCCAGCTGCGGCTGCGGAGGTCGTAAATCCAGAGGGTCCAGCGGCTGATGTCGTCGCGCCGGGCGATGGCCAGGCGGGTCCCGTCGGGTGACACTTCGGCCTGCTCATAATTGGCGGCGGGCAAGGGCAGGGCGGTTTCCTGTCCATTCCGTGCAACCCAGGCCAAGGTCCGGTGAGGCTCGACATTCTTCACGTACGCGAGCGTCCCGCTCTGTGAAACCGTCACTTTGCCGCCGCGCCATCCGTTGACTCCGATGCCCGACAGCACCTCTACCGGAGATCCCTGCAACACAAGCGATCGTTCGTTCATTCGCACGGCCATCAGCTTCCCCTGCCAGTAATAAAGCAGGTGGCCGGTGGGCAGAATTTGTCCACCCATGCCGCGCTCAACCAAGCGGGTGGTGGAGTTGCAGCCCGCCTCTAAATCGCACCATTCTATGGAGCGGCGCAGAGGACCGGTGATGGTGGAGAAGAGCAGCGCAGGGTGCGAATTGCCGCGGAAGTCCTGTCCGAAAAATGCGGTACTGCCTTTGTCGGTGAGGATGGCTTTGCGGATTAACTCCGGCTTGCCGCCTTGCGCCGAGACGCGGTAGATACCGGATATTTGAGCGATTTGGTTGGCGTCGGGGGCGAGGTTGGTGAAGTAGATGAAGCCGTCGGGAGCCCAGAGCGCTTTGCGGAAATCGAAACTGACCGGCACCGCGGCCAACTCACGCGTGGCGCCGGTGCCGGTGATCTTGAGGCTGTTGGGACCGTAGTAGCCGATCTGCTTGCCGTCGGGGGAGAAAAACGGCTGTTCGCCACCCTCCGAGCCGGCGATGGGCCGGGACTCTTCTTCATCGAGGAACCGGCGGTAGAGCATGCGCGCGCCGCGCTTAACGCTTTGGTAAGCGATCTGATCGCCTGTGGGCGAGATGGCGATGGCCTGGATCTCGTCCACGGCGGGGAGCGACAAAGTGTAGCGGATCATGCGGCTACTGGGCTGGACGGCCTTTCGGCTTCTGGAGCTAACGAAGTAGAGTGCGAGGGCGATTGCGGCGAGCGCGAGGGCTCCGCCGATGATGAGGGTCTGGGAGCGGCGGGGCGGAATGCTGGGCGGGGGAAGCGGCACGGGGGCGGTCTCGGGGGCGATGAGTTCGACGGGGGCGACGAACCGGTAGCCCTGTTTCGGGACGGTCTCGATGTAGCGAGGGTCGGAGGCGGAATCGCCCAGGATGCGGCGGAGGCGGCTGATGGCGGTGTTCAGTCCGAGGTCGAACTCGACGTAGGTCCCTGAGGGCCAGATAGCGGTGCGGAGTTCGTCGCGCGTGACGATCTCGCTGGCGCGCTGGATGAGGTAGTTGAGCAGGAGCGAGGGCTGTTGCTGAAGCCCGAGGTCAGACCCCTTGCGGGTGAGTTTGCCGGAGTCGACGTCGAATTCGAAGGGTCCGAAACGAGCCATCCGGCGATTCGGCGAGCCGGCCGGATCGTCATTCGGGTTGCCGGAAGGGCTCATGTTGTTTCAAACGATTGTAGCGAATGACTGGAGGCGCGTAATGTCGGCGTGCAGGTTATTCAATGCAATCGACTTTCCAGGTAAGGTGACGTTCGTCGACGATTCAGGCGGAGTCATAGCCATTCAACTTTGCGTATGGGCCGGAGCCGGGTAGTGTTGACCTCGACACGGGTAGATCGATCGACCCGGGACTGGGAAAACACATGAAACACGCACTTCTTTTTCTATCGATATACTCACTGGCGGGACGCCTGATGGCGGGCACGGTGACGATTGACACCTCGTCGATCCAGGGGACATCCGGCTATCTGGATTTTCAATTCAGCGGGCCGTCAACGCCCGCAGCCATACTGACCACCTCGGGCTTGAATCTACATGGTGGCAGCGTGGGCGTAGAGATGATTACGGGAGACGCCAGCGGGTCGCTGCTGACGCAATTGATGCTGCTGAACACACTGAACAGTCCGCCGAACGAGGATTTTGCGAGCGTGACGTTTGGGACGCAACTGACTTTCGGATTTGATTTCAGCGGTCCGGCGGTGACGAATCCGGACGGCGTGTCGGATGCGAGCACGTTCGCGTTCTCAATCCTCGATGCGACGGGCATGAATCCGCTGCTGCTGGTGAGCAACTGGGCGTCAGTAGATCCGGGCGGGTTCGCATTTCTGGTGGACCTGAATAATCAGGGCGGCGCGATTGCGACGAACTTTCTCGCTCACGGAGTGGTGAATCCGGAAGGCGTAGCGGTGCCTGAGCCGTCGGCGGGCAGTTGCCTGGCGATCGGTCTGGGAATGCTGGCAAGCGTGCGCCTGATGCGACGCCTGCGCAAGGCGTAGCCGGCGCTTTCCATTTTCGGGCACAAGGAGAACCACACGATGAAACTGCTTGCGACGAGTGTGTTCGTGCTGCTGGGACTGGCGATGTCCGCCCAGGCGGGAACCAGTTTCCAAATTGCCGGGGACCCGGATCCATTGCAGAGCGTGACCGGCGGGATGCGGCCCACGCTGACTCCAGCCGTGGATAGCGCAGACATTGTGGCCGCCGGGGAAGTGGTGGACATCACCGTTCTTCCGCAGCAGTTTGTCGCTTCATCCATCGCGCGGTTGAGCGGGAGCGGGACTTATTTCGCGGCCGTGTCCGAGCCTGTGCCGGAGGCTTCGACGACGGTGTTGTTTTTAGCCGGTGTGGTGGTTGTCAGTGCATTGAATTTCAAAAGGAGATTTCAAAGATGAGGACGATGTTAACGAAGTTTGTGCTGGCGGTTGCGCTGATTGGGTCAGCGGCGATGGGACAGGACTGGACGCAGGTGGCGGGCGGGCCGGGGCCGAGGACCGGCCCGGCGATGACGCTTGACGCGGCCCGGGGAGAGACGGTGATGTTTGGAGGCATCGTGCCATTTGGCCCGGCTCTCGACGAGACGTGGGTCTGGGACGGGGTGTCGTGGAATCAGAGGCATCCGGCGCACGCCCCTCAAGTCCGATCCTTTGCTGTTCTCGCCTACGACAGCGCCCGTGGGCAGGCGGTATTATTTGGCGGAATTACCACGGGAGGCAGTCTTCTCAACGACACATGGATTTGGGATGGTTCTGACTGGACGCAGCGCAGTCCCTTGACCAGTCCTCCGGCCCGTATCCACGCAGCGATGGCCTTTGACCCACTACGCTGCCAGATGGTGCTATTCGGAGGCTCTTTTGCGACTGGATTTTTTGGGGACACGTGGACCTGGAACGGAACGAATTGGGCGGCGGCCACCCCAGGAGTCAGCCCGTCGGCGAGGGCGCTGCATTCGCTCGGTTTCGATGCGATCTCAGGGCAGGTAATTCTCTATGGAGGGGATTCATTCGGTCAATTCCTTAGGGAAACCTGGGGCTGGGATGGGTCCAACTGGAATCTCAAGACGCCGGCCGTTAACCCGGGGCCCATCTTCGACAACGTTGCCACTTCAGGGCGTATTTTTCTCTATGCAGCCGACGCCTCGGGAAGCCCCTCTTACTGGATCTGGCACGGTTCTAACTGGATTCAGCTGCACCCTCTGCATGCTGCCCGCCCCACCTTTCCGGTGATTTCGTTGGACAAACGTGGAAACGTCATTCTATTCGGACTCACGCCAGGAGTGACCGCTACAACCAGCGAGACCTGGCTATACCCGCTTGGTACGCAAACGTTGACCAGCGGCGTTCAGATTACAACTTCGGGGTTTGTGTTCAGTCGTGTTACCGGTACATGGGTGGGGACGGTGACGGTGACGAACACCGGCGTGACACCGCTGGCAGGGCCTCTCGGTGTCGTACTCACGAAGCTCGCGCCGCAATTGAAGCCGATCAATTCAACCGGCATCAACGTCTTTGGCGTTCCGTATCTGACCTTGCCGGGATTTGATACAGCCAACGGCCAGCTTGTGCCTGGACAGAGCGCGACTGTGCCGGTACAATTTCCGGCGATGACTTTCGAAGCGGTGGCATATCAAGGGACGTGGCAATGAACGATCCGGGGACGAGCCGGGTGGAGGTGCCGACGACAGCGGTGGAAGGCACCGAAGGCTGGCTGGACTTTAAATTCGCATCGCTCCCTCCGCTGCCTGTGCGGGCGATGTTGACGATTGCCGGATTCGATGCGCACGGGGGCGTATTGAGTTCGGGCACGGCGACGGGGAATGTGGGAGGCGTGCTTGGACTCGAGAGTGAACTGGTGTTGTTGAACACGCCGGAGAGTCCGTCGAGCGAATACTCGATTGGGATCACGTTTGGGCGCCGGATCACGTTCCTGTTTCGATTTAAGGCGACGACGGAGGCGGACGGTCAGGGCAGCGCATTCGGCTTCTCCATCCTTGACGCGAGCAGCATGATGCCGCTGTTGCTGGTAGACGATTGGCCGAGGTTGGATCCGAGCGGGTTTGCGTTTCTGGCGGACCTGGATGGTGAAGGCAGGGCGAGCATCAGCAGCTACGTAGCTGACGCGAGCTACTCGGGGTCGACGCGGCCGTGACGGCTGCGGGCCAGTTTCTTATAGGCAGCGGGATCGGCGGCGTGCTGCTGGTCCCACTCGGCGAGTCCTTTGCGCGCGTCGCGGGCGAGGCGGGCGTGGTCGGCGGCGATTTCGAGGGTAGGACGGCGGGCGTCGCGCGGAATGAAGATGGCTTGCGCCACGGGGTCGCCGGCGTTCAGATGCAGGTCGCCGTCGGGTTTCCGGATCACTAAGTTGACGGGGCTGGTATACCAATCGGTCTCGACGAGGCCGCTGAGGATGTGCAAGCCGCGGGAGTCGCGATTCATGAGGGGGATGAAGAGCGTGTCGATGGAGTCAGGCGTTCGCCAGATGTAGGGAAGGTGGAGTTTGAAGAGATCCTGCTGGTCGTCACGGTGGAAGAAACTGATGCCTGGTTCCTGGACGGAGGCGCCTGGAGTGGGGACGCCTTCGAACGAATAGGCGTTGGCGGCGAAGCGGCACGACGGGTTGTCCTGGACGTAGAAGACTCGCGTGTCGGTACCGATGGGGGCACTGAACGAGCGGCATCCAGGAGGCACGTTGGAAGGCGAACAGAGGCCGAAGCGGATGGGTGACGGGATGAGCAGTCCGAGGGCGCTGGCCGCCGTAAACGGCAGACACTGTTCCTGCACGCCGTAGCCCGCGGGGATCACTGGCCGGGTGCGGGCGGAAGCATTTTGCGGCAGAGAGACTGCGGGAACCAGCGGCGCGATCCTGACGGTGAGGGTAGGCGTGCTCACTGTCCCCAAAGGATAGCGAAATTTATTTCAGGAAGGGTGAAACGCTGTTACCGCACAGTTCACTAAGACGGCAGGCCGGAGCGGCTGATTAGCGGCTCCACGCCTGCATCGCCTAAGGAGGACGAAATGGCGAAAAAGCCTACCCGCACTAACAAGGCTACTGATTTAAGAGTCGCATCGAGCACGGACGATTTGTTGCTTGCGGCACTCGAGCGTGGTGGCGACACCACGAAAACCGGACGATTCCTGATTACCTTCAAGGAGGGCGCCGGTGAAGCCGGGCTCCAGTCGCTGCAAGCGCAGAGGGGTCTTCGCGTGGCGAACGCACGCGATTTCACAGATTCAGCGGTGAGTTTTGAGCAAGCCGGCGATGCGGAAGCGATGGTGTTTCCCGACATCGGTGTAGCACTGGTTGGCGCGCAGGCGGCGATTGCGCGCGGGCTAGGGACCGAGGCTGCCATTGAAGAAGACAGTCCGATTCACTCGGTGGATCCCGAGTACTTCATGTTCGCGACGCAGATCAACACTCGCGATTACCTGAAGGGTGTGTTGCACGCAACTCAGACGATTTACGCGGATCTGGGTGAAGAAGAGCAAGCCGAAGGGATCATGACTCCGGAGGTGCTGGGCGCAACCTGGGGCATGAATGCGTGCAAGGTTCCGCCGAGCGGCTTTAGCGGTGTGGGCATGAAGGTAGCGGTGCTCGACACGGGCTTTGACCTGGGCCATCCCGAATTCGCGGGACGGTCGTTTGTCACCAACTCGTTTGTGGGGCAGCCGGTGCAGGATTTGCACGGTCACGGCACGCACACGACGGGAACGGCATGCGGTCCGCGAACGCCGGCCGGCGTCATTCCGCGGTACGGGATTGGCTACCGGGTGCAGATCTTCACTGGCAAAGTGCTGACGAACGCCGGTTCAGGAACGCAGGCCCAGGTGCTGGCGGGGATGAACTGGGCGGTGGCGAACAAGTGCCAGGTGATCTCGATGTCGCTGGGCGCGCAGATTCCGGTGCAGCCGTCGTACACGGCGGCAGGAGCGGCGGCGTTAGCCAACGGCTGCCTGATCATCGCGGCGGCGGGTAATGCGAGCAACCGTCCGGGAGTCATTTCACCGGCGGGCGCACCGGCGAATTCGCCGACGATCATGTCGGTGGCGGCGGTGGATGCGAATCTGAAAGTCGCGGTATTTTCGTGCGGCGGAAAGATCGACATCGCCGGGCCGGGCGTGAGCGTGTTCTCGTCGTGGCCGCGGCCGACGCTACACAACACGATTAGCGGAACGAGCATGGCGACGCCGCATGTCGCCGGATGCGCGTCGCTATGGGCGCAGAGCAATCCCGGACTGCGCGGCGCTGCGCTGCGCGCCAAGCTGCTCGCAACGGCGAAGCACTTGCCGTTCCCAGCGAGTGACGTGGGCGCGGGGTTAGTACAGGCGCCGTAACCGGTGAACAGCTTCCGGCAGGGCGATGGCGAACGTTGGATTTTGCCGTCGCCCGGGCGGACCACAGGCGCTAGACTGAACCGAGGGAGGGACTGTGGCGAAGGACGAGAGAGTACCTCTCATAGTCACCATTTCCGGTGACCGGCCGATTCACGCGGTAGCCAAAGATCTCAAAGAGGCCGGTTTCAACGTCGAACAGGTGTTGGAGTTTGCCGGCTCGGTGACGGGGTCGGCTCATCCGAACACATTGCAGAATCTTCGAAAAGTTAAGGGAGTGGCCGACGTTTCACCGGATCACTCTGTGGACGTTGGCCCGCCTGGCGCCGTTTCCTGATCGATCCTCAAAAAGAAAATCATGCGCATATCGGCAAGTGTGGAGACACTTCTGCTGGCGGCGCGCGAACGTGGCGACGATGCGTCCACTACCGGCCGCTTTGTCGTGACATTTGCGGACGGCGCCACCGAGGCCGGGGTGCGCGCGCTCAAAGCGAAGCGGAAGATTCGCGTCGCAAATTCGAGTGATTTTGAGGGTCACGTTTTCATGCCGGAGCAGCTTGGCGGGGCGGACGTTCTGGTGCTGTCCGAGATTGGCGTGGCGGTGGTGTCAGGCGACGCGGGACGTTCGTATTCGGCGGAGGGTCCAATCGTGTCGGTGGATCCCGAGCACTTCATCTTTGCGAATGAGGAGCCGAACGGGTATCTGCACGGTTTGCTGCATATGGCCGAGGCGGTGGGGCAGGACCGGGACTCTGAGGGTCAGGGCGTGACGTGGGGCGTGGCGGCATGCCGGGCTCCGTTAAGCCGGTGGAGCGGACGCGGAATCGCGGTGGCGGTGCTTGATTCCGGCTTCGATGGAGGCCACCCGGAGTTCAAAGGGCGTCACATCGCTGCCAGCAGTTTCACTGGCGGGTCGGCGATGGACTTGAGCGGCCATGGGACGCACATAGCCGGAACGGCGTGTGGTCCGAAGACGACGCCCGAGTTGATTCAGCGATACGGGATTGCGCATGAGGCGGAGATCCACATCGGGAAAGTCCTAGGCAACAGCGGTGCGGGCACGCAGGCGCAGATGCTGGCGGGGATGAACTGGGCGGTGGCGCGAAAGTGCCCGGTGATTCTGGTTGGCGCGGGAGGACCGGCGACGGTACAGCCGTCGTACACGGCGGCGGGCGCGGCAGCGCTGGCACAGGGATGCCTGATGATCGCGCCGGCGGGCGGATCGAGCAGCCGTCCGGTGGTGATAGCGCAGGCAGGTGCGCCAGCGAACTCGCCGACGATGCTATCGGTGGGGGCGCTCGAGGCAGGGTTGGAGGTGGCGCTATTCTCGCCCGGTGGGAAGATTGATCTCGTAGCCCCGGGAGTCAGCGTGTTTTCGGCGGCGCCGAGACCGGCGATGCACAACACAGTTACCGGCACGAGCATGGCGGCGGCGCACGTTGCGGGCTGTGCGGCGTTATGGGCACAGTCGAACGCCGAGTTGCGCGGCGAGGCGCTGCGGGACCGGTTGCTCGCGTCGGCAAAGCGGCTTGAATACGCGGCGAATGACGTCGGGGCTGGGCTTGTTCAAGTGGTCTGAGGGACTCGGGTATTCCGCAAGACGGGGCAATCGCAAAAGCGGGTAGACTGTAGAAAAGTACAGTTCACCTCTGGGCGCGATTTGTCGTGATGCCCTGTGTTTATGGCAACCGAGTCTACTGCAGCATTCGAAGTATCACGCACTGCGGAGCGTCTGTCCCTCGGGTTGGCAATCCTGGTGGTGATTCTTATTGGAGTGGTTTCCTCTTACGACTGGAACCAACTCGACAAGGATACCCGCGAGACCACACGAACACGCGACATTCTGGCGCAGGTGGACGGTCTGCTATCAACCATCAAAGATGCGGAAACCGGACAGCGCGGTTACCTGTTAACTGGAAAGCCCGAATATCTGGAACCGTACCATCAAGCGACGGCGACGCTGCGTTCACGGGTGGAAACCATCCGCGCGCTGGTGGCGGAACGGCCGTTCCAGCTAGAGCGGCTGGAAAAAATGCGGCCTTTGATCGATGCCAAGCTTGTCGAGATGGATCGGACAATCGAGGTCCGGCGATTGGAGGGGGAAGAGCCTGCTCGGGCCATCGTACTCAGCGATCGCGGAAACGGTTTGATGAATCAAATCCGCAGCGGCGCGGCGGAGATGACGGAAACGGCGTACCGGCGGTTGGCGGACCAATCTCAGGCCGCGCAGACCCGTGCTACGAGAACCTGGCTAGTGAGCGTTGGCGGGAGCGGGCTTTTGCTGATTCTGGTGGTGGCCGCCAGCGTCCTGATTCATCGCGGGACGAACCGGCGGCAGACGCTGATCAAGCAAGTGGTGGAGCAGGAGCGGGAGACTGCCCGAGCGAAGGACCTGCTTTACACTACGCTGGCGAGCATCGGCGACGCCGTTATTGCCACTGACAAGGATGGCCGGGTCACGTTTCTCAATGCCGTGGCACAGAGCCTGACTGCTTGGACGCAAGCGGAAGCGGCGGGCGTGCATCTCGATGAAGTGTTTCGCATCGTGAACGAGGACACGCGGGTGAAGGTGGAGAGTCCAGTGGCGAAGGCTCTTCACGAGGGAACGGTTGTTGGCCTCGCGAATCATACGATACTGCTGGCGAAAGATGGAATTGAACATCCGATCGACGACAGTGCGGCACCCATCCGGGACGACAAGCGGAACGTTATTGGAGTTGTGCTGATTTTCCGCGATGTAGCTGAGCGGCGGGCGGCGGAGAAGGCGCTGGAACAGTCGAGGCAGGAGACAGAGCGCGAACGTGAACTGCTGGGGATTACGCTCGCAAGTATCGGTGACGCGGTGATTGCGACTGACGATTCGGGCGCAGTCCGCTTTCTGAACCCGGTAGCCGAGCAGTTAACCGGTTGGACGAGTCAGGACGCTAGCGGACGGCCGGTAGAAGATGTCTTTCCGATCATCAACGAAGCGACGCTAGACAAGGTTGAGAACCCACTGCGAAGAGCGCTCGATCAAGGGGAGATCGTCGGGCTGACGAATTACACGCTATTGATTGCGAAAGACGGTAGGAAGATTGCCATCGACGACAGTGCGGCTCCGATCCGTGACGATCACGGCAAGATTGCGGGCGCGGTGCTGGTGTTCCGTGATATCTCGCGTCGGAGGCAGGCCGAGCGGGCGCTGGAGGCGAGCGAGAAGCGGTTCAGGTCGGTGTTTGCGCAAGCGCCGATCGGCATGGTGCTAACGAACCTGGACGGACTCCTTGTGCGCTGCAATCAGGCGTATTCGGAGATTACCGGATACTCGACAGACGAACTTGCGACCATCAAGCATCTTTCTCTGACGCATCCGGACGAGGTGGCTTACAACACGCGTCTGTTCGAGGAATTGCTGTCGGGCCAGCGTGCCTCGTACGTCATCGAGAAGCGAATTATCCGCAAGACTGGCGAGAGCGCGTGGGTGCGAGCGAGCGCCACTCTGCTGCGGGACACTGATGGGCAGGCGGCGCAGGTGGTCGGTTTGGTAGAAAACATCGATGCCCGGAAGCAGGCGGAAGTCAGGCTGTCACAGGTGGCGAGACTGTCGCAGTTAGGGGCTGGCGTGGGACGGGCGCTGACGCAGTGCGAGGGTTTGCAGGAGAGTCTGCAACTTTGCGCGAGTGCGCTCGTGCAGCACCTGGATGTGGCGTTTGCGAGGATCTGGACTGTCAGCGAGGATGCGGCCTTTCTGGAGTTGCGGGCCAGTGCGGGGATGTACACGCACCTGAACGGCGCGCACTCGCGGATCCAGGTGGGTTCTTTGAAGATCGGACTTATTGCGCAGGAGGGCAAGCCGCACCTCACCAACGATGTCGCGACGGATGACAGAGTGAGTGACCGGCAGTGGGCAGCTGCTAATGGAATGGTGGCCTTTGCGGGCTATCCGTTGATGGTTGGCAGCAAGGTGGTGGGCGTGATGGGGATGTTCGCGCGGAAACCGCTGCCTACCGATACCCTGGATACCCTTTGTTCGGTGGCGGACACTATCGCGATCGGTATTAAGCGCCGGCAGGCGGAGTTGGGACGGGAGGCTGCACTGGAGCGCGAGGCGACGGCGCGGGTGGCAGCGGAACGGAGCGCCAAGGCGCTGGAGCGATCGAATCAGGATCTGCAGGAGTTTGCGCACGCAGCGTCCCACGATCTGCGGTCGCCTCTAAGGACGGTGAATTTGATGGCGACGATGCTCTCGCGGCAGTACCAGGGCAAGCTGAGTGCCGATGCCGATGAGCTGCTGGGCTTCATTACCTCAGGGGTGGTGCGGATGGATTCGCTCATTTCGGACCTCCTGAGTTTTGCGCAGGCGACCGAGGTGGAGGTGGCGTCGACGCCGGTAGCGTTAGAGCAGGCGGTGAGTGAGGCGATGGACAATCTGCGCGCCAGTATCGACGAGTGCGGCGCGGTGATCACGACGACCGGACTGCCCACTGTGCTGGCCCACAAGACGCAACTGTTACAGCTTTTCCAGAATCTGATCGGCAACGGAATCAAGTATCGAAGCGAGCGCGCGCCGCAGATTTGCATCAATGCGGAACTCAAGGATTCAGCCTGGCTGATCTCGGTGAGTGACAACGGCATTGGCTTCAACGCGCAGTACGCCAGGGAAATTTTCGGAGCGTTCAAGCGTTTGCACGGAAGCGACTATCCTGGCAACGGAATTGGCCTGGCGACCTGCAAGCGGATTGTCGAGAGCTTTGGCGGAGCGATCTGGGCGGAGTCTGAAGAAGGCCATGGCTCGACGTTTTATTTCACCTTACCGGTGGTGAAGGAACGCAAGCGGGCCGCCCCAGAGGGGTAGCATCCCGTAGACGCAGGTTGCGGTACAGTGAATCGGAATGCAGGTGCTTCGGTCCACGGTTGACCGCGAATCCGAGCAGTACCGTACCAATCACACGTGGAACAGCGCTGCCGTAGCGCGCCTTCGCGAAGAACTTCGTGCATCCACTCTCGGTGGGGGGCAGAAGTACACGGCGCGTCACAAGCAGAGGGGCCGCCTGCTACCGCGCGAGCGCGTGGAACTGTTGCTTGACGAAGGCTCTTATTTCCTCGAGATCGCACCGCTGGCAGGGAATGGCATGGAGGGAGAGTCGGCGGGTGCGGGTGTCATCGGAGGCATAGGTCTGGTGTCGGGCCGCGAGTGCCTGATCATTGCGAACGAAGCGACGCTGAAGGGCGGCGCGACGAGCGAAGCCGGGTTGTGGAAGAACGCGAGGCTCGCCGAAATTGCGCTCGAGAATGAACTGCCGGTGGTGATGCTGGTGGAGTCAGCGGGCGCGGACCTGCCGGTGCAGAGCAAGATTTTTGTACCGGGCGGGCGAGGATTTCGCGAGATCACCAGGCGGTCGCGCAAGCGGATTCCGACGATCTCGGTGGTGTTCGGCAGTTCGACTGCGGGCGGCGCCTACCTGCCAGGCATGTCTGACTACGTGGTGATGGTGAAGCGGCAGGCGCAGGTATTTCTGGCGGGTCCTCCGCTGGTGAAGATGGCGACGGGCGAGGTGTCGGACGAGGAGTCGTTGGGAGGCGCCGAGATGCACTCGCGGGTTTCAGGGCTATCGGATTATCTGGCTGAGGACGAGACGGACGCGATTCGAATAGCGCGTGAGATCGTCGAACACTTTCGACATGGGCGGCGTCACGAGGCGGTGGCCGAGCCACTGTTTGACGCTGATGAGCTTTTGGGAATCGCGGCGGCCGACTTACGTGTTCCGTTTGAGATTCGTGATGTGATTGCGCGGATTGCCGACGCTAGCGAGTTTGACGAATTCAAGCGGGAATACGGGCAAACGCTGGTGACGGGTTGGGCGCGGGTGCACGGCTTTCCAGTCGGCGTGCTGGGGAATAATGGCGTGCTGATGCCGGAATCGTCGGCCAAGGGCGCGCAGTTCATCCAACTCTGCAATCAGCAGAACATTCCGTTGCTGTTTCTACAGAACATCACAGGCTTCATGGTGGGTCGTGCGTACGAGGAAGCGGGCATCATACGGCACGGAGCGAAATTGATCAACGCGGTGTCGAATTCAACTGTGCCGGCGATCACGGTGATGGTCGGCGGTAGCTTTGGCGCGGGAAACTACGCGATGTGCGGCCGTGCGTACGCGCCGAGGTTTCTGTTCACGTGGCCCAATCATCGCATCGCGGTGATGGGCGGCCCGCAACTTGCGGGTGTGATGGACATCATCAAGCGCGACGCGATGACCAAAGCGCAGGTGCCGATTGACGAGGGTCAACTGGCGGCGGCACGGCAGATGCTCGAGGATCAGATCAATCGCGAGAGCGACTGTTATTTTGCGACGGCGCGTCTCTGGGACGACGGCATCATCGATCCGCGGGACACACGCACGGTGTTGGGTATCGCGCTCTCAGCGGTGCACAATGCGCCCGTCGAGGGAACGATGGAGTGGGGGGTGTTCCGGCATTGATCCGCAGGATGCTGGTGGCGAATCGCGGCGAGATTGCACTTCGGATTGCGCGGACGGCGCGAGCTCTGGGGATAGCTACCGTAGCGGTGTACGAGGCGGACGACGCACGGTCGCCGCACGTGCGCGGCTTGGACCTGGCGCTGCCGGTGCGCTCGTACCTGGATGCTGCGTCGATTGTCGAAGCGGCGCGTTTGTCCGGCGCGGACGCTGTGCATCCCGGATACGGATTTCTGGCGGAGAATGCCGATTTCGCGGAGGCATGTGAGTCGGCGGGGCTGGTGTTCGTTGGTCCTGCGGCGTCGGTGATCCGCGCGATGGGAATGAAAGATGCGGCGCGGGAGGCAGCGGTGAAGGCGGGCGTCGCGGTGGTGCCGGCGTACACCTCGGGGGAGTTCCCGGTGCTGATTAAGGCGGCAGCAGGCGGCGGCGGGCGAGGCATGCGGATCGTCCGGTCGGCCGGAGAATTAGACGGCGCGGTGGAGGCGGCACGAGGCGAGGCGGAGCGCGCCTTTGGCAACGGGACGCTATTGTTGGAGCGGTTCGTCGAGGGTGCGCGCCACATTGAAGTCCAGATTTTCGGCGATCAGCAGGGGAACGTCATTCACCTTTATGAGCGGGACTGCTCGGTGCAGCGGCGTCATCAGAAAGTAATCGAGGAGTCGCCATCACCGGCGGTGACGCCGCAAGTCCGCGAGCGAATCTGCTCGGCCGCGGTTGCCTTGGGGCAGGCGATCGGGTATACCAATGCCGGCACGGTGGAGTTTTTGCTGGCGCCGTCGGGTGAGTTCTACTTCATCGAGATGAACACGCGGATTCAGGTAGAGCATCCGGTGACGGAACTGGTATCCGGGCTGGATCTGATCCGGCTGCAAATCGAGGTGGCGGAAGGCCGCAGTCTTGAAGGGCTGAAGCCGGCGGCCGCTGGACATGCGATCGAGGCGAGGCTATACGCGGAAGATCCGGCGAAGGGCTTTATGCCGTCGGCGGGCACGCTGCATGTATGGAGGCCGCCGGCAACGGTACGGGTGGACGCGGGCGTAGAGGAAGGCAGCGAGATCGGAGTGCGCTACGACCCGATGCTTGCGAAATTCACGGCATGGGCGCGGGACCGCGAATCGGCAGTCCGGAAGTTGGTGCACGCGCTGCGGTCGACCGTGGCGGCGGGCGTGGAGACCAATCGCGAGTATTTGATTCGCGTGTTGGAGTCTGAAGACTTTCGCGACGGCCGGGCGCATACGGGTTGGGCGCTGGACTATGGGCGTGACGATTCACGGGATGAGTTGATGGCGCGTGCGGCAGCGCCGCATTTCGCGCAGCGGGTTTCGCAGCCGCTCCCTGGCGTGGCGCGGTACTGGCGGAACAATCCGTTTCAGGATCCCGTGATGGCATTAGGAATCGGAGACCGTGTTCTCGAGATTCCTGTAAATGTGGCGTCGACTCATATGGGCGTCTATGAGTGTGGACCGGGGTTGTACGTGCACTCAATTGACGGTGCGGCGCTGGTGGCGCGGGTGGAGAGGTTCAAGCAGACCGCTGTCCCGACGCATGGCACGGCCAGTTCGCCAATGCCCGGACTGGTGCTGCGGGTGCTTGCGGGCCTGGGACAGGCCGTAAAGGCGGGCGATGCGCTGGTGGTCCTCGAAGCCATGAAAATGGAGCAAACTATAAAAACGGCCATCGACGGGCGTGTGAGTGCGGTACGGGTAAAGCCAGGCGACGTGGTGTCGCCGGGGCAGACGCTGGTCGAGGTTGACGCTGAGAACGATGCCGGGGAGGGCGCTGATGGGCACGCACGCGGTACAAAAAACGGCGAGTGATTTTCCGCCGTTTACGGAAGAGCACGAGATGATCCGCAAGACTGTCCGGCGATTTGCTGAGACGGAGATTCAACCGTTCGCCGAGCGCTGGGACGAAGAGGGAATCTTTCCGCGGGACATTTTCACGAAAGCCGGAGCGCTAGGGCTATTTGGCATTCGCATCGACCCGAAGTGGGGTGGCAGCGGACTGGACTGGTGGGCGTCTACGGCTTATTACGAAGCGATGGCGTACTCCGATTCGGGCTCGGTGAACATGGCGATGATGGTGCAGAGTGACCTGACGCTGCCCGTGATCGAGGAACTGGGCACCGAGGAACAGAAGGCTGAGTTTCTGCCGCGTGGCGTTACGGGCGAGTGGATCGGTTCGCTCGGAATCAGTGAGCCTGGGGGCGGCAGCGATGTGGCGGCGGTGAAGACGCGGGCTGTCATCGACGGCGATGATTTCGTCATCACCGGACAGAAGCTATGGATCACAAATGGGACGCGGTGCGACTTCATTGTGCTGGCGGTGCGTACGGGCGTAGAGGGTCACAAGGGCGTTTCGCTAGTGCTGTTTCCGACGAGTACGCCGGGCTTCTCAGTCGGGAAGAAGTTGAAGAAGATCGGGAATCTCGCGTCGGATACCGCAGAGCTGTTCTTCGATGGGTGCCGGCTGCCGCGGCGCTATCTGCTGGGCGAACTCAATCGCGGTTTCTACTACATCATGGAGAACTTCCAGGGAGAGCGACTGGCGGCGTCGATCGGGGCGCTGGCGGGTACCGAGCGCGCACTGCGGTACGCGATGGCTTACGGAGCAGAGCGGACGGCGTTCGGCTCGCCGGTGACGAAGTTTCAGGTGTGGAAGCACAAACTGGCGGAGCACCTGACGAACATCGAAGCGGCGCGCTGGCTCACCTACCGGGCAGTGGATCTCGTGAATCGCGGGAACAGGTCAGTGAAAGAGATCACGATGGCCAAGCTGTTCACTTCCGAGCTTTCGCAGAAAGTGCTTTATGACTGCATGCAGATCATGGGCGGCTTTGCCTACACGACGGAATATCCAATTGGGCGGTTGTGGCGCGACGTGCGGCTGAATACGGTGGGCGCGGGGACGAGCGAGATCATGAAGGAGATCATCGCCAAGGAGGAAAAGATCTGACCGGGACGGACACCAACACCGATCTCGAATTGAACCTGATCCACCGGTTCAACGTCGCCGATGGGCTAAAGCGCACGGCCGCTCGTTATCCGAAGCGCGGGATTACGTTTCGCGGGCGACTGTCCACCTATCGCGAGATTGACGCCCTGGTGAATCGCATGGCGCGGCTTTTTCAATCGCGCGGGATTTTGCGCGGGGACATGGTGGGGATCTTCGCGATGAACTCCATCGAGTTCATTGCAGCCTTCTATGCATGCGCGCGAATCGGCGCGGCACTGGTCCCGGTGAACCTCCTGTTTACCGCGGATGAGGCGGACTACGTTCTTGAGCGGGCCCGGGTGAAGGCGCTGCTGGTGGACGCGATGTTCGTGCCGAAGGTGAAGCGGGAATGGCCGAATCAGTTCGTGATCGGCGAGGAATTCCGGGCGTTGGTGGACGGCTTCGAGTCCACGGCGGTGGAGACGTTTGTCGCGAATGAAGACCCCTCGGCGATCATGTTCACGAGCGGCACCACGGCGAAACCGAAGGGGGTGGTGCTGAACCACCTGAACTGGTTTGCGAGTGTGCTGAGCGCGTCGCACGCGGGTTTTGATCGTCACCTGAAATACCTGCATGCGCTGCCGCTGTTCCATGTGGCGGGACTCGCGGTGATGAACAACGCGGTGACGGCGGGCGCCGAAGGCGTGCTGCTGCCGGCCGTCAAAGCGGATCTGATCTTCGAGGCGATCGCGAAGGAACAGGTATCGTTGATCGGGTTTCCGGCAACCATCTGGGTGGGCCTTCTGCAAGCTGCTCAGCTTGCCGCGGCGGATCTCAGCGGCATCCGCCGGTGTTTCGTGTTTCAGTACCTGCCTACATCGATTTTCGAGAGATGGCGCGGACTGACGCCGAACGCGGATTGGTACAACGTTTGGGGCCAGACCGAGACGGTGGGTGCCGGATCGGGCACCGAGCCCGACCGCATCTGGGACTGGCTGAGTAAGGCGCCCGATCCGATCGGGATCGAGAGTTTTCCCATCGAGATGCGGATTGTGGACGAGATGATGCAAGACGTGGAAGTGGGAAAACTGGGCGAGATCGTAGTGCGCGGTCCGGTTGTGACGCCGGGCTATTTCGAAGATCCGCAGGCCAACATGGCGCTGTTCTTTGGAGGCTGGCACCACACCGGCGACGTAGGGTATCGGGACGAAAACGGCTGCCTGTACTTTGCCGATCGTAAGAAAGACATGATTAAGAGCGGTGGGGAGAACGTGTCGAGCCTCGAAGTAGAAGAGGCTCTATCGGAGCATCCCTGCGTAGCCGAAGTCGCGGTAATCGGACTGCCGGACCCATACTGGATTGAGAAGGTGGTGGCGGTGGTGACTCTGCTGCCCGATCAGACGGCGACGGTAGTGGAGTTGAACGGGTTTGCACGCGAGCGCCTGGCCGCTTTCAAAGTGCCGAAGGAAATTCATATTTTGTCCGAATTACCGAAGAATCCGACAGGGAAAGTATTGAAGCGCGAATTGCGCAAGCGGTTCGCGCAGTCAACGGGAGCGGCGGGATGATCCGCATTGCGAACGGGCAGGGTTTCTGGGGCGACTCGCTGGAAGCGCCGCTCGAGCAGATCCGGCGCGGGCCGATCGACTATCTCGGTCTCGACTATCTGGCTGAAGTCACGATGTCGATCCTGCAGAAGCAGCGGTCGCGCGATCCGCGTGCGGGATACGCGCGCGATTTCATCGGGGTGATTGAACGCGGTGGTAAAGAGATTGTGGAGCGCGGGATCCGGGTGGTGGCCAACGCGGGCGGCGTAAATCCCGAGGGATGCCGGGAGGCTGTCGCGGGCGCTTTGAAGAGCGCGGGCGTGACTTCGAAGGTGAAAGTGGGCGTGGTTGCGGGCGACGACATCATGGGGTCGCTCGACGAGTTTCTGGAGCGCGGCATCACGCTCAAGAACATGGACACCGGCGAACCGCTGTCGACGATTCGCGATCGAGTGCAGAGCGCCAACGTGTACTTCGGCGCGTGGCCGATTGCTGATGCGCTGGATCAGAAAGCGCAGATCGTGGTTACCGGGCGCTGCACCGATACGGGGCTTGCGCTGGGTCCGATGATTCACGAATTCAAGTGGAAGAGCGACGACTGGGATCTGCTGTCGGCGGGTACGATTGCCGGGCACACGATTGAGTGCGGCGCCCAGTGCACGGGCGGCAATTGCCAGGTGGACTGGCAGACGATACCGAATTTCATCGAGATCGGCTATCCGGTAGTTGAGGCCGAACCGGATGGAACCTTCGTTGTGACGAAGCATCCTGGCACTGGCGGGCGGATCACAGTGGCGGGGATTACCGAGCAACTGGTGTACGAGATGGGCGATCCGAAGTCGTACATCACACCGGACGTGGTCGCCGATTTCACGACGATCCGGTTGGAACAGGCGGGACCCGACAGGGTGCGGTTCAGCGGAATCAAAGGCGCCCCGGCCACCGAGTTCTACAAGGTGTCCATCTCGTACTCGAGCGGGTTCAAAGCGATCGGATCGATTGTGTATGGCTGGCCGGACGCGTATGCGAAGGCGCAAGCGGCGGATCGTATCCTGCGCGGCCGTTTGGATCGGCTGGGTTTGAAGTTCGACGCCATCCGGACGGAGTTTGTCGGCGCAAATGCAGTCCACGAGCAGCTGGCTGGACCGCCGGCGTCGGACCTGGCGGAGTGCGTACTGCGGATTGGCGTGCGATCAATGAACCGTGCGGACGTGGAGCGGTTTACGAAGGAGCTGGCGCCGCTCGCGTTGAACGGTCCACCAGTGGTGACGGGTTTTGGAAGCGGGCGGCCGAAAGTGGAAGAGATCGTCGCATACTGGCCGGCGCTGATTCCCAAGACGTCGGTTGAACCGCGAGTCTCAGTGGTGGAGGTTTAACGATGGCGCGCTTAGTTCAATTGCGGGAGATCGCTCATGCGCGATCCGGGGACAAGGGCGATACGGCGAATGTGGGCGTCATCGCGTTGAAGCCCGAGTATTATCCGGTGCTGGCGGCGGCGCTGACTAAGGAGCGCGTGAAGAAGCATTTTGAGGGAATTTGTTTGGGCGACGTGGAGCGCTTCGAGATTCCGAATCTGCACGCGCTCAATTTCCTGCTGCACCACTCGCTCGATGGCGGGGGTACGCTTTCGTTGAAGACCGACGCGCAGGGCAAGACGTATAGTTCGGCGATGCTAAGGATGGAGATTGAGCTACCGTAGCCTGTTGTACGAAACCGCCGCCGGCGTAGCGACTTTGACGTTGAACCGTCCCGACAAGCGGAACGCGCTGAACGCGGAGATCATCGACGAGTTGAAGCAGGCGTTTGCCGAATCCGCCGCCGACGGCGCGGTGCGCGTAGTAGTACTGCGCGGCGCTGGAAAAGACTTTTGCTCGGGCGCGGATCTCGCGGCGCTAGAGCGGGTGGCGCAGGCCGGCGTGATGGAGAACATGGCGGACGCCGGACGCATGGCGGAGTTGTTCATGCAGATGCGCCGGCATCCGAGGCCGATTGTCGCGGCGGTCAACGGGCGGGCGCTGGCGGGCGGATGCGGGCTGGCGACAGCGTGCGATATCGTGCTGGCGGCCGACACGGCGAAGTTCGGCTATCCGGAAGTGAACATCGGGTTCATCCCGGCGATGGTGATGGCCATCCTGCGGCGTAGCGTCCCGGAAAAGGCTGCGTTCGAGTTGATCGTGCTGGGCGAGGTTGTATCCGCGTTGCGCATGGCGGAAATCGGCGTGGTGCAGGGCGTGTTTCCGGTTGAGGCGTTCGACGCGGGAGTGGCGAAGTACGTGGCGCAGTTGGCATCGAAGTCGGCGAGCGCGGTCTCGCTCTGCAAGCGCCTGCTGTATCACATGGACGGAATGACGTTCGAGTCGGCACTGGAAGCGGGCGTGGAAGCGAACGCGATTGCGCGGATGACTGAGGACTGTCGCAAGGGGGTCGAAGGTTTTTTGAAGAAGAGCTGAAACGAAACGGGCGGCGACGTCACTGGGCACTGTAGGCGGACTGGGCCTACGTCAAATTAATCGGTCTCTGACACCGATTTACAGATTTAATCGGTCTCTGACACCGATTTCCTGCGGAGGGCAAGCTGCTGTGAGGTTCGTACTTTTTTTCGCTGCAATAGCGGCTTTCGGACAGGAGGGCGGCGCGCTGCCGGCGCCCCAGGCTCCGCCAGTCCCGCAGTGCGACTCGTATTCCATACAAACTCTTCCAACGCTGCACTGGAAGCAGAAGACGTGTATCTGGCGAGACCAGTTGATCACGGGCAACGCGCTCACGGGGGCCGCATTTTGGGGCGCGGTGGCGGAGTGGCGGCACACACCACCCGAGTGGCCCCAGGGATTCAAGGGTTTCGGCATGCAGATGGGCACGCGTTACGCGCAGGGCATGACTAAGAGTACGGCCGCGTTTCTGGTCGGCGGACTGTTGCATGAAGATCCGCGTCCGCGTCCGGCGTACGAGATCGGGTGCGAGCATCAGCATTTTCGGGCCACAGGCGTGTGGCCGCGGGTGGGGCAGTCGCTGTTGAGAGTAGTGTGGACGCACAAGGAAAACTGTCATGACGCCCCAGCGTTCTCGCGACTCGCAGGCGCGTTCGCCAGCGGTTTCGTGCAGATGGGCTGGCAGCCAGATCGCATAAACAACGTCAGTACGGCGCTGCGGGGAAGCGCAGGCGCCATGGGCGGATACTTCGGCTACAGCGTGTTCACCGAGTTTCAGGGTGACTTGTACGGGCTTGTCGGCAAGCTGTTCACCACCGGAAAGCCCAAGCCATGAAGAAGCTGGTGCTGATTGGAGTGCTGGGTCTCGCGGGCTGCATCAAGCCGGTGAACTATCATCCGGGGAAATCGGTATTCGCGTACGATTTCAAAGCCGACAACTACTTTGTGAACGGTCGGGTGTACGAAGCATACGTCGAGTTCGACGAGCAGGGGAAGCTATTTCCAAACGCCGGGCAGGTGGATCAGGCTACAAATCTGATTCGCGCGCTGAAGGGTCCAACAGATCGAAAGCTGAACGTGGTTTTCTTTGTGCACGGCTGGAAGAACAACGCGTCGGAGGCGTCGGGCAACGTATGGGGATTCCGCCGCATGCTCGATTCGATCGCCTGCCAAGTGAACGATCCGGAAGCGCCGACGCTGGGGATTTACATCGGCTGGCCAGGAGCAGCGGCGAACGCCGGCGGGTTCTTCACGTTCTGGAACCGGCAGGCCGTGGGTCAGACGGTGGGTTCGGGAGAACTATCCGATGTCCTGAAGCGGTTGTTGAAGGAGGTCAAGGGCGAAGGTTATGCGGGCAAGTCGACGGCAATCGTCGTAGGGCATTCGTTTGGCGGGCTGGTGCTCGAGCGGGCAATCATCAAGCTTCTGAACGAGCAGTTGGATCAGCTACAGGCGGGCGGGTCGATCGAGCCTCCGGCGGATCTGACGGTCCTGCTGAACGAAGCGGGTCCGGCGGCGCAGGCTAAGCCGCTGCTGGAGCGCTTGACGAAGGACAAAATCACGTTGGAAGATGCGGCGGGCAACCAGTATCCGTTGCTGGTGTCGATGACGTCCACCGGCGACGCGGCGACGAAGATTGCGTTTGCGGGCAGCAACTATTTCAGCCGTCCGAAGGCGGAGACGTTCCCGCGTGATCTATTCGGACAAACCACCAATACGCCCTACTACTTGTTGACGGCGGCGAACATGGTGGCGCTGCAGAGTCACGATATCGTGATCACGAAGTCGAGCACGCGGAAACCCGTGGTGACAATTGGACACGTGGACGGCAATGATTGGGCAGTAGTGGAGAAAGATGAGCGGCTGAACCGGACGCCGTACTGGATCATGCAACTGCCGCAGACCTTTGTGCCGGACCACTCGTCGATCTTTCGCGGTGAAGTGATTACGCTACTCAACTCATATCTGATCCGGCAGGGGCAGTCGACCGTGAAGCCGGCATGCGAAGTGTTGGCGGCACGAAAAGCCAGCGCGACGGCGGCGGTTGCCGCGCCTCCACCCGGCGTAGCCTTCTCGACGCGTGCGACGAGCGCACCGTCGAAGTTAGTCTTGCGCAAGCCGCGTTAGCGGACTATTCATAGCGCAGTGCGACTATCGGTTGCACCGACGCCGCTCTGTGGGCCGGGACCATGCATGCGGCTAACGCAACGGCCGACAGCAGCATGAAGACGCTGAGAAATGTCGCCGGGTCGGTAGGGCTGACGCCGTAAAGCATCGACGCGGCGAAGCGAGTCAGGCCGACTGCGGCGATTGCGCCAATCACCATTCCGGTGAGCGCGACGGCCATGCCCCGCCCGAGAACCATGCGCATCACTTCAGAGGGGCGCGCGCCCAACGCCATACGAATTCCCATCTCGCGTGTCCGCTGCGAAACCACGTACGCCATGACGCCGTAGAGGCCCACAGCGGCAAGCACCAGCGCGAGCACGCCGAAGGCGCCGAGCACTGAACCAGCCAGGCGTGCCGGCAGCAGCACGGCTCCCATGCTCTCTTCCATGGTCATCAGATCCTGGAGCGGAAGATCAGGGTCAGCGGCGGCGAAAGTCTTGCGGAGTGGCACCAGCGAGTCCGCGGCGCGCGTACCGGTGCGGACCACGAGGTACATGGAGCGTTGAAAGTCCTGCTCGGCGGGGATGAAGACGAACGGCGTCGGGTCTTCGCCGAGGGTGACGTACTTGCCGTCTTTCAGAACGCCCACCACTTCAATCCAATTCTTCGCTTCCTCTTCGAGTGCGAGGCGCTTGCCGATGGGATTCTGCCCGGGCCAGTGCCGGCGCGCGAATTCCTGATTGACGACTGCGACTGGGCGAGAGTTCTTGCCGTCGGCCGGTTCAAAACCGCGACCGGCGAGCAGCGGCATTTCCATGGCGCGG
Organism: Bryobacterales bacterium; assembly: GCA_038212445.1. Lineage (GTDB taxonomy): Bacteria > Acidobacteriota > Terriglobia > Bryobacterales > Bryobacteraceae > TMP-7. Next base: position 27,202 of record JBBQUM010000015.1, read on the forward strand.
AAGTAGCCGGGGCCAGCACGGTTCACGTTCACCACCTGACCATTTGGCGATTTCTCGCCCTCGACCGTCAATGGTTCAGCCGACTCGTTCATGCTGAGCGGCAGGAGATTGACCAGGCCCACCGACTGAACACCCGGCATCTGGCGCGCGGCTTGGACGATGCGCTGCTGCGCGGCGCGGGCCTGATCTTCGGTGTACGGCCGGCGGGAGATGTCGACGGGCATCACGACGAGGTTGCGCGGGTTGAAGCCGACATCGATGGCCTGCGCGTTGCCGAGGCTACGCACGAAAAGTCCGGCGGTAATGAGCAGGAGGATTGAGAGCGCGGCCTGCGAAGCGGTGAGCACATTGCGCAGGCCGAAGCGGCGGAAGCGCACGGAGACAGAGCCGGAGTCCTTGAGCGCGGGGGCGACGCCGGGTCGTGTCGAGGCGAGCGCGGGAGCGAGTCCAAAAATGAGAGCTGTGCCGAGGGCGAGGCTCATGGTGAAGGCGAACACGCGCCAGTCGAGCGAGAGGTCAACGGCGAGCGGGACGTCGACGGGCGGCTTCATGAGCAGCAGCAGATCAGCGGTCCAGGTAGCGAGGACGAGTGCGAGGGCGCCGCCGGCGATGGCCAGGATTGAGTATTCGGTGAGCAGTTGGCGGACGATGCGGGCTCTACTGGCGCCGAGCGAGAGCCTGATTGCGATTTCCCTGCTGCGTCCGGCCGAGCGGGCGAGCAGCAGATTGGCGACATTCGCGCAGGCGATTAGAAGGACCAGTCCAACCACCGCCATGAGCACAGTGAGGAACATCGTCATGCCTTGGCGGACGGCCGGGGGCATCGTGGATTTGGTTCCGGGGAGCGCTATGAAAGTCCCCTGCCGCCGGGTGAGCGGGTCGGACCAGACTTTCGGATATTGCGAGGCGAGGTTTGCGGAGACGGCCTGGAGACGCGCTTCGGCCTGTTCGATTGAGACGCCGGGTTTGAGGCGTCCGATCACCTGAAGGAAAGACATTCCGCGCCGCTCCCACGGCGGAGTGTCGCGCGGGGACATTTCGCGTGACATGAGAACCGGCACCCAAACGTCGACGGCAATCGGATACATTCCGTGAAATCCCGATCCGGCGACGCCGACGATTGTGAATGGATGAGAGTTGAGAGAGACGGTGCGGCCGATGACAGCGCGGTCACCGCCGAAGCGACGTTGCCAGTAGCCATGACTAATTACGGCGACCGCAGAATTGCCCGGACCGCGCTCGTCCTCGGGTCCAAGAGTGCGTCCCGCCTCGATGGGAGCGCCGAGCACGGAGAAGTAATTCGCGCTGACAATCATGCCGCTGAGCCGTTCCGACTCGTTTCCGATTCTGGCGTCGAGCGGCTTCATGGAGTAGCAGGCGAGTCCGTCGAATACGGCGGCAGTCTGATCGCGGGTATCGATGTAGTTGGGATAGGAGACGTTGCCGTAGCCGCCGCGCCCGGCCCAATGAGTCCACACCTGAGCGAGAGTGGCAGGTTCACGCACTCCGGCGGGAGGCCGCAGCAGCGCCGCGTTGACGAGCGTGAAGATTGCCGTATTAGCACCGATTCCAAGAGCCAGCGACAAGATCGCGATAGCCGCGAAACCGGGCGATTGTCGGAGCATTCGAAGAGCGAAGCGGAAGTCCTGCATAGTCACCTCACCGTGGCACGCGCGGTACCAAGGTCAAACTTAGGATGTGATGCGAGTGGCTGTTTGTGGACGGGGCGGTTCAGCGATAGGCTATTCGACATGGTCCGATTCAGCAGGCTGATCCCACTGGCGCTGTTTGCCGCCGCCGCGTTTGCGCAACCGCGTATCGAGGAGATGCGAGGAAAGTCGATTCTGCTGTTCACGCCGCATCCCGACGATGACACGTTTTGCTGCGGGGGTACGCTGGCAATTCTGCAACGGAACGGAAACACGGTTCGCATCGTTATTTACACTAACGACGATAAGGGCTCATATGATCCCGAAATGTCGAGCGAACGTCTGGCGCGCATCCGGAAGGGTGAGGAAGAGGCCGCCTGCCGTGTGCTCGGCATTCCCAAAGACAACATTACCTGGCTACAGTTTCACGACGGCATGCTTGAATATGCGAGTCCGCGGGACCTGGTGGAGCAGGTGACGGGGATTATTCGGAAGATCCGCCCTGACGTTGTGATGCTGCCGGACCCGGGCGGGGACTATGTTCGCTGGCACAAGACGGACCATCGCATGGCGGCCAACAATACGCTCGACGCCATACGCGCGGCGGAGTGGCATTTGTACTTCCCGAATCAGCAGCTACATCAGGGGTTGGAGCCGTGGCGCGTCCCGCTGGAGCTGTATTATTACGCCGGGAAGGACGCCAATTATTTCGTCAACATCGACGAATTCTACGAGAAGAAGCTGGATGCCGCGGCGGCTCACGTCTCCCAATTCGAGCCGTCCATCGACCACTACCGTCCCGACTGGGATGCGGCGCAACTGGAGAAGTTGAAGGCTGGGTTCAGGGCCCGGCCCAAGAAGGACGGGCATCGCGTGGAGGAATTCAGAGTGGCCACGGGGTTCAATCAGCAGTAGTTCATCCGGGTACCTGCGCTATCCTGGGAGAGTTCGATCAGGAGGCAAGTAGAAATGGGTTGCGGCGGCGGCAGCGGCATGTTGGGACCGAAGGTCGAGGAGACTAATAAGACCGGACACAAGGTGGTTTGCGTCAAATTCCAGAAGGAAATGGCGGGCCTTGATGAAGTGCCGTTTGAGGGTCATCCGCTCGGTCAACGCGTTTACGATAACGTCTCGAAAGAAGCGTGGAAGCTGTGGCTCGAGCGCATGAAGATGATCATGAACGAGTACCGTCTCAACCTCGGCACGCAAGAAGCGCAGGAATTCCTGTTGAAGCAGATGGAAGATTTCTTCTTTGGCGAAGGCGCTGCGCTGCCACCGGGCTTCATTCCGCCCAAGACAAAGAGCTGAAGATCACACTACCTGTAGCGTTGTAGCGATCTCGAATGAGATGTTGTCGTGTGCCCTGCGGAGGGCCTCAATGGCGTGCTTCGGCGAACCTCCTTTCGAAAAAATAAAACCCATATAGCTAGCGCCTTCTGGCAGCGGTATGAGCTTCTGGCCGGGCTTGGCAGTGATCTCGATGTCTTCGATACCCTCCACTGACCGGGCGTCGTCGAGGCCGTCAGTGGATTGATAGATTCCGTCTCGGGGAATGGGGATCATCATCACAGCGCGAGCGGGATCCGCGAGGCGGGTGGACCCGGTGGGGTCCTGGGCGGCGTGGCGGCAGATGAACTCCTCGAGGCCGTCGCCATCATCGAAGCGCAGGATTCTGGCGCACAGTCCGCCAATCGGCCGGGCCGCGACTTCGAGCATCCACACGCCCTCCTGGTTCACACGCATCTCGGCGTGAACCGGGCCGTGAGTCAGTCCCAGGGCCTCAACCGCGCGTCGCGTCGTGTCGAGAATCTTCCGTTGAATTTTGCCCGGCTGGCCGGAGGGAGTGACGTAGATGGTTTCTTCGAAGTACGGACCGTCGAGCGGATCGGGCTTATCGAAAATGGCGAGGACGTCGAGATGGCCCCCGGTGAGAACGCCCTCGACGGCAAACTCGGCACCCGGGATGAAGTCCTCAATTTGGAGATACCGATTCTGATCCTCGTGGAGGCGCAGGATTTCGGGCTTGGCAAGGATGGAGTGTATCCGCGCGAATGCGGCGGCGAACTCAGCGGGATTGTCGGCGCGAATGACGCCGCGGCTCCCGGACAGGCCGAGCGGTTTCAGAACGCAGGGAAAGCGTGTCGTACGGGCGAGGTCGTTGGGGTTGGAGTTAAGCGGGACGCGGCGGTAAGCCGGCACAAGCAGGCCGGCCGAGGAGAATGCGCGTCGCGCCTCATTCTTGTTACGACAAGCGAGCACCGCACTGTCCGGATTGTGAGGCAGACCGAGGAGTTGCGCAGCGAGTGCTGCGATCTGCGCGGGACGGTCGCCCACGGCCACTACGCCGTGAATCTCCACGCCTGATTCCGCGATGATCGCGGCGGCGCGCTGAGGATGCTCAAAGCGCAGTGGAATCGCGTGGTCGGCCCAGGGATCGTCGAGCGTGTGGCAGCGGTCGGTGGCCATTTGTACGTCGTAGCCCGCCCGCACTGCGGCTTCCGCGAAGACCTTCGTCTGGTAACCGGTCTTCGACGCAACAATCAAAAGACGCTTCACTTCGCGCCGCCTTCCTCAATATTTTCCAACGTCAATTTGGCGAGTTTCGGCCAGGAGTTGGCCGGATGATGATGAGCGACGGCGGCCGTGGCGATTTCAGCCACCAACAACAACCGAACGCTCATGCCCTCATTGTGTCACCAGCGGGCGGTCGCCTGTGCGCATAACCTAGGGCTGCCTGACGAGGGAAGTGGGGCGCAGCGGGACATCACCGTCGGCGAGGGCCACCTTATCCGCATCCACCACGCCGTCGCCGGCGTCCCACCCGGTCACCTGAACGCGCCGGCCCGCCGTGAGCTGATTCCGGCTAACTCCGAGTTTGGTGCTGTTTTGGAGATAGACGAAGACGGTTGTCTTCTTGTCCGCGACAGTCGCCGGCTCGGCGCTGATGACGATGTGGGTTACGTGCGACTCAGTGATCCATCCGGAAACCGAGACTTTGGCGGAAATACTCACCGCCGTGAGCCTGTCGTCGCCGTAGTAATTTACGCGAATGTCGTCGCCAACTTTGAGGGGAGACAGGTCGTGGAATGCTTTCAGTTTGCGGACGGTGGTGCTTTCGTTGACTTGCAGCGTCACCGAACCGCTGGGGCCCTTGAGTTGAAGCTGATCCTTCTCGATCTTCTCAATAGTCCCGACCACCATCTGCCCAAATAGGGGGACCGTCAACAGAGAAAGCAGCAGGCGCCTTGGTTTCATACCGTCCATTCCGTTGACTTGATGCTACGCCTATGCGAGCAGAAGTGGAAGGGTGTCGGCGAACGGGGGATTTGCGATCGATGTGGGGGGAGGGCGCTTGCGCGCCTCCGTCAGGCTCGTCTTCCCATGAGGAGATAAACGATCAGGACAATCAGGAGAATTCCGCCGAGGCCGCCACCGACCATCGGACCTCCGTAATAGTAGCCGCCGCCGCCAAAAAGAAACAGCAGAAGAATGATCACCAGGATAAGGTTCATGGCAAGGGTCCCTTTCGAAACAACGGGTCGAGTATTCGATCCCAATCGTAGACGCTCAGTTGGCGACTTGCTACACAAATTTCTGCAAATGAACGTACTGGGAGTTTGGGTGGCTGATTTATACAAGAGCTAACTGCTCTTCAGAGGGCTCCGCTCAACAGTACCAGGGCTCGTTCAAATACGGGACGGCGGTGCGGGGCAGTAGCGTGAAGTTCTCCGGCAGGCGCTCGCCGTCTGCGCAGAGTGTCCACAGGCGCTGGAAGATATCGCGGCGGGAGGCGCCTGCTTTCTGCTCCAGGTCGACGATGTGCATGGCCTGGCGCGCAAGCGCATCCACCGACGGGTCGGCGTGACGCCAGGGATGGGCGAGCAGGTGGGTCTCAAAGGGACGAGCGACGCGCCGGACGTCGTCGAGTTCGAGCAGTCGCGAATTGGCTGTGATTAACAGGCGGATGGCGAGCTGGATGGGACTCGTCTGATCCACCAGATCCAGCTCGTTCAGCGTCTTCAGCAGCTCGCGGTAGGAGGAGCGGGTGGTCCAGGGTGTGAAGGTGATGAACGTTGGGTTGAGGACGAGCCCCAGATCACGGAAGATTCCAGCGGTCTCGATGAAATCGCGGCGCGTGTGACCCTTTTCGAGCATCGCCAGTACGCTGTCGTCGATGGATTCGACGGCGCTGGTGACGAACGCACAATTGGTATCGCGCAGGGACGGGAGCAGGTCGCGATGTTTCAGCAGATGCTCCACCTTGATGGTGACGTCGTAGGAGACTGCGGGGAACTTGCGGTGGAGCGCTTCGACGATCTTCATCGCGTGCGCCGGCCCGTTGAAGAAGTCGGGATCGCCGAAGGTGATGTGACTCGCACCGGCTTCCACCTGACTTCGAATGTCTGCCAGCACCACGCCCGCTTGCACCACGCGAAAGGCGCCTTGGTAGACCGGAACAACCGGGCAGTGGCGGCAGAGATGTTTGCAGCCGCGCGTGGCCTCGGTTGCGCCGACCACGCGGAGTCCGTCCGGTGTCACGAGGCTTGCATAGCGGGTGAGCGGCGAGAGACTGGAGCGATCAGGAGGTATGAACGTCAGCCGGTCAAGCGGTGTGACTGTGGATGGCGCCGCGCCTCCGGCAAGATCGACGAGCGCCTGCTCAAACTCGCCGCCGATGATCGACTGTACGCCGTGGCTGTGGAGCAGTTCCGCGTTCAACGGCGCGTACAGGCCATAGGCGCAGAGTTGTGCGCTGGGGTTCTCCTTGCGCGACCGCTCCATCCATTTCAGGGCGAGGCGTGTCGCCGTATGCATGGGCAGGTGGAAGGCGACGAGTTGAGCGTCGCGGATTTGAGCGATGGGGAATGGCGAAACTGCCAGATCGGCGACGGTAACGTCGTGACCCTGCGCGCGAAGCCATGCTGCCGGCGATGCCAGCGAGAACGGCTGGCGGCCGAGTTCGTAGGTGGAGAGCAGCACTACCTTCACAACGACTTATTGTCGCGCGACCGGCCGGTGCTTTTTAGAATCCCGCCAACTAGCTCTTGGCGAAATACAAAGCCGAAGCGCGTTCCAGATCGCCTTTCGAGAGGCGTGGCGGACGCTTTTCATAGTTCCCGATTGAGACCAGGATGTTGCAGATGTCGCTCGGGTAGCACGCACGGAGTTCAGTGCGGCCTTCGCGCAGGCAGATATTCCGGAAAAACTCCGCGGTGTCGGGCTCCACCTGGAGTTTGCGGGCTTGCACCACACGGTGGAAAATCTGGTCGAAACAGGCGGCGTCCACCGCTTCCACATAGATCTTGTTGTGAATACGACGGAGGAAGGCTTCATCGGCGAGATCCGCCGGTTCGAGGTTGGTGGAGAAGACCACCATGAGCTCAAAGGGGATTTGGAACTTTACGCCGTAGCGCAAGGTGAGATAGTCGACGCGGCGATCGAGGGGGACAATCCAGCGGTTGAGCAGGTCGCGCGGGCTCATCAACTGACGGCCGAAGTCGTCGATGATGAAAATGCCGTTGTTGGCTTTCATTTGTAGCGGCGCCGCATAGATGCCGGACGACTCGTCGAGCCGCAGTTCGATCATGCTGGGGATCAGTTCGCCACCGACAACGATGCAAGGACGGCGGCAGAAGGCCCAGCGCGGGTCAACATCGGGATCGTCCATCTCCAACTGTTGGTGGACCACTGGATCATACAAACTGATGATCTGGTTATCCACTTCAACGGCATAAGGGATCAAGATGCCGTCGTGGTACACGCGCAACATCCGCTCGGCGAGGCTGGTCTTGCCGTTGCCGGTAGGACCGTAGACGAAAATCGAGTTCTGCGAGATCAGGGCCGGACCTAATTGGTCGAGCATGCGATCGGTGACGATGAGGTCGGAATAGCAGCCGCGGAGAATCCGGCGGTCGACGTCCACTTGCGCGGCTTGGACCCTGGTGGCTTCGGCGTAGTCCTTTAAAGAGACGGGCGCCGCCCCGGCGTATTGGGTGATCTGAAAACGCTCGCTGGCGAGCTGTTTGCCGGCAACCGATAGTGAGAAGTTGTAGTCGTTGCCGCTCATCCCCTTCACTTCCACCAGTTGCTGCTGGCGCATGTGGCGGAACACGGCGTCGATAATCGGTACGGAGAGGCGCAGACAGCGGCTCAGCCGCTGGAGGTTGCTCATCCCTTCCAGCAGCATCCGGCGAAGCACCAAATCGAGCACCAGGCTTTCGCCAATTCCAAGCTGCTCAAAGGTTTGCGGGACCGGAGGAGCGAAAGCTGAACGGACCGGCGCGAGGGTTTCCATGCTCAGCATCAATCGGCAGTTTCAGGCGCTGAGTTTAATAGTTTCTGTACCTGCACGCATGGCGCGGCGGCCACGTCACGTCTATTGAGTGCATTCTCTCCGCCTACTCGCCGGAATTGCGGCCGCATGTTGCCTGCTTGCCGCCAATTCGGCCGCTGATCGTCAGGCTGCCACTGAACGGCAGGCTGGTGAGCGTCTAGCCAAACAAGCCGAAGCGGCCGAGAAGAGTGGCCGGGTGGTGGAGGCCTACCTACTGTATGCCAAGGCTGCCGCTGCCGACCGGACCAATCCGGTCTACTGGGCAAAAGCGAGCGCGTTACGAGTGCCGGCGTCGGCGATTGCTGAGGAGCGACTGCCCGTCATCGGTGTGACTGAAGAGAAAAAGCCGGTGGATCCCGGGATTGTCGGGTCACTCACGCGGCAACAGATGGATGAAATCGAGCGGATGCAGGAGCCACCCCGACTGAAGCCGGTGGCGGGACTCCGCAGCTTTCATTTGCGCGGCGAGTCAAAGGCGCTATTTGAGCAGATGGCCGAGGCTTACGGCTACACGGCCATTTTTGACAAGGACTTCACCAGCCAGCAGGCGATGCGCTTCGACATCGATGCCGCGGACTACAAAGGCGCTCTACACGCACTCGAGGCTGCCACCAACAATTTCATCGTCGTGCTGTCGCCCAAGGCCATGCTGGTGTCGCCAGACACGACACAGAAGCGGCAGGATCTGGAGCCCAACGAGGCGTTAGGCATCCCGATTTCGCAGCGCACGTCAATTCAGGAAGCTCAGGAACTGGTGCTCATGGTCCAGCAGACGCTGGAGATCCGCCGAGTGGGCATGGACCCCTTGAAGCGCATGATTTACATGCGCGACCGGGCGTCCAAGATTGAGCTTGCGCGCGCTTTGTTTAACCAGTTGTCGAGCGGGAAAGCGCAGGTGTCCGCCGAAATCGAGTTTCTCAGTGTCACGCGCAGTTCGTCGCTGAATTTCGGCATGAACCTGCCGAACAAGTTTCCACTGGTGGATTTCGGGAAAATCACAGGTGCAAGCTACTCGGTACCAGCAGGCTTTGCGAAGTTCCTGACATTTGGCGCGGGCGCAACCTTCCTCGGGCTGGGCCTGACGGATGCCGCACTGTTTGCTACCGCCACCCGCTCCGACGCCACAAGCGTACTCAAGACGACGATGACCGCGTCAGACGGGCAGCCCGCGACTTTCCATGTCGGAGACAAGTATCCGATTCAGACAGGCGCCTACCTGGGGCTCGGCGGGCTCAGCGGCGGCAGCACGACGTACGCGGTGATTTCGACCGCTTCCTATGCCGACATCACCACAGAGACCATCTCGACTACCGGCACGATGAAGCTGGTTGTGAATGCTCAGGAAATACCGATTACTCTTCCAGTGGGCTCGAACAACATCTACGGCCTGATGAACGTCATCAACTCGACAGGGCTGGGAATCGGCATTCAGACGATCCAGCGCGGCACAAATGCGCGCCCGTATTCGATGCTGGTAGTGGCGTCGACACTCGGCATCTCGTCAATTCAGTTGTTCGACGATCCAACCGGTGAGAATATCTCGCTGTTGAAACCACCGGATCGCGCGTCGTCGATTTCGTTGACCTACAACGACCGGACGGCTCAGAAAGTCTCGGCCAACGGCGGATTGACGTTGGTAGTGGGCACGACGAAGACGCCGCTGATCCTTAGCGACGCAACCAACAATCTGAATGGCCTGCGCGATGCGATCAACGCGTCAGGCGCGGGAGTAACGTCATCGATTTTAAGCACGGGGGCGGCTACCTCGCCGTTTTACATGCAGATTGTCGCGAACGCCGCCAGCACAGGCTTGATCCAGGTGTACGATGATCCGGACGGGGCGAACACGGCCCTATTCACCACCACCGACCAGGTGAATGCTTTTTCCGGTTCGTTCGGACAGACTGTGTCCACCTCATCCTCGTCCGCGAACTTCGGCCAAACCTACACGCCGCCGCCAACTTTCAATTTTGAAGATCTCGGCCTCATCCTGAAGATCACTCCGTTTGTCCATGACATGGACGAAGTCACCCTCGACATCGAGGCGGAATTCAAGGTGTTGGGCAGCCAGAGCTACAACGGTGTGCCGGTGATTTCCACTCGCAAGTATCAGGGGAAGGTACGCTTGCGCACCAGTCAGTACGCGGTGGTGGCAGGTCTGGTGTCAGAGACTCAGGTCCGTTCTCTGAGCGGACTGGCCGGACTCACCAGCGTTCCCGTGCTCGGGGCGCTGTTGGGCGACACCACGCGGTCAAAGGACTCTAGCGACATTCTGTTGGTCATTAAGCCCACCGTCACAGCCATGCCCTCGAGCGAGTTCGAGAACCGGCCGTTCTGGTTCGGCTCAGAGATGAAGCCGCTGACGCTGCTATGAGGACGCTTCAGGCGTTCGCTATTTGGAGCCGAAACACCACAGGGCAGTCTTAGACCGCATGTAAATGCGTCCGTCCGCGATAGCGGGCGTCGCATACACTTCGTCCTCCAGTTCGCTCTTCGCAATGACATTCTGATCAGGGCCAGCCTCGAGGACTGTCACCGTACCATTCAAGCTCACAAAGAACACTTTGCCGTCGGCGGCCACCGGGGAGGCATAGTATTTGTCCACCGCGCCACGCAGCCGCGCCTGTTTGTAGACCTCGCCAGTTGAAGCATTCAAGGTGGTCAGGACGCCGCTGTCGTTGATCATGTAGAGCACGCCCTTGTAGAGCACCAGCGACGGCAGTTGAGGAATCGCGCGGCGGTAACTCCACTTCAGTCCCGTGTCGGTGATATCCCCTTTCTTGTTCCCTGGACGAACCGCCAGCAGGCCGTTTTCCGCTCCCAGCGATGACGCGTACATGCGCCAGTCTTCCGCATCGAGGAAACCGTCGCTGTTGAGATCGATGTATTGGAAGATCTGCTTGGTCCGCTGGTCCGGCGACTCTTCCTTGGATAGTTTGCCGTCCTTGTTGGCGTCGAATTTCGCCAGCACTTCCTCAAACGGCGGAAGCTTCACTTGCCTACCGGGGTCGTTCTCAGGCATGTTGTAGCCGTTGATAAAGACAGTATCGCCGTCCACCAGCGGCACCGATTTCATTTCAGACGCGAGTCCACGGATGTACCAGACCACCTCACCGGTCTTCGCCGAATAGGCGTCCATGCGGAATGAGCTGGGCGCGATTACTTCAACGTCGCCAGGACGCGGTTCCCAGACGACGGGAGTCGAGTGTCCGCTGAGAGCTTCGGGACGGTCGCGGCGCCAGCGCAGTTTGCCATCGTTCTTGCCGGCGGCAAGGATAAATGAACCGCGTGTCTGGTCGCACACCAGAATCACACTGTCGCCGACAATCACCGGAGACGCGCCCATCCCGTACATATTGGTGAATGGACCGAGCGGCATGCGCCAGCGCTCGTTGCCGTCGAAGCCGTACGACACCATGCCGTAGTCGCCAAAGAAGACGTAGATATTCTTGCCGTCGCTAACCGGAGTGGGCGACGCCGGACTGTTGCGGGGATCGAGCGCCTCCTTGCGTGTGCGCGGGGCTTCTCGACGCCATAGGATTTTTCCGGTCGCGCGGTCAAGGGCAAAGGTCAGCAGCTTGTCGCCTTCGTAGGCGGTCAGAAAAATCTGATTCCCGCTGAGGATAGGTGACGAGTGTCCAGCCGGCAGGGGCGTCTTCCAAACGAGGTTCGACGTCGGTGAAAATTCCGCAGGCAACTTCGTGGCATCCGACACTCCTGAGCCGTTCGGCCCGCGGAACCGGTCCCATTCGGCTGCCTGGGTGGCGATTGCCAGACCCAGCGCGATACAGAAAATGCGCATGAAAATTAGCGTAGCAGCTACCCTATTGCTATGGCTGGAGTGAAACTGGAATACGCGGACAAGCGGAAGATCCGCGTGCGTAACAAGCTGTACTATCGCTTCAACCACTGGCCGATCTGGATTTTCGTGTTTTTCCTTGTGCCGGGGCCGCTTACGTTTGATCTTTTCGAGCACGGCGTTGATTTGCGGATGCTGGGATGGCTGGCGGCGGTGCTCATCGGTACCGGGATTCCGGGCATGCTCGGGAGACTGCCGGGCGTGGAGCCAGCGCCGTACATCATCCGCTTTACGGAGGACCGGCCGAATCCACTCTACCGGCGAATTTGCTACACCGTGGCCTGGAGTGAGTTGATCGCATATACCGGAATCAATCTGGCCGGTCTCATCTTCGCGGTCGCAAGCGGACGCTGGCAAATGCGCCAAATGTATGATGCTGCTTATTTCCCCATCGTCGTCACCGTTTGGATTCTGGGGGCGGTTGGCTGGCTGCCCCGTGTAAAGGCGTCCACCAAGGGAGAAGGCGACGAGCGGCGCTACTTCTATGGGACCGTCTGGGCGGTAATGGCGGCGCAGCCCGTGCTCTGGTTGATGTGGCGGACCCTGCCGCGCGGTACAGCGCTCGACTCGCTGAAACTCGCCGTCTTTGCGGGCGTCTTGATTTTCATGGGACTGCTGGCTCGGCGCGGTCTTTTGCCGCGCACCCGCAAGATTGTGCCTGGGGAGCTAGCCGTATCCGATTAGCGAATCATCCGCCGTTGGGACGCATGGTGGAGGCTGGCGGCGGCCGCTTCCATGTTCACGAAACTGGCTCCGGCCCGGTGACGGTGGTGCTCGAAGCGGGCATTGCGGCAACCTCGATCAGTTGGGCGCTGGTGGCTCGCGAAGTATCGAAGTTCGCGCGCGTGATCGCTTATGATCGCGCCGGGCTCGGCTGGAGCGAACTGCTCGACACTCCACGGACTCCGTCGCGCATTGCTGTAGAACTACGCGCCGTCCTGGGCGCGGTTGCAGCCAAGCCGCCTTACATCCTGGTGGGCCACTCGTTTGGCGGGCTGGTGGTGGAGCGGTACGCGATCGACTATCCGAGCGAGGTGTCGGCGCTGGTGCTGGTAGACGTGCTTTCGCCCAACGAGTTCTACCCGCTGATTCCTGAGAGGCGGGCGATGCTGGCGAAAGCGGTGGCACTGTCGCGGCGCGGCGGAACACTGGCGCGGTTAGGAGTGGTCCGCTTGTGCCTGGGTCTTGTACTGGGCGGGAATCAGGTGCTGCCGAAGCTCGCGGCGCGAGTATCCAGTGGGCAGGGGGGCGAGGGTTTTACGAAGCGGCTGGCGGGTGAGGTGGGTAAACTGCCGCGCGATGTCTGGCCGATGATCGCGCATCACTGGTCGATGCCTAAGAGTTTCGAAGCGATGGCGCGCCACCTGGAACAGTTGCCGGAGAGCAGCAAAGAAATGGCGGGTGCAATTCTGCCCGAGAAGCCGGTGACGGTCATCTCGGCGGCGTCGAACAAGCTGGGGCCTGGCGTAGTGCTGCCGGCAGGCGCCAGGATGGTGACAGCGGAGCGAAGCGGGCATTGGGTGCAGTTAGACGAGCCTGAACTGGTGGTGGAAGCGATTCGCGCGATGGTGGCCGCGGATAGCCGGCTACGCTAGCGGATGGCGTCTGCGATTTCCGCAGGCTTCGGGAATTTTCCAGTGACGCCGACGAACGCGGGGCCGTTGGGGCGGCCTTCGAGGATATAGACGCGGCTGGAATGCGCGCGGGGGTTGTGGTCCGACTCGTTCAGTGTGGCGAGGATCTGGACGAGCTGGCCGCGATCGGCGCGGATGGCGATCCAGCGGTCGCTCGCGTGCAGTTCCTTGCGCCACCGTACCAGGTCCTGAACACGGTCGTGTTCGGGGTCGACGGTAATCGAAATCAGCTTGATTCCACCTGCGGGCTGGGATGCGAGTTCGTGGTCTACTCTACGAAACAGGCCCCCGAGAAGTGGGCAGGTTGTTGTGCAACTTGTGTACATTAGCTGGACCGCCACCTTGCCTTGAGTGACCAACTCCCGCAGAGGCACTCGCCGTCCATCGTGCAGGGTCACGATCACCTGCGGCATAGCTGCGGGCGGTTGCACGGCCACGACGTCAGGGAGCGGATAGAACCCGAGGGCCAAGAGCAAGAGGAGCAATCCTGGTATGATACCAGGAACCAAAAATCATCCTTCGCGACGCCTGTTCAGGGTTGTGCGGGCCCGATCTGGGCGGTTCCACCGTATTTCGGAGGTCGTGTATGCGCGGTTGTCTGGGCGTCGCAATGACTGTGGTACTGGCCCCAAGCGTGTTTTCTCAGCCGAATGTCGGCGGCACGTGGTCGCCTCTCGGAAACTGGCCGTTGATCCCGCTCCACGTCATCCTCACCTTGGACGGCCGCATCCTCACCTACGGAACAACGGCGGCGGGACAGCAAACCGGCAAGTTCATCTACGACGTCTGGAATCCCAAGGCCGGCGGCATCGCCATTGGGCACACCACTCTGGCGAACAACACCAAGACCGATCTGTTTTGCAGCGCGCAGCTCAATCTCGCGGATGGCCGCATCCTGATTGCCGGCGGCGATAACTACGTGAACGGCGCCACCACCAATACCGGCAATCCCGATCTCAACATCTTCGATCCATCCAACAACTCGCTGGTGGCGGCGGGTTCGATGAATCGTCCGCGCTGGTACGGCACGATGACGACGCTACCGAACGGGAACATTTATGTTCAGGGCGGACGCGGTGGTCCCGATCTTCCTGAACTCTGGAGCGGGGGCGTGGCAACGCTGCTGACCGGGGCGGATACTTCGGCGTTGAACTGGTTCTACCCACGCAACTTTGTCGCGCCCGACGGCCGTATCTTCGGCTTCGACGCCAACGGCGTCATGTACTACGTCAATCCTGCGGGTACCGGCCAGGTGACGACCGTTGGCAACCTCGCGGCGGGGAATTTTGGAACCACCTCCAGCCCGGCGATGTTTCTGCCCGGCAAGATCCTGCAACTTGGCGATGGCTCGGGGGCGGTGGTGATCGACATCACCAACGGCACGCCGGTTGTGACCAAGACCGCTGCCATGGCAAATCCGCGTATGTGGCTGACGGCGACAATCCTGTCCGACGGGAAAGTGCTCGCCACCGGCGGCAGCGGCGCTGACAACCAACTGGTTGGCGTGGATCTGACGGCAGCGATCTGGAATCCGTCCACTGGCAAATGGACCATCGGACCGTCGGGCGCGGTTGCGCGTCTCTACCATTCGACGGCGATTCTGCTGCCGGATGCCACGGTGCTGGTAGGCGGAGGCGGCGCCCCCGGTCCTCTGGTGAATACGAATGCGCAGATTTACTATCCGCCCTATCTGTATACGACGGCAGGCGCGTTTGCCAAACGCCCCACCATCACCGCCGCGCCAGCAGCCATCGACGTCGCAAAGACCTTCAGCGTCACCTACGGTGGAACGGCGTCGCGCATCACCAAGGTGTCACTGATCAAGACGGGCAGCGTCACGCACTCCGACAATATGGAGCAGCGCTTCCTTCCGCTCAACTTCACTTCGAGCGGCAACAATCTCACGGTCACTGGACCTGCAACTGCCAACATCGCGACGCCCGGATACTATCTGCTGTTCGTCTTCAACGAGAGTAACGTGCCATCCGAGGCGAAGATCGTCAAAGTGAATGCGCCTGCAATTCCCCCCGTATCCGATTCGACGATCGGCAACGCTCTTGGACCGGGCTATGGTCCGGCGTACGCCATGATGTGCAACTCGGGCGAGACGTTGGTGGGGATCGCCGGAACCGGCGGGCCGTATCTGAATAGCATCGCGCCGATGTGCGTCGCGGTAAACGCGCAGGGTTCGTGGACCAGTTCGCCGCAGCAACGCGGCACTGCGGCAGGTACCGCGGCGGGCGCAGGCTTCAGCCGGGTATGTCCTGTGAACCAGGGCGTGGGCCGCTTCCAGGGGACAGCGGGATCCTGGGTGAATGGTGTGCAGGTGGCTTGTCAGCCGCTCACGAGCACTGCGACGGTTACCGGAACCCCCGTGTATCAGAGCGCTGCCGGCGGCACGGATGGCACACCCGCCGGACCCTACGGCTGTCCTGGTGGGGCAGCGTTCGGAATTAGGGGAATCGCCGGCACCTATGTCGGATCGTTTGGCCTCGCGTGTTCGAGCCTCACCGATTCGACCATCGGTGCCGCGCTTGGACCAGGCTACGGACCGTCGTTCACGCTCGCCTGTCAGACCGGCGAAGTACTCGCTGGAATCGCAGGCGGAGCGGGGGCGTTCGTCGACAGGGTGGGGCCGCTGTGCGTCGCAGTCGACGCGCAGGGCAAGTGGACCGGTACTCCGGTTGCTCGCGGAGTTGCGGGCGGCGCGGGCGATACCGCTTTCACAAAAGCGTGCCCGGCGAATCAGGCCGTGGCGGAGTTCCGCGGCAGTGCGGGGTCATGGGTGGACCAGATCGAGATCTCGTGTCAGAGCCTGGCGAGCCCTACTGTCGTGACAGGAAGCCCGGCGTTTCAGGGCCCGGTAGGAGGCTCTACGGGATCACCTACGGGGCCTTACGGCTGTCCGGGATCTCCTGCCTACGGAGTCCGCGGCATCGCTGGAACCTATGTGGGCGCGTTTGGGTTGGACTGCACCAAGCCGTAGAATCAGGGTGAAAGCCCTGATGGATTACATACGCATTCACCCCAGCGACAACGTCGCGATCGTCGTGCATCCGGAGGGGTATCAGGCGCGCGAGCGCGTGCCGCAGTCGCACAAAGTGTCGCTGGTGGACCTGGCTGTGGGCGAACCTGTGCGGCGCTACGGACATGTGATTGGCTTTGCCAATCGCGCGATTCCTCACGGCTCGTGGATTCGGGAAGACATGCTCGACATTCCGGCGGCGCCACCGCTCGCCGAGATGCCGCTCGCCACCGAAACTCCGGCAGCGCCTGAGCCGCTCGAGGGGCACACCTTCGAGGGTTATAAGAACTCCGACGGCAGCGTGGGGACGCGCAATCTTCTGGGGATCACGACGACGGTACAATGCGTGGCGCCAACGGTGGACTATGCCGTGCGGCGCATCAAAAGCGAACTGCTGCCGCGCTATCCGAATGTCGACGACGTGGTAGCGGTAACGCACGGGTACGGTTGCGGCATCGCGATCGACGCTCCTGGCGCGGCGATTCCGCTGCGGACGCTCGGCGCTATCAGCGTCCACGCGAACTTCGCCGGCCGTCCCCTGGTGGTGAGCCTTGGGTGCGAAAAGATGCAGCCCGAGCGGCTGTTTGCCAGTCAGTTGCCGGTGCTGCAAGAGGCAGGTGTGATCCGCTTGCAGGACGAGCGCGGTTTTTCAGAGACAGTGGCTGCAATCCTGCGCGCTGCGGAGAAGCGGCTTGCGGAATTGGACCGTCGACGAAGGACCACCGTGCCGGCCGCCGACTTGTGCGTGGGCTTGCAATGCGGCGGCAGTGACGGATTCTCAGGCGTGACCTGCAATCCGGCAGTCGGGTATGCGGCGGATCTCCTGGTGCGCGCGGGTGCGAGCGTCCTGTTCAGCGAAGTGACCGAGGTGCGCGACGCGGCGCATTTGATTACGGCGCGTGCGGTGAACGAGCAGGTGGCGCGTGACTTCATACGGGAAATGCAGTGGTATGACGACTATCTCAGTCGCGGGTCGGCGGACCGGTCCGCTAACACGACACCCGGTAATAAGCGCGGCGGCTTGGCCAATATTGTCGAGAAGGCGCTGGGGTCGGTGGCGAAAGCCGGGAGTACTGCGCTAATGAGCGTCGCCACCCACGGCGAGAAGGTAACCGGAAAGGGCCTGGTGTTTGCAGCGACGCCGGCGGGCGATTTCGTCTGCGGGACGCAGCAACTGGCGTCGATGAATCTGCACGTGTTCACCACGGGCGAGGGCAGTCCTTACGGACTGTCGATGGTGCCGGTGGTAAAGGTGTCGTCGCGGACGGCGCTGGCAGAGAAGTGGCACGATCTGATCGATGTCGACGCGGGGCGCATTGCGACAGGCGGGGCGACAATTGAAGACGTCGGCTGGGAGCTGTTCCGCTTCATTCTGGAAGTAGCGAGCGGGAAGAAGACCTGGGCCGAGCATTGGGGCCTTGGCAACGCGCTGATGCCGTTTAATCCAGGACCCGTTACCTAGAGCGGGCTAGTTGGTGGCCATGGTTACAACCGCGACAGCAAGGGCGGGGCGCGTGAGGTCGATCGCGCGGTTTCGCTTATTCACCAGGAGCAGCTTGCGGTCCATCGTCAGAGCGTAGACGTTGCCGGTGCGCGATGACGTCTTTACGATCCTGTCACCCGGATGGAAGTTGGTCTTCAATAATTCGAGGACGCGGAGGCGAGCGTTCGGCGCGTCAGTATTCCAGTCGACCATCGACACGCTGGGAAACTGCGTCGGCTCGTTGACCGTCGTTTGCGTGTTGGGCGGGAGCCGCTGACGGATCGATTCGATGTAGCGAACGGCCGTGAGAAAGTCGTCGGCCTGATCGAAGAACGTGTACTGGCTCGACTCCTGGTCCTGGTCCTGGTCTTGGTCCCTGACCGGCGGTCGGGCTCGCATAAAAATGGTAGGAGATCATGTCGAGGGGGATGCCGGGCTGGTGGTTCTTCGGGTCGAGAAAATATCCGAAGTATTTCGGGTACGCCGACGGGAACGCCGCCGAAATACCGACGAACTTCATTTGCGGCGCGACCTTGCGAATCGCCGTGACGATGGCGTCGTAGCGGGCCGTGTACTGTTCCGGCGTGGTTTGATGCTCGATGTAGGGCTCGTTCAACACCTCGCAATAGTCGACCTTAAAATGATGTCCCGACTGCCTCCGTTTTCCCAGCTCGCCGGTGAAGCCGCGGTTGACGTACCAACTCACCAGCCGCACATAGTAATCGCCAGCTCTTTGCCGGTGGGGTCCCGTAGTTCGGTGCCCTGGGTGTAGTCCCAACAGACCGCATCGGGATCTTGTGGATACTCCACCGCCTTGGGCGTCTTGAACATCCACGCAGGGATGGTGCTGAAATTCAACATCACCGGGTGGCCCTTGGTGGCGGTCAGAAAGCCGATGGTCATTGGATCGATGACGGAAAAATCCCAGGAGGTCTTGTCTTTGGTGGGCGGCTCGAGTTCGGCGACAGCGAGCTTGGGGTAAGGGAGCCAGGGCACGTAACTGACATAGTCGGCACCAAGCGTTTGGAGTTCGGAGAAGACGCGGTCGTGAATCGAGGAACCGCGTCGCAGCTGAGGGTTCACCACTACCTGAAGCGTCGGCGTGGTGCGGGAGATGCGCTCTACCTGATCCCATGCCGTGGTCGGGAGTGGGCAACGGAGTTTCGGGCCTTCTTAGCGTGTATTTGCCAGCGGTTTAAAAGTGGAAAAGTGGGCGGGCAGTGTTCTTCCCCTTGCGCTACTCGATTCCGGCAACGCGGCGCGCGTCTGCTTGCCTCCGCCCAGCGCTTACACGGGGCGGGAGCCCCGTGCTACTCGGCGGCCGTGCGGCAGTAGAGTGCAATCGGGTGGTGGGCAGTAGCAGCCTGTCGGAGTCGCTTACTGCGCGATGATAAAGGTATCTAGGGTGCTTCAACAGAATCTGGATCTCGTCGAACAACGTATTCGCGCGGCTGCTGAGCGCTGCGGGCGGCGGCGCGAGGATATCACGCTCGTCGCGGTGACTAAGAAATTTCCTGCTCAGGTTATACGTGACGCCTATGCGCTTGGTCTCAGGCACTTCGGCGAAAACTATGTGCAGGAGTGGGAGGAGAAGTCGGCCCAACTGACCGATCTCGAAGGCGCAAACGTCCACTTCATCGGACATCTGCAGTCGAACAAGTCGGCCAAGGCGGTTGAGCTGTTTCAAACCATCGAGACGGTGGATTCCGCTAAGCTCGCCAGCCGGTTGGACGCCGCAGGGCGCGCGCTCGACATCATGATCGAAGTGAAGCTCTCTGAGGAAGACGCCAAAGCGGGGACGGCGCCTGAGCAGCTGGGCGCGGTGGTGGACGCCGTGCGCAGCGCGAAGAATCTGCGCCTGCTGGGTCTGATGACCATGCCGCCCTGGAACGCCGACGCCGAGCTGTCCCGGCCCTACTTCAAGCGCTTACGTGAACTGGCTGCCGCGCACGGAGTCAACGCGCTTTCGATGGGCATGTCGCACGATCTCGAAACGGGTATTGAGGAAGGCGCCACTCACGTACGCGTCGGCACCGCCCTGTTCGGGAAGCGTAAGAAGGAATGATCGCCGGTTTCTATTCGCCAATGCCGCCGGCGCGAACGGGGGTCGCTGATTATTCTGCTGCTCTCGTTGAAGCCATGCGCCGGGAAGGTGAAGTCGGGCTAAACGCGGACGGCGATGTGAATCTGTACCATCTCGGGAATAACGCGCTTCATCTGCAGTGCTACCGCCGCGCGATTGAGCAGCCGGGAGTGGTGGTGCTTCACGACGCAGTGCTGCATCATTTTTTGCTCGGCACGCTCAACCGGGAACAATACATCGACGAATTCGTTTTCAATTATGGTGGCTGGCACGCGGGCCAGGCCGCCGCGCTATGGGACGGGCGCGCACGTTCCGGAACCGATCCTGAGTATTTTCGTTATCCGATGCTGAAGCGTCAGATGCAGACAGCCCGGGCGGTGGTGGTTCACAATCCCGCCGCGGGACGGATGGCGGCGGAACATGGCGGCAAGCGCATCGTCGAGATACCGCATCTCTTCGTGCCGCCGCCGAAGCCGGCGGACTACGATATCGTTCGGCTGCGCGCGTCTTTCGGGGCGGGCCTCAGGACCTGCGTTTTTGGCGTGTTCGGCCATCTTCGAGAGTCCAAGCGATTGACTAGTGTGGTGCGGGCATTCGAAAATGTGGTCGCCTCGGGTGCCGATGCAAAACTACTGGTAGCTGGCGATTTTGTCTCATCGGATCTCGCACGCGCCATGGCTCCGGCACTCGATGGGGAGGGGATTGTTCGGGTGGGGCATACACGGGAAAGCGATTTCTGGCGCTACGCGGCGTCGGTGGATGCGTGTGTCAGCCTACGATTTCCGCAAGCCGGCGAGACTTCGGGCATTGCCATCCGTCTGATGGGAATTGGCAAGCCCGTGATTGTGACCGCCGGCGACGAGACCGCCGCGTTTCCCGAGGATGCGTGCCTGAGAGTTCCCGCGGATGTAACTGAGATCGACATGCTGAGCGAGTACATGATGTGGCTGGCGCAATCCCCGGCGGACGGACGGGCGATTGGCGATCGTGCGGCCAGGCATATCGCAGCCCACCATGCGCCTGAGTTGGCCGCTCGTGCCTATTGGAACGTCCTGGAGTGCGTCTCATGAAGCGCCTGCTGTTACTGCTCTCCTGCTGGACACTCACTGCCACTGATCCTGTGGTGGAGCAGAGCCTGCACGTCCGGATTGCGATGCGCGACGGCGTCCGGTTGGATGCGAATGTCTTTCGCCCCACGGGTCCGGGACGCTGGCCGACACTGCTGGTGCGGACGCCATACGGCAAGGGCTCGGCGATCAACGCGCACTATCGCGCCTTCGTCGATCACGGATACTCAATCGTGGTCCAGGACGTGCGCGGCAGGCACGACAGCGAGGGCACGTTCCGTCCGTTTGACCAGGAGGGTCCGGACGGCGAGGACACGCTGACCTGGATTGCGCGGCAGCCTTGGGCCGACGGCAAGGTGGGCATGATGGGCGGCTCATACCTGGGCGTGGTGCAGTGGCAACTGGCGGTGCGGAATCCCCCGCAGTTGAAAGCGATCTTCACGGCGGTGGCCGGCTTTGACGATTACATCGACCGGTTCTATTCCCGTGGCGGCGCTCTCAAACTGGGACATCGCCTGTTGTGGATGGCGGAGAATCTCAAGGACTACCCGGGCACGCCCGACTTCGGCGAGATCGTGCGGCATCTTCCGCTGCGCACGTCTGATCGTGCGGCAACTGGACACTCGGTGGACTGGTATCAACGCGGCCTGGATCATCCGGCTTACGATGCATTTTGGAAATCGATCAGCACCCGGGAGAAGCTGGAGCACATGCGAGTCCCTGTATTCGCCGTAGGAGGCTGGTTCGATAATTATGCGCAAAGCGATCTGGAGGCGTTTGCTGAGCTGCGCCGGATGGGCCGTCAATCGTATGTGATGATCGGTCCCTGGCCGCACAATATGGCCGATCGGTTCACATCGGTGGAGTTTGGCGCGGAATCTATCGTTTCAATGAGGAAGTGGCAGTTCGAATGGTTCGATCACTGGCTGAAGGGGAAGGACACCATCGGCTCGTATTCGGCTGCGCGCTATTTCCGGATGGGCGACAACAAATGGCTGGATGCGCCGGCGTGGCCGCCGCCCGGGACGCGAATCACGCCGCTGTATCTGTCGAGTAAGGGTCACGCCAACAGTGTGGATGGAGACGGAACACTCGACTCGCGCCGCCGCCGGACCGATAAGAGTGACGAGTTCAGTTACGATCCTCGCAATCCAGTGCCGACGCGAGGTGGCGCCACCTGCTGCAACTTTAAGGTGTTCCCGGCGGGTCCGATGGATCAGCGGTCCGTCGAGAAGCGCGGGGACGTGCTCGTCTATACAGGCGAGGTATTGAAGAAGGAAATGGAAGTCACAGGCCCCATACGAGTTCAGTTATACGCTTCCACGTCGACGCCGGATACTGACTTCACCGCTAAGCTTGTCGACGTTTACCCGGACGGGACCGCCCTGAGCGTCACTGACGGAATCCTGCGTCTCCGCTACCGCAATAGCCTGGAGAGACCCGAGGGTGCCAAGCCGGGAGAAATTTACAGCCTGACGGTGGACGCCGGGGATACAAGTATCCTGTTTGCCAAGGGTCACCGCATCCGAGTTGAGATCTCGAGCAGCAATTTTCCGCGCTTTGATCGCAATCCGAACACAGGTCGGTCGATTGCGGATGAAACGGAGCTCCGGACAGCGCGTCAGACAGTGCATCATGGTACGCTCACTCCCTCCGCTCTGCTCTTGCCGGTCGCGACCCGCATTCGACGGTAGTCCTACTGGTACTATTGCGATAATCAGTGAGTGAGTTCTGGACGTAAACGGACAATTTGCAACCAACCGCTCTATTCCGGCAACTGGGGGCAGGCACCCAAGATATGGGTGGCATGCGTCCCTTGCTCGGTACCGTCGAATTTCTCGCTGAGGCTGTCGACGCCAGGTTAATCGTTCGTTACACCCGTCAGTGGCTTCACTACGGTACGATCGGTTTTGTGGTGGTTTTGACGCTCATTGGAGCTGTTCGCGGCATTGCCGAAGCTTGGTGATAGAATGTAAAGGTTGTAGCGGTAACAGTGATCTGTCCTGCTGATTGCCCGCGTCCCGTCCATTGGGTGGAACCCTTTATACTTGGGAACGTGCATGCTCTTTTCAGTTGACGCCCACACGATAGGCTGTCATTTAACGGGTAACGAAGTTTACATTAGCAACCTCCTGCACGAGTTTGCAGGGTTGGACGCCGATGCGCGGTTTCTCGCGTATGTGGCTAAGCCGAACGCTCCGGAGGCCATTCCGGCGGCGATCGAATGTAAACATGTCTCGGAGAACCCATTCAAGAGATTAGGTTTAGACTTGACGCGACGGCTGCGTGAGGATCGGCCCGATCTGCTTCATGTTCAATACACTGCGCCGCTTTTTTGCAAAACGCCGCTGGTAGTCAGCGTTCATGACGTGAGCTACCTGGAGCATCCGGAGTTCTTTACGAAGTTCCGGGCGCTGCAATTGAAGCTAACCGTTAAGAATACGGTTCTTCGCGCTGCTCGAGTGTTGACGCCGAGCGAATTCTCCAAAACCGCCATCATAAGGGCGTACGGCATCCCGGATTGGAAAGTCGTTGTGGTGCCGAATGCTGTCTCTACGGCTTTCCGGCCGATGCAGCGAGCGGCGGCGGCCCACTGGGTGGAATTGAAGTATCAGATCCCAGGGCCGTTTGTTCTAATGGTGGGCGATCTTCAGCCCCGGAAGAACCATCTCGGCCTGATCCGCGCTTTCGAACAGGTGCTGCGGGATCATCCACACCTTCCCCACAATCTCGTTTTGGTTGGCAAGGAGACCTGGTACACCCCGGTGGTGCGGCGTGCCGTTCAGCAATCGCCCATTCGGGATCGCATTTACTTCACCGGCTGGGTAAGCGACGAGGATCTTCGCTATTTCTATGCCGCCAGCGACATGCTGGCATTTCCGTCGTTTTACGAGGGCTTCGGCCTGCCTATTCTTGAGGCGATGGCTTGCGGACGGGCGGTAGCGTGTTCCAACACATCGGCGATGCCCGAGGTGGCGAACGCCGCCGGCCTGTTATTTGATCCGGCATCTGATCGGGAGATTGCACGGGCCATCAGCGACCTGCTTCTCGATCCTGAGTTGCGCGTCCGCATGGAGCGCATGGGCGCACACCGCGCCACAATGTTCAACTGGTCGCGTACCGCGCAGCAGACCCTGGACGTCTACTATGACGTCGCTGGGGCTCGCCAGCGCAAAACGGTGCAGCCCGGCCGCCGTGTTACGGCTGGTCGCATCTAGATCGAGAGTTCCACGATGAGAGTTGTTGTATTTGTCCTCGCCGGCGTCGGCCTATTCGCGGCTGACGTCAAGAAGCCCGTGCCTTCGGCGCCGCCGGTGAGCGAGCAGCTTACTTACGCGATCAACTGGCCCACGGGCTTGAGCCTGGGAGAGGCGCGGCTGAATACCTCCAGGGACGGCGACAAATGGTCCACCGAATTCGTACTGGACGCCTCAGTGCCTGGGTTCGCCGTGATGGAGCGCGCCAAGAGCTCGTCAGACGCGGAGTTCTGTTCGTCTGAGTTAGAGAAGCAGTACACGCACGGTAAGCGCAAAGCGGAGGAGACCACATCCTTCGATCAGCAGAAGGGCAAGGCCAAGCGTGAAACCAAGGGTGGCGGCAACTCCGATCTGTCTATCAACGCCTGTTCGAAGGACGCGCTTGCCTACCTGGACTACCTGAGGCGCGAGTTGAGCCAGGGCCGCCTGCCGCCGCACCAGACCGTTTATTTTGGCGCTCCCTATCGAATCAGCGTTCAGTTCGCGGGTACGCAGCAGTTAGTGATGGGCGACAAGAAAGTGGAAGCCGACCGCCTGCTGGCCACACTGAAAGGCGAGAAGACCGACATCAATTTCGAGATTTTCTTCTCGAAGGATGCGGCGCGTGTTCCGCTGTTGGTGAAGGTCCCTCTACAGTTGGCGACGTTCTCGATGGAGCTCGTCCGCTAAACGATGCGGATAGCTTTCTTCTCTCCCTTGCCGCCGGCTAAGAGCGGCATCGCCGACTACTCAAGCGCTCTCTTACATTCGCTCAAGTCGTACGCGGAAGTGGACGCTTTCGAGAAACGTCCACCCGGGTTCAACCCGTCCCGTTACGACATTTGTCTTTACCAGATCGGCAATAATGCTTATCACAGCGACGTGTATGAGCTTGCGCTGGAGGTGCCCGGGATTGTGGTTGTGCATGAAGCGAATCTCCACCACCTGATGGCAGAGCGCACCATTCGCCGAGGCGATTGGGACGCTTATTTGCGCGAAGTGGAGCATGATGGCGGTCCTGAGGCGTTGGAATACGCCGTACGCTACGTGCGGACGCTCGAACGCGGTCCCGACTATCTCGGTGTTCCCATGCTGCGGCGCTTGCTCGAGCGATCGCGCGCAGCTATCGTCCATAGCGATTACGTAGGCGACGCCCTGAAGGCCGCCGGCTATGAAGGCCCGACGATGCGCATCTGGCACGGCGCCTGGAATCTCGAGCCGGAGCGTTTGCCGGCGCGGGAGCGGTTGGGTGTCGATGAACTCGCGCCGCTTATAGGCGTCTTCGGTTTCATGAAGCCATACAAGCGGATCGCCGAATCGCTGCGGGCTTTTCAGAGGATTGTGCGCCTGGAGCCGCGCGCCAAGCTGATCCTTGCCGGCGAACAGCATCCCGAACTGCCGCTGGGATCGATGATTCGCGCGCTGGGCCTCGAGTCGAGTGTGCGGACCACCGGATATCTTGCCGAAGACGAGATGAATTCGCTGATTGGCGCCTGCGACATCGTTCTCAATCTTCGCTATCCTACGGTCGGCGAAAGTTCGGGGACGCTGCTGCGTGCGCTGAGTATGGGTGCCGCTGTCATTGTCAGCGACGTTGGCTCTTTCAGCGAGTACCCGGACGACGTGGTGTTGAAGGTCCCGGTGGACGAGACCGAAGAACAGGTTCTGTTCGAGTACCTGAACCTTCTAGTGAGCCGTCCGCACCTGGCGCGGGAGATGGGCGCGCGAGCGAGAGAATGGGTCCGTCGCGAGTGCAGTTGGGATGTTGTGGCGCAGCAGTATGTGCAGGCGTGCAGGATGATCGCGGAAGGTTTGCACATTCCGCCGCCGCCTCCGCCTGTGCCCGGTGCGGTGGAGAGTCAGGTAGAAACGGCGGCTCGCATCGAGTTCGCGAAATTGGGTACGCCGCGTCCGACGTCCGAAGCTTTCACTGAAGAGATTCTGTCGTGGACTGCGCCCGACGCAAGGGAGTACGCGGAGAGCCACATCACGCGTCTCGAGCGCACGCTTCAGATCACTCCCGTGGGCGGTGCGGACTGTCGCATTCTTGAGATGGGCGCTTATCTCCAGATCACCCCCGCGCTGAAGACCCGGCTCGGTTATGGCGAAGTGAGAGGCTGTTACTACGGTACTGGCGGCAGTGAGCGGAAGCAGGTCCAATCGTCTAGCGGCGACCATTTCGAGTGTCCGGTGGATTTGTTCAACGCCGAGAAGGATGCTTTCCCGTATGCCGATGGCTACTTTGCAACGGTGCTTTGTTGCGAACTCATAGAGCATCTGTTTGAAGATCCGATGCACATGATGTCGGAGATCAACCGCGTGCTGCGAATGGGAGGCCACCTGGTATTGACGACACCGAACATTGCATCGCTTCGCGCCCTGTCGGGTTTGCTGCAAGGTTTCCAGCCGGGACTTTTCCCCTCTTACATACGGCCGCGCGCCAACGGCGAAGTGGACGCGCGTCACAATCGCGAGTACACGCCGCGGGAAGTGTCGCAACTGCTGGTGAACTCCGGATTTGAAGTGGCACTGCTCGAGACCGGACCGTTTCTCGACAAGCCCGCCGCCGATCTTGGCTGGGTCAGCCATTTGTTGGAGCGCTACATTCTGCCGCAGGATCTGCGTGGGGATGGCATCTACGCAGTCGGTAGAAAGACCGGCGGCGTGCGTGAACGATATCCTGAATGGCTGTACAGCTAAATGAGAGCCCGCTACTCTGAACTAACCGCGGAAGCCTCCGAGCACACCACCGTGCGGGTGCGGTTCAAGCTCGAGTCAAAAGGAGTAGATCAGGCAGGCTGGCAGATCTACGATCCCTTGACCGGCCGTTTCATTACCGAAGGAGAGTGGGTGAGCGCGCCGGATTCCGGTATGGTGGATCTCAATATCGAACTGCCGCCGCAACCGGGCGCATACCGGCTGTACGTCTCGCCGCGCGGTGGTGGCGAGTGGTTGTTTGCGCAAGGCTCGGAGTTTGTTGTCGTGGACGCCGAGGTGGCAGACACCAACGCGCATGTCACGGACGCACGGGTGACCACGCTTGGCGCGCTCCGCCGCCGCAATCTGCTGCGCGCAGTACCCGGGCTGTTCACGGCGCCCATCAAGACGATCACCTCGAATTGGCGGTTGATCCGCTCGATGGTCCGCCGCGATATTCTGGCGCGCTACAAAGGCTCGTTCGGCGACGTGTTCTGGACGGTCTTGAACCCGCTGTTGCTGATGGCCGCGTACTTCTTTGTCTTCGGCGTTGTGCTGGGCACGAAGTTTGGAGCCGACAACAGCCGTACCGGATTCGCGATCTATTTTCTCGCCGGATTTGTGCCGTGGCTGGCAATCAGCGAGGCCATCGGACGTTCTCCGGCGGCCGTGCTCGAGCATCGCAACCTGGTGAAGAAGCTGGTATTCCCGCTCGAAACATTGCCCGTTAACTACGTTCTGGCAGGCTTTGTCACGGAGATCTGCGCACTGGTCATTTACCTTGTGGCTCTGGCGATCCTGCGCGGGGGACTGCCCGCGTCTGTCTGGTGGCTGCCCACGCTCATCATCCCGCAACTCCTGTTCACGCTCGGACTCTGCTGGCTGCTCGCGGCCACTGGCGCCTATGTGCGCGATCTCGGCCAAGTGATCGGCCTGATCCTCACGCTCTGGTTCTTCATCACTCCGATTTGTTATCCCGAAACCCAGTTGCAGGGCCACGCACTGAGCATTCTCGGCAAGAACCCGCTTTTCACACTTGTCCACGGCTATCGGGCAACGCTGCTCGAAGGACGAGCGCCCGACTTCCGCTCGATGTGGAAGTTGTGGGTGCTCTCGATTACGCTGTTTGTCGTGGGTCACGCCTGGTTTGTGAAACTGCGGAAAAGCTTCGCGGATGTGATCTAATCCGGGGAAGTGGAAAACCCGAAGAAACTTCGCAGCGAGATCTGGTTCAACGATCTGACTGAGCCCGGCGAGACTGCTGTCTACCTGGAGCGCTTCAACAACTACGGCATTACGCCTTCCGAACTGCGTAGCGGCCGGCCGATCATCGGCATTGCGCAAACCGGCGGCGACCTGACGCCGTGTAATCGCATTCACTGCTCGCTTGTCGAGCGCGTGAAGGCCGGCATCCGCGACGCCGGCGGTATTCCTTTCGAGTTTCCCGTCCATCCGATTCAAGAGAGCTGCCGCCGCCCCACCGCCGCCCTCGATCGCAATCTCGCTTATCTCGGCGTAGTGGAGATTCTCTGCGGATACCCGTTTGACGGAGTGGTTTTGTTGACCGGCTGCGACAAGACGACGCCTGCGCTGCTGATGGCCGCCGCTACTGTGAATCTGCCGGCTATCGTCCTATCCGGCGGGCCGATGCTCGACGGGTATGTCGACGGAAAACTCGCAGGGTCGGGCATGGCGCTATGGGAAGCGCGCCGCCAGGTGGCTGAAGGCGTCATCACCGGTGAGCAGTTGATTGACCGCGTTTGCTCGCCGGCTACCGTTCCCAGCGCAGGCCACTGCAACACGATGGGCACTGCGCTGTCGATGAACTCGCTGGCTGAAGCGCTCGGCATGTCGCTCCCCGGTTGCGCGGCGATTCCGGCACCCCACGCTGACCGCGCGCGCATTGCCTACGACACAGGACGGCGCGTGGTCGCTATGGTTGCGGAAGATCTTACGCCCAGCCGGATCCTCACGCGTGAGGCCTTTGAGAACGCCGTTGTCGTCAACTCGGCGATTGGCGGTTCGACGAATTGTCCGCCGCACATCACTGCCATCGCGCGTCATATCGGTGTTCCACTCCCGGTTCAGGATTGGGAAACCATCGGCCACGACGTGCCGCTGTTGGTGAACGTCCAGCCTGCCGGCAAGTATCTCGGCGAAGGCTACTATCGCGCCGGCGGTGTTCCGGCCGTGTTCTCTGAACTCATGAAGGCCGGGCGAATTCACACCTCCGCTATGACCGTCACCGGCGCGACGGTTGGCGAAAACTACGCAGATGCGCGCAGTCTGGACGCCGACATCATCCGCCCGTACGAAAAGCCGCTGCTCGACAAGGCCGGATTTCTAGTGGTCGGCGGGAATCTCTTCGACTCAGCTTTGGTGAAGACTTCCGTGATCAGTGCCGACTTCCGCAGCCGGTACCTGAGCGAACCGGGCAATGAGGAATGTTTCACGGTGCGCGCGATCGTATTCGACGGCCCGGAGGATTACCGCCGTCGCGTCGACGATCCGGCGCTCGCGATGGACGATCGATGCATGCTGGTGGTTCGGGGCTGCGGACCGGTGGGTTATCCAGGCTCCGCGGAGGTGGTAAACATGACGCCTCCCGGATACCTGGTGCGCTCCGGTGTGCGCATGCTGCCCTGCATGGGCGACGGCCGCCAGAGCGGCACTTCCGACAGTCCGTCGATTCTCAATGCGTCGCCTGAATCCGCCGCCGGCGGCAACCTCGCGATTCTGCGTACTGGCGATCAGATCAAAGTCGATCTCAAGAACCGGCGTGTCGACGTGGTGCTGAGCGACGATGAAATCGCCCAGCGTCGCGCCGCTCTCGACGAAGCTCCGCTACGGCACGACTCGCCCTGGCAGGAACTCTATCGAGCCCACACCGGCCAACTGGAGACGGGCGCGTGCCTGGAAATGGCCGTGACCTATCGCGACCTGCGCAAGGTAGTGCCGCGCCATTCGCACTAGGGCTACGCAGGAGCAGGCAGCCCGAACAGGGGGTTAGCGCGCCGTCGAGCCCTGCATGCCGGGGTCGGTCGCGGGCACATTCATTTCAGCAATCGTGACCGCTGGCTGAGCGACGGTACGCGCAACCAGTTGAGTTTTCGCGTCCTGACGGATGCTCCCGATGGCGACCTGCTGCTCGGCTTGAACCTTGGTGGAGTGGCCACGCCTGCTGGAGCGTATCTAACTGTTCATCGATAGGCGGTCGCACCCTGGAAAGCAACTTGCCTACCACTGTAGGGAATACCAACATGGTTGTGGGTAAGTTGCGGCCCCCGAATTGCACTGGAAGATACTTCATATCTCGTCGTTGGTTTTGATGAACAAAGGAGTTCTCTAAGCGTATGTTGTCGGCCAAGCCAAGTCCTTCACGTGTGGTAACTTCCACCAGTCATCCTCTGGATGTCTTCTTCACGCCCAAAAACGTTGCGGTAATTGGCGCAACGGAAACCCCCGGAAGCGTGGGTCGTACCACCCTATGGAACCTCATGAGCACGCCGTTCGGCGGTGCTGTATTCCCGGTGAATCCCAAACGGTCTAGTGTCTTGGGAATCAAGGCTTACCGCAGCATTCTCGACGTTCCGGAACAGGTAGACCTCGCAGTGGTGGTAACGCCGGCTCCGACGGTCCCGCAAGTCATTCATGATTGCGGACAGGCCGGCGTAAAAGGGGCCATCGTAATCTCAGCCGGCTTCAAGGAGCTCGGCGCGCCCGGCATCAAGCTCGAGGCCGACGTTCTTCGCGAGGCGCGTGCCAATCATATCCGCATCATCGGCCCGAACTGTCTCGGACTGATGAGCCCTCTTACTGGCGTCAATGCCACCTTCGCGCGCGGTATGGCCGCGCCCGGGAGCATCGGTTTTATCAGCCAGAGCGGCGCGCTTTGCACGGCCGTACTCGATTGGAGCTTCCAGGAGCGCGTTGGTTTTAGCGCCTTCATTTCGATTGGGTCGATGCTCGACGTCGACTGGGGCGATCTCATCCAGTATCTTGGCCGCGATCCGCGAACTCGCGCCATCCTGATTTACATGGAGTCCATCGGCGACGCCCGCAGCTTTCTCTCCGCTGCCCGCGAGGTCGCGCTCACCAAGCCGATCATCGTCATTAAAGCCGGCCGTACCGCGGCAGGCGGCAAAGCGGCGGCGTCACACACGGGCGCGCTTACCGGTAGTGACGACGTACTCGACGCGGCCTTCCGGCGCGCCGGCGTCCTTCGTGTTGACCGCATCTCTGATCTGTTCTACATGGCTGAAGTGCTCGCCAAACAGCCGCGGCCCAAGGGTCCGAGACTGACCATTCTGACCAATGCCGGTGGTCCCGCAGTGCTGGCAACCGATACGTTGATCGGGAGTGGCGGCGAACTTTCCGAGATCACTCAAGGCACGATTGACGCGATGAATCCGTTCCTGCCGGAAAGCTGGAGCCACGCCAATCCCATCGACATTCTCGGCGATGCCGGTCCCGAACGTTACGCGAAGGCGCTTGAGATCGCAGCCAAGGATCCGAATAGCGACGGACTGCTGGTGGTACTCACGCCGCAGGCCATGACCGATCCCACCGCCACGGCCGAAGCTCTACGGCCGTACGCCAAACTCGACGGAAAACCGGTACTCGCCAGTTGGATGGGCGGACCTGAAGTCGCGGCCGGCATTGATATCCTGAATCGCGCCGGCATCCCCACCTACCCCTATCCCGACACTGCCGCCAAAGCGTTCAACTACATGTGGCAGTACAACTACAACCTGCGCGGCATCTATGAAACGCCCTCGCTCCCCGAGAACGAGAGCGATTCCGGACGCCAGGTGACAGCCGAACTTATCGCGACAGCTCAGGCGGGCGGGCGCACCCTGCTCACCGAGGCCGAATCGAAGAAGCTGCTGGCCGCTTATGGAATTCCCACGGTCCAGATGTACGTCGCCTCGACCGCCGCTGAAGCCGTAAACGCGGCTCGCGAAATCGGTTTCCCGGTGGTTCTCAAACTGCATTCAGAGACCCTGACACACAAGACCGACGTGGGCGGAGTCAAGCTGAATCTGCAGTCCGCTGAAGCGGTACAGGCAGCCTTCGACGAGATTCGTTCCACGGTTACCGAGAAAGCCGGCGCTCAGCATTTCCTCGGCGTCAGCGTCCAGAAGATGGTGAAGCTGAAGGATGCTTATGAGTTGATCGTTGGCAGCAGCGTTGACCCGCAGTTTGGCCCCGTCCTGCTGTTCGGGCTCGGCGGACAACTGGTGGAAGTCTTCAAGGATCGCTCGCTGGCCCTGCCGCCGCTGAACTCGACGCTGGCGCGCCGCATGATGGAGCAGACCCGGATTTACAAGGCGCTGAAGGGCGTGCGCGGCCGCAAGCCGGTGGATCTCGAAGCGCTTGAAATGCTGATGGTCCGCTTCAGCCAACTGGTGGCCGAACAGCCCTGGATCAAAGAGATCGACATCAATCCGCTGCTCGCCTCCCCCGACGGTTTGGTGGCGCTTGACGCCCGCGTAGTGCTGCATGACGCCTCCACGCCGAAGGAAAAGCTGCCGCGGACAGCGATTCGCCCCTATCCCACCAAGTACATCTCCGAGTGGAAGATGACGGATGGCCGGCCGGTCACGATCCGCCCGATCCGTCCTGAGGATGAACCGGCGATGGTGAAGTTCCACGAGACGCTATCCGATCGCAGCGTCTACTTGCGCTACCTGCACATGATGAAGCTCAGCCAGCGCGTGGCGCACGACCGTCTAACGCGCATCTGCTTCATTGACTACGATCGCGAGATGGCGCTCGTTGCCGAAGATGTTGACGAGGCCACCGGCGAGAAGCGAATCATCGCTGTCGGACGCCTGCAAAAGCTCGCCGGCACAGCCGAGGCTGAACTCGCCGCGCTGGTCAACGATCAACATCAAGGCAAGGGCCTCGGACCGGAACTGGTGCGCCGCCTGATCGATATCGCGCGCAAGGAGAAGGTGGAGTTGATCCGGGCCGACGTGCTCGCTGACAACACTGCCATGCAGCGCGTGCTTTCGAAAGCCGGCTTCAAGATGCACCGCGAGATCGGCGATCCGACCGTGGCTGCTGAGCTGCCGCTGTAAGAACTGATACAATCCGCGGAATGCAGGTCTACGATTGGTCGAGCATTCCGCGGGAAGAATTGAACCCGAAATTCGCACGCCAGGTAATCCACGCCGACACGATGACGGTGGCGCGGATTTACATGAAGAAGGGCTGCTCGGTCCCCGAGCATAAGCATCACAACGAGCAGATCTCGATCATGACCGAGGGCCGCTTGAAGTTTGTGATTGACGGCAAGGAACTCATCCTCAAGGCGGGCGAAGCCTTGAGAATTCCGCCGAACGTTCCTCATTCAGCTGAAGCCCTGGATGATTGCACCGCGACTGATCTCTTTTCGCCTCCGCGGCAGGATTGGATCACCGGCGACGATGCTTATCTGCGCGGACGCTAAGGCGCAAAGCCACATTAGGCGGCCGACCGCAGTCGAACCCTGATTTTGCCTCCCGCCAGCAGAATCCAGCTGGTCAAGAACAAGGGATTGTCCGAAACATCGAAGCTGTTATTCTAGTGCCGGTGAAAGCGTTGCGCGACATTCTGACCGTGGAGTCTCCCGACGCGACCTTGGACCGGGCCGCTCTCGACCTTGCATGCATTGAACATCCCGGACTGGACCCAGAGCCCTGGGTGCGCGAGTTGGACCGGCATGCCTCGGAAATCGCTGATCGCGCCGGAGACCTAAGCGACGGCCGCCGTTTTCTCGAAGTTGCGAATCGATATTTATTCGAAGAAGTCGGCTTTCATGGAAATCAGACGCATTATTACGACCCGCGTAATAGTTGTTTGAACGATGTTCTCGCGTACAAGACCGGTCTGCCGATTTCACTGGCACTGGTTTACATGGAAATCGGCCGCCGTTTGGCCAAGCCCATCTTTGGCATCGGCGCGCCGGGCCACTTCCTCATTCAATACAACGACGGCGGGCTTTCTGTATATATGGATGCGTTCAGTCGGGGCCGGCTTCTTTCACGCGACCAGTGCCTCGCCATGGTTCGGGAGTATACCCATGCTGAAGCAGCTGACCACCTCCTACTGCCGGTGACCCGGAAACAGTTATTGGTCCGCATGTTACGGAACCTCGAAGGCGCCTATGTCCGGCAGAATGATTTCGAAAGAGCCCTCCAGGCGGCGGATCTTCTTCGATTAGCGGGGGAAAGTCGACAGGACTTCCGTCGCGGTAGTCCCGAAGCGTTTAGCTGAGGGCGCAGTACCAAGGTCACCCCCACAAAATAGTGCTTTTGCCAATATCACCAAATGCGGGGGGCTGTTACTCTGATGTTGCGATGGAGCGATGTCCAGATTGCAACTCGGTGATGACCAAAACGGAGAAGAAGTGTGGCTCCTGCGGTACGGTGCTCAAGCGCCGGAATGAAAATGCTGGACGGGCGAAATTCGCTCTGCTTGCGACTATTTCTCTCTACATGGCCGTGGCGATAACGGTTGCTACGTTTTTTCTCCCCGGCCTTCCCTCTCTCTCCAAGTGCTTGCCTGCCTGCATTATCCTGCTCATGATTCGAAGCTCAGCGGACCAGATGTCCGATAACAGTACTAAGTAGGGCCCGCGGGATCAATCGCCGCAGAGCCACGGCGCGACCACCCCCATCAACATAAAATGGAAAGATGCTCAGCAGCGCCACGCTCGCCTCGCCGGAGGTGATCGCACGGTACGAAGTCGTCATCGGACTAGAGATCCACGCCCAACTCGCCACGCGGACCAAGATTTTCTGTTCCTGCCCTACCAGCTTTGGCGCACCTCCAAACACGAACGTTTGTCCACGCTGCCTGGGACTGCCCGGCGCGTTGCCCGTTCTGAATCGCGTCGCTGTTGAGATGGCCGTACGGGGAGCATTGGCGCTCCACTGCCGCATTAACGAAGTCTCCCGCTTTGCTCGCAAGAACTACTTCTATCCGGATCTCCCCAAGGGCTACCAGATTTCACAGTTCGACCAGCCGTTTGCCGAGCATGGGTGGGTGGATGTTGTGGTGGCCGGGCAGGAAAAGAAGCGTATCGGGGTGACCCGTGTCCACATGGAAGACGATGCGGGCAAGAGCGTCCACGACGGCTTCAAGGACTCCGATCGCTATACCTACGTCGATCTGAATCGCTCCGGCACGCCGCTGATCGAAATCGTGAGTGAGCCCGACCTGCGCGGTGCAGATGAGGCGGTGGCCTACTTCGAACAAGTGAAGGAAGCGCTGCAATACCTGAACGTCAGCTCCTGCGACATGGAGAAAGGACACCTGCGCGCCGATGCCAACGTCAGCGTCCGGCTGAAAGGGGAGACGAAACTCGGAACCCGCGCTGAAGTGAAGAACCTGAACTCATTCCGCTTTCTCAAAGCCGCGATCGAATATGAGGTGGCGCGCCAGGTGGCCCTGGTTGAGAGCGGCGGACGCGTGGTTCAGGAGACGCGGCTGTACAATCCGGAGCAGGAAGAAACGTTCGGGATGCGCAGCAAGGAAGAAGCGCACGACTATCGCTATTTCCCCGAGCCCGACCTGCTACCGCTACGCATTAGCGCGGCTTGGCTGGCAGAGATCACCGAAGGCATGGTGGAGTTGCCTGCCGATCGACGCGAACGTTTTATTCGTGATTACGGACTCCGCGAGTATGACGCAGAGGTGCTCACGGGCAATCGCGAACTCAGCGACTACTTCGATCTCGCCGCCAAGGCGTCGGGCGATCCCAAAGCGGCTGCCAACTGGATCATGGGCGATCTGCTGGGCGCGCTCAAAGCCGACGGCAAGGAGATTGCGGATTCGCCGGTTAAACCCGATCAGCTAGGCGAACTGCTCAAACTGATCGCGAGCAACGAACTGTCCGGCAAACTCGCCAAACAGGTGTTCCCGAAAATGTTCGCCACGGGCGAGTCCGCCCGGACCATTATGGAGCGGGAGGGAATTAAGCAGATCAGCGACACAGGCGCCATTGAGAAGGTTGTAGACGAGGTGATTGCCGCGAATCCCAAGCAGGTGGAGCAGTATCGCGGCGGCAAGACCACCGTATTGAACTTCTTTGTCGGTCAGGTGATGAAGGCCACGCGCGGACAGGCGGGCACGGAAGCGGTCACCGCAATCCTGAAGCAGAAACTCGACTGATTTCGCGAAACTGAAATTTGTTGATGCCGAGCCGGCGGATGCGGAATTCGAGCGTCGATGCCTTGACGCCGAGAATCTGCGCAGCGCCACGCGGACCGGAAATGCGTCCGCCGGTTTCTTTCAGCGCATTCTCGATGAGCGCACGGTCGGCGAGCGGAGCCTGCTCGTAGGATCGCGGCACTTCCTCCGCCTCGGGCTCGGCCCGCAACACACTGTCGTAGGACAGCAGCACCGCGCGCTCCACCACGTTTTCCAGTTCACGGACGTTGCCCGGCCACGGATTCGTCATCCACTTGGCGAGCGCTTCCTTGTCGATTCGCGTGATGGTGCGTCCGTGGCGTTTGGAGTGCTTCTCGGCGAAGTGGGCTACCAGCGGCGGAATGTCGCCGGGACGGTCGCGCAAGGGCGGCACATGAAGCGGGAAGACATTCAGCCGGTAGAACAGATCATCGCGAAAGCGGCCGGCGCGTATTTCCGAGGCGAGGTCGCGGTTGGTGGCTGCCACCAGTCGCACGTCGACCCGCAAGGTGTGGGAACCGCCTAGCCGTTCAAACTCGCGCTCCTGCAGGACGCGCAGCAGCATGACCTGAAGTTCGATCGAGAGCTCTCCGATCTCGTCGAGGAACAACGTCCCGCCATGCGCCTGCTCGAACTTGCCTTGGCGCCGGGCATGCGCGCCGGTGAAGGCTCCTCGCTCATGGCCGAACAGTTCTGAGGCAAGCAGAGTCTCGGGAATCGCACCGCAATTGATGCGAATCAGGGGGCCTTGGGCCCGCGCCGACCGCCGGTGAAGTGCCCTTGCGATCAGTTCCTTGCCTGTCCCGGTCTCGCCCGTGATCAGGACAGTCGCCTCGCTTGACGCCACCTGCTCTACGCGGTCGAGCACCCGGCGCCAGGTGTTGGTGACGCCCACCAGATCGTCGAACCAGGGGCTTTGTCCCAATTGCTCGCGCAGAAGGATATTCTCCGCCTGCAGTTTTTCGCGTAGCCGGCGAATCTCCTCGTTGGCGAACGCGTTTGCAGCAGCGACGCTGAGCGGCCCGGTCATGGC
This sequence comes from Bryobacterales bacterium, assembly GCA_038212445.1. Lineage (GTDB taxonomy): Bacteria > Acidobacteriota > Terriglobia > Bryobacterales > Bryobacteraceae > TMP-7. The sequence continues at coordinate 64,479 of JBBQUM010000015.1, forward strand.
GCCCAGGATCTTCAACTGCTCAGGCGTGAAGGGCTCGGCTTTGATCCTCGAGAAGACGGCCGTGCCAATCACTCGCCCGCGCGCGATGAGAAGCGCCGAGACGTATGCCCGGATGCCACCCGAAGCGAGGATGAATTCGTGCTCGTACCAACCAGTCTTGGCGAGTAGGTCATTGCAATGCCACACGCGCTGCTCGGGCAGGGAATTGTACTCGACGATCTCGTAGGGAATAGGCGGCCGGGTTTCGCCTAGCGGCTCGGGACGCCGGCTGCGGTTTCTCTCGATCAATTGCGCGATAGATTCGCCCTCCACCGGCTCAACGCCTGTGAGATGAATCGCGAAACAGTCATCGCCTTTTGGACGAGCTGAATTCGGGTCGTCGAACTGAATGATGGCCGTTGAATCGAAAGGCACCAGCGGTGTGAGCATACGCGATAGCGCCGCGAGCGCACCGGAAAGTGTGCTGGCCCCGGTGGTGACTTCCCAGGCCTCGAGCAAGAGGGAGTAATGGTCCACTATGTTATTGTATTGTGAATTCACAGCGCAATTGCAGATTCGCATTGCGAATTCGTCAGTCGATCAATAGAAACAATGAGTTAGGGGAGGCCATAGAGGTGCATTGCTACGGGAATGGACATTGCGATTCGAACCCAAAATCTGAAAAAGAGCTACAAGCCTGCCCACCCGCGCGGCGCGGCGGCAGTTCTGGCGTTGGATGGGCTCAGCATCACGGTTGAGAGCGGCGCCATTTTCGGATTACTCGGCTCCAACGGAGCCGGCAAGTCGACCACGATGAAGATCCTGACGACGCTTTCGACTCCGGATTCCGGTGAGGCGTGGGTGGCCGGTCACGATGTTCTAAACGAACCCGATAAGGTCCGGCGCTTGATTGGGTATGTGGCGCAGAAGTCGGGGATCGATACCGAGTCCACTGGGCGGGAGAACCTTGTGCTGCAGGGACAGCTTCATGGATTGCGCGGCTCCGAGTTGAAGAAACGCGCCGACGAACTGCTGGCCCGGTTTCAATTGTCGGAGGCCGCCGACCGGCCGGCACGAACCTTGTCGGGCGGCATGCAGCGCAAGCTCGATATCGCACTGGGACTCATCCACCGGCCTCGGGTTCTGTTTCTCGACGAACCCACCACCGGTCTCGATCCCGAGTCGCGCTCAAGGCTGTGGACGCTGATTGCGGACCTGGCCTTCGAAGGGCTCACGATCCTGCTCACCACACACTACCTGGAGGAGGCGGACCGATTGGCCGAGCGGGTCGCGATTGTCGATCGGGGACGGGTGGTGGCGGAGGGTATCCCGGAAGAATTGAAGGGCGAACTGCGGGGAGACTCGGTGCAAATCGACCTGGCGGAAGCGGCCGCTTTCAACGTGCCGCGCGAAGCACTGGCGCGCGTCGAAGGACTGCGGGACGTCATGGTGGACCGGACCATCGTACGAGCGCGGGCCGATGAAGGGCCCACCGCCGTGCCGCTGATGCTCTCCGCGCTAGCCGCTGCCGGCTGCCGCGTGTCGGCAGTGCGTCTGTCGCAGCCCACGCTCGACGACGTCTATTTGCGGCACACCGGAAGAACTCTGGTTGAAGCCGAAGGAGGAAACTAGCCATGGAAATCCTGCAACAGACTTGGTTCATGTCGTCGCGCCTGTTCCGTCAGTTGTTGCGGCAACCCTGGTGGGTCGCCATCAGCCTGGCGCAGCCCGTTATCTGGCTGGTGCTGTACGGGCAGTTGTTCAAGCGTGTGGTGGAACTGCCGGGTTTTGGGCAGGTTTCATACATCACGTTCCTCACGCCCGGCATTGTGGTGATGTCGGCGTTGTACGGCGCGGGCTGGAGCGGCATGGGGGTGATTGACGAACTCGACCGCGGAGTGATTGATCGGTTCCTGGTGTCCCCGGCGAGCCGCATTGCGATCATCGGCGGCCGGCTGCTCAGCGGGGCGATCAGCAACGCGGTCCAGAGCGTGTTCCTGATTGGACTCGGCACACTGCTGGGCGCCCGATATCCAGGCGGCGTTATCGGAGTGCTGATTCTGATGCTGTCGGCGATTCTGCTGGCGACGGCCATTGGGACGCTTTCGACGTCGCTCGCGTTGACGATACGCCGCAGAGAGTCGGTGATCGGCGCGTCGAACTTCGTGTTGCTGCCGATGACCTTCCTGTCGCCGGTTTTCATGGCGAATACGGTTATGCCGGGATGGATCCAAAGCGTGGGTCAGTTCAATCCTGTGACCTGGAGCGTTGAGGCCGCGCGCATGTCGCTGATTCAGGTAGAACCCGACTGGAGTGCCGTGGTGATGCGCCTGATGTTCCTCATCGTGTTTTGTGTTGCAGGCATGGCATTGTCGGTGCGAGCCTTCCGCTCTTATCAGAAATCGATTTGAGCGGATAGAATGTAGTCGAAGTGAACCGATTTGCAGCGCTGCTACTCGTGGCCGCGAGCGTTCTTGCGCAGTCGCGGCCGAATGGACTCTACGCCACCTTGTTACTTCCGAAGGCACGATTGTCGCCAAGCTTTACGAGAAGGATACGCCGGTAACGGTGGAGACCTTCGTGGCGTTGGCGGAGGGCACCAAAGCGACACGAGACCCCAAGAGTGGGGCGATGGTGAAGCGACGGTTATTTGACAACATCATTTTCCACCGCGTGGTGCGCGGGGAGATGATTCAGTCGGGCGATCCAACCGGAACCGGCTCACACAACTGTGGGGTTAGCGTACCCGATGAGATTCTGCCAGGACTACGTTTCGATGTCGCAGGTAAATTGGCGATGGCAAACACAGGCGCACCGGATTCCGGCGGGTGCCAGTTCTTCATTACCGCGAACGCCATGGGTATCTGGAACGGCAAGTACACGATCTTTGGAGCGGTGGTGGAGGGCAGGGATGTGATTTCGAAGATCAACCAGGTTTCGGTTCGCGACGAGCGGCCCGTAACCCCGGTGAAGTTGATTGGGGTAGCCATCTCACGGGTTGGATCCGAGCCGGTGAAGAAGCACAAGAAATAGAGTTAATAGCGGATGCGATGCGTGACGTAGACTGCGCCGGTTGGCCGGCCTTTGCTGTAGTCCACGCGCACCACCACTTGGGCGGTCTTATATTTTCCGGCTCCCGATGCCGCCGGTCCGAAAACCCTCGTCCTTAGCTGCTCGAGTAGCGGGTCTCCGAGGAGGGCGCGAACCATGAAGCCCGCGGTTTGAGCCCGGTTGCCGAAGACACTTAGCAGTTCACCGCCGCCTGGCAGGTGCTTGCTCGAGATCAAAGCGTAGTCGGGAGTGCTTTCGTCGCTTCGCTGTTCCACCGTTGCTTCTTCGGTGAAGTAGACCGGCAATTCGCCTGCTTTCGGACTCACGTTCTTGAAACCGCCGTACCCGCTGCCGGGAACTTGCGGCGGGACCGTGAAGTTCTCGTCGGCCAGAACGTCCATCAGCAAGGGTGCATAGCGGGGCGCGCCGATGACGATTGTTTTCCGTCCGGTTAGCGAACCGCTGGATTCTTCGCGCGCCGGAATGAAGGTTGCGGTGGAGTGGACTTCTCCCAGGGCTTGCGAGAGCGCAACCGCGGCTCCGACATTGTCGTAGGATGTCCAGATATCCCACCGGGGCAGTGCGGGCCAGACGGCGAGTTTCTTGCGGGCCTGTGGTAGATCCGACGGCAGATTCTGGTCGAACAGGCGTTCGTATCCGCGATCGTTGACAAAGAACAGTGGCGTCCCGACGAGCACGTCCACCTGCGCCGACTGAAATCCCTGCCAAAGCGGGTGCGCCGCCAAAATCGACGTGGGATTGGCGCCGCGATGCCAGGAGGTCCAGGCAAACAGGAGAGCTGCCGCGATAACCGTCACTCCGGCGCCTGCGGCCACGCCCGACCGGAAGGAGCGGTGTGGCTGAATTTCGAGCAGCGGTGCGACCGGAAGTTCCGGCTCATTGGGTTCGTTTGGAACCAGGACGGGGCAGTAGCTATTGCGGTCGAACGATACCCGGTGAGTGGCAGCCGGGTCCTCGTCAACATAATACTCGTCCAACTTGCGGCGCAGGCGCAGCATTTCAGAGCGGACGATGGTGTCGAGTTTGGGATTGAAGTTCTTGCGTCCGAGCGCTCGGGCACCGATCTCGGCCTCGGACAGCAGCGTCGGTTCGGTGTCTCTGGCGCGTTCCTGCAGATAGGAGAGCAGCTTCCGCAGTTGTTCGCTACGCCGCAGGGCCCGGCTTCCGAGGACCCGTTGGATTTCCTCATCCAGCGATTTTGGCTGAGCGATCATGAGGCCTCTCAATAACTTATGACGATTGAATCACGTGATGATTACGTCATCCGGAGTTTCATACCAGTTTATCACTTGATTGCATCTATGGAATCCGCTGAAGATAACCACACGGGGTCATTCCATGTTGAATTGTGCGGACGGTTTGCGCCGGTCGTGGTAGGTGCCAGGGTGGCAGCCATGAAGATCGGCTCTCAGCTTAACAATACCGTTGTTGTCCCATTACGCCGCTCGCCGGTTGGCGAGATGTGCGCCTACCCTTCGTTCAACTCGGATCGACTCTCCAGTTTTTCCGCCGGGGCCAACCAGCCCGACGGAATCCCTCCCTCCTCTATCAAACTGAACGCTGGCGGCGCCTCCAAGAATGCCGACCGCGACTCGACGCCATGGAGGCGTCCTCTATGCAAGTGAGTTCCTCGTCCTTTAGAAAATACGCAATATTCCTATCGCTGCTGCTGGTTCTTGTTCCCGCAGTCCTGGCCCAGACCAGCACAGGCCGAATCTCGGGAACGATAACGGATACCTCGAACGCCGCGATTGGCGATGCCAGAGTTAGCGTAACCAACATTGACACGCAGGCAGCGCGTACAGCGGTAACCGAACCCAACGGTTTCTTCAACATCACGAACTTACCGATTGGCAACTATACGCTCGAGGTTTCCAAGGAAGGCTTTGGCGTCCAGACTAAGAAAGGCCTGCAACTGGTAACGGACGGCCGTCTCACGGCGGATTTTGTCCTCCAGGTAGGGACGCTCACCCAGGCGGTGGAAGTCACTGCGGTACATACCGAGCAGGTGAACACGGTCTCGGGCGAGGTTTCGCGCGTGATCGACTCGCACCAAGTTGACAACCTCACGATGAACGGCCGCAACTATGTTCAGTTGATGACCATGGTCCCCGGCGCCATTGTCACCAACCCGGATCAGTTTTCCACAACCACCAGTCTCGCGTCCAACAATCAGGTGATCAACGGCAACCGTGCCGATTCAAACAACCTCACCGTGGACGGCGCTTACAATTCGGTAGCCGGTAGCAACAGCAGTCTGGTTAACAACGTCAGCCCCGATTTCATCCAGGAAGTAAAGCTGCAGACCTCCAATTTCTCGGCTGAATACGGACGGTTCTCAGGCCCCGCGTTCAACATCATTACCAAGTCGGGCAGCAACCAGTTTCATGGCAGCGCTTTCGAGTATTTCCGCAATAGCGACCTCGACGCGCGCAACTTCTTCTCCGCTCAAAAGACCGCGCTCAAGTTCAACAACTTTGGTTATAGCGTCGGCGGGGCCATCAAGAAGGACAAGTTGTTCTTTTTTGCTGGTGAAGAATGGAAGCGGCTCCGGCAGCAGCAGAATCCTACTCGCGTGACGGTTCCTACGTCGGCCATGCTGGGTGGCGATTTCTCGGCTGCGGCTCAGCTCTTTTTCCCGGGCACAAAGAATCCGATTCCCGGTAACAACATCTCGTCCCTCATGACCACGGACGGCAAGGCGATCGCCAACGTTTACAAGACGATGTCGGCGCAGTCCGGCGCGTCATTCACGGACGCGAATGTCGCCAATAACCTCACACTCTTCCCGCTGAACCCGCTGAATTTCCGTGAGGATCTCATCCGGCTCGATTACCGGCTCAACGATAACCACTCAATCTATGGCCGTTGGATTCAGGATGCCAACTCGCTGTTGGATCCTTTCGGGACGTTCTCGAGTTCTAACCTGAATACCACTCCCACCAATCGCAATCGCCCTGGTGAGAGCTTCCTGCTCACGCATGTCTGGGTAGCCTCTCCGCGACTGGTAAACGAAGCGCACGTCAACGCGACTTGGGTTTCGCAACACATTCTGCCGGCGGGAAACACCTGGCAACGGAGCACTTATGGATTCCAATTCCCGCAGTTGTATCCCGGTGGCTGGTTCCCTGATGGTATTCCGCAAGTAAGTATCACCAACTACGCGACTTTCCAGGGGCCCAATTTCGCCCTGATGTCGCCCAGTACAGACATCGGCGCATCCGACACGGTCACGATTCTTCGGAGCGCGCACACGATCAAGCTAGGTTTCACTATCGTTCGCGATCGGGTGGATCAAAATGGCCGTCCGTCTTATACGGGTAATCTGTCGTTTAACACCAGCGGCAACTTGAATACCAGCGGCAACGCGCTGGCCGACGCGCTGATGGGTAACTTCCGCACCTATACCGAAGCCAGCGCCGATCCGGTGGGCTTCTTCCGCTTCACGCAACCGATGGCCTTTGTCCAGGACAGCTGGAAGGTAAGCCGCAAGCTCAGCCTCGATCTGGGTCTTCGCTACGAGTGGGTCCAGCCGATGTATGTGTCGGGGAACAACATGGCGAATTTTGTGCCGTCGTTGTTCAACCGCTCGCAAGCCGTCACAATGACGACTGCCGGCGCCGTGGTTCCGGGATCCGGCAATCCTTATAACGGACTGATCCGAGCGGGCGACGGCGTACCGTCGGGCCAACAGGGACGCGTCCCCGGTTCGACGACAACGTTCTTCAACTCCATTCCAGCCGGCGCTCCGCGCGGCCTCTATGATGCGGCCAGCACCTGGGGTCCGCGACTTGGATTCGCGTATGCATTTGACGCTGACACCGTGATTCGCGGCGGCTACGGCATCTTCTACAACCGGCCTGAGGGCAACGTTACGTTCTCGCAAGTCAACATGCCGCCGATCCTACTGATCACGCAGTTCGATAATGGCAACCTGTCGAATCCCGGCGGCGGTTCTCCGTCGAACACACTGCCGGTAGGCTCGATCACGGCGATCAATCCGCATTTGAAGGCGGCATACGTTGAGCAGATGAGCCTCGGCGTACAGCGCCAGCTGCCGAAGGCGATGTTCTTTGAAGCCACTCTCGTGAGCGGCCTCGGACGGCATTTGCTGCGCCAACCGAACATTAACTACCCGGACCTGAAGGCTGTCGCCGCCAACCCCACCTTCAGCACGAACTATTTCAATCCGTACCCCGGCTACACGTCGATTCAGCAATACCTGAGCGACGCGACTTCGAACTACTACGCGCTTCAGACGTTCGTCTCCAAGCGCGCCGGCAGCGTGCTTTTCACGGCCAGCTACACGTGGTCGAAGGCGCTCGCCGATGCCAGCGGCCAGGGCGACAATTCAGAGAACTATCTGAACCGCCACTTCAACTATGGGCCGACGTCGTTTGATCGCCGTCATGCCTTTGTGAGCACCTTCACGTGGGAATTGCCGAAACTCAATGCAATGACGCCGGTGGTGCGTTACGCGGCGGGCGGCTGGCAGTTAAGCGGTGTGGTCCGGTTGCAGACGGGGCCGTTATCTTCGGTTACCGGAAGCACAACCACCGGGACGCGCCGAGCGGACTATGTGGGTGGCAACCTTTACGCCAGCACGGGACAGAACGTCAACAACTGGCTGAATAAAGCTGCTTTCGCTACGGCGGGTACCGGCAATTGGGGTAACTCGGGCATCAGCATTATTGAAGCGCCGGGACTTCAATCGTACGATCTGTCGCTCGTGAAGAACTTCAAACTGATGGAGCGAATCAATCTGCGGTTGCAGGGCGATTTCTTTAATGCGCCCAACGTGGCTAACTTCTCAGGTTTGAACACGACGATCACAAGCAGCGCTTATGGAACACTTTCGAGCGCGTATCCTCCGCGTCAAATCCAGCTCGGTTTGAAGCTGGTTTTCTAAACAGGTAGTTCCTCTTTGATCCGTCGTCTGGCATGCTTCCGCGTGTCACACGGCGGATTTTTTTAGTGGTGCACGGCTAATGCAGTGGAATCCGGAACAAGTTTCCCTGAAACTCCGATTTGGTAAACACATAGTTGTCGGGATCCGCTCCCGGGACCAGCCACGCCTTCCGAATTGACTTCACCCCTGAAGGTCCCGACTCGTCGATCGGTGGAAAGTCCGGCAGCCCATGCCCTGCCGCTATCGGCAGCAGGTAAGTCTGGCCGCCTGACTTGTTCGGTTGCCCCACCGTCAGATACAGCAGTTTTCCATCCGCAGAGAACGCGCCATCGCAACGGGTTCTGCAGAGCTCCCGCGGAGGCGTTCCACTCACGGACAACGCGAAGGTGCCGCGCGTGCCTTCGAGACCCGCGGCAATTACCCATTCGCCGTCTGGAGACATACCCGACTTATCGGCGATCGTAGAATTCGAAATCCGTTCGAGCACGGTACCATCCGGACGGATACGCGCCAGAAAATTGGCTGTCGGAGTAACCTGGCGAAAGATCAGCTCACCCTTGGCACCGAATTGGACGCCGTCTGCGCTTTTCACAATAAGGTGCGGTGCCGTGCTCAGATCGGTCGCCGCCAGGTAGATATCCTTCTGGCCGCGCTCTCCGGTAGCGGTCAGCGCAACCTGCTTCTCATCTTGCGAGATCGAATAGTCCACGATCCGCAAACCGGGAAGCACGGCATTCGAATTGCCCGACGTCAAATCTGTCTGCCATAGATCCCGAACGTCCGAGTGATTGTTCTTTTGCAGCAGGTAGTACAGGCGCTTGTTATCTCTCGAAAGAACTGGCACGGACGTCGATCCCTCCGCCGAAACAAGCCGTTCTTCAGACCCGTTGTGCACGTAAAGGGAACTCTTACGCACCCCAATTGAGGTGATCAAGAACTTCCCGTCAGGCGCCGCTGCCAAGCCTTCTTCTTCGGTGGGACCGAAAGTGATTTGCTCAGGTTTCCCGTCAGGCGCGCGCTTTCGCCAGCGCTGCCGCCATAGGTGCGAACCGGTCCCGGCGTCAACATTGAGATACAGCCAGCGTCCGTCAGGGGCCCACGCCGCCGCGGTGCATGCGCCCTCTGGCCCTACCTGCGTGCCCGCGGAGTTACCCTCCATCGGCACCACCCGGCACCGCTGCCAGGCGGCGGTACCGTCCATCTCAACGAGCGCGATGGAGGTCCGGTCGGGCGAAAGCCACGAGTAATGGGCCATAGCGCGCTCGTGCGCCGGCAAGTAAATGCTGCGCTCATCCGCCCGGTTCTCTTTTGCGGTGACGATGCCCATGTGGACGATAGTGCCGGGCTTGATCTCGGAAAAAAGAAGGGTATCCGGTCCAATCCAGCCGAGACCCGCTGCGTTGGCCATCATGCGCGAAATGGGCCCTCCCAGCACGGGCACGGTCATGGTCTCAAACCCGGTTGCGGCCGACCTATAGATTTCCGTAAACGCCACACGCGAGCCGTCAGGCGAAAAAACAGGATTGTACTTGACGTACCTATCGTTGGTAAGTTGCCGCGCTTCTCCGTCCGGCAGCATCTTTACATAGACCTGTCCGGCGCCGAGAAAATAGTCGCCGCCGCGGAAGAACGTCACCATGCGGCCATCGGCTGAAAGCGCGGGTGCCGTGGCCGAGTCGCTGAAGTTCGTGATTTGGACGAACTCCGACGCCACCGTCACGGGACCGCTTGGCGTCCCCAGGCGCCATGCAGCCACCCCTGCAATCGCCGCCACCGACAGGGCCGCGGCCCAGTAAAGAACCCGCCGATTTCCGCCAGCGGTGGGCGCCGCCGCCTGCACTCCGCTCGGCGCGGTGCCCGAGATCGCAGCCGACAAGTCACGTGCCATCTCCCCGGCCGACTGGTAGCGTTTCTCCGGATCTTTCTGCAGCGCCCGTGCGACAATGCCGTCGACGCCCGGCGGCAAATCGGGTCTCAATTCCCGTAGTGCTGGCGGCTCTTCATCCACCACTGACCGCATCACCTGTAACTGATTCTGACCGCGGAAAGGAGGCCTGCCGGTGAGCATCTCGTACAGCACCGCGCCGAGGCTCCACAAGTCGGTGCGGAAATCCACCGCCTTTCCCGACGCCTGCTCGGGGGACATATACAGGGGCGTCCCCTTCGCTGAACCGTCCAGTGTTGCCGCGGACTCGCTCGATTTCGCCAGTCCAAAGTCGATGATGCGGGCCACGCCGTCTTTGGCCACAATCACGTTTGCGGGCTTGATGTCGCGATGCAGAATGCCGCGGTCATGGGCCTTTGCCAGTCCCAGGGCAATCTGACGGGCGATATGCAATGCATCGGCAACCGGCATTCCACTCTTAGCGGCCTCAATCTCGTGGCGCAAGGTGGCGCCTTCGTGGAACGCCATGGCGATGAACAGATCGCCGTCCGGTGTCTCGTCGATGTCGTGGATTACAACGATGTTCGGGTGGTCGAGGGTTGACGCCGCACGCGCTTCTTCCTTTAAGCGCCTCTTCAACTCTTCGTTTCGCCTTAGATGGGTTGGCAGGAATTTCAAGGCCACATGCCGATCGAGTTTCGTGTCGAAAGCTTTGTACACGACGCCCATCCCGCCGGCGCCCAGCATTTCCAGGATCTTGTAGTGTGAGATCGTTTGGGAGAGCAGGTGCGTCACTGTTGGCGCGCCGAGCGATTCCGGAGCCTCGCCGTCCGACGCCTGTTTCAGCCGCGCCTCGACATGGCGTCGCATTTCCGGATCCATACCCGCCAGCATCGCTGTGCGCACCGTGGGGGAAGCCTGGCGGGCCGCATCGTAGAGTTCTTCAACCTGGCGAAACCGCTCGGGTGTCACGGATGACTCGATTCCGTGACGAACGGAGCCTTGGCCTGATGCCAATCGCCGCCTGTAGAGCGCGCCGGAATTTCATCCACGTGTGTGGTGTCCTGCGGCGTGTTCCCTCGGCGCTCATTCTTCATATAGGTAGCGAGCCATCCGGGCAAAATGCGATTGTTCAGCCTAGGAAAAGGCTTTGGTGCGGCTGATCAGCACCGTCAATGGAAAATACCACGTTTTCAGGCTGCTTTGGCCTTGAGAGAAGAGCGTGGGGCGATCTACTCGGTGTTGGAACGGACCCGATCCGCCTCGACCTGCCTGAGCAGAATGAATCCACTCGGACCTCAGCGGCAGCGCGCTTGGGTAATTTCTTTCCCGGTAGATTCCCGCAGCCCGGGCGGGGCGGCAAAGCCTGTTCGCAAATCTCGAACCAGCCGTCTTCGTCACCACGCCGTCTTCGAATTGACGATGGCGTCGCGAAGAGACGTGCTCTCATTTGGCGGCTCGCATCTCCCGCGCCACCAGATAGAACAATGGTCCGAACGATCCGGCAATCAATGTGATCGCAACGAAAGGCCAAGCCGGCAATTGGTGCTTTTTGGCATCGCGGACCATCCAGATGCAGGCGAGCACACACACGATCACCAAATCCGTGAAGACCTGCGCGCCACCCCAACTGCGGAAGTGTGGCGCTAGAATTCCGAAGAAGCCAACATCCATCAGCGCTAGTGTGGTCAGTCCACCGAACGCAATGATTACAGCCACCAGAGCGACCATCCGGCCATTCATAGGAACCTCCAAATGAAAGGATGCTTGAACAAGCGACAGTCCGCAATTACCTCGCAGGTAATTGAATGGCCTCACCGCGTGCGCGACCATACTGGGAATCGAGGACCTTCAATCGTGGCACCATCGACTTTGGCTTCTCCCAAAGGCCGGGAGGCTGGCTTCGCTCATCTGCTGAAAACCTGGAGGCAGATGCGCCGCCTTTCGCAGCTCGATCTGGCAATGTCGTCCGGAGTCTCGCAGCGCCACGTCAGCTTTCTCGAAAGCGGCCGCGCTAATCCCAGCCGCGCTATGATCCTGCAATTGAGCGAAGCCCTGAGAGTGCCGTTACGCGAACGCAATGTCTGGCTCACGGCCGCCGGATTTGCTCCTATCTTCAAGTCCAGCCCTCTCGACGACCCACAGATGAGCCAAGTGATGGCCGCCGTGCGGATGATGCTGGCAAATCATGAACCCTTCCCGGCAGTCGCTCTTGACCGCGCATGGAACGTCCTCATTGGCAATGCCACTTTCAATTGGATGAGCAACCTGATGGGCGCGGAACTTTGGACGCGCGTCGGCGGCGGTAGCGTGCGCAATTTGATGCGCTTGTTTTTCCACCCGGACGGCATCAGACCCTTCGTGACGAATTGGAAGACTGTCGCCCCGGTACTCTGGTGCCGCGCGCAACGTGAGGCGGAAGAATGCGGGGGACAGGAAATGCAGCAAGTCCTTTCGGAACTTGGCCCCTTCCAGGATGCTGACACTTTGCGGGCCGGACGGGATACGCCGCTCCTTCCGGTTTTGCCGCTTCAGATGGTTAAGGAAGGAGTGCGAATTTCGCTCTTCACCGTAATCGCGACATTCGGGACAGCCCAGGACGTCACTACTGACGAACTACGTATCGAGAGTATGTTCCCGGCCGACGAAGCGACTGAAAGTCTGTTCCGGAACGCTCGAGTACCGGCCGGGTAATTGTACAAGACCGACAGCGCCATTGGCCACCGCTAATCCGCGCGCCATGCGGCAAAAAGGAAGTGTCAAACGAGGCATCAAATGAGCACCCTGCAATCCCCAATCGACGTTGTTTGGGCATTCCTTGCCGCCATGGCCAAGATGGACTTCGCCAAGCGCTGCCCTATGTGGATGAGGACTGTATCTACGACACATCCCGATGGGCGTTGTCCACGGCCGAATTGGTGTTCGTGCTGTGTTCATGCCCCTTTTTCGCTCGTCTTGGGTTAATCGAACGCCTTGACCGCCACCCTATGCCGAACGGTTGGGTGGAACTCCCGGTCACCGGAGTCTGGGAAGTTCACGATACTTAGGGGTTAGCTTATGAGGCCGGCTGGTGTCGAAGTGGGTCCTGGGGTCAGTGCGAGGATAGAACCGGGACCCGGCTTTGTGACTGTAAAAGGAAGACTAGGAAACTGGCGGTGAGGGTGGGATTCGAACCCACGGAACCCGCAAAGGTTCAACGGTTTTCGAGACCGCCCGATTCAACCACTCTCGCACCTCACCGTATTTCTAAAATAGCTGATTTCTAAGGCACTTGCAACACGGGGAACTACTTAGGCGGGCGCCATTTTCTCCTGTCATTGCACCTTATTGGAACGACTAGGGTTCGACATCCGGGTCTGCTGCCGCAGCCGCCTGAGCTTCAAGTTCTTCGTCGGAGATATCCGCGCTAAGCACCAACTGCGCCTGTTCCAGGCAGTTGGCGGGCACCAGTAAATGCAATCCGGTGAGTCCAGGGGCGAGATTCTTGGTACGGATCTCCAACTCATTCGAGAGGTAGGCGGGAATGCCCTCGGCGTCGAGTAGCGCGCGCGCCATGCCGGGGTCGTCACCGGGTTCGAACTCGGCAACGGAAACCAGTTGGGTGTCGTGAGTTGTCTCGTCCTGGCAGCAAGCTTCGCCGGCGACAGTGTTGGTTGGGGTGGAAACCTTGGGTTGAAGGCCGCGGCTGGACAGCTCGGTGGCGTAACAGAGGCGCGCGGCATCCACCAATTCTTCGGGGTTCACCTGAAGGAGTGCGGCGTCCGACAAGCTGTCGAAATGCCGGCGAAAATCTTCAACGCTAGCGCCCATTCCATCTCCTTAGAAAAATACGACTGTTTGGTGCCCGGGGTGGGACTTGAACCCACACACTCCTTGCGGAATAACGGATTTTAAGTCCGTTGCGTCTGCCGATTTCGCCACCCGGGCATGGTGAATCTAATACCTTTACTGTACTACCCCTGCCGCGCCGCCTTCGACTGTGGGGAAATTTGTGGGGACTCGTTGCACGTTGATTGCGGTCAACCTCTCGAATGCCATCTCGATCGTTTCGGGCGATGGATTAACGTATCGCTGGGAGACCGTAACCGTCGAGTACCCCTTCAACGGCATGTTAGCGAAAGCGCCTGGTCCTGACTCGCCTAGGCGAGTCCCGAACGTTATGTAGCACGAACGCTTCGGAGCACGTCAGCAGCTTGCGGACGCGAGCATGCAGTGCCACGCTAGAGTCCAAACGGCTCCGAACAATTGGCGAGCCGTAAGCTGCGCGAATGGCGTATCGACGAAATCGCCGGTATCGATCGTGAACATCAGGAGCAGTACACCACCGCCCAATAGGCATGTGCGCACCGTATATCCAAGCGCGATCAGCAACATCCTACCCACTCTTTTAAGCGCCCGAAAAAAAACGACTGTACCGGTGTGAGCCACAACGGGGATTGCTTTAACCTTCTCAAGCAGGTCGAGCCCGATCCCTTTTGCATCGGAGAGCAATCGAGAGTAATAGGTGCTCTGTAAATAAACCGGCTGGTCCGAGCGCGTCTGGACGTCAGCGCGGCAACCCATTTCCTAGTTCACGCACTCACGGTAGCTTTTTGTCCCTAAGGTAACCGTCGCACTTGGGACCTGGCTGACCAGATCTGACCCACAGGACGGTCTTCGCGGGCCGTAGTACTCGTATTTCATCTCGTTCACAAAGCGAACTGCTCGACGCCGTTAAGCCGTCCGGGGTCCAACTCTCGATGTCATAGATGTCCACGGCAGGGGCGGAGGGCTCGAAGGACTCTCCGACTATACAGATGTGACGATCACCGATGCAATTAACCAGCACCGACCTCCGTGGACTCTCTGCGGTTGCTTTGTCGATCCAGATCCCTTGCGCCTCGAATCCGCGGTAATCCCAATCACTGTCCCAAAAATGAAAATCGGCCGCTAACTTCTGAGAAGCTGGTCTCGAACAGCCAAGACAAAAAGTGGAGAGCACCGCCAAGAGCGTTCGCAGAGACATCATCTTTCCAATGATTCCTTGAGTTCTTGTAGCGCTATCCTGTTGTTAGCGACTGTGATGATATCGCATTCGCAATTTCGTCGCAAACTCTCTCGAAGGGGGGCGGAAATCGTCGTAATGCCTCTTATAATGAGCATTCGCGCAAACCACAGTACAGGGAGAACCCACCATGCTGGCCCAAAAGGGGGCCCGGGTGGGGTGGGGTTGCACCGTCGGAGTGCCAGCGGAAGGCCTATCAGGGTGCTGAATGTTTTTGTGGGGAGTTTTGTGGGGACACAGCGTTTAGAGGGCTTGAGCACCGTTACTCGGCCAACATACTCGAAGGCTTTAGCTTCAACGTCATGAGCGATGCTGCGCAGTCATGATGAACGTTGCGCATGTGCCTCGGGTTGATTTTAAGTCCGTTGCGTCTGCCGATTTCGCCACCCGGGCCGACTCTCAACTGCGTCAACTCGCTTCAGCAGCACGGCTGCCGTACTAACCGGCGGCCGTCACCACTGTGCCTTGCTCATTTTAGCGTTCAACGGTTCGCTTCGCTGATGTCAGCCGGAAACTGGCCGGTCGAGAATCTGTTCATTCTTCCGGTCCCAGTACATCTTCTTGCCTTCGCGGTAACTGCGCGTGGCCATGATGACAGCAACAGAATGCGCAAAGCCGGTCTCGATTGAGCCGTTGGGCGTCTTGCGGCTGCGCATGCATTCGAACCAGTTGTCGGTGTGATATTTGAGATCGTCATCCTGGTCGACGGGCGGAGGTTCTGTCTTGCCCGGGATGGTTACCAGTTCGGGTTTCGCTTTGCCCGCTTTGGTGTCGAAGACGACGTTCGATCCCCAAGCACTTCGCGATTCGGCGATGTACCACCACTGCGGACTTCCCTCACCACCGGGCGAGTAGAGCGTTCCGTGCGTCCCTCGAATGATAGTGTGATCGCCGTACGAACTGCCGAACGTCGTGCTGTAACTGTACAGAACCTGCTTGGAGGCAAACGTCGACACGCACTGGAAGGTATCGGGATTTTCGCGGACGTCGTGCCAGGCAAAGATGCCTCCGTTCGAGACGGTGTCATCCGGTATGAACGTATCCAAATAGAAATGGGCCAGTCCCGAACCATGGCTGTACCACTGGTCCGTGATGCCCCCAGAGAAGTCCTTGAAGATACGGAATTCGAAATAGACGCGCGGATCAAATGGCCGTTGAGGGCGGCCCAGCAGCCAGCGATTCCAATCGGTGTCCTGCTCGCGTATCGCCGCAATGTCGGGATTTCCTGGGACATGCCAGCGTGGACCGTCAAAGTTCCAGCTCTGACTCACCGACACGACCTTACCCAACTTCCCACTGCGCACAAGCTCGCGGACCCGATGCTGATAGGGGTCGCTGAGCCACTGCGAACCCATCTGCACTACCTGCTTGCCTGACTTCACCGTGTCTCGAGCGAGCTTGGCGTCGTCGAGCGTATTCGCCATCGGCTTTTCGCAGTAGCAGTCTTTCCCGGCGCGGACCACTTCAGCCAGAATCCTTGCGTGCTGGTGATCGCCGGTCCCAATCATGACGGCGTCAAGTTCCTTGTCGGCCAACAATTCCTCGGAGTATTTGAAGGTCTTGGGGCGTGCTCCAAAGAGTTTTTGCGCGTCCGTCGCGGCGCGCTCGCGATTCACTGTCCAAAGATCGCAGACGCTACGAAAGTCAAACTTGGGATCGGTCGCCGACGACTTCTTGAGCATCAGGCGGTGACCGCGTGCCCGGTGTCCGCAGCCGATGGCTCCAATCTGGATCCGATCATTTGCGCCGAGGATGCGCTCATAGGATCTCGCGGTGAACGGCAGGGCCGCGGTAAGGCCGCCTGCAACCAGACTCCTACGAGTTACGCTATCCATTTGTCTGTACCTCCCGCCGGATCAGAAGTAGGATCGCCGCAGTAGCGAGCAAAGGCATCGTTCCTGCGACGACGAACGCCGGAACGTAGGAGAACCGGTCCACCAGAGCGCCGATGAGCAACGTGAACACCGTCGACACGGCGCCCGCACCCAACCCGCTCAATCCCGTAACGGAGCCCACGACTTCTGGCGGGAAGAGGTCTGAGGGAAGCGTCAGGCCCATCGTCGACCACGCGGCATAGCCGAATAGAGCGATGCAGATGAGAGTCAATGCCCAGAATGGGCTCTCCACCAAGGCGGCAGGAATCCCCGCCAGCATTGGGATGCAAGTGACGACACAGATCGCTTTCCGGGCTCTCATAACCGACATCCCGCGCTTGATCAAAGCGCCTGAGATATATCCTCCCGCGAAATTGCCAGCGTCGGCGGCGACGAAGGGAATCCAGGCGAAGAGAGCGATCTTCTGCAGGCTGAAGCCACGCGTGTCGCTCAGGTACTGCGGCAGCCAGAAGACGTAGAACCACCACACCGGATCGGTGAGGGACCGGCCGATGACGATCGCCCAAGTCTCGCGTTTCCGCAGCATGGGCAACCACTGCCGGAAGGCTTGGGCTTTCGATACGCCGCTCGCGCTCAACTGGCCGCGGGCCGGCGCGGGATAGACAAGCAGCCACCAGATCAGCCAGCCAAAGCCCAGGATTCCTGAGAACGCAAAGGCGGTGCGCCAGCCGAATTGCAGCGCGATCCAGGGAATCGACAGTGCGGCAACCGCGCCGCCGACACTTGACCCACTGTCAAAAATGGCGACGGCCATGCTCCTCTCCTGAGGCGGGAAACACTCGGCGACGGCTTTGCTCGCGCCTGGCCAATTGAAGCCTTCGCCAATGCCGAGCAGGAAGCGCAGAATCTGGAAGGTGGAAACGGAGTTGGCGAAACTGGTGGCCATGCTCACCAGCGACCACCAAACGACAGCGATGGAGAGGCCGAGACGCGTACCGACAATGTCGAGGAACATTCCGCCGAGAAGCCATGTGAGGGCGTAGGACACCTGGAACGCCGCGAAGATCTGAGATAGCTCGCTGTGGCTGAGATGCAGGTCCTTCGAAATCATGGGCGCCAGGACGGAGAGAGTCTGGCGATTGAAGTAGTTCAGGACTGTCGAGCCGAACAGCGCCCAGACAATCCACCAGCGTTTGTGGAATACGGGGGTTGTCGCGGTCATGCGCAGAACCCGGCGAGAGCGGCCATAGTCCAATCTGCTTTCTGTCTCAATTCGACATGTTCTTTCGCGCGGTACATTTCGCGCATCCGCTCTATTGGATAAAGGCCGCCCTTGGCGTCGACTGCGCCGGCGATCACGACACGTCTCGGCGCCAACTGCGCGACGACGCCGGGCAGATCCGTGTGGGCCAGTAGATTAGGGACAAAGTCAGCGAAGGTATGGGTATAGTCTTCGATGTCCAAAATACTCTGATACGACGTCAATCCGCCGGCTAGATAGATACGTTGGAACTTCGGGTCTAACGCGGCGGCAAACAGAGCAGGGATGGTCATCTGTCCGAAAGCTGCGATTGCGATGCTCTGTGCGTTAAGCGCACGCCCGGCCGCCAGGATGTCAGTGACCCGCTGGCCCAGGAGAGGCTTGCCGAGAATCAATGACGACCATGCATAATCCTCTTCCGATGCATGGGCGCGAGCATATCCTGGAGCGCCTGAGCTGAACTCAGGCGACAGGTCTCCGATTCCTCGAACATCCGGCGCGCAAACGGTAATCCCCGCCGCCGCCAGTTGCTGACACAGGCCATCCTCGCCCCATGCCGCGTTACGGCCGGATGAATGGAGTAGCAGGAGTGCGGGTTTTGCAGGATCGGACTGCTTTGGCCGAAAGATCCACGCCGGAAGGTGCACATCGCTGCTCACAGGGATGTCCACGGCCTCGACTGTGATGCCATCTCTCGACGGGACGGCCTTGAGGACGGTCGCGCGTACCGGCGAGAGTTGCTCGACACCGAGGAGCTTTGAAAGTTGCACCGGCTTCGGAGTCAGCGAGTCAGCCGATCTTCGCGCGACGCTCACCGATGTCTCTCCGCCGAATGATCTGACGATGTTTCCTGACTCCGATACCCAGAGCGAAGTATCCGGCTCAGGCGTCACTGGAGGTTCCTCACGTACCGGTTCATCGACGCGCTTCAGATGCCGCTCAAACCAGTTATACATGCGGAGCCGGCTGTCGTAGGACAAGCCATGCGGCAAGGGAGTGTCCGTCCAACTCAAATGCTGCTGTGCTCCCAGCAGTGAGTACGTGCGCGCTAACTTTTGATACTCCTCCCAGCCGTTCGATACGTAGTTAGCCGAGTAAGTGCCGAAGCTGTCTTTGTCGGAGATGGAGATGAGCATGGGTTTAGGCGCGAAGGGGTAAAGGAGATCCCAGCGGTCGAACCCAAGTGGTCCAGCGCCGATAAAATTTTGTTCGGCGTCGTCTGTCGAACCCGGCGGCAGGAAGTTTCTGCAGGCCAGATTCTCGGTGTTGCCGCTAAAGACCGCGGCGGCCTTCAAGCGATCATCCACTGCGCTCAGCAGCATGGTGAGCGTGGCGCCGCCCGACTGTCCGGTAGATGCGAGCTTTGACGAATCCACCAGGGGATGCGACGCGAGATAGTCGAGACTACGCACTGCGTCCCATAACTGGAACTGAGTACAGGTGGAGCCTGACAGCAGCATGAGCTTGCCCGGCCGGGTGTGTTCTTCGTCGGCTCCCTCAGCGAGGCGCGTTCGCGTGCCCGATCCGTCGGGATAGTAAACGCGCTCGCCCTGTCCCATCGGATCGAAGGCCAAAACGAGATAGCCCAAGCGCGCGAGTCCCTGACAGGCGCGTTGGTACGAAGGGTAGGCTTTGCCGTTGCCGGAATGGCCAAGCTGAAACAGCACTCCGGGAAATGGCCCGGGGCCGGTGGTTGGTACGTATAGATTCGCGGAGATGTATAGCTTCGGCCGACTTTCGTAGATGACTCGCTCCAGCCGGTAGCCGGATCGGGAGAGTGCGCCAATCACCTGCGGATTGAGTTCAGTCCGTTCCGGCAATCCGCCGATCAGTTCGACCAGTGTTCGTCTCACCCATGCCTGGCGCTCGCGAGCGGCTAACGGAGAGGTAATCCTGGCGAGTGCTGCCTCTCGCTTCTTGTATGCCGAGGATGCGAGTCCACGTAAATAGTCGGGAAGGCATCGCGCGTAGTTTCGGTACTGGACTCCGGGAAACGGCGCTTGGGCCAGCAGCGGAGCGCTGAGTGATCCACACAAGAATGCGCGTCTGGTTGATGAAAGCATACAGTCACTCCGCCATCAGGTACATCGCGCCGACAGCGAGCACCATGCCCGAAACCAGTACTCCATTTGGCACCACATGGTAAAGCAACAGAGACAAGATGATTGTCAGTACTGGAGCGAGGGAGGTCATAGGCACAACGATGATGGCCTTGCCGTAGCGTACCGCGTAAACGAGACACAACGCGCCAATCGAGTTCAGTACTTGGATGCCCGCGGCGAGATACGGTCCGCGCCAACCCCACTCCACCGGCTTTGAGAAGTCAGTCATGAATATGGCCGCTGGAATGAGCAAGAGGCCGGTTAGGGCCATATAGAAGAAGATACTCTCAGCCTGCATCGTGCCATTCGCGAACTTCATGAAGTACGCCTGCAAGCCCCATGCGGCGAACACGAATAACGCCATTGGCAGCCAGACGGATGCGGACGCGCCTGCGGTTGACGGAGGCTGCCACGACAGCAGCGCGAGCGCCGGCAGAGAGAGAACAATGCCAAACCATGCTCGCCGCGACGCTCGTTCCCGCAACAACGCGAGCGAAAGGACCACGGTTAGAACCGGATATAGCGACACGATCGGAAACACGAGATAAGCAGGACCGTGCCGGAGCGCTTCGAATAATATGAGCTGACCGCCTGCCCCCGTAAACCCGACTATCGAGCCCAGCAGAATGGAGCGGCGATCCGTCTCGAGTTTCCAGCCGGCGGATCGAAGAGCGACAATCGCGCAAGGGATCATGGTGAGCGCCCATACCGCATAGCCGAGCGTTGCTGGGAAACCAGCCTTCTCCGGCAGTTCGATGAACGCACCCCAGACGCCGAAGAAGAGCGTGGTTGCGACTGCGTAGAGCAGCCAGGGTCTCACTGCGCGGGTACTCCGTCGGTGGCCATCAAGGCCCGTCGCGCAAAATAGTGCGAAAGGCGTTGGTCGGGCAGGCGCAGCGCCGCGGCGAAACTCTGAGCCGCTTCGTCATTCCGCCCGAGCATGCGCAACAGCATGCCTCTTTGGTACGCCGCGCCTCTACCGGTGTCGCTCGTCCGACGCGCCAGTTGTGCCTCGGCCCGGGAACGCCAGGAACTGTCGCCCAAACTGCGAGATGAAAGCAAGGAGAAGACGTCACCCTTGCCCGCAGCTTTTAGCCAATACGCCTGGGCTGCGGCGTGATCGCCATGCTTCTCTTTTACTAAACCCGCGTAGTACTCAAAGCGCGGACTCGCAAGAAATGAGTCGAGACCGTCCTTAGTAAAATCGAGTCCCGGAACCGGTTTCTCCAAAGCGGCGAGGATAGCGTCGGTGGGCGTCGCGAGCGCTTCAAGCAGCCGTATTTCGAGATAGACCTGGCGTACGTTGGTTCCGCCTTCCTCGCGCTCGAAATACCGGTTCGCGAATAGTGCCTTCGCCTTTTCAAATTGACCGGATTCGGCAAGACTGAGTGCCAGGTCGAATACGAGTGAAGTTGGCATGGCCTTCTGGTCGGGGTATTTGGAAAGCGCTTCGACTCTCTCTTGCGGGGGGCGCTTCAGTAACGCCTGTGCCTGGCTGATACCGGTGTACAGTTCGACATTCGATGGATCTACTGAAAGTCCTTGGTGAAACGCCTCCAAGGCCCCGCTGTCATCATGCTTGACGACGAGCAGTGTTCGGCCGAGATTGCGATGCAGCACGGGGATCTTCGGGTTCAGTGCGCGAGCGGTATTCCACTCGGCGATGGCGCGGTCCGCCTGACCTCCTGACATATATAGGGAGCCCAGCAGAAAGTGCGCGTTGGCATCGTTGGGACGCGCGCTGACGGCCGCGGTCAAAACCGTGAAGTCCTCGACACGATGCGGAAATACATAGCGTGTAGGCATGGCGGCGGCGCTCGCGTAGTCGGCGCCGGGTGACTCGTGAAGTTGCTGGCGGCAGTACGCGCGATAGTAGGCAGCGAGAGCGTAGTGCTGGGGACGCGAAGTGCCCGGTTCCTGTTCATCCTCACCTACCGCTGGATACTCACGAGACAGAACGTCGAGAGCATCGCGATACAGGCCGAGGTTTAGATAGTCGACGGCGATCTCGAGGACGCGCTCGGGGTCGGCCGAGAGATGATTCCATAGCCCGGTATCCGGCCGGTTCAGCTTTACGGATTCGAGGCGCAGGAGGGAGTTAGTAGGATCGGTCGCCAGGGAGTGATCCAGCAGTCGGCGAGCCTCATCGGCGCGGCCCAACGTCCGCAGGAGCGCGATCTTCAAACCCTGGGCTCGCACCATGCCCGGTTGCTCATTGAGAGCGGCGTTTACAAATTCGAGTGCGGCTGCATAGTCACCCTTTTTGCCGGCGATCTTTGCCAGTTGCAAGCGAGCTTGTGGACGGAAGTAGGGCTGTCTTTGCGCTCCTTCCCAGTTAGCGCGAGCTTTCTCAATATCGCCAAGACTCCAATAGGCAAGACCGAGATGATAGAAGACTTCGGCATCGCTGCTGCTGCGCCGTTGCGCGCGGAGAAGGTGCTCAACCGCCTGGGGGTAGTTCTTCAGAGCAACCGCAAGCCGGCCCGCGGCTTTGTTCAGCTCAAAATTATCTGCGTCGCCGCGAAGGGCATTTGCGTAGGTCGCTGCAGCTTCAAGTAACGCGCCGTTCACTTCCTGATCCGAACCCCGTTCGAGCGCGTCCTTACTACGGTCGACAGCGGACTGCGAACCGGGTTTGATCTCCTCAGTTGGCGTCCAGTCATAGGTCTCCTCTGTGTGGGCGAGGAGCACCTTGTTGCTCTGAAGCACTTCAACGGTTGCCTTGACGCCGGCCGGAGCGGCGGCCTCGATGGTGAACATCTGACGCGGGGTAAGGTCGGCATTGCGCTCGGCGAGTATGTGAGTGCCTGCACGCAAACGAACCGTCGCAGCTTTGAGGTCGCGATTGACGTTCAGGCGGGCAGACAATCGACCCTCTTCGCGCGACAGATACACTGCGGCGTCGCGATTGGCGCGGCTGATGCCGCCGATGGCGCGCACGGGAATCCAGTATTCACTGAAATGCAGCGCCGCCTGGGGCGGAAGAAACGCGTAGGTCTCCTGATTGCGGAACAGACCCGCCTGCACCTCAACATATCCGCTGTTGTTGTCGGACAGGGCGCGCCGCCAGTCCAGGCCGTCGGCGTCAACGCCCCATGACCAGATTTTCTTCGCCGGAAGATCTGCGTAGTCGGCATAGTGCGCGATTCCTGTCTTGTTATGCGGATGCCAGACGCCCATAAACGGCTCACGGCTCCCGTGCACAAACATCGAGACGGGACCGTCGGTCTGGTTGCGCACTACCGACAGATCTTTGCCAGTGTGATCAATGGGCCAGGAGTCGACGTAAGTAAAGCCATGTGATGCCGCGAATCGCATTGGATAGTAGATCCGCGAGTCATCGGTGACTTCGATGCCGGCGTTGTTCCAGTAGTAATAACGGCGCCGAAGGTCACTGCGGTTGTAGAGTGTTACATGCTGCTCGAGCACGGTTGAACCAGGCCGCAAGACCAGTTCGACCAGCCACTGCATGCCATACGGCCGGTCGATATTCGATACGAACACCGACGCGCTGCCATCGGGGTTGGCACGCATCGCAAAATCGACGGGAGACATCGACATCCAGTTATGGGATACCGGGAAGTTGAATTCGATGCCGAATGCCGCCCACGCGCCGCGATAGCCAATCAACTGCTTTTTGATTGATGGATTCGCATAGAACATCTCAGTGCCACTCAGCTTGTCGGTACAGCTGTACAGATGTCCGCCGATATCCGGCAGCACTGAGCATCTCAGATATTCGTTTTCGAGATACAGCGCCCGTAACTGCTTGTCGACGCGCTTACCGGTAAGCGACGTGCGTAGTGTGTACGGGTAGTTGTACTTGCCGGGAGGTGCGAACGAATCGAAGGGTGGGTTGACGTCGGGCAGTCCTTCCTCGTGTACCGGGAGAGCGAGCGTGCCCTGCCACACCTTCACATCCGCGGCTAAGAGCGCCACTCCGGTGCTTGCAACGAGAACCGCCAAGCAAAAAGAACGCATCTAAATCCCCAGTAGTCTTTCGGCGTTTGAATGATAGACCTTCTTCAGGACCGGCTCACTCAACCCGACGCCGTAAATCTGCCAGCGGCCCTGAGGCGGCACTTTCGCGGGAGCGTAATCGAAGTACTCGTCCTCGGTCTCGAGAAAGCGAAAGTAGATCTCGTACAGTTTGTCGTTGTAGACCTGTTGCGGAAACTCATCACCGTGCGGTGTGGCGTCGGTGCCAAACAGGATCCGGTCCTGGAAACGGTCGAAGAACTTCTTGGCTGTACGAGGCTGACGGCCTAGTTCGCCGATTCTCGCTCCCAAGTCCACGTGCATGTTCGGATACTTGTCGAGACACTCGCTCACATATCCCAGATTTTCCGCGCCGTTGCCGACGTGAAGGCTGATGAATTGCGTCTTCGGATGCCGTGCATAAACACGATTCCGCGCATCCATCAACTCCTGATTGCTCGGAAAATCGTGACCGTGGAACGACCAATCGGGATGGTTGTACAGCTCCTCCCAGCGTTCGTTATGATGGTCAATTGGAAGGAAGAACGCTTCGGGATCTGAAGTGTGAATCGCGACCGGCATCTTTAGCGCTCCCGCTGCTTCCCACATCGGATCAAAACGCGGATCATCCACCTTTACCAGCGGACCGTCGGTGATCCGTTCCCGGAGATACAACCCGAGTGTCTTCAGCACCTTTAACCCGCGTGCTCCATCGCTGTGTGCGCGCCCGATCTCGTCAGCCTGGAACTGGGCGTAGCCGCGTTCGGTGGCGCGGCTAAACCAGGGCTCTGTGAACGACAGAAAGCGTCCAGGGTGAGCGCGATCGTACCGCTTCACCGACTCACGCAGGCCGCTCCCCATACCGCCCGTAACATTGACCAGCATTCGCAAATTCTTGCGGTCCATCACAGCCAATAGCTCTTCCGGCGACCCCAGGAAATGCCGTTCCTCGCTGAGCGGCACACCTTTACTATTCTTTGCGGCGAAACTGATGTGGGTGTGGATGTCGATGATGGGGAAGCGCGACTTGGGCACTCGCGTCTCGGCGACGTGGAGCATGCTGCGCGGCTCGAAGTCCCTCAGATCGAGGCCTTTCGACTGCCCCGCCTTTTCCTGGCCAGAGGCGCCGGGCAGGCCTGCGCTGAGAGCACCTGCGCCGAATGCGAATAACGACCGTCTGTTGATGCGTGCCATCTCGTCTCCTAGGAAAACCGGAACGGGTTCAGACCGTCGCGTGACGGCTTAAAAATTCCTGCGTCTGCGCAACACCGGGTTGACTCGCAATTCCTGGCGCCAGTGTCGACAGTGCACCGCAAGCGGCGCCCCATTGCAGGCACCCGGCGATTGGCTCCTTCTTCAACCATGCATGCAGAAACCCGGCGTTGAATGTATCGCCAGCGCCGGTGGTGTCCACTGGTTGGACAGGAAACGGCGCCTGCCTGGACAAAAGCCCGTCGGCGACGGTGAGGCAGCCTTGCGCGCCCAATTTTGCCACAGTCATCGTGCGTCCGTTCGAGATGCTCCGAACGGCGCGCTCGGCGTCGTCCTCGCGGGTCAAACCTCGCAGTTCAACTTCATTGGGAAAGAAAATGTCGACGGCTTCGAGCGTCTGCAGCAAGTCCTTTTGCCAGGTTTCCGACGGATCAAAGCCGGGATCGAGCGATGTAGTTAGCCCTTGTGCTCCGGCCGACCGAAGCAGTCCAGCGAGGCGCGGACGCAGCCTGGGCTGTAGGAAGTAGGAGGACGTATGCAGATGCTCGCAGCCGGCGAAGGTCTCAGGCGTAACATGCGCCGCTTCGAAAGTCGCGAGCGTGCCCATATAGGTAATCAGCGCACGGTCCTTACTCGATGACAGGGAAACTGTAATCCCTGTTTTTGCCACCCGAGTGCGCTCCACATAGCGAACGTCAATCCCGGCCGATCGCAGGATATCCAGGCAAAAGTCGCCGTAGGAGTCGTCGCCAACCTGAGAGATAAAGCGCACCTCGTTGCCGAGTTTTGCCAGAGCCATGGCGCAGATCGCACTTGCGCTACCGAGGGTCAGCGTACATTCCTCGACGATGACTTCTTTGCCCGGTTCAGGAAAGCTGCTGTAGTTGGACAGGATCAGGTCAGGATTCAATTCGCCGAGAACGGCAATGCGGCTCATGCATTCGGCTCCGCGTCAAAGCGGCGATGGATGGTGAATTCGTTCACCACGCGGGAGATGACTCCGCTCGCCGACGGCGCGTCCGGCTTCAGCCCTTCGTGCAGTGATCGGAATAGCCCGAGCAATTGTCCGGTGAGGACGTCGAGCACGGCGAGTTCGTTGTCGCCACCCTGAGCCGCGCCCGCCAGGTCGATGGCTAAGTCACCGTCGAGAAGTAAGCCGGGAGGGACGTTCGCGCCGGTCAGGACACGCCGCCAGCCAATGTGTTTGCGTGCGAGTTCATCCAGCAGATCGCGCTCGTATGCTCTTCGAAGCGGATCGGATGAGAGGAAACACACTACCAGTGTCTCCTTGTCGATGGCGCACATCGGACCATGTCTTAAGCCGAGGCAATTCTCGGCGAAGGTGACGATACGCCCATCTGTCATCTCGAGCATCTTCAACGCAGCCTCGCGGGCGGCGCCGTAGCGGCAACCACTGCCGAGATAGACGACCTTCTTGAAGGGACCTTGGGCTACTTCCTGCAGCGCGCTGGCTTGGTCGAGAAGGATCGATTGAGCGGCACGCGAAAGTTTCTCAACGCGCTGCAGGTAAGACGGCTGACCGGCAAGCGCCATTCCGGCGATGACCATGTTTGTCAGGCTCGACGTCATGACGAGGCTGCGATCGTTGGTCCGCTCGTCGAGCACGATGGCCTGAAGGCGCGGATCGCCGGCGGCGAGTTGAGCGAGTTTTCCCTGCGCATTGCAGGTCACCACCAAGTGACTCACTTCGGGCGCGGCCTTCAGCAACATGCGCACGACGCCGACGCTCTCGGGGCTGTCGCCGGAACGTGCCAGCGACACCAGGCAAATCGGGCCGAGCGGCAAAGCAGCCCGTCCCTGGAGCAGAATCTCTCCGCTGCCCACCGTCAGCGCGGGCACTCCCAACTCCGGCTGAATCAGCGGATGAATGCATTCGGCCGCGAATTGAGAACTGCCTGATCCGGTGAGGATGATCGCCTTACAACCTGCGACGAGCCGCCGCAGTTCAGCTTGCAGCGCATCCACTTGCTGAGCCGTGCGGACCCAGGTAGCCGGCTGCTGGCAGATCTCTCGCAACGTGTCCGCATAACCACGGTCGTTCTGCTCAGCGGCCGTGGCGCGAAGCATCTCGCCGATAATTGCCGTTGACGCGGCAAGATCGTCATTCGAACCGGGCGCCGGCAGATCGACTGCGGACCTCGTTCTATTCATGTTCTCTGTACCATCACTGTTCACCAATTTCCAATTCGCTGACCGCGTACCATCCGTCGGCCTGCTTCCCGCTCATCGCCAGTTGGATGGCGGGTTCGCCCGTACGCGGATCCAACATTGCGACCCGAACCTGGTAGCGTCCTGGCCGCAACCGTGCATCTACCGGCACAGGTCCTTCCCAGACGGCGTCTCCGGGAAGCCATTTTTGAAGATCCGCCGGCAGAATGTTGCGAGCTGACGCTGAATCGGACCTGAATTCCACGGCCAGTTGATAGTCGCGATACACGGGTGCGATTCCGGTGTTCTGCCACCACATCTTGACGCTCATCATTGCTCCGGCGTGGACCTTCCGCGGGTGTTCAAGCCGCCTCAGCGCGAAGCGATAACCGAGCTTCTTTTCGAACTCGGCGAATTTCGCCTTCCATTCCTCGGGAATAGCGGTGGACTTGATGTTGATCGTCGACGCATGCCAGCGGAGCGCCTGTTCAAAAATCGGCTCCAGATCAAAACCCCACTGTTTCCAGGCGAGTGGAGTGCCGCAAGTCTCGAGCGAGACGGGGCCCTTGCGCCAGGCGTCGTACAGGCTCGGGTCGCGAGCCAGTTGTTCCGGGTAGACGTCGAGCATGTGCGCGAAGCCATTCTTGTTGGGCCGTCCCATATCGCCCCAACAATCCAACCGCCAGCCGGCGCCGCGTTGGGTGGCGTAAACGAGTGGGCGAAGCTCATCGAAATTAACCAGCTTGGGTGTATGTGGAAAAGCTTCGAAGTAGAGGTCCACTAACTCCTGCTGTATGGCCTGCGACGGCAAGTGTGGCCCCCAGCCTTCGCCCCAATACCCGACTGTCGAAATGTCGATTGAGTCAAGCGAGGGATGGCCGTCGTAGCGTTCGCCGGCGCGTCTGATCAACTCGCTCCACGCCTGCTTGTACAGCGGATCAGACGCGTCTGGTGACCAAACCTTGCCATCGGCATCCTCGGCCTTATTCGCGCGACGCGCACCTGAATTTCGATACCACTCCGGCATCGGATTTGTCTGATCGTAAGGCATCAGCCGGATCATCACGGTCTGATGATGACGGCGCCCTTCGGCCAGCGCCGAATCGAGGATGTCCCAACGATATTGCCCGCGCTTCGGCTCTAACTGCGACCAGAACCAGCGCAGATAAGCGACTGTAGACTGTGGAAAGTCGACTTTAGCGGCGTCGGCAATACGGCTCTCTGGGCCGACTTCTGACCACTGCTTGCCCGGGTAGATGGCTTGTCCCGCGAACCGTTGAAACGTCTGAATCCCGATGCCCGGGTTGGTCAGCGCGTCATTGATCGGCGCCGGGCGCACGACTACTGGCTGAGCGTGCATCACGCCCGCCAGGACAAGCAGAGCTGAAACCCGGAGGCGCATCATTCACCCATCATTTGAATGAACACAGTGCGTGCCAGCGGTCCGTCGTATTCAACGAAGTAAATCCGCTGCCGCGAGCCTCGAATCATCTTTCCGGCTTCCACCGGAAGAAAGCAGTTGACGCCGCCGAGGATGCTCTTCAAGTGGTCTCCGGCGTTGAAACCGAGACGCCCGTCGTAATCGAGATACCGGTTATGCCAGTAGCGGTATGTCCCCTCTGGCGGATCCTTCGGCGCCAAGCGTTCCAGATGGGCGAGAACATCACGCTCGAGGCACTCAATTCCTTCGGTAAGCAGCAGTCCCGAGGACGTGTGCGTCGTCATCACCATCACGACACCGTTGCTAAGGCCGCTCTCGGCGACGGCGGCCTCAACACGGTCGGTGATGTCGACCATTTCCATGTCTTTGCGCGACTGCACCTCGATGCGCACCAGTTTGATGATCACGCGGCACCTCCGAGCAGGCGCAACGCGTTGCCGCCCATCACCAAATCCAGGCAGTCGTCTGAAAAGCCGAGTCCTCGCACGGCCCGCGCCATGTTCTTGACCTCGACGCGCGGATAATTCGATCCGAAGAGAACCTGTTTACGCAGGCTATTTTCAAACACAGAGAGCGGCAGCACCTGTGTCATCGCATGGCGCAGGAAATCGCGCGGATTGTCGAAGTACAAAGCCGCCGTATCCAGGTGGACGTTCGGATACTTCAAGGCTAATGCCACGGCCTCGGTCACCCATGGCCAGGCAAGGTGCGCCAGAACGATGTTCAATTTGGGAAAGTCGGCTGCCACCGGCTCGAACGCCAGCGGTTGGCCGTAACCAAGCCGGCTGTGCGGAGCCCAACTCATGCCTGCATGAAACAGAATCGGGATTCCCAGTTCCTGCGCTTTCTCGTAGACCGGGTAGGCCATTGAAGCGTCGGGTTGGAAGCCTTGCATCGAAGGGTCAAGCTTCAGTCCGCGCAATCCGAGCGTGCGGACGGCCGCCTCGAGTTTCGCCGGCGCGTCCGAGTGGTGCGGATCCACGCTCGCGAAGCCAATCAGGCGATCAGTCATCGCGCAAAGTTCGGCGATCTGTTCGTTGGTGTAGATGGTTTTGCCGCGAGCGGTAGTGGCGTCCATCCCCAGAATCACTGCCTTGTCTAAACCGGCGGCGTCCAATTCCAACAGGAAGGTTTCGAGAGGCTGAAAGTTATTACCTATATAGAAGGTTTCGCGAGCGGCGGCCTGCAGTTCCGGATGACGCGCGATCATCTCGCGCACCAGCAGCGGGTGTGTGTGGAAATCGATGGCCGGACGGAACATTCTTAAGTTGCGATCCTAACAACCAATCGAAACCAAGTCAATTGAAAACTTGCGTTTGCTGTCGAATTCTGGTAGAAACGACTGTAAACGTAAGTTTGGAGGTCCTGTGACGTCGACGTTCCGCTCTGCAGTTGTCACATTATTCGCCCTGGCAGTCCCTTTGGCGGCCGCGACAGGACACGGTAGCTGGAAAATCATCGGACCCGGCGGCGGTGGGGCGATGTTCACGCCGACGATCAGCCCCCACGACCCCAAGGTCGTGTTTGTGGCTTGCGACATGACGGGCTCGTACCTTACTTCGAACGCCGGCGAGAGTTGGCGCATGTTCAACCTCCGCGGGCGCACCTCGGCGTTCGCCTTCGATCCGCAGCAGTCTAAGACCATGTACGCCTATGCGATCGGCCTGATGCGCAGCGTAGACGCAGGGGTTACGTGGCAGCTGATCTATCCCGCCCCGTCCGCTGTGCGAGGCATCACGATCGAGGGTGACCATGCGGAGGAGTCAATCTCGCAAGTCTCTGGGATAAATGAGACGATCACCGCCCTCGCCATAGACCCCACCGACTCAAAGGTCCTCTATATCGCCGTCAGATCCGGCCACGACTCCAGCTTGCGCGTGTCCACCGACTGGGGGAAGACCTGGAGCGATGCCGGTAAGCTCAGCTCTCCCGCGCGGTCGATTTACATCGACCCGCGATCCTCAGCTTCCCAACGCACGATTTACGTTGCCGGGACGTCCGCCGTTGCTGTCCGCGAGACCGGCACGTGGCGCGAGGGTGCGCGCATAAGCGGTTCATTCATCAGCCTTTCCGCCGGATTTCCACAGAATGGCGGCAAGTTGGCCATCTATGGCGTGACGGATACCATGACCTACAAATCGACCGACGGCGGGGCGAACTGGACCACCCTGCTGCCGTCGCTCAAGCCTCGCTCGATTGCCACTTCCCTACGCCACCCTGATACCGCGTATCTCTCCTATAGCGGGCTCAAGAAGAGCGGTGGCGAATACTTCGGGGTGGCTGTTACGCGCGACGCAGGCGCCACCTGGAGTTACCCCTGGGCGGAGTCAAAGGAACCTGGCCCCAACGTCGACGAAGGGGGCTGGATCAACCCCACGTTCGGTCCAAGTTGGGGTGAACAGCCTTTCGACATGGGCGTCTCGCCGACCGATCCAAACCTCTGCTACGCCACCGACTTCGGCCGCACTCTCCGCACCACCGACGGCGGCAAGCACTGGACCGCGCTCTACACCCGCAAGACTTCGGCCTCAGGCTACTCCACCATCGGCCTCGACGTTACCACCGCTTACGGCGTGCACTTCGACCCATTCAATCCGCGCCACATGTTGATTTCCTACACCGACATCGGTCTTATGCGAAGTGACGATGGCGGAATGAGTTGGCGTGGCGGACTGGCCCACGGCATCCCCGAAGCCTGGCGCAACACAACGTACTGGGTTGAGTTTGATCCCGAAGTCAAGGGCCGTCTCTGGGCTGTGATGAGCGGCACGCACGATTTGCCGCGACCCAAGATGTGGCGTCGCACTCCGGTTGAACGTTTCAAGGGTGGCATTGCCCGCAGCGACGACGGCGGCGATACCTGGACCGTACAGAGCAATGGCATGCCGCAGACGGCCGCCACACACATGCTGCTTGACCGGCGCAGTCCGAAGACTGCCCGTGTTCTCTATGTGACCGGATTCGGGCGCGGCGTTTACAAGTCCACTGACAGTGGCGCGTCATGGGCGTCTAAGAACAGGGGTCTTCCCGCCAATGAACCCTTCGCCTGGAGGCTCACACAGGACTCCGCCGGTACGCTCTATATCGTGATCGCGCGACGTAGTGAGGACGGCTCCATCGGCAATAGTAAGGACGGTTCCCTCTACCGCTCGAAGGATGGCGCCGAAACCTGGGAGGCTGTGGCGCTGCCGGAAGGTGTGAACGGACCGAACGGCCTGACTGTCGACCCGTCTAACCCGGCCCGCATGTACCTCTCGGCCTGGGCTCGCAAGAGCACCGACAAGGATGCGGGAGGCGGAATCTTCCTCACCACCGATAGCGGCCGCACCTGGAAACGCACGCTGGATCGCGACGGTCATATCTATGATGTAACGATCGATCCGGGCAACTCCGCCATCCTCTACGCCTGCGGATTCGAGTCGAGCGTTTGGCGGTCCGGTGACCGCGGCGAAACCTGGGCGCGCGTCCCGGGCTACAACTTCAAGTGGGGGCATCGCGTGATTCCGGATGTCGCCCACCCCGGCATGATCTACGTCACCACTTTCGGTGGCAGCGTCTGGTACGGCCCGTCGACAGGAGACCCGAACGCGTCCGGCGACATCGTTCCGCCCATCGACGCAATAGCCAGGAGCACACGTGCGCCGTCGAGATCTAATTAGGGCCGCGGCCGCGCTGGCAGCCGTACCCGTGAGAGCAGACGTTCCCACCCATCTTTGGGCGGGATATGACTTCGGAGGCGGTCCCAAATCTACCGATCGCCTGAACCAGGGGCCCTTCGGCATCGAGCAGGACGATGGCTGGTTTACGGTCGCCGGGACGACGCCCTCTGAGCATCCCGTCCCCAATTTTGGGCTCGGCTTAGTTGGGTACACGTGGGAGGAATCCGGGCCGTCGAGAGCTGCGCGTGCCGGGCAAGAGACCCTGGAACAGCATGTCGAGCAGATGGCGAGCCTGCCCTTCGTCGAAGTCCTGTACATTCGCTGCGATTGGCGGGACGTCCAGAAACAGCCTGGGCGTCTCGATCTGCACCCTGTCTGGCGCTTGACGCTCGATGCCGCGAAGCGTCACAACAAGCGCGTCGCGTTCCGTGTGATGCTGTCGAACACCGTCGGCCAGCCAAAGTACCTGGCGCTGCCGGATTACGTGGAAGCCAAAGTCCCCGTGGTCGAGATCGGCTCTCTCAAAGACTATGGCGACTTCCAGTTTCGCGAGCCCCGCTACGACCATCCCGAATTTCAAAAGGCGTTTCGCGATCTGACGGAATTGCTGGCTGCCGAATTCGATGGGAATCCGCTCATCGAGTGGATCGATGTGATGCAGTACGGCCTGTGGGGCGAGTCGCACACGGGCGGCATGCGGGGTCCGTTCGCCGATTACGCAACTGCCGAGCGGACCATGATGGCGATGACCCGGCTCCAGATCGACGCCTTCAAGCGCGCCCAATTGGCTGTCAACACGCAGCCCGACATCAGCAGTGCGGGCAATCGGGAAGTGGTGGATGCGTGCGTCCGTTCGGGCGCCTGGGTTCGTTCAGACAGCATAATGATCGAGGAGCCTGAGCAGATCGAATCGCTGGCAAACCGTCCGCCGTGGCTGGCCTCGATCCTGGAGGACGGCTATTTCCGGAATTACGATGTCGCCAAGGCGGGCTACCTGCCGCGCGATGCTGCAGGCGTCAACATGCTCGAGCACTACATGCTCCACGTGCTTGATATTGGTTCAAACTACTGGTCGCTGTGGACGGAGACGGCCAACCTGGCTGCTTACGATCGGACTTTCCCACGCGGTTTTGCGAAGCTTCGACAGCGCCTCGGTTACCGCGTCCGGCCGTCCTGGATCTGGCAGCGCAAGCGCTATGGCGCTCATGAACTGGTGGTCGCCTTTGCCAACGATGGTGTTGCAGGCGTCCCCGGATTACTGCGGGTGACGCTGCGAGACTCGGGCGGCCGCACGATCGTCACCGGGTGCCTGGATGCGGGACACCCTCACGGCGGCCGTATTCGTCAGGCAGCGTTCCCGGTGCCCAACGAGTTCGAAGGGCAGAACCTTTTTCTATCGGCCGCGCTCGAGTGCAAGGGCGGGGTCCGTCGGGCGATTCGATGGGCCTGCGAGCAACCCCTTGAAGCCGATGGCTCCCTGAAGGTCGGAATTAAGAAGAAATCGGACACCGACTGGCGCAAGGGCGTCTAAATCTGTCGTTCGACTGCAGATTCAGTCTGTATATTTTCTATTGCTTTCGTTTGCTGCTCGTGTTAGCTTTTCTTTAATATCGCTTACAAGCAGTC
Organism: Bryobacterales bacterium; assembly: GCA_038212445.1. GTDB lineage: Bacteria > Acidobacteriota > Terriglobia > Bryobacterales > Bryobacteraceae > TMP-7. Next base: position 98,651 of record JBBQUM010000015.1, read on the forward strand.
GTGATTCAGCCTGGAGCTTCGGCGAATCCGGTGGAGAAACAAATGAGAAGACTTTCAATTCCTTCGACCCTATTATTCCTTGCGCTTCTGATGGTGATCGCGATCACGCCTTCACAACTCCAGGCCCAAGGTACCGATCTCGGCTCCATTCGCGGCAATGTGACCGACGCTTCCGGCGCTGCAGTCCCCGACGCCACCGTAACGATCACCGATCTCGGCACTGACATCCCCCGCGTCATCAAGACTAATGGCGTCGGCGAATACGAGGCCAACGGCCTCAAGACCGGCAACTACAAGGTCCTCATCGAGGCAAAGGGCTTCAACACGCTGGAACTCAGCGGCGTCAATGTGCGCAGCGGTGAAGCCGCCCGCGCCGACGGTCGCATGGAAGTCGGCCGCGGCTCTGAAGCGGTTGTCGTCCACGAGACTGTACCTCTCATACAGACCGAGAATCCCACCGTCAGCGGCACCCTCGACAACCAGCAACTCACTGAACTTCCCCGCGACAGCCGCGATTACGGCTCGTTCCTCTACCTCAATCCCAGCATCACGCAAGCCTCCGGCTCGGGCAGCTTCAAGTTTCTCGGCGCGCAAAGCTACGGCGCCAGCTTCTCGCTCGACGGCCAGCGCTCGAACGGTGGCATCTTTGGCGAGCCCACCACCAGTCAGCCGTCGCTCGAATCCATTGGCGAAATCACCGTCATGTCGAACTCCTTTACTGCCGAGTACGCCGGTATCGCCAATATCCGCATCGAGACCAAACGCGGCGAAGCCAATTATCATGGCACGCTGTTCTATGACAACAAGAACTCCGCGCTTGCAGCCTGGAGCCTCACCGACAAACTCGGCAAAGCGTCGTTCTCACCCACCGCCGCCCAGTCGGCGTACCCCACGCCCTACTTCAACCTCAATGAATTCGGCGGCTCGTTCGGCGGCCCGGTGCCCAAGATCAAGAACACCTTCTTCTTCGCTGCCTACGAAAAGCGCCTTCAGCACAGCCCGGTCAATATCTACTCCTCGAACCTTCCCCAGGCATCGCTGCTCCTCGGTGATTTCTCGAAGGTCAATGACTCCGCTAAGCCCAACGTCCCCGCCAGTGTCACTCTCTCGGCTGCGGAAATGGCGCAGTACACGGTTGGCGGTCTCGGCAAACAGTTCATCAGCATTCCTTCACGCCTAATGAATCCGGTGGTGGCCAAGTTGATCCAGACTTACTTTCCCGCCACCAGCACCGCGGCACCCATCAATCCCGTTAATGGCCGGCTCACCGCGTTCTACACCAATAAGCCCGGAACGCTCGACCGTAACCTTGGAACTCTTCGTGTCGACCACGATTTCAATTCCCGCGACCGCATCTATGGCGTTTTGAACGAGCAGACCCTTGACTCCGCCACCGCTGCGGTGCTCAGCCCCTACACCCCGCTCGGCCTTACTCAGAACACCCAGAAGAACCATACGCTGTCGCTCTCTGAGGTTCACCTCTTTGGCGACTCCATCGTCAATGAATTCCGCGGTGGCTTCAATCGTGTTCCTAATCTTCGTCATAGCAACCAGACCCTCCGCGACTTCCTCAAGAACATCGGCTTGAGCGACAGCGACATCACCGCTTATGGCGCCGTCGTCACCCCCGAAGCCCTCGATACCTTCGGCCATCCGGCCATCAACTACAGTTCCACCTTCGCCGCCTTTGGTACCGGCGGCCGTAACACTTACCGCCCGCTCGACCAGAATCTGATGACCTTCGGCGACACGCTCAACTGGAATACGGGTAAACACACTATCCGCGCCGGTGCTGACTTTGTTCGCAACCAAGCCCTCGACGGTTTCACCAGCGGTCGCGGCAATCCGCGCGGCCTGATGACCTACAGCGGCAGTGGCACCAGCCCGCTCGCCCGCTTCCTCATGGGCATGGCCCCGGATACCGTCCGCTACGTCAATCTTTTCCGCCCGCCGATGGATGTGCACAATTGGGAAACCGGGTTCTTCGCTCAGGACGACTACCGAATCCTTCCCAAACTCACCCTCAACATTGGCATGCGGTATGAGATCGTCACTCCGTTCACCGAGGCCAACGATCTCCTGGTGAACTTCGATCCCACCGGCAAGAACCCCAATGGCAACAAAGGCGTCTTCGTCGTACCCTCGACGTCCACTCTGAAGTACACCGACCCACGCTTTGCCAAGTACGGGGTCGTTACCGCCGACAGCATCGGCGTACCCCGTTCGCTGGTCCGCACAGACTATAAGGACTTCGCCCCTCGCGTCGGCCTTGCTTGGCGCTTCGCCGACAAAATGGTCCTCCGTGGCGGCTACGGTCTCTTCTATCCCACCTCGGCCGCTCAAGGTATCCGCGACCCGCTCGCTACGAATTCGTTCCAGGTCAGTCTCACTAAGAACGGCACCACCACGCCGCTCTCCGGTTGGCCCACTCCGCTCACCGGCGGAGCCCAAACTGCCCTCAGTGGCCTGATCTCCGGTAACTGGGTTCCTTTCGACCTCAAGCAGCCCCGCATCCATCAATTCAACGTCACTATGGAGCGCGAAATCGGCTGGAATACCGCCGTCCGCGCCTCCTACCTCGGCACGATCATGCAGCGCCTCATCTCTGGCGTCGACTACAGCATGATCCCGCCGAGCGACAAGCCCTACGGCACCACTACCGGCGACGGAGTTACGGCCTGCAGCCCCGACGACGGCGATTGCGATTTCTCCGCCTCTGATCTCGCGCGCAGTCCCTTCCCCGGCCTCAGCGACTACCTCACCGCCTTCCAGAATTTCGGACACGGACGCAGCCATGCCTTCCAGACCGAAGTGAAAAAGCGCTTCTCCTCGGGACTTACCTTCGACGTCAGCTATACGCTCCTGAACCAGAAGTCCACCGCCCCCGACACCGGCAATTCGAGCCTCGGCGGCACGCCGTATAACCAGTTCGACGCGTCGTCTGACTACGGCACCGACGCCTTCACCTCTACTCATCGCCTCGTCACCTACGGCATCTACGAAACTCCCTTCGGGCGTGGCCACAAGTGGGGCGGCAACATGCCGAAGGCTGTGGACTATGTAGCCGGCGGCTGGCAGATCACCTGGCAGGCCTTCGCCAAGTCAGGCACAGCTTTCACGCCGTACTGGCTCTGCGACAACTGCGATCCCGTGGTTCCTGGCAACGTCGCCTCAGGTTCAATCGATGCCACGGGCGGCTTCACGGGCACCGCCTTCCGCCCGCTCGTCACCGGTAATCCCACCGTGCGTAGCGGCGATCGTATCTGGGATCCGGCCGCCTTCGGTCTCATGCCGCTCGGCGCCGACATCTTCTCTAATCCCAAGGTCGCCATCCGCAACCTGCTCCGCGGACCCTCGACCACCGGCCTCAACATGGGAGTCAAAAAGATCTTCAAGTTCGGCGAACGCGCTCGCGCGGAGTTTGGCGCCGACGTTCAGAACTTGCTAAACCATCCGCTCTTGTCGCCGTCCGACATGGGCATCGCCAACCTCGGCAGTTTCGCGCTTCAGGTGAATCCCAGCACTCTGAAACCCGAGATTTCGAGCGTCACTCCCAACCCCGACTTCGGCCGCCTGATCTCCAGCAACACCCAGGACGGCGTTGAAGCCCGCCGTACGGTACGCCTGCGGCTCCGTATTATTTTCTAATTCTCTCTCCCGATTCGCGGCTCAGTTCTAAAAACTGGGCCGTGATGCGGCAGAATAGAAAGACCGCGCCCGAATCCTCACTGGCAATGGCAAAGTCTAACCGCTTACTCGTCGAAGAACGACGCCGCAAAATCCTCGATATGGTGAGAGAAGACGGCCGGGTAACCGCGGCCGAAATCGTGCGCCGCTTCGACGTCTCAGCCGTCACAGCTCGTACTGACCTCAACGAACTGGCCGAAAACGGCAGTTTGATTCGATCTCATGGCGGCGCGGTCAGCCCCCAGGAGCCGACGCGCGACTATCCGGTAAGCCTGAAAGCTGTTCTCCATCACGATGAGAAGGTTCGTATTGGACAGGCGGCGGCCAATCTGGTGACGCCTGGCGAAACCATCATTCTCGACAACGGAACCACTACGCTCGAGATCGCCCGAACGCTGCGGAATATGCGGGTGCAGGGGCTGACGGTAATTACGAACGCGTTGAACATCGCCACGGAACTTTCCGACTGTCCGGGGCTAAACCTGATTATGGTCGGCGGATTGCTGCGGCAGATCTCCTACTCCTTCGTCGGTCCACAGGCGGAGGCGATGCTGGCGCAGCTCCACGCCGACCGCCTCTTCCTGGCGGTTGACGGATTCTCACTCGACACCGGTCCCTCGACTCCTGACGTACTCGAGGCGCATCTGAACGAATGCATGATGAACGCGGCGCGCGAGACCACGATTGTGGCCGACCACAGCAAGCTAGGCCGGCGAAGCGTGTCGCGCATCGGCTCGATTGACAAAGTGCAGCGTCTGATCACCGACGGCAAGGCAAACTCCGGTTTTCTCGATTCCGTCCGGCAGTTGGGGATCGAGGTTGTCGTCGCCTAACGACTTACCTAAGCGCGGCCGAAGTCGATGAATCCCCGCTGGACATCAGTTGAGAGTAGCTTCACGCGGAGTTGATCGCCGACGTCGAGTCCCTGCTCGCCGCGCATCAGGCGGCCTTCGACGATGGGATCGGGCACCCGCACGAACACACCCTTCGGCGTCACTCCCGTAACGACAGCGTTGAAAGTCTCGCCCACTCGCGGCGCCAGCGCAACAGCGGCAACGCGCTTTTCCATCTTGCGCTCGACTTTTCGTGCCAGGTCTTCCTTGCTCGTGCAGTTGTCCGCGATTGCCGCCAGTTGGTCATCTGAATAAGGCGCGGGGGCTTTGGCTTGGGCAGCGAGGATAAGTCTCTGCGTCACCAGATCGGAAAAGCGGCGGTTGGGTGCGGTGGAGTGCGTGTAGTCGTGGACCGCAAGTCCGAAATGCCCTTCGCTGCTTTCGCCGGCTCGCGAGAGCACATACTCGCCCGATCCCATCAGCTTCACCACCGCCAGCGCAACGTCGGCGTAGTGGACCGCATCATTGGTCTTGCGATTCTGAAGGAACCGGCTGAGGGCGCCGCTATCAGGCAGATCCGGCAGCTTTTCTCCGTAGCGCGCCGCCAATTCGACAATCCGCGGCCACCGTTCCGGCGTCTTCACCACTCTTCGAATTGACGACACTCCGGCGTTCTGTAGCGTCTGGGCCATCACCTCGTTCGCCGCCACCATGAAATCCTCAATCAAGTCGCTGGCGCTGTTTCTGGCATGAATGGTAAGCCCCGTGACCTGGCCGTTCTTCATCACAGGTTCCGCCTCGGGGCGGTCGAAGGCTATGGCGCCGTGCTCGTTTCTGAATTTGCGCAGTGCCTTCGCAGCTTCGTTCTGAAGTTCTAGCTGTGCCTTCAATTGCGGATTTGCCGCGGCTTTATCAGGAATCGCGCCATCGCCATCCAGCCATGCGCCCACCCGGCTGTAGGTAAGCTGCGCGTGATTTCGCACCAACGCTCGATAGATGTTCGGACTGGCTACCGCACCATCCGGCTTTACAAGGAATTCAATCACCACTGCGAACCGGTCGGCGTTCTCGTTGAGCGAGGTGAGGTCGGTGGACAGTTCCTCCGGCAGCATCGGAAACGTGCGCACGCCCGTGTAAACCGAGGTGGTCTGCTCTGCCGCGTGCTGATCGATCGGCGAACCCTTAGGCACGCTGTGATCCACATCCGCAATCCCCACCTTCACCAGCACACCACCGTCCACGCGCTCGGCAACCTCGATCTGATCGAGATCGCGAGAGTCATCGTTGTCGATGGAGGACCACAGCAACTGTCGCAGATCCTTACTCGCGTTGCCGGCTTGAATGGCCGGGTGGCTCTGAAGAGCCCGAACCTGGTCGCGAACGGCGGGTGAAAAGTCTGGCGCAAATCCTTCGGCGATCATTTCCTGATGCGCCGCAGCGGAAAGATCAAAAGAGAGTGACGGCATGCCCACCGAAAGGCTAACATAAGCGCCTCCAGCCAATCCCTCGTTGTCGGTTGGCCGGCCGGCGTGCTATGTTCGATTCACGTTGAAACCACACATGAGCAACAACCGGCCTGGTGATTCACCGGGACGGCTCTGCCGTGCACTCGACAGCTTTCACGGAGATCGAATAAATGAAAACAATACGAAAGATTGCGCTATCCCTAGGATTAGCGTGCTTCCTCCTCTCTACCACGACGCTCAACCTGGCTGCCGCCGATAAGAAGGACACGGCCGCTAAAAAGGGAGGCAAGACTGCTCCCGCGGCTCCCGTCAACCTCAACACGGCGTCTTCACACGAACTTCAGGCTGTACCCGGCATCGGAGCCGCCACGGCGAAGAAGATCATCGCCGGTCGTCCCTATGGCTCGGTTGCCGATCTATCGAAGGCCGGCCTGTCGGCGAAACAAATCCAGGAATTGACGCCGATGATCACGGCAGGCGCCGGTGCCCCGGCAGCCGCCGCTAAACCTGCGATGACGCCACCTGCCGCCGCGCCTGCAGCCGCTGCAAAGACAATGACACCTACCCCGGCAGCCACGGCCGCGCCCGGCGGCGGTAACGGCCAGGTCTGGGTGAACACCGAGACCAAGGTCTATCATCTGCAGGGCGATCGCTGGTACGGCAAGACGAAAGCCGGCAAGTACATGGCTGAGGCAGACGCCATCAAGGCCGGCTATCATGCCTCCAAAGAAGGGGCCGCGAAGAAGAAATAGCGCCGCCCGCGCCCGGAAGCCGCTCATCGCGTACGGCTTCCGGGCGGTCTAACGCGTGATCCTCCTCCGTTTTCTTCCTCTTACCTCCATCCGAGTGTCCCTTTTTGGAATCGACTGTACAATTAGGAGTCTGCGTAGCTGCGGCATGAATCGCAGCCTTCAGACTGAATCGTTCTGCGAACTTCCGGGAATACGGACCCGGCCAACCGGCATCTCCACGCCGAGAAACTAATGTCAACCGTGACCGCGACTGCGGAGATGCAAGAACCCGCGACACTCAGTTCAGCTCTAACCGCTCACTGGCCCGAGTACCTGATGGAAGCAGCCTGCCTGGGCGCGTTCATGCTGAGCGCGTGTATGGTCGGCGTGCTGCTGGAGCACCCGTCTTCCTTTTTAAATCATGCGATCCCAGGGGCAGCAATGAGGCGCGCGATTAGTGGTGTTGCCATGGGGCTGACTGCCATCGCCATCATCTTCTCGCCGTGGGGTAAGCGCAGCGGAGCGCACATGAATCCGGCCGTCACGCTCACGTTTCTCACACTCGGCAAAATCGCCTGGCGCGACGCGCTGTTCTACATTGCCGGTCAGTTCGCCGGCGGCGTCGCCGGAGTGGCGGTGGCGTACCTGCTCGTTGGAGATCGGCTGCGCCACTCGTCGGTGAACTACGTGGTCACAGTGCCCGGGGCAGCAGGGATTCCGCGCGCGTTTCTCGCGGAGCTGTTGATATCCGCGCTGATGATGACCGCAATCCTTTTCGCGTCGAACCAGCGCCGGTTGTCGTCGTACACGCCGCTGATCGCCGGTGCGCTCATTGCAACCTATATCACCTTCGAAGCTCCGATTTCCGGGATGAGTATGAACCCCGCCCGCACTTACGGTTCTGGCTTCTTGGCCCAGGAGTATACGGCGCTCTGGATCTACTTCATCGCTCCGGTGACCGGGATGCTGGCCGCCGGCGGGTTCTATCGCCTGGCCCTGGGCGCTCGGGCCGTTTATTGCGCCAAGCTTCACCACAACAATCGCCAACGCTGTATTTTTCGATGCGAACACCGCCTGCTGTAGACCGGAGATCCTATGCAAAATGACAATTATTACGACGTAATCATCATCGGTTCAGGAGCGGGCGGTGGCACGCTTGCGTGGAAGCTCGCTGCGACCGGCAGGAAAATTCTGTTGCTGGAACGCGGCGACTACGTGCGGCGTGAGAAAGAAAACTGGAGCTCGCTTGCGACAGTTAATCAGGGTCGCTACAACACTACCGAGATCTGGAGCGACAGCCAGGGCAAGCCTCTCCATCCGCACACGAATTATTATGTGGGCGGCAACACCAAGTTCTTTGGAGCGGCACTCTTCCGTCTGCGGGAGCGCGATTTCGAGGGCTTTGCCCACCACGGCGGCGTCTCACCCGCGTGGCCGCTCGCCTACAGTGATTTGGAGCCGTATTACTCACAGGCCGAACACCTGTACTGCGTTCACGGCGAGCGTGGAGTGGACCCAACCGATCCATGGTCCAACTGCCCTTATCCCTATCCGCCGGTCACGCACGAGCCGCGCATCCAGGAACTGTCCGATAATTTTACCCGGCTCGGACTGCAACCGTTTCACGTGCCGCTCGGCATCCAGCTCGACGAGACTGATGCCAATAAGAGCAGGTGCATCCGCTGCAATACCTGCGATGGATTCGCCTGTCTGCTGCATGCCAAATCCGACGCCCAGATCTGCTGCGTCGATCCTGCACTCGACGAACATCCGAATCTCACGCTTTGGACAAACGCTCAGGTTACAACGCTCGAGACCAGCGCTTCCGGCCGTGAAATCACCGGCGTAAATGTCGTGCGCAATGGCGAAACAATCCGCCTGTCAGCGGGTATCGTCGTCGTTTCATGCGGCGCGATTAATTCCGCCGCTTTACTGCTGCGATCAGCCAACGATAAACACCCCGACGGTCTCGCCAACAGCTCCGGTGTCGTTGGCCGGCACTATATGGGCCATCTGAACTCTGTCCTGTTTGCCATCTCACGCCATCCAAATCCCACCGTCTTTCAAAAGACGCTGGGTGTGAATGATTTCTATTTTGGTTCACCGGACTTCGAGTACCCGATGGGACATATTTCGTTCGTCGGTAAGTTTGACGCCAATATGTTTGCCGCCGGAGCTCCGGCTATCGTCCCCGGCATGACGCTCGATCTCATGGCGAAGCACTCGCTTGATTTCTGGATCACCTCAGAAGATCTGCCGGACCCCAACAACCGGGTCACCCTCAATCGCGACGGTGGAGTGGTGCTGTCCTACGTGCCCAACAATCTGGAAGGGCATACGCGCCTCATCGCCAAGCTCAAGGATCTGGTGAAGCAGGCCGATTGTCACGATCATTTGATTCCGCTGAACGCCTTTGTGGGCGACCGTATTCCACTGGCCGGCGTCGCGCACCAGAACGGCACGGTCCGGTTCGGTAATGATCCCAAGACCTCCGCTCTAGACGTGAACTGCAAGGCTCACGACGTCGACAATCTGTACGTGGTTGACGGCAGCTTCTTCTGCTCGAGTGGAGCCGTCAATCCGGCGCTCACCATCGTCGCCAATGCTCTACGAGTGGGTCAGAAGATTATCGAAAGAATAACGTAGGCTGATCGCCGGTTGGTGGTCGGATCGTTCTACTTCCCTTACCGCTCCTCCTGTGCGCGCTGAACGAGCCGGGAGGCTAGAGATGGCGCTTCAGGAACGAGCAGATGTGGTATCCGTCAATGAACTTGAACGGCGCTTCGCCGAGCGTGTAGTGTCCACAGGGCAGCACCACGGATTTGTGGTCGAGCTGGGTTTCCCGCGCGTGGTCGATCACCTGCTTCGATAGGTGCGGCGGAAACGTTGTGTCGTACTTCGCGTAGATGAATAGCGTCTTTTTCGCCTGCAGCGCGTACCGGTCGCGGTAGATGGGCGGACTGATCATGGCCCACGCCTCGCGCAGTTGCTCGAGGGTGATGTTAGCCTCCAGGCTCTTTCGGATGTGTCGGGTGGACAATCCTTCCCAGACGACGTCGGCAAAGTACGTCGAGCAGTGGTTGAACACGTTCACGCGGAAGCGCGAATCATGTGCGCTCGCCAGGTACGCGTAGCACGATCCAAGGCTGGTTCCACAGAGTCCGACATGATCGTAGCCCTGCTGCTCAAGCCAGTCGGCGATCGCGCGAACGTCGATCACGGCCTGACGGGTAGCGTCGATGGTCCTGCCGATATTCGACGACACGGCGTAGTCAGCGCGTTCCAGTTCGGCGGGCATGCGGTAGTCGTGATACGGCAAGCTGATTCGCAACGCCGACATCCCCAACTTGGCCATCCCTGCGCAGAGCGCTCCATGCTGGCCGGCCGTGGCGTTCCAATGAGGGAGCACAATCACTGCCTTGTGCTTGCGCCGCCTCGGATTCGGCGCTGCCGGGAACCACTGTCCGTGCACTACGTTGTTGGCCGGATACGGTGTGTGAACCGGCGAGGTAAAGCGAAGCAGTTTGCCGTCGAGCGTGAAATCGGTCGGCGTCTTGTAGCCGAAGAAGTCGTCGCTGTTCTCAACTCCAAGCTGATTTAGCTCGCGAAGATATTCCTCGGGACTGTGCCCATTTCGCGGGTGGCCTTTGGCGCAAGGCCAGTTCTTGGCCCACTCCAGACCCCACTCAAAAGGTCGAACCACGCGGTTGGTTGCGCGAAAACACAACTGATTCTCCCAGTTGCGCATGATGCGTGCGTAAGCTGCCTTCATACTGCTTTCTGCAACTTTGATTTTATCAGCGTGCGCGCCTGGAGTCGTTAAGAACTGCACCGAGAACTGCTGCCCCGTCGTCCGCGAACTGGCGCGCTAGGCCTGAAACCCTGGCTCGGCGTGTGGCGTTGGCCCGCACAACGAGGATTACGGAGTCAGCCAGCTTTGCCACCACGCGCGTTTCGGGGAAAGTCACGGCGCCGGGCGTGTCGATCAGGACGGCGTGGAATTCCAGGCGTGCACGCATCAACAACTCCGTCAGCCGCTCGACATTCTTCAAATCCGCGATGGCCAGGCTGCCGGTGCCCGCCGGCAGGATATAGAGCCCGGGCACGTCCGTCTTGATGTACAGTTCGTCGAAGTCATAATCTTCGAGCGGAGCGTCCTGCTCGAGGACGTTCGCCAAGCCCCAATTCGCATTGGCTGAAAACATCGTGTGCAAACGCGGCTTTCGTAAGTCCGCATCCACCAGGAGAACCCTGCGGCGGCTATTAGCCAGCGCCACGCCCAGGTTCGCGACAATTGTCGTTTTCCCGTCCTTGGCGGATGCGCTGGTAACCAAAAGCACCCGCGGGCGCTTGTGCTTTTGTCCTGCAATCCACACCGAAGTCAGAAGATGTCGGAAGGCCTCAGCCAAGCCAGGAGCCGTTAGTTCGGTTTCGCCGCCGGCCCCACCGTTCAAGTCGATCACCGAACCGCGGCGCCGGCGCCTGATCAAAGCATGTGGAATCACACCCAACAGCACGGTGCCGGTTTGATCGGCGACATCCGCCGCGTAGCGGACCACTGGATCCGTCGCATCTCGCAGAAGACAAAGAGGAACTGCGACGAGAAAGGCGAGCGCAGCCCCACTCAGAGCAGCTATGAGCCACCCGAGTCGCGGCGCGGGAATTACGTTCGCCGCGGCGATGGGCCGAACATCGCCATCCGACGCCGCACCGTATTCGGCCGCGCGTTCCTGCCGCAACAGATCTTCGTAGGCTATTCGTCTCGACTCAAGTTCCCGCCGTTTCGCTTCGAACCGCAGCGCCGCTTCACTGCGAGCCGGATTTCCGGATGCCGGAGCCTCGGGCAAATGGCCTGTCATGGCCGCTACTCGAGTCATCACCAACAGGTCGTCTTCGAGGGCTTGATACTGCGCGCGGGCATAAGCAATCTGGCCCGCGAAAGTCGACCGGACGCCCTCCACGCCAACCAGGCGCATCTCGGTGACATTGTGGGCGATGGCAGCCACCAAAAGATTGAGGAACGCGGCAGCGCGATTCGGGTCGCTCGACCGGAAATGCACTTGGAGGACGCGGCCCTGCGCGGCCGGGGTCAGGGTCAGGTGGCGGGTCAATTGCGCGTCGACGTCAGCATTAATATCCGCGGCGGTACCGCCGGTCATATCTCGAAGCAACCCCTGCATGGACCATCGATATTCACGAAGTTGAGCCAACCCGGCGGCGCGCGCCGGCTCTTTCCAGAGTTGGCGCGCTTCGGCCAGATGAGCCACTGTCTCAGCGTTTGCCGGCAGTGATACTTGCAGAGCTGCACTGGCGGTGTAGAACGCAGGACGGCTGAGTTCGACGAGCCCCGCGGCAAGAGAGCAAACCACGATGATGGTGAAGAACAGCGTCCGCCGGCGCCCCAGCGCCTCAACCAGGCGCAGCGTGCGATTGCGGCGCGGCGCTGATGGAGGGTCAGGCGGCAGGACTTGCAGCTTGAGCGGATGGAGGTCTGCGGGACGTCCCCAAAGCATCAGTTCCGCATCGGGTTCGTTTTGAGTATGCTGCATGCCCGGTGTCTCTTGATTCTTAGAGGGGATTAAACCAAAAGTCAATGAAAGCCTAGTACTGCCAGGCCTAAAACTCCCGTAGTTTCATGAAGGTCGACACTGACCTTTGCTACTCTAGCCGCCGTTTGTTAAAATTGAGGCGTCCCCAAATTGGGAGGTCGTCTAATGGTAAGACTGCAGACTCTGGATCTGCGTATCGGGGTTCGAGTCCCTGCCTCCCAGCCACGCGAATAGCGCTGGCGCCTTCCGTGCTGAAAATCCCCAAATAATTGATTCGCTGGTCTTGGTAGACGGCGCACCCGCGCAGCTTCTTTGGATATGATGTTGCCTTACCGCCGACTGTCGCGTGAGCGCATGCGCCGATCTTGCGGTCAGAAAAGCCACGATGCCCAAAATCACGCGACTGCGCTGGTGGATGATCAGCCTGATCATGCTCGGGTCAGTCATCAACTATCTGACTCGTAGCACGCTGGCGGTGGCCGCGCCGACACTGCTGAAGGAACTGAACATCACGACGCAGCAGTATTCCTGGATCGTCGGTGCGTTCCAGGGCGCGATCATGACTCAGCCCATCTGCGGCTACGTTCTCGACGTCCTCGGCCTTAAAGCTGGCTTCGCTATTTTCGCCATCGCCTGGTCGCTCGTCAATATGGCCCACGGCCTGGCCAATAGCTGGCAAGCCTTTGCGTGGCTGCGCGGTCTGCTCGGCTTCGCTGAGGGCTCGGCGAATCCCGCAGGCATGAAAGCGACCGCTGACTGGTTTCCCGCCAGTGAACGTGGACTCGCCGGTGGAGTCTACAACATTGGCGCTTCGGTAGGCTCGATGCTGGCTCCTCCACTCGTAGCCTGGGCGATCCTGAGCTACAACTGGCGGGCCGCGTTCGTGATCACGGGCAGCCTTGGACTGGTGTGGGTGGTCCTCTGGCTGTTCTTCTACGAATCTCCGGCCAAACACCGCTCCTTGACGAAGGAGGAAGCGGAGTATATTGCGGCTGGCCAGGAGAAGCATCTGCGAAGCGATGGAACGCGACCGTCGCTCGGGCGCATCCTGCGGCAGCGCAACTTTTGGGGAATCGCGATTCCCCGATTTCTCGCCGATCCTACCTGGGGCACTCTCAGTTTCTGGCTGCCGCTCTACTTAAGCAGCGTCCGCCACTTTGACCTGAAGCAGATCGCGATGTTTGCGTGGATGCCGTTTCTGGCGGCCGACTTCGGCTGCGTCTTCGGCGGACTGGTGGCAATGGCGCTTCAGAAGCGGGGCTTCAGTGTGATCAACGCGCGCCGCTGCTCCTTTACGCTCGGTGCGGTGCTGATGGTCGGCGTCGGGTTTGTCGGGTTCGTCGACAGCCCCTACGTGGCCATCGCGCTGTTGAGCCTGGGCGGCTTCGCGCACCAGACGCTCTCGGTGACGGTGATCACGATGGCGTCCGATCTGTTCCGCAAGAATGAAGTGGCCACTGCCGCGGGCATGGCCGGCACCTGCGGAAACGCGGGACTACTGATTTTCTCGCTGATGATTGGCGGTCTGGTGGCGACGGTGGGCTACACCCCCTTCTTCCTGTGCCTGGCTGTGCTCGACCTCGCCGGCGCCGTCGTCCTGTGGACCGTCGTTCGCGAACGCCCGCCGGATGCCGTCATACCCGTCGCGCAGGAGATCTAAATGTCGAACGACGCTCCCATCATTCACAATCCGATTCTGCCTGGCTTCAATCCCGATCCCTCCATCATCCGGGTGGGCGACGACTACTACATCGCCACTTCCACCTTCGAGTGGTTCCCAGGAGTGCAGATTTATCACTCTCGCGACCTGGTGAACTGGCGCTTACTGACGCGGCCCCTACGTCGCGCCAGTCAACTGAATATGCTCGGCGATCCCGATTCCTGCGGGGTCTGGGCGCCGTGCCTGACCCTTGATGGCGGAGTCTTCTACCTTATCTACACCGACGTCAAGCGCTACGGCCGCACCACGCAGGCTGGCGCCGGCGGCGCGTCGCTGCGTGACACGCATAACTACCTGGTCACCAGCGCGACGATCGAGGGTGACTGGTCAGACCCGATTTATCTGAACAGCAGCGGCTTCGATCCTTCGCTGTTTCACGACGACGACGGCCGGAAATATTTGGTCAACATGATTTGGGACCAGCGGCCAGGTGGCAATCGCTTTGCCGGCATTGGCTTGCAGGAGTACTCGGCTGCACAACGGAAGCTGGTAGGGCTGGTCCACATGATCTTCAAGGGAACGCCGCTCGGTCTCACCGAGGCTCCACATCTTTACAAGCGCGACGGCTACTACTACTTGCTGACTGCCGAGGGCGGAACTGGTTGGGGGCATGCCGTTACGATGGCGCGGTCGCGTGAACTGACCGGACCGTACGAACTGCATCCGGACGTGTATATCCTGAGTTCCCGAAACCGGCCGGATGCCGAACTGCAGCGCGCGGGCCACGCTGATCTGGTGGAGACGCAGAACGGTGAGACTTACATGGTGCACCTGTGCGGACGGCCGCTTCGCAATCGCGGACGTTGCACGCTGGGGCGCGAGACGGCGATTCAGTCAATGACGTGGTCACCGGACGGATGGCTGCGAACGCTGGATGGCAAGGGCGTTCCCTATGTCGACGTGCAAGGTCCAAAGCTTGCGATCCATCCCTTCCCGGCCGCTGCGGCACGAGAGGATTTCGATCAGCCGGAACTGCCGCTGGACTTCCAATGGCTGCGGTCGCCCTCGCCGGACGGCCTATTCAGCTTGACCGAGCGTCCCGGCCATCTGCGCTTGTACGGGCGCGAGACCGTGGGCAGTCTGTTCGAGCAGGCGTTAGTTGCGCGCCGCCAGCAGTCCCATTGCTTCAGCGCTACAGCCGGAATGGAGTTCGAGCCCGAGAAGTTCCAGCAAATGGCGGGATTGATTTGTTACTACAACAGCAGCAAGTTCCACTATCTCTATGTCTCGCACGATGAGGCGCTGGGCAGGCACATACGTGTGATGTCGTGTCTGCCCGACTCCGTGCAGTCCGACGCTTTCACGGTGCCCGTACCAATCCCGAGCGGAATGCCGGTGGAACTACGGGTTGAAGTCGATTTCGAGCGCCTCTACTTCGCCTATCGCTTGAAGGGGCAGGAATGGCGGTGGATGCCGCAAATGGATGCGAGTATCTTGTCCGACGAAGCCGGACCTCCCGGCAATCCGAACTTCACCGGCGCCTTCGTTGGGGTTTGCTGCCAGGATCTGGCAGGTACACGCGGGGTGGCGGACTTCGACTGGTTTCAATACCAGGAGCGCGCCTACCGCAGCGAGCCGTTCGCGTAGGCCTTTGCTCGAGCGTTGGCGCCGGCCGGTCAGCGGGTTACAATGACGAACTAACCATGTACACCCGATTGCTTGCGTTCGTGCTTCTTCTCGGCACGGCCCTCCCTGCCGCCACGCTACAAACCCCGGAGCAGTTCGCGGGCTTCCGCATGGGGACCGACAAGAAGCTTCTACGGTGGGACAAGATTGTCCAGTACATGAAGCTCGCGGCGGCCGCTTCGCCTCGCGTTAAGGTAGACGAACTCGGCCAAACCTCCATGGGCAACCCGTTCGTCACCGTCACCATCAGCGCGCCGGATACCATCGCCAACCTCGACCGCTATAAGGCGAATCAACGCCGGCTCGCCTACCCGCGCGACCTGAATGAGGCCGATGCGGAGAAGCTGATCGCTTCCAACAAGGCGGTGATGCTCATCACCTGTAACATTCATGGCAATGAGATCGGCTCGACGCAGATGGTCCAGGATCTGGTCTACAGGCTGGCGACTGAGGACTCACCAGAGATCAAGCATGTCCTCGACAACGTGATCTTCGTTCTCGTCCCGTCGCTCAATCCCGATGGTCAGACGCTGATCACGGACTGGTATATGAAGCATGCCGGCACCGATTGGGAGTCGAGCCCGCTGCCCGAGCTTTATCACAAGTACGCCGGCCACGATAACAACCGCGACGCTTTCATGAACACTCAAGCGGAAAGCAAAATGTTTAACAAGCTCGCGTTTAAGGATTGGTTTCCGGTGGTGTATCTGGACGAGCATCAGATGGGTTCCGCCGGGCCGCGCATTTTCGTCCCGCCCTTCACCGATCCCATCAACATGAATGTCGACCCCACGATTTGGGAACTCAACGGCATGCTCGGCTACGCCATGGGTGCGGGTCTCAACGCCAAAGGGTACACGGGCGTTATCAACGACACGCAGTACACCAGTTGGTGGCAGGGCGGGTTCATGATGCAGGTCTGGTGGCACAATGCCGTGGGTCTGCTGACGGAAGTAGCGAGCGTAAACGTCGCCAGTCCCATCGATCAGATCAAGGCCGTCCCGGGACAGGCGCCTCCCGCCGGCGAGTTGACGTTTGAGCAACAGCGACGGCTCGACCCTCGCAAGCCGCTCCCGGCTCCGCGTGACATAACTCCACGCAACACTTATCCGCGGCCCTGGCTGGGCGGCCATTGGACGCTCCGCAACATCGTCGACTACGAACTCACCGCCACCTACGCGCTGCTCAATTCAGTCGCCAATGAGCGCCTCCTGTTGCAGCGGAATTTCTATCAGCTCAATCGCAAACAGATCGAACTCGGGAAAACCGAGGGTCCCTACGCCTATGTTGTGCCGGCCGACCAGCATGACCGTCCGGCCGCCGCGCACATGGTACGTCTGCTCGACGAACAGGGTGGGGAAGTGCACAAAGCGGTGGAATCTTTTGAAGCGGGCGGCAAGACCTATCCCGCCGGCAGCTATGTCGTGCTGATGTCGCAGCCCTTCCGTCCTTTTGTGAAGGACCTGCTTGAGAAGCAGACGTACCCGGTGCAGCGGCAATACCCCGGCGGTCCTGTGCAGCGTCCCTACGACGTTACCGGTTGGACACTGCCGCTACAGATGGGCGTTCAGACCGTCGAGATCGCCAAGCCGTTCACTGCCAAGCTTGAGCGCATGAGCTCGTTTGCGACGCCCGAAGGCAAGTTCGAGCCTGGCACGTCGCCGGTGGCGTGGGAGATATCGCATCGCGCAAACAACGCCGTCATCGCCACCAACCGTCTGTTGAAGAGCGGCGCGATTGTCAGTTGGACCGCTGATGGCGCGATCATCGCCCGATCCCGCGAAGATCTCGCTCCGCAATTGAAGGAACTGGCGCGCACGCTCGGAGTGGACGTGAAAGGCCTGCAATACCTGCCGCCCAAGACCAGCCCGCTGAAGGCGCCGAGAATCGCGCTCTACAAACCGCCGCAGGGCGTGATGGACGAAGGCTGGACGCGCTGGCTATTGGAACAGTACGAATTCGCCTACACTCGTGTCACCCCGGCCGAGCTCCGCGCCGGCGCTTTGCACGACCGGTTTGACGCCATCCTCTTCGCCAACCAGCCCAAGGATCAACTCCTCAAGGGCGCCAACGAGGAGTGGATACGCACCGAGGATCGCGGCGGTATTGGTGACGAAGGTGTCGCCGCGCTGAAGCAGTTTGTGCGCGACGGCGGCAGCCTGATCACTCTGGGCGCATCCAGCCTGGTGCCGGTGGAGGAGTTTCCCCTGCCACTGAAGAACGCGTTGAAGGGAGTTCGCCCCGATCAGTTCTCCTGCCCCGGGTCGATCCTGAAGGTGTTCGTCGACAACAAGTCACCTGCCGCGTTTGGAATGCGCGAGACGGCGTCGGCGGTGTTCTACAACAACATCGCTTTCGACCCGGCGCCAGCGATGAACGATTCGACGGTCCACGTGATCGCACGCTATCCCGGATCCAATATTCTCGAGAGCGGCTGGATTGGCGGCGAGGAATTCATCAACGACCGGATTGCCGCGGCGCAGGTGGACTACGGCAAGGGGCACATATTCCTTCTCGGCTTTGCGGCCCAAAACCGGGCTCAGCCGCACGGGACGTTTAAGTTGCTTTTCAATTCGTTGCACGCGAGCGCCGCCGGCGGGCTCTAAACAAGACTTCTCTTGCTTACCGAGGGGAGACTCTGGCATACTTGTCTTGGTAACCGAGATAAGCTGCCAATGAGTAGACCAAATGATCTCTTGCAGGGCACGCTGGACCTGCTGATCTTGAAAATTCTTGCGCTTGAGCCCATGAACGGCTGGGCGATGAGCCTGCGCCTGAAGCAGGTGTCGGGCGAAGTTCTACAAGTGAGCGATGGTTCGCTCTATCCGGCGTTGCACAAGCTCGAGCAGGAAGGCTGGATCAGCTCGCAGTGGCAGGTGACTGAGAGCAAGCGGCGCGCGAAGTATTACCAATTAACGGTGCTGGGCCGCGAGAAGTTGGAGCAGGAAAGAGCCCAGTGGGAGCGGCTTTCCTCGGCGGTTTCGCTCGTGGTGCGGTTGAAGGAAGCGTAGGCCGCATGTCCCTGCGCAAGTGGATTTACAAGCTTCCGCTGATCTGGAAATCGTTGTTCCGCCGCCGCGACACAGACGGTGACCTCGACGACGAACTTGCCTTCCACATCCAGATGCAGACAGAAGCCAATCGTCAACGCGGTATGAGCGAGGCTGAGGCTCGCTACGCTGCGCTGCGTCAATTCGACGGCCTGCAGCAGCGAAAAGAGGAGTGCCGCGACATGCGACAAACGAATTGGATCGAGGAGAGCGCCGGGGATATCGCCTACGCCATTCGGTCGCTGCGGTCGCGCCCCGGTTTCTGCGCGCTGGGCGTACTCTCGCTGGCCATCGGGATTGGCGCTAACACTGCCCTCTTCAGCGTGGTGGACGCGGTGGTGCTCCATCCGGTACCGCTCCGTGACGCTCACCGCTTGGTGGCGGTGGACGAATTCAAGGACGGCAAGAGTTCCAACGGGAATCCTCCCCGCACGGCCGATTGGGGCGCCACTGTTCCTGCGTTTGAAGCAGTGACCGGCTTCTACAGCGAGGACGCCGTTCTGACGGGCGCCGGCGAACCGGCGAAGATCGCTACGCTGCGTACCTGCGGCGATCCTCTGGCGACGCTCGGCGTCAATCCTCAACTGGGGCGTGGATTTACGGCGGCAGAGCGTAGCGGCGCGGGCGATCCAGCCGCTCTGATTGCCGACGAACTTTGGCGGGAGCGCTTCTCCGCCGATCGAGCAGTTGCTGGCCGCTTGATCACGCTCGGCGGAAAAAGCTACACGATTGTCGGCGTGCTTCCGGCGGGATTAGCGTACCCCTCGCAGACCCTGGTGTGGACACCGATGCCTCGAGACATCCAGCAAGTGGACCGTCGCGCCGGATTCCTGCGCACGGTGGCGAGGCTTGGTGCGGGAGTCACGCGGACAGCCGCCGCATCCGAGTTGAACGTCGCTGTCGCGCAGTTGGCCCAACGGTATCCAGCCACCGACCGTCAGCGTTCGGCCGCACTGGTTTCACTAAACGATCTCGAATCACGGGAATCGCGCGGTCCGCTGCTGATCCTACTGGCTACCGCGCTGGCCGTGCTGCTGCTGGCCTGCGTGAACTTTGCCAGCCTGTTGTTGAGCCGCGGATTAGCGCGGCAGCGGGAAGCGTCAATACGGCTGGCGCTGGGAGCGGGCACAGGACGATTGGTACGGCTTTATCTCAGCGAGAGCCTGGTGGTGGCGGTAATCGGAGGGCTGGCCGGAGTTGCCGCAGCGTCCTGGACATTGTCCCTGTTGGTGAGCATGCTACCGCCGGATCTGCCGAACCTCGAGTCAGTAAGCCTGAATGGACGGGTTCTGCTCGCGGCTGCTGCGATGACGCTGATCAGTGGTCTGGCAGCCGGATGGGCGCCCGCTCGACGTGTTGCGGGATCCGCTTCGATTGAAGGTTTGAGAGCTCGAATCAGCACAGAAGGCCGGGAGTCCCGCTGGCTGCAAAAGACATTATTGGCGGGACAGGTGGCGCTTTCGGTCCTACTTCTCACCGGTGCGGTGTTGTTGACACAATCGCTTGTCAGGCTCGGATCCGAGCCGCTTGGCTTTCAACCGGAGCATGTCCTGACGGTGAATATCGGAATGCCATGGGATACGCCGGAGGTCCAGTTAAACCATTTCTCGAAGGCGGCGATTGAACGCTTCGCAGCTATTCCGGGAGTCCGGGCAGCGGGGATGATTGACCGCCTGCCGCTGAAAGGCGGCACCCAAGGGGGCACCTTCAGTATTCGGAACCGTCCGGCGACGGATGGCCGGCCGGATGCCGAAGTATCGTTGCGGGCAATGGCCGGGAACTATTTTGGAGCCGCCGGCGTACAGTTGCTCGCCGGGCGCGATGTTCAGGAAGGCGCCCGCGAGCTTGTCGTGAATCAGGCGTTCGCGGCTGCCTACTTTGCAGACCACAGCCCATTGGGTCAGGCGTTGCGCATTAACGGGGCGAAGGATAAGGCCGGAGTACCGCGCTGGTCGGAAATTGTCGGAGTGGTCGCCGACGTCCGGCAGGAGCCTTCCCAGAAGCCAACGCCTGAAATTTACCTGGCCGCGAGCGATACCTATTGGCCACGGCAGGTGTACGTGGTGCGCGCTGCCGGCGACCCTATGCAGATGGTTGCCGCGGTACGTCAGGCGGTGCGGGAGATTGATCCTGCCAAGGTGATTGACAGCTTTGCAGCGATGGAACAGACCGTCCACGGTGCCACGGCACAGCCGCGTTTGCGGGCGCGCGTCTTTGGTGGATTTGCTGCCATCGCGCTCTTGCTGACTGCCCTCGGGATCTACGGACTGCAATCGCAGACAGTGACTCAGAGGACCAAAGAGATCGGAATCCGCCTCGCCTTAGGGGAAACTCCGATGGCGGTGGCGCGCCGGATACTGACCGAGAATCTGCAGGTTGTCGCGATCGGGTTGATTCTCGGCGCGGCGGCGTCGGCACTGCTCACGAGCTTCCTGACCAGCTTACTGTATGGAGTTTCGCCGCTCGATCCAGCGGCATTCGCGCTCGCCGCTCTCGGACTCGCTATCGTAACGGCGGCCGCCAGTTTTCTACCCGCGCGCCATGCGGCCGGCGTGGCTCCGCTCACGGCGTTGCGGAATGACTAGGCCTTGGCGAGCGTAGCCCCGTGGGCCTGGATTTTCCGGATCGCCTCAGCGATCTGATCCATGGAGGTACGGTCGCCAAGCAGCATGGTTTGCGTGAACCAGACGGCCTCGGTGCAGAGCTTGTCGTTTACCGGGCACTCGTTCTGCTCCTCCCATTGCTTGAGCCGCTTCTCGCCGTAGATGCGCTTGTACCCGCGCGAGGACAAGGCGTTTTTGAGGAACATTTGATTGTTCAACGGACTGTAACCGCCTGAGACCGGTACACCCTCGGCGTTCAACGCTTTGAGAAACTTTTCACGCGGCAGGCCGGCAAATGCCGCCGAGTCGTAGCGCAGCATGTACAGATGGTAAGCGTTCGCCGTGCATCCCTGGTACAAGCGCGCCGGTTGAATGCCCGGAATCTGTTTCAGCATATTCGTCAGGTAATTCGCGTTCTCGGTCCTGGTGCGGGACTGCTGTTCCAGCCGGGTCATTTGAGCGAGTAAGATCGCGGCCTGAAACTCTGTCAGGCGCAGATTGGTGCCGGACGAAGCGTAGGTGAAATTCGCCGACATTCCTTTGAGGCCGCTGCCGCTGTTGTGAAAGGCGTAGGCGCGTTCTCGAGCTTCTGGATCGTTAAACAGGATGGCGCCGCCTTCGCCGCTATTGAGATTCTTGGAGGCTTGGAAGCTGAAGCAGCCGCTGTCACCGTATGTTCCCACCTTGCGTCCCTTCCACTCGGCGAGATGCGCCTGGCAAGCGTCCTCGATGAGGGTGACCTTGTGCTTGCGCGTCACGGCCGTGATCGCGTCGAGATCACAGACGTTGCCGCCGAGATGAACCGGCACAACCGCTCGCGTGGCGGGGTTGATGGCTGCCTCAATCTTCGAGGCATCGATCTGGAACGTGTTGGGATCGCTGTCGACAAAAACCGGAAGTGCGTGCTGTCGGAGGACCACGTTGATTGTTGCGATGAAGGTGTACGGCGGCACGATTACCTCGTCGCCGGGTTCCACGCCGAACGCATTGAGGGAGACGTATAAGGCAGCCGTCCCGTTTGACACCGCGAGCACTTCCCGCGTTCCCGTCAGTTGACCATACGCTTCTTCAAATCGCCGGACGAGTTGTCCCTGCCCCCGTCCCCAGCGGCCGCTGCGCAGCACTTCAAGGAGTCCACGCTCTTCCCGATCGTCAAAACGCGGCCAGGCTGGAAAGGGTTCGTTGCGTACCTTCGGGCCTCCGAGCAGGGCGGGCTTATCACTAGAGGTGGTGGCAGCCCGCGCGGCGAGGCTGGCGACCGGTGCTGCAGTGAGAAGATGACGGCGGGAAATTGAAGAGCTCATCTCGTTCCTTTCGAGGCCGTTCCCGATTCTATTACGATCGTGCGGACGTGTCGCCGGGTCGAGGCGTCAGGGAAGGAAAGAGGCGATGGCCGCCTGCAGTTCCTTTAGTGGAATCGGCTTGGCCAGGCATGCGTCCATTCCCGCTTCAAGGCAGGCTAGCCGGTCGGCCGCCATCGCGTTGGCCGTCAAGCCGATGATCTTCGGCCGCGTCGCGCCATAGGTCTCGTGAATTTGACTGGTGGCGGTGATGCCGTCCATGCGTGGCATCTGTACGTCCATGAGGATTGCGTCGAAGTGCCGGCTCCGCAGCGCAGTGAGGACTTCCTCACCGTTCTCAACCACCTCCACAGAATGGCCGAGACTCTCCAGAAGCTTCGATGTAACCAGACGGTTGATCCGGTTATCGTCCGCTACCAGGATTTGATAACGGACCGACAGAAGATCGTTAACGGTCACGGCGCTTTCATGCGCGGCAGGCGGCGGTTGAACAGCCGATTGCAACGTCAGTTCGCAATGAAAGACCGAACCGCGCCCGAGTTCGCTTTCAACCCAGATGCGGCCGTGCATCAGTTCAGCGAGACGCTTGGAGATGACGAGTCCCAATCCAGTTCCGCCGCGTTTGAGGGCTTCAGGCGCGGCCTGGTAGTAGGAACGAAACAGATTATTCCGATGCTCCGGAGTTATGCCGATGCCGGTATCCGCTACCGAGAGGGAAACCTGCCAGGCACCGTCGCCGCCGCTCGCGCATGTCGCACTCAACTCCACGCGGCCGGCGGTTGTGAATTTCACGGCGTTGCTGAGTAGATTTACCAGGATTTGCCTGATGCGTGCGGCGTCTCCCTCGAGGAATTCGGGTATCGATGAGTCCAGCCGCGTCTCAAGTCTTAACCCCTTAGCTGCTGCCTCTGATGCAACCACGCTCATGCTTTCGTCCACTACGGAACACAAATCGAACGGCGCACACTCCAAAGTGAGATGGCCGGCTTCAATTTTGGAAACATCCAGCAGATCGTTGACGATGGTGAGAAGGCCCTTAGCGCTGGTTGCAATCGCCTCAACGTAGGAGCGATGTGCCGGCTCAAGACGCTGCTGCAGCAGCAACTCACTGAGGCCCATCACCCCGTTCATGGGAGTTCGGATTTCGTGACTTACCATAGCGAGAAAACGGCTCTTGGCTTCATTGCCGGCCTGCGCCCGGTTCTCTGACGCTGCCAGTTCGCGGGTCCTCTCCTCTACTCGTGATTCCAACTCGTCGTTCAACTGTTGAAGGGCCTTGTCGGTGGCGGAGAAGCGCCGTGCCAGATAGACGATTAGTGTTCCGAGGAAAATGAGGTAGCAGCCTGCCCGAATCAAGTCGAGCGTAGCTGGTGGAAAACTTCTGAAGAAACTCAGAACTCCCATCCAGCCAAAAATGTTCAACGAAAGGCAGGCTGCAGTGAGGGTAGTGAACTCGGCGACGCGGTTCCTTGCTGACCGCCACAGTGTCACAGAGAGCCATACAAAACAAACACCAAGTCCCACCAAGCCAGGCTCATAGACCCATCTGATGGCGGGTACAAAACGTGAAAACTCGACTGCGAGCGCAGCGCCGATGCAGCACCACATTGCGAGTTTCTTCCGGGCAGCCGCTGCCTCGCCCAGGAACAACACCATAGCGCATACAGAAAAAAAGCGAAGGAGAGCGTTTGCGGCTCGCGCGACTACGAATGATTCGAGGCCAAAGTGCCCGTTTCTAGCCGCGTACGCGCCGAGGGTTGCCCCGGCGAGTGCGAACGCCAGCAAACCTCCAAAGAGGGAAAGCCGGTCCTGTCTCCTCAAGGCGTAGAAAAGCCCATGTACTAGCGCAAATGCCCCCAGCAGAGTCAGCACCACCGTGAGAAAGCCGTGGGTTGAGGCGTCGTCCGCTTGAGCCTTCGCAAACGCCGTACCGGCATCGGCGAGACTGGCTTGGAATCCAACCGGTACGCGATACGATGCACGCTTGCTCTCCTCAATCCACCAGCGGCTCAAATACCCAGGATTTCCGCTGCCAACCGCGGCTCCAGCGTACCGGATGAGCAATTGGTGATTACCAGCCGCCGGAATGACCAGAGTCAAAGGAGTGCCCTGGGGGTTCCAACTGGAATAAGACCGGGCTCCTATCGTCCCGAAGCCGCCGACTTTTCTCTCATCTAGGAAGACTTCCGTGGCCCCGAGGTGCCAGAGCCGAAGCCCCAGGGTGCGAGTCTCTTCCCCCGGCGCTACATCGAGGCGGATCCGGAACCAGCCCCGGCCTCGCCAGCCTTGTGACGGCTCGCCGTTACTATCCCAGTAGGACGATTTCAGGACTTCCCATGCCGAAGGCGGAAGATTCCGCACTTCCTCGATGGAGCCATCCCCTGCGTGATACTCCCAGCCAGTTCGCAAGCGTATGGGTTCGCTCAGGGACGGTCCTTGGCCGATTCGGATTATGGCCGGTTCAGCGCCCGGGAGCAGACCGGCACCTGCCAGGCATGCAACGGCTAACCAAAGAAGGGGCTGTCGTTTATTTAACGGGGCAACCTGTCCGAATCGTGTCAACCCTTAACTCTTCGGATTAAATCCCAGCCTGGCAGATGAATCGTTCGCTGTAGGTGAATTAGAGGAAAAACCTTAGTTGCCGGTTTTCTCGCGAATCGCAAACAGGTGCCCGGCTCCCCGGATGAACAGTGTGTTGCCTGAAGCGGCCGGAGTGGCTAGCACCGGTTCACCCATCTTGTTAACGGCCAATTCCTCATAACTGCTGGCAGACTTAATCACGTACACTTCGCCGTCTTCGTTGATGGCGTAAACGTGATCGCCTGAAGCGATCATCGAAGCACTGGCTCCGGTGCCCTCACCGATTCGTCTCTGATAGAGCGTTGTCCCGGTTAAAGCATTGTAGACGTTGAGGATGCCGCTCCCCCGGTTGCCAAAGGCGAAGACGTAATCACCACTTACTACAGGTGTAGAAAGGTAGGGTGCTTCTTCCCGCATCCAAGCGATAGCATCTTTGGAGCCCGTAATGTCGCCCGACGCCCCCGGTCGTATTGCGTAGGCACGCCGTTGATAGCGGAAGTAGCCCGTGAAGACGTAAAGGAGTCCATTGGCGGTGAAGGGTGTCGGCACCGAGATCATGGACGTCCCCTTCAACCGCCATAATTCCTTACCCGTTTCGGCATCGTAGGCCAACACGTACTCGACCCCGTTTGCGACTATCTCGGTCCGCTTTGGACCCTCGACGATGGCTGGTGTCGACCAACTGGGCTTGACGTCCCGGGGCGTGCGCCACACCTCCCGGCCCGACTTTTCATCGAAGGCAGCGAGGAAGCTCCCTTTCTGCATATCAACTTGCAGGAATACGCGGCCGCCCCAAAGAACCGGAGACGAGGCCGTGCCCCACTGATAATCCGGAACGTCGAACGCGCCTTGGTCCACAACCCCCAAGTCCTTCTTCCACAGCAGCTTCCCGGTAAGGTCGTAACAATAGAGGCCTTCAGAACCGAAGAACGCGATTACCACTCTGCCGTCGGTCGCCGCAGTCGAAGAGGCATAAGAGTTATGTGGATGACGCAGGACTCTTGGCTTCGTTTTGACAGCTAGCTGATTCCAGAGAATCTTCCCACTACGCTTGTCGATGGCCAGGAGACGGAACTCCTGTTCGGCTTTGTCCTGACGATCATCGCGCTCGCCTTTCAATTTGCTCTCAAACACCATTTGGGGATTGGAACTGATAGCGGTTGTCAGGAAGATCAGGTTGTCCCAGATGACCGGGCTCGAGAGTCCGAGGCCGGGAATCGCTGTCTTCCAGGCTACATTTTCACCGGTGTCGACGTTCCATTTGGTGGGCAGGTTGGGGCTTTCGGCGACGCCTCGCGCTCCCGGGCCACGGAACCCTGGCCAGTTTTCGGCCTGTAGTGTCAACAGCAGGAAAGGAATTGCGATCCATACGCGCATGGGTAGCAACGTAGCATAACGTGGCGATCAGCGATAGCCTCTACGGCTTTAACTTCCCGCCGACTTTGCGGATACAAGAAGCATCGAAGAACCAATGACGCCGACAGTCGAGACTTCCAAGAGCGATTCCAAACTACTCTATCTTGAGGATCTACAGGTTGGTCAGAAGTTTCGATCTACCGAATCCTATCGGATGGAGGATCACAGGATTAAGTCCTTTGCTGCGGAGTTCGATCCACAGCCGTTTCATCTGGACGACGAGGCCGCGCGTAACACAATCTTCAACGGTTTAGCCGCCAGCGGTTGGCACACGGCGGCGGCTACGATGAGCCTGCTCACTTCCGGAGGCCTGCCTTTTGCCGCGGGCATCATTGGCTTTGGGGGAGAGCTTGCATGGCCGCGTCCCACACGTCCGGGCGACGTCCTTCGGGTCGAGTGTGAGATTGTTAACATTCTGCCATCGCGATCGAAGGCTGCGCAGGCGACAGTCAGCGTCCTGTGTACGACCCTGAATCAGGCAAACGAACCTGTGCAGACCTTCACCGCCAAGATCCTGGTTTTCAAGCGATACTCCTAACTCGCTTTTTCGGCTAGAGTTCGATAAGAATGGAACGTGGTCTCCCAGTCGAACCCCACTGACGGTGACAAACCGCTTCCAAAGCGTCAGCGCGAAGCGATTGCCAAGGCGGTCGCTGATCCGCGGCGGTTCGAGATTCTGCGTCACATCGCTACCCGGCACTGTGCAGCCTGCTCTGATCTTCGAGAGTGTTTCCCGATTACTGCTCCGACGTTGTCGCATCATCTTAGCGAACTCGAAGGGGCCGGATTGGTTACGCTGACCCGCCGTGGCAAATTCGTCGACGTTACGTTCTGCCGGGACATCTGGATCGCCTACCTGCGCGAACTCGATCAACTCTAGCCGCCGAGATTGGTGAATCCGAGCTGGAGGGGTGCTCATCACTTAGATGCTTATCGAAGTATCGAAAGAAAGGATGATGAGCGCATGAGTAAACTAAGCGGAAAAGTTGCTGTAGTTACAGGAGCTTCCAAAGGAATTGGTGCTTCAATCGCAGAGCATTATGCAGCCGAGGGGGCCTCGGTTGTGGTGAATTATTCCAGTAGTAAAGCCGGAGCGGACGCGGTTGTAAAGCGGATTCAGGACAAGGGCGGGAAGGCCATCGCGGTTCAAGGCGATGTATCCAAGCCCGAGGACATCCAAAGGCTGTTCGCCGAAACCAAGAAGGCTTATGGCAAGTTGGATGTGCTGGTGAACAATGCCGGAATCTACGACTTCAAGCCGCTGGGCGAGATCACTCCCGATCATTTCCACCGCCAGTTCGATCTGAACGTGCTTGGGTTGATCCTGACCACCCAGGAAGCGGTGAAACTCATTGGTCCCGCAGGTGGTTCGATCGTCAACATCAGTTCGGTGGTGGGCCAGCATCCGGTGGCGACAGGGTCGGTTTATAGTGCCACCAAGGCCGCTGTCGATGCAGTGACGGCGGCGCTGGCGCAGGAACTCGGTCCCAAGAAGATCCGCGTCAACTCGTTGAATCCAGGAATGGTTGACACTGAGGGCGTGCGCAGCGCGGGTCTCGACCAGGGGGACTTCCGGAAGGTCATTGAAGCCAAAACACCCCTGGGACGTATCGGCCAACCTGAGGATATTGGGCGTGCCGCAGTATTCTTTGCCTCGGACGACGCAGGGTGGGTAACCGGGCAGACTTTGCTGGTGTCGGGCGGTTCCAGCTAATAATTTTCATAAATTATTATTCAAGGACTCCCGGATGCCGCCGCCTGGGAGTCCTCCCTTCAGGCGGATCCCTTAGCCTCGCACCTGAGCCTCAAGCTCAAGATTCTAAACCCCCTCCAAGTCCGGAATCCGGACTTCTTCAGTACGAAACGGACTCTCAGCGTCTGTTGGGTCCTAGTATTCTGCCTCTTCGCTCCAGTACGTAAGCCCGTTGGTGAGCCGATTTAGATTGGCCAGACTGTAGCCAGCCCAAAATGAAGCGCCAAGAGGACATCATTCAATTTCCAGCCGAACGCGCACGGGCCGTAGAACCGGTTCCGTTCGCTAAGCCGCTGATGCGCGGCGCCGCCGACACATTCTTTCGCCGTTGGCGGTGGATTGCCGCCCTGTGGGGGTTAGCTACGCTCGCCGCACTGCTATCGCTCCGTATTCTTCCACGCCAATACGAGTCGGAAATGACGTTTCTGGTGAAGAACGTTCGATCTGAGGTGGTGGTTTCGGGCGACGGCACAACGCCTATGCGCAGCGGCGACGTGACCGACGGACAGATCGCCACCGAGGTTCAGATGCTGTCCAGCCACGAGTTGGCTGACGACATCCTGTCCGCGACGGGGTTTAGCGGCGGCACGCGAGTGGATCGCGAAAACGCTATTGGAAAACTGCAGAAAGCTCTCCAGATCATGCCTGTCATGAAGTCGAGCATGATCCGGGTCCGATACTCGTCCAGCGACCCGAAGCAGAGCGCGCGGGTGCTGGAGGCAATGGCCAAAGCGTATCTCGACCGCCACTTGAAACTCCATGGCACGAGTGGTTCGCTCGAGTTCTTCGAGGCACAGTCGGCCGAGGCGCAAACCAAACTGAGCGAGTCCCAGGACAAACTACTGAAGTTTCAACAGGCATCTGGAGTGGTGAGCGCCACGGAGCAAAAAGACATGCTCCTCCAGAGGTCGATCGAACTGCGTGTAGGGTTGCAGGCGGCAGAGGCCGAGCTGCGGGAAACCACGCGCAAGATGGCCACGCTGAAGGACCGGTCGGGACGGACGGCCGCTCGAATCCCGACGCAAATGCGCCGGATGCCGAACCAGTATTCGATCGAGCGCCTCAACACACTGCTTATCGAATTGAAGAACCGGCGCACTGAACTGGTAACGAAATTCAAGCCGACCGATCGCGTCGTAACGCAACTTGACCAGCAGATTGCCGATACACAGAAGGCGTTGCAGGGCGCCGAGGGCAGCATTGCCACTGAGGAAGCGAGCGACATCAACCCATTGCGCCAGACGCTCGACACCGAACTGAATCGCGCTGAAGCCGACGTCTCGGGTTTGCGTGGACGCATCGCCGCCATGCGCGAGCAGGGCGCCACGTACAAGCGGGAACTGGCGCGACTGGAAACGCTGATGCCGCAGGAGCAGCAATTTGTGCGCGATGCCAGAGTGGCCGAGGACAACTATCTGCTCTACGCGAAGAAACAGGAAGAAGCGCGGATTGGCGAAAAGATGGATCAACAGAAGATTGCCAACGTGGTGCTCGCGGAAGCGCCCCGTGAACCAGCGCTGCCGAAGGGCCGCATGGGAACGATTGTGCCGGCGTATTTATTAGCACTGCTGGCGGGCCTGGCGGTGGTCAGCTTATTCAATCGCATGAAAAAGACCGTTTATACCCCCTGGGAACTTGAAGTGTTCAGTGCTGTTCCGGTGTTAGGTACAGTGCCTGTCCGATTAGCGCTTCCGGCGCCGCGAGCGATCGGGAGGAATTCATGAGCGCGATGCCGAAACCTGAATTGCGGCCGACGGTTGTCCATCGCCGGACCACGCACACCACGCGGCCGTTTCTCGACCGAGTGGTGGACACCATGATTTCAATTCATGCGGCCAAGGGTCGCGGGATGTTCGCATTCACCGCTCCCAACCGCCGCGCAGGCACAACCCACGTGGTGGAATTGCTTGCCGAAGAACTCTCGCGCCAGTATCACTGTGAAGTCGCCATTCTACCCTCGGCCACGCTGAAGCGATCGGACCCAAAAAAGCTGCCGCAAGGGTATGTCGAACGCTCCCCCAACGTCTGGGTGGCCATCTCCGACGAAGAACTTCATCGTATGCCTGAACACGGGCTGGAGCATGTATGGCTGAGCGGTGATTCACGAAATTTCGACTTCATTCTGGTGGACTGTCCGGCCATTTCGGCGCAGGCGTCGGCACTTCGCTGGACCGCCGCTGCCGATGGCTGCTTCCTTGTTGTGGACGCCGGACGTACCAAACTCGACCAGATTGACCGGGCGCAGAACCTGCTGATCTCCGGCAACGGCCGCCTGGAGGGCATTGTCCTCAACCGCCGTACGTACGCGATCCCGAGCTTCATCTACAAATTTCTATGAAAACGATTTTGTTCTTCGCTGCCTTCGCCGCCTTCGCCGCCGGACAGACCGGGTTCTCTGAACGAGATCCGCATTACCGGCTACAGGCGGAAGACAAGATCGAAGTGCAGTATCGCTACACTCCCGAGTACAACGCGACGGCCGCGCTCCAGCCCGACGGCTATGTTTCGCTCCCATTAATCGGGGAAGTGAAACTGGCCGGCTTCACGCTCGCCGGCGCCGCCGATGCGATTCGCAAGCAGGCCTCGGAGCGGCTCAATGATCCCGAGATCACCGTGCTGCTCAAGGAGTACGTGAAACCGTACTTCACGGTAGCGGGCGAAGTTTCTCATCCGGGTCGCGTGGAATTGCACGGTCCGGTGACGCTGGTGGAAGGTATTGCACTGAGCGGAGGCTTCAAGGACAGTGCGAAGCGTACGCAAGTGGTGCTGCTCCGAAAGACTTCAAACGATCTGGCCGAAGTGAGAGTCCTGGATGTGAGGAAGCTCATGTCTCCCCAGGGGTTGCACGAAGACATCCCTTTGAAGGCAGGCGACGTTCTGGTGGTGCCGCGTAACGCGATTAGCCGCATGGAGCCGTACATACGGCTTACCGAATCGTCGCTCTACGCGGTTGCCTTGCGGTTGCTTTAAGAAGATGGGGAAGGGAATCCTACAGAACGTAGCCGCACTATACGGTGTCCAGGCGGGCCGCAAGCTCATCCCCCTGCTCACCATCCCATACCTCGCGCGCGTGCTGGGGCCCGTGTCGTGGGGCAAAGTTGCATTTGTCGGCGCGATGGCCGAATTCCTGGTCATCCTTATCGAGTTCGGTTTCAATATTTCGGCTACCCGTGAAATTGCCCGTAGCCGGCACGATCGAGATCAATGCGGCCGCGTGATGGCAGGAGTGCTCGGCTCGCAGGTATTGCTGGCCGCCGCCGGGCTGACGCTGGCATTCATCTTGTCCCGGTTCGTACCGATTCTGCGCGATCATCCCGAACTTCTCATTGCTGGACTGGCTTACGGCGTGGCGCAGGGCTTTGCACCCATCTGGTTCTTTCAAGGACTGGAGCGCATGCGTCTGTCAGCGGCGCTGGAATTGTCCGGAAAGCTCGCCATGGTGGCGGGCCTGTTCCTGTTTGTCCATTCTCCTGACGACGGCTGGCGGGTACTCGCACTGAACGCAATCGCCCCGGGGCTGACCACCATCGCTGGACTGATCCTGGCTTATCGCACGATTCCTCTTTGCGTTCCAACGATTCCGCTGGTGCGGGAAGCGGTGACGATGGGCTGGCCGATGTTCGTTTTCCGCAGTGCTGAGAGCCTTTACGGAGTTGGAAACGCGTTCCTCCTGGGACTCTTCGCCGCACCTGAATTTGTCGGGTACTTTGCGTCCGCCGAGAAAATCTCGAAAGCCGCGTTCGGTCTGCTGAACCCGATCCGCGAAGCCGTTTTTCCCCGTCTCAGTCATCTTGCTGCCAAGGGCGGACATGCAGCCGCGGCGCCGTTGGCGCGCATGAGTGCTTCCATCATGATCGGCGGCGGTGCGCTGCTCGGTGCTGGGCTTTATGTGATGGCTCCTTTTGCGTGCCGGCTGCTTCTCGGCGCGTCATTTGCGCCCGCCATCGACGTTCTCCAGATCCTCGCCCTATTGCCGCCGCTACTATCCATTACCTACGCGGTGGGCTTCCAGTGGCTACTGCCCTTCGGCAAGGATGCCGTGATCAACCGCATCATCCTATCCGCCGGGCTCATCAATATCGCGCTTTCATTTGCGCTCGCCCGTCCTTACGGCCATATCGGAATGGCATGGGCCGTGGTGTCGGCCGAAGCCTTTGTCGCAGTCTCGATGGTAGCTGCGGTCACGCGCATGACCACCGGCTGGAGCGCGGCAGTGGTGGCCGCGGAACCCGTCCAAACGGAGAACTGCGGATGAGCGAGAATCGGCAACTCTGGTGGCTGAACCCCGCCTGGATCGGCGGCGGCATGGGTGTGTTGGTTTCGGTTGCGGCTTACTACGTGCCTGACCAGATGTACCGCACCTACTGGCGCATGCCTAAGTTCTTTGGTGGTGAGCAGTTCCTGTTGTGTCTAGCCTGCGTAGCCGCTTTTGTTCTTGGTTCGCTGGCAGGCATTGGCCGCTCGAAATCGGCGGATCCCGGACCGTCCTGGGAAGAACGCATTCCCTGGGATATCTCCTTCAAGGTTTTCCAGTTTTGCTTCTACAGCAGCGTGGTGGGCTATGCCGTCTGGCTCGGCGCGGCGCTGGTGAGGGGCGCGGATCTGGCATTGTTCATCGGCGTGTTAAAAGGCGAGAAATACGCTGCCTACGCGATGAAGGAAGTCTACCTGGTCACCGTCAGCGGTGTTACGACGCTGACGCAGTTTGGCATCGCCGGAGTTCTGATCGGCGTCATGATCGGCGTGACGAAGGGCTGGCGGAGGGTGCGCTGGCAGCTGGCGATTTTGCTGTTCCTGGCCGTCTGCCGCGCCCTGCTGAACAGCGAACGCCTGGCGGTGATTGAGTTGGTGGTGCCTGCGACGGTCCTGTTCCTCCGGCTTGGCGTCCTAGAGAGTCCCTGGTGGGACCGCCTGCGCCGTCCTCTGCAATTCCTGCCGCTCGCGGGTGTTGGAATGCTTGTCCTGGTTTTTGGCGCTTTCGAGTACTTCCGCTCGTGGACCAGCTTTTACTCCGGTGGTGATCTCGGCTTCTGGGAATTCACGTCGTTGAGGTTGCTCGGCTATTACGTGACCGCGCTAAACAATGGCGCGCTATACGTTGCGCGCTTCGACACGATAGGAGCACCATTCTCGACGCTCCACTTTCTGTGGCGCTTCCCGGTGATCAGTTCGCTCGCCAAGGCCGTGTTTCCGAATACGCCTTTTGAAGGGGCCAACGTCGACACCGATCCGTATCTGCAGATGCTTGATCGCGAAGCCAATCCCGAGTTCAACAACGGTAGCGGATTGATGCCGCCAATAGTGGACTTCGGTGTCATGGGCGGGATTCTGTTCTGGCTCTGCGCCGGTCTGCTTTGCGGTCTGCTGTACCGCTGGTATCAGCAAAAACGCGCCGGGGGCCTGATGTTCTACCCGGTCTTTTTCATCGGCGTGGTGGAGATTGCCCGAATTTTGTACTGGGGTGAGGGTCGAGTGGTCACCGCCTACTTCATCCTGATTCCCTTTGTCTGGATCTGTGGCCAGTGGGCGCGCCGGAGTCACTGCGCGGAACAGAGGATGGCATGTCAACAATCGCACTGAACGCACGATTCTACTCGCATGTCCCGACCGGCATGCAGCGCTACGGCATCGAGATGGCGAACCGCTTGGGCGACCTGCTGGAAGTGGTGCGTCCGGGCGAATCGCTCAAAGGTGCAAAGGGACATTTGTGGGAGCAAGTCTACCTGCCGGCGGTTTCCCGCAATCGCCTGCTGTGGAGCCCAAACAACACAGGACCCTTAGCGGTTTCACGACAGCTCTGCACCATGCACGACATCATTCCGGTGGAACATCCCGAATGGTTCAACGCGCGATTCTCGGCCTGGTATCAGTGGCTGCTGCCGAAGCTCGCGCACCGCGTTCAACACATGATCGCTGTTTCGCAGTTCACCAAGGACCGGCTAGTGGAGCGGTTTGGCGTCCCTGCCGAGAAGATCAGTGTGGTTTGGAACGGCGTGGACGAGCAGTTCCGGCCGCGCTCGAGTGACGAAATCGCTGAAGTGCGCGAGGCGCTCAAGATCCGCAGTCCCCGCTACGTACTGTCGCTGGGCTCGCTCGAGCCACGTAAGAACATCGGACGTCTGCTAACGGCCTGGCAGCGCATCTTACCCGAGTTGCCCGAGGACATTGATCTCGTAGTGGTGGGCAACAAGGGTGCGTCGCTGGTATTCCGCGAGGCACGCATCGAGGGCGAACTCAAACGAGTGCATTTTGCCGGCTACGCCAAGCAGGAACATCTACCCGCGCTCTACTCGGGGGCTTTAGCGCTGGTGTACCCGTCGCTCTACGAAGGGTTTGGTTTGCCTCCACTCGAAGCGATGGCTTGTGGGACACCTGTGGTCACTTCGAACACCACGTCGCTGCCGGAAGTGATGGGTGACTGTGGCCTGCTGGTGGACCCGCTTAACGAGGACGCAATCGCAGAAGCGGTACTCAGCCTGGTTCGGAGTGACGATCTGCGCGCCGAACTCAGCACCCGCGGCAGGGCCCGCGCCGCCCGGATGGACTGGGATCGTTCAGCTGCCGAGACCCGCAAAATCCTGAAGGAGTTCTGTCATGCGTAAGCGCCTCAAAATTCTGATGATGATCACTCGTGCCGAACTGGGCGGAGGGCAAACGCACGTCGTCGACTTGCTGCGCGGCATGCGTGACGATCTCGACGTCGAACTGGCGACCGGCGAGACCGGCTACCTGACAGACGCGGCGGCCGAGCTAGGCATCCCGACGCATATTCTTCCGCACCTGGTGCAGCCCATGAGTCCCGTGCAGGACGCGAAAGCGCTGCGAGAGTCCATCCAGCTAATGAAGGCCATCCGCCCCGATCTGGTCCACGCCCACACGTCGAAGGCTGGCATCATCGGCCGGACTGCGGCCAAGATCGCGGGCGTGCCTAGCGTTTTCACAGCCCACACCTGGTGTTTCGCGGAAGCGACGTCACTGAAATGGAAGCTGATCGGAACGCCGATCGAGCGTGTGGCAGGGCACTGGTGCGGCAAGATCATTAACGTATCCGACGCCAACCGGGGGCTCGCGCTGCGTAAGGGAGTAGCCAGTGCGGGCAAGCACGTCACGATTCATAACGGCATTGCCGATACGCGGCACCGCGCTCGGCCGGGAGTAAACGTCGTTCCCCGAATCGTGATGCTCGCGCGTTTTGCCCCGCAGAAGGCGCAGGACCTGCTGGTAGAAGCTCTCAAAGGAATCAACGTTCCTTTCGAACTGCTCTTTGTCGGCGACGGGCCCACGCGTGCGGCGGTTGAGCAACAGGTGGCGGCGGCAGGATTGAGCGAGAAAATCCGATTTCTGGGGCAGCGCCGCGACGTCCCCGAACTGATGGCGTCCGCACAAGTCTTCGCATTGTTTACGCACTGGGAAGGGTTCCCTATCAGCATTCTCGAAGCGATGCGGGCGGGGCTTCCGGTGGTGGCATCGGATGTCGGGGGAGTCCGAGAGGCAATTGACGAATCATGCGGGAGGGTGATTGCACCGCGGGATGTCGCAAGCTTCAGAGATGCTCTGACTAGTCTTGTCCAGAGTCCAGTACTGCGTCGACAGCTGGGTGATGCCGCTCGCAAGCGCTATGAGACTGAATACACGGTGGAAGGCATGTTGGAGCGCACGCTGACCGTCTACCGGTCGGTGTTGAATGGTACCAGCGGTTCACTGAAGTTAGTACAAACCTCACCTTCCGCAGGTACTCAGTCCTACTGATTTCCGGACTTTCGTCCTGCCTCAATTTGGTACGGATTAGTGATTCTACGCCTCGGCGATAAATCCTACACTGCCAATTCAAGAGGCGTATGCAGACCACTGGATCAAACGAAGGGCAGTCGTACCGAAGCGAGTTTTCCATCGCGCAGGCATTTGAGGAGATTGCTGCACTTACTCCTCAGGCCACAGCCCTGGTCTGTGCCGGATCTCGTTGGACTTACGCTGAACTCAATCGCCGTGCCAACTTCATTGCGGCTGAACTGAAAGCAGCGGGCGTTCAGAAGGGTGACTTCGTTGCCGTTCAACTTGGTCGTACGCCGGAGCTGATCGCGGCCCTGATTGGAATCCTGAAGTCGGGCGGCGCTTACATGCCGGTGACGGCCTCCGACCCTGGGGCGCGCCAAATGGCGCTTCTCGCCGATGCGCGGCCGACGGCAGTCATCGCCGATCGCAACTTCACGCTACAGCCGGGCTGCAGCGTCCTCCGTATCGAGAATCTGGAAGGCGGAATCGAACAGAATCCGGTGGCTGCGGCTGGCGGCAGGGACCTCTGTTATCTGCTTTTTTCATCGGGATCCACGGGACAGCCCAAGGGCGTCATGGTGGAGCATCGCTCGGTAGCGCGCCTGGTGCGCGAGACCAACTATGCCGAGTTTGGACCGCGTCACACATTTCTTCATTTAGCACCGCTGGCGTTTGATGCGTCGACCTTTGAAATCTGGGGCGCACTCCTGAACGGCGGAACGCTCGCAATCATGCCCGAGGGTCCATGTTCCCTCCGCGACATCGCCCACGCGATCACCGAGTACGGCGTCACTACTCTCTGGCTTACTGCCGGCCTCTTCTCGGCCATGGTGGACCAGGAACTCGACGGACTGACGAAGCTTGAGCAATTGCTGACGGGCGGCGATGTTGTCTCTCCCCAACACGCCGCTCGCTTTCTAGCGGCCGCGCCCCACGCGCGCCTGATTAATGGATACGGACCCACAGAAGGGACGACCTTCACCTGCTGCTATACGATTCCGGCGAATCATCCTGCCGGCCTGCCGATTCCGATCGGTGCTCCCATTTCGAACACAAGAGTTTACATTGTTGATGAAGAGAAGAATCCGCTCTCGGAGGGCCAGTCGGGCGAGATTCTCATTGGAGGCGATGGCGTGGCTCGGGGCTATCTCAATAGTCCCGAGCTCACAGCGCAGAAGTTCATCGCCGACCCCTTCAGCTCAGATCCCCGCGCCCGCTTGTACTGCAGCGGCGATCTCGGACGATTGATGCCCGGCGGAGTGGTTGAATTTCTCGGCCGAGCCGACTCGCAGGTTAAGCTGCGCGGCTTCCGCATCGAACTTGGAGAGATTGAAGCAGTACTTGTTCGTCACGAATGTATTGCCCAGGCTGCCGTCATGGCGGTTGCCGGGCCTACTGGCGAGAAGCAGCTCAACGCGTTCTACGTCGCTTCACAGTCTGTTACAGCCGCGGCGCTGAAGCAGTTCCTGTCGGCGGAATTACCGGCACACATGATTCCTGTGCGCCTGTCCGAGCTTAGTGCGCTCCCACTTACGCCTAACGGCAAAGTGGACCGCCGGGCCCTCGAACAGCCGGCGCTAGACGCTGCGGGAACCGAGCGCATTGTTGCCGGCCTGTGGTCCGAAGTGCTGGGCGTCCAGGTTAACGACAATGGGGCGGCGTTCTTTGAACTCGGCGGCAGTTCGCTCGACTTCATGCGGTTGCATGGCAAACTTGCGGATCGCTTCAGCCGCTCGATCGCCATCGCTGACCTCTTCCGCTATCCCACTGTTCGCTCCATGGCTGCTTTTCTCGCCGGCGTCGAACTTCCCGCTGCTGTGTCGAACAGCAACATGCGTCACTCCGGTGGCATCGCCATCGTCGGCATGGCCGCACGCCTCCCGGGTGCGAAGAATGTCGCTGAATTCTGGAGCAACCTGACTAATGGCGTCGAGTCGATCACGTTTTTTGAACCGGGCGAGTTGGAGTCGGGCGCTGGCGCCGATTTCGTAAAGGCCAAACCTGTTCTCGCTGATGCCGATCAGTTTGATGCCGGCTACTTTGGCATTCTGCCGAAAGAAGCCGAAGTCATCGATCCCCAACAGCGCGTGTTCCTGGAGTGTTGCGTTGAAGCGCTCGACGATGCCGGCTGCGACCCGCGACGCTTCTCCGGCAACATCGGAGTCTTTGCCGGCTCGAGCCCGAATACTTATTTCCTGCGCCAGATCTGCTCCCAGCCCGGTTTTATCGATGCGTACACCTCGGGCTTCCAGGTTGATAACTACGCCACGATGCTCGGCGCGGGTCCTGACTTCCTGACCTCGCGCGTCGCCTACAAGCTCAATCTCACCGGACCTGCAATTGCGATGGGGACAGCTTGTTCCACTTCGCTGGTGGCCATTGTCCAGGCTTGCGAGAGTCTGCTCTCGGGCAGCAGTGATGCGGCTTTGGCGGGCGGCGTCTCGATTACGTTTCCTCAGAACCGCGGGTATCTCTATCAGGAAGGCGGAATCGTTTCGCCGGACGGGCACTGCCGCGCGTTCGACGCCGATGCTCAGGGCACCATCTTCGGCTCAGGCTGCGGCGTTGTGCTGCTCAAGCGTGTGGAAGACGCAGATGCCGCGGGCGATCACATCTATGCCGTCGTCAAGGGATTCGGCATCAATAACGATGGTTCAGGCAAGGCCGGCTTCACTGCCCCGAGTGTTGAGGGCCAGGCTGCAGCCATCCACAGCGCCCATCAGATGGCCGGAGTTAAGCCGGAATCCATCAGCTACATCGAAACGCATGGCACTGCGACGCCGCTCGGCGATCCGATTGAAATAGGCGGGCTATCGCTCGCGTTCGGCGACTGCGAGGGCAAGCGCCAGTTCTGCGGTCTAGGCACCGCCAAGACAAACGTCGGCCATCTCGACGCCGCTGCCGGTGTCACGGGGCTCATCAAAGCCGCACTGTCTGTCGAGCGTGCGTGCCTGCCGCCGACGCTGCACTATCGCAAGCCGAATCCGGCAATCGCATTCGAAAAATCGCCCTTCTATGTGGTGGACCGCCTTACTGAATGGAATACCGGCAGCGAACTACGCCGCGCCGGTGTGAGTGCATTCGGTGTCGGCGGCACCAACGCACATATCGTCCTCGAACAGGCTCCTATAGTCGCGGCACCCGTGTCTGAGACGCTGCCTCAACTACTCACGCTGAGTGCGAAAACCGCAACGGCGCTCGACGCTGCCACTGCCCGGCTTGCCGACGCTCTGGCGGGCACCGATATCGCAGACGCGGCCTGGACACTGCAAACCGGCCGGTCGCATTGGCATCATCGCCGCACCGTGGCTGGTAGCAGCAAGGCCGAACTGATAGACGCGCTGCGAAACAGCAAGTCCCAGGCGAGTGGAACTGCGGAGAAGCTTCCGCTGCTCTTCGCTTTCCCCGGCCAGGGTGCGCACCAACCGGAGATGGGCCGCGACCTGTATCGCGACTTCGCAGTCTATCGCGAGGCGGTGGACGAATGCGCCGAACTTCTCCGTCCCCATGTCGAGGGTGACATCCGCGAGACGCTGTTCCGCGCTGACTGCGCTCACCGGCTTGAGCAGACCATCGGTGCGCAGCCCGCACTATTCGTCACCGGCTACGCGCTGGCGAAGCTTTGGAATCACGCGGGCATCAAACCCGCGGCCATGATCGGCCACAGCCTCGGAGAATTCGTCGCAGCCACTGTGGCGGGCGTCTTCTCACTCGCCGACGCGCTCGAGGCGGTGGCCGTTCGAGCCCGCTTGATGCAGTCGCTCCCCGGTGGCGTGATGCTGGCGGTCCGGCTGCCGGAAGAAGAGCTGGCCGCGATGCTGGTGGACGGCGTCGCCATTGCCACCATCAACAGCCCGAATGCCTGCGTCGCCGCCGGTGATAAAGATGCGGTGTCCAAGCTCGAGGATGTCCTCGCGGCGAAGGGTGTTGCTGCACGCCGCCTGCGCACTTCACACGCGTTCCACTCGCCCATGATGGAACCTGTCGTTGAGCCGCTGGGCGAGGTGATTGCAAAGTTCCGCCTGCATGCGCCGTCCGCGCCGATCCTGTCCACCATCACCGGCGAATGGATGACGCCGGAACAAGCAACGAGCGCGTCGTACTGGACCCGGCACTGCGTTGAGCCGGTCCGCTTCTCGAAAGCGATGCGACGTCTGCAGAGCGAGAAGCCCTGGCTGCTCGTCGAGGCCGGCCCTGGACGCACTCTTACGACACTCGCGCATCAGCACGGGGTCTCGCCAAATGCGGTTCGCGCCGTCGCCTCCATTGGCGATAAGGAAAAGCTCCACGGCGAGACGCCCGCCTTTCTCGCCGCGCTTGGCCGCGTGTGGATCAACGGCGCAGAGCCCAACTGGCCCGCTATCCACGCGTCGACCCCCAACAAAGTTTCCCTGCCCGCGTATCCGTTCGAACACAAGCGCTATTTCATCGAGCGCAAACAGAATTCCCATCAGCTATCCGAGGAGAATTTCCCGACCATGACTACGACCCCCGCTGCGACTGCCGCAAACCCCGGCCGCGTGGACCGCCTTCGTGGCGAGCTGCTCGCCCTTTTTGAAGACCTCTCCGGACTCGAACTGCAGTCGTCCCCCGCTGACGCGACGTTTCTCGAGCTTGGTTTTGACTCCCTGTTTCTGACTCAGGTAAGTCAGCAGGTCCAAAATCGTTATGCCTGCAAGGTTCGCTTCGCTGATCTGCTTGGCGAACTCTCCACCATCGCAAAACTGGTGGCGCACATCGACTCCATTCTTCCTGCTGACGTGCCTGCCGTCGCGCCTGCACCTGCGGTATCGGCAGTCGCAGTATCCGCCCCGGGCGCATCGCCTGCGGTGGTAAACGCATCGCTGGCCGCTGGATCGTCCATCGAGCGGTTACTCCAGGAGCAGCTACGCGCGTTCACCGAACTCACTGCCAAACAACTCGACACGGTGCGTGGCGTGCCCGCGAGCTTCACAGCCGCCGCGGTTCCGCCGGCGCCGGTTCCCGTGCCTCCGGTCGCCGTGCCCAGCACCGAGTCGCCGAAGTTCGAATCGTTCGGCCCCTACAAGCCGATCCAGAAAAATATCACCGGTACGCTGACTGCGCAGCAGGAAACCTACATCGCCCGGTTCATCGAACGCTACAGCCGCAAGACCGCCGGTTCGAAAGAGCATACCCAGACTCATCGCAACGTGCTTGCTGATCCCCGGGTGGCATCGGGCTTCCGCGCGCAGTGGAAGGAGATGGTCTATCCCATCGTCATCGCCCGCTCGTCCGGCTCACGCCTGTGGGACGTGGACGGCAACGAGTACATCGACATTCTGAATGGGTTTGGCGTCACGATGTTCGGGCACGCCCCTGAGTTTGTGCGCGACGCGATTGCCGAGCAGCTCAAGCACGGCTTCGAGATTGGCCCCCAGACTCCGCTTGCCGGCAAGGTGGCCCAACTGCTCTGCGAGATGACCGGCAACGAGCGCGCCACCTTCTGCAATACCGGCTCGGAAGCAGTGATGGCCGCGATGCGCCTGGCTCGCACCGTAACCGGCCGCAACAAGATTGTCTACTTTACCGGCGACTACCACGGCGCGTTCGACGAGGTGCTCGTGAAGCGCGTCGGCAATGGCGCTCCCAAGTCTCGCCCGATCGCCCCGGGAATCCCCATAGAGGCTTCGGCGAACATCATCGTCCTCGATTACGGCAAGCCCGATTCGCTCGAGTATATTCGCGCCAACGCCTCTGAGATCGCGGGCGTGATCGTAGAGCCGGTCCAAAGCCGTCACCCTGCGCTTCAGCCGAAGGCGTTCCTGCAGGAACTCCGCTCGATCACGAAAGACGCCGGCACGGCGCTGATCTTCGATGAAGTGGTTACCGGCTTCCGCACGCATCCCGGCGGTGCGCAAGCAATCTTCGACATTCGCGCCGACCTCGCAACCTACGGCAAGGTCATCGGCGGCGGACTTCCGGTGGGCGTACTTGCCGGTTGCTCGCGCTTCATGGATGCGCTCGACGGCGGTACCTGGAATTACGGCGACGCTTCGTCTCCTGAAGCCGGAGTTACATTCTTTGCCGGCACCTTCGTCCGTCACCCGCTGGCGATGGCCGCTGTCTGGGCTGTGCTCAATCACCTGAAGACCGCGGGTCCCGCATTACAGGAAGACCTCAGTCGCAAGACCGCGCGTCTGGTCGCTGGCATCAACGATATCTTCGAGACCCAGGCCGTTCCGGCCCGCGTCGAGAATTTCCGCTCCATCTTCTACTTCAGCTTCCCGGCCGAACAGCGCCTTGCCTCGCTGCTTTACTACCACCTGCGCGAGCGCGGCGTGCACATCCAGGAAGGCTTTCCCTGCTTCATGACCACCGCTCACAGCGAGCAGGACATCGACAAAGTGATCGAGGCTTTCCGCGGCTCGATCGCTGACATGCAGTCGGGTGGCTTGATGCCCGCTCCCCCCGTGCTGGCTTCGTTCGAATGTCCGCTCACTGAAGCGCAGATGGAAATCCGGCTCTCGGCGCAGCTTGGCGACGAAGAGTCCTGCGCATTCAACGAAGGCTTCACGGTCCGCATGCGCGGCGAATTGAATGCCGATGGCCTACAGCGCGCGATTGCGGCGATTGTCGCCCGCCACGAGGCCCTGCGAGCCACGCTTTCTCCCTCTGGCGATCGCCTGTTGATTCACCCCACCCTCAAGGTTCAGTTGCCGCTCACGAATCTTGTTTCGCTGACGCCCGGCCAACAAGCCGAGCGGATCGAGGAACTGAAGCACGAAGACGCATGCAAGCCGTTTGATCTGATGCACGGGCCGCTGGTCCGCATGCAGCTTGCCCGGCTCTCCGGCCAGGATCATCTCCTGTTCGTGACGGCCCATCACATCATCTGCGACGGATGGTCCACTGCGATTCTGCTCGACGAGATCGGCAAGCTCTATACGGCATATTGCAATGCGGGCACGGTGGAGCTACCCGAGCCGCTTCACTTCAGCGCCTACTCGCAAGCTGCCGACGGCAACACGAACCAGAAGGTTGAAGCCTACTGGGTGAGTGAGTTCGCGGAACCATCGCCCGCTCTCGAACTGCCGCTCGATCGTCCACGCCCGGCTCTGAAGTCCTATCGCGGCGCCACCTACGTCACTACGCTGAGCGCGGCCTCTGTAATGAAGATGCGCAAGGCCGGCGCACGCCAGGGAAGCACGCTGTTCAGCAGCTTGCTCTCAGGATTCCAGGTCTTACTCGCACGGCTCAGCGGACAGACGGACATCGTGGTCGGCATTCCCTCCGCCGGACAGGCTGAGTGCGGCGACAATCCGCTGGTCGGCCATTGCGTGAATTTCCTGCCGATTCGCATTCGCATCGAGGAAGGCGCGACCTTTGCCGGAGTGCTCTCCGAGAGCCGCCGCAAGCTTCTGCAGGCACAAGAGCACAGCAGCTACACCTATGGCACGCTCGTCCGCAAGCTGGCGCTACCGCGCAATCCGAGCCGCCTGCCGCTCATCGAAGTCCAGTTCAATCTCGAGAAAGTCGGATCGCGGCTGGCGTTCCACGATCTCGACGCCACGATGGAGCAGAACCCCAAAGGCTTCGTCAATTTCGATCTCTTCCTGAACCTGGTGGAGACGGGCAACGGCATCACCGTTTACTGTGACTACAACGCGGATCTGTTCGACCAGGAGACGGTGGCCCGCTGGCTGCGCCAGTACGAAGCGTTGATTGAAACGGCGGCAACCGACCTCAGCGCTCCTATCTGGGAAGCCGCGCTGCTCGACAATTCCGAACGCGACCGTGTGATCACCCAATGGAACAACAATGGCGCCGCGTATCCGCCGGTCTGCGCTCATCAGCTCTTCTCCGAGCGCGCTGCCGCCACCCCCGATGCTCCC
This sequence comes from Bryobacterales bacterium, assembly GCA_038212445.1. GTDB lineage: Bacteria > Acidobacteriota > Terriglobia > Bryobacterales > Bryobacteraceae > TMP-7. The sequence goes on from JBBQUM010000015.1 coordinate 142,592, forward strand.
GCTGTACGCTTGGACACGCATTCTTTGACGTACCGCGACCTGGACCGCGCGTCCAACCAACTGGCTCACTGGCTGCTCGGCCATGGCGTCAAAGCTGGAACGCTCGTCGGCATTTCTCTCGAGCCGTCCATCAACCTGCTCGTGTCCGTGCTCGGCATTATGAAAGCCGGCGCCGCCTATCTCCCGCTCGACCCTGGGTATCCGGCCGACCGCCTCGATTACATCCGCCGCGACGCTGGTGTTTCGCTCGTGCTCAACGGCGCGAACTTCCCGTCGATCGCCTCGATGCCCGATACGTCGCTGCCTGCGCCGTCGACATCCGCGCTCGCGTACGCCATCTACACCTCAGGTTCCACGGGCAAGCCGAAGGGAGTGGAGATCGAACATCGCGCGCTCACAAATCTGCTCTGCTCCATGCAGCGCGAGCCCGGAATCACCGCTTCCGACAAGCTGCTGGCGGTAACCACTCTGTCATTCGATATCGCGGGTCTCGAGCTCCTGCTACCGCTGATCAGCGGCGCTGAAGTCGTGATTGCTCCGCGTGACGTAACCCGCGACGGCCGCTGCCTGTCGCTCCTGATGCGGAGCGCCGGCATCACCATGATGCAGGCCACGCCCACCACCTGGAAAATGCTTGTGGACGCCGGCTGGCAGGGCGATTCTTCGCTCAAGATGCTCTGCGGCGGCGAGGAACTCACTCGCGAACTCGCTACTCAACTCATCAAGCGCGGCGGCGAACTGTGGAACATGTACGGTCCCACCGAGACCACCATCTGGTCGAGCACCATCCGCGTTGCCGCTGAGGGAGCCATCACCATCGGCCGCCCCATTGCCAACACGCAGTTCTACATCCTCGACGCCCGCCGCAGTCCGGTACCCGAAGGCGTTGCCGGTGAGTTGTGGATCGGCGGCGACGGCCTCGCTCGCGGATATCGCGGTCAGATTCAAATGACTGGTGAGCGCTTCATCGACAATCCATTCCGCCCGGGTGAGCGCATGTATCACACCGGCGATCTGGCCCGGTTCCTGCCCAACGGCGAAATTCTCTGTCTCGGCCGCGTCGACCGTCAGGTGAAGATTCGCGGACACCGTATGGAACTCGGTGAAATCGAGGAGGCGCTCTCGGCTGTCACCGGCCTGCGCGACGCTGCGGTGATCGTCCGTGAGGATCAGCCCGGTGATCGCCGCCTGGTCGCTTACGTAGTGCCTGCGGCAGCGCTCGACGAGTCGGCCGTACGCGATCAACTCGCTCGCCGCCTGCCTGCATACATGATCCCGTCGCACTTCGTCGAGATGACGACGCTTCCGCAGACCGCCAATCGCAAGACTGACCGTCTTGCCCTCGGCCGCTTGCCGGCCCCGGCCTCCAACCGCAAGGAAGAGTTCCGGCCGCCTTCCACTGCTACCGAGAAGGCGCTCGCCGCGATCCTGGAAGACGTTCTACGCGTCGACCGTATCGGCCTCGACGACGACTTCTTCTCGCTTGGGGCCGATTCGATTCATCTGTTCCAGATTGCTGCACGGGCCGCAAATGAGGGCATCGCGCTCGCTCCGCGGGACCTGCTTGAGCATCGGACGGTAGCCTGCGCCGCCGGTAAAGCCGACTCGCATCATGGACGCGCGGCTGCCAAGCCTGCCGGCATCGTCGCCGCCTCACGTGACGCCTTCCGCTTGAAGAGGAGCCTGTAATGGCAACGCCGGCACTCGTAAATGATCCAGCTGAGCTACTGGCGTTACCTGCTTCACCCGCGCAGGAACGCTTCTGGATCCTCGACCAACTGAAGAAGGGTGATTCTTCCCTCAACGTCGCGGTGCGCTTCATTCTCTCGGGCGATCTGGACATTGCGGTCCTCACTCGTTCGTTGAACGAGGTAGTCCGGCGTCACGAGATTCTGCGAGCGAATTTTGACCTGGTGGATGGGAATCTCGCGCAGGTAGTCGCTCCAGTGCGTGAGATCGAACTGCCGCTGACGGATCTGTCGACACTCGACGAAGCTAGCCGCACAGCAGAGTCCGATCGCATCGCCGATGAAATTGCCCGTGAGTCCTTCACGCTCGAGGCGGGTCCGCTACTGCGAGCGCGCCTGCTTCGTTTAGCGGAGGCACGCCACATCCTGCTGATCACCGTGCATCACATCGTCAGCGACGGATGGTCCATCGGTGTGATTACGGATGAACTCGGCGCCTCCTATGAGGCCTTCATCGCCGGCCGTCCTTCACCTCTGCCCGACCTTGCGATTCAATACGCCGATTACACGATCTGGCAGCAGACCGAGCAGGAGTCGCAAGCCGGAGAGAACGAGTCTGAGGAGTACTGGCGGGAGCGCCTGGCCAATCTCCCCCACTTTGAAATCCTGGGAGATTTTCCGCGTTCTCCCAAGGCGGAAGCGCAGGGTCACATCGTCTCGCGGCTGCTGCCCCGCGACCTCACCGATACGCTGCAGAGCTTGAGCCGCGAACACAACGCGACGCTGTTCATGACTATGTACGCGGCGCTGTGCGCGCTGCTCAGCCGCTATACCGGCGAGGAAGATATCGTTACCGGCACGCACGTGGCGGGTCGCGGGACGGTAGAGGTCGAGCCGCTCATCGGGCCCTTCGCCAACAACCTGGTTCTCCGGACGGACACCAGCGGTGATCCCGGCTTTCTGGACCTTCTCAACCGCGCCGTGGATGCCGTGGCCGGTGCGCTTTCGCATCAGGATCTGCCTTACGAGCGCATCACCGCGCGTCGTGGCGATGCCAGTCTCCTGTTTCGGATTAACTTCATTCACCAGCGCGATTTCGTGCGGCCGTGGCAGTGCGGCAATCTCCGCATGGATCCGATTCCTTCCCGTTCACCCGGCGCACTCTACGATCTGAACCTGTTTCTGGTGGAGCGCATTGACGGCTGGCGCCTGTCCTGCGAATACAACACCAACCTCTACCGCCCGGCGCGAGTGGAAGCGCTACTCGAACATTTCGAATTGCTTCTCTCTTCGATCGCCGCGAATCCTGAACTTCGGATCTCCGAGCGTAACTTTCTGTCTGAGACGGAACAGCATCGCCTTATGATCGAGTGGAACGACACAGCCGTTCCGTATCCGTCGGACCTGACGATCCATCAGTTGCTTGAGAATGCCGCCCGGCAAATGCCGGATCGTGTGGCGGCGACATTCCAGGATCAGTCCATCACTTACGCCGAGCTTGACGGGCGTTCCAACCGGCTCGCACGCTACCTGCAGGCCCGCGGCGCATGTCCCGGAGTCTTCGCCGGTATCTGCATGGATCGCTCGCTCGACATGTTGGTCTCGGTGATCGCTGTGCTCAAGACCGGCGCTGCGTACCTCCCGCTTGACCCGGCCTTTCCCGCCAACCGGCTCGAGTTCATGAGCCAGGACGCCAACATCGCGCTCTTGCTGACCACGCGCTCACTCGCTGGTCACATCAATACGAATGCTAAACGCATCCTCGTTGACCAGGAGCAGTTTCCGATCGGTGCCGAGTCGCCGAAACCTCTGGCTGAGAAAGTTCCGAGCGATGCCGTCGCCTACATTCTCTATACGTCGGGTTCCACCGGCAAGCCGAAAGGTGTCGAGGTCCAGCATTGCTCGGTCATCAACCTGCTTTACGCGATCCAGAGTCACGTCCAGCTTAGTGCGGACGACTCTCTCCTCGCCATCACAACGCTGTCCTTTGACATCGCCGCGCTTGAACTGTATCTGCCTCTGCTCACCGGTTCGCGCCTGATTCTCGCTTCGCATCAGCAGACCTCCGACCCGCTTATGCTGCGCGACCTGCTGATACAGGCCAAACCTACCCTGTTGCAGGCGACTCCGGTTACCTGGCGAATGCTCCTTGACGCGGGTTGGGCCGGTTCCCCTGGTCTCAAAATGCTCTGCGGTGGTGAGAAGCTCTCCCGCGAACTCGCCGATGCGCTCCTCGCCAAGGGCGGTCCGCTGTGGAATGTTTACGGTCCTACGGAGACCACCATCTGGTCTACCGTTTCGAAGATCGAAGCAGACGCTGAGCCGGTGACCATCGGGCGGCCGCTGGCAAACACACTCATCTACGTTCTCGACTCGCACCTCGCCTTGGTTCCGGTGGGGGTGCCCGGCGAACTGTTCATCGGTGGCGACGGCGTCGCTCGCGGCTACTTGAATCGCGAAGAACTAACCGCACAGCGCTTCATCCCTAATCCTTTTGGCCCGGGACGCCTGTACCGGACGGGCGACCTGGTGCGTTACTGGCCCGACGGCCGCATTGAAATGCTGGGCCGCAACGACGCTCAGGTGAAGGTTCGCGGCTTCCGGATTGAGCTGGGCGAGGTTGAATCTGCCTTAGCGGCTTGTCCTGGTGTTCGCAGCGCAGCCGTAGTCGTCCGACAGGACGCCGCGGGTGAATCCGTACTGGCGGGATATTTCGTGGCCCGCGAAGAAGGCGGCGCGGATCCGGCGAGTGTCCGCCGCGTAATGGCGGAACGCCTGCCTGACTACATGGTGCCCACCTGGCTCATCGCCATGGACGTGCTGCCGGTTACGCCCAACGGAAAACTGGATCGCAATGCACTCCCGGCTCCGGAGAGCATCGTCGTCCCCACCACCGGGGACTGCTCGACGGAGATCGCCCCCGACGCTCTTGAAGCCAGCATCATCGGTATCTGGGAAGCGGTGCTCGGCACGCGGCCTGTCCGCCGCACCGACAACTTCTTTGAACTCGGCGGACATTCGGTGCTCGCCGCCCGGATGTTCGCGCGCATGGAGAAGGTCCTCGGCAAGACGCTGCCGCTGGCCACCCTGTTCCAGGCTCCTACCGTCGCGCAACTCGCCATGCTGATCCGCGATGCCGACTGGACACCGCTATGGTCTTCGCTCGTGCCCATCCGTTCCACCGGCTCCAAACCGCCATTCTTCTTTGTTCACCCGATAGGCGGCAACGTTCTGAACTTTTCGGGATTCTGCAGCTACTTCGGACTTGAGCAGCCTATCTATGGACTCCAGGCTCGAGGACTTGGCGGCGACGTCGCGCCTCACATTTCCATTCCGGAGATGTCGGCCGATTACATTCGCGCCATCCAGACCGTTCAACCCGAAGGGCCATATTTCATTGGCGGCTTCTCCGCGGGCGGCGTCGTGGCATTCGAAATGGTGCGCCAACTCACAGCCGCGGGTCATGAGGTAGCTCTGCTTGCCCTGCTCGACACCAGCATCCAGTCGCAGGACAAAATGCAGTCCAATAGCCGTGTCGGCAACTGGCTCGGAACCGTGCGCCGCAATGTTCGGTACGCGACGCGCATGGCGCCTCGCGACTATGTTGCACGCAAGGTGAAAAACGTCCGCACCCGCGTTGTCCTGTCCAATTGGGAGCTTCGCGAGTCGATGGGGCTTGCCAACGACGAAATGCATCTCGACGCAGAAGAGGCGTTTATGCTCGCGATGCGCCGGTACGTTCCTCCACCTTTCGACGGCAACGCCACTTTGTTCCGCGCCGGCCACGACTATCCTGATCCGCAACTCGGGTGGGGTTCCGTCATTCGCGGGCGCCTGGATATTCAGGTCACCTCGGGCGACCACGACACTATTCTTCACGAGCCGCACATTGGCATGCTCGCCCGGCTGCTCGAGCAGTCGCTGGAACGTTCGCGATCCGGCGAACCGGAGAGGACCGCTCCCCGTCAATCGTCCGATCGCTCAGCATCTGTTCCGCAACTGCGACCTGCGGTTGACATGGGAAACTCATGAGCACCGCGACTGTCGACATCTGGCATATCGAGCTGACGACGCCGCCTCCGGCCGATACCGTCTTGAACGCCAGCGAAATAGAGCGTGCCTCCCGGTTCCGATTCGAGATGCACCGTCGCCGGTTCATTGCCGCGCGACACGCGCTGCGCGTCATCCTTGCCGGCTATCTCGACGCGAATCCGTCCAGCTTGAGCTTTGCTTATGGAGACCACGGCAAGCCGTCCGTTGAGGGCTCGCCGCTTCATTTCAACCTCTCGCACTCCGGCGACGCGGCGGCACTGGCAGTATCGACGGATCGCGAACTAGGGCTCGACATCGAAGAGATGCGGCCTGCCCAGGATCTACTTGATGTCGCGCGCAACTTTTTCGCGCAGGCCGAAGTTGCCTCAATCGCCGTTCTTCCACTGAGCGATCGCCCGCAAGCGTTCTATCGCTGCTGGACCCGCAAGGAAGCCTATATCAAGGCGCGCGGAGAGGGGCTTGCGATTCCTTTAGATAGTTTCACCGTACCGACGGGCGAAGATACCGGCGGTCGTTTGCTCAGTTCGTGCTTGGGCCAAAGCGAACTGCTGCGTTGGAACCTGTACTCGCTGCCCTGCCGGCCTGGTCTTGCCGGCGCATTGGCGGTCGAGTCTGGCCCGGTTCAACTCAATTTCCAAATTTACGGAGTAACCGGATGACACCGAATACTGTCCTCACACGCCCAATCATTCTTCCGCGAATCGCGAACCGGAATTTCACCACCGTTGCACTCCTGGCCACCGACTTGGCGGCTTTGATGCTCTCGGTCATGATCAGTATTGCCTTAAAGGCCGCCCTGCAGGGCAACGTGGAGATCGCCAGCTACCTGCATTTGTGGCCGTTGCTCTTCGTCTTCACCGCGGTGTACGCCTCCATCGGGCTGTACTCCGGCTTTGGCATCGGCGCCCCTGAGGAGCTTCGCCGGGCGACCATCGCGTCAACAATTCTATTCATCACTCTCGCCGCAACCACCGTGAGCCTGCGCGGCGCGCGCGCTCCCTTCACCTGGACTCTGTTCCTGGCTCTCGCCCTCAGCATCGCCCTGGTTCCGCTGCTACGCGAGTGTGTCCGTCAGCTCTACTCCCGCGAATCCTGGTGGGGCTCGCCGGCGGTGATTTTCGGCGCCGGACCCGCCGGCCGCTCGGTTGTCCGGGCGCTCCTCGCCGATCCTGGACTCGGTCTTAAGCCGGTCGCCGTACTCGATGATCTCGCCGCTGAGGATGACTCGATCTCCGGAGTGCCGGTGCTCGGACCCGCCGAACTCGCACCCTTTGTGTTTCGCGGCCAGCGTCCCGCCTATGCCGTGTTCGCAATGCCGGACATCCCGCAAAATCAGCTCATGTCGATGATCGAGCGATATGGCGCCAACTTCTCCCACGTTCTGGTTATCCCCGATCTTGAGGGTTTCGCCAGTCTCTGGGTGAATTCGAAGAGTGTTGGTGGTATGGTCGGCCTTGAACTTCGACAGCAGGTGCTCCTGTCTGATTACGCTGTAATGAAACGTATCGTGGATCTCGTGCTCACGGTTGTTGGCGGCATCGCCATCCTGCCGGTCTGCGCCGCCATCGCGGCTTGGATCAAGATCGTCTCGCCAGGCCCCGCCTTGTACAGTCAGATGCGCATCGGCCAGAACGGCGTGCGTTTCCGTGCCTGGAAATTTCGCTCCATGGTGCAGGACGCTGATTCCGTACTCGAGGAAAGTCTCGCCGCCAACCCGGCCCTTCGAGAGGAGTGGGAACGCGACCATAAGCTCAAGAACGATCCTCGCGTCACGGCTCCGGGAGCGTTCCTGCGACGCACGAGCCTGGATGAACTGCCGCAACTCTGGAACGTCCTGAAGGGCGATATGAGTCTGGTGGGTCCGCGTCCGATCGTCGAAAAGGAAGTGGTCAAATACGGAACCGCGTTCGACATGTTCACACGCGTCAAGGGCGGTATTACCGGCTTGTGGCAAGTCTCGGGCCGCAACGACGTCTCCTATGATGAGCGCGTCGGACTCGATCTCTTCTACGTCCGTAACTGGTCTGTCTGGCTGGACTGCTGCATCCTGTTCCGTACCATCGCCGTCGTACTCTTTCGGAAAGGCGCCTATTGAGATGGGGGGCCAACTCCGGATGCGGAGCATCCCGCATCCTCTGCTGACCCTCTGCCTGTTGACTGCCGGCGCCGGCTTCACACAGGCGCAGGTGACCGAACTCAACGTATCTCGTGACCTGGTGCGACTCGGTATTGCGTCGCGAAACGCGACCCCCGATGATGCCAAATTAGATTCGCGACCGCTCTTTCAATCGGCGCTCGCCTATGCCCGGTCAAAAGGTGTCCCGCTCATTACAGCCGACCGCGGCGCTTACTGGTTTCTGACGCCCCAGACGTCTACCAGTTATCTGGTGCTTGACCACACCATCGATCTGCTCATCGATTTACAGGGATCGGATATCTACATAAAGCAGCCGTTCATGATTGGCTTTGATTTGCAATTCTGCGAGCGTGTCGCCTTGACCAATTTCACGCTCGACTTCATGACGCTGCCGTTTACGCAGGTACGGCTTTCGGGGGTGGCTGGCCGCAACATCACCTACGATCTTCTGCCCGGCTGGCCGTCGCCCGTTGCGCTGGCTCAAGTGGCGGCGGGCGCAAACCCGGAGTATTGGGGTCTGGTACTTCGGAACGGGACCGCCCCGCCCTCCACCAATCGCCTCCCGCTGGCTTCACCTCAACAGGACGGACAGCTTCAGGTGAATACCGAAACATCGCCCTGGACGCAACCGGCTGTCCTCGCCACCTACAAATCCGGCGATATCGTCGTGGTCACCGCGCGTGCGGGGCCTCCGGCGGTGTTTGTCGAGAGCGGGGTCGATGTCAGGGTTGCCAACATCGAGGTCTATGCATCGGGATCCCTTGGTGTCCAGGTGGATGCTTGCGACCGGGCTCTTATTGAGCGGATCCACGTCATGCCGCGCCCAGGCACCGACCGGCTTATCAGTTCTAATGCCGACGGCGTTCACGTGAGTTTTGTGCAGGCAGACACGCGCGTCCGCAGTTGCTATGTCAGCCGCACCATGGACGATGGCATCGCGCTCAACTCGCCGTTTCTCGCGACGGTGGACCAGCAGATCGGCAACCGCGCGCTGCAGGTCAAGAATCTGATTGGAATCGTCGAACCCGGCTATCAACTCTCCTTCGTGAATCCTACAAGCGGGGTGATGTTGGGCGCCGCACCACTCGCCACTCGAGTGTCTGACGTTCGCCTGAGCTTCGCCGGTGACCTGCCCTCTCTCCAGAGCGGCTATGGCCTTGTCTACGCCGATCCCGACTTTCGCGGGCAGGGAACAATCGTCGAAAACAACACCGTCGAGGACGTCCTTTTCGCTCGCGGCATTTTTCTCGGAGGCGTTACCGGAATAACCGTTCGCGGGAACACGGTTCGCCGGACCAACGGCAGCGGCATCGTAGCGCACTACGAACTGTCGGCTTATCCAACAGCGCCCAACCAGGATATTCAGATTCTGTCGAACACCGTGGATTCGGCCATCGGACCAGCGGCAGTCGGCTCCGGTTGGGTGGCGGCGGTGGGATCCATTGCAGTCCTGGCCACCGATTCGACATTTCAGGCGATCCGCAACCCGCTCACTCCAAACATCATCATTGCGGATAATGCGATTCTAAACGCCGGTCGGACCGCCATCTGGGTGAACGCAATCGATGGGGGATCCATCACTGGAAATACCGTTTCCTCGTACGGCGCTTACCCTCAATTAGCGACTTGGGGAGCATCTGCCGCGTGGGCTGCTCAACTCACGCAGGATTTCACTCAAGCGGTTGTTGTGCGGAATAGCCGCAATCTTACGGTTGGCCAGAATCAGTTTTAATCGCTCTCTGCCGGCCGATTATCCATATTTAATGTTACCCGGGATTGGCGAGTACTAGACGTTTCGCTTATCCTGAAGATTCAGGTCATGTCTCTGTTGAATCTTCCCCGCGCCGCCGTTTTTTCTGCACTCATGTTCGGAGCCCTTGTTTTCGAGGGCTGCGCTCAACACGCCGCACCTCCGGCACAACCTGTGGCGGTGGTCAACGCTCAGGGTCAGCCGTGGAACGACGCGGCATTATTTCTGGCGGGGATGCCAGGTAGGACGGAGAGCACCTACAAGAAATTTGAGGCGGGCGAATCGTGGAAGCGCTACTCCACGGAATTCGACTCCACCTGGTCCAAGGCTGAGAAAGAGCAGTACGCCGCAGTCGACACGTTTCAGAAGAGAGAACTCTCCAGCGTAGCCACCGGGCAGTTCGTGTTTTACCCGTTCAGCGGCCCTGACGTTATCTACGCCACTCGATTTTTTCCCGCCGGCAAGACCTATGTGTTCGCCGGCCTCGAGCCAGTGGGCAGCATCGAACGCGTAAAAGCGCTGCGCGAGGAGGGTCTCGAGCGTGAATTACAGGGCTGGAGGCAAAGCGTCGCCTCGATTTTCAACCGCAGCTTTTTTGTAACCAGTGAAATGGACCGGCAACTCCGCGGCAAGGACACTGACGGACTCCTACCGGTGATGTTGCTCCTGTTGGCGCGCAGTGGCTACGAGATCGATCATGTGCGCTATGGCCAACTCTCTGATTCGGGCGAATTCCAGGACGAGGCCGCCGGAGTCAAGAAGCATCAGGGAGTCGAAATCGGCTTCATGAAGCAGGGCGACAAGGATGTTCGCAAGGTCTACTATTTCTCGACGAACCTGATTGGCGATTTCGAACCGCTACCGCCGTTCATGCAGTTTGTTTCGAAGCAGGGCAAACTCGATACGCTCGTCAAGTCTGCGTCGTTCCTACTCCACTGGCAGCAGTGCGCCGGAATGCGACGCTTCATTCTGGACAATTCCAATCTGATCCTTCAGGACGACACCGGCATCCCGTTCAGATACTTCACGCCCCCAGACTGGCAGGTAAGCCTGTTCGGCCAGTACAGCGCGCCCGACCGTCCTTTCAAGAAGGAATACCAGAAGGATCTCGCTGCCGCGTTCGACAACCCGGCGAATGTCCGCGAACTCGGCTTCTCGCTCGGCTATGGCGCCGGTCGACGGCCTTCGAGCATGATGCTCGCCCGTCGCGTGAAAGCCTCGGCTCAAGCTGAGGAAGCAAAAAAGACCCCCACTGCCGGTGGGCAGTGAGGGCCTAGAGAAATAGATCGCGGAGTTATTTCGGCATGACAACGGTGTCGATCACGTGGATCACGCCGTTCGACTGGAACACGTTCGCCTGAGTGATCTTGGCCATCCCGCCCTTTTCATCCTTCAGAACGATTGAATTGCCTTTCATCATCGCCCAGAGCGTTCCGCCGGATACCGTCTTCAACATCGCCTTTCCGCCGCCTGCTTTGATCTGCTTCTTGAGGTCGACGCTCGACAGCTTGCCGGCCACCACGTGATAGGTCAGCACCTTCACCAGCGTGTCCTTGTTCTCGGGTTTCAACAGCGTATCCACAGTGCCGGCAGGAAGCTTCGCGAACGCAGCGTTCACCGGCGCGAATACCGTGAACGGTCCAGGTCCCTGTAGAGTCTCCACTAGTCCGGCAGCCTTTACGGCTGCCACCAGCGTGGTGTGGTCGGCTGAGTTGACGGCATTCTCGATGATGTTCTTATCCGGGAACATCTCCTTGCCGCCCACCATGGGATTCTTTGCGAAGGCGCTTGTCGCCAGCATCGCGGCGGCGCCCAGTACGGTTAACATATAACGTCGATTCATTTTCTTTTTCCTCTTTTCGTTTCCGATTTCCTCGGGTCTCACTGGGCATTACGAGCGCGGCGCGAGTTTGGATTAGTCCCATCCACAATTCATTTAGGTCCGTATTATTCGTGTGACTGAAAAACAGATCGCGCGGCGTGAGTTGCTGAAGCTTTCACCGCTGTTGTCGCTGGCAGCCTTTGCGGTCCCTTCTATTCAGCGACGTCTGCTAGCGGGAGGCCGGGAACTTACGGGCACAGCTCAGTCATCGCTGCGGCGCGCCGCCGCGATTGCGCCCAGCTTCTCAACAAGTGATCTGACACCGATCGAGAACTTTCCTGTAAATGCATATTTGACGGAAGATCCCGGCGTCGACATCGGTGCATGGCGACTGTCGGTGACGGGCGCCGTTGAACGTCCTGGTGAATACACGCTTGCCCAGATCAAGTCACTCCCGAAGATTCACCAGATCACGCGTCACGTTTGTATTGAGGGCTGGCCTGTTATCGGCAGCTTTGCCGGAGCTCGCCTCGCTGACTTTCTCAAGTTTGTAGGCGCGGCGCCTGACGCGCACTTTATCGAGGTGGAGTGCGCCGATGACTACTACGAGTTCATCGAAATGCCCGCGGCACTCCACCCGCAAACGCTCCTCTGCTATGAGATGTACGGCGGCGATCTTACGCCCGCTCATGGAGCGCCGCTCCGCCTGCAGACGCCGGCGAAACTCGGTTATAAGCAAGCCAAGCATCTGGTAGAAATGCGGGTCACACGGGTTCTGGGCGCACGCCGCGGATATTGGGTTGACCAGGGCTACCCCGCATATGGAGGTCTTTAGAATGCGAACCACGCATCCCTATCTCACACGTCTGGCTCACTGGCTTGGCGCGATCTCGACCTTCGTGCTCGGGGCCAGCGGACTCCAAATCTTCCAGGCGTTCCCCAGTTTTGGCACGAAGCTCCCACAGGCGGCGGAACTGCCAATTCCTTCCTGGGCTGGACTCGGTGGCTGGCTCGGAGGCGCCCTTTCGTGGCACTTTACGTTCGCGTGGTTATTCGCATTCGCCACGCTGCTTTACGTGATGGAATTGGCCCGCGGCGGTTGGCGGCGCCTGTGGCTTTCACCAGCGGAGTTGCGCGGCATCTGGCCGATGGCCCGGCATTACTTCCTTGGCGGACCGAAGCCGCCGTTAACCGATCTCTACAATCCGTTGCAAAAGTCGGCGTACCTGTTCGTGACGGCAGCATTGCTGCTGGCCGTGTTGACGGGTTCAGCTCTGGCACAGCCTGTCCAACTCAGCTTTGTGTTGCGGGCGCTCGGCGGTTGGCAGAGCGTGCGGTTCCTGCATTTCGCGTGTCTGTGCGCGTTTGCGTTCTTCATTCCCGGCCATTTATTAATGGTGGCTCTGGCCGGCAAGCCGGCAATGCGCAGCATCATTACGGGACGATCACCCGAGTTGTCGACGGAGCCTGCCGCCGTTCCGTCAGTGTCGAAATGAGCGTCTAATGGTCGAATGCAGTCTGCCGACCCTAGAACACGAGTGTGGGCCGAGGCCGGGCTTCGATCGACGTCCGCGGCAGGCTTCACAGAACCGTCTCACGCCGCTCTCTATGCCTTCGACCGGCTACTGGCGCTGCCGCTGGCGATTGCTGCATTGCCGCTGATCGGCGGCGTCGCAGCCGCGGTTGCCATGCTGTCCCGGCAAAATCCCTTCCTCGTTCACCGGCGCGTTGGACAAGGCGGCGACGAACTGAGCGTGTTGAAGATCCGGACCATGTGGGGGAGTGCTTTTGAGGACGAGTCTGAAGCCGAGACCGTGAACGGGCAGAAATCGGCGGATGACCCGCGCGTCACAAGCGGCTTGGCGCGCTTCTGCCGCCGCCATTCAATTGACGAACTCCCGCAACTGTTGCAGGTGCTGTCAGGGCAGATGTCTTTGGTGGGTCCGCGTCCGTTGACTCGAGAAGAAATCGCCAACCACTATGACGGCGCGGAAAAGGAACTGACTCGCTTGCGTCCTGGTCTATCGGGACTCTGGCAGGTGCGGGGACGCAACCGCCTTACCTATCGCCAGAGGCGCCGGCTCGATCTCTTCCTAGTCCGGCGCTTCAGTCTGGCGCTCTATCTTCAAGTGATCGTCGCGACCATCGGATCTGTGATCAGCGGCCGCGACGCCTGGTAATCAGCGAACCGCGATCTTCACCACATCCGGTGTCGTGATGTTATTCGCCCGAAGCTGCAACGGCACAGTAGCTGTACCCAGGCCGGCAGGTATCGAGAAGTTCACCTGGTTTACACCGGGGAATTGCGGTGCTAATCCAGCAAAGAACACGGTAGCGCTCTGCCCTCCTACCAGTACGGTGGGAATCACCTTCGCGTTTCGGAGCTTATCGAGCGACGCTGCTCCGTTGGGAAGCGGCGTATCCACTGCGCCGAGGCCGGTGGCGAGGAGCGCCAGTCCGTCTCCGACAGATGCCGGGTGGGTATTGATCCCCGGAATCGACCCGGTGGGTGCAGCCAAAGAACCGTCGGCGTTAATAGCGATCGCCCACCCGCCGAAGTCCGGCAGGTAGAAGATGCCGGGAGCAACCGGCAGGAAATCAACATCCAGCGGCGGGCTGGGCACTCCATTGCGCGTGACAACGGTGGTGATTTTACCGGAGGTTGCGTCAGCAGCCATAACGTCCCACGGAATTTGGGCGTTGATCTGGCCACCTGAGACAAAGTAGAGTCCGGCGGGAATGTTGTTGAAAGTTACCGACACGTTGCTCAGTTTGGTTGAGAGCGGGACCGTGTCGTTTTGAGTCAAGCCCGCCGCTAACTCGGTGCCGAAGATGGACACCAGCGAGCCTGGCGCTACTCCTTGCCCTTTGACGAAGCTGGCACCGTTTAGAACGCCACCCGCAAAAATGCTTGGTGTCTGAGCGCACGCCGCTGCTGCAAATGCGAGTGCGAGAAACAGAGACTTCATCCAACCCTCCAGTGATTTAATGACCATATCGCAATTCAATCCTAATGTCGTACCGATGCCAGTTTAGTTCGGACATCGGCGAGTGTCTGTGCAACCTCGGCGTCTTTGCCACCATCGAGGTCCACTGCCATCTGCGCTTCCGTTTCAGCATCGGCAAGCCGGCGCTGCTCGAGCAATAAGCGGCTCAACGTCCAGTGAGGCTTGAACCAGTTCGGTGCAAGAAAACTAGAGTTCCTCAAGCAGCGTTCGACGTTCGGGGCATTATTCTGCGTTGCGAAAAATATCGCGAGGTTGTAAAAAGCGGCCGGACGATTCTCGGTGGCGCTGACAGCACGCGTCGCGGCCTGAAAGGCCGGGGTCCAGGTCTGGAGTTTCACGCGCACGTCAGGCGTGCGTTGGAAAAGAACCGCCAGTTCTCGTGAAACATAGAGATCCGCCGAGTCACCGGGAACACTCCACCGCCGCGAGTTCTCGTAACTGCGAAGCCCGCCGTTCAGATCAGCTTTCACCAACGAATCGCGCGTTTGCGCCAGCGCATGGTCGGCGAGAACCAGTCGCGTGCAAAAGAACAAGAGACCAAGAGCTGCAAGCGCGAGCCCGCCCCGTGTCCAAAACGGGAGCACTCTGGATACGCCGCCGGACGGCATGGAGAGTCCTGCAATCAAGGCGAGTGCCATGTAGAGCATCAGCGCGGTTGGGATGGTCAGGACACTAAACTGCGAAGCTGCCATTGCGCCGATGACCGCCGCGAGCAGAGCCGTGATCAGCGCCGAACCACCGCGATATCCCTGCCAAATCGCAAACCCAAGCAGGGCACACAGGAGTAGCAAACCAGGCGCGCCTTGCTCGGTGAAGGAGTCGAGCAGCATGTTGTGCGAAGACTCGTGCTCAAAGTCGGGATAGATCCTCGCCAGCGCCACCGATTGGTAGCGCGGGAATTCCACGCGGAAAGTGTCTGGACCATAGCCTGCCAGCGGACGGCTCGACGCCATACGGATGGAGTCTTTCCACAGGAGTGGACGCGCGCCCCCGAGCGGTTCGTCCATCGACCATCGAATTCGATTCCTTAGTGCGGCGCCGGCTGGTGAAAATGCCAGTCCTGCGAAGCTCAACGCGCAGAGCAACACAGCCGCTAGCGCCCAGCGAGTCCGCGACCAGGGCAGGCGCGTGGACAGCACAATTACGCCGATGAGAATGCCGCCGAGTGCCGCGCGACCTCCGCTAAACACGATTGCCGTCAACGCCAGCAGTCCTGCGGCAATACCGAGTACCCGCCAAAAGCGCTCTGTTGCCGCGAAAGTTAAGGCGACACCGGCGAACGCAATGAAGATCAGGTAAGTCGCAAAGTAATTCGCGTGCCCGAGAGTCGACGGCGGACGGACGATCGTGTATGGTCCTTCGCCCGCCTGATAACCCGTGGAGGAAACCAACGGATCGAGGCCGAAGTGTTGCAGGATTCCATAAAGGGCGATCGGCACTCCGGTGACCGCAATTGCTCGAATGTAGACGAGGGCACGATCCGGGCGTCCGCTGATGTCTGAGATGACCATCAACGCGTAGGTGATTACCGCCGATTGTTCCAGCCAACCAAAGCGCCTCCACGAACTGCCGCTCAATGATAGCGACGGGTGTGTTGACATCAAGGTGGCGATGGCCAGCCAGACGAACTGAGCCGTGAGCAGAATCGCAGCGATCCGGGCCGGTCCGGACGAAGGCCAATCCACCCGCCACAAGAGCAGGCAGACCGCCACCCCAGCGAGCAATACCAATACTTTGGGTGTCAGGTCGAAGTAGAAGAAGAAGTCCGGAATGAGGACCAGGGGCACCGCTGCCGCAATTAGAGGCAAGAGAACCCTCATAACACCCTTAGACCTGATTGCGGGTCCCGCCGGAACGTTCCAGCGCCCCTGTCCCCGTCGTCTTATGAGAGAGTGATTCCATGCCGCTCGGCTTTGACGCCTTCGAATACGCCGGTTACCTGCTAAGCCGTTGGAAATTCCTAAGCTTGAGCGTGGTGGTGGCGATCCTGGCTGCGGTAGCGATCAGCCTGTCACTCCCCAAACGTTACACGGCCACGGCGAGCGTAATTATCGATGTGCCGGCGGGTAATGATCCTCGCGCCGCCACTGCTGTCAGCCCGGTCTATCTCGAATCACTAAAATCTTACGAGCGGTTCGCCGAAAGCGACACGCTGTTCCGCCGCGCCATCGACAAATTTGGACTGCGCGAGAGCGAAGGAGTCGCCGCCGCCGACAACCTGAAGAGGCGTGTGCTCAAGGTGTCGAAGCCGCGCGATACGCGCCTGCTCGACATCCAGGTCACGTTGCAGGATCCGAAGAAAGCGCAAGCCGTCGCGCAATTCGTGGCCGAGGAGACGGCCAGCACCAGCCGTTCACTTACGCGCCAAACCGACGACGAGTTCATCGCTGAAGCCCGCAAGAATCTTGAGAGAGCGCAATCGCGGGTAGAGGCGGTGGAGAAAGAAATCGCGCAGGAGTCACGCCTGTCGCAGCCCGAGGCCATACAAGCTGAACTCGAAGGTGCGGTGGAGCTGAAGAATCGGGTGCGACGGGAACTGATGAGCGTCGAGGCCGAGTTGGCAGGTGAAGCCGCATCCAAGCAGGCTAAGAGCTTCTCTGTCGATCCGGCCGAATTGCAGGCGCGACGGTCTGCATTGCAACAGCAGGCGAGTGCGCTGAATGACGAAATCAGCAAGCGGCAGTCGACGCTGGGCGAGCGCCGGTCGCGCATTGATCGTCTGGAGGCCGATCGAAAGTCGGCGCGCATCAGCCAGGAAGCGGCTTATGGCCGTCTGAACGAGACGCTGTCCAGCGCCGGTGTGCGAGGTGAACGGCTGCGCGTGGTGGATCCCGGCGTTGTGCCCGAGCGTCCCAGTTCGCCCAACCTGATGCTCAACATCGGAGGCGCGCTGCTCATCGCACTGATCGCGTCGCTTGCCTATGTCACAGTCGGTTTTGCGCAGCGGATTCGCGCGGCGCAACGGGATTTCACGACGGCCTACCGGTCTGGCCGATGATCAAGGCGCAGGAAACGCGGGTTCAGGCGGCGGTGCTGTCCGCGATTGCCTCCTACGCGGGACTTTTCGCGCTGCTTCCGTCGCCCGCCGCTCGAACCGCGTTGCTTGCGCCGTTGGTCTTAGTGCCGGTGCTGTGGTGGATGCTGTCAGGGCCACAACGCTGGATTGCCCTCTTCATGCCGGCCGTCACATTGTTGCCGCCGCTGCCGATTCCCATCGGGGACTCCGGACCGCATCCAGCCATGCTGGTGGCGCTTGCCGGCATGTTTATCGGGCTGGCTCGACTGGTGGAATGGCGGTTCACGTTCGACGTGGTGACGGCGTCGCTCCTGCTGCTCTTCGGTGTGCTGCTCGCCAGCGCAGGGCTGGCATTCGTCTACTCAGGCGCGGCCATCGGGTCGGCGACCGTCGCGCGGGTTGGACTCTTCGGCATCGCAGTCTTCGTCTATCTGTACGCCGCCCACGGACCCGCAACTGCCGCGCCCATGCGGACCATCATCCGGCTGCTCTTCCTGATGGCGGTAGTCGCTGGATGCTTTGCGTGCCTGGATTTCTACTATCAGCTTCCCGCGCCCGCGGGATACAGCCAGCAATTCATCTGGCTCAGTTCAGGCGTCTTCCGCCGCGCGCAGGGTCTCTACTACGAAGCGAGCACGCTCGGAAATTTTTGCGTCTTCTTTCTCGTAATGGCTGCCGTCGCCGCCACCCATGGAGCCGCCTTCCGGCCTATCTCACGCGTGTGGCTGCTCATCGGGAGTTCGGTGATTGCCGCCGCACTCGCGTTCTCATATTCGCGCGCCTCGGTGCTCAACCTGGTGCTCGCGCTGGTCACCCTGGCGATCCTGCGCCGCTTCCGGATGAATCGCGTGCTGCTGATCATCGCATTGTCGTTGGTATTTGCGGCGGCCTTCATTCAGGCGGTGTTTCCGGCTTTCGCGTTTGGCTATTGGATGCGGCTTAGCTCGTCGGTGCAGTACTTCTGGACGTCGCCCGAAGGCGTGCTCTCGGGCCGGGTCGCGAGCTGGCGAATCCTGCTCGAATTCCTCGCTACTCACCCATGGCATGCTGTGCTCGGTATCGGATACAAGACGCTCCCGTATTCCGAGTTTCTGGGTCAGACAGTGATCGCCGACAACACCTACCTCAGCCTGTTGGTGGAGACAGGAGTCGTCGGACTGCTTGCTTTCTGCGTGTTCAGTTGCGCCGTACTACGAGCGGGATTGCGCGCCGCGCGCGGTAGCGATCCGCAGTCCAAGTTTCTCGGACTCTGGATGGTCTGCTTCTGGACCGGCCAACTCGTGCAAATGTTCTCGGGCGATCTGCTGACCTATTGGCGCGTGCTGCCTCTCTACTTCTGGCTTCTTGCCGTAATCGTGCGCCGGAACCGCGAGGCGGCTGTATGAAGATCTTGTTCCTCGATCAGTTCAGCTCGCTGGGCGGAGGACAACAGTGCCTGCGTGAGCTTGTGGCGGGCCTCGTTGCCCAAGGGCACACCTGCCACGCTGGACTGCCGGGTAACGGACCGCTCGCCGGTCATTTGACGCAGGCTGGCGCTACCGTTCACCACATTCCGCTTTCTTCGTACACGGACGGCTCCAAGACTGCCGCCGACGTTCTGCGCTTCGCCTTCGACATCCCGCGCTTGGCGCAAGCCATTCGGCGCCTGGTCCGTGAGGAGTCGATTGACCTGGTGTACGTCAATGGCCCGCGACTGCTGCCTGCCGCGGCGCTGGCCACGGACCGCATCGTTTTTCATTCGCACAGTCTTCTCATCGCCGGTTACGCAAAGCGGTTGGCCGGGCTCGCGCTGCGCGCCAGAAATGTTCGCGTGATCGCCTCCTCTCACTTCGTCGCAGAGCCTCTCACCACGTTCGTGCCGCCAGAACGCCTGCAGGTCATCTACAACGGCGTCGCTGACTGCTCTACGCCGCTTGTTTCGCGGGCAGCGCAAGACTCTCCGGCAATCGGTATCATCGGTCGCGTCGCTCCCGAGAAGGGGCATCTGGACTTTCTCGCCGCCGCACGCCATATCCGGGATGCCTCACCGGGCTGCCGGTTTGTGGTTTGCGGCGACGGGCAGCACTCAGGCGATGGTTTTCTGGAAAGAGTCCGCCAAGCCGCATCGGGACTGCAGGTGGAGTTTGTAGCGTGGCAACAGGATGTGAGAGCTGTTCTAAGCCGGCTTGACCTGCTGGTTGTCCCCTCGCGCTCGTTGGACGCCACCCCACGAGTAATTCCCGAGGCGCTCTCAGCCGGGGTGCCGGTGGTGGCGTATCGTACGGGTGGGATTCCGGAACTGCTCGGCGATCAGTCAGATGTCCTGACCCCGGCGGATGATCCCGTCGCGCTCGGCAGTAGAATTCTCGAAATCCTGTCGGATCGCGAAGATCTGCGTGAGCGCGGTCGTATAGCGCGCCGGACCTATCTCCGGCGATTTACAGTGGACCGCTACGTTCAGGAAATCGGCACGGTCTTGGAGAGCGAACTCTCGCGATTCTCGAACAATCCCCGCATCATGAGCCCAGCCAGCAGCGCACCAAGTCCCGCAAGAGCCAGGACCACTCGATAACCGAAACGCCGCATCGCCATACCAGCGACTGCTGCAGCCAGTGCCTGTCCGCCGAAGACAATCAGAAAATTGAGCGCCGAAGTCCCACTGCGTTCCTGCGGCGTCACGCGTTCCATCAACAAACTGTAGATCCCTGGTTCGCTCATATATTGCGTCGCGACGTAAGCCGTATAGATGAACCCGGCGATTGGCCCTGCCGGACCCAGTGCCAGTGCGGCCAGGCTCAACGCTGTCATGCACTGCATTCCCGCAAGCCCGGTGATCGCGCCAAAGCGCCGCAGCAATGCTGGAGCGATCAACAACGACGCCACCTGGACGGCTTGCCCAGCAGCAAAGAGGATCCCGACGCTGCTGAGGCTCAGCCCCAGTTCCTTTACGAAATACACGTTGAAGAAGGGATTGAAGGCGCCTGTCGCAAGATACCAAATCAACAAAGCCGCGAGCATCCGGTGGACGGCTGGATCGCGCGGATAGATCTTCTGCCCGTCGGCCTCCGTGCCCAACAATGCACTCTCCAGGATACGTAGCTTCGACGCCGGAATCGCTCCGAGCGCCGCCACTGCGCAGGCCGCCAGCAGTGTCGTCTCGAGGGAGAAGCCTGACAGGCCGGGCCATCGTTCAAGCAATCCGGGTAGCCGGCTACCAATGAGTCCCGATAACACTCCCACGCCGATTCCGGACGCAAAAACGATGCTGAATCCCATGCGCCGGGATCGTTCGGTGGTGAATTGCGCTACCGCCAGCGGAATGGAAACCGCGTACGAAGCAAACATGGCGCCACCCACAAATGCAGATCCGAGCAGCACTACTGGCGACGGGAACAGCACTCGAAGCGCGCACATCGCGGCGATGCCGCCGAAAGCCGTGGCCAATACCCGCGACAGTCCGAAGCGGCGCAGCAGATATGCGCCAGGCAGGGTGCCTGAGATGTTGCCGATGCTCATGGCGGCCGCTACAGCACCCACCATGTCCTCGTGCAAACCGCGTCGCAGCAGAAGCACGTTGAAAAACAGAAAGAACACCGACATTCCGCAATTGAAGAGCGCAGCGGCACTGAGAAAGCGCACGAATTGCGGATCGAATTCGCTGCCGCTCAGCCACCAGCGGAGTCCGCCAGTGAAAGTCGGCGCCAGCGCACGCGCATGATGGCGCAGGCGTGACAGCGTAAAGCGTACTTGAAAGACTCGACGAGCCCAGCGCACGCGCCGCGTGGTGGACGACTCCGGAATATGAGGAGCGTAGCGCGTACGGTGGGTCTTAGGAAGCAGTCTTCGCTTCGCCACCGCGATGCGATCGGCATTTGAATTGAGCAGGCTCAGGTGCAGCCACAATTCGTTCTTATTGGGCCGGACCTTGGCTTCCAGCGGACTGCGAGCTAGTTCTGAAAACCATTGCTGTGTGCGCTCCGGTAGCTGTGCCGATTCTTCAGCCACGTAGGCCGGGAGGCGGCAATGAAACCAATTCGCCGCGAGCTGGAACGCCACTGCCTGCAGACGGCGCAGTGGCTCGTCGTGAACGCCACGCCATCGCCGCCAGAAGTCGTCCCAGCCCGCCGTGTGGTCGAGGAAATGGGCGAGTTCGTAGGGATGGTAAAGGCGGAAGTCCCCCCTCAGCAGGTGACGCAGAAAGTGCAATGCCGCATAGGCGACCGTATCTACGCGATCGAGTGCGGGAAAGCTGAAATCGCCAACGTTCCGATTCGTCCGCCGGTCCCAAAACTCACCGAGGCCTCGCAACTCGAGATGCTCAGTCGATGGATCCCAAAGGCGGAAGTGCAGTTCCACTGACGCCGGCATGTCGGCGTCGAAGTAGTCGCCCCGCCATTGCCAGCCATTCTTCAAGGTCATGGGAGGCAGGTGATCCACGGGGACGCCGTTCTCCTCAAAAAGCGGCTCGTAGCCCAGGCCGGTGAGTGCGCCGCGCGCGCGGAGGATGTCTTCCGGACGGCACCATAAGTCGAGATCGTATTGAGGACGGTCCACTGGGTCGGCGACGTAGCAGGGCCAGTGGGAGAAGCCTTTCAAGACGACGTGTTCGACACCCTCGCGGCGAAACTGTTCCGAAATCGCCCGGTAGGAACTTCGGATTCGATCCATCCGAACAACGTTTTTGGCCCGGCGCGACACGATTTCCTGCTGAATGGATTCCGGTACTTCAGCGAAGTTCCGCGCGCCGACGCCCAGCGTGAGGTGTTCTTCATCGGCCACACGGAGGAAGGCCTTCCAGTCAAATGAAGCTCCGCCAAAGCGGTCTCCAACGCGATCGAATTCGAGTGCCGAAACGAGATGATGAAGCATTAGAAAGTCAGCTTCAATGAAAATTGAAATCGCCTGGGATCGCCGGTAGTGAAGATCTTCCCGAAGAACGGGCCAAAGTCCGGATACTGCCCAGGCACTCCCCAATTCGGGTGATTCAGCACGTTGAAAGACTCTGCCCGGAACTGCGCTGAGAGCCGCTCACGCACCACAAAGCTGCGCGCGAGTGCCAGGTCGAATACCGCATTGCCAGGACTCGGCAAAGTGTTTCGCCCAGCATTTCCAAACGTCAAAGGAGCGGGGTCGGAAAACGCATCGCGATTAAACCAGTCGTCGGCGGACCGCTGCCCGGAAGGCAGATTCGCGTTTTGTCCTGGAACCACGTTGGGACGATTCGGGGTGCCGCTGTTGGCGAAATCCGCTCCGAAATAAACCGGATTCCAGGGAGAGCCGTCCTGCAGCGTGAGAATCCCGCTCACGGTCCAGTTGGCCAGCATCGGGTGCAGCAGATGTGGAGCAGGCAGGTTGTAAACGGAACTCGCACTCAATCGCCGGCCCACATTGAACACGGAGAGTCCGCGCTCGAGACGCAGATTGCGCTCATCCTGTGCGCCAAAGCTATCGCTGAGCCCCGGAATCACGCTGTCGGCGTCGTCGATCGACTTGGACCATGTGAAGCTCGCCAGAAATGACAGGCGGCCGGCGAATCGCTTCTCCGCCCGGAACTGTAGCGAGTTGTAGGAGGAATTTGCGATGTGCTGACGCTGAAAGATCGGACCCAATTCGGGGAACGTCCGCAGCGATTGCAAATCGCCGGCACGCGGCGCGAGGTTCTCTCCGGTCTCGACGTGCGCCGGCGTGTTGAACGTACGGAAGCGTCCGAGCTTGGTTCCTTTGCTGCCGACGTAGGCAGCCTCCAGCACGACGCCCTGCCATGCTTCGCGCTGGACACTCGCCGACCACTGCTGCATGTAGGGCGTGCGCGCAGTGCGGTCGAGCCCGTAATAGCTCGCGAAACCGGCCGACGCATTCACGGGAAATCCGTCGCGTAGCGTTAGCACCGGGGTCGGCCCCGTCACTTCGTTAACTTCGTTCTTCAAGCCGTTGCGAACCAGATCGTAATTCTCGATGGCAATCTCGGGGGCATAGTAGATGCCGTAGCCGCCCCGGAAAACGGTTGGCGCCGTGCCAAGAAACTTCGGTAGCTGCCACGCGAATCCCACTCGCGGCGCGAAGTTGTTCCGGTCAGGAACCGTCGCGGTTGACTCTCGGAGTAGCCGCGGCGCCTTTGGCAAGGTGGAGTAATTGAGATTGAAGAGGTTGTTGCGCGCCTCGCTGTACGGCGTCGCATAGTCATACCGCACCCCAAGGTTCAAGGTGAAGCGAGATGTTAAGCGCCATTCGTCCTGTAGGAAAAGTCCGGTGTTGCTCTGACGCAGGTAGGCCTGGGCCGCACCCAGCGTCCGCCGCGTCGACTGCGCGTCGCCCAGCAGAAAATCCGCAAAGGCGTCTCCGGCAGTTCCCGGATTCGACGGATCGTCCGTATAGAAACCGTTGAAGATATACCGCCCCCGGGGAAAAGCACTCTGCAGATAGTTCAATTGGAAACGGCTCCACTGAACGCCCGCCTTCAGCGAGTGACGTCCGCGATTGAGCGCCACGGTATCCGCCAGCGACCATGTGTTATCGCGCTGGGTTTGCGGCAAGGCTGTAGAGTCGGTGACCGTTTCGAAATCGTTGATCACGAAAAACGGAAGTCCGAATGCCGCCGGATCCGTGGATCCGCCCGGTATCCCGAGATCCCGAACGACGTCCGTTCCAAACGCGCTTTTGGACAGATCCAACACCCGCAAACGCGTGAAAGAAAGTCGCGCTTCATTCAGCCATGACGCTCGGGCGTAAGTATGTCCGATCGCCACCTGTTGCGCGCGCAGGTTCTCCTGCGACTCCCGCTGCGGAAACGTGCCTGCGAGCTGTGCCCGGTCGTCATTGATGGCATACCGCGCAAAAAACGTCCCAGCGTGCCGGAACTGATGATCGATCCGCGCCAGGCCAGCGTCGGAGTTCGTCTC
Organism: Bryobacterales bacterium; assembly: GCA_038212445.1. Classification (GTDB taxonomy): domain Bacteria; phylum Acidobacteriota; class Terriglobia; order Bryobacterales; family Bryobacteraceae; genus TMP-7. The sequence goes on from JBBQUM010000015.1 coordinate 166,944, forward strand.
ATTCGGTGTCGAGTCAAGATAGTTGCTGAATCCGCCCACGGGGAGATTTGGCAGCGGTTCGTACAGTTGCAGGTAACGCTTGGCGATCGGGTCGATTCGGGCGAGAGGGATCACGTTGCCGGCAAACGGCTGTCGTGTATTGGTGGCGGCGTCGAAATTCAGCGGATCGAAGATGGTCGCGCGTCCCGTGAAATCGCCGCCTCGGATCAACACATCCGGTAACAGGTGGACAGTAGCTTTCGCCGATTTCCCGCGCAGCCCTTCGTAGGTTGCGTAGAAAAATGTCGACTTGCCTGCCAGCGGACCGCCGAGGGCCGCGCCAAATTGGCTTTGACGCGTGATTGATCGGGGTAACGTCGTATCGTCGAAGAAGCCGCGTGCATCGGTCGCTTCATTGCGCAGGTATTCAAACAGGCTGCCATGCATCGTCCGGTTGCCTGTCTTTGTGACGATGTCCACCACCCCGCCGCCCGACTGCGCGAATTCCGCGGTTCCTAAGGACGATTGCGTTCGAAACTCCTGCACAGCTTCAAGCGGAGGCACCACGGCCACGGCGAACGCATTCCTGTCGGTGTTGTACGAGCCGTCCAGGACGAACGTGTTCATCGTCGACCGGGCGCCATTCACGGGAGGATTCAGCGCCACCGCACCGCGCGCAGGCTGAACATCGTTGATGATGTCGTGGACGAAGCCGCTCAACTGCCGTGGAATCGCGCCGGGGCCAAGCGTGACCAGCGTCGCCACATTCCGGCCCTCGAGCGGTAGAGCGCTAGCCGTGGTCCCGTCGACGCTGTACCCCTCGGACGCATCGCGCGTCTGGACCGCCGATGCCCGTGCATTTACGGTGACACTCTCCTGGGCATTGCCGATCTTTAGCGTGATGTCGAGGCGCGCGTTCTGATTCACTTGCAGCACAAACTCCGTCGTCTGATACCTCAGGAAGTTCGCGTGTTCGGCCGAGATCCGGTAGGAGTCAGGCCGCAGACCACCGATCAGGTAGGTACCGTCGACTCCTGTTTTCGCAGTACGCGTGAAACCGGTAGCGGCATCAACGGCACTGATCGTAACGCCCTCCACAACGCCGCTCAATTCGTCACGCACAATTCCGGTGACCGTACTGGAGGCGTTTTGCGCATCGGCGCAACCGAGAGAAAGAAGCAGCAACAACAGCTTGCGCATAAGAGTTAGGATTTTCGAATGAGGTCTCGCAAAAAATGCTCTGCCCGGGCCAAATCCCAGTAGGTTAGTTGGAATGCCGGAAGCGAAGCGAACTCTCGCAGTACGGCGCGCTGCTCTTCTCGAACGCGCTCGGGGCCGTAGCATGCTACCGGCAGAAGCTGCGCTTCCACGGCTTGTCGCGATACGGGTGACAGTGACGGCAAGGTGCCCTCCTCCCGCTTGAGAAAGATCAGCCGCTCCGGCTCCGCGCTCACTGCGATCGACGAGAAACCGATTTCAGCGGTAGACAACTCGATGTCCAATTTGCCGTTCGGGCGGCGGACGGGCGTGTGTGACGCGAGTTCGCGGAACAACGATTGAGCCGAAGATCGGAATCGGATGTGGTGCGGCTTGCCAAAGACACAGCGCGCATTGGGCCGCCGGAGATAGGAGGCGTCGTCGGAGATGTAGGTCCAGCCGCTGCGCGCCAGCGTGTAGACGAGCGAGGTTTTGCCACTCCCCGAGTCGCCGCAGAACACCATGGCGCGACCGTCGAGCGCGGCGCACGCGGAGTGCACCGGCGCCAGATAAAGGCAGGTGAGCGTCAGGTATGCGAGCGGTTCGAGAAAGTGATAACGGCAGTAGCCGTGGTCCGCTGCGATGTCGGAAGTCAGCCATCCCCACGCAAAGCCGCGGTCCACATCGGTGACGGCAAAGTTCCCCGCCGAGTGGACGATCGTGATCAGGTGTCCCTGGCCGAACGGGAGAGGCGCTGGATCCGGTCGAACGGATGTTCCAGCCGCGACTGCCAGTATGATTTCAACCGGCGCCGTGTCGTGCACCGATTCGAATTGATCCCAGCTTTCCGCAGCAGCCGCCAGGACGTCTTCAGAGTTGGTACGCAGATGTACCGGCAGCCCCATCGGGTAGAAGGTGGCTTCGTAAGGCAGCGGCACGCCGTATTGCAGGGGGTCGGGCAAACCGATAGCTGCCGCGGCGGGTTGGGTGGGACACTCCGCGGTATTCATGATTCCTGATTCTGTGTTCTTTGACTGTTTCAACGTTTCCGCCGGAACATCGAGACCCATAGAAAGCCGAGCCCGATGGCGTTCACACCGGATGTCGAAAGAGCGATGCCGGTCACGCCCAGATTTCGCATAAACACCAAGTTCAAAAGAACATTGGCGGTAAAACTGATTGCGCCCAAATAGAGCAGGGTCCGGTTCCTTTTGAGTGAGGAAACCACACGCATGGTCAGCATGAGCAGAACGGAAAAGGGGATTTGAGCCAGAGAGCAGGCTTGCACCGTGGCAACCAGGTGAGAGTCGCCCGCCGTGAATCGCCCCCGCTCGAACAGGAGGCGAACAATGGGTTCAGAGAGATACATCAGCGACAGCGTGAGCGGGATGGTGAGGACGATACTCAGCAGTGCAAAATCTCGGATGATGCGACGGAAGGCCGGCCAGTCGCCGGCGGCCGCGAGCCGTGAGAGTCGAGGGAAAATGGTGGTCGCAAGCGCTGCGGGACCCGCGGCAAGCAGGACGCCTGTCAGTCGAGTCCCGTAGTTGAGCGCCGAAATGCTACCCGCTCCCAGCATGCCGGCCATGATCTGATCCACCACGCCCGATCCGCCGAGAATCACCCCGCTCGACGCTACCGCGATGTACTGATTCCAGACGCGCCGTCCTGCTGCCGGCAGACCCGTCCAGGTGACTGAAGGGAAGTGCCCGGTGGAAAGCAGCGCGAGTGAGAGTGACAGCGACTCCAGCATTACGCCCAGCGTACTCCCGGCCGCCAATGCGTGGATTCCCCAGCTATGACCGAAGGCGATCAGAGCGGCAATGCTCGCAAGCGGTGTCAGGATGGGCGTGGAGGCCCCTGCTGCGAATCGCTCTCGTGCGTACAGCATCGTTCGAAAGGTCACGTTCATTCCGCACAGCGGCAGAATCGGCAGCATGATGAACAGCAACTGCTGTGTCAGATGGAGTTTCGCAGTCGTGAAGCCCCAGCCCACCAGCCTCAACAGTGGCCACGAGCCCAACGCTGCAACAATTGCCACTCCCGTGAGGCTCGCGACGGAGCTCAGAAAGACGGCTGAACAGAGCCGTTGCTCCTCGACTTCCCCGTCCTGCTGCCGGACGTCATGCAGCACCGGCATCAGCGCCTGCGTGAGCGCTCCCGCCAGGACATCGCCGAGGAATGAGGGAATCAGGAACGCCGCCAGATACGCGTCCACATCGTCACGCGGTCCGAAATAGCGGGCCACGATGACGGTCTTCAATGCTCCGCCGACTTTGGCGGCGATCGTCAAGATCGCGACCTTAGCTGTATCCTTGAGAATGCCTCGATGCATCAGTTCCGCACTGCGTCACCGGCGTGTCTAAACGGTAGAAGATGCGCGTAGCTATTGTGCACTATTGGCTGCTCGGCATGCGAGGCGGCGAGAAGGTTGTCGAAGCGCTGTGCCGTATCCTGCCCGGGGCCGACATCTTTACGCTCTTCTACGACGCCGAACGCGTCTCTCCGCTCATCCGCTCCCACAACGTCAAGGCGTCGTTTCTTAATCCCGCCCGCCGGTATTACCGCTCCTTGCTCCCCTTGATGCCCGCTGCGCTTGAGCACTTTGACCTCTCGACCTACGACCTGATCGTGAGCAGCGAATCGGGGCCAGCGAAAGGCGTGATTGCGCCCTCTCGTGCCCGGCATGTGTGCTACTGCCACACCCCGATGCGATATTTGTGGGATCTCTATCCGGCCTACTTGCATGAATTCACGAAGAACCCGCTGAAGCGTGCAGCCTTGGCTGCGATGGCGGGACCCTTACGCGTTTGGGATTTTGCATCGGCCGCCCGCGTCGACCAATTCGTCGCCAATAGCGAAAACGTGCAGAAGCGAATCCTGAGGTCGTTTGGGCGTGAGTCGACGGTGGTCTACCCGCCCGTCGCTGTGGAAACGTTCTATCATCGCCCGCCACGCGACTACTTTCTCATCGTGTCGGAATTTGTGGCCTACAAACGGCTCGACTATGCCGTCCGCCTATTCGCCCGAAAGGGCATTCTGCTCAAGATCGTCGGCGACGGACCCGAATTCGCCAGTTTGAGGCGAGTTGCAGGGCCGTCGATTGAATTCTGCGGGCGGGTTAGCGACGAGCAGTTGCGTGAACTCTATGCCGGCTCGCGAGCGCTGATCGTGCCGGGCGAAGAGGATTTTGGAATCACAATGGTGGAATCGATTGCCAGTGGCAAGCCAGTAATTGCGCTTGGCGCAGGCGGTTCGCGTGAGATCGTCGGCCACGATGGCGGACTGCTGTTCGACGAGCCAAACCAAGTTAGCCTCGAATCCGCCCTCGCCGAATTCGACGCAAAAGCCCACCGCTTTAATCCGTCGCAACTACGACACAACGCCCAGCAATTCTCCGAAGCGCGCTTCGAAACAGCGATGCGTAAGCTGCTGTTTGAGCCGGCCGGTAAATCTCGCCATCGAGTCGCACACGCCGGCTAGTTTCGGTTCCGGCGATAGCTGGCGAAACCCGTGCATCACAAGCGTTATTTCGTCCAGCGCGCAAACGCCTAGCTGAATACCTTACTGATCACGTTGCCGCCGAAGTCCGTCAGCTTTTCATTGCGCCCGTTATGCAAATACCAGAGCTGATTCTGTTCCAGACCGAGCGCGTGTAGGATCGTCGCGTGGAAATCGCGCATATGATAACGGTCCCCAATCGCGTTCAGTCCAAATTCGTCGGTCTCGCCAATGGTTTGGCCACCCTTAACGCCGCCTCCCGCAAACCACATCGTGTAGCCGTGCGGATTGTGATCCCTACCATTGCCCGACTGCGACATCGGTAGCCGGCCGAATTCGCTTCCCCAAATCACTAGCGTGGAATCGAGCAGCCCTCGCTGCTTCAAATCCTGTAGCAGCGCTGCAACCGGCTGATCCGTCATGCCGCACATCTTCTCGTGGTTCGCCACCAGATCCTTATGAGCGTCCCACTGTATGCTGACAGGCCCCCCACCCGAGTAGATTTGTACAAAGCGCACACCGCGTTCTACAAGACGCCGCGATAGCAGGCAACGCGCGCCGAACTCCGCAGTTCGCTTGTCGTCCAGCCCATACAACTTGCGGGTGGCGGCGCTCTCTTTCGATAGATCCACTGCTTCCGGAGCATGCGTCTGCATCCTGAACGCTAATTCATAGGAAGAGATTCGAGCCGCCATCTCGGTGTCGCCCGGCGCCGTATCAAGATCGTTCATCTTCTGTAGCAGGTCGAGCGTCTGACGCTGCTGCTTCGCGGTAACGCCCGCGGGAGGCTGCAAGTTGATCACTGGCGCAGGACCACTACGCAGTAGCGTCCCTTGATATACCGCTGGAAGAAATGCAGACCCCCAGCAGGGCGTGCCGCCTTCCGGCGTTCCCTCCGGTTGCGGCATCACCACGTAAGCCGGCAGATTCTCACTCGCGCTGCCCAGTCCGTAGGTTACCCACGACCCAAGACTCGGGTACCCCATGAGAATGCGGCCTGTATGCACCTGGTACATCGCCGGCGCATGCACAACGCTCTCCGTGTAGAAACTGCGGACGAAACAGATATCGTCGACGCACTGGGCCACGTGCGGAAACAGTGACGAGACCGGCAGTCCGCTGGCGCCATAGCGCTTGAATTCCCATGGCGACGCAAGCAACGGTGTGTCGCCATTGGTGAATTGAGAGACAACCTTCCCAAAGCTCGCCGGCAGGGGCTGTCCCTGGCGCTCCTTCAATAGCGGCTTCGGATCAAAGGTGTCGATGGAACTGGGTGCGCCCACCATGAACAGGAAAATCACCGACTTCGCCTTGCCTGAAAAATGCGGAGGCTTGGCGGCCAGTGGGTTCACACGCGCGGCCGCACCCATCTCCCGCTGAAGCATCGCTTCCAGTGCCACGGCGCCAAAGCCGTTGGCTGCTGCCTTCAAAATATTGCGACGGGTGGGGTTCATGGCAGGTAAACAAACTCGTTACGATTCAACATCGCCAGGCAAAACTGCTGGAGCGATCCACCGCCGGCAAAGAAAGTCCGGCTCATCGCAATCTCCGCTGGCTTGGGCCGGCGCGCCAGTGCCAGTTGATGAGCGCGAGTCACCTGGCAATCGCGGGCGGGGCCGCACTCCTTCTCGAGCCGCTCCTTGAATAGCTCCGACTGCTCGTGCATGAAATCGCTGTTGATCATGGTGAGCGCCTGAAGAGCGTGCGTGCTTACAGGACGTTCCGGACATGACGACATGGCATCGGGTTGATCGAAGTTTGCGAGCATCGGCAGCCGCACCGTCCTCTTATTTAACAGGTATAGACTTCGCCGGTACTGCTCTGTCTTGTCCGCGGCAAGCGGCCAGAGATTATCCGGCTCGTGCTCAGTAAAGATGATCTCGTAGATTTCCTTTTCGATTGGGACCCGCACCGGACGCCCGCCCATCTTTGTGTTGAGCGCGCCTGAAACAGCCAGGATGCTGTCCCGAATCTCCTCGCCCTCCAACCGGCGTCGTTGACCCGACTGTTGGTAGGCCGCCGACGTCACGATCAGACGGTCAATCGTCTTGACGCTCCACTGTCGCGCCACGAATTCGGTGGCCAGCCAGTCCAACAGCTTCTGGTTCGACGGCCGGGCTCCCAGGGTCCCAAAATCATTCGGCGTGGCGACGATACCGGTTCCCATCCGGAACTGCCAGATGCGGTTCACCATCACTCGCGAGGTGAGCGGGTGCTCGGGCGAGACCAGCCACTGCGCGAGCGCGGAGCGGCGTCCTTCAGCCCCCTGCGGATACGCCGCGTGACCCGCCAGCACCACGGGTAAACCAGGTTCCACCACGCCCATCTTGTGCTTCGGATCGCCAATCTGGAGGATGTAGGCCTGCGGCGCAGCTTTCATGTTTGCGACGGCGTACGCAGTAGGCGGCGGCTCGGGAGCGTCGAGTTCCAGCCGGTGTAGCTCTGTCCGCAGTGCCCGGCGGCGCTCCTTTTCAGGCGCGGGGATGACCGCCAGCAACTCATCCCAGGTGGGGTTGATCCGCTCCTCGGCGTCCTTTGCCAGCCGTTTCTGCTCCTCCGTCCGCTGGCCTCTTGAAATGTCGAGCGCGCGCTGAAGTTCCGGCTCGATAAGGGCCTTGCGTTCCGCACGAATCCGATCGCGATGAGGTTTCTCGATGGCTGCAATCTGCTTCTGGATCGGGTCTATCCGTGCCTTATAAGCCTTCTCAGCGCTCTCATACGTTGTCTTTTCGGCTTCGGTCGCCACGTCGATGTCTTTGTAATCGGTGGCCGCGTGGATTGCCTGAAGCCTGTAGTAGTCAGCCTGAAGAATGGGGTCGAACTTGTGGTTGTGACACCGCGCACAGCCTACGGTGAGCCCCAGAAACACCGACCCGATTGCGCCCGACATCTCGGTCAGCACTTCCTGACGGTTCATCTCCTCATCCTGGTTGCCGCTCACCAGGTGGATTGGACCCGCGCGGTGAAAACCGGTGGCGATCAATGCCTGGCGATCGCCCGGGTATAGCTCATCGCCCGCGATCTGCTCACGTACGAATCGGTCGTAAGGTTTGTCCCGGTTGAATGATTCCACCACGTAGTCGCGATAGCGCCACGCCTGCGGACGCTCTTCGTCGAGTTCGTACCCATTGGTGTCGGCATACCGGACAATGTCCAGCCAATGTTGCGCCCACCGCTCGCCGTATCGCGTCGAGGCAAGCAGCCGGTCCACCACTTTTTCATAGGCGCCGGAAGAGCGGTCAGCCACAAAGGCCTCCACTTCAGCGGGAGTTGGAGGCAGACCGGTGAGGTCGAGCGTTACCCGGCGCAAAAGCTGCGCTCGTTCGAGCAATCGGCTCGTAGGCTTCCCGTTGAGGAAATCGATGGCGCGTACTCCGGAAGGGACTTCGGGGCGCAGCGGCTTTCGAAAAGCCCAATAATTTCTACGACTCCCGATGAAGGACTCTTCAGGGTCCACCCATGCCGACAAGGTCGACGCCGCTAGCAGTGCCAATGCAGCGATAAGCCGGACCCAGGTCATGCGAATATTCTAGGATAAATTTGGCGGTCAAAACGCACCTTAGTTCTATATGGACCGAATTGAGCTCAACACTCATATCGAGCACCTGATTGACTCCAATGGCGGAGATGCCGAAGCTCGCGCCGCCGTGCTCGAGTTTGCGCTCGGGATGAAGGGTTCCTCGAATCTTCAGATTCGCGGCGTCGTGCAGACGCCCGGCAGTGGGTTTTCCGGCCAGACTCCTGAACACGGACAAGTCAAAATAGATGACGACAAGCCTGAAACCAAGGAGTTTAGCTCGGGTTCAGTGCAAGAGCGGGTCGGGTATTACAAAATCTGGCGGCAGAAGGACTGGATTCACATTTCGCACTTTTGGAAGGCCGACGTGGAGACGATGTCAGAGACCGAGGTGTCCAAACAATGGGTGCTTGGCTTGAACAAGCAGAATCAGGCCGAGTGGTTTGGGGAGCGGGGAATCAAGCACCTGTACACCCTGCGGTTGACAAAGTTGCTCCAGATCGAGTTAAGCCGCGAGATGTTCGAGGAACGCTGGGGGCCATCGGTCAATTGCCAGCATAAAGGCGCCCTCGTGGTGGCGGTTTCGATTACCGCATGAAACAACGCCAGCCGGTGCACGTCGTGTATGGCGGTGCCAACTTATTCAAACAGGACATCAGCGCCAGGCTCGGCAAGGTAGCGCTAGCCGCCGCCGGACAGTACGGGCCAATCGATGAAAGTCTTGGCGTCACTGGCGCGGTTGCCGCTAGAGTGCTTGAAAAACTCAACACGGAGCCGGTAGAGGACTATCGGATCGATTTCGAGGACGGCTACGGGTACCGGACTGACGCCGAGGAGGACGGCCATGCCGTCAGTGCAGCCGTGCAGGTGCGCGAAGGGCGCAGTGCCGGCGTCCTGCCGCCCTACATGGGCATCCGGATCAAGCCCTTCACGGCGGAACTCCACGATCGTGCCGTTCGTACCCTTGAGCTGTTCTTCCGGGAGTTAGGAGACGCGGTTCCAACCGATTTCGCGGTCACACTGCCGAAGATCACGAAGCCGGAACAGGTGGCCGAACTCGCCAAGCGCCTGGGCGCACTCGAAGCGGAAACGCGGACAGCTCCCGGGTCGATCGCTATAGAGATCATGATCGAAACACCGCAGTGCTTTCGCGGCGACAACCTCCACGACTTTCTCGCTGCCGGACAAGGACGCGTGCGCGGTGCGCATTTTGGGCCCTTCGATTACACCGCAAGCATCGGCATCGCTGCCAATGAGCAGGACCTGCTTCATCCTGCCTGCGACATGGCTCGCCACATGATGCAAGTCGCGTTTGTGCCCGAAGGAGTATGGATCTCCGACGGCCCCACCAACGTCATGCCGGTTGCTCGTGAAAGGGGCGCCGACGGAGTCCGTGACGCCTGGCGCCTGCATTATCGAAATGTGCGGCACGCCCTGCGCATGGGTTTCTACCAAGGATGGGATCTTCATCCGGCACAGCTTGTCTCCAGATTTGCGGCCGTCTACAGCTTTTATGACGAAGCCAGCGCTGAAGCGAGTGCGCGGTTGAAGAATTTTGTCGACCGCGCGGCGCAGGCCACCATGGTTGGACAAAAATTCGACGACGCCGCCACCGGACAGGGACTGCTGAACTTCTTTCTTCGCGCCATCCAGTGCGGAGCCATGAATGAGCAGTATGTGCTCGAGCGTACCGGCCTGACGCATTCGCAGATTGCCGGCGCTTCGTTTGCAGCAATTGTGCGCGGGACACGATAGAATTCAGGCCTATGAAGGGCAATCCTAAAGTAATTGCGAAGTTGAACGAAGCTCTAAAAGAGGAACTGACTGCAATCAATCAGTATTTTCTCCACGCCGAAATGTGTGAGAACTGGCACTACGACAAGCTTGGGAAGTTTATCAAGAAGCAGTCCATCGACGAGATGAAACATGCTGAAGAGATCATCGAGCGAATTCTCTTTCTGGATGGCACGCCCAATCTCACCGAACTGATGCAACTCAACATCGGCGCGAACGTGAAGGCCCAGCTCGAAAATGACCTCGCGCTTGAGATCAATGCCTGCAAGATGTACAACGAGTCCGTGAAGCTCGCCCGCGACGAAGGCGACAATGCCTCTCGCGAATTGTTCGAGCGTCTCCTCAAGGACGAAGAACAGCACGTCGACTGGCTAGAAGCCCAGGTGGGCCAGATCAAAGAGATGGGCTACGAACGCTATCTCAGCCAGCAGATTCGTGAAGAAAAGTAGTCCCGAATCCTTAAAAGTTCTTAAGCCTTCGTTACGCGGTCTTTCCGGCAAAAAATACGACCTGCCTCGCTAACATGATGATTCTGAGTCATGGTATCTCGCTTGCATTAGATGCAGGCGGGAGACGAAACGCAAATGAAACTCAGTTATGCATTGATGGCAGGAGCGATGGCTTGTGGCCTCGCAATTTCGCCGATGGGCGCCCAGGAAGTAAAGGAGCCTATCAAAGAAGCCGGCCGCGACGTGAAGGACGCTACCAAGGCCACCGGCCGGGCGGCTAAGAACACGGGCAAGCAGGTCGGTAAGGAAACCAAGAAGGGCGTCCACAAGACCGCCGCCGCCACCGAGAAGGGCGCTGACAAGATCAAAGAGAAGACCAAGGACAAGTAGGCCACTATCGGCGCTATGCTAGCGGGAGATGGCTCGATTTCCCGGCGTTGACTATTTCTTGATTGACTCTCAGCTGAACGAACAAGAACTGCTGGTTCGCCAAACAGCGCGGCAGTTCGTAGACGAGCGAGTAATTCCTGTAATACGCGATTGTTTTCGCGAGGGCCGCTTTCCATCGGAGCTTGTTGCCGAGATGGGGCGGCTCGGTTTTTTTGGAGCCAACCTCGACGGTTACGGCTGCGCCGGAATGAGCAACGTCGAGTATGGGCTGATCATGCAGGAGCTTGAGCGAGGCGACTCCGGCGTCCGCAGCTTCGTCTCCGTTCAGGGCGCCCTGGTGATGTACCCGATCCTTACCTATGGCAGCGAGGAGCAGAAACAACACTGGCTTCCCAAGCTGCAATCGGGTGAAGCCATCGGCTGCTTTGGCCTCACCGAACCTGGGTTTGGCTCCAATCCGGCAGGGATGACGACCAAGGCCCGTCAGGATGGGGACCACTGGATCCTCAACGGTGAGAAGACATGGATTACCAACGGCAGCGTTGCCAACGTAGCGATCGTTTGGGCTCGCGCCGAAGACGGTATCCGCGGATTCCTGGTGGAGAAGAGCACGCCCGGCTTCACTACATCCGATATTCACGGCAAGCTGTCAATGCGCGCGTCGACGACTTCGAGCCTGGCTCTAGCCGACTGCCGCGTTCCTAAGAGCGCAATGCTTCCCAACGTTCGCGGTCTTAAAGGGCCGCTCGGATGCCTTTCGCAAGCCCGCTTCGGCATCGGTTGGGGCGTCCTGGGCGCCGCCATGGACTGCTACGAAACGGCTCGAGCCTACTCGGTGATCCGGAAACAGTTTGACGACCGGCCTCTCGCCTCCCATCAACTGGTGCAGGAGAAGCTAGCCTGCATGATTACGGAAATCACTAAGGCGCAGTTGCTGGCCTTGCACGCCGGCCGTCTCAAGGACTCGAAGAAACTCGAACCTGCGCATATTTCCATGCTGAAACGGAATAACGTCGCAATGGCGCTCGACTGTGCTCGGCTCTCGCGTGACCTTATGGGCGCCAACGGAATCATCGACGAATACCCGATCATGCGCCACCTGTGCAACCTGGAGACGGTCAAGACTTACGAGGGGACTGACCATATCCACGCTCTTGTAATCGGCGAGCGTGTAACGGGCGTGGCAGCGTACCGGTAGCGCTGCTATACTGAGTGAGGCAGTTCGGCCGGTTTAGACTCCCTCAGTTGAGACCCCGTTCCCGCTGGAAATCCTTTTTATGTTGATTCTGCTGACGATTGTTCACGTGGTGATTTGCGTCTTTCTGGTGATCGTGGTGCTGCTGCAAAGCGGCAAAGCTGCGGATCTGGCGGGCGCGTTTGGCGGTATGGGATCTCAGACTGCGTTTGGGCCCAGGGGCTCCGCGACTGTTCTCTCGAAAGCCACTACAATCGCTGCGGCCCTGTTTATGGTGACGTCGCTCTCTCTGGCCATCCTGGCCAGCCGGGCAGCGGGTTCCGGTTCGAGCGTCGTTGAACGGTCGAAGGGCGGAGCGTCGAAAGCGACTGTTCCGGCAAAGGCTCCCGCAGGAGCACCAGGCGCTGCAACGCCGTCGGTGACCGTTACGCCGTTGGGCGCGGGCGGAGAAAAGGGACCTTCCACGACGACGCCGATTGATGTAAATAAGCTACCTAAGGTGCCTGCACAGCAACCTAAGAAGTAGCTATGTTAGACTGAGTTTGCCCGCGGATGTGGCGGAATTGGCAGACGCGCAACGTTGAGGTCGTTGTGGGGAATCCCCGTGGAGGTTCAAGTCCTCTCATCCGCACCAAAACCTCTTTTTAGCTGTGGATTCTCTTTTTGAGCTCAGGAGCGGGAGATTTTACGCGCCTTCCAAAAAGAAGAGATCCCAAACCACGCTAAGAGCACGGCAAAAAGGCAGGATGCGATGATGATCAGCACCCCGCCGATTTCGGAATTGAAATTCTGAGCACGCCGCCAGGTGGAGACTCCAATCAAAGCTGCTAAAACCAGGAAAATAAAGCCAATAATCTCGTTCCACAATGCGTGGACCGGCTTTATGACGCCTGGTAGCAGATGTTTGACGAGATCGCGCAGCAGCTTCATGAAGTTCTTATCTCATGCTACCAAACCGTCGCAACACGAGTGGCGTTCAGGCTGCTACAGTAATGCTCAGCGGTTGTCGATATGCTGTTTGAGTCATGGGGTATGCCAAAAAGCTGGAACCAGGTGGGCTTGCGGTCCATCCTCAAGAGTAGTGATATTCTTAAGGTTGCCCGGAGGGACGAAAGGGGCGTCATTTGGAAGACCGACTTAAAGAGTTGATGCAGGAGTTAGGCAACGCTATCAACGAGTCGCTCTCGGATTCGGATCGCATTGCGGCCGCAATCGGGGAGATCAAACGAGCCGGTTACGACGTCTTCCTTGTCCTGGAAGCGACCATCGGATTTAACAAGCGCGAAGAGGGTGCCGAAGATGACAACGACGGAGAAACCGTCGATGCCGAGCCTAGTGTTCCTCGCACGCGATTTGAGTCCACCGGCAAGATCAAGCTAACTTCTCAGGATCAGAAGTTTCTCAAAGCACTGAAAATCTCGATCGACGAAGAGCACTCCGACCGCTAGAGTAATTCGGCATACACCGCCCAAGTCGCCTCCACGGCCTTGGTCCAGCTAAATTCTGTAGTCCTCCTTAGCCCCCGCACGCGAAACTTCTGACGCTGCTCCTCACTGTCTCCGAACATCCGTAAGCCCTCCACGATAGCCTCAGTTCGATCTACTTCTACGAGATACGCCGCATCGCCCGCCACTTCGCTGAGAGCTGAGCCGGACGACGTCAGCACCGGCACTCCACGCGCCATGGCATCCAGCACCGGCATTCCGAAGCCTTCATCCAGCGACGGAAAGGCAAACACCCGGGCGCGACCGTACAGATCGTTGAGTTGCGCATCTGTGACGTAGCCCGGCAGTTCGATGTCCGCCCGCCGCGGACTGCGGGCAATGCGCTCCAGGATCTCCGTCGCGCCAAAGCCTTGCGACCCTGCCAGCACCAGTCTCCATCCGGCCGGCATCGCTTCAAACGCCGCCACGAGGCGCGCGAGGTTTTTCCGTTTTTGAATCGCCCCAACATGCAGAATCAGATTCTCCCGGCTTGAGTCGGGGGGCGGTGCTACTGTTGGCACTTCAACGCCGTGATGAATGACGCGAATACGGCCCGGATCCACGCCGAGCAGATCGGTTAGCTGGCTGGCCGTGAATTGGGAGACAGCGATCAGCAGGTCGGCCCTTTCAGCCGCCGCTCGCGCCTGCGCAGCAAAGCGTGCTCGAAATTCTTCAGTGGAATACTCTCCCGAAATGACGAATAGGTCGTGGAATGTTGCAATCGCCTTGGGAAAGCGCGAATCTAGCCGCTGGTTCAGGCTGTGGAAGAGTTTTGCACTCCCAGGAAGAGTCCCCCGTGAATGCAGCCAGGCTCGGGAAGCGTTGGATGGCAGGGATTCGCGCAGCGAGCGCCGGAGCGCATGGCTGCGGTAGGCAAATTGGAAAGAAGTTTCGGGATGCTGCAGGGCAAGACCGGCCAAGATCTGGCGTGAATAGACGCCTACGCCTGTCGGGCTATTGCCGAGACTGTAGGTAGCGTCGAGCGCGATAATGTCGGATCTGCCGAGTATGTGCGTTCATTGTCGCACAGGCTCGATTCAGCGGCGACAAGCAAAGGATCCAGAGACTCAATGGCCCCCGGATGCGTCACCGCCCAGCCGAATTCGAAAGCGAATGGACGCGCCGTGGAGGACATAGCCGACTGAATGCGTCCAATGAACTCCTCCGGTCGCATGTTCCACACCAGGGCCGCGAAACGCCTGCTATCAAAGCAGCCGAGAAGTGCCATCTGCCCGGCGTTCGCCCGCAAGACGTCCGCCGCGTCAATCAAGCAGGTATCGCGCATCTCCAGTCCATATGCAGACGTCAGATCCTCGAGATTCTCGATTTCAGCCAGCACCAGCAGTAGCGGTTGCCCGCTTCCACCTGCCAGGTGCAACTCCCGTGTGCCCGCCGCGTGGAACCCCGTATCGTTGAACAACCCGGTGAGATCATCAAATGTCGAATTACGGCGGAAACCGTTCAGGTGACGCTGGCGCTCCAATGCGTTCCGGATCGAGCGTAACAGAGGACCGCAATCGATCTCGGTCTTGATCAGGTAGTCTTGCGCCCCGTCCCTGAGCAGACGCCCAGCCAGTCCTTCGTCGGCAGCATTCAGGAGCAGAATGATCGGTATCTCGGACGCGGCTTCCCGCAAGGTCCGGAAGGCGGAGTAAGGCGTAACTCCGTCAAGCGCTGGATCGAGAAGAATCACGTCCGCTTCCCCCGCCGCTGCAACTACTTGCGCGTCGTTGAGCGCCTCGATGTGAGTAACCTCCAGCGCAGACCACGAGCCTGGAACACAGCTCTCCTGACTTTCGTCCAGCGCGTCCCGGATGAACTGCGCTTCGCTAAGATCTTGCTGCACCAGCAGTATGCGAATCTGTGTCATGGCTTACATGGCGATCTTGCGGCTGCCAAGTATAGTAGTGCGATCGGCTTTGTAAAAGTCTCACACAATTTACAGTAAGCTGCTTAATGGAGTCCGAAACATCATGCAGGTTCATCTGGTCGACGGCACCTACGAGTTGTTCCGGCACTACTTCGCCGTCCCTTCGGCTCTCGATCAAAACGGCCGTGAAATCGGCGCAGTCCGAGGGGTGGTCACTTCTGTCCTCGGCATGATCCGCGCCGGCGCTACCCATGTCGCCGTCGCCACTGACCATGTCATCGAGTCGTTCCGTAATGACCTCTGGCCCGGATACAAAACGGGCGCCGGCATTGATCCGGTGTTGTTTGCGCAATTCGTGCCCCTCGAAGAAGCTCTGGTTGCCGCCGGTGTCGTGGTGTGGCCGATGGTGGAATTTGAGGCCGACGACGCGCTGGGCGCCGGCGCAGTGACAGCCGCGCGCGACCCCCGGGTGGAGCAGGTGATCATCTGCACCCCGGATAAGGATCTCGGTCAGTGTGTCAGCGGCAACCGCATCGTTCAA
Source organism: Bryobacterales bacterium (assembly GCA_038212445.1). Taxonomy (GTDB): domain Bacteria; phylum Acidobacteriota; class Terriglobia; order Bryobacterales; family Bryobacteraceae; genus TMP-7. The sequence continues at coordinate 182,861 of JBBQUM010000015.1, forward strand.
CTGAACCGGCGTACCCGCGTGACGCTCGATGAGGCAGGGGTGATCAAGAAATTCGGCGTACCGCCAGCTTCCATTCCGGACTACCTGGCATTGGTGGGCGACGCGGCCGACGGCTACCCCGGCTTGGCGGGTTGGGGCGCAAAATCGACTGCCGCCGTCCTCGCCAAGTTCGGCCACATTGAAGCCATTCCAGCCGATGCCGGCGAATGGCACGTCGACGCCTCGAATGCCGTAGGTCTGGCTCGCACCCTCAATCAGCAGCGGGAGCAGGCCTTGTTGTTCCGCACGCTGGCGACACTGCGTACCGACATTCCGCTGTTTGAGGATGTCGACCAATTGCGGTGGAACGGCGCCACCCCTGCCTTCGACGCCATCGCGGCAAGCTTTGACGCCGCCGTTACCGGGCCAAGCCGGTTCAGCGGCCGCCGGCCGGCCAAGACTTCTACTTGAACACGAACGTAGCCACCGCGACCTCGAGATTCCAGTAAATGATCGCGAGCGCCGTCAGGTCAAATGCTGCGTGCGTGAAAATCGCTGTCCAAAGTTGACCGGACTTTGCCCGCATCGCGCCCAATACCAGCCCAACGATTGTGGCCTGCTCAAAGCCGGGCAGCCCCTGTTCCGACAGATGGGCCAAGCCAAACCACGCCGCCGTCAGGACCACGATTATCGCTTTCGCTCGCCGTGTGTCTCCCACAATCTGACCAAGTCTCTCGAAGAGATACCCTCGGAAGACAGTCTCCTCACCAAACCCTGCGCCGACTATCAAGCCAAACAGGATGCCTGGCAGTGCGCCGCGGTTGCCCTCCAGGTAGTGATAGGCCTGATTGGTCGCAGGCGCGCCTAAAATCGGCATAACAATCATCTTGAGGAAAACCTTCAACGCCGCGCCCGCCAGAATGCCGATTACCAAGCTGCGAATCCAGCATTTCGGACGCACGAAGCCAATCTCACTCAGTGGAGTCCGTGACAGCCGGGTCCATATCAAAACGAGTACTGCGCTCAACGGAACGACGATCAGATTCCCGGCCGAGATGAGTACGAACGCGAGCAGGCCGAGAATCCCGAAGCCTCGCAACTCCTCAGCCAGGCGATCACGCGGTCCGTCCGGTCCCACCGGCATCGATGATATATTCGGTCGAATCATCAACAATGACAGTAACTGATATGAAACGTAGTGTAATCGCATCAACCGCCGCGCTACTGCTTCTCCTCGCCGCTGCGCCGGCGATGGATGCCCAAACTGGCCGTGCCCCGTTGCCGGCTTTGCCCGAGCCACTCGGCATTCCGGCGCCAGGCCCCATCTCGGACTCCCCCTATGCTCCCCAGCCCATTCTGCCTGGAGGGGTCGTGATTCCTCTATATCCCTCCGGCTCGCCATTTCTGAAGGCAGAGCGTGTCCGCGAGGCCGAGCAGTACAACATGAGCCAAGTGGTGGCGGGACGAATCAACAGCATCGTCAACATTCATAACCCCTCCATCGAGTTCCATCGCGTCGATCGCGGAATCAACACCGGGGCTGCCGTGATCCTGGTAGCGGGTGGGGGACACAACACGCTCAACGTGGGCTCGGAGAGCGCTGACTTTGTTCCCTTCTTTTACAACTACGGCGTCAACACAATCATCTTGCGCAACCGTCTCCGCCGCGACGGCTACAATGCGCAAACTGATGCGGTGTACGATGCTCTTCAGGCGATTCGCGTTGTCCGTGCGTACGCAAGACAGTGGGACATCGACCCGGCCAAGATCGGAATCGTGGGATTCTCCGCCGGCGCCGAACTGGCAGCCGCCGCAACCGTTCTGTTCGAGGACTTCGACAAAAAGAACAGCGATCTAGCTGATCCCTTTGCGGGCATCAGCTCGCGCGCGGACTTTGTGGGCATCATCTACCCCGGTCCCTCTCCCTTCGCTCGCAACCGGACGCCTCCGCCCGTGCCGCGCAACGTTGCTCCCGCCTTCATCGTTTGCGCCGGGGCAGGTGACCGCGGTCACGCCATCTGGGCCATCGAATATTTCAACGCGATGCTCGCTGCCAGCATTCCAAATATCGAGATGCACATCTACGGCAACGGTCGTCATCCCGGTGATCCGCTACCGGATGGCAGCCGGATGAGTGGGGGACTTACAGACCGCAACGACATCCCGTTCGGCACCTGGCAGTTTCGTTACGTCGACTGGTTTCGTGATCTCGGCTTCCTGCAAAAGCCCGGCGTCGAGACCAAAGCCGCTAAGGATGTTGCGACATTTTTGAGCCAGCCTGCTCCCGCGCCTTCAGCGGCGGCCAAGCCCGGAGATCGACGGTAAAACTATGGCAGTGGAAAAATTCCTCGGTGGTGTCTCCCGCTTTCAAAAGCACGTTTATCCCAGGCATCAGGAGCTGTTCGAAAAGCTCGCCCTCGGACAGCGCCCCGATGCGCTCTTCATCACCTGTGCTGACTCCCGGATCGACCCCTCCCTCTTAACTCAAACCAAGCCCGGCGAGTTGTTCATCTGCCGCGTCATCGGCAACATCGTGCCGCCGTACCCTGACGCGATCGGCGGCGTCTCAGCTACGGTTGAATACGCCGTCGGCGTGCTTGAAGTGGGAGCAGTGATCGTGTGCGGCCATACGGATTGCGGCGTTATGAAAGGAGCGCTGAATCCCGATGCGCTCACCGACTATCCGAACGTCACCGCCTGGCTGCGTTACGCGAAAGTGGCCCAACGCGATCCGCAGCCCAGCCTCGAATTCATACTCTCCCTCACCGAACAGAACGTGGTCGCGCAGTTGCAGAACTTACGATCTCATCCCAGTGTCGCGGCGCGTTTGAAGGACGGCGACCTCACGCTGTATGGCTGGGTTTACGACATCGGGCGTGGCACGGTAACTGAATTCGACGAAGCGTCGGGTGAATTTGTCCCGCTGGGATCGGCGGCCGGTGGAGGTTGAGTCGAATCTCAACCTTCCACCCGCGCCTTCAAGCGTGCCAGGGCATCGTCCCAACCACGTGCAATCACGTCCAGACAGCGATGTGCCTCGGTCAGGCGGGCAGGATTCATCGCCCATACATGCTCCCGCCCTTCCCGTCTTCCTTCAATTACTCCGGCTGACGCCAGAAACTGCAGATGCTTGGTCACTGCCTGGCGGGTTACCTGAAAGCTCTCCGACAGCACGGAGATGGATGCGGGACCGCCCTGCGCCAGCCGTTGCAGTAAGGCGAGCCTCGTCTGGTCACCGAGCGCGGCGAACAACAGCGCAGCTTCGGCCAGACCGATCTCAACCCTTCGCGTCGACATACCGCTGCACCCAAACAAGCACTTCCGTCCAGCCCTTGCTGTTGTCACCATGAACCTTCGCGCGGCGGGCGAGCGAGATCTCGTCAAACCCGGTCTCCGCGACGCTCAGCAGCGTTCCACTACCTTTGGGCTCGAGCGTGAAGGTAACCCTGGTGCGCGGTTCGCGTGAGTAGTCGACAGCAGGATCCGGCGCGCCCGGATGCCATTCCCAAACAAAACGCTCGGGCGGCGTCAACTCGACGAAACGCACGCGGAACCGTTTCGGGTTCCCAGGCATGTGTGTGGTCTCCATCCAGACTTCTTCTCCCGCGGAAACCTCTCCCTCAATCCTTACCTGAAACCAGGCCCCTAGATCCTCTTTCGTTGTGAGCGCACTCCAGACGCGCTCCGGCGCAGCTTTGATCTCTATCGATCGGTCTATTCTTGCCAATTCTGATGCAGTCATTAACGCAACCTCCAAGTTGCATATTAGCCTGACCGTGATAGATATGCAACCCAAAAGTTGCGAGTCGTGGGCCGTGCCTCATCGTGGGCGAGCGTGTTAAGGCCGGCTGAAAAATCCAGTTTGCCGGTCGAAAACTACCCCACCACAGAAAACGGGGCGGGAACCCCATCCCACTTCTGCTTGCCTGAGCTTTGCCGGACTTCTGCTCGTTTTGAAAAGCCGGCCGTCCAAGAGCGCTCGACGCTTCATTCAATAGTCTCCTGGTTGGGAGAAAACGTCGGGGCCGCTGCTACTGGACCGCGATCGTGATACCCGGAGGACTCGCGATATCGCCGGCAATGAGTTGGATTGGAACCAATGGCCCACCGAGCAGTTCCAGCGGCAACTGAACGTTCACCTGCAACACTCCATTGACCAGCCCCGGGGCCGTGCCTGCATACAGAACCTTCGCTGGTAATTTCCCAATGCGGACTTGCACCGGAGCGACGGGTTGGGTGAGCGTGGTTCCGATCACCTCACCTGCCGGAATGACATCGCTCCACGCCCCGCCGCCGGTGGCGAACAGAGTGATGACTGAGCCTGGCGGCGCGGGACTTGCGGACGAGTTCAGAGAATTGTCCTGATTCAACGCCGCGGCTTGACCAACACCCGATCCGTCCGCCGTGGCCAGCGCCGGCGCGGTGGCGTCGACGCCCACACCCAGCGTCCCTACTGCACTACCGTTCTTCGTGACGCGGACCTGCCTATTCACTCCCGGCGTGACGCCTGGGGGCACGACAACGTTGATCTGGTTGGATGCGGCATAAAGAATCGGCGCCAGTACGCCATCGAAGCTCACCGACACTCCGCCGAGGTTCGTCGTCACCCTTCCCGAGGAATCGATTTCTCCCGCCACGGCGGTAGCGGGCCCAATGCCATCGCCGAAAACGCTCACTATTTCATTCGCTGCCACCGCCGCGCCGGTGACGTTGAAAAACGGATTCGACCGGTAGCTAACCGCATTGGTCACTAGAATCCCGCTCACGGTGTTAAAGAACGCCGTAGCCTCATGCTGGTCGTTTATGGTGATTGTCGCCGCCGGGCTGCCGCCGTTCAGATCGCCCAGCCAGTACCGAAAGAACGATCCCGCTGACGCCTGCGCTGCAATCTGTACTACTGTGCCCGCGGCGTAAAACCCGTCCGCTGACGGCGGCGTAGCGGTAACCGTGCCGCCGCCGGCTGTATTGAGCGTGAGCAAGTACCTGGGCGCATAGTTGGCGGTAAAGGTTGTGCTCGCGCTTCCCGCTGTGACGCTGCGTGCCGCAGCCGTGTTGCCGTCCTGCCAGGCGGTGAAGGCGTAGGTGGATGAACCGGTGGCGCTGGTTTGGGACGCCTGAGCATCGAGCGTGTGCGTCGATCCGAAATTCCATACAAAGCGGGCGGGCGTTATGTGCGCGGTGCCGTCGACGATTACGCGTCTGCCCGCCGGCCGCGAATCAACCGTCACAACCGGTGCCGCGGAAAAGACCGCGTCAAACACAGTGTTAGGGTTCAGGACTTCCGTGATCGCTACGGCGGTGGACTGGCTTTCGCCGTTCAACGCCAGGTCGCCCGCCGGATTCCATGCAACAAACGTCGATCCTGCATTTGCGGTCGCAGTTAGCTTAACTGGTAGGCGCAGCGGATAGTAGCGGTTATCCGGCTGCGGCGCCGCGGTGATGGCGCCGCCCGAAGCCGATCCAAACGCCAGTTGATGCCGTTCCTGAAATTCCGCGCAAAAGACCGTCACATCCGTTGAGACTGTTATGCTGTGCGATTCCGCGCCTCCATCGGTCCAGCGAACGAACGCGAAGGCCGGCGTGGGACCCTCAGGGATGCTGATCCCGGGCGGCGGAAATCCAACCGTATGAAGACTTCCCGGGGTCCAGTTGAACGACTGCGGACTGATACCCGCCACTCCATCTACGAGAAGCCTCTGACCCGCCGGCACGGTGGTAATCGTCGTCGTGCCGGAAGTGAATCCATAGACTCGCGAAACGCCGTCGATATCCCCGGCCGAAAGCGCAGTTCGCTGCCCGATCGGGATGCCCACAGGCACTGTTTCGATCGTATCGGAGTCCTCAACGCCGAAAATCTTGGCGCCGTAGTGCATGATCGAGCCGTAATCGTAATAACCAATCGAGCGATTGAGAAAAGGCGCCTGCTCGAAGTTCAGATACCTTCGCTTGTCGACGTTCTCGTACATCACGGTGACGAAGGAGTTGCGATCAGTGCGCACTTGCTCGTGCTGCAGGCCGAAAGCATGTCCCAACTCATGCGCCATCATTCCGGCCGTACAACCATCCAGGACCTGAATGGACTGCGTGCCCCCGGCCATGCCGATGGCCGACGACTCGCAAACCGCTCCGGCGCCGGTGGCCCGCACGAACTGCACGTAGTCTGCTTGATTCGTTCGCGGCAGAATCTGCAGCCGCGTCTGGGAGGTCCACATCTGGATCCCGTCCAAAATTCGCTGTGGACTCGGGATCGCCGGATCAATTGTGTAGTAGAGAACTCCGCTGGGCCACAGTCGTGGACCCGTGGTGCCCGGTGTGAAAACAACCGAGGCGGTGAGTGGTGCCAAGAGGCACGCGGCCAGAATCGAAACAGCGGATCGGCGCATGGTGGCTTCTGATAAACCCGATTCCCGCGCTAAAGTTTCGCTACGCGTCAGTCAGCCGCATGGTTGCATCGATGAGTGGCGTTACATGCCCGCCCACCTCGATTCCGTCGGCACCGCACTCCCCGCGCAAAAGAACATAAAGCAGGCTTCGGCGGCCCATGTGTGTGCCTTGCTCGCTGACGAACCGGGTCCCCGGCGCGCCGGAAACAAGCCGGTGGCGAATCATGTACGCCGCCAGCGGACCGGTGGAACTTCCGGTGGCCGGATCCTCCGCGATGCCATACGCCGGAGCGAACATGCGCGAGTAGGCGCCCTCTGACGTAGGTGTGAAGACGAAGATGCAGAACGGCTCCGCGTAGGTCTTCGATAGACTGCGCCAGTCGCCGAGGGACGCCGACGCCCGGTCAACCGCCGCCGCATCGTCCACCGCGATGAACAGCGTCGGATTCCCGGCACTCAGGATTCGGGGCGCTACGTTCAGCAGGTCGCCCGGGTCCAGTCCCACAGCCGCAGCACACGCCGCCCGATCGAATACCGGACCTTCGTCGATCGCCGGAGTCGTTAGCCAGATCAGCGGACGATCACCGGTATCTACCCGGATCGGCACCGGCCCCACGCCCTCTTCGAGAGTAAACCGGTCCACCAGAGGAGGAACCACGCCATTCTGGAGCAGCACGAAACTGGTCCCAACTGTAGGATGCCCCGCAAACGGCAGTTCCTGAAACGGTGTGAAGATACGAAGCTTTGCCACGCAGTCCGGCCGGGTGGCAGGCAGGACGAAGACCGTTTCCGATAGATTCAGCTCGCGGGCGATCCGCTGCATCAGGCGGTCGTCGAGTCCCGCACTATCGGCGAACACGGCGAGCGCATTGCCTTCCAGTTGCCGTTCTGTAAAGACGTCGACTATCTGGTATCGAAGAGTGCGATGGGCGGCCATGCTCTTCGCAGTATAAACGCTGAGCAGCGCCCTATCGTTTTTCGAGCGCCATGTGGAGAAGCGGGGTCTTTATTTTGCCCCAGTCAGAGATGCCCGGCACGTCCTCAAAAAGAAGAACCCGGTAGTCCAGAAATGACTTCAACATCTGATTCGTTTCCTTGTCCGGTCCGCTGCCAAATCCCTCAATCACCAGAACGCCGCCCGGCTTGAGCGAGTCCCGCACTCGTTGCAGGTAAGCCTTGTCGTCGAGGTTGGTGAAGGCGAAACTCATCAGAATCAGGTCCCATTGCGACTGTCCCAGTTCGTACTCATCATGCGAGGCGAGCTTTACATCCAGCGCCACGCCCGCCGCTTCCGCTGCGGTCTTGGCCTGACGCAAAGCTTCATCCGAAATGTCGTAGCCGCTCACCGTCCACCCGTTCTTCGCGAGCCAGATGGAGTTGCGGCCCTGCCCCATGGCGATATCGAGCACTCTTCCCGGCTTCCGGCCCGCCGCCGCTCTCTTCAAAAACTCGCTCGGCTCCCGGCTAAAGGGCGCGTTCGGCCAAGTGAAGATTCGGTTGAAATGGAGTGTCAGCGCCTCCTTGGAATGCCCAGCCGCGTACTCCTGCAACTCCTTGAGGCGGACCTTCACGTCGGCATCGGCGATGCCTTGTGCTTTTAGCCTCGTCCCGTAAGCCTGGAAGACCATAGGCGGTGGACCAGGGGTGCCCTCCTTGGAAAACCAATCCGAAAAGGCCTGCCAGGGGCCTGTGTCCGTTAACAGCGCGAGCGCCAAGAGGATTGCGGTCATAGATATTCAGACTAATTTGTCCTTAATTTGTTCCGACTGAACGGAGTCGTGTGATAGTCTCTGAAGGTCTTGCTGGAGGCTTGTCGAGTGAAGAAACCTGACAACGAAGTTCCCATGAAGGAAGTGGAGGACTACCTGGCAGCCGTTCCTGAGCCTCAGCGCAGTACGCTGCTCAAGGTCCGCGCATTAGTTCGATCAGTGGTCCCGGCTGAGGCCACCGAAGGGATCAGTTACGGTATGCCGGCCTTTCGCTACAAGGGAGCACTTGTGGGATACACTGCTCACCCGGGTCACTGCGGCTTCTATCCGATGGATCCCGCCGTGATCGTGGCCCTCAAGGAGGAACTCAAGAAGTTCGAGACCTCCAAAGGCACTATCAGGTTCCCCGTCGATAAGCCCCTGTCAGCCGCTTTGATCAAGAAGATCGTCAAGGCGCGAATCGCCGGTAACGAACTCCGCAAACGACGTTGACCGCCTTCGTCTTCAAAAAGAAAGAGCGGCCGCAATTGCATGCGACCGCCCGGAGTCATTCGAACCTGTCAAATTGCTCTGCTCTATTGATCACCGTAGATGGCGATCTTCACGGCCTCGGGTGACGAGATCGCGGTCGCCGCTACCAGCGACTGCGTGGCAGATCCGGCGGTCAGGCTTGAACCCCAGACCGCTCCGCTGCCCCAAACCGCTCCAAATCCCTGTAGAACATTTGAACCCCATACGGCACCCGAACCCCAAACCGCTCCACTGGCATCGAGGACTCGGGAACCCCACACAGCCCCGCTCCCCCAGACTGCGCCAGATCCCCACACCGCGCCTGCATCGTTCAGGATGCTCGTGGTGTGCTTCTTGGCGCTGTAGACTACCGCCGGTGATAGTGCCGGCTTCGCGGCTGTACCACCTGCGTTTACGGCCGCCCAAGTATCCAAGTAACCAGCGCCCACCGTAAAAATGTCGCTCTGGCTAAGAAGGTCTGTCCGGTTACCGGATCAGTCGCCGTGCTGAAGGATGGGAAAATCTTGCTCGCCGTCAGCATGAGGCGAGCCTTTACCGTGTCGGGAGACAGTTTCGACTCATTGCCTAACATGAGCGCTACGGCTCCGCTCGTTACTGCGGCGCCCATGCTGGTTCCGCTCAATTTGTAGTACGACGGCGACGCCATTGTCCACGAGAGTGTCATGTACTCATTGAGCGCAATGATATTCGCGGGATATTGTGTACTGAAGAGATCCGCACCTCCGCGGAGTGATGCCAGCCGGTTGCCGGGCGCAACCAGATCCGGCTTTACCAGGTGGTCGATGGCCGTCGGACCTTTTGAGCTATAGCTGGTGATCACATCGCCGGCCCGCCACAGTGTCCCCATCGTGCGCATCGCACCTACCGTAATGACGTAGGGATCGTTGCCCGGCGACGAGATCAGGGCATACCCGTTGGTGTTGAATGTGTTGTTCCGGCCTTCGTTGCCTGCCGCTACTACCACCACCATCCCGGCCTTCCAGGCGGCTTCTACGGCCGCGCAGAGGGGGTCGGTCTTGTAGCTTTCCGTCACCGGACGTCCCAGAGACAAATTGATAATCCGGATGTTGTACTTGGAGTTCAGTGCAATCGCCTGCTCGATAGCAGCAATGACTCCGCTATCAGTACCGGAACCATTCCTATCCAGCACCCGGAGACTGATCAACGACACGTTCGAGGCCATTCCCCGGATCACGGACGTGAAAAGTTGACCAGTGAACTCGCACCATTTCCTGCTATCAGTCCCGCTACGTGCGTTCCATGCCCATAGGCGTCACCTGTCGAGTTGTCCCCGCTCACAAAAGACCGTTCATAGACGACTCTCGTAGCGCTGCCTTTTTGAAAAATAGACCCGTTTCATAGGTCGGGATGCTGCGCGTTAATCCCACTGTCAATCACCGCCACGCCGACGTTGTTCGCATCCGCGCCAATGGCCCAGGCGAGGGGCGCATTAACTGCGGTGGGCGCGTATTCATAGGAACTGGCACTAACTGGACGGTCGCGCGAGATGTAGATTACATCGTTATTGTCAGCTAGTTCCCTCAGCAGTCCGCCCTGGATCGAGTAGAAGCCACTCTTGATCGCGGACAGGTCGCCCTTGTGTTTTCCACCTTTGCCGGTAATGCGCTCATGCTGCGCAGGCGTCGGCGCTTCGCTGGACTGAACGATTACATCGACATTCTCATCCGCCTTCGCTGCGTCAAGATCTCTTGAGATCTTCGGCAATGCCGCAAATGCGACAGCTGCGACCATCGCGGTAAATAGGAAATATTTATACGTCCGTCTCATTGCTGTATGAAAGGCCATCCAAACACTCGTGCTCTCTAGTACTACTGGGTCACAAAAGAAACATTTTGATGTAGAATTGTTTTGTGGACGCAAGACTCTCTGCGCCAGGTCCACAGGAGAAGCGCTTCGCGGCATATTTAGAGGGCCTGGCGACCGCCGCGGGGCATGAAGACCGACACGCACCGGTGAAGGATTACTGCAAGGGTTTGCTGTTGCCCGGCGAGCGTAAAA
>JBBQUM010000016.1:0-161568 GCA_038212445.1 Bryobacterales bacterium
GCCAGTCGTATTCAGGCCATTCGCCGGGTTGGTGGCGATGTCCGAATTCGCGCTGACGCACTGGATGAACGATAGCGCCGAGCGCACCGAAGAGACGAGGCCCGGTTGAATGAAGGCGACCGTCTGCTGCGGATTGTTCAACGCGACCGAGGTCGAGCTGGTGATCGAGATGAAAGCAGTGATGGTAGTCGGAATCAGCGTGGAGCTGGCACCCGACTGGTTGGCATTCGCGCGCAGGTTGGTGACGCGGACGATACGGGTGGTGTTCGTACCCGGAGCATCGAACGGTACACCAAAGAACGTCACCTGGTTGGCGCCGGTAAGGCGGCCCTGGAAAACGTTCGGACGCAGGCCGTTGGCTCCGTTGCCGCCGAGAAGCGGATTGTAGGTGCCAATACCATTGCCCGCAGGCGAACCCAACACGGTGCAGACACCGGCATTACCATTGGCCGGATCGCACACCTGAAGGGGAACTGCCGGATTCGAGGGCGAATGCGGCTCGTCCAAAATTAAGAGAGCTTCCGTGAACGGGTTGCTCGTAATGCGGCTCGTAATATTGAGATTCAAGAACACGGTGACGTTGGCCTGGGGCACGACACCATTGACCGGGGTAGGTACGCCACCGGTACAGTTCAGAATCAGGTCACCGACGAGTTCCGTCAAGCCTTCGGCTCGTACGGTCGGCGGCACACCAGCGTTCGCCACGCACTGCAGTGCCGGTTGGGCTACTGCTATGCTCGACAGAAGAGCCAGTACGGCAAACGCTAAAAAACATTTGCGAAAATCTGCCATTTCCTTCTCCTTGTGAAGTTGTGAGTCTTTTTTGAATTGATGGAAGTTCTTTTTCAACCTGAGCCTCATCGAGTGTTACAGCGTGAAAATCTGAGCTTTCCCCCAAGAACCTTCGGCTTGTACCGACGCTGCGTACCGTCGTCGACGCCTCTAGCTGCTTGAACTCTTTTTTCGTCCCCGGCATATTCCAGGGCGCGTTCTCTGACAGGGCTCATCGTTGCGACTTCTCTTGCTTATTCGTGCTTGCGGGGTTCATGTGTCATGAACTCCGCTCGTTAACTCTTGGACGCAGTCAAGATATTCATATCACCCCGCGCAAGACAAAGTCAAGCGCAAAGTGTTGTCGGCTAGAGTCTTTACCCGTTTCTGGCAAGCTCTCACGCCTCTCTTATTACACCACGCCGGACCCTCGCTTACCGACCTATTTCCTCCGAAACATGAGGCCGCTTCATTGAATGGCGACTTCGACAGGGTTACCGGTGATATTTTCCTGTTTAACGGAGAGAATAAGTCGCAGTCCTGGAGGTGTGGCCATTGGTATGCTCAGATTTATCTGGTACAGCCCGACAAAACCGGGAGTCAAGCCGGCGAATTGGACTGGCACATCCAGATCACCCAATTTTGCCGTCACCGGACTATCAGTAATCATTAAAGTTCCTTTAGGACTCACAGATCCGAATCCCGTGCCGAAAGCAACCATGACGTCGCCGCGCAGCGCGGGATTGGAAGGGCCATTCACGCTGCCGTCGCGGTTGATCACAGCGCCCCTCGAGCCGAGCATAAAAACGGCAGGGGCAACGGGCACGATCTGGATGGTCTGGGAGGCCGAACCGCCGGGCGCGTTCAGGGTGAGGGTGGCTGCGCCGGATGGCGTTGCCAGAGGGATCCGCAGATTCACCTGGAAGGGAGACGAGTTGAGGACGGTGGCGGCGGCACCACTGATTTCAGCGGTGACGGGGGCGCCGGGACGGCCGAGTCCTCCGCCAAAAACGGTCGCGATTGTGCCTGGGGCCAACCGGTTGGAGAAGTCAGCGGCGTTCACTACCCCGCCGGCGAAGATGGTTGGAGTGGATGGATTCAGTTGCCAGACGGAGTTGTTCTGCACCACGTTAAACGCAACCGCGCCTGCTCCCGAGATGTCGACGCGATTCGCGGTAGGGCCGAGATCCTCGAATACACCTTCGTAACGGCTCCCGTCGACATCCAGTTCGTACGATGATGCGGTCCCCTCACAGTCGTGCAACCGCATCAGCGGAGGCGAGTTGACCGGCACGCCTGCCACGGCAAGAAACGACGGGAATTCGAGACTCGTCCCGCAAGTCCCAATCGGGGAACTAATCTCCGCGGTACCCGTTACCGCTACCAGGAAACCAGACGCGGCGGGCACCACCGGCAGCAGCCGGACGGCGCCAGTCAAGACACCGCTGACCGGGCCACTGGAGGCGGCAAACCCGTTGGTGTAGTCGGCCAAGCTGTTGCGCGCAAACGCCGGATTCGGGTCCATAATGAGGATCTCGCCCGCGCTACCCACTCCCGTTGCGACAACAAAATGAGCGCCGAATTGCGTCTGAGCGTTGGATAAGGACAAGGCCAACAGTACGGGCCATCCCTGCGCCAGGAGGTCGCGGATCGCGGGCAAATCCGGCTTTTCGACGCTGACCGTGACGGCATGTCCCACCAGGAGACCGAGGCGCCAGAGATTGACGATTGGGTCCGTTTGGGAACCGAGATACCCGTCGCAGATCTTAGCGCCCGACGCATCATTAGAACAAGCGGTCTTCAGAGATTCATTGAGGACGTTGGGATCGGCCAGTCCCCCGCTCACTGGCAACTCGCCGCGCACCTGGTGGTAGCGGAGGATGGCCGCGGCGGCAGTCAGCATGGCGCCCTTCTGGGAAATCGGCACCGCTGTTGAACCCAACAATCCATCCACCGACTGGCTGAGGTGTGGAAAACTCGACAACGACAAAGAGGCTGCCTTGCTGCTGAACGTCACCACCTGACCGGCAGCACGCGCAGTGGCAAGCGCAATCCCCTGATTCGTTGAAAGCCGCAAGATCGCAGTAGCCTCGCCGTTGCCGTCGGTAACCGACGCAGAAGAGTCAATCCGCGCGCCGGGGGACGCGGAAAACAGGACGGCGACGCCAGGCAGTGGGCTACCCAAATCGTCTTTTACCGAGATTCGAAGAGGCAGGGGCAGAGCTCCGCCGGGGACGCCGGTCTGATCGTCGCCGGCCACCACCGCGAGCACAGGCCGAACGTCAGTCGATGCGCGAATGGTATAAGTCGCCTGCGCGGTTTTCGTGGCATCCGTGACACTCACCGCCCGGACAGTGACCGAAGCGCTCTTAGCGGTGGCGGCCACAAAGGCGTCCCACACGTAAGCGCCCGAGGCGACGGTAACGACGAAGTCGGCTTGCCCTGTAATGGACACTCGGACCTGCGTACCGTTGTCGAATCCACCAGCGGCAAGACGAAGGCTGGTTCCCGCGGTGACGACGGACGGTGTGGCAGTGACGACGGGCAGCCTAGCGTTCTCGGTCAATTGCGCGACGGAATCGGTGGGCGCGTAATCGATGAAGCCGCCTTCAAAGTCCTGACGACGCTTGCCGTTGACCGTGTATTCATCGTTGACGGGCGCGCCGATCCGGCCGGCGGCAGCGCCGGAAGCGGAGTATCGGACCAGGATGAGTCCGGCCACCGCGTAGACCTTGGCCGCGGCCACCTGGTAGAGCACACCGCCGCGAAATAGCTGCGCTTGCCCTTGCGAGGCACGGAAGGTGGTGTAGGGCTGGGGCGGGCCGAGCGGCAAGCCGATAGCGGCGGTCTCGAAGCCGAGCGATCCCCATTTGGAGAGGATGTCACCCGAGACGAACTGCACCGGGTCCCCTGCGAGCGCACCGGTCTCAAACATTTGCCGGCCGCCCGCGGTTGCGTCGGCAACGGGATAACCAAGCTGACCGCTGGCTCCACCTGCGGCAAGCCAGGCTGCGAGAAATCGCCCGGCGATCACTACGCCGGTCGCCACCTTGTCGGGAACCACAATCCACACGGGACCGCTGCCATCCGCAGCAGTGAACTGTTGAACGTAGCCCGCTCCGATTCGCACGACAGCGCTGGCACTGGGGAGAGCCAGGTTCAGATGATTACGTGTGACGGCGTCTGCAAACGACTGGGTGATGGCCGTGTTAGGAGCGCCTTCGCCAATGCCGCAGCATTGAGCCGTAACGACCACTGTGATGGCCGCGCTGGACTTGCCCTCGCTAGATGCGCGAACGGTGGCCGAGCCTCCGCCGATTCCCTTGATTGTGGCAGTGGTGCCGGACGCCGTCACGCTGACGACGCGGCCATTGGAGGTACTCCAGAGCACTTCACGGCCGGTTAGTTGATTACCTTGAGAGTCGGCGAGGTAAGCTTGCGCGGTGGAGGTCTCACCGATTTTGAGCCTGACGGTACTGCTGGCGGCAACGACATTGACGGTGCGGACGGCGGGTAGAAAAGTCGCCGCTTGAGTCACCGGGTCGTACTCGACCGCGCCGTTTTCAAACCCCTGGCGGCGCCGGCCATTCGAGGTGATGAGCTCTTCGGAAGTGGGGAAGCCCAACTGACCCACGTGACCGCCGTTGGCGAGATAGACATCCCAAATGGGCTGCTTGACGCCAATTTGACGTCCCGTATTCACTCCGGTGGTGAAGTTGTAGATGGCGCCGCGATCATAGATTTGAGCCGTGGCGGCGGCGTTGGTGACGGAGGTCACGGCCGTTTCCGCTGTGTTGGGGGGGCCCATCGTGCCAATACCGCCGTAGCTGGTCCACTTGGTGTAGTAGGGGTCGCGGATAAAGAAATTGGTGCCGGTTAGCGTTCCCAGGTTGCCATACACAAAGAGTGCGTAAGGCTTGTCGAAGATCTGATACTGGCAGGTGTTCACGGCCACCAGTTGAGGACAGGCGGCAGTATCCATTACAGGCATGCCGGCTGTGGTGGCACCGACCGAAGTCCAGTAAGCGTAGAGCACAGACTGGAACTGGAACACGTAGGTTTTGCCTTCCACCACGTTGACGGTGGAGTTTGGCATCACCAGCGCGAGCTTTAGACCCGGAGTATTCTTGGAATCGGAAAACTCCTGAACAAGTCCGTTAGCGCCCACCTTCTTGACATTGCCGAGCGGCGGAAGGGCCACCGAATTAGCGAACCCGTTGCGGAAGAAAGCTGATTGAAAGAGCTGCTGAATGAAAAGAGTGGGGGCGCCGGAGCCGACGTCGACCGGCGTCTGGCCGCACAAAAGCGCGCCGAGCACGGCCATCAAACAGAGGTACCGCAAAGGCTGCATCGGTGAACTGCCTATTCTAGCCCAACGCGGCCACAACACCTGAGTCTGCATGGAATGCACACAGACGAGACCTGCGACCGGCCCGTTTACCGGACGCTAATCATAGCGCAAGGCGATGAGCGGATCGATCCGGGATGCGCGGAACGCGGGGGCATAGCAGGCGACGAGCGTAATTGCCATAAGCGCGAATGGAACAATGATGAAGGTGGCGGCATTCGGGGTGGCCATTCCCACCAGACCGGCGGAGATGGCACGGGCTGCGAGGATGCTGATTGCGGATCCGACGACAACACCGATGACTCCGAGCGTCAGGCCCTGGCGCAACACCATGCGGAGGATGTCGTTGCGCTGTGCGCCGATGGCAATACGGATGCCGATTTCGGCAGTGCGGCGGGTGACTGTATAGGCGATGAGTCCATAGAGTCCCATCATGGCGATGGCGAGTCCGGTGAGGCCCATCGCCATCACGGACCGGAGGATCATGCGGGGTGCGGTGATGGCGCGCTTCTCGTAATAGTCGGCCAGCGTGCGCACGTTATAGACCGGCAGGTTCGGATCAAAAGAATGTGCGAGCTGCTGCATGGGAGCGGCCAGGTCAGTGGGATCGCCGTTGCTCTCGACGAGAAGGGTCATGGCGATTTTTGGGCTCTGGTCATAGGGCAGATAGAAGAACGTCATGGCTGACTCGCCGAGGAACAGGTACTTGCCAGTCTTGGCGAGTCCAACCACTTCCACGGATTCTCCCTTCGCGCTGCCGATGCGGAATCTCTTGCCGATGGGATCCTGGCCAGGCCAGTAGACTTTGGCGAACTGCTCGTTCACCACGCCGACGCGCCGTGCACCAGCTTTGTCGGCAGCAGTAAAGCCGCGTCCTTTGAGAATGGGAGTCCGGAACGTGTCGAAGAAATTCTCATCGACGACATTGCCCATGACGTTGTCCGACTCCTGCCCTTTGGCAAACTGATACCCTTCCGGGGCAACGGACTCGCTCATCTGCATCGGAGCGAATGGGACTGAGCGCAGAAGCGAAACGCTTTTCACGCCTGGAAGCGCGTGTCCGCGCTCACGCATATAGCGGTAGAAGGACTGTGACTGCTCGGCTGTGTACTTGGCGAGCGACGGATCGAAGTCCATAGTGAGCAGATGGTCGGTGCGGAAGCCGGGGTTCAGGACGAGCATTTTGCGGAAGCCGTCGACGAGCATGCCGGCTGCTACAAGCAGGACCATCGCCATTGCGATTTCGCCAATGATCAGGATGTTGCGGCCGATGGAGCCAACGCGTGCGGAGGAGCCGGCGGAGGCGGACCGCAAGGCAGGGACCAGGGACGGGCTAGCCGCCCGCCAAGCCGGGACGAGTCCGGCGGCGAGGGCGCTGACAGCGGAGACGGCCATGCTGAAGAGCAGAACGCGGACGTTCATGCGCGGGTCAAAGACGATGGGAATGTCGCTGGGGATCTTGAAGGTGCGCAAGAACTCGATACAGAAGAATCCGATGATGACTCCGAGTCCGCAAGCGAGGGCGGCGAGCACGAGGCTCTCGAGCATCAACTGCCGCACGAGCTGCATGCGGCTGGCGCCGATGGCGAGGCGAACGGCGATCTCCCGAGTCCGGCCGCGAGCGCGTGCAAGCAGAAGGTTCGCGACGTTGGCGCAGGCGATGAGCAGGACGAGTCCAACCAGGAACATCAGTCCCGCAACGAGGGCTGCGTCGGGCGGGGACTGCTTGATTCTGGCGTCGAGTTCAGTACGGACGGTCACGCTGCGGTGCCGGTTCTCGGCCGGATATTCGCGCTCGAGATTGGCGGCTATGCCGGCTAGTTCAGCCTGGGCTGCTTCCCGCGTTACCCCGCTCTTCAGGCGTCCTCGAACGGCGTAACGACGGCTGTCGCGCTTCTCGTTCGCATCTTCCTTGTCGCCTGCGAGCCTTTGCGCCATGGTGAGCGGGGCGTAGTAGGAAGGGCGGAAGTATTGATCCATGCCGGTAAAGGACTCGGGAGCGATCCCGATCACCTGGAAGTCGAGGCCGTTGAGCCGGACTGTGCGGCCGACCACGGAGCGGTCGGAGGCAAACTGATCGCGCCAGAAGTCGTGCGAGAGGACAATGATCGCGTCCTTCCCCGGCGTCACGCCTTCAGTGGGCGAGAACGCGCGGCCAATGGTGGGTTCGACACCCATTGCGCGGAAGAGATTGTTGCTCGCGAGCATGCCGGCGCGCATCTGGGGGATGGCGGTGGAGGACTCGGCGAAGCCTCCGGTGGTCAACTGGAACGCCACCATATCGTCGAAGGACCTGCTGCGGTCGCGCCAGTCACGAAAGTCGGGGAAGGAGGCGAAGCCCATGCCGCCTTCGGGCGTAGTGGACTGGACGGCGACGACAGCGCCGGCGTCCTTTACGGGGAGCGGCCGCAGCAGAAGAGCGTCGGCGAGGCTGAAGATGGCCGAATTTGCACCAATTCCAAGAGCGAGGGAGACGGCGGCGACGGTTGTGAAGGCGGGGTTCTTGGCGAGGACCCGGATGGCGTGGCGGAGTTCCTGCAGCATAAGTGAACGATACGTCTTTAGGGTGACGAATGTTCCGGCGAATCACCGGCCCTATCGCGCGGCAGTGGGTTGGCAAATGCTGCCCGAATGTCATCCGAGGTAAGCAGCGTATTCGCGATTTCGAGGCTACTTCTTTTTGGCGAATTTCAGGCCGGTCCAGGTGTCATCGACGGAGCAGACCTTGTAGTCGACGAGGCCGGCGGCTAGAGCGACGGCTCGCACATTGGCTTGGGTCAAGTCGGACTTCTGTTTTCCGCCTTGCTTTGGATAGATGATCCACAGCGCCATGGCGGGGCCCACGCGGACGCTCATGAGTTCGATTTCGCGCTCCAGGTCGGCGTGGGAGCGGGTAAACCACAGCGTCAGTTTGGGCTGGCGTGATTCCTTGAGGTCACCGAATTGATCCTTGAATCCGTCGGGTGCGCCGATGAACAGGATTGGAATATCGGGAGTGATGCCGAGTTTATCCTGGAGTCCACGGCCGCTGTAGCGCGCCATCATACCCGGCGGTACGACTGGGGCAGGTTTCGGCGGGGCGGGCGGTTTCTTGCGGACCAGGACTTTGCGCAATGCGCTGGCGGCATGGCCCCAATCCACATAGGCCGCGTCGGGAAACGCACGCCGGAGGGAAAGAATCTTGTCCTTCTGGCCTCCTGCGAAGACGATGGGAATGTCGCGGAGGCTTTTGGTATTGCGTATGGCCGTTGCCAGTTCGCGGCCGTGAGAGGGCAAACGGTCGATGTCGATACAGATGGCGCCTATGCCGCGAAGGGCGGACACAAGGCCGGACGAATTGAGCGGAGTGGCGTCAACCCGGATGCCGCCGTTCTGGAGTTCGCGAGCGCGACGGGCGGCGTCCTCTTCGTCCCACGAGATCAGGCGAACGTTGGGTGGGGTCATTTTTGCAACAGGAAGTTACCGACGAACAGGGCGTCGATGCCGGATGAATAAAAGCTGCGCAAAGCATCGCGCGGTGTACAAACCAGCGGATCGCCGAAGAGGTTGAAGCTGGTGTTGTAGAGCACGGGCAGTCCGGTTGCCTTGCCGGCGGCCAGCAGAAGGCGGTGATAAAGCGGGTTTTCGTCCTGTTCCACGGTGTGGACGCGGACGAGGCCGTCGCCTAGAACGGCGCTCTCGAAGGCTTTGCGATGAGCCGGCTTTACGCGTCCGACGGTAGCGAGAAAGCGCGCGTTGCGGCCGACATCGAAGAATTCGCTCGCCAGTTCAGCCGGCACGGATGCCGCGAATTTGCGGAAGGGCTCGCGGTGTTTGATAAATACGTTCAGATTTTCGGTGGAATAGGGATCGAGCGGCGAGGCGAGGATACTGCGGTTGCCTAGGGCGCGAGGGCCGAACTCCATGCGGCCTTGCATCCAGGCGATGATGCGATTTTCAGCGAGCAGCGCGATGGCGTTGTCGATCAGTTCGTCGGACGTAATCAGGTAGCGGAAGCGCAGCTTGCAGTTTTCCAGAACCTTCTTAATTTCCTCCGCGGTGTAGCTGGGGCCAAGAAAGAGGCTGCTCTCCGAATTGCGTTCGGTGTGGCCGTAGATGCCGTGCCACGCGTGGTATACGGCGCCGACCGCGGTTCCCGAATTTCCCGAGACCGGTTGGACGTAGACGTTCTTCCAGGCGCCGCTGTTTTCGAGAGCCGCCACCAGCAGCGCGTTGTAGAACAGTCCGCCGGCGAGGCACAGGTTGGTACCGCTGCCCGCGAGCCGGACAACGGTAATCTCGAGCGCCTTCTGCAAGCCGCGCGCGATGGTCGCCTTCAACTTTTCCGGTGGAGGGGCGCCGTCGGGCAGGCCGAGTCCGGCATAGAACTTCGCGCCGAAGCCGCCTTCGCCGAGCCGGTTGGCGTCGAAGTAGGAGCTATCGACGTTGCCATTGCGAAGGATTTCCTCGAATAACGAGACGAATTGATCGTCGCCGGCGGTGGAGAGCCACTGCACCTTGTGCTCGTCGGCGCCGGCTTCAAAGCCGAGGAAGCTGGTGGTACGGCTGAAGAGGTCGCCAATGGAATCGGGGAGGTAGAATTCCGACTCGCGGCGCAGGTGCGAGCCGGCGGCTGAATAACGGGCGCCGCAACGCAGGTCGCCGGCGCGGTCGAACGTCAGGACCGTCGCCTGTTCAAAGCCGGAGGGATAGTAGGCCGACGCGGCATGGGCGGTCTGATGCTCCACCAGCGCCAGGCGAGCCTGGGGGAACATGGACCGCAATTTCAGATGGAGCGTGGTTTCGGGACCGTCGGAGAAAGGGCGGACGACCGCGAGGCAGTCGACGTCGGCGGCCTCGGCGCCGGCGAGTTTGAGGCACTCGGTGATGGCGGCGTGCGGAATCTCTCCGGGAGCCCAATGGCGGTCGAGCTTATCTTCTTCGATGGCGGCAATCAGCCGGCCATCCCGTAGGATTGCGCAGGCGGCGTGATTCAGGATCCCGCCAAGTCCGAGGATAATCATTTCAGTTTCTTTTCGATCTTAGCCCAGGTATCGCGCAGTCCGATGGTGCGGTTAAAGACGAGGTGGTCGGGCGTGGAGTCGCGGTCGAGCGTGAAGTAGCCGAGGCGCTCGAACTGATAGCGGGCGTCGATGGTAGCGGTGCGCAGGCCGGGCTCAACTTTCCCGGTGACAACCTCGAGCGAGGTGGGGTTGAGATTGTCAGTGAATGTTTGGCCTTCGGGGACAGTGCTGGGATCTTCAACCGAGAACAGATTCTCGTAAAGGCGCACATCGGCGTCGAGGGCGTGCTGCGCCGACACCCAGTGGATGGTCGCCTTCACCTTGCGGCCGTCGGGCGCGTTGCCGCCGCGGGTGGCGGGATCGTAAGTGCAGCGTAGCTCGATGGGCTCGCCGGCGTCATTCTTGATCACTTCATTGCAGGTGATGAAGTAGCCGTAGCGCAGTCGCACTTCGCGGCCGGGCGCGAGGCGGAAGTACTGTTTGGGCGGGTTCTCGCGGAAGTCGTCCTGCTCGATGTAGAGCGTACCGGAGAAGGGAACCTTGCGCGATCCACGGCTCGGGTCCTCGGGGTTATTCACCGCATCAAGCTCCTCGGACTGTCCTTCCGGATAGTTTGTGATGGTGACTTTCAGAGGCTTGAGGACGGCCATCACGCGGTCGGCGCGCTTGTTGAGATCTTCGCGGAGAGAGTATTCGAGGAGACCAAGCTCGATGATGCCGGTGGTTTTGGAGACTCCGATGCGGCCGCAGAAACTGCGGATGGCTTCAGGCGTGTAGCCTCGACGGCGCATGCCGCTGATGGTGGGCATGCGCGGATCGTCCCAACCCGAGACGTATTTCTCCTGGACGAGCTGGAGCAATTTGCGCTTGCTGAGCAGGGTGTAGGTGAGGTTGAGGCGATCGAATTCAATCTGCTGCGGATGGTAGATGCCGAGCGCGTCGACAAACCAGTCGTAGAGCGGGCGATGATCCTCAAACTCGAGCGTACAGATGGAATGGGTGATGCGCTCGATGGAATCGGACTCGCCGTGGGTGTAGTCGTACATCGGATAGATGCACCACTTGCTGCCGGTGCGGTGATGGTCGGCATGCAGGATGCGGTACATCACGGGGTCGCGCAGGTTGAGGTTGGGGGACGCCATGTCGATCTTGGCGCGGAGAGTCCGGAAGCCGTCGGGGAATTCGCCGGCGCGCATACGCTCGAACAGGTCAAGGTTCTCCTCGACGGAGCGATTGCGGTAGGGGCTCTCCTTGCCGGGCTCGGAGAAGTTGCCTCGCTGTTCGCGCACCTGGTCGGCGGTCAGATCGCAGACGAAGGCTTTACCGGACTTAATTAGCTGGACGGCCCAGGCGTAGAGTTGGTCGAAATAGTCGGACGCATAGTACATGCGGTCGTCCCACTCGCCGCCCAGCCAGCGGGCGTCCTCAATGATGGAGTCGACATACTCCTGCTCTTCCTTGGAAGGATTGGTGTCATCGAAGCGCAGATTGCATTTGCCGCCGAACTCGCGGGCCAGTCCGAAGTTGAGGTGGATGGACTTGGCGTGTCCGACGTGGAGGTAGCCGTTGGGCTCAGGAGGGAAGCGCGTGTGCACGCGTCCTTCGTACTTATTCGTCTTGAGATCGTCGAGGATGATGTCGCGGATAAAGTTGGAGGGCGCAGCTTCGGTAGGGGTGACCGGGGCTCCTTCAGTATCTTTGTTCGGCGTAGTCATTTGATTCAGGTCCTTACTGTGCGCGGGCGTTCGGGGCTCGCACGCTAAGAAAGCATTTGGATGGCGCGGTCGATTCGACGCAGGCAGGTGTCGCGGCCGAGCACCTGGAGCGTCTCGAAAAGCGGCGGCGCGTTTTTCCGGCCGCACACGGCGACGCGGACCGGCTGGAACATTTGTCCCGCCTTGACGTTCAACGGCCCGGCGGCGGCGCGAAGGGACGATTCGAGTCCGTCGTGATCAAACACGCAATCGGCGAGCACTTCCCGGGCGCGCTTGAGAACCGACAGCGCCATCGCGGAGTCGCCTTTTTGAGGAACCAGTTCAGCGGGATCGTACGGCTTCAGTTCATCGATGAAGAAGAAGTCCGCGACTTCACCGATGTCCTTGAGCGTTTTGATGCGCTCCTGGATGAGCGGCGTAACGGCGCGAAGTTTTTCCGGAGTGGCATCAAAGCCGGCGGCCTGGGCGAATGGCATGAGTTCGCGCGAGAGGTCGTCCAGAGGCAGCGTGCGAATGAGCGACGAATTCAGCCAGACAGCCTTGGGATCGAAGGGATCCTCTTCGGTGAAGTTCACCACCGCGTTGCTGCGGTTGATGCCGCCAAACGTGAAGACATCGGTGAGTTCCTGGCGCGTCATCTGCTCGCGATCATCCTTGGGCGACCAGCCGAGCAGGCAGAGAAAGTTGACGTACGCGTGCGAGAGGAAGCCGCCGTCGCGGTAGGTGGTGACGCTGACAACGGGACCGTGTTTCCGCTTCGAAAGCTTGGCGCCGTCGGGCGCGATCAGAAGCGGCAGGTGCGCGAACACAGGCGGCGTGACGTCGAGAGCTTCAAAGATCAGAACGTGCTTAAAGGTATTGGTGAGGTGATCCTGGCCGCGAATGATGTGGGTGATGCGGAGGTCGGCGTCGTCGGCGCAGGACGCCATGTGGTACGTCGGCCCGCCGTTGGAACGCAGGAGCGCGAAGTCCTCGATGTCGGCGCAGGACTTGGTCTGCTCGCCGTAGACGGCGTCGTTAAAGGAGACCACGCGATCCTGATCGCGCGGTACAAGATAGCGGATCACGAAGGGCTCGCCGGCAGCGGCGCGACGGTCGCTCTCCTCTTTGGAGACCTCGCGGGCGCCTGGATTGAAGAGCCAGGTGCTACCGGTGCGGTCTTTATCTTCGGCGTCGGCGTGCGCGGGGGTAAAGTCGCGGTACGCCAGACCCTTGTCGAGAATTGAGAGCGTCGCGGCGCGATGCAAGTCGAGGCGCTCGCTCTGACGGTAGAATTCGTCCCAGCCCAGCTCGAGCCACTTAAGGCCGTCGAAGATGGAGTCCAGCGACTGCTGGGTATTGCGTTCGACGTCGGTGTCGTCGATGCGCAGGATCATCGTCCCGCTGTTGTGGCGGGCGTAGAGCCAGTTAAAAATAAACGTTCTCGCACTCCCGATGTGCAGATAGCCGGTGGGCGAGGGGGCAAAACGGACACGAACCATTTGAATCTTTAGGATAGCGTGTCACGGCAAGTTTCGAGCGCGACGCTCCCGTTTTTCAAAAACATCATTATGGCTAAAAGTGATAACATGATGTTTTGGTCCGCACACAAATACAGCTCACCGAAGCGCAGGCGGCCGCTCTTCGTAAGGTCGCGTCCGCGGAAAGACTTTCGTTGGCCGAGGTCGTCCGTCGAAGCATCGAGTTGTATTTAACCAAGAGCGATGAGGCAACGGAAGAGCGTGCTCGAGAGCGAGCTCGCGCTGTGGTCGGGATGTTCGCGTCTGGAAGTGCTGATATTAGCGCGAATCATGATCGCTACCTGGACGATGCGTATAGCTCGTGATAGTCTTCGCTGACACGTCCGGTTTGTTTGCAATTCTAGATCGTGACGACGATAATCACGTCGCAGCCAGCCGGCAATGGCTGCGAATCCTGGATTCCAAAGCAGTTATTGTCACCACGAACTATGTTTTGGTGGAGACTACTGCGCTGGTCCAGCGCCGGCTGGGGATAGAAGCGGTTCGACGTTTGCAGGGACAGCTGCTACCGGTTCTGGAGATTCGGTGGATCGACCAGGATCTGCATGCGATCGCAATGACGGCACTCCTGGCGGCTGCCCGACGGAAGTTAAGCTTAGTGGACTGCTCGAGCTTCATCGTGATGCGCGAGGCGGGGATCACATCAGCGTTCGCCTTCGACGTCCATTTTGTGGAAGAGGGTTTTGACAGCCACTGAGCGACGGACTGACGTTGAAGGGGCTGTCCTACAACACTCCAGATAGAGAAATGGGCATCAAAGGCGGCTAACCCTTGATGCCCATTGCCGGAACGAGTTAAACGAAGCGTTAGAAGCGGAGCCGGAGGCCGAACTCCATTGAGCGGGACTGGGCGCCGTTGGGAGTGGTGAACTGATTGTTCACTACGCCGAAGCTTGAGATCGTGTCGATATTCGTCGTCGGATCGGCCGGGACGAAGTGATTCAGGGCGTTGACGAACTGGAAGTGCAGGGTGGCGCCGATGTGCTCAGTGGCCTTGAAATCCTTCGAGATCGTCGCATCCAGATTCCAGAACGGAAAGCCGCGAATGACGCCGGCGCCGCCGGAGTTGGTGTCGATGCCGAGGATCGGCCGGCGGAACTGGCCGTAGACGGCTTGCGGGTCGGCGAACAGATTGATACCGGATCCGCCGCGTGCCGGGTTGCCGCTCGCTCCAGCCGAACCGCTGGAGGTCACGTTGTAGTGCGGTTGTCCATCGCCGGTGTAAGGCGCTGCGGAAGCCGCGTTTTCGTAGTTGGCAGACTGGCCGGAATAGATCTCGCCGAACGCCTGCGCGTTGCCGCCCACCGACATGCGTTGTGGCAGTCCCGAGCGAGCGGTGAATAGCGGAGCGATGTTCCAGCCGCCGAGAATGTGTCCCACGATGCCCTTCTGCGAGCGAAAGAACGGGCTCTGGTACAGCATCAGCAGGCTATAGGTGAACTTCACGTCGAAGGCCTGGGTCCCATAGGTTCCGAACCGGTCGAAATCATACGGGTTGGGCACAGTGATCGAACTGCTCGACTGCGTAACACTGCCAGTACCGAGCGCACGACCCCAGGTGAAGTTGGAGCGCGCGGTGATTCCCTTGAAATCCTTCGCCGTGAAGGAGACGAAGCCGGCGTTGTAGTTGCCATGGCCGAGAGAGTTGATGTAGTCGAAGGCGCCGGAGAGTTGAGCTGCCGGGTCGCCGGCCTTGAGGGCCTTGTTGGCCAGCATGGTGCGGCCGAGGGTCCAGCCAGGCGCGTTGTTGAGATTGATCCACATGTTGTAAACAGCGGTGGTCTTGATGTTGGTTGCTTCCTTTGAAGCGACGGCCGCGGTACAACTGGCGAACCCGGTGCAATAAGGTGAACCAGGACCGCCCATTGCCGCTTCGAAGAATGGCTGAGCGGCAGGTACGCCACCGGCACTCACAGTACCCCAGATGGCCGCGTAGGCTTGCGCGAAGCTTTGTCCGCCGAGCGTCATCATGGTGGGAACGGCGTCCAGGTTGATTTCCTGGAACTCGTTCTTGATCACTCGTCCGATGTAGCCGACTTCGAGGATCATCTTCTGGCTGAGCGAGCGCTGGATGGAGAAGGTGACTTCGTCAGAGTGATTCGGGCGTAGTTTCGGATCGAGCTGTGATCCATCGGCCGCGGGCGAATTCAGAACACCGTTCTGAATCAAACCGGGACGGAAAGGCTGAGGCAGGGTCTGTGTTACAGGCTGCATGGGCGCGGTATTGCCGTCGGTGCCGATGCGGAAAGCCGTGGTAGGATCGGCGCCGCCGACTCCGCCGCAACCTCCGGCCCGAAGCGGACCGAGGCACGACGTGGCCTGAAGCAGGCCGGGACCGAGCAGTGGAACCAGCAGCAGGTCGACTCCGTTTAGGCGGCCGTAGATGCGGCCGTAGCCGCCGCGGACAACAGTCTGGCTATTCCCCAACACCTTGCCGAGAACGCCGCTGGTGTTGCGCGGGCTCCAGGCGAGAGAGACGTGCGGGCTGAAGGCTTTGTAGAACGGATCGTAGGGATACTTGCGGTCGCCGTTCTGGATGTTCTTGATGGTGGCGAATCCGATGGCCGGGTTATACACCTGACCCTGACGGGCGGCGTTGGCGCGCTTGGTCATGTAGCCCTGGATGTCGATGGGCGTGCCGGCGTCGTCCACCATCATCACCTGTTTGGCGTTGATCTCATACGCCGGCATCGCCAGGTTCCACGCCAATCCGTAGGAGAGGGTGAGTGACGGCTTCATGTGCCAGGTGTCGTTGAGATAGAGGTCGTAGGTGGGAATCACGCTTTGATCAAAGCCGGGAGTACCCAGCGGATTGAGCGTGAGAGCGGCGCCGTTACGGGTGTACATCACCTGCGACTGGCCGACGATGCCGAGCACTTCGTCATAGAGCGCGGCGAAGAGGTTCTGCGAACCGGTGGGCAGTCCGGCGGGGAAGGGATAGTTGGTGAGGCTGAGGCCGGAGTTGCTGTAGACCTGGTAGACGGTGGACGTATTGATGCCGACGCCGTTGTCGTCGCGGCCGTGGTAGTCGTAATTGCGCTGATAGGACCCGCCGAACTGAATCAGGTGAGTGCGCTTCAGCATGCTGACACCGTCGGAGAGGAAGTAGTCGTGACCGTCCCAGAAGCGCTGGCGGACGTTTTGCGAGTCGACGTTGTAGGGGACGAGCGCGCCAGCCTGGCTTTCGCCGCCGATTTCAACCGCTCCGCCGAGTCCGGCGATCTGCGGCGGGCCGGATTGCGTGGACCACTGCCAGAAGTTGCGCAGATAGGAGAAGTGGAGATCGTTGGTGATGTTCGACGTGATGGTGGTGGTGAGTCCACCCACCCAGTAGGACGGCTTCAGGGGACGCGGGGCGTAGGATTTGTACTGACCTTTAGTGGAGCCGGGAAGCAGTCCGCCGAGGTCCACCTGCGTACTCACTAACTGCGAAAAATCATAGTTGCGGTAGCTGCCCATAAACTTCCACTTGCCGCTGTCGCCGAAATCGTGATCGATGCGGGCAACATAGTTGTTGGACTTCTGGGGAAGAGCGAGGCCGCCCAGATAGCCCTGGGCATTGACGCCGTCCACCACACCTGCGCCTGGTGCGCTGCCGTTGGTGTACTGAAAGTCGTTGGGCGAAGGCAGGTAGCCCCAGAGCTTCTGAACTACTGGATTGAGACCGATGCCGCGCGGATCGCAGAGTCCGCCCGAAGCGCACTGCGTCGGCGCATAGGTGGTGCCTTTGTAGGTGACGGCGTAGGGGTTGAGGTTGTAGGGAACCAAGGTGCCTGAGGAGTTGGCTATTTGAATAACGCCCAGCTTCATCAGGTCGGTGGGGACGCCGCGCTCGAAGGTGACGACGTTGGGGAATCGCGAGGCTTCGTAGTTGAAGAAGAAATACGTCTTGCCGCCGAGCATCTTGGGCAGCATCGGCCCGCCGACCGCGAGGCCGTAGCGATTGCGATGGGTGGAGGGAAGCGGTGTTGCCTGTCCGCTCGAAGTCAGCGTGTGATTGTTCTTCCAGAGATTCGCGGCGCCGACGTTGCTGCCGAAGTAGAACTCGTAGAGCGCGCCATGGAAGGCATTGTTGCCGCGCTTGGTGACCATCTGGACCGAACTACCGGCGGCGCCATTGAAGTCGGCCGTCTGCCCGGTGGTGCCCACCTTGAACTCCTCGATGCTCTCGATGGGCGTTGGCACGACTCCGGTAGGCGTACCGCCGGTGGCGCCGCTGCCGCTATAACCGGCGCCTGGCGTGTACACGGTATTGTTGCCGGCCATGTCGTCGCTGTTGTTGCCGCCGTCAAGCTGGAACTTATTCTGATCGCTGGCGGCGCCAGCCACATTGCCGGTGAGCGTGACGCCGACCTGGAGTACGGAGAGCGTCGACGCATCGCGGCCGAGGTTAGGCAACAGCTGCAACTGGTCGTTCGAAATCGTGGTGCCGATGGTGGCGTTGAGCGTCTGCAGTTCGGCGCCGGAGCTGGCCTGGACCTCGACGGTGGTGGCGGTCCCACCAACTTCAAGCGGCACGTCGAGCGTCAGCGTCTGTCCGATGTCGATCTTCTGCGCACTGAGCTTGGCCGTTGAGAACCCCGACTTCATGATGGTCACTTCATAGATACCGGGCGGGATGTTGACGACGGTGTAGCGACCGTCTTCATTGGTGGTTGCCGTACGGCGGCTGCTGGTGCCGGGATCGACGAGTCTGATTTCCGCACCGACAATTACGGCTCCCTGCTGGTCGGTAATGACGCCGATCAGGGTTCCGGTGGCGGCCTGCCCGAAGACCGAAGGGGCGGTGCAAGTGAACATCATCACAAGACACGCGAGGGCGGCTAGGACTGAAAAACGCCTGCCAATAATCGCAGCAAACGGCAACATATGTTCTCTCCTAGAAAAGGGACGGTGAAAACAAGCTACTTGGCGTAAGCCCGCGACCTGGCGGACACGGACAGCAAAGGCGATGTTGCTAAAACTTAGGATTTCCCCAGAGCAAGAACCAAACCAACAGCTAGAATGAATTTTGTAAATTATGCAGGGGAACGGGCAGCAGAGTCAAGGACCGTTTTGAAACGGCGTACCAAATTACTGGGACGAGCGGTGTAGCGAACCGGATTATTTCAGCTGCCGGCGGAGCTCTTGATGAGTTGCGCGGCGTGTTTGAGGGCTTCAGGAGTAATACGGGCGCCGCTGAGCATCCGGCCGATCTCGTGAGTGCGGGAGTCGCCTGTAAGTTCCTCTATTTCGGCCACCGTTCGCCCTTTGACCTCACGCTTTTCGACTGAATAGTGATGGTCGGCGAAGCCGGCGATTTGTGCGAGGTGCGTTACACAGAGCACCTGGCTCGCGCCCGAGAGCTTCTTCAGCCGCTTGCCGACGGCCTCAGCCGCACCC
This sequence comes from Bryobacterales bacterium, assembly GCA_038212445.1. Lineage (GTDB taxonomy): Bacteria > Acidobacteriota > Terriglobia > Bryobacterales > Bryobacteraceae > TMP-7. The sequence continues at coordinate 18,739 of JBBQUM010000016.1, forward strand.
CCGCCCACGCCGGCGTCAACTTCATCAAAAACGAGAGTCCGCTGAGTGGTCGGGTTGGTGCAGGTTTTCAGTGCCAGTGCGATTCTCGAAAGCTCACCGCCGGAGGCCACTTTTTCGAGCGGTCTGGGTTCTTCACCGGCATTCGGGGATATCAGGAAGTCGATGCGATCAGAGCCGGAGGCTGACCAGGGCGCGGTGGCGGTGACGATGTTGAGCACCGTGCCCTTCATCGCCAAAGCGCCAAGTTCAGCGGCCACCCGGCGGGCTAGTTCAGCGCCTGCCTTCTTGCGGGCGGCGGTGACCGTCGCGGCTGCTGCTTCGTACTCGGACGCCAGGCGCATCCGCTCTTTCTCGAGAGAAGCGCGCCGCCCCGAGGCATTCTCTACCCGGTCCAACTTGCCGCGAACGTCCAGCAGAAAGGCGAGGATCTCGTCGATCGATGCGCCGTACTTGCGCTTCAGCTTATCGATGAGAGCCAAGCGCGTTTCCACGACTTCAAGGCGCACCGGGTCGGCCTCGAGCTTACTCAAATAGTCGCGAAGGACGAAGGAGACTTCGTCGACGGCGATGGCGGCGGGCTTCAGGGTATCCACGGCGCTGGCCAGCGAATCATCGATTCTGGACAAATCCTCGAGCTTTCGCGCGGCCAGTTTTAGCTGGGCGGCGACACTACCCGGGGAGTCGTACAGGGCGTTGTAAGCCGCGGTCGCACTTTCGTCCAGGCGGCCTACATTTTTGAGGACCCGGCTCTCGTTCTCGAGGTCGGCTTCCTCACCTGGCTTGAGGCCCGCGGCTTCGATCTCCTTGCGCTGGAAATTCCACAAATCCATGAGGCGGAGGCTGTCCTGTTCACTGCGCTCGAGTTCCTCGAGTTCGGCAGCGGTGGCGCGCCAGGCGTGGAATAACTGGGCGACGGCAGCAGTTTCGACACCCCCGAAAGAGTCGAGCATGTCGCGCTGTGCCTCATTGCTGAAGAGGAGCTGCTGATCGTGCTGTCCGTGGATGTCGCCGAGGAATGGCGCGAGGTCGCGCAGGACCGCTGCGGTAACGGGCCGGCTAGCGATGAAGGCGCGCGATTTGCCGGAGGCGAGGATTTCGCGCTCGAGCAGTAGTTCGTCATCCTCGGGCTCAACGCCAGCATGTTCCAGCATCTTCCGAAGAGCGGGGTCACGGGGAAGTTCGAAGATTCCCGCGATACGTGCGCGCGCAGATTCGCTGCGGACCATGTCGGCCGAGGCGCGCCCTCCAAACAGCAGGGCAAGCGCGTCGACGATCATAGACTTGCCGCTGCCGGTCTCGCCGGTGAGGATGTTCAGGCCGTTGTGGAAGCGGACGCGGACGCGCTCGATGACGGCGAAGTTCTCAACTAGCAATTCGACGAGCACGCCACTAACTTAGCAGACGAAAAAAGAGGGGACGGATGGAATGTCCGTCCCCTCGGGGGTATTTCTCAAATGTGCACCGTCGCCGGCGTACCGGCGGGCGGCTTAAAAGATGAACTTCAGTTCGAGCTGCAGACGGCGCGGATAGTTATTCTGCGTCGAGGGAGCGATTAAGCCGAACTGGCTTGCCGTGTAAGTGAGATTCGGATTCGGGAACAGCGGATGGTTGAAGGCGTTGAGCGCCTGAGCGCTGAAACGTGCCTTGACGCCCTCGCTGATGCGAACATCCTTGATCACCGAAAGGTCGACGTTGTTCTGGCGCGGTCCGCGAAGGCTGGTGTAGCGGTACGGATTAACGCGCAGGTGCGTAACCGGCTGAGCGCTGGCGACAGTGACAAACGCGCTCTGGTTGAACCAGCCGCGATCGATGGAGCGGTCATTGAGCGGCAGGTAGGCCGTCGCCGGATCAATGCTGGCCCAGAAGAAGTCGCCGCTGTTGGTTGTGGCGGTGGTCGAATAACTGCCGAAGGGAAGCGGGGTGCCGCTCTGGAATGCCCATATGCCAGTGGCTTCCCAGCCGCCCACGAGGCGGTCTGCCCAACCGTTCAGGTTGCCGGCCAGCTTGCGGCCTTTGCCGAACGGGAGCGAGTAGATCACCGAAGACGTGATGCGATGCGGAATGTCCGAAGCGGAGATTTGATGCGTCGGAGCGGCATCGCCGGCGTTCAGGAGTTCCGTTGCATCCATGAACTTCGAGAAAGTGTAGTTCCCAACCAGGCTCAGGCCGTGCGAAAAGCGTTTTTCAGCGCGGAATTGAATGCCGTGGTACCACGAATAACCTTCGTTCGTGGTGGTGGTGATGGAGCCAAATTGCGGAAACGGCAGTAGCAACGTTTGGCGCGAGATAGTAGATGCGGCATACCCCGAAGGCGTGCCGATCGGCAATGTGACGCCGGCGAACGGATTGGCGATTGAGGCGGTTACAAAAGCGTTGGTGGTGTTATCGCGGAAAGGCGAAGTGCTTAAATACTGATTCGATAGTCCATTGATGTTCCGCGTGAGCTCGATGCGATAGCCTTTGTTGCCCACATAGTTGGCCTCAACGAGGACACTCCCCTTGAACTGATGTTGCAAGCCCACCTGCCAGCGATAATTCACCGGCACCTTAGGATCCTGGTTGTAGAATGAGATCGCTTGGCCGATGTTGGTTTGGGCTCCCTGCGCCGAACCCACCGGTTCGAGAATTCCGTCCGGCCACGGGTTTGACAGCGTGCGGACGATGGTTGTGTTGTCGGTGCCGAATGCATTGAACGTCGTCGAGCGGCTGAAGCCCGTCTGAATCACGTCCCCGCGTCGCTGTCCGAGGAAGCCGTTAAAGGCTCCAAATCCGCCACGGACCACAGTGTCTTTCGGCAGTTGGTAGGCGAAGCCGAAGCGCGGCATGAAGTTGGTCTTGGGTGTGTGGTAGAGGTCGCCGCCATTGGAGAAGACCAAGCCGCCATTGACATTGAACTGGGCGGCGGGAACGGCGAGCGGGTTCTTGGTGTAATTGGCAAGCACGGCAGCGGCGAATGGCTGCGCGGCTTTGGGGTCGAACGTCTGGACGCTACGGCCATAACGCTCGGTCATCGGCGTTTCCATTTCCCAGCGGACGCCCAGGTTAATGGTGAGCTTGGGGGTGATCTTCCAGTCGTCCTGGAAGTACACGCCGTAGGTCATGGACTGCTCCGCATAGTCGGCTGTGCGGTTTATCACGCTCGAGGAAGACGGCAGCCCGAGCAGAAGGGCGGCGACGGACTGGCCGAAGCTGTTGGGCGCCGCGGTGGCGTTGTCCAGCGGACCCTTGGTGTAGGACGAGTCGAAAATGAAGCGACCGGTTTGGTCGTTGCTGAAGAAGCCGTCGTTCTGGCGATAGCTGCGCCAGTCGACGCCGCCACGCAGCGAGTGCTTGCTGATGCTCTTAGTCACCGACGCGGCGAGGTTATGAATGTCGGTGGGGCGATATTCACCGGTGAAGGCAGTGCCGATGTAGCCGGTGAGATCGATACGTGGGAAGCGGCGGACCGAAGGCGGGATCAGCGAATTGTAGGATGCGGGGAAGCCGAGCTGCGTCAGGTCGAAGCCGGCGGAGTTTGCGTTGCCGTCGCTGCCGCGGATGAAGCGGTTGTAGCCGTAGCGGACGTCCAGGATGGTGGTGGGCGTCAGAACGAAGGTGTGATCCAGTACTCCATTGTAAGAGTCAAACAGGAAGACGATGCCGGTGGCGTCGTTGTGGAAGTAGTTGTTGTAGTCGCTGCTGCGGCGGTACATGCTGAAGCGACCAAACATGCGCTGGCGATCGCTGATGTTCTGATCAATGCGGGTGGTGAAGTTGTAGTATCTGGCAGTCTCAGCCAGATCCGCTTGCTGAAGGTTGTTGGAGCCGTCGGCATTGGCCGTCGACGTCGCGGCCGGATAGTATTTGTCGAGAATGGTCTTGCCAACCGGGTTGAACAAGCTCGAAGGAATGATGTTGCCGGCGAAAGGATCTTCCTGGAAGCGGCTGCCGACTGCCTTGCGGGTGAAGGGATTGAAGATCTGGTAGCAGTTGTAGGTGGTGGCGGCGACGCATGTTTGTCCGCCGGCGGCAGGGGCGAGAAGCGAGGAGAAATCGCCCTTCTTCATCTCGGCGGTCGGAACCTGCGGGGTGGTGGCGTCATAGCGCGGACGCGAGTCGCGGATGCCTTCATAGCCGAACAGGAAGAAGGTCTTGTTCTTTCCGTCGTAAATCTTGGGGAGCGTGACCGGGCCGCCGATGGAACCGCCGTAGCGGTTGAACGAGAAGTCGGGACGGTCTTTGCCGAGACGGTTGTTGAAGAAGTCGTTGGCCCAGAAATCCTTGCGCGTCCAGCCGTAGTAGCCGGTGCCGTGGAAGGCGTTGGTGCCTGACTTGATGCTGAAGTTTGTCACGCCGCCCTCGGTGTTGCCGGCGGCCGCGTCGAAGACTGCGGTTTGCACCTTGAATTCGGCCAGGATGTCGGTGGGAGGTACGTAGGAGGCCGTCACCTGTCCGCCATTGGCGCGGGAGGTGGCCGGGGCGCCGTCGAGCGTGATGTCGCTACGGTCGCCATTGGTGCCGTTCATCGAGAAGTTGGCAATGTGGGTCGGCTCAAAGGGGCGATCAAGACGCGGGCTGCCGAGAAAACCGGTGCCGGTGGAGACAGCGATGAGCGCGAACGGGTTGCCGTAGGAAAGGGGCAGGTCGCGGATCTGTTGCGAGTTGACGACGCTACCGATCGAGCCACTTTCAGTGGTCATTTGCGGGGTTGACTCAGTTACGGTGACGCTCTGTTCCGTGCCGCCAACCTCAAGCATGACATTGATTTCCAGGCGGTCGTTGACACGAACTTCAATGTTGTCGCGAACAGTCTTTTTGAAGCCCTGCAACTCTGCAGTGACTCGGTACAGGCCTGGGATCAGCAACGAAGCCTGGTAGTAACCGGACTCGTTGGTCTTGATTAGAGCCTTGGTGCCCATCGCTACGTTGGTGACTTCCACGGGTACGTTGGGAATGATGAGGCCGGTGGGATCGGTAACGATGCCAACGATCGAACCGCGTGGGTCCTGAGCGAAAAGGCTCTGGACGACCAGCAGTAAACATAGAACGATCAACGAAGATATACGCATCTTCATGGTGCTGTACTACCCCCTAGGGAAAGCGGATTAATCTATCCGAAATATACGGGCGTTTAAGGGGATTGTCAAACTTAAAGAACTAAACGGATGGTTTAGCTGGACCAAATTGAAGACTAGGGTGATTAGCAAAAAATCAACAGGCTAAAATCTAGCAGGACTAGTGCAAATCGCCGGTAGTGACTTCGCCGGACCGGTCCCCACCCACCTGGGCGTGGGTGACAACGCCTCCGGGCGGCAATCCGGACCAGTGTTCGCAAATCACGATCGAGTTTGCCGGATTTTGGGGGGCGTACTTCAGCCAAACGGGTCCAGCGAGGTGTTCTGGATCCGATTTCAGGTAGGAGGCGAGTGTTGAGATATCCTGCGACGTGTTGTAGGAAACGCCGCTGATTGCATAGGAGTAATAGATGGCGTTCTGGGTCGCCTCGGTGACTATGCCGTCCGCCAAGCGTCCACGGCTGTTGAGTACCAGCCGGCGAGCCCGCTCCAGTTTCCCAGGCGTAGTACGGTAGTCGAGAAGAATCCAGACTGCGGCGGCAACCAGGAGCCCGGCCAGCGCGGCCAAGCTCCCAACCTGCCATTCAATTCCCATGTTAGTGAGCGGCCGGTGCTTCCTGAAACGCCTTGGCGTAATCCTTCAGGAATTGGTCGAGTCCTTTGTCGGTAAGCGGGTGGTTGAACATCATGTCGAGCACTTTCCAGGGCATGGTGCCGATGTGCGCCCCGGCTTTGGCGGCATCGATGACATGGATGGAGGTTCGCAAGGAGGCGGCCAGCACCTGCGTCTTGAAATTGTGTATTTCGTAGATGTCTACGATATCAGCGATCAACTGGGTGCCGTCCCAGCCGATGTCGTCGACGCGGCCGACAAACGGGCTGACGAAATAGGCGCCGGCCTTGGCTGCGAGGATCGCCTGCGCCGCCGAAAAGCAGAGCGTCACGTTTACGCGAATTCCCTCGCGAGTGAGCAGGGAACAGGCGCGAATGCCATCGCGTGTGAGCGGGACTTTGACGATTACGTTCTTGTGGATTTGTGAAAGTTTGCGGCCCTCTACGATCATCGCGTCGCTTTGAGTCGCCACTACTTCAGCGCTAATGTCGCCATCGACGATGCCGCAGATCGCGCGGATCTGCTCTTCGATTGGTTTGCCTTCCTTAGCGATGAGAGACGGGTTAGTTGTTACACCATCGACGAGTCCCAGTTCTACGCCTTTGCGCAACTCGTCAAGGTTAGCCGTGTCCAGGAAAAACTTCATTTCGAGCTCCTCTTATATCAAGTTTCGCTCAAGACGGGGTTGCGCAGGATGCCGATTCCGGGAATTTCCACCCGCACGGTGGATCCGGGCAGCATGGGCCCGACGCCTTGCGGCGTACCGGTGGCAATGAGGTCGCCCGGCTCGAGGGTCATGAATTGAGTGACGTAGGCGATGATGGCATCCACAGGAAAGATCATATCGGCGACGCCGCCGTCCTGTTTCGTCTCGGCGCCGAGCGTAGTAATGATGCGAAGAGAGGCAAGGTCCACGTCCTGGGGCGCCACCATGCAGGGTCCGACGGAACAGAACGTATCGAAGCCTTTGCCGCGTGTCCACTGGCCGTCTTTCTTCTGAAGGTCGCGGGCGGTGACGTCGTTGACGATGGTATAGCCGGCGACGTAGTCGAACGCATCCTCTTGCTTAACGCGGCGCGCGCGCCGGCCGATGATGACGCCTAGTTCGCCCTCGTAGTCGACTCGCTGTGAGAGTTTCGGATAGAGGATGGTATCGCCGTCCGCGATTAGAGAAGATACCGGCTTCAGGAAGATCAACGGCTCGGCGGGAACATCGTTGCCGAGTTCCTTGGCATGCTCGTGATAATTGCGTCCCACGCAGACGATCTTGGTAGGCGCTGACGGTGGAAGCAGCCGCGCGGTGGTGAGGTCGACGTCGTTGAGGTCGCCGTAGAGCACGTCGGCGGTGTCAGGGGTAGTGGGCGGGACGTCGCGGTTGAAGGTATAACGAACACGTTTCATGAGAAGGCGTCGCGCCGGAGCGCTTTTACCACTATAAACTCATAGTGCTCGGCGGCCTGCAGCACACTGGTCAGGAGGACTCGAAATGAAGTAATGTCAGGAGCGATGGTCCGAACTCATATTCGACTCCCAGATGCGCTTTACCGCCAACTCAGGGAGATTTGCCGGCAGCGGCACTGGACCCTGGATGAGGCCATTCAGCGAGGTGCGAGCGCTTAGTCGAAACTCATTCGGTGGGCAAGGAGCCCGACTGGTCTCTGCCGGCGGCACGGCCTCTCGGCAAGTTCTTAACGCCACAAAGGCACTGGCGAGAGATGGCCAATTAGGACATTGGCGAGAACACCGGATCGATTAGCAACTCTTACGGTGCGGTCACTTCAACGACTGCTGAACGCGGGCTTTCGTTGGCAGTGACATCGAGCGCCGTTATTGCGTAGCGGAATTTCTTGCCGGCTTCCACCTGCCGGTCGCTGTAAGCCGGCGTGTCGACGAATTCGGCGATGCGGACGAAATCGGCGCCCTCCGCTGCCCGGTAGATCCGGTATCCGCGGAGGTCAGCCTCCGTGTTGCGCTCCCACACCAACTCCACCGAACCGATCCCAGGTACGCCCTGAAGACCAACTGGCGCTGCCGGAGGGAACGTGTCCTTGGGCGTGATCAGGATGGCGTCAGAGACTTCGCTCTCGGCGCCAGGGTCGAACACCTGCACCCGGTATTCGTAAGGTTTCCCGTATTCGGCGGTCTTGTCGATGTACGCCTTGCCCTCTACGGTGTCGAGCAACGCCAGTTTTTCGTTCGGCACGTCGGCACGGCGGAAGATACGTGCTTTCGACGCCGGAGTCTGCCAGGTCAACTTGACGCCGACAGCGTCCGGTTCCGCTTGAATCTGCTGGGCCTTCTTCAACGGATCAACCACCGGGATGATGCCGAGATTCGACCAGTCGGACAGGCGGCCTTTCATCGTTTTCACACGAACCGAGATGACGGCGGTCTTGCCAATCCAGTCGTGGGCCGGAGTTTCCGCTTGCACCGAGCCTGGAGCGGCAGCGGTAACGTCCAGTTTCCGCGCGCTGTCGGCCCACCGGTTCATGTCGAAGGGGTCGGGACCGGTGCCGATGCGCAAATCCACCTCTGCGATCTTCCTCACTGGCAGTTGGTCGGTAGTCATGTCCGGTATCGTGAACTCAATCATGAGCTTGTCGCCGTACTCGACGACGCGCAGATCCGTGATCTTGTTGACGATATTGAGGGCCGGAGGCATTGGATCAGCAATGTAGCCGCATCCGGCAAGTGCTGCCGCCAAAACTGCCAAAGCAAAGCACCGCATCAGAGGATGTATTTCGTGAGGTCCTGATCCTTCACGATGTCGGCCAGTTGCTTGTGGACGTAGGCGGCGTCGATTTTGATGTTCTTCTTCTTGGCGTCGGGACCGTCGAAGGAGATCTCTTCGAGAACCTTCTCCATGATCGTGTGCAATCGTCGCGCTCCGATGTCCTCGGTCGACTCGTTGACGCGCGCAGCGTAGTCGGCCACTGAATCGAGGGCGTCAGGGGTGAAATTCAACTTGATCCCTTCGGTGTCGAGCAGCGCCACGTACTGTTTGACAAGGGCGTTTTTCGGCTCCTGCAAAATGCGGATAAAATCGCCCTTGGTGAGCGACTTCAGCTCCACCCGGATGGGGAAGCGGCCCTGGAGTTCCGGAATCAGATCCGTCGGCTTTGAGACGTGGAAAGCGCCGGCGGCAATGAAGAGAATATGGTCGGTGCGGACGAAGCCGTAGCGTGTATTGACGGTGGTCCCTTCGACGATGGGCAGGATGTCGCGCTGGACGCCTTCGCGGCTGACATCTGGCCCATGACCGCCTTCGCGTCCGGCGATCTTGTCAATTTCGTCAAGGAAAATGATCCCGTTGCGCTCCACGCGTTCGAGCGCGACGCGCGTGACGTGATCCATGTCGATGAGCTTCTGCTCTTCTTCCTGAACCAGGTACTCCATGGCCTCGGCAACGCGCATCTTACGCTTGCGGGTGCGGCCGCCGAACAGCGTGGGTAGAACGTCCTTGAGATTGACGTCCATGTCCTCAAGGCCGGAGTTGGAGGAGATCTCGAACGTCGGACCGCGATCCTTCACGTCCAATTCGACGATACGGTCGTCCAGTTTTCCGGCGCGAAGGCGCTCGCGCAATTTCTCACGCGTTCGCTCAACGCTTTCCGCAGCCTCGGGCGGTTGCGGCATGAGGAGATCGAGGATCCGCTCTTCGGCATTCCGCTCGGCGCGCTCGGCAACTTCATCCAGCCGCTCTTCGCGCACCATGTCGATGGCGATGTCCACCAGGTCGCGGATCATGGCTTCGACGTCGCGGCCGACATAACCGACTTCAGTGAATTTGCTGGCTTCCACCTTAAGGAAAGGCGAATTAGCAAGCTTCGCCAACCGTCGCGCAACTTCGGTTTTGCCGACGCCGGTAGGACCCATCATGAGGATGTTCTTGGGCATCACATCCTCGGCCATTTCAGGGTCCAGCTTCTGGCGGCGAATGCGGTTGCGGAGCGCGATGGCGACGGCCTTCTTGGCATCCGCCTGACCGATTACATATTTATCGAGCTCGCGGACGATTTCTCGCGGAGTCAATTCGTCGAGGATCGGGCGGTCGTCGTTGGCCTGCCCGGGCAGGTAGATGACCATTTATTCCAACTCCTCAATGGTGACACTCTCATTGGTATAGATGCAGATCTTCCCCGCGATTTGCATCGATTTCTCGACAATCTCCCGTGCACTCAGCTTGGTATTTTCGAGCAGGGCTTTAGCGGCGGCGGTGGCGAACGGACCACCCGAGCCGATGGAGGCGATGTTGTCGTCAGGTTCGATCACATCTCCATTACCGCTGACAATATAAGTGTTTGCGGTGTCGGCAACAAGCAGCAAAGCTTCAAGGTGACGCAGCACGCGGTCGGTCCGCCACTCCTTGGCGAGTTCGACGACGGCGCGGGGAAGGTTGCCGTTATGTTGTTCGAGTTTCGACTCAAAACGGGCGAAAAGAGCGAAGGCGTCGGCGGTGGAACCGGCAAATCCGGCTATCACTTTGCCGTTGTAGAGGCGCCGTAACTTGCGGGCGGTAGCCTTGAGGATTTCCGAGCCGAGCGTAACTTGCCCGTCTCCTGCCATAACCACCTTATAATTCCGGCGTACGCACAGTATGGTGGTCGATCGTATCTTTTGTCGCATCCAGCTTAAGATTTAAGTGTACCGCGACGGGTTTAGCGAGCTTGATTTACAACAACAATGAGGACTGAACTGAGAGAGGTCCACATCCTGGGTGGTGGACTTGCGGGTTGTGAGGCAGCCTGGCAGGTAGCCCGTGCAGGCGTCCGGGCCATCCTATATGAGATGCGGCCGGTGAGGCAGACTCAGGCGCATAAGACTGACCGGCTTGCGGAGCTCGTCTGCTCCAACTCATTGAAAACGGAGACCGAAAACACAGCCCCATGGCTACTCAAGCACGAACTGCGCCGGATTGGCTCGATGTTGCTGGACGCCGCGGCGCTGGCGCGAGTCCCTGGCGGACAGGCGCTGACAGTTGACCGCGGCATCTTTGCCGACGCGGTGGAATCGCTTATCGAAAACGAACCCAATATCGAATTGCGCCGCGAGGAAGTGGAACGGATTCCACGGGATGCCATCACGATTGTCGCGACAGGACCGCTCACCTCCGACGCTCTAGCCGCCGATATCAGCCAGTTCACTGGCGCCAGCCGGCTGTACTTCTACGACGCCATCAGCCCGATTGTCGACGCGGGCACCATCGACATGTCGATCGCCTTTGCCGCTTCACGCTACGACAAGTCGATCGACGGCAGCGACGACTACATCAACTGTCCGTTCAACCGCGAAGAGTACGAACGCTTCATCGCAGCAGTTCTAACTGCTGATTCCGTGCCATTTCATATCGACGCCGACCGTCCCTGTTTCTTTGAGGCTTGCCTGCCTATCGAGGAACTTGCGCGACGAGGCGCCGAAACCCTGCGCTTCGGCCCGATGAAACCGATGGGGCTCACAGATCCGCGGACCGGACGGCGTCCCTACGCCGTCGTCCAACTGCGCCAGGAGAATCTGCGCGCCGGCAGCTACAATCTGGTCGGCTTCCAGAACCATATGCGCTTTCCTGAGCAGACCCGGGTCTTCCGCTTGATTCCAGGACTCGGACGCGCCGAATTCCTGCGCTTCGGGCAGATCCACCGCAACACCTACATCAACGCTCCGGCGCTGCTCGCCGCGAGTCTTCAGTTGAAACTCGAGCCCCGCGTGCTGTTCGCGGGACAAATATCCGGAGTGGAGGGTTACGTGGAGTCCATCGCCACGGGACTGATCGCGGGGCGCAATGCTGCGGCGGTAGCACTCGGCGAAGAGATTCGACCGCTCCCGCGCGCCACTGCTCTCGGCTCACTATGCCACTATATTTCCGGCGCCGACCCCACCCACTATCAGCCGGCGAACATTACCTTCGATCTGCTGCCGGCACTCGACGAAGAAACGCGCCTGCGGATGCGCCACGACAAGCCTGCACGCCATGCCGAGGTTTGCCGTCGTGCCGCCGCGGCGCTGGATGAATACATGGCCGTGCATGTCTGAGCTGAGCGAACAGACCGAGTTGTATTTGGCTGAACTCGCCCGGCGCAACATGTCGGAGCACACCATTCGCAACTACGCGTCGGATCTCGCCCAATTCGCAATTCATTTCGAAGGCCGGCATCCACGCGACTGCGACGTGCTGGCGCTGCGCGGATGGCTCGCCTCAATGTACGAGGAGAAGCTCGAGACCGCTTCCGTGCGCCGGAAGCTTTCGGCCGTCCGCTCGCTGTTCCGCTTTATGCTTCGCAATGGCGTCATCGCGGTGAACACGGCCTCCCTTTTGCGAACGCCCAAGGCGCCCAAAAAGTTGCCGCCGGTGATGACCGCCGAGCAAACCAACAACTTGGTGGAAGGGGTGGCGTCCGATCAGTTTGACAAGCCGCATCCCGAGCGCGACCTTCTGATCTTTGAATTGCTCTATGGCTGCGGATTGCGCATCAGCGAACTGGTGGGTTTGGATTTACGGGATTTCGAAACTGGGCAGCAGTGGATTCGTGTTCGCGGAAAAGGCAAGAAAGAGCGTCAGACGCCCTATGGGTCAAAAGCGGCGGAGGCCCTTGAGCGCTATCTTGCGGTCCGAGAGACGGGTCCAGGCGAGCAGGCACTCCTCATCAACCATCGCGGCACGAGACTCACGGATCGTGGAGCACGCGGGATCGTCAAGTTCTACGCGCGATTCGTATCGCAGGATCCTGAGGTTCACCCGCATAGCTTGCGGCACGCCTACGCCACCCACCTATTGAGCGACGGTGCAGATTTACGGTCGATTCAGGAACTGCTGGGCCATGCACGGCTGTCGACGACGCAGAAGTACACGCAGGTGTCGCTGTCGGACCTGATGGCCGTCTACGACAAAGCGCATCCCAAGGCCTAATCCGCGCCCTGAAGCTTTAGCCACTTGCCGGCATGGAAATACCAGATCACCGACACCTTCTCGTCAAACGAGTCGTCGATGCCCTGATGGTCGATGAGGGGCGGCTTGGGTCCGCCGTACGCGCGGTAGTGGCTCATGATGTTCTCGCGGCTCACTGGGCTGAGCTCGCGCGCGTAGCCGACGTCCTTGCCGGTGAACGTCACGCTGTAGCGGTCGTTAGTGGTGTTGATCACCTGCGGATGGGTGTCGCGTTCATTGCCGAATGCAAGCAGGGTGGTCGAGTTGTTTACCGAGCAGAGCACCGCCCAGCCTTGCTCCCCTCTCGCTAGGAATTCGCCGTGAACGACGTTCTTCGCGGTGCCTCGCGGCGATGGCTGCGGGACTCTGCACTTGCGGGCGTTGAGCAGTTCGACGATGCTTGCCGGTAACCCGGGAAAGGCACTGGGCGGGAGCCGCCTGATCTGTCCAACCGATTCCTTGGCTCGCGATTCCCACTCCCGTTGGGACTGCTGTGTTTTCTCTCGCTCGCGCGCGACGGCCTGCAAGTCCAATTTGGGCAGGATCACGTTCCGGTCAAGCTTCGGATCGAGTGCTTTGGCGCGGACAAAGTAATGCTCGGCCAGTTCCGCGGCGCGCTTGTTCGGCGCGGGCGATTGGAGCGACTGATTGTAGAGGCTCTGAAACATGTAGGCGGCGTTGCCGAGCACCCAGACATTGCTGGAGGCATCGAGTCCCGCCTGGGATCGCTGAGCGAGGGGGCCGCGATCCAAAATCGACAGCGCGTACAGGTGCGCCAACGGCCGGAGGGCGAAGGGATGATTCGGGTCGGCGGCAGCCGTCGATTCGAGGTAGCGCAGGTGCAGCGCAGGGTCGAGTCCCTGGAAGAAGGACGCGGCGTTCCACTGTATAGCGGAGTCTCGCGGCTGAGCTTTCGCTGCCTGGTCCCAGAGGGCCACGGCACGCTGAAGATCCGGGCTGTCTAGCTGGGTGTTCAGAAAATGTGCGAACGGCGAGTGGAGGATTTCGGAATCTGGGTGGTGCTGGATGAGCCAGAGCACTTGCTGGATACGTTTCGCGCGATCGGCCGGTTGGCTGGCGCGGTCGCCCCGTAGGTGGTAAGCCATCAGCTTGAGGCGCGTCGGCAGGTCGTTAGGATTTGCGGCGAGGCGCCGTTCGAGGCGAACCACGTCGACGTCTTCCAGTTGATCAACGCCGCGTAGGGTCTCGACATACTGATGGCTGAACATGGGCGAAGGAACGTCCGCTGCGCGAGTGATGAGGGCGCCGAGCACCGCCGCAACCAACAGACGGAATGCCATGCATTCAATGTTGCACGACGATGGCACAATTGATCCTATGGAAGTCGTCAATCTGGAACAGAAGTTGTCTCTTTTTTCCGATTATTGGAATCCGCGTATAGTCGGCGACCTCAATGGCCAGCAGGTGAAACTCGCCAAGATTCAAGGCGAATTCGTCTGGCACTCGCATGCCGGCGAAGACGAGCTTTTCCTGATTCTGAAAGGCACGCTCCAGATAGAGTTCCGGGATCGAACCCTCACACTGCATGAGGGCGAGTTCGTCATCGTTCCGCGAGGCGTCGAGCACCGTCCTGTGGCTGCCGAGGAGGTTCATCTGCTGCTGTTTGAACCTGTCGAGATCAAACATACCGGCGACGTCCAAAGTCACCTAACGGTCGAAAACTTCTCGCGGATCTAGTCTCAACTCGAGAATTTGCGGCAAGAGCCATTTTTGTATTGACAGTGTATTAGTCAACTAGTACACTAGCAATGTAGATGAACTTAGGATTCCAGTTCGGGTTGGACATGCGAAGCGGCGTTCCCGTGTACCGGCAGATCATCGACCAGGTGATGGGCGGAATTGCCGCGGGGTCGCTCAAACCGGGCGATCAACTTCCCACGGTCAGGCAGCTTGCGGTTGACCTCGCTGTGAATCCGAACACTGTTGTCCGTGCCTACCGGGAACTCGAGATCCGCGATGTGTTGAATACCCATCAGGGGACGGGCACCTTCATCGCGGCCAAGACAGTCCAGCAACCCGACGCCGAGCGTCAACGGCGACTTAGCCAGATCATCGGCGATTTTGTGGCGCGGGCTGGCTCTGAGGGCTATACGGTGAACGAGATCCTTGAAAGACTGACCGCCCAGTTCGGTGTCGGAGAGAGCAAATGACTGGCGATTTCAAAAACCCCTACGGCTTCCCGGTGGAGAGGAAGTCACAACCCCGTGTCACGCTTTTCGGTCTGCTGGTGTTCGTCGCCTGCCTCGCGGCGGGGACCATCGCGACCCTTTATAGCGGACGGCAGACCCCGCTGAATCTGGCGGGCGCGGCCGGAGTCTGTTTGCTGTTTGCTTTGCGCGAGGAGCCCAAGGAGGGCCATCATGATCACTGAGATTGAATTGACGCGCCGCGCTGCAAAGGCGCTCCACAAGAGCACGCATCCAAGGATTGTGCCGCTCGGCTTGCTGGTACTAGTGGTTTCCATTACGCTCGGCGTCACGAGCGCAATATGGGTGGACCGTCCGCTGTTGATCGTGCTGGGTGTTTTGGTCGGACTCTATTTCTTGTTTGCCATCAAGGTGGCGATGCAATGGGAGAAGGTCGCGCTGTTGAGGCTGGGCAAGTACATCGGGCTCCGTGGACCCGGGGTCTTCATGATCGTCCCCTTCATCGACGAGATCAGTCAATATGTAGATCAGCGAGTGCGGGTGACCGACGTTCGGGCGGAATCCGCGCTCACGCGTGACACGGTACCGGTGAACGTCGACGCGATCGTCTTCTGGGTGGTTTGGAATGCCGAGAAGACCTTACTCGAAGTGTCCGATTTCACGTCGGCAATCACATTGAGCGCGCAGACGGCGCTACGCGAGTCCATTGGACGGCACGAATTGGCGCAGATGATCACCGAACGCGACACCCTGGGCCGCGAACTTCAGCGGATTCTCGACGAGAAGACCAACCCCTGGGGGATCACCGTCCAGTCGGTTGAGATCCGCGACGTCCACATCCCTGAAGCGCTTGAGGATGCGATGTCGCGACAGGCGCAGGCTGAACGCGAACGCCAGGCACGCATCATTCTCGGCACCGCCGAGACTGAGATTGCGCACAAGTTTTCAGAAGCATCGCTGCTCTATGTCAACAATCCAACGGCACTTCATCTGAGAGCCATGAATATGCTCTACGAGGCGCTCAAGGAGAAGGGTTCGATGGTAATTGTGCCGTCGTCAGCGGTGGAGACGATGGGCTTGGGCGGAATGCTCAGCACCGCTGCCATGGCCCGTCAGCAGATGCCGTAGCACTAGCTAGTCCAAAGCAACCCTGGTGCGATTGACGTCGAGCCAGGACGTAAGGTCTCGAGCCGAGCGGATCTTGCCGTCGAGGATCCGCTCAACGATTTCCCCGGTTAGAACCGCATTCCATTTCTCGTCATAAGACGCCGGTGAGGCATCGCCGGCGAAACGTACAATAAAGGGCACGAATTTCATGGGACTGTTCTCGACGGCGGCCCGTAGGGTGGGATTCAGACGGATCTTCTCTTTCCACACTTCCTTGCGAAACGGGTGGTCGGTACTGACGAGCAAGGTCGTATTCTCCGCGAGGCCCGCTTTGGCCAGCAGGTCACGGAATTCCCCGACCGTGCGATCCACAAGCGCGAGGTTGTCGATGTAGCTCAACCCGCGACGCGTCGAGTACTCTCCTTTGGCCGCGTCGTAGATAGCGTACGGGTGCGGAGTGGGCCAGTGGACCACCACCAGATCCAAGTCCGGATTGGTCACCGCTTTGACGGCATGTTCCCGGATTCGCTTGAACATCCCCAATTGTTCCTGCTGGACAGAGTGCTGGACTGCCGCTACGGCTCGCGATTCGAACTCCAGATTGAGCGCATAAAGCATATCCTCGCCCTTCCACTCGAGCAGGAAAAGCATGGTCTTGAAGAATCCGATCCTGCGCGCGTGAACCTCGGTTTCGAGATCCTCACCTCCGTGCCAGCTGGTCTCCCAGTAACAATCGGACACCCATTCGTTCAGGACGCGGCAGTAAGGATGATGCCAGCCGAGGACGGCCGAGTTCAGACCTTTCTCGCGCGCGTGCTGGAACACGGTCGGCTGCGAATGCCAGGCTACGGCGGGCTCGCCGCTCTCGGGCCACAGCGTCAAATCAGACGTTCCCCGCAGTTCCACTCGCTTCAAAGCGCGCTCTGAGAGCAGGGCCGGCATGGCGATCATGGTCCAGCGAGCCGTTGGGGTTGCCTGGGTGGCATAGAACGACTCCCTCCGCATTTGATCGAGATTCGGCATTCGCGTTTGCGCCGGCCGGTGATCGAACGCCATGCCCTGATCGAACTCGTCGAAAACCATCCACACCACCCTTGCCGCCGCCTTATGTCCCGTGAGCACCGGCGCCAGAGAACGGTCGGCAAAATCGGCCGCTGAAGGGGAGGACGCCCACGCCCATGAGAGGTTGATTGCGAACGAGAGGAAGAGGAGAGAAAGAAGTCCTGTGACGGTGCGCGCCGTACGCAGAATTCGCTGATTGTTGAAGAGTACAACGATCATCGCGCCGAAGAGCAGTGTGGTCTCAAGTGCGATGGACAGAATCTCGCAGAAGTACGAGAACTGATCCGGCGGCGGGCTCATGTATTGAACCAGCTTCTCGGCTGGGTAGCTGAGCAGGATTAGGAAGAAGCCTTTGGCTACGCGAGTGACCAACCGGTTGTTTACGCGGGTTACGACGTTCCAGCCCGAATAGAGAATGACAGTGAGGAGCAGCACGTCGGCCAGAGTCGCCCATAGCAGCGTCATGTCGGCCGGCGCCTTGCGCAGGTAGTTCAGCCCACGCGAGGGAATTTTTTCAGATAGATACCAGGCGTTAACGAAGCACAGATTGGCAAGCGAGAAGGCCGTGAGCAGATTTGCGCGCTCGGCCTTTATTTTTTCCGCAAAAGAAACAGCCAGCGGTCGAGTCCATCCAGCCGTTGCATCCGGATCGTGTTGAAGAAGCATCCACACTCTCTCTGGAACTGATCGACCGTGAGATCCCGGTACAACAGGTGCCGCCCGCGCACGAGCCGGCGAAACATCGGATCTTCGGGGCCGACAAATTCGATCAGGGCCAGGTCTTTGGTAAGCGACGCCGCCAGCCGCAACACCTCGATCATCGGGATGCGCTCGGTGACCATCATGTGGTGAATGACGGCCAGCATCATCACCATGTCGAAATGTCCTTCCGCGCGCGCCAGGAAAGATTCGCATTCCGTGTTGCGCCAACCGGTGCCGGGGGTAGGCCTCGCAAGATCCACGACCAGCGGGAGAACGTCGAGCCGCTCAGCCTGTGCGCGCTTAAAGAGGCGTCCAGCGACGGCAGCGTCGGAATCGATCGCCACTACCCGGGCGCCGCTTCTGGCGGCTAGTTCACTGAACTTCCCCTCGTTGGCGCCGACGTCCAGCACAGCTTTGGGAGCGTGTTCGGCGAGCGCACTACGAACGAAATCTTCCTTCGCCGCCAGCGTTTGATCGGAGTACAGAGATTTGTGATCCAGGTAGCCGGTCCAGGCGGAGTCCTGCGGGACTGGCGCCTCGCGGCGCAGTGAGCGGCGCAGGCTCGAATACAAACGGCCAATTATGTAGTCGGCCTGCTCGGGAGACGCGGCTCTCCGGGGCTCATACAGGGTTCCATCGTAAGTGTTCCGGCGGCCGTCGAGCCAGACCGGCAGCGTCACCAGATTGAAGAAGCGGGGACTTAACCGCTCCCGCCAATTGGCCCAACGGTACAACTCCGCAGGCTCAGCCCCATCCCGGCGGCTAAACAACAGTTCCCCCGGACTGCGCCCGAGCCTGCGGACGGCCATCAGAATCAGCATGAAGGTGCGGGTGAACTGCGCGTACGCGAGCCACGTGGAATCGAGCGGATCGCGGCGCTCGAATGAAGGCAGGTCGACAAACACCGGCTGGGGCCCGCGAAACAGCACGTTGTATGGAGTGGCGTCCTTCAGCCAGTAACCCTGCCCCAGCAGACCCTCGCTCAGGTCGAGCGTGAGTTCCGCTGCGCGATGCAGCATTTCCACCGGCCACTCATATGGATAACTGGCGAAAGGTATTCGCTCGTGCTCGAGAATCTCCGTTCCCGGGCGGACGCTTTCCCCAGTGAAGAGCGTCTGAACGATGCGCCCGTCGGCTACGCACTCGCGCGCAAACGCAGTTTCGAGAAAGTTCCGAATGTTCTCCGAAGCGGCGTGACTAACCGTCCTCAGGATCCTGCCTGCGCGGCGTTCAACGTACCCAGACGGATCACGGAACGACAAGCCCGGTGCCGTGAGCTGCATCGCTACTTTCGACGTGCTGAAAACCGTCCGAGGAGGCGTCTGAAGTAGAATCCGCCGGCCAGGAAAGCAGCATAGGCCAGTTGATACATCATGGTTCCTGAACCCGGGTCCACATACGCACGTGCGGGTTGAGGCGAGATTAGAAGAACAACAAGCGCCAACATCAAAGCGCCCGCGATGTGTCGATTGAGCATGGAACCTCCACAAGAGCCGGGATTTGTACTGCTGCCCTGGAGGGACTATCGGTATTAGGCCGTCCCCGGTTTACGCCAGCGCCCTTTAAATTCGCACCTAGTAACCGCCAATGGGGGTAGCGGCGGGGAAAAACCCTACAGTACTCGGCAATAGACCGGAACTATTGCGTAGCAACTCTCGTCCTCAGTAGTAAGTGATGATATGTTGGAGCCATATATATGGAAGATCAACAATTCGAGCAGGAATGGAAGAAGGGCAGCGGCGAGATGCTCATCCTCGCACTGATCGAGGACCAGCCACGCCACGGCTACGACATCTCCAAACTGATCGAATCCCGGTCGGCCGGATCGTTGCATTTTCATGTCGCCACGCTCTATCCGCTGCTGTACCGGCTGGAGAAACGAGGCTGGATCGAGGGCCTCTGGGTGGAGAAAGCCGGGCAGCGACGCCGTCGTTATTACACGCTAACGCCGGAGGGTAGCAAGATCCTGGAGCGCCAGCGCAGCAGTTGGAAGAAATTTGTGACCGCGATTGGAATGATCACCGGAGTCGAACATGCCTGATTGGAAGCAAGAAATCAGCGAGCGTCTCAGCATCCTGAACCTGGGGCCGGAGAGCGAAGCCGCCATCGTCGACGAACTTTCGCAGCACCTCGGCGATCTGTACGAGGAACTCATGTCCTCGGGGATGTCCGCGGCGGATGCGCGCAAGGAGGTACTGTCCCAGATCGATCCGCTGGCAGCGGAGTTCCAGAAGACGCATCGCCCGACATCCGCACCGGTGGAAACTGTGGAGTTTCTACGCGGCGCTCCCTTGACCGGACTTTGGAAGGACTTCCGCTACGCGGCTCGCGTGCTACGCAAGAATCCTGGCTTTACGACCGCTGTAGTAGTAGCGCTGGCATTGGGTATCGGCGCCAACACGGCTATTTTCACGGTCGTGAATACACTGATGCTCAATCCTCTGGCTTTCCGGAATAGCTCTGAACTGGTTGCAGTTGAGACCGTTGAGGGCTTGAAGTCGGGTAGCGCACCGCGCGTACTGCCGCTTTCTTATCCCAACCTGTTAGATCTTCAGGAGCGACAGCAAGTATTCAGCGATGTGGCCGCATACTCCTTAGCCGCTCCGCTAACCCTGGTTAGCGGCAGCAGGGGCGAGAGAATTTTCGCCGAATTCGTGACTCCGAACTTCTTCGAGACGCTGGGGGTACGGCCGGTTCTCGGACGCTTTCTCGGCAGCGCTGACGCAGGGCCGGATACCGATCCGGTGGCTGTAATCAGTTACTCCGCATGGCAGCAGCGGTTTGGCGCGGACCCCAACATCGCGGGCCGAGTGCTGAAACTAAACAACAACACGGTCGTTACGGTAGTGGGCGTGGCTCCGCCGGGATTCAAGGGCGTTACAGTCCTGTTCGGCCCGGATCTGTGGATTTCAATGGCCGCGGCAAGAGTAGTCAGCCCGGTCCTACAAAAGTCGTTGCAAGATCGAGGGGAGCCCTCGGTGATGGTAGCATCGCGGCTCAAGCCTGGAGTTTCGCAGTCCCAAGCGCAAGCCAATATCGACACACTCAACGCCGCACTACTGCAGCAGTATCCGGAACTGAGCCGGAACCGGGCGCTGAGGCTGCGGCCGATCGTCGAGGCTGCTCAAGGGGATAGACGGCAATCGTTCCTGGTAGGATCGGTGGTCCTGATGATTGTCGTCGGACTCATCCTGCTGATCGCATGCTCGAATGCGGCGAGCCTGTTCCTGGCTCGAGCCTCTGGCAGGAGACAGGAAATTGCGGTTCGGCTTGCCCTTGGTGCCGGTCGCGGCCGCGTTATCCGGCAGTTGCTGACTGAGAGTATTCTGCTGGCACTGCTCAGCGGCGCAGCAGGACTGGTTGTCGCCTACGCAGGCTGTCAGTTGCTTTGGTCATTCCGGCCGCCAGAAGTTGCGCAGAACATTGTGGACGCGAAGATGGACGGCACGGTGCTGGCCTACGCACTGGCCATTTCGCTGCTGACCGGCGTTCTGTTCGGGCTGGCCCCGGCGATACAGGCGACCCGGGCGGACATCGTCGATGCGATCAAGGAGTCGGCACGAACCGCAGGTCGGTCGCGCGGCAGAGTTCATTTCCGCAATCTCCTGCTGGCCGGGCAGGTGGCGCTATCGGTGGTGGCCCTGATCGCTTCAGGTCTTTTCCTGCGCAGCATCCAGCGCGCCTATACGATTGATCCGGGTTTCCAGACCGACCACTTGGCGGTGTTCCTCATTAATCAGGGGCAGGCAGGATACGATCGTGCGCGCGCCGAGGAGTTCTACCGCGCCGTACGCGAGCGCGTGGGATCGCTACCGGGCGTCGACTCGGTGTCGTGGTCTTCAACGATGCCATTGTGGAATCGCGCGGCCCGGAATGTTCAGTTGGAGGGACAAGAGCCGCAACGGGCCCAGGACACGCCGGGCGTGATTGCCGCCGTTGTCGATCCGAACTTCTTTTCGACGGCCGGGATCCGGGTAATGGGCGGCCGGGTTTTTTCTAGTGCTGACCGCGCTAGTTCGGAACCCGTTGCGATTGTGAACGAGACCATGGCGAAACGGTCGTGGCCCAAGCAGGATGCCATCGGCCGACGCTTTCGCTTTACAGGCGACACGGTGAGCAAGCGCATCGTTGGAGTGGTGAAGACGGCGAATTACACGGGACTGGGCGAAGATCCTCAACCGGCGGTCTACACGCCGCTCGACCAGGATTTCAGCGCCTCCATGATCCTATGGCTGCGAACGCGCACAGCGCCGTCGCAGGTGATCGCGGAGGTTCAGCGCGAACTGCGGCAAATTGACCCTCAACTGGACGTCTCGGACGCACGCACCGGCAGCAAGATCGTAGACCAGGCATTGTTCTTTGCCCGTATCGGCGTCTCGCTGCTGGGGGTGTTCGGGCTACTGGCCCTGGCGCTGGTGGCGGTGGGGCTCTATGGCTCGGTAGCTTACTCGGTAAACCAAAGACAGGGCGAGATTGGACTTCGGGTAGCGCTGGGAGCGAGCCGTCCGGATGTACTTCGGATGGTGATCGGGCAAGGCATGAAGTGGGTCGGCATAGGACTGGGAGTTGGCGTGGCGCTCGCGTTGTTGCTCGGGCAGGCGATGTCGACGGTGTTGTTCGGCGTCAGTCCCGCGGATCCAGTCAGTTTCGGCGGAGCCCTCGCCGTGTTGACGATGGTGGCGCTGGCTGCCTGCCTCATCCCGGCACGCCGGGCCGCAAACCTCGATCCGCAAGTTGCTCTACGGGCGCATTAGCAGTAAGCCTGGCTTTTGTGCGACTGTTCGGGCGGCAGGGCGCATCCTATTAGGTAGTGCTGCCGAAATATTCAATACTCGACCTAGCACCTGTCCGCCTGGGCGGGTCGATCGCTGATGCCTACCGCAATACGCTGGAGTTGGCACAGAGTGCGGAGCGTTGGGGTTACACCCGTTTCTGGCTCGCTGAGCATCACAACATGCCCGGCATCGCCAGTGCGGCGACCTCGGTGCTGATCGGCTACGTTGCCGGGGGGACGAGGACAATGCGGGTCGGCTCGGGAGGAGTTATGCTCCCGAACCATGCTTCGCTGGTGATTGCCGAGCAGTTCGGCACGCTGGCAACACTGTATCCCGATCGGATCGATCTCGGTGTCGGACGCGCTCCAGGTACGGACCGCCTCACCGCTCACGCGCTCCGCCGTAATTTGAACGGCGAGGACGACTTTCCACGGCAAGTCGCGGAATTGCTTGCCTATCTCGCCCCCGTGAAGCCTGGCCAGCTGCTACAGGCCGTTCCGGGCGCCGGCAGCAACGTTCCGGTGTGGCTGCTGGGTTCGAGCACATACAGTGCTCAGCTCGCCGCCGCGATGGGACTGCCCTTTTCATTCGCGAGCCATTTCGCTCCAGAGTTGCTCCTGCAGGCTCTACGGCTGTATCGCGACAACTTCAAGCCTTCGGCTCACTTGGCCAAACCGTACGTTATTACAGGCGTCCCGCTGGTGGCGGCAGCGAGCGATGACGAGGCTCGACGACTGGCGACGTCGCCGATGCAGCGCCACTTGAAGCTCCTTCGCGGGGAGGAGATCCATGTTCCACCGCCGGTGGACAGCATGGACGACCGGTGGTCGGCCAGCGAGAAGCAGATGGTGGAATCCAAGCTGAGAGTCGCCATTATTGGAGGTCCGGCCACGGTGGAAAGCCGGCTGGCGGCGTTCCTGCGCGACACACAGGCCGACGAGGTGATGTTCGTCTCCGACTTATACGAGCAAACGGATCGCCTGCGGTCGTTCGAGATTGCGTCACAGGCCATGAAGGCTGTCGGAGCGCTCGTGTATTCCTAACGCAGGCGGTTTTCGGGTAGTACTTAGGGTGATTGGCGTACTGCCTCGTTCGGCCCAACACTGATACGATCCGAGTGGGTCGATCGGGGGAGCATCCGTCCCCGATCGAATTCCGAACCCTCGCGTGGCTAACGACGAGGCTGCAACCAACCTACATACCCGAAGAGGATCTTCTCTGATGAAAAAGTTTTTGTTTCTTTTGACCACAGCCATTCTGCTGTGCGGCTTTATCCTTCCATCTGCACAAGCAGCTCAGGTCAGCGGTGCGATTTTCACTACCAATGGCAATGGTGCCATTGTAAACGCGAACATATACAGTTCGAAGTGTGAGGTATATCTGGACGGTGGTCCCGGACCTCATGCACCTGCCAGCGCTGCTGGTTTGCCCGACGGCCAATACTACTTCCAGGTAACGGATCCGAGCGGCAAGCAACTATTGAGCACGGACGTTGTCTCCAACCGCAGCTTCATCGTTACCAACGGTGTCATCACGTCGTATGTCGGCTTTGGCGGACCTACTCATCCGACCGGCTACGACCAGGATCATCCGGAACTGGGCGCGATCACGATTCGCGTCGGCAATGCAAGCTGTCCGACTGACTACAAGGACTCGCCAAATGGCGGCGGAACGTACAAAGTCTGGGCGACTCCGGCTGCCGACTTCGTTGGTGATCCGGCCGCAGTGGACAACACTTGCGGAAACGGCTGTTTCCACGGGTTTGTGCCGTCAAAATCCAAGACCGACAACTTCAAGGCGAGCGTCGGAACTTCTACCTTCTGCCTGACCCTGTGGAAACGCTTCATCGTGAATGGCATCGAAGGTCCCGGTGCACAGTGGAAGTTCACTGTCACCGACCCGGTGCCGGTGGAGAATGCTTATTACACGGGTTCGGACGGATTCTTGCGAATCTGCGGCTTGACCACTGGGAGATACACGGTTCGTGAAGATATGGAATTCCCCTGGATGTTCAGCCTACTTTTGGTGAACGGCGTTCAGGATTCCACGCCCCAGCCGAACAGCAATTCCGCGTCGTACACCTTTGTTTGGTCACCGGGGCAACCTGAGCCGGTGGTGATTTTCAAGAACAGTAAGGGTGACGTTATTCCGCTAGACTAACCGCTTCGTTGTTGTCCGAGTAGCGTGCCGGAAATCCCAAACGGTTCGTCGGGGAATTCGGCACGCAAAATCCTCCCTCTCCCCTAACTCCCACTCCGTCACCATGCTAATTCCGGTCACACGCGTGCAGTAACGCATGGCGAAAGGAGCAACTCAATGCTCGACTGGACAGTTAGCGACCCCGACACCTTGTGGCTCAATCTCACCAACATTGGCCTGGGAGTGTGTGTCCTGATCTGTGTCGGCGTGGCGGTGGCCGGCATCGGCCGCGACATCTATGCCAAGATGCAAGCCCGCGCCGCTAAACGCGACGTGTTCGTATACGAGTCTCACTCCATGATGCTGCCGGATCTCGGTCTGACCATGGCTGATGGCGGCGAACCCGTCAACGATGACGAACCCAAGCCGAAACAGAACTGAAGGCGCCGCCATGAAATGCCCGTTCCTACAGGAGGCTGAAGTTCAGTATTGCGGACACTCGCTGCTGCGCAAGCTGATTGTTCGCAAGCAGGAGAACATGCAGTTTGAGAAGTGTTCGACGCCTGCCTTCGCCAGTTGCGCCGCCTACCAGCAAGACGGGCCCGAGGCCGCGTTGCCGCCGCCCTGTCCGCACCTGACGACGTCACTCGCACAATACTGCTCAGCCGCATCGGTGACGCGGTTTGTGCCCTATAGCGAGGAGTTGCTGAGCCGCTGCGGCCGGGCGACGTTCCGTTATTGCGACGTATACCTCTCGCTGGCGCATCCTGAAGTACCCGTGGCGCCGCATGTGGACGGCATTCCGGTGCCTGAATGGCTGCTCTACGCGCCGAACCACATGTGGCTCGACGAGTCAGCCGACGGCGGGTGCCACATCGGCATCGACGGGCTGCTGGCGAAAGTGCTGGGGCAAGTGGAGCGTATCGGCTTTCTGACGCCGCGCGGCGAGCAGTGTCCGGCGGCCATCCTAACAACGGGTGGAGTGGATCTCCAGATCCTGTTCCCGAATCCGATCCGCATTACGTCGGTGAACACCTACCTTCGCGCGAACCCGGCGAAGCTAACCTCGGATCCTTATCGCTTGGGCTGGTTGTTTGAAGGCGTCCCGGCTGGTGACAATCCAGCTAGCGCCCGCGCCGGCCTGCTCGCGGGCGGCAATGCTGCTTCGCAGTGGATGGACGGCGAGGTTGACCGCCTCTCGCGGATGGTGCACGAACTAGTGCACGGTGGCGATACCGCTGTGATGGCGGACGGGGGATCATTCGTTCCCGGTCTGTTGAGCCACATGGATCGCGCCCAGGCGCTCGAACTTTACCACTCGTTCTTTTCGCCTTCTCATTTTCCGAAAAGGAGTCAGCCGTGATTGCCGGTAAATTATCTTTCATCGCGGGGCTCGCCGTCTCAATGGCGTTGGGCTGGTATGCCTTCCCTCATGTTCTGTACCAAAGGGTCGACCAGCCGTTGAGATTCAGCCACAAAGTGCACCAGACCACCGCTGGAATGGCTTGTGACGACTGCCACAGTATATTAGCCAGTGGTCGCTTTTCAGCGATTCCCGGTATCAGCAAATGCGCCGAATGTCATGCCGCGCCGGTTGGTGAAACCAAGGACGAGAAACTGCTGGTGGCCAACTACGTCACGCCGAATCGCGAAATCCCGTGGAAAGTTTATTCGCGGCAGCCAGATAACGTGTACTTCTCGCACGCCAATCACATCAAGCTCGGAAAACTGGCCTGCGAGCGCTGCCACAACGACCACGGCAAGACCGATACCTTGCGCCCGTACGAATTTGATCCCATCAGCGGCTACAGCCGCGATCTCGGAGAGTCCAAGTTCCTGCGCGGCGCTGCATTCAAGACAAGGACATCGATGAAGATGGACGACTGCTCCGCCTGTCACCACGAGCGCAACGTCCACACCGGCTGTCTCGACTGTCACAAGTAAGGAGCTCGCCATGAACGCGGGACGAAGAAACCTTTTGAGATTTGTGGGCGGCGCGGCAGCTGGCGTCATGATTACTCCTGCCCCTTGGAAATTGATTAATGATTCTGCTTTGTGGTCGCAGAACTGGTCGTGGATCCCGAAGCTGCCGTCTGGTCCGAGGACAGTGAAATACACCACCTGCACGCTGTGCCCGGCCGGGTGCGGCGTGGAAGCGCGTTGTGTAGGCGAGCAGCCCTACGGACTGGTGGGGGTGACCGGTCATCCCTTAAGCAATGGGACGCTCTGTCCGTTAGGGGTCGGCGCACATCATCTTCCCTACCATCCGCGGCGCGCCAGTTTTCCTCTCAAGCGCGGTCCCGTGGGCAAGCACGTTCCAGTTTCATTTGACACCGCGATCGCCGAAATCTCACATGCAATCGAGGGGCGTGGCCGGGGAACCACGCTGGCCGTCTTAGACGAGCGCCCGGGCCGTACGCTGTCACTGGTATATCGCCGTTTTCTGGGAGGCTTCTCCGACGCCGTCTACCTCACGCCACCAGCCCATGAGACGGTGACGTTGTCGATGCTCAGCCGCATGACGGACTCCCCGGCAGGCAGCCTGGGCTTCGATATCGCATCGTCGCGTGCCGCCATCAGCTTTGGGGCGCCGCTGCTTGACGGGTGGGGCATACCGGCACAGGTGAACGCCGCGCGCTACCGGGCGGGCTCGCCGATGAAGATCGTCCAAGTGGAGACGAAACAATCGCGCACCGCATCACTGGCAGACTTGTGGCTCGCTCCGAAGCCGGGAACAGAGGCCGCTGTGGCGATGGCGATCGCCAATGTACTGGTGAATCAAAACCTGGTTCCTGCCGCCAACCTCGATCGGGCAGCGGGCGCAGCGGAATACCGAGAATTGATCGGGCAGTTTCCGCCAGAGGCGGTGGCGGCAATAACGGGAATCCCTCCGGAGACAATCGTCGCCGCTGCACAGATGCTGGCCGTCAACCTCCCGGCCGTGGCAATCGGCGGCGGCGATGCAGGCGGTGGCGCCGCGACGGCCTCTGAGGAGACCGCGATCGCCGGTCTCAACTTACTGCTCGGCGCTTTCCACACACCCGGCGGAATTATGCCGCGTCAGGAACCCCCAGTTCCAAAGGAGTGGAACGAGTGGAAACTCGCTCCGCACAGTTCCATCGCAGACGTGCCGGATCATTCGATTGCGGTACTCATCCTCGGCGATAGTCCCTCGGGAGACGCTCTACCGTGGACGCTGATCGCAAAGAAGCTTGTACCGGGAAAGGGCTTGGTAGTCAGTCTTGCTCCTTTTGTAGAAGGTCCGTCGCGCCACGCTGACTACATTTTGCCGGCTGCGGCATTTCTTGAAACCCTCGAAGAGGTTCCTACCCCGCCCACTGCCACAACCGCATCGCTCTCGATCGCGGCGGCGCTGCTGCCAGTCCCCAAGGGCGTAGTGGAGCCGGCGCTGGTGCTGAGCCGTTTGAGCGGAACCGAGATCGCGCTTGGGCCATTACTGGAGCAGCGCGCCGCGGCGATTCAAGAATCCAAACGAGGTATCGTCACGGATGCCGCCGGATCCAAACCGGTGACCGACTTTAAGACCGGCGACGAACTTTGGAAGGCGCTGGTGGCGGGCGGCACCTGGACTGCCGAGCTAGTCGCATCCAAGCCTCCCGTACACGTCGATTTTCAGGTGGCGGCGATTTCCCAGCGTGTCCTGGTGGTGATTCATCCAGCGAGTCCAGCCGACGCCGCTTTCCCGCTTGCCCTGACGCCCTACGCCTGGCGCGGCGCGTCGGGAAGCTCGGTGCTTCCACCACTGTTCACCAAGGTTTACCAGGAATCGCTGCTGCGTGGGAGTGCGATTCACTGCCGCGTGCATCCGAGCACCGCTGCTGAAGCGCATGTGCGTGATGGCGACAAAGTGCTGGTGGAGACGCGTTGCGGATCGTGCGAACAGCGAGCTTGGCTGGATGCGTCGGTGATGCCGGGAGTGATCGAGGTTCCGGCGGGTCCTCAGGGGTCCAAAGGCGACTATTCGGTGCTCGACGTTTGCGCGCTCGATGACGGTGGCACATGGCGATCGTCCGGCGCCCGCATAAGGAGAATGTCATGAGCCGCTACGGCATGGTCATTGACCTGGATAAATGCAATGGCTGCGGCGCCTGTATGGTAGCTTGCGCTGTCGAGAACAATGTCCCTCCGGCGAATGCGGATGCCACGGAAAGAACCGGCATCACCTGGATGCGTGTATTTCGCGTGAACAACGGTGCGCCGTATCCAGCCAATCGTGTCCGCTTTATTCCGATGATGTGCCAGCATTGCGCCGACACTCCCTGCGCTCATGTCTGCCCGCAGAATGCGGTGGACGTGGACCAGGAGACGGGGATCATCGACCAGATGCCCCAACGCTGCCTGGGGTGCCGCTACTGCATGGCCGCCTGCCCTTATCATGCTCGCTTCTTTAACTGGTGGGATCCGGCGTGGCCGGCGGGAATGGAAAAGGCGCTCAACCCGTCAGTGGCTCCGCGTATGCGCGGCGTTGTCGAGAAGTGCAATTTCTGCCACGCCCGCTATCAGGCCGCGCGGGCCAAGGCGGCAGGCGCCGGGAGCCGGACGGTGAATCCGGCCGATTACACGCCGGCCTGCGTGGAATCCTGCCCGACGAAAGCCATTCAGTTTGGCGATCTGGCCGACCCCGCAAGCGAAGTTGCGAAAGCGTCGCACGACAGCAATGCGTTCCGCTTGCTCGAGCGCCTGGGCACCGAGTCAAAGGTCTACTACCGCACCGAGCAGCCCTGGATTCGCCAAATGTCGGATCAGAATCTGGTCCAGATCCGTAAGGAGGCACGTCATGCCTGAACCACTTGTACGCCGCTGTTCCTCGAGCCAGTTTGTCCGCTGGACGCTGCCCTGGTTTGCGCTGCTCGCCTTTGGACTCTACTGCGCCGGGCTATGCCTGTTTCGCGGTCTCAACCAGACCAATATGGACAACCGCTTCGCGTTCGGGCTCTGGATTTTTCTGGATCTGTCGGTAATCGCCCTGGGCGCAGGCGCATTCCTTACTGGTTTGCTGGTTTACATCCTGAAGCGCCACGAATTGCGCGGGGTGATCAACACGGCCGTCATCGTGGGATTTTGCTGTTATTCGGGAGCCATGGCTATCTTGGCCGTCGACGTAGGCCAGCCACTACGCGCCTGGTACACGTTCTGGTATCCAAACGTACACTCGATGCTGACTGAAGTGACATTCTGCATCACCTGCTACCTCACCGTACTGGCTTTGGAGTATGTGCCGATCATCCTCAAATATCGCGACCTGAAGAAAGTTCCCAGCTACCTCGTGTTCGAGTTCCAGTTGCACAAGCTGATGCCGGTGCTGGCGGGCGTGGGCGCTTTTCTCTCCTTCTTCCACCAGGGTTCGTTGGGAGGTCTGTTTGGTGTGCTGCGCGGCCGCCCGTTTGCATTCCGCGAGGGCTTCGCGATCTGGCCTTCGACGTTCTTCCTGTTCATTCTGTCCGCAGTGGCCGCGGGTCCGTCGTTTCTGATGCTGATCACCTGGTTAGTTGAGAAGATCTCGAATCACAAGCTAGTGAAGCGCGAAGTGTTTGACACGCTGGGGCGAATTTCCGGCGGGCTGCTCATCGTTTATGTCCTTGCGAAGTGCGTGGACACGCTGATCTGGATCAACAATACTTCGCCCGCGGCCGGCTTTCCGGCGCATCGCTTCTACACGCTCCAACCGTTTGGGGGCTGGCTGCTCTTTGCCGAGATCGTGCCCTTTGGACTCTTGCCGGCCCTGGTATTGCTGGACGCACGCCGGCGGTCGGACCTGCGCTGGCTGTTGCCTGCCGCCACCATGGTTTGCCTGGGCGTCATGCTAAATCGTTTCGTGCTCACCATCCAGACTCTGGCTGTACCGACGCTGCCGTTCGACTCCTTCATGTCCTATTCACCAAGCTGGCAGGAGACCGGTACGTTTCTCGCGGTGGTGGCGTATGGGGTGCTGGTGTATTCGTATTCATTTCGATATTTGCCGCTATTCCCGCAGGAACGGGATCTGCAGGCGGCTGGTTAAGAGGAGAGGTTTCAGAACATGTTCCCCGGGATTTTCGGTTTTCATTGGGATATCGGACACATCATTTTTCTCGGAGCGTTTTACGCTGCGTTAACCACGATCGCCGTGACACTGGTGCGGTCGTGGATGCGAACCCGGAACGCGCTCAATACAGGGCGGGAAAGCTCGATCCGATGGAAGGTGGATTTTCACGATTTGCCGGAGCGAAGCCGGCGCTGCCGTCATGAACTGAGCGGTGAAGTGGAGCAGCGAGAGTGTCCTAACGGTTTCGATTGCCGGGTTTGCGACAACCATGCGAGTTTTGCGCCGGCTCCCCCGGCGGCGGCACCGGAATTCGAGATTCTCGGCATCACCGTTCCACTGGACCGGCGTTACCATCGCGGCCATACCTGGGTCCGCGGCGAGCGCGACGGGACGTTTGTCATTGGCCTGGACCCGCTCGCGACCCGGATTCTCGGTGGCAGCGCGGCGCCTGAATTGCCTGTTGAGGGCACTGAACTCAGCGTCAATGGGTCAGCCTGGAAGATGCGGATTGGCGAACGGGAAGTGAGGATTCTATCCCCTCTGAACGGCACGGTAACGGCAGTATCCGATGGATCTGAAGGCTGGTTCCTGAAAGTGCATCCTGGCGCTGACTCCCGAACCACGCATCTGTTGTGCGGCAGTGAAATCGAGCCGTGGATGAGCCACGAAGTGGAACGGTTGGAGCGAGCGCTGGGCGGCGCCGTGCTGGCCGACGGCGGAACGCTGGTTGAGAACCCCGGCGCCGGCTATCCCAAAGATGTCTGGACGGCAGCCTGCGAGGAACTGTTCCTACACTCGTAGATTATCGAGAGCGGGCCGCCTGAAGCAGCGATCCGGCGATTTCGCGGCCCCGTTCGAGCGCGGCGGAAAATGCGGAGCGCTGCTCGGCTGGAGTAAAACCGACGCCGAGAGTGTAAAAGCGTTCGAGGGAGCGGCCAACCACCTGCGTACCCGCATAAGCGACGCCGGCTTTGGGCAACAATCCGCCGCCAAACGGAATCTTACCGATTAGCTCGCGGGCCAGCGCGCGAAAGCCGAAAGCACTGGCGACGATCGATCCAATCTGTCCACGCTGCTCACGGTAGCCAATCGTACGGTCATTCGCCGCGGCGATCAAAAACGCGAGCCGGATCTGGTTGGCGGTGAGAAATGCGGTGTCAGAAGCGAATTCGCCGACAATCCAAGGAATGGAGAGCAGCGGAATCATATCGGGAATCGCGGTAGCGAGCGAAAAGAGCGCATTCTCGCGTGCAACCTTGCCAATGAAGTGGCTGATCACCGGCTTGCGAAATGGGACGATGTGACGGGCGAGCGTCAGCGCGAGTTCGGGCCTGGATTTCAGAATCTGCTCGATAGTCGCACCGGGATTGGCAGCGTCGAAGGTGAAGACGTGCGCGGGCACCGACAGCGAGTCGTCCCAGATCTCGATATCGTAAGCCCGAGTCCTGGAGCCGGCTTCCACACGGTGAAGCAGCCGGGAGATCTTGGCCCGCCGTGCCGCCGGCAAATACGAAGGGCAAAGGAAGCTTTCCAGGCGCCACATAGTTTCAGAAGTCGGCGCGACCAAGCCGATTTCGAGCGGCCGTTCGGCCTCCATCCGCACATCGGCCGGGTTCAGATTCCGGATGGCGTGCCTCACCTCGGTGATGAGTGTTAATGACATCTCCCCTCCATTCTAATGGCGGAACATCACCTTACATTCCTTGCGCCATTCCATGCCCAGTCCGATCTTCTCCACCTGAATATCGGATGAAAAATAGCGCAACACTACTTCGTTAGACGGGTGAAATTGGAATGCCGGTGCAATCAAAAGCAGCCTGGGCGGACTGACGGAAAGCTGCAAGCCCGGGAAATACCCGGCGGGGGAGAACTCGGCGCGGGCAGCATGCCAGCGGACACGCATCCAGTAGTCGAGCGCCTGCACAGGCAAGTGGATATCCTCGGTGGCTTTCAGTTCCATCACCGCCAGGCGCCCTCCACGATCCACGGCCAACAGGTCAATCACCCCTCGATCGCCACCTGAGAACGCGGGCACCTGACCGTAGACCGGCGACGGCAGGAGCGTCGCATCGAGATCCGGAATCGCGCCTCGCACAGCCGACTCGAGCCATCCCTCCGGATACTTTGCATACAGCGGGTTGAGATGGTTGGCTGCGTGCGGATTGCGCATTCGTGCCAGTTCGGCGGCCAACGTCTCAGCTTCCGTGAGGTTTGCGGCCGAAGCGACGCGGCGCGTTTCCAGGCCGAACAGCAGCTCCTGGCCGGTTGCGCGCGCAAATTCCAGCCCGCGAATGCGGAGGCTGGTTACGCCGTCGTTGCGCGAAACGCATTCCACCGCAGGGACGGCCCGGGTGATGTGCTGAACCCAGGTCTCCACCCGTGTGGGCTGCGCCGGCGACGTGCGTGTGGCAGGCGCGAGACGCGTGTCCAGATTGCCATAGTCGGCCAAGTCGGCAAGGTCCTCGTAGCCGTCCTCAGAGTAAAGATAGACCGCGAAGCGAGCAGCTTTGGGATTCATCCATCTCAAACGTAGACAGGCGGTCCGCTCACGTCCGGCGGGCAGGAAAAGCACGAGTCCTTCGACTGTAAGTTGGCGCTCACGGCCGCGCAGGTAGTCGAGCCATATGAGGCCGAAGGTGACGGCGTTGGCGGGGTCGGCGGCGTCGGGTAGCGCGGCGATGGCTGCCAGCGCGGAGTTACCCTTGCGCAGCATGGCCCGGGGACAGGTGGGCGACAGGCTGTTTTCGAGATCCGGTTCAGTGGTGACGTCTGCCAGTCGCCAGCCGGGAAATTGCCGGCGCAGTCCCCGCCGGAATTGCTCGCGAAAGGCTTGGCGCGTGGCGCGAAGATTGCCGGTGCTGTTGCGCGAGGCACGCCGGTCCATTAACAGGAGCGATCCTGTCTTTTTTCCAAAGCGTTCGGTGGCCAGTTCGAGCCGTCCGGGTTGTGAGTTGGCCAGCGCTGTTACGCGGCGGACGATGTTGCGGGTATCGTCCCAGGCCTGGAACGAGAGGCGGCCGGGCCGGGCGTCGATCAGCCAGTTATCGCCATCCAGGCGAATCGGCTCTTCGCCGGGTTCAAGCAGCACTAGTTCGCGGCCGGACGCCATCAGCGTCTCAATCGCCTCCCGAACCTGGTCGAGCGGACTGGGCGGAGTCATTCAATGGATAGGTGGGCGCCCCGCCGGAAAATTCTCTGGTTTTGTGCAGATGCGGCGGCTAACGAAGCCAAAAACCCTGGTGGAGAGGGTCGGAGGGATCCAGCCAGAACTCGTTTCGGCCCGTCAGGTGAGCGGTGCCCCCGACTGTGGGAATCACTGCCGGACGACCGCCGAATTCAGTTGATTCCTTGATCGCCACGGTAAACGTAGTGCCGAGGATGCTCTCAATCGTAATGCTGCGGCCCTGCTCTAATTCCCCGCGGGCCGACAGAATCGCGGCGCGGGCGCTGACGCCGGTGCCGGTGGGCGAGCGGTCCACTTCGCCGTTGGCGAACACGCAAACGTGGCGGCTATGCGAGGCGGAGTGATGCGACGGGCCGATGAAGATGGTCCCATACAGAAAGCTAAGATCCGCTTCAAAGGGATGGCGGACGGGGCGCGACTCCATTACTGCGCGCTTGATTTGCATGCCGGCGCGAATGAGGGCTGGAGCGTTGTCAGGTGTACAGGATAGCCCAAGCGGCTGAGCGTCGACAAAGGCGTAGAAGGCGCCGCCATAGGCGAGGTCGTAGCGAACGGGGCCCAGTTCCGGAACGTCCACGGAGGCGTCCAGGGTATCGACGAATGAGGGCACATTGTCGAAGCTCACGTGGTTGCCGTCCACCCGGGCGGTGATCAATCCAGCTGGCGCGTCGATCTTCAACTCTCCGGACGGCACCATACCGGTTTCGACCGCAGCCATCGACACGGCGATAATTCCGTGGCCGCACATCGTGCTGTAGCCCTCGTTGTGCAGAAACAGGACGCCAAAAGAAGCGCCCTCCGTCACCGGCGGGGTGATGATGCAGCCGTACATGTCGGCGTGTCCGCGCGGCTCCCACATCAACGCGGTGCGCAGGTGGTCAAGATATTCGGCGGCGTAGCGGCGACGTTCGAGGATGGTACGTCCGGGCAACGCGGGATAACCGGCGGCGATGATTCGGAGCGGTTCGCCGGCCGTGTGAGCGTCGAGCGTAGTAATGCGCAGCCAATGCTCCGGCGGCGTCCATTGGGCGAGGCGGTTGAGGTTCATCGCGACTTGTACACCCGGCCGCCCTTCATCACAAACACGACGCGCCTAACTGCCGTGATGTCGTCGAGCGGATTGCCCTCAACCGCGACCAGATCGGCATCCATATTGGGCGCGACGGCGCCGATGTGATCGCCGAGACCGAGCGATGCGGCGGCGGTGGACGTCCCGCTGACGATGGCATTCATCGCCGACTGCCCGCCGTCCTTCACGCGGTAGATGAACTCTTCAGCGTTGCGGCCGTGAGCGCCAGCCACGGCGTCAGTCCCGAGCACGATCTTCACCTTATTCTTCTCGGCTCGCTTGAGGACCGCAGACACCTGGGGGAGTGCCTTCTCCATGTAAGAGAATCCTTCCTCGGTGTAATTGCCGATGCCCAGAAATTTCGGCTTGTTGTCGAGGTAGTTGTGGAGCACCAGAAAATTAGGGTCGAAGTAGACGCCTCTCTCAGACATCAGCTTCAGGGTCGCATCGTCGAGGAAGGTGCCGTGTTCGATTGCAGTGCAGCCAGCCATCACCGAAGCGGTGGCCCCGTCGGAAGCATGCGCATGCACCACCGCACGCAAGCCTTGCGTCTTGGCTTCGCCGCAGGCTGCCTGGATTTGCGCGGTGGACATGCTCTGCGCGCCGCCGTCCCGGATGCTCTTGGTGGCGAACAGCTTCACGACGTCGGCGCCGTCGGCCTTCATGCGGCGGACGTACTCACGGATCTTTTCAGGGTCGCCGGTATTCTCGTTGATCTGGCGGAGCGACGTGATGATTCGCGGTCCTGGCAGTACACCTTGAGCGATGAGGTCGCGCAGGTCGCCGTCGATCATCGAGCCCAGACTCTGGACCGTGGTGAAACCGCCCATGAGCGTCGCGTAGGCGTTGGCCGCCGCGTAAAGCGCGGCTTGCTGCGGAGTCTCCTTGCTGCCGGGACCGCCCTGGTCTAAGCGGCCCTCCTTATTGAAGTGCCAGCCGAGGTGCACATGCGTGTCGATCCAGCCAGGCATCACGGTGAGGCCGGAGAGGTCGATGGTGGCCTTGCCTTGCGACGCGCGGACCTGCGTGATGCGGCCGCCGTCGACAACGATGTCTTGACCCTTGAGCGTGCCACCTTTACCGTCGAGGAGCGTCGACGTGCGGATGACGACAGGCTGGGCCGCGGCGACGATCGCCAGGAACGAGAACCAAGCAGCTCGTAGCAGCATTTTGGATGCAGTATCGCATGACTACGCCGCTTATAATCAAGGTCAGTTGCGACTCCTTGCGGGAATTCTGGTTCTGTTGACGGCGACGGCGGCGGAACGCGTGCCCGTCGGACTCACAGCAGCCGGTCGCATGATCGAAGGGCTGATGGTTCGCCCTGGTGCCGCGGTTGGTCCTCGGATTATTCTGATCGGCGATTCCAAGACAGTTCGGGAGCAACTACAGAAATACGAATCGATGGCGGATCAGCGGCGCAAGTTCCGGGTGACCGGGGTTCTGCTGCCCGCAGGCGTCAAACTTCATTTTCCACCGTCCGGCGCGGCTTACAAAGACGAGACCGAGTCTAATTACATCTGGCGCTGGATTGGGACCGAGGCGCCGGATCTCGTGCTCGTCGACACTTTCGACGACGGCGGATTGGTTGACGCGCTGAATGCAAGTCCCGGCCTGATCGGCCGTATTCCTGCGCGGCATGGCGGACTGGCGTCCGTGAAAGGCGTTACTGCTAAGTCAGCGGCGGGCGTGGAGGTGGAGCGTCGCGTGGACCGTACGCCGCGCGAAGTTGCGGAAAGGCTCGCCGGAATCTACGGACTCGCGATGCCCGAGGCGTCGTACATCCCCGCCATGGCGATGATCGGACGGCTCCGTTTGGGACAGGTCGCGGAAGTGGAGAAGGCGGTTAGCGCCTTCGACAAGGTGCCGGCGAGAGAGACGGAGATCGGCGCTCATCTGCTGTTTGCGGAACTCGCTCAGAGGACGGGAGCCGACAGGTACAACAGGCTGGTGGAGCGCGCGGCGGAGGTGGCAACGCTCGACAACCTCGACAACGAAATGAGCGACTCCGTTTTCATGAGCTGTCCTCTACTGGCGCGGGCGGGCGCGTTCGATGCTGCTGTGAGGCACCTTGCCAAAATGCAGAAGCTGTGCGTACGCGAGGATGGGCTTTACCGCCACTCACCCAATGCCGACGTCGCTTGGGCGCGAGGCAATGGCTTCCCCGCGCTTGGTTTGGCACTGATGCTCAGCGCTCTGCCGCCGGATCATCGAGCGTATGAAGAGTCGGTTCGCGCGTT
Organism: Bryobacterales bacterium; assembly: GCA_038212445.1. Lineage (GTDB taxonomy): Bacteria > Acidobacteriota > Terriglobia > Bryobacterales > Bryobacteraceae > TMP-7. The sequence continues at coordinate 55,820 of JBBQUM010000016.1, forward strand.
TCAAAATCACATGGCGGCGCTGGCCCGTTACCAGGACGAAAGCGGGATGTGGCGGCAGGTGGTGGATCGTCCAGGATCGTACTCCGAGCTGTCGGCAACGGCGATGATCGGCGCGGCGATGCTGCGAGGGGTGCGCCAGGGCTGGCTTGATGAACGAGCCTATGGACCCCGAATCCGGCGCGCGTGGATCGCAGTTTCGGCGCGCACTTCAGACGATGGGGTTCTGATCGATGTGTGCGAGTCCACCGGGAAGCAGAAGTCGGCGGAGGATTATTTGAAACGTGCGGCGATTACCGGCCGCGATGAACGAGGCGGGGCGATGGTGCTATATTTCGCCACAGAGATGGCGGGGCTGCCATGATGCGATTCGAGTGCCAACCCGGATGTACGGCGTGCTGCGATCAGCAGGGTTTTGTTTATTTGACCGAGCAGGACGCGCTGAACATTTCGGCTTTCCTTGGCATGACGCCGGCTGCGTTCGAGCGTAAGTACGTCTATCGGACGAAGAAATTGCGGCGGTTGCGTGTCCCGCGCGAGTCGCAGTGCAGTTTTCTGCGCGAGGGCGGGTGTTCGATCCACGCAGTGAAGCCCGTACAATGCAGGGCCTTTCCGTACTGGCCTGAGCTCGTCGAAAATCCCAAGGCGTGGCACAAGACGGCATCCTACTGTCCGGGCATCGGCAAGGGCGATCTGATTCAAATCGAGATTGCCCAGGCCGGGACGAAGGAAATGCGAGAAGCCTATCCGTCGATGTACTAGCTCTTTCTTAGAACTGCCCGCCGTACTTTTCTTACTTAACCTCGATTTGTCGCCGTTCGAGCCGCCGAGCGCTTCTGTGCGAACGGACGTTTGGCTCACTGAACTGCGTTGGCGGCAGCAATCGCCAACTCGCGGCTCATGACTCCGCTCATCAGATAGACGCGGTCGGAAACGCACCAGAATACGGAAATCCGTTTCGAAGCACCTGCCTGACCGCCTTGCTGAACCAGCGTCGCCGGTCCAAAACTCAGCGTGATTTCCTCGAGTGCCACCATTTTCTCGAGATCGTCGGATATGGGCACGAGCCATGGTGGCGCCGTTCCAGCTTGCTGCGCCAAGCGCCGCGCGGTATCTGGCTCCACCCCGAGGACGCGTAGCACAAGAGCCGAAAAGGCGGGATAGTCGAAGCCTGGAGGCGCAGTAAGCGTAGGGGGCAAACTTTGCACCAGCACAATGCCCGGCCACTCGGCAATCACCAGGGCACTGGTATGTAGCGTTAACTGCGCACCGTCCCATTGCGGCGGCACAGTGGAATTGTTAGCGCCAGCCTTTCGCAGCGCGAGCTGCAGATCCGCTGCTTTTACCACCGTGCCGGCCGACAGGCTGAAGGTAGTGGACAATAGCGGCGAGCCAGAGAGCACTCCCGGACGCGGCAAGCGCGGTTGGTAGTTTACGCGCCAGCGGACTTGTTCAAGACTGCGCGCGGGAATCGGAGGAATCATGGTCCCGATTGCTTTCACCTGCGGCGACGGAACTCCTTCCGGCCAGGGATTTACGCGAATGAACGCCACTCTCGGAACGGCAAGAAACTGCCACAACTGCTGGGCGGCCGCCCGACCGTCCGGAAATAGTGCAATCAAGCCGGCAAGTCCCGCGGCGGCGGCGACCCAAGCCAACCAAGGGCGCCATGGCCGCGCACGACTCGACGCTTGCTCTCGCGTACGGAATCGGGCCACAGCAGCGGCCGAGTCCGGCTGCCACGCCGCGGGCGGGTCAAGATAGGCGATCTGTTCCAACACCCAGCGCTCGTTAGCGTTCTCCATGACGACTCACATACTCCTTTCGGAAATCGCGGTCGGCGCGGGCCAGCAGAGTCCCCACCGAGCTCTGGTTGAGCTCGAGAAGAGAGGCCATCTCCGAATGGGTGTAGCCCTCGCCACGCAATGGCAGCAAGGAGGACTGCCTGGGCTTAAGCGCGCTCAACACTCCCCTTACTCGAGCCTGCTGCTCCTGTTGTTGAAGCGACGCTTCTGGACTCTGCGCCGTCCCGAGCGGCAGCGTCAAGGACTCGTAATGAGCTCGCCGTTTTCGCTTTTTCAGATCGTCGAGCGCCAGGCGCAGGCCTGTTCGAAACAGCCAGCCGGTAACGTGACGGTTGTGAGCCGGCGGACTCCGGTGCAGTTTCCAGAATGCTTCGGCCGCGAGATCCTCGGCCGCGCCAGTGTCTCCCACTACGCGATAGATGAGGCGCGATAGGGCGGCGTAATTTGCGGCAAATAGTTCGTCAAAGCTTTCCGCCCGGTCGAATCTGGGGTCTAACACGGGGCTCTCCGAGCCGTGGTGCATACAGCTTAAACGACGCTCGGAGCCGGAAATTGACAGGAAGACGCGACCTATTTCACTTCGATCAGGACCATATCGAAGCGCTGTGGGCCAACGTTGGTTCCCGCATGCTTCACCGGACCTGCGGTCCAAAAAACGTCGCGGGCTTTTGCGGTCATCTTGCTGGTAGCGCCACCTGCCGAGTTCACTGAAGCGTCGATGCCTGTGAGCATCACCACGACGCGGCCGCGACCGGTGTGTTCGTGCAACATCTCAGTCGCGCCCGGCTCGCGCCAGCTGCGAAAAACACGCACTTGAGGGTTGTCGAATAGCAGAATGTTGTGCTTGGGATCGATGGCGACGGGGTCGAGTTCTTTGGCGCGACTCGACGCCTTCGTGGGAGCGGGTTGTTTCAGCTCGACTTCGACAATTGCGCAAGGCGCCGCGCCGGTGTTCTCGCTGATGTGCTTGGGACCCGCGACGCTCCAGGCCACCTGGTCAGCTTTCCAATTGTGAGTATCCGCCCGGCCGTCCTCGTAGTGGATTGTTTGGGTGCAGGGATCCACGTACACCATCACACGGTTGAAGTCGTGCTTATGCAAGGGCGTCTTGCTATGCGGCGGATCAACCGCCCGGATGATCTTGACGAACTCGTTATCCACGGGCACGCGATCGTCGGCAGCCCATAGTGCAGCAGCGCATAGAGCAATCAAGAACGCAGGTCTCATGGAGTAACAGCATAGCTGATTGCGCTATACTCCTACGAAAATCATGAAACCGATGCGACCGCTTTTCGCCCTCATCACGATCTGCGTTGTGCCTGCACTGGCTCAGAACATCAACGGCTCCCCGGACCGTAAGACGGGCGAGGGCGAGGGTCCGTTCAACCGGATGGTGATCCGCGGCATCACGATGATCGACGGTACGGGTGCGCCTCCGCAAGGCCCCGTGGACATCGTCGTCGAAGGGAACCGCATTCGGGAGATCAAGAGCGTCGGCTACCCCAAGATGAAGATCGATGAGAAGAATCGGCCGGCGAAGGGCGCCAAGGAAATCGATGGGACCGGCATGTACATCCTGCCCGGCTTCGTCGATTTGCATGTCCACACGGGCGGCGCGCCAAAAGCTCCGGATGCAGAATATGTTCACAAGCTTTGGATGGCGCATGGCGTGACCACTGTCCGCGGCGTACCGGCAGGGCCGATGGACTGGACGCTCAAGGAGCGCGAGCGTTCGGCTAAGAATCAGATTGTCGCTCCGCGCATCTTCGCTTATCACCGCCCGTTTACAGGCGAAGGCTGGACCGACAACGGCGTCCGCACTCCCGAACTCGCGCGGCAGTGGGTGCAGTGGGCTGCGAAGAAGGGAATCGACGGTCTGAAGCTAGGCGCGCAGGATCCAGAAATTATGGCGGCTTTGCTTGACGAAGCCAAGAAATTTAACCTGGGATCCACGGCGCACCTCGACCAGATGGGCGTCGCTCGTATGAACGCTCGCGACGCTGTCCGCCTGGGTCTTGGAACCGTCACGCACTATTACGGGCTGTTCGAGTCGCTGCTTGACGGCTACACCGTTCAGCCCTATCCGGTCGATCAGAATTACAACGACGAGCAGCATAGATTCGGGCAGGTGGCCCGGCTGTGGGACAAGATTCATCCGCGCGGCAGTAAAGAATGGAACGAGCTGATCGACGAGTTTGTCGCGCGACGGGTCTTCCTTGACCCCACGTTCACCATCTACTCCGCCGGCCGCGATCTCATGAAGGCTCGCACGTTCGAGTGGCACGACCGCTACACCCTGCCGACGTTGTGGGATTACTATCAGCCCACACGTGGGGCGCACGGTTCCTACTGGTTCTACTGGACGACCGAGGATGAAATCGCCTGGAAGAACTTCTATCGCGTCTGGATGAGCTTTGTCATCGACTTCAAGAATCGCGGCGGCCGCGTCACCACCGGAACCGACGCCGGCTTCATCTATCAGACTTTTGGCTTCGCTTACATCGAAGAGTTGGAGATGCTGCGCGAAGCCGGCTTCCACCCGCTTGAGGTCATCCGCTCAGCCACTCTCTACGGTGCCGAGGCGCTGCACGAACCACGTCACAAGCCTATTGAGTTTGGCATTCTGCGCGCGGGATTGTTGGCCGATATGGTGATCGTCGAGCAGAATCCGCTGGAAAACCTGAAGGTCCTCTATGGCACCGGCGCGCCGCGCCTCAACGACGAGACCGGCCGTGTAGAGCGAGTCGGCGGCGTGAAGTACACCATCAAGGACGGAATCGTCTATGACTCGAAGACATTACTGGCTGACGTCGCCGCGATGGTAGAGCGTGCCAAGGCAAAAGGCAACAAATAGTCGGGGCGGCGCCATCTCAACGAAACGCTATTCGGACCGGAGCGCTTCTACGGGGACTGACGCTGCTTGCGCGATTCGCAGGCAGCCATACCGCCAATAGCGCGACCAGGCTTAAGACTACGGGGACGGTTGCGAAGACCAGCGGATCGTGCGGTTTCACGCCGAAAATGAAGCTTTCGATGACCTGTGCCAGGGCGAAGGCGGCGCACAGCCCCCCGGACACACCTGCAATCGCGAGGGCCATTCCCTGCCGGACGACCATATTACGGACCCGCCGTGAGTCGGCGCCAAGTGCCATCCGGATGCCGATCTCCTGCCTTCTCTGAACCACCGAATATGCCATCAATCCATAAATGCCGATGGCCGCGAGTAGCAAAGCCGAGCCGCCAAACGAGGTCATCAAGAGCATATTAAAGCGCTGACGGCCCGTGGAGATACGCACTACTTCTTCCATCGAGAATGCTTCAGCCACATCCAGCGCGGTGGACCGGCGTAATCGTTCACGGACCACCTGAGCCATCCCGAGGGACGAAGACTGCGTCCGCACTACCCACGCCAACGGCATGAGTTTGTCGAATAGCGCGTTGGCGGCGTCCGGCAACTGCGCCTGCGGAATGTAGAGAATCGGCCGCGGTTCAGATCCAGGCCTTCGTCGCGAACGTCGGCCACAATCCCGACCACCTGCCGCACCGGTTCATCCTTGAATTCCGCCAAACCGCGTCCAATCAGAATGCGGTCTTTCAGCGGGTCGGCGTCCTTCCAGTACCTCCTGGCCATGCGTTCATTGATGACTACCGCCGGGGCCGCCTTGCCGCTGTCGCCGGTCGTGATGACCCGCCCACGCTTAAGATGAATCCTGAATGCTTCAAAGAAACCGGGAGACACGGTGGCCCATCCCACGGTGACGCTGGAGGGCGGCACAGGAGGACGTCCGACAATGTCGAAGTTGAGATCGTATGTGCCGTCCTGGAGCGGGACGCGGCATGACGTGGCTGCTTCAACGACGCCCGGCAACGACCGAACGCTTCCCAATCCCGCGCGAACCGTGTCTTCCAGCGCCGCTGACTTGAGAAACTTCCGGTCCGTCAACGGCGCCCGGAGAACCATCACGTTCCTGGTTTCGTAACCGCGGTCCACCGCGTAAAGGGCGGCGAAGGTACGAATCAGTAACGCCGAACCCACCAGGAGAACCACGGCAAGACCGACTTCGCCCACCACCAAGAGTGACCGCGCTCGCTGTTGCCGCACGCTCGAACCTGACCGGCTGCCGCCTTCCTTCAACACCTCATTCAAGCCGGCGCGTGAAGCCTGGAGTGCGGGTACGATTCCGAAGATGAGTCCGGTGACCAGCGAGACGATCGCTGCGAACAGGAGCACTCGCCAATCCATGACGACTTCAGTGCTATTCACTCCATCGAGCGGCAAATCGGGAGGACCGAGCGCGAGCAGCCCGCGGATGCCGCCGTAGCCAAGACATACTCCGAGTACACCGCCGGCCAGCGATAACAGCGCGCTCTCCGTCATCATCTGCCGGATCAGCAGTCCGCGTCCAGCGCCGATCGCGGCTCGTATCGCGAGCTCCCGTCGACGTCCGGTGGCCCGCACCAGCAGCAGATTCGCGACATTCGCACAGGCGATGAGAAGCACCAGGCTCACCGCACTCAGCAGCACCAGCAAGAGAGAACGGACGTCGCCCACTTTGGAATCGCGGAAGGTCAGCAGCGTAAAGCCATCATTTGGACCCAATGCGTCGGGGAATCGACGGCGGTATTCAGCAGCCGACGCCTGTACCCGCGCCCTTGCCTGTCCCACTGTGACACCGGTTTTCAGTCGTGCCACCACCTCGAGGTAGTCGCCTTGGTCGGCGGTTAGCGGATCGAGTTCAAGGGGAATGAAGACCTCGGTGCGAGAGTTTAGCTCGGCATTACTCTCCACTACGCCGACTACGACAAACGGGTGGCCGTTCAACGAAATTTTCTACCGAGGACGCTGGGATCCCCAGCAAAGCGTCGAGTCCACGAATCGCGACTCAGGACCGCCACGCGCGCTCCGTTCGGAAGATTCTCCGCCGGCGTGAAGACTCGACCTAGCACTACCCGTAGTCTCCAACTTTCAAAGAAGTCAGACGAAGCGTGGATCGACGGAAGCTGGCCGCCCGTGTTGTCCCTTGTGAGATTCACTATGCCCATCCGGAAGGCCGACACATCTTGAAGAACTTCTGTCAGTGAACGCCAATGCTGAAATTTCGCCGGTGATGCGGACGTGCTCGTGTTGGCAATGCCCGATTCTCCAACGCCGGTGGTACCGAGGACGACAAAACGGTCGGGCTGGTAGACCTGCAGCGGCTTTAGCAATACGGTGTTGACGATTGAGAAGACAGCGGTCGTCGCGCCGATGCCGAGCGTCAGTGCAGCCACCGCGGTGGCCGTGAAACCAGGATTCCTCGCGAATGCGCGAATCGAAAATTTGACGTCCTGAATGGCGCCCATGTGGTGATTCGGCCTATTGGGTCAGTGGCCGGCCGTCACTTTGAGGTTCTCACCGGGATGGTAGGTGCGTTCGGTGTGTCCTTCCAATTGCGCCGGGTAGAAATAGACGTCGCGCAATTGGCCGGTGGAGTATCGCTTCGCCTGATCGTTGAAGTGCGCGTTGCCGGGATGGCCGCTCTCGCCACCCGCCGTGACTGCTTTTGCCCGAACCTTGTCACCGAACTCCACCACCGCTACAAAGCTGTTGCCGCTGGTTCCGTACCACTTCTTCGTGCCTGGATAGGGCCGGGCTCCGAAGGACGCGAGCGATCCCCATATCGCGGACGTAAAGCCGACCGGGATGCTCGGTCCAGCATCGTTAAACGGATGGACGATGTCGCCGGTGAGACGTTGGAAGCGGTTGATATCGCCCCACGGCGTCCTCCACTTTCCGAAGTCGGCGGTGAGCCGGTCCGTCGCCCTGGCAAGTGCCTCCAGTTGGTAACCGGGCGTCGATCGCCCGCTCAAGGGGCGGAGCATTTCCTGTCCCCAGTAAACGGCGAGTGATGTCGGCACGGAGTCCACTGCCCAGCGCAAATCCCACTTCTTCAGCATCGCGACCTGGTCGGCGACTTTGGCTTTCAGCGGATTGCCCGCAGGCGTATCCTCCCACACACGGACCAACTCGGGGATCGGCTTCTCGAACCACGGGAGATAGCTGTCGTAGGCCGCAGCCATCAGCGAGTCGAGCGTGAAATTGCGCGTGTTCTCGAGAACGCGGATAGCGTGCAGTCCACGCGGCGATTCTCCGCCGGTTTCGACGTACACCGGAAAGTCCGCTTTCTTTGGACTGCTCGACCCGGCCGCCGACCACGGCCAGTTGTTCGCGTTGTATAGCCAGCCGCTCGCCGGATTGAGCAACTGCGGAATTTCGGTGACGGCGTGAAGGCCCTTCCACTCAGTGGCGGGATTGCTGCCGTCCACTGGCTTGGTCCAGTCAAAGCTCGTATCGCGTTTGGGAATGAAGTTGCCATGGAAATAGGCGACATCACCGTCAGCGTCGGCAAAGATTGTGTTGTTCGACGAATTCGCTTTTAGCTCCATGGTCTGCCGGAATGACTTGTAGTCCTTCGTCTTCGTCCGTCCATAGGACTGCATCAGGGCCTTCATTGGCTCCTGCATGAGGTGAATGCTCACCCATTTACCATTCGACTCCCGAATAACTGGCCCGTGCTGGGTGCGGTAGACAGTGAACTTCTTCGTCTCTATTCCAGACGCCGACTTGTACGGAACTGTGATCTCGGTAGCCGTGACGGGACGTTGCTCGCTCCCATACTTGTAGAAATAGCGACCGTCCTTCCTGGTCACTGTCTCGAGATATTCGTCCACGGCGTCCACACCACTCGAAGTGTGCATCCAACCGGTGCGCTCATTGAAACCTTGATAGATGAAGAACTGACCCCAGGTGACGGCGCCGTACGCATTGAGGCCCTCGTCGCTCACCATCTGCAATTCCGACCGGAAGAAGAACGACGTATGCGGATTGATGAGTAGCAGCGCATGACGGCCGGTGGTGTTTGAGGGCGCGATCGCGATGCCATTTGAGCCGGAGGGTTCTTTGGTGGCCGAGTCCTCCAGTGGTGCTGTCTGAGCCACCGGCGTCTTGCCGTAGAACGACTGCAGTTGATCAAGACGGATCCGCTCGATGTCGCCGCCTATACTGCCCTCGGTAAAGCTCAGAGCCATCCACGGCTCGAATTTCTGGATCACCCGCGGCTTTACATCGGGGTGGGTGGAGAGGTAGAAATTCAGGCCGTCGGCCCAGGCATTCATGAGGGACTTCAGCCATTGCGGACTGCCTGCATACTGCTTTTTCAAGTCGGCTGGATCGATGAAAAGCTTCATGCGCAGGTCCTGCCAGATCTTCGACTCGCCCTCAGCCTCCGCCAGCCGTCCCATCGAATTCAGGTAGTTGGTCTCGACGCGGTTGAAATCATCCTCGGCTTGCGCGTAGATCATCCCGAACACGGCGTCAGCGTCAGTCTTACCGTAAACGTGGGCAATCCCCCAGTCGTCGCGGACGATCTTCACGCGCTGCGGCGTCTTGGCGGCCTGGAAAGCAGACATGCTCCCGGCGGCCCAGAGAAGGAGTACCAGGAGACTTGGTTTGTTCTTCATGAGAGAGCTTTGTCCAACTAGTTTACGCTGGTGTGTCTCGAAATAATCTCTGGCAGGATGTCGATTCCGCATACTTGAGACGTCGGTACGGGTAAGGAGAATCACGTGAAGTACATCTTGTTGATCTACGGCGCCGAGCAGGTCTGGGGGTCCATGAGCAAGGAAGAAATGGAGAAGATCTATACTGCGCATCGTGCCTTTCGAGACGACATGGACGCAGCTGGCGTTTATCGTAGCGGCTCCGAACTCAGTCCGGTATCCGAGGCGAAGAGCGTCCGGTTTACGAGTGGGAAACCGCAGATTGCCGACGGTCCTTTTGCGGAGACGAAGGAGCAGTTGGCGGGATACTACGTGATTGAGGTCGGCAAACCTGAACAGGCCAGTTACTGGGCGTCCAGGATGCCGGGTATGAGCACCGGGACAGTGGAAATCCGTCCGCTACGCTAGGTGGCACGCTTGGCTCGGAATCGAAATGCGCGGTCGGCCAAGTCGATCTTCGCGTCGCAGAAGCCCGCTTTCTCGAGCCGTGCCGGGAACGTCTTTGGATCGACGACCACCATGGTGTCGAACACGTGCAGCATTCGGAAGTAGAGGCTCAACCGGCTGTCGATGCCGGCGAAAACTGCGCCTGGCTTGAGAACCCGGGCGACTTCTTTCAGCAGCTTGTCCTGTAACTCAACGGATAGGACGTGGTGCAGCATCGTGAAGCAGACCGCGCTGTCGAAGCAGCGGTCCGGCAGCGGCATGGCGGTAGCGTCTTCATGGAGCACGGTAACGTTGGTGCCAGCCAGGCGTTTTGCCAGCGCATCAGCAAGCCGGCCATCCACCTCCACGCACGTGAGACGGTCTACGCGTTTGTGCAGGGCGTCGGTGGTGAGGCCAGGCCCGGGACCAACCTCGAGAACGTCGGACCCAAGCTCGACTCCCTTCAGCACCCACGGCAGGATCTCAGCCTCAACACGCTCGCGCCATCCGGCGGACGCGCAGATCCGGCGATGTACCCAATTCATGCAGCTAGTTTGCGTGGACGGGCGATTTCGGGCAAGTGGGCAGCGCCGACAGATCGTACGCTCCAGCCGACAACTGCGTTACCGGCCTACTAATTCGTGGACCGCGTCCACTACCGCGAAGGGCGCCTCCACGGGAACAGCGTGCCCGCTGTTGCCGACGATGATCTGCCGGCCGCGCGTCGAGAGCCGGGCCATCGGCGCCTGGTATTCCTGAATCCATGCCTGTTGAAAAGCCACATACCGGCTGCGCATTATCGAACCCTCCCGGGTGTTCGGTTCCCGTCCGGCGGTGAGAACGATCATCGGAATGTGGCCCAAACTGTGAATGGCACGGACCTCCGAGAGGGTTTCGGCCCGGACGCGGCCTTCCTGAATCGTGGCGGCGATGAATGTCGGCTCCATGCGGAGAGCACGCAGGCGATTCGCCTGCTCAACCGTCATTTGGCCCTCGGGACGGGCCGGTCCGGCATCATCGAAGGCTCGCATCAGTCCGAGATATCCGCACAGAACATAGGCGCGCGCGGCCAGATCGATCAGCGGACCGGGAAGCAGGCGCTTCACGGGTGCGCGTAGCTCCACCGGCATCTCGATCGAGTCTTCGCGTTCATAGGCGGAATCCACGAGCGCCAGGCCGGCGACCTCCTTCGGATAGTTCGCCGCAAAGAGCCTCACATTGAAGCCGCCGAACGAATGACCTACGAGCACGTAAGGCGGCGCAATACCGGCAGCATGCAGCAGGGCGTGCATGTCGCCGGCGATGGCGCTGCTAGTGCGAGGTGAGGGACCCCGGATCGCTCCAGCCGTAGCCCGCACGGTCGTACCAGCAGGCGCGCGTGAACTTCGCGATCTCGGGCTGCACCAGCACCCAGCCGTAGCCAGGCGTATTCCCCCCCGCCTCAAGCAGCACTGCCGGCCCACCTTGGCCGGTGCAATAAAGGTTCAGCTTGCGGCCGCCAATGTCCACACGCTGGCCGATCTGGGGATACTCGCGCCGGTAGAACCAGCCCGACACCTGCTCATAAAGGAACACCACTACGGCGATTCCGACGGTTATGAGACTCACCATCCGCAAGAGAGACCCTCGCGAGCGCGCAGGCTCTAAATGCGTATCGGCACGGTATCTGCCCTGATCGCTACGCAGGTCGAGCGGGGACGCTTCCGCCCCAGCTTGCTCCTCGAATTGGAGGCGGTTGTCCGGCGGCATGATCGCGCGCCTCGCCCGTACCGCTGACCATCGGAGTCCAGCGGCGAGGAGTGCCGCAAGAATCAAGATTCGTCCGAGGCTACCGAGCGAAACCAGCTCGACGCGAACTCCGAAATCGGCGATGGACAAGATCAGGATTGCATAGGCGCCCAGCGTGACCTTGAGGTTGGCTTTCCCGGGTAGATAGGTGCAAGTGAACGGGATCTTCCTGAACTTGCCGAGAGCAACACTAACAACCAGGAGTGAGAACAAAAGCTGTATCAGCAGGTAACCAGCGGCTGGCTTCCAGGGCCAAAGAGTGAAGAGCAGGATTGCTGTCGCGAACCAGAACGGCCCCGGCGCCAGCATAAGCAAGGTTTGGCGGACCACTTTGGCATAAACACGTATGTCCTGCATCTCCGTGAGCCGGAAGATCCAGTTCGCGCGCGGCTCCACGGGCAGCGCGAAACAGGTGCGCAGTCCCGTCACGATGAAGAACAGCAGCACAGTTATGGCGGCGAGCAGCGGGACATCCGGCGCCTTCCAACCGTGCGCGTCCTGCCGGTAAATCAGCTCCCGAAGATACAGCAGGGCGACAGAGAGTCCAATGCCGCCGTAGATCGCCATCAACATCCGGTGCTGGCGGCTACGGGCGAGGGTCCTCGCGGTAAAGAGGAAGATCGCGCGGCTGAGCGGCTGGGGGAAACAGTTGCGGGCCAACGCCCGGAGAACGCCGTTGGCCGCGACATTCCGGTCGGACGGAACCACCCCAGATTGTTCGACAATTCGCCGGACATAGCCGCCGTAAGCCAGTACGTAAGCGGTGATCGCGACGCCGCTGACAATCAGCAGACCCCAACCCGCCCGCTGCGCGAGCCAGGCGAATTCGGGCCGCGCGGTGCCGTTCAACTCTTGAAACAGTCCAAGAAACCAGAAAGACGGGATGATCTTGAGTTGAAGTTGGCTGCCCGGGTCGATCAGGCTGCGCGGATTGGCGAGCGAGGGCATAAGGAAGAAGCTGCTCACCACGACGAAGAAAGCAGTCAGTTGCAGGTAGCCGGACACACGAAGGAACAAGCAGTGCGGCAGCAGGTGCAGCGCTACCCCTTGCATCGCGAGAAGCATGAAAAACGTAAATAAGGAGGCGGCTGCCATCGTACCCCAGTAGGCGGCAAAGGATCGGACGAACCCGAAAGCGCCTGCGTGCTCGGGAATTACCAGGAATGGATAGACGAGTCCTGTGAAGGCATTAACGGCGAGTACGGTGAGCCCGAGAGCGGCGGCGATTGCCGTAACCTTGGCGCGGAAGATGGTCCGCATTCGAACCGGCAGCGAACCCAGAATCAGACCGTCGCGACGGTCGGGGAACAGTGTGTCCCACATCAGGATCGTGAAGATCCCAACTACTGCCATGGCGAGGGAGATCAGGAATTCCTGATCACTCCAGGCCAATTCGCTGATCCTCGTCGCGGAAATACGATCCGATGCGAAGGCGTATTTACGGACGTCCCCTAGCATCAGGACGAAGCTGAGGGCTGCCAGTACCGCCGCCAGTTGGCTGAGCAGGTTGTGCATTTCGCCCTGCGCGGCGAGAATCTCGAGGTCGAGAAAGCGCAGCAGGAATCGCTTGTAGAGGATTTTTGAATTGGCGCCGGTCGTCAGACATGCTAGAGCTCGATGAGTTGGAGCATCTCGCGGGTGATCGCCCCTGTGTCCTGCTCGATGGCCAGTTGCTCGAATATGTCTTCGAGGGTCGGTAGTGACATCAATTCCCGCAGCCGTCCGATGGAGTCGTTGGCGGCAACGCGCCCCTTGTGAAGAATGACGACGCGTGTACAGACGCGCTCCACGATGTCGAGTTCGTGTGAGCTGAAAAGTACCACCTTCCCCCGTGCCGCTAGCGCCTGAATGAGACTGCGCAAAACCATCGCTGAATTTACGTCAAGTCCTGAGAACGGCTCGTCGAGGATCATCAGTTCGGGATTGTGCAGCAGAGCGGCGGAAATGAGCACCTTCTGGCGCATTCCCTTGGAGTAAGCGGAGATGGGCACATAGCGATCGTCGTAGAGCGCGAAGAGCCGCAGCATTCCGGCGATCTTTTCTTCGAGAGCACTTTCCGGTATCCCAACGCAGTTGTCCCACCATCTCCAGATACTCGGCGCCGGTGAGATGCGAGTAGCGATAGGGCTCCTCGAGGACATAACCAAGCCGGCGCTTGTGGGCGATGGGGTCGTTTTGAACGGGGATTCCGCCAAAAAGGATTTCGCCCCCACTCGGCTCCGCCAAGCCAGTGATCATTTTCACTGTGGTGGATTTTCCACTGCCATTCGGCCCAAGATATCCGGTCACTTCGCCGGCCGGCGCCTCAAAGCTTACGTCGTTTACTACCGGTATGCCCGAATAAAACTTCTTGAGCGAACGGACTTCGAGCATGCGCGATTAGACACCGCGGACCGTTTGAAGTTCCCGGGGCGACCGCCCCATCTGGCGCCCATTCAGGTAGTAAACCGCTGCACAGGCGTAGAAACAATCACCCTGCAATCGGCCGTTCCGTGCTGTGCGAACTCGAAAACCAGACTCTCCAGGTGCGCCTCATCGCGTGCAATCACGCGCAGGATAAATGCGTCAGGACCAGCGGCATGATGCAGTTCCTTAATCTCAGGCAGCGAGCGGGCGAGGGCAATGATCGCGGTGTATTGATCGCGCTCCGCTTTTAGAGTCACAAATGCCCGAATGGGAAATCCCGCCTTGGCAGGGTTCACGGCAACGTGATAGCCCTCTATCACTCCCTCTACCTCAAGGCGGCGCACTCGCTCAGCCACTGTCCGCGGCATTAAGCGAAATTTGCGCGCAAGTTCAGCCAGTGTAATGCGGGCGTTCTCCTCGAGCGCGGCAACTAAGTTACGATCGATTTCGTCCATCTAATTCCTGTAGTGCCTGACGGCGTCGCCACTCAAACATCACGACTCCCGCGGCCACTGATACGTTGAGGGATGCAATCTGTCCGGCCATGGGGATACGCAGAAGGATATCGCAATGTTCCCTGACGTGCTCGTGCAGCCCCTTGCCTTCGCCACCCAGGACGATAACCGATCGCTCGGCGTAATTCAAGCCGTCGTAGCTTTCCTTCCCGCGTTCGTCAATTCCATAGATCCAGAATCCGGCCTTTTTGAGCTTGCCGATTGCCTGGCTAACGTTTCCCAATTTGACTACTGGGACGTACTCGATAGCGCCGGCCGAGGCCTTGGCCACCACGTCGGTGAGGCCCACCGCGCGGCGGTCGGGGATCAGGACGCCGCCAGCGCCGGCGGCGTTCACGCTGCGAATAATCGCGCCAAGGTTGTGCGGATCCTCCACGCCATCCAGCAACACGAGCAGGCGCGCGTGCATCACCGACTCGAGATCCGCGAGACTGCGAGCCGCGCCAAAGGCGACGATGCCCTGATGAGCAGAGGTGGAACTGGCACGGTCCAACGCTTCACGGGCTTCAAATCTCACCGGAACGTGCTGAATCCGGCAGAGGTCGATGATCTCCTGCAAACGGGGTCCGCCGGCGCCTTTGGCGATCAGAACGCGGTCGAGAGGGCGCTTGGCCTTGAGCGCTTCGTGAATAGGATGGATTCCCGCGAGAATAGACACTAGAATAATGTTAACGTTCCGGGGTCAGAGGACACCGGGAGATTGAATATGGCCGAAACGGCATCGCTCGAGCCAATACCGCAGGAGATACCGGACAAGCTTTACTTCCGCATCGGCGAGGTAAGCCGTTTGACGGGCGTGAAGCAGTACGTCTTGCGGTTTTGGGAAAGCGAGTTTTCGGGACTGGGTCCGAAGAAATCCGGGACCGGTCATAGGCTCTATCGCCGCAAGGACGTAGAGATGGTGCTTGAGATAAAGCACCTGCTGTACGAGAAGCGTTACACCATCGAGGGCGCCCGCAAGTGGCTTGAGACTCGTGAACGGCCTACCGGCGCGGCGAAGGCCAAGGCCGCCAAAGTGGCGAAGGCGGCGCAGCCGGCTGAGCAAGCGTCCCTGTTCCCTTCCGCAACGCCCGGCCTTCTGGAGGCGATTCGCAAGGAACTCGAATCGCTCGTTAAGATCCTCAAATGATCCCGTCTAATCGTGCAGAGTTAATAGAGGCCTTGCAGGCAAGCCGCCGTACTTTGGTGGAAGCGGTGGCGGACCTAGACGAGCACCGCGCCTCGATGACGCCCGAAAAGGGATGGACGATTCTCGGATGCGTGGAGCATTGCGCGCTCGCCGAACGCGGCATGCTCGCGATGATCGCCAAGATGAGCGAGCCGGTGACCGAGCCCGATCGGCCCAATCGTGAAGCCGATATTATGGAGCTCGGTTTGGACCGAAACCGCCGGCTGGAGGCGCCCCAAGCCGCCTATCCTGGACGGTACGAGACCCTCGAACTTGCTCTCCAACGGTTCAACGAAGCGCGAGACCGCACCATCGCCTACGTGGAGAAGCTAGAGGACGATATGCGCAGTCGCATGGTTCAACACCCTGTTGGCCACATCACGGCGCGCGAGTGCCTGTTACTGATGATCCAACATCCACGCCGTCATGCGGAACAGATCCGCGCGTTGCGGTCCACCCTCTAGCGTCCAAACGCTTAGACCCTGCTGATAAAATAATCGACCAATGAACCACGTCGTCACTGGGACAGCGTTTGCGGCTCTCCTATGCTCCGTTCTCCAGGCGCAAGCACCACCCAATAGCGGCTCGAGCCGCCCCTTACCTGAAGGAGCCGGCAGAGACGTCACGCAGCGAGTCTGCGGCGCGACATGCCATGGGCCCGACATGTTTGGCGCTACCGGCAGAACGCGCACGCAGTGGACGGGCGTCGTGAATGCGATGGTCACGCGCGGGGCAAAGGCTTCCGATGCCGAGCTCGTTCAGATCATCGAATATCTGAGCGGGCATTTTGGTCCGAACATGACTCCGCCTCCGGCACCGCCCGCGGGTGGTCCGCGCACCGGGCAAGGACCGGGTCCGCTGGGTGGAGGCGCAGCCGACTCTCATGTTGTCGATGAGGCCGGCGCCGATCGCGGCCGCACAGTTTATATCGCCGAGTGCATCACCTGTCATGGCAACAAGGCGCGCGGCGCAAACCCGACGCTACCGGCCAATCAACAGGGGGCCGATCTGGTTCGTTCGCTGATCGTCCTGCATGATCGCTACGGCAACGAAATTGGCCCCTTCCTCACAAAGGGACATCCGCTTCAAAGCGGACGCGCGGCGTCCAGCCTCACCAAACAGCAAATCGGAGACCTGGCTCATTTTCTACACCGGACCATCTACAACACGCTGCGCAGCGGCCCTGAGTTACAAATTCAGAACGTGCTCACCGGCGATCCCAAGGCCGGAGCTGCGTACTTCAACGGAGCCGGCAAGTGCGGAGCGTGCCACTCGACCACCGGTGACTTGGCGGGTATCGGAAAGCGATACGATCCTCCGACTCTGCAATCGAAGTTCCTGTTCCCCCGAACTGTGGGTTTTGGACGGCGAGGCGCTGGTTCAACCCCCGCTAAACCGGTGACGGTCACGGTCACGCAGTCAAACGGCGCGGTGATGGAGGGCACGCTGGAGAGACGGGACGATTTCAACGTCTCGCTGCGAGACTCTCAAGGCGACTACCGGACGTTCAAGATCACGCCGTCTGTGAAGGTAGTGAAGCATGATCCGTACGAGATGCATGTGACACTGCTCGATCAGTACACAGACAAGAATATCCACGACGTCGTCGCGTACCTGGAGAGCTTGAAATGACCCCCACATTCTCGAAGGCAATCATTGCGGCAGCCCTGTGGGCAGGTTGCATCAGCGGCCAGGCCTTGAAGCTGTCGAAGCTGCTGGAGCCGCCCACGGACACCTGGCCGATGTACAACGGCGACTACTCTGGACGCCGCTTCAGCACGCTGAAGAAGATCAATGATTCAAATGTCGGCGCGTTGAGTCTCGCGTGGGTGTATCGTGCCAACTCAGGCGGTGGCGGATTCGGCGGAGCCATTAAGGCAACACCGTTGATGGTGGATGGCGTGCTTTACTTCACGCTGCCTGACCACGCTTGGGCCGTTGACTCGCGCACCGGACAGGAGGTCTGGCATTTCTCCTGGCAGTCCAAGGGCGGCATCCACATCGGTAGTCGAGGAGCGGCCGTCTACGGGAATTGGCTCTATTTCGAGACGCCCGACTGCAATCTTGTCTCGCTCAATTTGAAGGACGGCAAAGAGCGCTGGCACACGTCCATCTGTGATCTTGATCAGATGTATTTCGGCACCGTGGCGCCGCTTGTGATCAAGAACCACATCATCACGGGCGTAAGCGGCGACGATCTCGATATTCCGGGCTACATCGAATCGCATGATCCGGAAACCGGTGCTCTGCAGTGGCGCTGGTACGCGTATCCGCAGCCGGGAACGCCTGAAGCCAAGAGCTGGCCGAATGTCGACGCGATGATGCACGGCGGCGGCATGACGTGGGGGTCGTATACCTACGATCCCGAACTCAACTTGCTCTATTTCGGCACAGGGAATCCGCAGCCGGTCATCGCCGGCAAGGGGCGCGGCGGCGACAATCTGTTCACCGAGTCCGTAGTCGCGGTGAATCCGGATACCGGCAAACTCGCCTGGTATTTCCAGGTATCCCCGCACGACACCCATGATTGGGACGGCGTGGAAGCGCCGGTGCTGATCGACGGGGAAGTCAATGGCCAGAAGAGGAAACTGTTAGCGCAGGCGAGCCGCAACGGCTACTTCTTCCTGCTGGATCGCACCAACGGCAAGAACATCCTCACCAAGACCTTCGCGAAAGCTAATTGGGCCAGCGGACTCGATGCCAAAGGTCAGCCGATTCCCGATCCGGCGAAGATGCCGCAGATGGACGGAGCGTTAGTGGCTCCTAACCAGGCCGGCGCCGCAAACTGGCCGCCACCGAGTTTCAGTCCTACCACTGGTCTGTTCTACGTGAACGCCACCGACGCGTACAGTGTCTATTACATCTACGACGACGACGAGAAGCCCGAGGGCTGGGCAGGCAATGATCGCGGCGGATGGTCGCAGTCGGCCCTGCGCGCCATCGACTATAAGACCGGCAAGATCAAATGGAGCCATACATGGGAAGGCACCGGCGGGCCCCGCTCGGGTGTCCTGTCGACGGCGGGCAACTTGGTTTTCGCCGGCGATCCCTCGAACAATCTGGTTGCAATGGACGCCTCCAGTGGCAAACTGCTCTGGCACACCAATCTCGGTGCAGGAATGAGCAATGCGCCGATGACCTACGAGCTCGACGGGTCGCAGTATCTCGTTGTCGGAGCGGGTGACACTCTATTCGGCTTCATCATGAACAACAAGTAGTCAGGCTTCGCGGCTATGAAATAATTCAGAAGCTACCTATGAAGTTCGTCACTTTCAGCCGCGCGGGCCGAGCGCCCGAACCCGGAGTGCTCTCCGGTGATCAGATCATCAGCCTCACTGGCGCCGGTTACGCCGACCTGCCCTCACTGTTTGCTCACGGGGCTGACGCCACGGGCCGCATTGCGAATTGGATATCCAGTCCGCCTGCCGACGCCGTGGTCGAGGCGAAGTCGGCACAGTTGCTCGCGCCGCTGATGCGCCCCAACAAGTTCATCTGCGTTGGGTTGAACTACCGCGACCACGCCATCGAGTCGAAGATGGAGATTCCCAAGGTCCCGACGATTTTCAACAAGTTCACGACGTCAATCGTCGGTCCCGGCGCGGACATCGTACTGCCCACCGTTTCCACCCAACCGGATTACGAAGCGGAAATGGCCTTCGTCATTGGCCGCGGTGGACGGCGGATTCCAGCCGATCGTTGGAAGGATCATGTTTTTGGATACACGATCGTCAACGACGTCAGTGCGCGCGACTACCAGATGGCCACCACCCAGTGGCTCATGGGGAAGACGTTCGACACGTTTGCGCCGATGGGTCCATGGATCGTCAGCGCCGATGAGATTGCTGATCCGCATGCCCTCGACATCCGCATGACCATCAGCGGCGAGGTCCTGCAGAACTCCAACACGCGCGAACTCATCTTCAAGATTCCTGCGCTGATCGAGTACTTGTCGAGCGTCTTCACGCTCGAGCCCGGCGACATCGTGTCCACTGGAACGCCGTCGGGCGTCGGCTTCGCTCGCAAACCGCCGCGGTTGCTCAAGGCCGGGGACGAGTGCGTGGTTTACGTCCAGGGAATCGGAGAGCTGAGGAATCCTGTGGTCGCGGAGGCTGCGTCCACCAGCGCCTAGGATTCGCAGCCGGTTGGGTGGCCTGCAAATCGGTCTCTGACACCGATTTTAGGCCCCACGTATCGATGGTGATATTTGCAACAGCCTCGTCGCTCACCCTTAGCTTGTGGCGGAACATCGGCGATGTCGTACTCGTACCTATGTGTGCGAGGAGCGCGATATGTTCTGTACTAAATGCGGCACGCCAGTAGATGACCGGGCTCGTTTCTGCCCGCAATGCGGCTTGGAGACGGGTCGCGGGATTCAGCAGGCTCCGAGCACCGTATATAACCGGCTCAGCCGGCCAAGGTACGACCGGAAGATTGCCGGCGTCGCTTCGGGGCTGGCGCGTTATCTCGGAATTGATCCCGTACTCGCCAGGATCCTATTTGTCGTCCTCGCCATCTGGCCGGTGGGCTTGGGGCTGTTGCTGTATATCGTCTGCTGGATCGTCATGCCGAACGACCCGCTTATGCTCGCGGCGCCCGCGCAGTCCACCGACACCATGATCCAAACGTCCTGATCCTGGGGGTAGAATCGAGAGATGTTTCGGGCAACCTTCGCGCTGCTGGTGTCTCTCGGTTTGCTGAACGCGGCTTCTCCCTTTGACTCGGAAATTGCCCTATGGCGCCAGCAACGCGAGGAGGCACTGAAGGCGCCGGACGGCTGGCTTACTGTCTCCGGACTGTTCTGGCTTAAGGAAGGGGAGAACCGCGCCGGCAGCGACCCCGCATCTGAAATCCTCATGCCGCAAGGCCGCGCACCCAAGCGCGTCGGGTTCTTTGACCTGGACAAGGGGCGGGTCACTTTCCGAATCGCGCATGAAGCCCACGTCTTGCTCAACAACAAGACGGTTCGCGAAGCGCAGTTGAAGCCGGATGTCGACAAGCTGCAGATGGGCGACTTTACCCTGTTCGTGATCCAACGCAGCGGCAAGTACGCCATCCGCATGCGCGACCTTCACAGCAAGATGCGCGACGAATTCAAGGTTCTGCACTGGTACCCGGCAAACCCGGCCTACCGGGTCACCGCGAAGTTCACCAGCTACGAGAAGGCCCACACTGTGGCTATTCCAAACATCCTCGGCATGACCGAGATGATGCAGTCGCCCGGCTACGCCACCTTCGACCTGCAAGGCCACAGCTACCGTCTCGATCCTGTTCTCGAGGACAATCAACTGTTCTTTATCTTCAAGGATCTGACCGCTGGCAAGACCACGTATGGAGCGGGACGATTTCTTCATGCGGACCTTCCCAAAGAGGGCAAGGTCACAATAGATTTCAATAAGGCCTACAATCCTCCTTGCGCTTTCACTGAGTTTGCCACCTGCCCGTTGCCTCCCAAGCAGAACCGCCTGCCGATCAAGATCGAGGCTGGCGAACTGAAGTACGGAGACCATTAGACAGATGATGTCGGGAATCCATCGCCTCAAACCTCCTCCAGCCAACAAGTTGTTGAACGAACACCCCCCTTCGTGAACACGAATCTGCTATTTGTACTAGCAGTCTTGTCAGGCACACGTACTGGCATTCCGGCGACTGACCGGGATTCGGTGTCGGCGAGCGCGGAGCCCTTCTGTTTACCTTTGAGCGGGCATAGTACCCCGTAAAACAAAACAGCACTTGACTTTATAGTCGAAACGTTTACGATACCAATTCGAGCCTCGGTGCTTCCGGACCCTGCTTTCGGCCCGGAACGCGGTTGCTTTGTCACAAAAAACATGTCGGCTCTGAAACGAAGAACTAAGGTCGTCATTTTCCGCCTCACTGACGACGAGTATCACGACCTAAAAGCTGCCTGCGTCACCCGCGGCGCACGAAACGTATCTGACTTCGCCCGCAACGCTCTTATGCAGTCAGTGACACAAGAGCAGGAAATGGTAAGCGAAAAATTAGCCCAGATCGAGTCCGGAGTCCAGCGTCTCGAAAGGCTCATTCACGGCATCGCGCAACGTTCCCCCGAAGAAGAACACCAGCCTACCCACTGATACAGTAGTGGATGTGTTATACCACTAACATCAGACGTTAATCGGACCGAATAATGCCAGTGAACGCTGAGCCTCGTGGCACTTGGTTATAGGTCTTGGTACAGCTGGAGGTAAATGACGAATTCGCAAGCGGCGCTTGGAATGGGGACGTGGGAGCCTTCTCAATCCCCGTTGGGTATCCAGTACGACTCCGCCACTTTGCTTCGAATCAACCGCGAAGTCCTGACAGCATTCCGGGCGCTGGCGCACGGCGGCCTGGAAGTTGGTGGTGTTCTATTTGGCAACGTTGAAGATAATCAGGTAACCGTCCATGGAGCGGAGCCGGTTGCCTGCGAGCACGCAGCTGGTCCGTCGTTCGTTCTGTCGGAAACCGACAAGTCCGCTCTGGAGGCAAAACTCGGCGCGCTGAACCAGCGGCTAGCTGCGGAAGGGCAGGTTGTGGTGGGCTGGTACCGCTCACACACGCGCAGCCCGCTCGCGATGTCCACAGATGATTTGACTCTCCACTATCGCTTCTTCGCCGAGCGATGGCAGGTGGCGCTGATTCTCAAACCCCAGGGGCATTTCAGTTCGCGAGCGGGCTTCTTCGTCCGCGAACCGGGTGCGGCGGCAATGCGTACATCGTCCTCATACCAGGAATTCCCTCTTGCCGCGGATTTCACCGAACTCGCGGTAGCGCCGGCGCCGGTTCAGGAAACGGCGGTGGAAAGACGCCGCTCTGCGCCGATGATCGAGTGGCGTCCGGTACCCCGAATGGACCTAGCCGTCGCCGGCAAGTCCGACCCGTTCCCTGAACAGTCGCAGCAGTCGCGCTGGGCAGTGTGGGCCACGCTCGCCACCATGTTCCTCCTCGCGATGGGTGCAATCGGCTTCATGCGGATGCATTACGGTTCCGCCCCAGCCCCTGCTATACCCGGGCATCTGCGCCTTGAGGCTGAACGAAGGGGCGGCAATCTGGAAGTCAACTGGAACCCGCGGGAACTCGGACAGGCCAAGGAAGGGCGGCTTGAGATACAGGACGGCGGGCTCCGTGGACAGCTTACGCTCGACCCGAAAACCCTGATGTCCGGTACTCTCTCCTACGCTGTGAAGTCGGATGTCACGGGTTTTAATTTGACCGTCGAACGCTTGGACGGCTCGAGGCTTTCAGGGTCCACCACATATGTTGGTACCAACATTCCGGCTGAGCCCGCGAAGCCTGTCGCGGTGGAGAAGAAAGAGCCCGAGCCGTCCGACGCTAAGAAAACTGAAGAGTCAGCCCGCGCGGTCAAGGACGACGACTCTCTGACCGCAAAATCAGATTCCGCGACGGATGCAGCGGACCGCCTGAAAACACCGCCGATCGAACCTCGCGCATTGTCCGCCGCTGAGATTATGGCCACTCCTGCCGCTCCCGTCAATTTGAAGGGTAGCTGGACTCTGCAACCCGGGGCTTCGACGCGCTCTCCGGCATTGCCCGAGACGGTCAACATCCATATCACCGATCGCGATGGCAACATTCGCGGCACGTTCGAAGGCCGCTACCGCACGGCGGAATCCAAGACCGAACGAATGAACTTCGCGTTTTCCGGCCGCATCGAGAATGGCGTCGCACGCTTTCCCTGGGCCGGAAAAGCCGGAGAGCGCGGCCAGATCGAGTTCATTCGACACTCCGGCGACATGCTCGAGGTGGTCTTCTACGGTCCCGACGCCAAGGTTTACGACCACGTGGTCCACAAGGTTCGGTAAAACTCCCGGCAATGTCGGACTTCCTCGTTCTCTCACGCGCCGAAATTGAGCCGCTGCTCACCTTGCCCGACGCGATGGATTGCGTTGAGCAGGCATTCCGTGAACTGGCTCTCGGCCAAGCCTCGTTGTTCCCCGTGATTCGCGAGCGCATCGAGCCTTACGGGGGTTACTTCGGGGTGAAGGCCGGTCATCTGCGGACCGCCGGAGTTCTAGGCTACAAGGGCGGCGGATTCTGGGCATCTAATCGCGACCAGGGTGTCGCCGCTCACCAATCCGTGATCGTGCTCTATTCTCCCGCCACCGGCGTTCCGATGGCGGCGCTTGACGGCAACTTCATCACCGTGATTCGCACCGGTGCAGCCGGCGCTATCGCCGCCCGTGTCCTCGCGCGTAGGGACTCCCACAATGCGGCATTGATCGGGACCGGTGTTCAGGCACGCATACAGCTCACCGCACTCCGTCAGGTATTGCCCATCGAGCGTGTTCGCTGCTACTCCCGAAATCCGGCATCCGCCGCAGCCTTTGCAGAGTCGGTTGGCGGCGAGGCCGCAGACTCGATAGAGGCGGCGGTGGATAATGCCGACGTTGTGGTCACCGCGACGCCGTCGTTCGAGCCACTGGTGCGATCCAACTGGATTCGTGCGGGGACTCACATCAATGCGTTCGGCGCCGACACTCGCGGCAAACAGGAATTGGACATCGAGCTGGTGTCGACCTCCACTCGAATAGCGGACCATCTTCCACAGTCCCGGGAAATCGGCGAATTTCAACATGCGTTCCGTGCCGGCCGAGTCTCGGACGTGCATGCCGAGTTGGGCGAAGTCCTCGCTGGGATGAAACCTGGACGCACCTCCCCCACGGAGATCACCATCTTCGACGCCACCGGGATTGCGCTCCAGGATCTCGCCGTGGCGGCGCGCGTCTACGACATCGCACAACGTAAGGGCGTCGGCACTCATATCAAAATGGACTCGTGAAGTGCGCGACTCTCTCTCGCTCAAGGACGCCAGGAGAATCGCGCTCGCTGCCCAGGGTTTTGGCCGCCCGCATCCCCGCCGCGCTGTCAAGGTCGAGAATCTGGCCGCAATCATCCGCCGGCTCGGACTCGTCCAACTCGACTACGTGAAAGTCGTGATCCCGGCCCACTACCTGGTTTTCTACTCGCGGCTGGGCTCCTATGATCGTTCACTGTTTGAGAAGACAGTCTACGAAACGGGAGAGTTTACCGAGCAATGGGCCCATGAGGCCTCCATCATCCCCGTTGAAACGTGGCCGCTTCTGCGCCACCGCATGGCTGAGCGGCGTTTCTGGCCATATGGCTTCGAGAACTTCATCGATGCCAATTCGGTCTACTGCAGCGGTGTTCTCGAGCAGATTCGGACGCGGGGTCCGCTGACGGCACGTGAAATACACCATCCGGAACATATCGAGCACAAGCTCGAGGGAAGCTGGTACGGCACCATTCCACGGGCTGTTCTCGAAGCCCATTTCCTGCGCGGCCGCTTGGCCGTGGCGCGGCGTGACGACACCATGTCGCGCGTTTTCGACCTCCCCGAACGCGTTCTCCGTCCCGATCACGTCACCCGCTCGGTGACGGTAGCGGATGCCAATCGCGAACTCCTTCGCGTCGCTGCGCGGGCGTACGGTATCGCCAAGGCAGCCGATCTGGCCGACTACTTTCGCATGCCGCTGAAGACCGCGGCTCCCCGCATCGCCGAACTGGTGGACGCCGGTGAGTTGCTCGAGGTCCAAGTGGAAGGAAGCTTCGGACGGGCGTACCTGTCGTCCACCGCTCCCCGGCCAAAGCCTGTCAACGCCGCAACCCTCCTGGCTCCCTTCGATCCGCTGATCTGGTTCCGTGCCCGCGCCCTGCGGCTTTTCAACTTCGACTACCGGTTTGAAATTTTTGTTCCGGCTGAAAAACGCAAGCACGGCGCCTACGTCCTGCCATTTCTGCTTGGTGAGAGCTTACCCGCGCGGGTGGATCTCAAGTCAGACCGCGCCCGCGGCAGGCTGCTGGTGCAAGGCGCGTTTCTAGAGACGGGAGAGGAGCCGGACATCGTTGCGGAGGCTCTCGCGGCGGAATTACGCACGCTCGCAGCGTGGCTCGGCTTAAAACAAATTGTCACGGGACGCCGCGGGAATCTGGCCCGGACACTGGCGCGGAAGTTATCTTAGAAGTAGTGGAGCATTCCCAGCCGTTTCGATTCGCCGTCAGCGCTACGTTCACCGCTGAACCCATTCAGGCCACCGTAGCCTTTTGGGGTCGCCGGTTGAACTCGGACTTCGAGATTCGCTTTGCTCCCTACAATCAACCTCTCCAAACGATTCTGGATCCCACCAGCGTTTTCGCCACTAACCAGCATGGCGTGAACGTGCTGCTGTTGAGGATTGAGGATTTCGGCGAAGCTGGACCGCAGCTGGAAGCCAATCTCCAACAACTCGCCAGTGTCATTCGCGAGTCTCCTGCTCACCTGCACGCGCCCCTGATTGTTGTGGTTTGCCCGGCATCGCCCGGGGCTCACTCGACAGCGCAGGAATCGGCAGCCCATCTCGCGGCTCGACTGGAAGACGCCGCCGGAGTCCAGATACTGCGCGCGGAGGAAATCGCCCGGCTCTATCCGGTGGATGCATTGCACAGTCCTGAAGGCGAGCGCCTGGGCCGCATTCCCTACACCGAAATCTATTTCTGCGCGCTGGGGACGGCGGTTGTTCGTCTGGCACACAGCTTGGTCGCTCCCACCTACAAGGTCATCGCGCTGGATTGCGACAACACGCTCTGGCAAGGAATCTGTGGAGAGGATGGCCCCGCAGGCGTTGTCCTCGATGCTCCAAGAAGCGCGCTGCAGCGCTTCATGGCCGATCAGCGCGAGCAGGGAATGCTGCTTGTCCTGGCCAGCAAGAACAACGAACCGGACGTAGCAGAGACCTTCGAGCAGCACCCGGAGATGCCCCTCCAGCTGCGGCATTTCGCAGGCTGGCGCCTAAATTGGGATCCCAAAGCCTCGAGCCTTTCAGCACTCGCCGACGAACTGTCTCTCGGGCTCGACAGTTTCATCTTCGTCGACGACAATCCCAAAGAATGCGCCGAGGTGGAAGATAGCTTGCCCGAGGTACTCGCTTTGGCGTTGCCCGCAAATCCGGTGGAGATTCCGCAATTCCTCCAACATGTGTGGGCATTCGATCATCCCGCCGTGACTGAGGAGGATCGGAACCGCAACGCCTATTACGCGCAGGCGCAGCAGTTCGGACGCGAGCTCAAACAGTCGGCCAGTCTGACGCATTTCATGGAGTCGCTCGACCTGCAGGTGAACTTCGAGCCCATCACCGAGGGCCGGCTGGCGCGAGCCGCGCAGCTAACACAGCGCACCAACCAATTCAATTTCACAGGCGCTCGCCGCACTGAGGCGGAGATTCAATCGTGCCTCGACAAGGATGGCTGTCAGGGTCTCACCGTGTACGTGACCGATCGTTTTGGCGATTATGGACTGGTTGGCGTGATCCTGTATCGCATCAACGCTGGCATGCTCGATGTAGATTCTCTTCTGCTCAGTTGCCGGGCGTTGGGTCGTGGCGTGGAGCACAGAATGCTGGCCCACCTCGGTGAACTCGCCGTCAAGCAAGGCGCCGGCGGTGTTCGCTTGAACTTCGTCCCAGCCAAACGGAATCAGCCGGCCCGGCAGTTCCTCGAAGAGATTGGGTTCGATTTGGAGACTCAGGCGCCGCTGGATGCACGCGAGTTGACCAGGCTTGAGTGGAAGCCCGGCGCTCAGCCAGTCGCTAAACCGCCAAGCGCGCCGAGACCGGAAGCCGCTCATCGACGCTTCGTCGAGTTCTCCACAATCGCACGCGACCTGGCCACGCCTGTGCAGATACTCGACGCCATGCGCCGCGAGTCCGGCAATGCCGCCAGCTTGGAGACCGCATCAATCGAACAGCGGCTCGCTGCGATATGGGCCGACTTGCTCCAACGCCCCAGTGTTAAGAGCAATGACAACTTCTTCGACCTCGGCGGACATTCCCTGCTCGCCGTCCTGCTCGTGATGCGCGTTCGCGAGACATTCGGTGTTGAGTTGCCGATTGGCGATGTCTATTCAGCGTCGCTGACACTCGGCGAACTGGCGCGAAAGATCGAGGCGTACCAAACGGGGGAGGTCAGCCCGGCGGAGTACGATGCGCTGTTGGCGGAAATCGAGGGCCTCTCGGATGAGGAAGTGCAGCGGTTGCTCGCTGAAGAAGATCCTGGAACGGTCCGGCCCTGATGCGCGTGCTGCTGGCGTCGAACGCCTCGTATGACCCGCCCCGCGGTGGCTCCACGCGGTCGAATCTGGTCTGGCTGCGCCACATGGCTGCGGCGGGATACGAGTGCCGCGTGATATCGGCCGCAATTGACCATGACGCTGAAAGTTCGCCCGATGGCATCTCCGTCCGCGCCGTGCGCAATTTTTCGCAGCGCGCTCACCTGCTCGGAGAAGAGATCCTGGGATTCGAACCGGACTGGGTGTTGGTTTCGAGCGAGGATCTGACTCACGTTCTGCTGCGCGAGGCGGGCAGCGCCGCTCCAGGCCGGCTGGTCTACCTGGCGCACACTCCGCAATGGTTCCCTTTTGGGCCGGAAAGCTGGAACCCCGACGAGCGCGCCACTGCGATTGTGCGGCAGTCGCGTGCCACGGTGGTGATTGGCCACTACATGGCCGGGTACGTCGAGCGGCACGCCGGCGTCAAGGCGCATGTAATCCATCCGCCTATCTATGGCAATCCGCCATTCGCACAGTGCGGCGCATTCGACGCCCCGTTGATCCTGATGATCAATCCCTGCGCGGTCAAGGGCATCGGAATTTTCCTGGGCTTGGCCGAAAGATTTCCTCAACTCGAATTCGCGGGCTTGATTGGATGGGGAACTACGAGCGCCGACCGTGACCACATGGCCCGACTGCCGAATGTCCGCCTGCTGGCCAGCGTCCCGCATATCGAGGACGCTCTCTCGCAGGCGCGGCTTTTGCTGATGCCATCCGTGTGGCACGAGGGTTTCGGGCTCATTGCCATGGAGGCCATGTTGCGTGGACTGCCGGTAATTTCGAGTGACTCCGGCGGACTGCTCGAAGCCAAGACAGGCACCGGCTATGTAATTCCCACGAGGCCAGTGGAACGGTACCTTGCCGAGTTTGACGAAATGCACATGCCGCGGCCGGTGATGGCTGACCCGGACCTCGCGCCCTGGTTTGACGCGGTGTCCACCCTCACGAGCGACCCGGTGGAATGGCAGCGGGAATCTGCCCGCTCACGCACCGCCGCTGAGGCCTTCGTGTCCGCTCTCGACGCCGCCGCGTTTGCACGCATGCTCGAATCTCTCCCGGCCGCCCCTGCCCCTTCGCGCGCCATCGACGAGCTGACTCCCGCTCAGCGCGCCCTCCTCCTGCAGAGACTGATGCGTCGCGGGAATCGCTAAATGCGCATCCTCCTCGCCCACAACTCGCTCTACGCGGGATCGTTTGGCGGCGGCGACAAGTCCAACCGCCTTCTGATGGAGGCGCTCGCCGGTCGAGGTCACAGCGTTCGCGTGGTGGCGCGAGTGGAGCACTTCACGGCCGCGGAAGCTCGCAAGCTCGTCCCTTCCGGCGACATCCCGCCGGTACTGGTCCGCGACCTCGACGGCGTCGAGGTTCACACGCTGCTGCTCGATCCGCGCATCCGATCCTACATCGCCGGGCAGATCGAATTGTTCGACCCGGATATCATCATCACCTCCACCGACGATCCGGCCCAGTTGCTGTTCGACGCCGCACTATCCGCGCCTCGCGCGCGGGTGGTACATCTGGTTCGGGCCACCATCGCCGTACCCTTCGGTCCCGACAGCTCAGCCAGGAGCGCCGCTCGTTCGGATCTTCTTCGCCGCGCCGACCTCATCGTCGGAGTAAGCGAGTACGTTGCGCGCTACATCCGCGAATACGGCCGCATGGATGCCGTGCACGTGCCGATTTCGCTTATGGAACCTCGCGAGTGGCCCGTTTCGGGTCGCTTCGAGAACCGCTATATCACGCTGGTCAATCCGTGCGCGGTGAAGGGCATCGACATCTTCACCGGACTCGCCGGGCGTCTCCCGGACCTCGAGTTCGCCGCCGTGCCCACCTGGGGTACGAATGCCGAGGACAGTGCCAAACTTCGCCGGTATCCCAACATCATTGTCATTCCGCCAGTGTCGAACATCGACACGCTGCTCTCTATGACTCGCGTTATGCTCGTGCCGTCGCTATGGGCCGAAGCGCGATCGCGCATGGTGGTGGAAGCGATGCTCGGAGGCGTGCCGGTGGTGGCAAGCAATATCGGCGGGATCCCCGAAGCGAAGCTCGGCGTGCCGTACCTGATCCCCGTAAACCCGGTAACGAGTTACAGTCCTTCGCTCGACGAGAACATGGTTCCGGTTGCGAATGTTCCGCCCCAGGACTTGGATCCGTGGGAAGCGGCCCTTCGCCGCCTGAGCGCCGAGCCAGAGCACTGGACGCAGATCGCCGAGGCTTCCCGCGATGCCGCTCTTCAATATGCTCAGAGCCTGTCGGTGGAACCGTTCGAGCGTCTGCTCATCGACGTTGCGTCGCGGCCGAAAAAGTCGCCGCCACCTGCGGTATTATCACCTGAGCGTCAGCAGCTATACGCGCTGCGCATAAAACAGAAAGCATGGTTCCCCAACGCCGCGGCCGCCACGCCAGAACAGACCCGGCTATTCTGTTTTCCGCATGCGGGCGCCGGGGCCACAGCCTATCGCGGCTGGAATCTCGGGCCGCACTTCGCAGTTTGTCCGGCCTTACTACCCGGACGCGAAGCACGGCAAAGCGAGACACCGATCGAGGACATGACGCAATTGGTTGCGGAACTCATGCAGGCTATCCGCCCCTGGCTCGCAACGCCGTTTGCCTTCTTCGGGCATAGTATGGGCGCCGGCATCGCGTTTGAAGTCACACGCGTTTTGCGGACGGCGGGACTTCCGCAGCCGCATTCGCTCATCGTTTCAGGCGCGCGCGCACCGCAACTCCGGCTCAACTGGACTCCAGGTCCGAAGCCCACCGATGAGGAATTGCTCGCATTGTCCGGAGGCCTGGCCCTGCCGGCTTTGCGCGCTGATACTAACCTCTACCGTCTGTACCGCTACCTGCCCGCTCCGCCACTCGGAATGCCGCTCTACGCGTACGGAGGCCGCGACGACTCGCGCGTGACGGGTGCCGATGTCGAAGCCTGGCACGAGCAAACCACCGGACCTTTCAAGCGGCGAGAGTTCCCAGGGGGCCATTTCTATTTGCAGGACCGACCCGGCGAATTCCTAAAACAGCTTGCTGAGGATCTTCAGCCCGGCGTTACCGGCGACTTGTAGTCGTCTTCAGCGCCTTCCACTTCGGTTGCGGGCTCCGGTAGTTTTCCGGCGAGATCCGCCCATACCCAGAACACCGCAGTGGAAGCGCTCAGACATCCGGCAATGACTCCGATGGTCCGAATGGGCACGCTTGTCGAAGCGATGCTGGCCGCCGTTAACGACACCATCATCGCCGCGCTGACAATCATCTCGTTGGTAGAGAAAATTCGCCCTCGGAATCGATCCGGCACGTGCGTGAGGAGCATGGTTCGGTTGAGGACGTTATTGGATCCCATCGCGATTCTGGACAACGCAATGAAGAGGCCGGCGAGCCAGATATTCGGCATCACCGCAAAGAGCACGTAGCTTGCGCCGTGAATCAGGTAGCCAATGCTGATCGCGTTCTTGTAGCCAGTGAAGCCCAGCCGCCGCCCGATGCGATGCGCCAGAACTCCTCCGATAACGAGGCCAATACCCGCTGCCGACCAGATAATTCCGATGCCCGCCGGACCTTGGGCGAAGACCTTCTCGCCGTACAACGTGAATAGAATTTGCGCAGCGCCTCCACCGCTCGCCCACCCAATCAGCGACAGTGCGATGGCCATCACCACAGGAGTCTGGCGCATGTAGGCGATGCTCTCACGGAAGTCACGCCAGAAGGCCGTTGCGCTGTGGGCCGTAACGTGTTCCCGGTCCGCACGGAAGTTACCCGTTGGTGACTTCAGCTTCCAAATCGCAAATGCGCTGAAGACAAACGACATGGCATTGGCGACAAAGGCCCATTGATATCCGAACTTCGTCGTGCTCACTCCTCCCAGCAGCGTGCCGATGGAGAGCGTCATCCACGCAGTGGTCTGCGTCAATGCATTAGCGGTGTGCAATTCCTCAGGACTGGTGATGCGAGGCAGGATGGCCGCTCGTCCGCTGGTGAAAAAGGGGGATGCGAACATGAGGGCGCCACTAAGAACATAGAGTAGCCATTGCTGCTGATGCGCCAGGATCAACATGAAGGCGAGCGCTATGACGCTGCGGATGACATCGCTGGCGATCATGATCTTGCGGCGGTCAAAGCGATCGAGAATCACGCCCGATACAGGGCCGGCGATGATTGCCGGGAGCGTGCGCGCCAGCATCACGCCGCCCACCGCAACGCCGGAATTCGTGACATGCAAGGCGAGGCTCAGCACCGCGATGGTGTTGAAGTGGTCGCCAATCTCGCTCACCACTTGGCCGAGCCACGTGTAACGGTAATTAGGATTGTCGCGAAGAAGAGACCAGAAGCCAGCCACGTACACCTACATTGTACGGGCGAGCATCTCTTACTCTGACTCGGGACGGTTCGCGCGAAGCCTCAATTCAGCTTCTTCGAGAACTTCATCGCCCAGGATCTCAGCACCCACTTGGCGCATGACAGCACCGGCTTCAGTCATCTTGCCCAGCAGTTTTACCGCAGTGAGATGACCCATGCGGTACTCGGTCAGCGTGAGCCGTCGGCAACTAGTCATCCGAATCGGACGCATGCAGAGGTCAGCGCAAGGCATGAGGATGTAAGTCTCGTGCGGCCTGAGCTCACTCCAGTCCTCGGTGCTCTCGGCGAAGATCTCTGCCGTGAGCCCGATCTGGACGAAATTTACGCGACGGCCGTCAGTTTCGGGAAACAGCGCCCAAAGCTCGCGCTCGGTCTCGATATATTCGTCCCATTCGAAAGTCGCCGGTAATTGGAATGATGCCGACGGATCAAGGAACGCATACTGCGACATAAAACCTCTCTTGCTGACTACTAGTGATGTGGCGCCGCGAAAAATTTCAGCGGCAATTACACCACTCCTGACCTGTGTTCTAACTTGGAAAAACCAGTCTGCACTTGAGACGCTTGCATGTCAACAGCCAAGGTACGGATCGGGTTCGTTAAGAACGGAAATTAATGTCTTAGACCAAAAGTACTACCCGCGCTTGCGCTCTCACTCGCCGCCTGTTCGGATACACTAGTCAATCGCTCTTGCCATGCTCCTGAAGGGAACGATTCTGTTTCTCGCAACGCTGCTCCTACTGGCAGCGAATTCGCTGACGCTCCGAATTCGCACCACCACACAGCCGTGGAAGAACGCAGCCTGGACACCTATAGCCCTTACTGAATCGATCGATCCCCAGCACACCGCCTTGATTATTTGTGACATGTGGGATAAGCATTGGTGCCGTGGAGCGACCGGCCGCGTCGGCGTGCTTGCGCCACAGATCGCCGCCACCGCGGCCGCCCTGCGCAATGCCGGCGCGCTGATCATCCACTCCCCCTCCGATACGATGGACTTCTATTCCGCATCGCCCCAACGCAAGGCGATGCTTGCCATCCCTCACGTCAATCCCCCCGACCCAATCGAGCTAAAAGACCCACCCTTACCCATCGACGACTCCGGCGGTGGTTGCGACACGAACGACACGTTCTATAAAGCCTGGACGCGAGAGCATCCCGCCATCGCCATCGCGCCCGCGGATTTGATTTCCGACAACGGGAGCGAGGTCTACTCCGCGCTCAAGGCACGTGACATCCGCCACGTACTGATCGCTGGAGTGCATACCAACATGTGCGTACTCAATCGCACTTTCGCCATCAAGCAATTGACTCGTTGGGGTGTGCGCT
Source organism: Bryobacterales bacterium (assembly GCA_038212445.1). Lineage (GTDB taxonomy): Bacteria > Acidobacteriota > Terriglobia > Bryobacterales > Bryobacteraceae > TMP-7. The sequence goes on from JBBQUM010000016.1 coordinate 89,270, forward strand.
GCATCCTTCTGCGCGACCTCACCGACTCCATGTACAATCCAGCCGACCGTCCGCACGTCACTCACGACGGCGGCACGGCGCTAGTAATTGAGCACATTGAGAAATACTGGTGCCCTACGATGCTCTCTGGAGATCTGCTCCGCACGCTGGCTTCGAAATGAATTTGCTCGAGGCCACCGGAATCACGAAGACCTACGGTGGCGTGCATGCTTTGCGCGGCGCCGCTTTCGAGTTGCGGGAGGGCGAAGTGCATGCGCTCGTGGGCGAGAACGGTGCCGGCAAGTCGACGTTGATAAAGATATTTACGGGTGCGGTTCAGCCGGATGCGGGCGAAGTTCGTGTAAATGGCCGCCCGGCTATCGACGTTACACCTACCGTGTCACGTGAGCTTGGCATTGCCGCGATCTATCAACAGCCCGCGCTTTTCCCGCACCTGACGGTTGCTGAGAATATCGGACTCGCGCTCGAATCACCCGCTGCGCGCGGCTTGGTCAACTGGAAGGCGCGGCGCACGCGTGCCGCGGAACTGCTGGACCAGATCGGCGCTTCGATCGGCGTGGAACGTGAGGCGTCCACGCTGTCCCTTCCCGAGCAGCAGATGGTGGAGATCGCCAAGGCGATCGGCGCCAACGCCCGGGTCTTCATCATGGACGAGCCGACAGCCTCACTCTCCGACCGTGAAGTGGACCGGCTCTTCACCGTGATCGCCGGATTAAGATCCCGCGGCGCAGGCGTCATTTACATTTCGCATCGCTTGGACGAGTTGCCGCGCATTTCCGACCGCGTCACCGTTCTGCGCGACGGACAAACGATCGCCACCCACGAGACTCGCGAGCTCGACAAAGCAGCAATCATACGGCTCATGGTGGGCCGTGATGTCTCCGCTGTCTTCCCGAAGCGTGCCGTGCCCGTGGGCGACACCGTGCTCGAACTGCGCGGCATTGACGGTGTCAGCCTCAGCATTCGCGCGGGGGAGATCGTGGGACTTGCCGGCCTGGTTGGCGCGGGTCGAACTGAGTTAGCTCGGACGATCTTCGGACTAACACCGGCAACGACAGGCGAACTGCTGATCCGCGGCAAGACAGTCCGCATCGACTCGCCCTCGGCCGCCATCCGCCACGGCATCGCGTATGTTCCCGAGGATCGCCGTCGCCACGGACTGGTGGAGGCGATGACCATCACCGAGAATACGACGCTCGCGTGCCTCGATACAGTCTCCCGATCGGGACTCATCGACTTCAAGCGCGAACATGAGGTCGCCGCCGGCTTCGTAACCAAGCTCGGAACGAAAACCCCGGGAGTCGCCGTCGCCGCAAACACGCTTTCGGGCGGCAATCAACAGAAGGTCGTGCTCAGCCGCTGGCTCGCGACGTCGCCGTCCATCCTGATTCTCGACGAGCCCACACAGGGGATCGATGTCGGCGCCAAATCCGAGGTTCATGCGCTGATCACTGACATGGCGGAGCAGGGAATGGCGATTCTGATGATCTCCTCGGAACTGCCCGAGATACTAGGGATGAGCGACAGGATCGCAGTCATGGCGAATGGCGCGATTACCGGCGTCCTCGATCGCGCCGACGCGACGCAGGAGAAGATTCTCGCGCTCGCATTGCCCAAGGAGCGCCTCTCGTGAGACGCTACACGCGGGAAATTGCCGCCGCCGTCGTCCTGGGGCTTGTGCTGGTTGTTCTTGCCTTCGCAGCACCTGGATTCTTCACCCTTCAGAACATAGTCGACCTGCTGTTGAATAACGCCGGCACTATGGTGGCCGCGCTCGGCATGACGCTGATCTTGATCGCGGGTCAGATCGACATTTCGATCGCGTCGCAATTTGCGATTTGCACTGTGGCGGCAGGCGTCCTGGCGCGCGCCGGCGTACCGATGCTCGCGATGCCTTTCATTGTCATCGTTCTCGGCTCGTTGCTCGGAGCGCTAAATGGAGTACTGGTCACCTCGCTAAAGGCGCCCGCCATCGTAGTGACGCTGGCAACGATGATCGCTTTGCGCGACGCCCAGCGCTGGTACACGGAAGGCGCCTGGATTCACGGTTTGCCCGAGAATTTTCAGTGGTTCGGCCTCGGTCAAACCGGCGGCGCGGCACTGATCATCGGAATCACGGCACTCCTGCTGGCCACTGTGGCCTGGGCTTTGACACAACTCTCGGCGGGGCGCAGGTTGTTCGCAACCGGGTCCAATCCAGAGGCCGCGCGACTCGCTGGGTTCTCCACCGACACCATTCTCACTAGCGTCTTCGTCCTGATGGGCGCTTTCACCGCTGTCGCCGCAATCTTGAACGCGGTCCGCTTTAGCGAGGTACCGGGCAACCCTGGCGCCGGGTTGGAACTCAAGGCAATCGCGGCAGCCGTGGTAGGAGGGGCTTCGATCACAGGCGGCCGCGCTACTGTGCTCGGCACGCTGCTCGGGGTCTTGTTACTCGGCGCCATCGGCACGGCGCTCACCTACCTGGGCATCAACCCCTATTGGGAAAAGGCCGTTCAGGGTGCCATCATTCTGGCGGCGGCGATATCCGAATACGCCGGGTCGCGGCGGCCACTTGCGAGGGCCCATGCGGGGTAGAGCCGAGCGCATTCTCGTTTTCCTGCTGCTGCTCGAGATTGTGATCTTCAGCGTCATAGGACAGAACTTTCTGTCCTGGTCGAACCTCGGCGAAATCGTGCGCCTCGGCGTCGAGCTCGGACTCCTTGCCCTGGCGATGACGCTGGTCATCGTCACCGGCGGCATCGATTTGTCGGTGGGCGCTTTGATGAGCCTTTGCGCGGTGACCATGGGAATGTTGTGGCGCGAAGCGGGTTGGCCGCTTCCGGTCGCCGTGGTCGCTGCCATCGCGGTGGGGGCTCTCGGCGGACTGCTCAACGGAGTCGTCATTACGCGCTTCCGCCAATTGCCCCTCATCGTCACGCTCGCCAGTTTGAGTCTGTTTCGGGGTGTCGCTGAAGGACTCACTGGCGCAGTCAAGAACTACACCTCCTTCCCGCCGTCGTTTCTCGCACTCGGACAGGGTTACCTCTTCAATGCGATTCCCGTGCAGGCGCTGGTCTTAATCCTGGCGATCGTCGTCTTTTGGGTGCTGCTCGAGCGGAGCGTGGTCGGGCGTGGTCTTTACGCGATCGGCCATTCTGAAGAAGGCGCGCGTTTCGGCGGAGTGCCGGTGGAGAAGCGGCTCAGATTGGTCTACACCCTGTCCGGGCTTGCTGCCGGCGTAGCTGCGACCATCTACGTGGCGCATCTCGGCCAGGCGAAGTCTGACGCCGGTACGGGCTTCGAGCTGATGGCGATCACGGCAGCAGTACTGGGCGGCACTTCAATTTTCGGCGGCGCCGGCACCATCGGCGGAACGCTACTGGGACTCGCATCCATCGTCGTTCTCCAAAACGGACTGCGGCTGTCAGCGCTCCCCGCGGAACTTGCAGGCATCCTCACCGGCGCACTCCTCATCGCCAGCATTGCGATCGAACGAATGTCAGCCGGCGGCCAGCACGGCACGCGGACCATTCCCAGACGCATCGTTGTGACAGCGGCCGGTCTCGCGGCGCTTGCTACCGTTGCCCTCATCGCTGGACGGCCCGCCAAGACTACTACCGGCTCCGGCGCGCGCCGCATTCAGATCGGCATGATGCCAAAAGCCAAGGGCGATCCGTATTTCATCAGTTGCAGAAAGGGCGCCGAGGAAGCAGCCAAGGAGTTGAACGTCGACCTGATTTGGGACGGCCCCACCGATCTTGATCCAGCTAAGCAAAACGAGGTCGTGGAAGCCTGGATTACCCGCGGGGTCGATGTGATCGCCGTCAGCGTGGAGAGTCAGGCGAGTATTTCAACTGTCTTGCGCAAGGCGCGGGCACGCGGAATCAAGGTGATCACGTGGGACGCCGACGCCGAACCCGATGCCCGCGACTATCTCATCGATCAGGCCACTGCCCAGGGTATCGGCACGACGATCGCCGATCAGGTTTCGCTGATCCTCGGCGGCAAGGGAGAATTCGCGATCATTACCGGATCGTTGACGGCTGCCAACCAAATCGAATGGATCAAGTGGATCAAGGCGCGCATGGCCGAGAAATATCCGGAGATCAGCCTTGTCGGAATCCAACCGAGCGAGAGCGATCGCGATCGCGCATTCTCCGAAACACAGACGGTCCTGAAGGTGCACCCGAAAGTGCGGGCAATCGCGGGCATCGCTGCGCCGACTGTCCCGGGCGCGGCCGAAGCGGTGAAGCAGGCTGGCCGTCCCGACGTCCAGGTGACCGGCCTCTCCCTGCCGAGCCTGTGCAAGCCGTACGTGCACTCCGGCATCATCCGCTCCGTCGTGTTGTGGAACACCTACGACCTCGGCTACCTGACCATTTACGCGTCGGAGGCGCTGGCAAACGGCAAGCTCAAGAATGGATTCAAGGCTGGACGTCTTGGCGCTCGGGAACTGCGCGGCGACCACGTCATGCTCGGCGAGCCTTTCGTGTTTACCAAGGACAACATCGACCGCTTCGATTTCTAGGCGTTCCGCACTAAGAGTGGACAGCCGGACGGTCTGGCCGCCCGCCGTACCGGTCCACAACGTGGCGCATGGATTCCGTTGCTCGGAAATACTGGCGCGTGAACGTTTCGGCGGTATCGGTTGAATAGGGTGCGCACGAGAATATGTCGATGAACACGCACTGGGTTGAATCCACCAAGTGACCTGATACGAGCGAGGTTTCGATCAATTGAGTAAACGAGAAGCCCGCAATATCGGGCCGGTTGCCGAATCGCACGATCGTCGATGGGCCGAACCGCTGAAGATTCAGCAGCCCGCAGAGTTGCTCGATATAAGCCGCAATCGACTCGGGATCGGTAATGATCGAGAGATCGCAACCCTGCAAGTCTATACCGCACCACCGCCCCCAGAAGAGTGGTTCCACCTCCGGTACCCTGGTTTGAATCCTTGGATAGAGCGCTGTTCCCGCCACACTGCCTCCTTTGGCGATCGCTGGCTATCTAGATAAGCGGGAAGCCCGGATATCTTTCAAGACCTGCGCGGGAGGCAGCGGCGTAAACTACTTCACCCTTACGGTGGCCCATTCATGCGAACCGGAGACGAGTTCCCGCGGCTGAGCCTCGCCAGGAATGTAGAGCGTCGCCGTGGTGTTCGGCGGTACAGTCACTTTAATGGAGAGTCCGTTGCCTTCCCGCTTCCAGGACGAGCGGATCTCGCCGTACATCGTCTTTCGCGTTACCGCTACTGAATCCAAACCGGCAGGAGCCACCGGCTTAATCACAAAATGCTTGTACCCTGGGTTCGCCGGATCTGGACGGATGCCGCCCAGATACTCGTACATCCAGATCGTCAGGTCGCCAATCTGCATCACGTGATTGCCGGAGTTCATGGCTGGATCCGCGGTGTCGCCGTTCCAAAGCTCCCACACAGTGGTAGCGCCGCGCTCCACCATGTAGCCCCAGCCCGGGTAAGTCTTCTGCGTGGCGATCTTCAGAGCCAGATCAGCCTGACCGTTGTCCGATAGAACACGCATCAGCCACTGCGCACCCACCAGGCCTGTACCGATGTGATCGTTACTCTCGCTATGAATGCGCGACACCAACGCGTTGAGCACGCGGGTTCGCTCTGAGGTCTTCGTGATTCCGAAGGCCAGCGGCAGCAGGCTGGAGGTCTGTGTGCCGTTATCGTACAAGCCGCGGGCGGAGTTGTAGAACTTACGCTCGAAGCCCGTACGAAGCTCGGAGGCCAGCGAGTCGAATTCTTCCACGTCCGCGGGCCGGTCAATGAGCTTGGCGTACTCGCTCATCTTCTGCGCCAAAAGGTAGAAGTACGCGGTGGCGAGCAGGGTCTTGTCGGTCTGACGCGCCGGGTCCTTGGAGTGAATCAGCTCAGGCGATTCCGGCGGTACACACCAGTCGCCAAAAGTGTCCTTGGCTAGAACGCCGTCCTTCATGAAGCCTCGCATCAGCAACATCCACTTCTTCATGGCGTCAAAATCGCGTGCGATCACGCGCTTGTCGCCGTATTGCTCATAGAGGGTCCCGGGAAGCAGGATGAAGGTGCTGGGCCACGTGACATCGCCGGTATAGAGCGACCAATACGACGGATTGACGTCGCTGATAGCGCCATCCGGACCCTGGGCGTCGGCGATGTCGGTCATCCATTTCGAATAAAACGCCGCTACGTCGAACAAGAACGTCTCGCCGACGCTCACCTGCGACCGGTCGCCCATCCAACCCTGCCGTTCGTCACGCTGCGGGCAGTCAGTTGGAATGCTGCGGTAATTGCCGCGAACGCCCCAGAACATGTTGTGGTGGATCTGATTCAAAAGCTCGTTGGATGATTCGAAGCTGCCGGCAGATTCCATAGAGTCGTGAACCACTCGGCCTTCGAGCGACTCCAGGTTGGGAGCGCCAGGGTAACCCGTGACTTCGATGTAGCGGAAACCGTGGTAGGTAAAACGAGGCTCCCAAATTTCGACAACGCCACCCTTCAGCGTGTAATTATCCTCTGCACGCGCCGACCGCAGATTTGCCAGATAGAGGCTACCGTCGGCCGCCAGCGTTTCTGCATGACGGAGACGGACCACGTTGCCCCGGCTGCCCGCCACTCGCAGGCGGCACCAGCCGACCATGTTCTGACCCATGTCAAAGATGTAGACGTTCTGGCGGAGTCGGGTAACCCGGGACGGCTTGATGGTCTGCGTCACCGCGATGGGTTCGGCCATTTGCGCGGACAGCGCTCCGCCGGGCGCCGCCACCACCACCGCCGGACTCCAGGTAGCGTCCTTGTAACCGGCAGTCGACCAACCCGGCATCTCGCGCCGCGCATCGTAGTCCTCGCCATCGTACTCGTTGTTGCCCCGCACCGGGCCATCGGTCGAAACACGCCATGTTTCATCGCTGACTACCCGCGCACGTGTTCCGTCTGCATACTCGATCTCGAGTTGAAGCAGGAGCTTCGGATAGCCGTAGGTCTTTGATGCGATCGGGATGATCAGGCGAGGAGCAAAATACCGACCGTTGCCCAGTAGCACACCGAGCGCGTTGCGGCCCGATCGAAGCATCGTTGTGACGTCGTAAGTGACATAGAGAGAGCGCTTGCCGTACTCAGTCAAACCGGGAGACAGGACATCCGTACCAGCCTTAACGCCATTCACGTAAAGTTCGCTCAGTCCCAGCCCGCTCATATGCGCCGTGGCACGCCGTATGGGCTTGGAGGCGTCGAACTCCTTCCGTAAAGTACGCGCCGGCAGCCAGCGCTCCTCACTAAAACCGACCTCGCCCCATGGCTTGGATCCATAGGGTCCAAGGAGCTTCACACCTTCTTTGGACGACCAGGAGGCGTCCGTGATCACTGTGAGCGGTTCGCCTTTGTCGAACTCCACGCGGAGCACGCCGATCATTCCCGGCCTCTTGGGCGTCTGAGGTCCAAATCCGCCCTTGGTGTACTCGGCGTCGACTCTCAACAGGTTCTTCCCCGGCTTCAAGAGCGTCGCCACTTCCAGAACTTCCGGCATCGAGACCGAACTGCCTTTGCCTGCGGGCTTCCCGTTCACGGTCAGCGTAAAGCTGCTTTCGGCGCCGAGGATGAAACTCGCCCGGCGGACGGAATGGCCAGGAGTGATTTCGAAAGTGCGTTCGAAGCTGTGCCGTCCTTCGGCAGCATCAGGGGTCCAGATCCAACTGGCCGCCGTGAGCCGGTGGTAGGCGCTATCGGGACGCCTGAGCACCGCCGCTTCGTCTTTCCCAATCCATTTTCCCGACCAGTCCGCCGGGGAAAGCAACCCCATCGACCAGGCGGACGGAGCGCTCCACTCGGATGCAGTTCCGTCCTGATCCCAAATCTGCGCTTTCCAGAAGACTTTGATACCCGACGTCAATTTCTTGCCGTTATAGATGATGTGGACGGACTGATCTGTGGCGACCTTGCCCGAGTCCCATAAATCGGCCGAGGCTGCTTGCAAACCGGCTTCCGTTGAAGCCGCAATTACCCGGTAGGCAGTCTGCCGGATCCCCTTGGCCCCAATATCGGATCCCACCAATCGCCAACTCAGACGCGGCGCTGTCACGTCGATCCCCAGTGGATTTGTACGATACTCGCAACGCAGGTCCTCCACCCTCACCGCGCCAAACGCACTCAGGGCAAGAAGGGGCAGCAGAATCAAGCGGGGCATGAACCTTCAGCATATCCCAGTGGGGGCGCAAGTTACTGCAATGAAGCGGTTTTTTGTCCTGCGAGGAACCGGACATTCAGATCCGGTGTCTAACTCGCGTGCTACGATGGAATTTATCGAACTCCAGCCGTGGTTTGTTCGTTTGAAGTAGTGTTGGGAGAACCCCGTGAAAACTAAGTGGAAAGTCATTCTAGGTATACTGCTGCTTTTGATCATCGTTGGCGGGGTCTTCGCTAGCATAAAGATCAACCAAAGGGGCATTGTCACTGTCCAGACCGGCAAGACCGCCCGGCAGGACCTCACCGCGCTGGTGACGGCGTCTGGAGAAATCAAGCCTCGCAATTACATCAATATCGGCGCCAATGCCCAGGGAATCATCACAGCTTTACTGGTAAAAGAAGGCGACCACGTCAGCCGGAACCAGGTTGTTGCGCGAATCGAAGCCATTCAGGCGCAAGCCGACCTGAACGCCCAAAAGGCCGCGGTAAATACCTCCATGGCTGACTCCTCAGCCGCTGAAGAAGGTCTGAAGGCGATGGATGACGCGATCAAGACCAGCCAGGCTGCCGTGGACCATGCCAGAGTGGATTCCGACCGCGCCAAAGTAGAGTACGACCGTACCGCATCGCTGCTGAAGAGCAAATTGGTTGCGCAACAGGATTTTGATGCCAAGAAGGCCGCATACGAGTCAGCCCAGGTTGCCATCCGCGAAGCGCAGGCGAGGCTGGAACAGGCCAGAACGCAGCGTTCGCAGACCGCCGCACAGCTGACATCCTCTCAGCGCCGCATCGCGCAGTCGCAGGCGATGCTGGCCGCGTCGGCTGATCGCCTGGCCAAGCATGACGCCACTGCGCCGCTCGATGGCGTTGTTACGAATTTGCCCGTCAGAGTCGGCGAGACCGTGGTTCCCGGCGTCCAGAATTCCGCCGCCAGCACCATCATGACGATTGCCGATATGTCGCTCATTACCGCCGAAGTCAAGGTAGACGAAACCGATATCGTCAACGTCAAACTTGATCAGCAGGCCGAAATCACAATTGACGCCATACCGAACAAGACGTTTAAGGGCCACGTGATCGAAATCGGTAATACCGCTATCTTGAGATCCACCGGCGTTGCCGCATCGCAGAGCGCTGTATCGAGCCAGGAAGCTAAGGACTTCAAGGTCGTGATCGCCCTCGACAGTCCTCCGGACGATATCCGCCCGGGCCTGTCATGCACCTCCAAGATCACAACGGCCACCCGGCAGAAGGTAGTTACCATCCCGCTGCAGGCGCTCACCATCCGCCAGAAGGGCGACCTCGAGCCCGCTGACAAGGCCAAGGACGTCAAAGCGGCCGGTCCCTTGGATCCCATTGCCGAGAAGGCGCGCAAGGAAGAAATTCAGGGCGTTTTCATCATCAAGGGTGAGAAAGCCGAATTCCAGAAGGTGGAAACGGGAATCACCGGAGCGACGGATATCGAAGTGCTAAAGGGTCTCGAGGACAACCAGGAGATCGTCACCGGTAGTTATAAGGTCATTCGGACACTACGCAACGACACGCGTGTGAAGGTTGACAATAAGGCCCCAGTGATCGACACCAAGGCCTCCTGATAGACTGAAAGCGAATTCCATGACTCAGCCGGCAGTTCTCGAAGATAAAGGCGCGCGCGGTGAACAGCTTCGCCGCGACGGAATCGTCATCCGCACCTACGACCTGTGGAAAACCTACGTCATGGGTGACCAGGAGATTCACGCAGTTTCCGGCTGCGAAGTGGAAATTCACAAAGGCGAGTATGTCGCCATCATGGGACCTTCGGGTTCCGGCAAGTCGACCCTGATGAACCTCATCGGGTGTCTCGATACGCCGTCGGCCGGCACCTACTATCTCAACGGCTACAACGTCAGCGAGATGGACGACGACGACCTGGCACGCATTCGGAACAAGGAAATTGGCTTCGTTTTTCAAACCTTCAACCTGTTGCCCCGAGCCAGCGCGCTGCACAACGTTGAACTGCCCCTGATTTACGCCGGACTCACATCAGTTCAGCGCCTCGAGAAAGCTAAAGCGGCTCTCCGCGCGGTTGATCTCGAGCAGCGCATGTATCACAAACCGAACGAGTTATCCGGTGGACAGCGCCAGCGCGTGGCCATTGCGCGAGCTCTGGTCAACACTCCGTCCATCCTCCTCGCCGACGAGCCTACCGGTGCTCTCGACACCGCCACCGGCAAGGAGATCATGGCACTGTTCGAGCGTCTCTACCTGCAGGGCAACACCATCATCCTGGTGACGCACGAGCACGATATTGCGCTGCATGCCCATCGCATCATCCACATCCGCGACGGCAAAGTTGAGCGCGACGAAAAAGTCGCCAAACCTATCGGCTCTTAATCATTCGGATCACCGGCAGCGTCTCGCCATTCGTCAGCGGAACCTCAATTCGGTCCGTGGCAACGTAGCCCCTGACAGCGTATAGGCGTTCGCCGGTCAATGTCGCCCCCATCTCAAAGCGACTGAAGCCCGCTTCCGCCGCCGCTGACTCACACGCTTCCAGGATTCGACTGCCGATGCCGCGCCGCGCCCAATCCGGGTGCACGAAGAAGGCGCGTATCTTAGCCGCGTCCTGCGCAGGATCAAGCATCTCATCGTCCCTCGCTGCGTGCGCATCGCTGCCAAATAGCGTCTTGCGCCTGCTCCAGCCTCCACAACCGGCCAGTTCACCCGCCGCTGCCTCGACGACGAAGTAGGTGCCGTCCTCGATCAGCCGACGGTCCACGCCAAAGACGCTGCCCAAGGCTCCTTCCATCTGCTCTTTGGAATAGTCGCCCGCCTGCAGCCTGAGCACCGACTGCTCGATCAACGCAGAAATCGCTGGAACGTCGTTCCTCGTCGCTAGGCGAAGCAGCGGAGCCTCATCTTTCAGTCCCACCCCAGTGAGCTTACGCGCTCGCGCCTCGCGCAGCAGGAAATGAAGCCGTATGGCTGCGTCGCGATAGCTGACACCCTCGGCTCGGATGTTCGAAATACAATTGCGCTCTGAATCGTTGCGCCCGGAACGAGGATCCCAAGTAAGGTAAACACCGAGACTGTCAGGCGACGTCAGGCCAGGGCGCTCACCGATCAGAACCGCTACCAACCGCGCTCCCAGCCGCTCGCCAATTTCGTCGCCGATTGCAACCCTCCCTTGCAGGACTACCGTCAGCGGAGCGACGCTCCAATGCTCCGCTTCAAGCAGCGGCGTCAGCTCGAGCAGCAACGCCTCGGCGTGGCGATGAACGGCAGTCGCCGACAGCCCATCGGCCATCACAATGGCCAGGTCGTAGTCGCCTTTCTGAAGCCGTGCGCGCGATTCGTCACTGAGCATCCTGCCCAGGTCGGGACGCCGCAGGAACTGCCTGCGGTCCTGCGCGGCGCTGTGGAGGAGCTTATGCGGCAGGCTGAGGGTCGCCGGGTCCAGTTCGTCGTAGACCGCGTCCCTGGCACGGGCGTGGTCAAGCTGGAAGCGAAGCAGTTCCGTCGTCGGAACGCTGTGGCCGGTCCGGCCGAGGCTGACGCGCGCCGGCGTGTAGAGTCTCAGGTCAATAGCCATTGTTCGGGTATTAGCTTCGGTTGTCGTGCGAGCCATTCTTCGAATTCGGGCGCGGGCCTCAGCCCCAGCACAGAGCGCAGGTAGAGAGCGTCGTGGAAGCTGGTGCTTTGATAGTGGAGCATCACGTCGTCCGCACCGGGCACTCCCATAATGTACGTACACCCGGCGACGCCAAGCATCGTCAGCAGCGCATCCATGTCGTCCTGATCGGCCTCAGCGTGGTTGGTATAGCAAATATCGCAGCCCATCGGAAGCCCCAGCAGTTTACCGCAGAAATGATCCTCCAGGCCAGCCCGGAGAATCTGCTTGCCGTCATATAAATACTCGGGACCAATGAAGCCGACCACGGTGTTCACCAGAAGCGGTTGATAGCGCCGGGCCACTGCGTAGCTGCGCGCTTCGCACGTCTGCTGGTCGACGCCGTGGTTGGCGCTGGCCGAGAGTGCGCTGCCCTGGCCGGTCTCGAAGTACATCACGTTCTCGCCGCGCTTCAGGTCCTTCGCCGCCGCCCATGCCTCATCCAGCATCGCTAGATTGATACCGAAGGACGTGTTGGCGGCTGCGGTTCCGGCAATCGACTGAAACACCAGATCGACAGGAGCGCCTCGCCGCATGGCCTGCATCTGCGTGGTCACGTGCGCCAGGACGCAGGTCTGCGTGGGAATTTCATAATGTTCGCGTATACGGTCGAGCATACACAGCAGGGCCTCAACGCGTGCTGGACTGTCGCTCGCAGGATTGACGCCGATCACCGCATCGCCACTGCCGTACGCCAACCCGTCGAAAATACTCGCGGCGATGCCCTTGAGATTGTCGGTGGGGTGGTTCGGCTGGAGACGCGTGGAGAGACGGCCCGGCAGTCCGATCGTCGAGCGGAACCGCGTCACTACTCTGCACTTCGACGCCACCGACACCAGGTCCTGCAGCCGCATGAGCTTGGAGACAGCAGCCACCATCTCGGGCGTGAGTCCGGGAGCAAGTGACCGAAGCCTATCCGTCGTTACCTGTTCCGCGAGCAACCAGTCGCGCAGTTCCCCGACAGTGAGATGCGCTACGGGAGCAAACGCCTCAGCATCATGCGAGTCGCAGATCAGGCGCGTGACTTCGTCACTCTCGTAGGGGATCAGCGGCTGGTTTAGGAAATCGCGCAGAGGTACGTCGCCGAGCTTCATTTGCGCGCGCACGCGCTCCTCGGCGGTGGCTGCCGCCAATCCAGCCAGCTCGTCACCCGACCGCAAGGGTGACGCCTTGGCCATCAACTCGCGCAGATTTTGAATCGACGACTCCTTCTGACAGGCGGAACTTCAGCCAAGTATCGCGTCAGGCCGCCGTTGGAGTCAATCAAACGCAATTGGGCCCGGCTAGTTTTTCAGGTCCTCCAGGCGGCAGATGAACCCCCAACCGCCGCCCAGTTCGCTCACTGCCAGCACCAGCTCGTTGCGGCCTTTCTTCAACGGCAGGTAGACCGCATCGTTCTCGGGGTTCATGATCCCGAGAAACGCGGGATCGCGAAAGTTCTGCGGACTTCGGCCTCGGTAGAGGATCTTGCCGTTCAGGAATACGCTGACTTCATCGCTATAGCCAATCTCGAGTTTCTTCACCTGTTCAGTTGCGGCGTCGATGCTGGTCCGCGCGTAAACCACTTTCGTTCCCGGTTGCGCGTCCAGCCGTTTCGAGAAGTCGTTGGCGAATGTGACCCTCGGATGGGGGCTCTGCCGGTACCGGTTGATGACCACGAAACCAGGCGCCTCCGCTTCTACGTCCTGCCAGTGAATTGCGGCGCTCTCTGAAGAGGGAAGAGGACGTTCCAGATTACGTTCTAGCGCGTCGTAGGAAGGCGACAGACTCCACTTGGTCAGGGTGCCCGCAGGCATCGGCGGAAAATGCCGCTGCCAGGGCGTATCAGGTGTTTGCTGAATTTGGAAATTCGAGAAGTACGTCTCTCCAGTCAGGACCGCCAGCGCAACCTGTCCCTTCTGGATCCCGCTCTTCAGATCGGTAACAACAAGCACCGGCTTCGCCATATCTTTCACAAAGAACTTCGCCTGCGCTCCCACCATTTCCAATCGAATGTGGAACCAGTCGCCTTTCGGGATGTCGACAGGGCCCGTAAAGCCCGGTCCGTTGTAAATCTGCCAGTTCAAACCAGTGTTGAGAACGGGCGTGTACTGCAAGGCATCCGGCTGCCCGGATTTATGCTGCCTCAAGTAGATCCACTCGGCATTCGAGCCGTCGCCCGTGATCCGGAATTGGATTCCGAAGAAGCCGCGGGTGGCCGGCGTTGCGACATCGACGTCGATGACGCCGTCGCGCATCTCGAGATCATTCAGCGACGCTGATCCGCCATCGAGAAGGAGGCACTTGTGCCCTCGATATTCGGCGGTCTTGGCTTGCCCTTGGAGCTCCCAGCGCGCAGAGTCCGGGGGGAAAGAGAGAGGCTCCGACTGTGCAGCGGTTCCGCAAAGGATGGCGAGAGAAGCGTAGAGGGAGAAGTGTCGAAGCATGGCTGACCAATGGAGCTTCGACGCGAAAGCGCGCTTTTGGTAAGGAAATTTCGGTTAGCGCCGGTCCCGGTGGCGGCGTGGAAGCCGGCTGTCGCCGGTGTTTTCCATGTCTACAAACTAGCATTCAGGACGCTCGCTCGCGGCGGTGGGCCAGCGCGGCCTCTTCCTCCGGCGCGAGTACCAACCGGCGTCGGGCATACACAGCGTAATAAGCGATGCCCAGCAGGAACCAGATGGCCGCCCCGATCACACCCTTGTTGTAGTCCGGATTGCGGAACAACACCACCAGCGTCACCAGCGCGATGATTCCGGCAATGACGGCGCCCGCCACGCCCATCGGGCTCACATAGGGCCGTTCCATTGTCGAGAATCTCAGTCGCAGCACGACGAACGACGCCATCTGGAGCACGTACGCCAGCACCGCGCCAAACACCGCCATGTTCAGCAGCACAGCGCCCACCGGACTGCCTTGTGGCGTGAAGTGGATGGCCAGCGCCGCAGCGTAACCCAGGGCGGAGCCGGCCAGCAAAGCTCTCTGCGGCGTCTCGCGAACCCCGTGCGTCTCCGAGAGCCAGGTAGGGAAGTAGCCCGCGCGGGACAGCGAATAGATCTGCCGCCCGTACGCGTAGATGATCGTGTGGAAGCTTGCGATCAGGCCGGTGCACGCCGCCAGCGCTAGTACTCGCGTTGTCAGTCCCGTGCCGAAAATCGTCTGGAAGCCAAGAAACAGCGGCTCGTTCGACGTCGCGATCTTGCCGGCGCCAGGCGCGATACCGACGCTCAGCACCACCGTGAGAAACGACACCACGATCAGCGTCGCCAGGCCATACATGATGCCGCGCGGCATATCCTCTCGCGGCTCATGGCATTCTTCTGCCGCGAGCGGGAGTTGCTCGATGCCGAGGAATAGCCACAGCGCGAAGGGCAGTTCCACCAGGCCCGCGGCAAGCGGACTGACACCGGCCGGGAACAAGGGCGACGTCCATTTCGGCCAGTCGAAGTGCGGCGCCGCCCCAATCCAGAACACCGTCAGTACGGTCAACGCCACGATCGTGATGATCACCGAGATGCGAAACGTCATCTCGATGCCCCACACATTCAGGGCAACGAACAGGGCGTAACAGAGCAGCCACCAGAGCGGCTCCCACGCAGGCGGCGTGCCGAATACTGCGCTCAAGTAACCGCCGATGCCCACCACGATCACTGCCGGCGTCAGGATGTACTCCATGTTCTCCGCGAGTCCTGTGATGTAGCCGCCCCATGGACCCATCGCCGTCCGGGCGAAGGAATACGCACCGCCGGCGTGCGGCAACGCGGGTGAGAGTTCTGAGATGGAGAAGCAGAGTCCCAGGTACATGACGGTCATCACGAGCATGGCGATGATCATCCCGCCCGTACCGCCCGCCGTCAGGCCGAAGTTCCAACCGAAAAAATCGCCCGATATCACCGCGCCAACTCCCATCGCCCACAAATGCAGCACGCGGGCGTGACGCCGTAACCGGCGCTTTTCGAGATATCCAGCCCCTGCGGGTGTGTAGGTTGGTTCCACGGTTCACTCCAGGGTACTCGGTCAGGCCCTTGACGACGAACCCTATTCCGGGCTATACCTAGTCGAGACCAGTATGCCTGCGAAACAGCCGGAATTTCTTCCCGGCACCCTCTACATGATCGTTTTGCGAACCCTCGCCGCCGGCCCCATGCATGGCTACGCCATCGCTAAACGGATCAAGACAGCCTCTCGGGAGACGCTTGAAGTCGAAGAGGGCTCGCTCTACCCCGCGCTGAACCGGATGCTGGTAAAGGGCTGGCTAGCGGCTGAATGGGGAGTCTCGGACACCAATCGCAAGGCCCGTTTCTACCGTCTGACCGCGGCGGGACGCAAGCAACTCGAGAAGGAGTCGGCTGAGTTTAACCGGCTCATTGACGCCATCGGGCTCGTCATGAAGGAGATCTGATCCGTGACGTTTCTCACCGAGATCCGCAATAAACTCGCGAGCCTGATCGGTCGCTCCGAAGGTTTCGACGAAGAGATCCGCTTGCATATGGAGGCCCGCGCCGACGAACTCGAGCTCACTGGTATGCCGCGGCGCGACGCAGAGTTGCAGGCGCGCCGCGAACTCGGCAACGCCACGCTTGCCGCCGAAGACTCCCGCGGGGCATGGAGATTCACTTGGATCGACGACCTCTTCCGCGATCTTCATCACGCCGCACGAACGCTCGCTCGCGACCGTGGCTTCGCCGCCGCCGGCATCCTCTCCCTTGCGCTCGGTATCGGACTTAATACCACCATCTTCAGCCTCACCAACGAATTCCTCTTTAGGGAACCGTCGGTCCGCGATGCCGGCACGCTTCTCAGCGCTCGCGTCGGAGGCTTCAACGGCATACCGATGGCCCAATACAAGGCACTCGGCGACGCCAAGGTGTTCGACGGACTGGTGGGAGCCAGCCCTATGCAAGAGGTGAACTGGAGAATAGGCGACGCTTCGCTCCGGCTCTTCGCTACCAGGGTTACCGACAATTTCTTCGAGGTGACGGGCGTGCCGATCGCTATCGGGCGCGCCATCGCCAACGGTGAACGCGAGGTTGCCGTGGTGTCGCATCCTTTCTGGGAATCGCGCCTCAACCACGACCCCGGCGTCATCGGCAAGGTGCTCACGCTCGACGGCAAGCGTCACGTGATCGTCGGTGTACTGCCATCCGGACACCGTACGCTCACCGGTTTCGGCTACTCACCTGATCTCTATCTCCCGATCGACACCGAGAAGGGCACCGGGGTAGCGCTGTACGGCCGCTTGGGTGCCAACGACACCGCTGCGGGCGCGCTGGGCCGGCTCAAGACCGCCAGCCTCGCGCTCGACCGGATGTTCCCCGGCGGAAACTATAAGTGGTCAGAAGGTGTCGCGGTGATCGGCATGAGCGGCTTTGAGCGGCTCAACGATGGCTTCTTGCGCACCGTGACGGCGTTCTTTGGAATGCTGATGGCCGTAGTTGGCTTGCTATTGATGATCGCCTGCGGGAACGTCGCCAGCCTGCTTCTCGCACGGGGCTCAGCGCGCGGACAGGAGTTCGCCATTCGCATGAGCATCGGCGCCGGACGCGGGCGCTTGATCCGTCAAATGCTGGCGGAGAGCCTGTTACTGTCAGTTACCGGCGCAGCGGCGGGACTTGCCATCAACCTCGCACTCACCAGCCTCTTGAATGACGTGGTGCTCCCTCTGCCGTTCCCGGTAAAGCTGAACATCGCTCCTGATCTTCGCCTGGTGCTCTACGCCGGTATCGTGGCGATTGGAAGCGCGTTGGTCGCCGGAATCCTACCGGCAATAAAATCCACACGCGTGGGGACGAGCGCCCTGCTGAAGACTAACGAGCATCAGGTTAGCGGCCGCCGGATGACGCTTCGAAATCTCCTGGTTGCCGGTCAACTCGCAATTTCGGTGATCGTGCTGGTGATGGCAACCCTTGCCATTCGCAATTTGACGCGTGCAGCGACCCTCAATCCCGGGTTCGACCTTCAGAACACCTCCTGGGCGCAAATGCGTTTTGTTCCAGAGAATTTTTCCGGCGCTGAAAAAGTACAGGCGCTGATTCGCTCGGCCCTTGAAGAGTTGCATGCGGTGCCCGGCGTCACTGCGGCCACCGTGGCGGGGTTCGTGCCGCTCAACGATCATTTCTCCACCCGTACGCTCTCGATCTACATGGACCAGACATCCGAAGGTAAGCGCGTGGAGCATTGGTGGAACGCGGTAGGACCTGAGTATTTCGCCACGATGGGAATCGAGATTCGCTCCGGGCGCGAGTTCACAACCCTTGACCGCCGGGGCGCGCAGCGGGTAGTGATCCTCAATGAAGCCATGGCTCGCACGCTCTTTGGCGGCGAAAATCCGCTTGGCCGCGAACTGCGCTTTGGCCGCGACGACAAGGTGAGCCGGACAGTGGTCGGGGTGGCTCGCAACAGCAAGTATTCCAGCCTCGGCGAGCAGGATCGCCCCGCGATCTATGAACCGTACTATCAGGCCGGCGCCGGCAGAGGGGGCCTGAATCTGCTGGTGAGAACCAGTCAGCCTCCCGACACGTTGTCGAAGGCGGTCGCTTCAGCGCTGCTGAAAATCGATCCGACGTCATCCGTTGAGGTGAAACCGATGAGCCGCGCCACCGCCTTTGCCCTGCTGCCCAGTCGGGCGGGGGCGCTGATGTTAGGCAGTGTGGGCTTTCTGGGACTCGCCCTGGCTTCTGTCGGACTCTACGGGGTTTTGGCGTACTCCATCACTCGACGAACGCGGGAGATTGGTTTGCGAGTGGCGCTCGGCGCACGGCGCGAGGAGATCCTGCGCCTGGTGCTGAAGGAAGCGGGCTGGATCGTCGGGCTCGGGCTTATTGTTGGCATCCTGATCGCATTGGCTATCACACGGCCGCTCACGCGCTTCCTTGTTCCGGGACTCTCGACTTCCGACCCGGCAACCTACGCCACCGTCGCATTCGTACTGCTGTTGGTCGGCGCCATGGCCGCCCTCACTCCCGCGTTGCGCGCATTGCGAATCGACCCCATGACCGCTCTCCGCTACGAGTAGCCGCTTTTCTCGAAAAGCGCTCACCTTCTCAAGATGTCTGTCGATGAGTCGTTACGAGCGCACCTATGAAACTCGGCTTCGACCCCATTGACCAGGAACACGACATCCTGCTGGATCTCATCGCCGGTGTGGAACGATCAATCGCGTCTGGGGCGCCAGTGGACGTTCACGGTGAGGCCTTCGACAAGATGGTGGAATGGACAGACCATCACTTCCGGTCGGAAGAACATTGGATGGAGATCAGCCAGTATCCCGGCTTGACGGAGCACAGACGAGAGCACAAAGAGGTGATGATGTGGCTTGTCCACTTACAGAAAGATCTACGGGAGAGTACGGCGGAATCCATCTCATCCGAGACGGGTACCGCAACCATTGAATTTTTCCGCTCCTGGGTGGATCAGCATCTCAAGCAACTGGACGCGCCCGCAGTACGGCACATTTCTGAGGCTCAAGGTCAGGGCAAGCTAACAGGCGCAGTCGTTAGCGGCTGATGAAGCTTTGCGCCGGCAGGTCAACAGCAAGGGCATCCTGGGCCGGTTTTCGTCGGAACGGATTTAGCCGCTTGATTGCGCCGCCCACCTTCGATAGCGATTTCTTGTTTGCCGCACCCTCGAGCGCCGTTGGTTGCGGACCGGCGGCTATTTCTTCGGACTTGGGTTCCGCCCGAGTGTCCTGCGACGGGTCGGATGGAACGGGCGCACTGGCGACCACTGCCCGCTCAGGCCGGGTTAGCGTCGCAGGCGGAGGGGACTGCTTTTGCGGGGCTGGCGCCACCGGGCTTGGCTTGGCGGGCGGGTCGTTTGCCGGCGCAGACTGCGTCTCCGAGACACCAGAGTTCTTCGTCGTTGGTGCCGGTTGGCTACGAGCCGTCCAATACCCCATTCCCGCCAATCCACCCACGATTAGCAGCACGCCACACGCCCACGCCAACACGGGGCGCCGGGCAGGCCGCGGCGCAGTAACTAGGTTAGCCAGGCTTTGGCGTATCTCATCGAGCGCGTGGCGCAGCGAATCGGCCGATTGAAAACGCTCGGAAGGCTCCTTCGCAACAGCTTTGGAGATCACAGCGTCCAGGGCGTCCGGGATATTCGGGTTTAGCGCCTTCGCATGCTCCGGCGGCTGTTCCGCATGGCTACGCATGATCTCAAAGGTGCAGTCGCCCTCAAACAGCTTTCGACCGGTCACCATCTCGAAAAGTACGGCGCCGCAGGAGTAGACGTCTGATCGCGCGTCCGGACTCTGCGATCCTCGAACCTGCTCCGGCGACATGTAATGGGGAGTGCCAATCGATGCGCCGTCCTGGGTGAGGCCCAGATCCGCCGCGGCCTTGGCGAGACCAAAATCAATCAGCTTGACACGGTCCGACGCACCAGTGAGGAAGATGTTTGCTGGAGAAACGTCGCGGTGGACCACGCCATGAGCGTGGGCATAACTAAGCGCCGAGAGCGCTTGGTCCATGATCGCCAGGGCTCGCGCCAGCGGCAACGGTCCCCGCTGGAGTGTGGACTTCAGCGACTCGCCATCGAGTAACTCGCAGACCAGCGCGATTTCGTCATTGACCCAGAAGGCGGTCAGCACTGCTGCAATATTTGGATGGCTCAGGCTCGCCTGTAAGCGAATCTCCCGCAAGAATCGTTCCCAACCGTCGGCCGGGTTCGACTGAGCTGCCACCAGCACTTTGAGTGCCTCACGACGCCGAGTGATGGTGTGCTCGACCTTGTATACCTGACCCGAGCCGCCTCTACCCAATTCTTCAAGAATCGAGTAATCACCGACTGTTTGACCGACTATAAAACTCATCGTTCGCTCCGGGTCGAGGATAATCGCTACCCAGGATAGCCGGATGAGGGGTTTGGCTCAATGGGGCAAGAGTACCCTATGCGCTAGAAGAAAGACCTTCTTGTAACTAAGGGGAATTGCATACTGGCGGCTAAGCACCATCGCCGATTACTTAGCCGGTGGGACCGCGTTTGCACGTTCGCGCCGGTTGGCCGCTCGGGCCACCGCTCGCTGCTGTGGATCGGGAGGACTCACCTCATCGTCCCCATATTTCAGAACGACTACCTTCACTCGCTGGCGGCCGAACTTCTTGGCTTCTGCGTGACTGGACATGTATAGGTCGATGTGGCGGCCGTCCACCAGGGCGCCGGTGTCCTCGACGGTGTAGTCACCGGAATACGGGCCTGCGCCGTACACTCGGATGCGGCTGTTGAGCGGTAGAACCTTGCGGTCGGCAGCGACTGTCCCCGGATGCGACCACTTGCCCGAAGTTCCAGTCCCTTCGACGGAATAAGCCGTAGCGACGAAATAGCGTATCGTCGGCCGGTGAGGCACTTTCGCCGGCTCAGCGGATAGTATTCCGGCAGCCGTCACAGCCATCATGAAGGGAATAAATTTACGCCTCGCCCACCACATCCCCACACCTCGTGGCTTAGACGCTGCCTCGACCGGAAGGTGACAAATCGTGTGGGTGGCCGGCTACTGCAGTGCAGCGTAGGGTACAGGAGAATACGGTGGCAGAGCGTGCGTTCCGGCCGAGATCGCCAGTAGCGGCACACTCGCGCGGGCGCCTGCCGCTCGTTACTTCTTCGACTGCCACGCCTCTGCCGCCGCCAGCCAATCACTGGAACTCCCGCCTTCCCGATCGCGAGAAAGCGCCCAGTGGAATCACCTGCTACGAGGACTTGGTCCCTGGCTCGGGGAGAATTACGAAGTCTCGAGCGACCCGATCGCCGCTGCCTTCGCGGCTCTCCGCTATCCTGAAATGTTCGGAGCCGTGATCTCCCAATCGGGCTCGTTTTGGTGGAAGCCGTCCACCGAAGCCCAATGGGAGCGGCTCGTTGAACAGTTCCACGCTGCCTCGCTGCCAACTGAGGCGCTACTCGGCGTAGTCTTCCACGGGCGGACAGGCGCAGATCAAGTTGCGATCGCCGTACACATTGTCGATGCGTCCGGCCGGCGACCAGTATTTGTCGGTGCGTGATACGCCCTTCGGAAAGCAGGCTTCGGCCCGGGTGTAGGCGCGAGTCCAGTTGTCGTCGGCCAGATCGTGCACGGTGTGGGGAGCGTGCCGCAGCGGAGAATCGGCCACTGGAAAACGACCCTGCTCCACCTCGCGAATCTCGCCGCGGATGGCAATCATCGCGTCACAGAAGCGGTCAAGCTCGGCCTTCGATTCCGATTCCGTTGGCTCGATCATCAGCGTTCCGGGAACCGGGAAGCTCATCGTCGGTGCATGGAATCCGTAGTCGATCAGCCGTTTGGCGATATCGTCCACCGTCACTCCGGCTGACTCCTTGAGCGGCCGCGGGTCAACAATGCACTCATGTGCCACGCGCCCATTGTGGTTCTTGTAGAGCACCGGAAAATGAGGTTCGAGCCGCGCGGCAATGTAATTGGCTGACAGGATGGCGGCCTCAGTAGCCAACTTGAGTCCGGGACCGCCCATCATCAGCATGTAGACGTACGAAATCGGGAGAATCGACGACGACCCGTAGGGCGCCGCGGAGACAGCGCCGACCGGGGCCGTGCCGCCGTCCAACTGCGGATGTCCCGGCAGGAACGGCGCCAGATGCGCTTTCACACCGATGGGCCCCATGCCCGGGCCGCCGCCGCCGTGCGGGATGCAGAACGTCTTATGCAAATTGAGGTGCGACACGTCGGATCCGTAGTCGCCGGGACGCGACAGTCCCACCTGTGCGTTAAGGTTCGCGCCGTCCAGGTAAACCTGCCCTCCGTGTTGATGGATGATGTCGCAGGCTTCGCGAATCTGCTCTTCGAACACGCCGTGGGTGGACGGATAGGTGACCATCAGCGCCGCCAGATTTGCGGCATGCCTTTCGGCTTTCGCTTTGAGGTCGACGAGGTCGACGTTACCGTGCTCATCGCAGGCCACCACCACTACTTCCATTCCGGCAAGATTCGCCGAAGCGGGGTTGGTGCCGTGAGCCGACGACGGAATCAGGCAGATGTTCCGGTTCTGCTCGCCGCGGCTCTTGTGATAGCCGCGGATGGCCAGCAACCCGGCGTACTCGCCTTGTGCTCCGGAATTCGGCTGCAGCGACACCGAATCATAGCCGGTAATCTGACACAGAAAGCTCTTCAGTGACTCGAACATCTGCTGATAGCCGCCCGTTTGCGCGATGGGCGCGAAAGGATGCAGGGCCCCGAACTCCGGCCAAGTCACCGGAATCATCTCAGCGGTGGCGTTCAGCTTCATGGTGCAGGAGCCGAGCGGTATCATCGCGCGATCGAGCGCCAGATCGCGGTCGGACAGCTTACGCATGTAGCGCAACAGCTCAGTCTCGGAGCGATACCGATGGAAAACAGGATGGGTGAGGAATGTCGACGTGCGATTCAGCGACGCGGGAATACTGCTCGCCGCAGTCATGTCACTGAACCTCAAGGTTCCGCCGAAAGCTCGGAACAACGCCTCGATGACAGCCGGCGTCGTGGTCTCATCCAGGGAAATCCCGAGTGCTGCCTCAGTCGCAACTTCGCCGGGTTTGAAGACCCGCAGGTTGATGCGTTCGGCGGCGGCTCGTTTGACGATCCCGGCCAGCTTATCGCCGGTGAGAACCGTTAGGGTGTCAAAGAAAGTCGAATGGAGCAGCTTAAAGCCGAGCCGCTCAAGGCCGCCCGCGAGCGCAGCTGTCTTCCGCCGCACCTCTCCCGCAATCGCCGCCAGACCCTCGGGACCGTGATATACCGCGTACATCGACGCCATAACGGCCAGTAGAACCTGCGCGGTGCAGATGTTCGAGGTGGCCTTCTCGCGGCGGATGTGCTGCTCACGGGTCTGGAGCGCGAGGCGGTATGCGGGCATGCCGCGCGAGTCCACCGAAACTCCCACCAGCCGACCGGGCAGGGAACGCTTCAAGGAGTCCTTCACCGCCATGTAGGCTGCGTGCGGACCGCCATAACCCATCGGAACGCCGAACCGCTGCGTTGAGCCGATAGCAATGTCTGCGCCCAGTTCACCGGGAGGCGTCAGGAGTGTGAGGGCCAGCGGATCAGCCGCCATAACTGCCAGCGCGCCGCCCTTGTGCAGGGTCTCGATGATCGCGCGGAAGTCGCGAATCTCGCCAGTGGTCCCGGGATACTGCAGGATGGCGCCAAAAACCTCCGCACCGTCGAGATCGGTGAACGGATCGCCATGAAGCAGCTTCCAGCCGAGGGGCTCGGCGCGGGTCTCGATGACGGCGCGAGTTTGCGGATGAACCTGGTTGTCCACGAAAAACGCCGTCACTTTGGATGACGCCGATCGCTTGGCAAGCGCCATCGCCTCCGCGGCAGCCGTAGCCTCGTCCAGCAGCGACGAATTCGCGATGTCGAGACCGGTTAAGTCAGCGATCATCGTCTGATAGTTGATGAGCGCCTCCAGCCGGCCCTGGCTGATTTCCGGCTGATATGGCGTATAGGCGGTGTACCAGGCAGGATTCTCAAGGATATTGCGCTGGATCACGGCCGGCAGAATCGTGCCGTAATACCCGGTGCCGATGAGCGACGTGAAGACCTCATTTGCGTCGGCGATCTCGCGCATGCGCTCCAGCGCTTCCGTTTCGGAAAGAGCGGGGCCGATATCGAGCGCAGCCGACTGCCGGATATTTGCCGGCAGCGTCTGCGCCATCAGCTCATCCAGGGATTCGGCGCCGACGGTCTCGAGCATCTTCTGGATGTCGGCCGGCGAGGGTCCGACGTGCCGGCGGACAAAAGCCGCGGCCGGAGAAGCAGCATTTGGCTTCAAGGCATCGCCTTGAATCTTGCGGGTTTGAAAGGCGGTAGTCATGCGGGCGCTCCAGTCTTGACGTTAAAGTCGAGCGCCCCACCTGTTTGTTTGCCTGAGAGTGTTATCCCGTCGGCGGACAGCTTTACGTGGCTGTCTCTTTCCAGATACGGCCAGCCGGACGGTCCTTTTGCCTGAGAGTTTCCGGGGCGGTTGCTCCTTCGGCGCCGGCGCGAATGCCGGTCTCTCCCGTCGCGGCCCTAAGGCCCTTTACTTAACTCTGGCACCCTGGGGCGAGGGCGTCAAGCGGGCTGAAAAATGGATTTTGGGATAAGGGATGGCTGAGAAGACAAAGCGAGGAAGGAATGTTGTGGCGAAAAAAAATTCAGCGCGGTCGGCTTGAGCCTGGATGACCGCGCTGATTAGAGTAGACCAACGGAAAAAATCGTAATTAGCTCAAGCGCTTGCGGCGTGCGCACCCCAGAAGCAGCATGCCGCAGCCCATCATCGCGTAGGTCGCGGGCTCAGGCACAGAGCTCACCGAAAGGGTCGTCGAGGCCGCCGAGCTGATCAAAATATCGCTGGGACTGCAGTCATTGCCTCCCATGGCGGTGATTGAGACATACTTGTACGGCCCAAGCTGCGGAAGACTGACGGCGGCCCGGTCAAGGGAGCCGGACAGCAACAGTTTGCTCCCCATCGATCCGAGTGTGTTAGAGCCATATACCGCGTAACCTTCGCCGCTTTGCACGCTTTGGAACGTCAGCGAGAGATTCTTAATTCCTGCATCGATAATGCTGCCCAAATCGAGCTGCACATAAAAGTCGTTCGAGATCTCGTGATCGTTTTCGTTCTTGATGCCCAGGCCAGTCTCATCAAATGAGCAGCACTTGGCAAAGAGCGACACGTGATGGTTGGAGTCATCAAAACCATACGCCGTGATACTGAATGACCCGGTGCCGAACACCATCTTGGCGGCGGTCACGGACCCGACAGCCTGCGTCTGCGTCGGGTGACTAAAATCTATGGTTGCCCCTTGCGCCAGGCCCGCAATGGCCGCTATGGCCAGGGCCGGAAGCAGTTGATTTCGTTTCATCGTGAGTGCAGTATACGGCTTGGATCTGACTCATGACTTCCCCCATTTGGTACCGGAACGCGGTACCGATTTTGGTCTGAAAAAGGGTGACTAAAACTAGATGGCGGGTAGGACTGTGGTACGAGAACCTGCGCCCGAGCGGCGCGATTGGAGCAGCGAGTGGATGGCGCGGCAGTCACCCGCCATCGCCTCGAACTGCGCGGGATCCAGTGTCTGGAAGCCGTCGGACAGCGCCTTTTCGGGACATGGGTGTACTTCGACGATCAGCCCCGACGCGCCGGCGGCTACGGATGCCAGCGCGAGCGGATGCACCTTGTCACGCTTGCCGGTTCCGTGACTCGGGTCGGCGATGATCGGCAGGTGGCTCAGTTTCTGAACGAAAGGAATGATGCTGAGATCGAGCGTATTGCGAGTGTGATCGGCAAACGTGCGGACGCCTCGCTCGCACAGGATCACGTTGTAGTTGCCTTCCGAAAGAATGTACTCAGCGGCCATGAGGAATTCTTCAAGCGTAGCCGACATGCCGCGCTTAAGCAGCACCGGCTTTGACGACCGGCCGGCGCGCCGCAGCAGCGCAAAATTCTGCATGTTACGGGCGCCGATCTGAATGCAGTCGGCGTAGCGTTCCACCAGGTCCAGCGATTCGAGGTCAACCGCTTCGGTGACGATTCCGAGCCCGGTTTCATCCCGTGCCTCGGCCAGCATCTTCAGCCCTTCTTCGCCGAGACCCTGAAACGCATAGGGCGAGGTTCGCGGCTTATAAGCGCCGCCGCGCAGGAGCTGTGCGCCGCCCGCTTTCACTGCCCGGGCGGATGCGAGAATTTGTTCGCGACTCTCCACAGAGCAGGGACCGGCGCAGATCACCAGTTCGCTGCCGCCAACCGGTACCCCGTTCACCCGCACCACCGACTCCTCGGATTTCACTTCCCGGCTCACCAGCTTGTACGGCTTGGTCACGCGAATCGCCTCGGCGACTCCAGGTAGGTCCTCAAATTCCTCTGCGGGGACGGCTCCAGGATTGCCTGTAACGCCGACCGCAGTCCGCTGGGCGCCCGGCATCACATGGGGGCGGAAGCCGAGCGACTCAATGCGCCGGCACACGCCCGCGATGTCTTCGGCCGTGGCGTTGGCCTGCATAACTACGAGCATTGACTCAGCTTATCCCAACCAAGTCTGACTCCATTCGCTTGAGCTGCCCGCAGGCGGCGTAGATATCGAGACCACGAGGCTTGCGGACAAAGCAGGGAACGGAGCGGCGCACCAGCGCTTGAAATGCCGCGACTCGTTCGTCCGTCGGCGTACCGTAGGGAATGCCCGGCCCGGGATTCAGAGCAATCAGATTTACCTTCGAGTTGATATTGGCGAGCATCTTGGCCACCCGGCGCGCGTCGGCATCGGAGTCGTTCACGCCGGCGAGCAGAACGTACTCGAACGTCAGCCTCTCCCACGGACGCAGCGGGTATGCCTTGCAGGCAGCAATCAGCTCCCGCAGGTGATATTTGCGCGTAATCGGCATCAACTCCTGACGCTGTTCCTCCGTGGACGCGTTGAGGGAAATGGCGAGCTTCGGCCGAACCGCTTCCCGGCCCAACTCCTCGATCTTCGGGATGATGCCAGAAGTCGAAACCGTGATCCGCTTTTCGCCGAACGCCAGGCCGCTCTTGTCGGTCAGTATGCGCGTTGCCTTCATCACCGCGGGCAGATTGAGTAAGGGCTCGCCCTGGCCCATCATGACGATATTCAGCCGGTGGGCATCGGTGGATAGCTTGTTGGCGGCAATCACCAGCAGCACCTGTCCCACGATCTCGCCCGCGGTCAGGTTGCGCTCCAGTCCCATCAGCGCGGTGAGACAGAAGCTGCAGTTTACGGGACACCCTACCTGGCTGGAAATACAAAGCGTGTTGCGCTCGCCTTCGGGCATCAACACGGTTTCCACCGTCCGCTGATCTTCCAGGCGCAGCAGGTAGCGGCGAGTGCCGTCCACTGAGTCATACCGCGCGGCTTCCTCCGGCAGTCCGACAACGTATTGGGCGGCCAGCCGAGCTTTCAAATCGCGGGACAGCGTCGTGACTTGCGATAAATCGGTGGCGCGCTGGCAGTAGAGGGCGTCGTAGATTTGGCGCGCGCGAAATGCTGGTTGGTCCGCCCCAACAGCGTCGCGCAGGTCCTTCAACTCCATTCCCAGCAATGCCTGCGCCATGAGTCCTATTTTAGCAGCGAGCGAGATCGAGCCTGTCGATAGCCCGTGTATCATGAGATGGATGGTTGTGGAAACGCTGAGCGGCGTAGCGCTGGCAGCGGGAGGGCTGGCGTACGCAGTCCGCGCGCCCCAATCGTCGTTGCTTGCCCCATCCGTGTACCGCGGCGTTTCCCAGAGGCGCTCCATCGCCCTCACGTTCGACGATGGTCCCAGCGAATCCACGCCGGCACTTTTGGAGCTTCTAAGAGAACACGGCGCGCGAGTGACGTTCTTCCAGTGCGGCAGCAACGTGAAGCGACTTCCTGAAGTTGCGCGCCAAGCGTCCGCGGCAGGGCACGAGTTGGGAAATCATACGCTGTCGCACCCCATGCTTCAATTCCGCTCGGCGGATTTCATTCATCGCGAACTGGCGGAGGCGCAGGACATCATCGAAAGCGAGGCCGGCCAGCGTCCCGTGCTGTTTCGCGCGCCCTTTGGGGTCAGATGGTTCGGCTTGCGCGAGGCCCAGCGCCGCCTCAATCTGCTGGGCGTGATGTGGACCGTAATTGGCTTGGATTGGAAATTGTCCGCCGCCCAGGTGGCAGAGCGCTTAATTGACAAGACTCGAAGCGGAGGCATTGTTTGCTTGCACGACGGACGGCAAACTTCCGTCGCGCCGGACATTTCCGTTACACTCGAAGCCGTGAGGCGAGTGATCCCCCGGTGGATCGAGGAAGGATTCGAATTCGAGACCGTGAGTGAAATTTTATGTCCGACGAATTGACACAGCGAGTGATCAAGGTGATGGCGGCGACACAGCACCAGCCGGTGGAGAAATTCAGCCTTGAAAGCACCTTTGAGGAATTGAATATCGACTCGCTCGATGGCATCAATATTCTCTTTGCGCTCGAGAACGAATTCGATATCAATATCCCCGACGAAGGCGCTAAACAGATTCGGACGGTGCACGAGATGGTGGATGGAGTTCGCAAACTGGTGGAAGCGAAAGCCGCAGGTCCGGCGCCGGCGACAGTCTGATGGAGCGAAGGGTGGTCGTAACCGGGTTGGGAGTTGTTTCGGCTCTCGGCAATTCTGAAGAAGATTTCTGGAACTCGCTCAAGGAAGGCCGTAGCGGCATTCAGCCCGTCGCTTGTTTTCCTGAAGGAACGTTGCGCTTCCCCAACGCCGCTGAAGCGCGAACGTTCAATTCGGAGGACCATTTCGACGCCAAGGAAGCGGGCTTCCTCGATCGGTTTGCGCAGTACGGCGCAGTGGCCGCGCGTCAGGCGGTCGCGGGCTCCGGTCTCGATTTCAAAACGGGAACGCTCGGCGAACAAACGGCCATCGTCACCGGGTCGTGCATCGGCGGCAAGGCGACCGAAGACGAAGGATACTTCCAGCTCTACTCGCGGAACAACACCCGCTTTAACCCGCTGACCATTCCGCGCGCCATGGCCAACGGTGCCGCCAGTCGCATTTCGCTCGAGTTCGGGATCACCGGACCCACCTACACCGTCGCCACCGCGTGTTCATCGTCGAATCACGCACTGGGACAAGCCTACTGGATGGTGCGAAGCGGCTTGGTGGAGACCGCGATCGCGGGTGGCAGCGAAGCCGTGTTCTCTCTCGGACTGCTGAAAGCCTGGGAAGCCATGCGCGTCGTATCGCCAGACACCTGCAAGCCGTTTTCTAAGAATCGCAAAGGGTTGGTGTTGGGCGACGGCGCAGCCATGCTGGTGCTCGAGCCTTTGGACGCCGCCAAAGCCCGCGGCGCGCATATCTACGGCGAAGTCATCGGCTTCGGCATGTCGTCGGATGCGCACCACATCACGCAGCCGTCATCCGAAGGCGCAGCCAGGGCCATGCGGTCCGCGTTGAAGGATTCGGGTCTCGCGCCTGAGGCGGTGGGCTACATCAATGCTCACGGCACCGGCACAACAGCGAACGATTGCACTGAAACTGCTGCAATCCGCAGCGTCTTCGGCAGCCACGCCGACAAACTGCTGGTGAGCTCAACGAAGTCGATGCACGGGCATACGCTTGGTGCCGCAGGCGCCATCGAGGCGGCCGCGACGCTTCTCGCTCTTCAGCATCGAGTGATTCCACCGACAGCCAACTACGAGGAACCCGATCCGGACTGCGATCTGGACGTTGTGCCCAACGTCGCCCGCACCGCGCAAGTGGAAGTCGCGATGTCGAATTCCTTTGCGTTTGGCGGGCTCAACGCAGTCGTGTTGTTCCGGCGCGCCAGTTGATCGCTATTTGCCCTTCTGCTCCGCCTGCTCGCGCATCAACTGTTTCTTGTAAGCTTCCTCGGAAACATCGATGAACTTCGCGTAACCCGCCGGGTCGATGAAGGGATTCGGCTGCTCGCCTTTCTTCATCCGCTCGTACTTCTCCTTCATCCCGTAATACTGGCCGTGCGCGCCCAGGAAGATGTCGCAGTGCAGCGACCGGAGCACCTGATAGGTGTGGACGTAGTCCCCAACGATCTGCGGGTACCTCGCATTCCCCACCAGCTTCACGCCGGGATTGATCGCAAGCCCGCCCACAATCACGACGGCGTAGGTCTTTCCGCCATCTTTCACCTGCATGGTCCAAGTCGTGCAGCCCTTGGTGTGTCCCGGCGTGAGCCGCGCCACCAGCGTGGTGTCGCCAACTTGCAGAGTGTCTCCATCCTTCAACCGCTTGTTCACCCGGACGGGCGGATATGAGTACTCCCCGTCAAAACGAAAGTCGCCTCGCCCGCCGCCCTCGATCACTGGTGTGTCAGCGGCGCTTGCCCAAACTTCCGCTCCCGCCGTCATGTCGCGCATCACCGACTGTCCCGCAATGTGGTCGTAATGCGCCTGGCTGTTCAGAAGGTAGTTGATGTCCTCAACCTTGAAGCCCAGTTTTCGAACGGAATTGTAAATTAGCGCGGGCGTAGTTTCGTAGCCGCTGTTGATCAGAACGTGCCCCTGCTTCGTGGTAATCAGGTAGGCGGCGATGTCGCTAGCACCGACGTAATAGACGTTGCCGATGATCTTGTGAGGCGGAAAAGGCAGATTATCATCCGACTGTCCGTACGCCAGAATCGACAGGACAATCGCACAGAGCAAAACGCGCATTCCTCGATTGTCGCGCGCTTTGCTACCATCGCGGTTTATGTCGAACGGCCAGAAGTCGCCCGCTGAGATGACCTTGAAGGCTGTTCTACTGGGCCTGTTTCTGTCCCTTGTTTTCGGGTCTGCGAATGCCTATCTCGGAATGCGCGCCGGACAAACCGTGGCCGCCACCATCCCCGCCGCGGTAATCGCGATGGCGCTATTCCGCCTTCCCTGGTTCCGTGGAACTCTGCTCGAACAGAACATCGTCCGTACCGCCGCGTCGGTAGGCGAAGCACTCGTGGCCGGGGCTATCTTTACTATTCCCGCGTTCATGATGGTGGACCTCAACGGCGCCCGCCTCTGGACCAATCTCGGCGATCACTACTGGGAAGCGTCGCTGGTGCTGCTGTGCGGCGGGCTCATCGGCGTGTTTTTCATCATCCTGCTCCGCCGCGCGCTCGTAGTAGATGCCGGACTCCCATGGCCCGAGAGCGTTGCCAGCTATGAGATCGTCAAGGCCGGCGAACAGTCCGGTGACGCGCCCCGCTACATCTTTGGCGCGATGGCGTTCGGCGGCCTGATCCAGATTCTCAAAGACGGCCGCGGACTCCAGATCTTTCGCGAGTACACCGAAGGGTTCATCGCGTTCCCCCGCTCGGTGGTCCGCCACTTTGACTTTGATCGCAAGACCATCGGCGAAGTAACCCACACCGGTGGCATCCAGTGGTCGACTCCCAGCCTCTCGCCGGCCCTGATCGGTATCGGCTACATCATCGGCCCCGAGCTTTCCGCTATTAATTTCTCGGGCGGCGTACTGGCATGGTGGATCCTGATCCCCCTGTTGCTCTTTTTTGATCCTGATCTGTCGAAGCGCATCGGGTCCACCGATCCCTCCCTTGCCGCCTACACGATCTGGTTCAATATCGTGCGGCCAATTGCCATCGGAATGATGCTGGTTGGCGCTGCCAGCACGATGTGGTCGATGCGCGATTCGCTGGTGAGTTCGATTCGCGGTGCCTTCAGGGCTTCGGCAAAAGCATCGCTCGGCGATGCCGAGACCGATCCTACCGAGCATGACATCCCCTCACGCTGGGTTATTCTCGCCATCGCGGCGCTGCTGGTGCCGATTTCATTCATTTACTATTTCTTCACCGGCAGCTGGTATCCGGCGATTGTCGCAGCCATCGTCATGACCATCACCGGATTTTTCCTATCTGCGGTAGGCGGCTATCTCGTCGGACTCGTCGGCAGTTCGAACCAGCCTCTCAGCGGACTTACACTCTCAGCGCTGCTGTTGTCAGCTCTGCTCATGGTGACCATCGGCGTCACAGGCATCGCCGGCATCGCTGCGGTGCTGGGCGTGGCAGCAGTAGTCTGCGTCGCGTGCTCCGTCTCGGGATCCCTGATTCAGGACCTGAAGGCCGGGCACCTCCTCGGCGGAACACCTTGGAAGATGCAGGTGGTGGAGATCATCTCGGTGATCATGCTGTCGTTCTTCCTGATGGGGCCAATCATCGCACTGCACAAGGCCTACGCTGCCGACGGCGGCATCGGCGGTCGCTCGCTGCCCGCTCCACAGGCTGGCTTGATGGCCCAACTCGCCAAAGGAATCGTTGGCGGTGAAATGGCTTGGGGACTGCTTGTCATCGGCGTTGCCATGGGTCTCGCCCTACGCATGTGCGGCGCTCGTAGCGTAATGTTGATGGCCGTCGGTATGTATCTCCCGTTCGACACGTCGTCGGCTATCTTCGCCGGCGGCGTGATGAAGTGGGTGGTGGATCGAATGACCAAGAACGAAAGCACGGAGCGAAAGGCTCGCATCGAGGAAACAGGCACGCTGCTCGCCTCTGGACTCATTGCCGGAGAGGCGATCCTCGGAATTCTGCTGGCCGTGCTGGCGGT
Organism: Bryobacterales bacterium; assembly: GCA_038212445.1. Taxonomy (GTDB): domain Bacteria; phylum Acidobacteriota; class Terriglobia; order Bryobacterales; family Bryobacteraceae; genus TMP-7. The sequence continues at coordinate 122,068 of JBBQUM010000016.1, forward strand.
GTCCACGTTGCCGTCACTCACGCAGATGCTGGGCGGCGGCAAGGAGTTCAGCTGGTTCCCGGCGTGGGGTGGGTGGCTTTCCTTGATCGGCTATGCGTCCGTTGCTTACGTGCTGATTCGGATTCCGTCCAAGCATCGAGGATGATTCGTTGAGCCTTCTGCGGTTTGGAATTTTCGAATTCGATCCGGACACTCGACAACTGCGCCGCGATGGCGTTGCAGTCCATCTACAGGCGCAACCGGCCCAGGTGCTGGCGTTTCTGCTCTCCCGCGCCAGCGAGGTGGTGTCGAGAGAATCGCTCAGGCAGGAGGTTTGGAAGGACGGAACCTTCGTCGACTTCGACCGCGGCTTGAACTTCTGCATCGCGCAGATCCGCTCGGTACTCGGCGATTCTGCCGAATCCCCGCGCTTCATTCGCACCCTTCCCAAACGCGGCTACCAGTTCATCGCGCCAGTATCGACCGATGGCGCCCCTCCCCAGCCTGTCCCGGCTCCACCGAAAGCGGCTTTCAGCAAACGAACGCTGGCTGCGTTTGGTTTGGTGGCTGTGTTGATTCTCGCCGCCCTGATCGCGGGACGGTGGTCCGCCCGCCGGCAGCTTGCCTCGCCAGAGCAATACACGGTGGCCGTGGCGCGTTTCGACAACGAAACAGGAACCGCCGAAATGACCGGCTTCGCTGATGGACTCACCGATTCGTTGGTCGCCGAGCTAACCGCGAGCGGCTCCGGCCGGTTCAGCGTGATCGGCAACGCCGCCATTCTGCGGCTCCCCCGCAGCCAGCGTGATCTCACTGCCATCGGAGGGAGTCTGAAGGCCGACTACATCGTGTTGGGACAGGTGCAGAGAAACGGGTCGCAGATCCGGGTGCTCGCTCATCTGATCGGCTTACCCGGGCAAAAACATCTTCGCGTGTCCCGGTCTGACTTTGATCTGGCTGACCCATTACGTCAACAAACGGAGCTTGCACATCGCATTTCCACCGAACTTTCGGCCACGCTCGAAGCCAAGAGAGCTTCGCAAGGCTCCTCACCTGCGCTCGTACGTAATTGATCCGGCGCCACTTCCAGCCTCACATCTTTTTCAGCGCAAGTTTTTCCGAGTCTGGCGTAGTATCGATGCGGGAGTTTTATCTGGGATGAACCTTCGACGTGATTTTCTAAAGCTCGCGCCTCTCACGGTGCCGTTTTCAAGGGTACTTCTGGCCGCCCCGCCCCCGGCCGTGACTCAGACTTTTCCGATGCAGCCCACCGACATGGTGCGCGAGATGGTCTCGGTCTCGCACGGGAACGTCAAGCGAGTGCGTGAACTGGTGGAGGCCCATCCAACGCTGGCAAAAGCCGCTTGGGACTGGGGGTTCGGCGACTGGGAGACTGCTCTCGGTGCGGCATCGCACGTCGGCAATCGTGAAATCGCCGAGTACCTCATGGCCCACGGCGCACCGCCCACCCTGTATTCCGCAACGATGCTCGGTCAACTCGACGTCGTGAAAGCTATCGTCGCGGCGCAGCCTGGCATTCAGCGGACGCCGGGGCCCCACGGCATCAGCCTGTTGGCCCATGCGAAAAATGGCGGGCCCAAGGCGGAAGCTGTCCTCCATTACCTCGAAGAGCTGGGTGACGCCGGTTCGCCCAAACCCAATCCGCTCACCGACGCCGAATTGACTGCGCTGGCCGGCGTGTACGCCTTCGGCACGGGTCCTTCAGACCGTGTGGAGATCGCGCTCACTCGCGGCGCCCTTATGTTCACGCGAACCGGGATGACGGCGCGCGGACTCACCCACGTCGGTAACCACGAGTTCTATCCCGCCGGAGCCAGCGCCGTGCGCATCCGTTTCGCCGGCGAAGGTTCGGCCATGACCCTCACGGTCCACGACCCTGACGTCGTCCTCGAAGCGCGAAAATTGCCGCCGGCTTAAGCCCGTAGCGGCCAGGCGGCACTCAATGCGGGCGGGTTTGCGGGACACTGTGTATCAATGCGCCCCGCCCTCGTGCTTCCTTTCCTCCTCGCTCCCCTATTCGCACAAGACCCGCTCGATATGGCCCGCATCCGCGACGCGCGGGCGTACCGCTCGTCGAGTAACAACGTCGATCTCACCAGTAACGACGACAGTAAACGGCCCATTCCCGGTGAGACCATCGTGCTCGCCGACCTCCAGGGTCCCGGCGTCGTCACTCATATCTGGCTCACCGTAGCGGCCAACGAATACGGCTGGCCCCGCCTCCTCCGCCTTCGCGTCTACTACGACGGCAGCCCGACGCCCAGTGTAGACGCTCCGCTCGGCGACTTCTTCGCCGTCGGCCACGGCTACGAACGCGGCGTAAAGTCGCTCATGGTGGTTGATGGATCGAGCGGACGCTCGCGCAATTCGTACTGGGCGATGCCCTTCCGCAAGTCGTGCCGCATCACCGTCACCAACGAGGGACGGATGCGTGTCGCCAACCTCTACTATCACGTCGATTGGGAAAAACGAAAATCGCTCCCGCCCGACACCGGCTACTTCCACGCCTGGTACAAACAGGAACTCCCCACCCGCCGCGGCGTCCCTTACCAGGTGGTGGACATCCACGGCCGCGGGCAGTACGTCGGCACCGTGTTCAACGTGATCCAAACCGAAGCAGGTTGGTTCGGTGAGGGCGATGACCTCTTTTACATCGACGGCGAAAAGCAGGCCAGCGTCCAGGGGACCGGAACCGAGGACTACTTCAACGATGCCTGGAGCCTGCGCGTGAGCGAAGGTCCCTACTGGGGTGTGCCGGTAGCGGAGGGCACGGGTCCGGGCGCGCGTATGAGCGCCTACCGCTGGCATTTGCGCGACCCCATCCCGTTCCGCGAAAGCCTGCGGTTTGATTTCGAGCACGCTGGTTGGACGTACAACCCCAACGGCGCCGTACGTTCGGGATTTGAGGAACGAGCGGATCTTTTTTCTTCGGTAGCGTTCTGGTATCAGGAGGGCATAGCCCGCGGACTCGCGGAGCCGCCCTATGGCGCGGCCAGGCTCCCGCACGGCAATGCGCGTCAGATCGAAGCTGAATCGTTGGTGGCGGATGTGAAAGCCGACAAGGGGAGAGTGGAAGTCCAGAAGGAGGTCTTCTGGTCGCGCGATCTGCTGTTCTTCCACGCGGACGGTCCGGGCGCGCGCCTCGATCTGCCGCTCGATCTCACTGACGACGGTAATTTCGAGATTGTCGCTCAGGCCGCTCACGCACCCGACTACGGCGACTACCGCGTGCTAATCGACGGCCGCCGCGCAGAGGCTGGAGCGCTTGAGCATGAACCGGGCGCCAATGTGGGCGACAGCGACCTGATGCGGACCTGGGGCGAAGAACTCTACGTCGCCGAGGATCATCTTCTCGGTTGGCGCAAACTCGCCAAGGGCCGCCACACCATCTCGTTCATCTGCGACGGCAAGGATGCCCGCTCCACTGGCTATAATCTGGGACTCGACACGATCGTCGTCGCCAGGATTGGTTCTCCCCTCGACACACGCGCGCCCAGCGTTCCAAAGGATGTCGACGGCCTCATTAAGTCGCTCGGCGATAACGACGCCGTTATCCGGGGCGTGGCTGCACTGGCACTCCGCGACATGGGGTCCGCTGCCGCCAAAGCGCTCCTGCCGCTGGCGGAGACGCTGAAAGACTCCGACACCGGAGTCCGCATGGTAGCTGCAGATGCCATCGCTCGCCAGGGCCGCAGTGCACTCCCGGTTCTGGATGCCCTCATCGCCGCCGGCGGGAGAGCGGGCGAGAACGTCCACGTCCAGAGAAGTGTCGCCATCGCGCTCGGCGCAATTGGCCCACCAGCAGCTAAGGCAGTTCCAATGCTGCACGAACTCGAGAAGATCCCTCGGGTCACGCCAACCGCCACCACCGCAATTCGCCAGATTACCAGCCACTGAAAACGGCGTTCTACCATGTGGTGATGCTCCCCGAGATCCGCACTATGGTTCGGAAAATCCCTAGAGGCTTTGTCTCCACTTATGGGGACGTCGCCAAGGCCGCGGGTTTCCCTGGACGCGCGCGTCAGGTGGTGTGGGCACTGAGAGCCAGCGAACCTGGACTGCCCTGGCACCGCGTCATTGGTGCCGGTGGACGCATACCTCTGGGCGGTGAGTCCGGCCTCGAACAACGTCTTCGATTACGACAGGAAGGCATTCAACTCGCAGGCGATCGCGTGGACCTCAAGAAGTATGGCCATGAATTCAAACCTCTGCGACCCAAGCGGAAGGCGCTAAAATTGAAGCAATGACTGCACTGGCGATCTGGGCACTGTTGCCCTTCGCGGCTTGGGCCGCAGCCCCTTCAGCTCCCGGTGTCCATAACTTCACCGAAGTGGACGAGCATATTTTCCGCGGTGGGCAACCCACACAGGAAGGCTTGAAGAGCCTCGCCAAACTCGGCGTCAAGACCATCATCGATCTTCGCGGAAACGAGCAGCAGGGCGAGAAACAGGAAGTAGAAGCGCTCGGCATGAAGTACCTCCACTTCGCGATGCCGGCCCTGGCAGCTCCCACCGACGAGCGCGTCGCTGAAGTGCTGAAGGTTCTCGAGGACCCCGCCATGAGTACTGACTGGCCGGTTTTTATCCACTGCATGCGCGGTAAGGATCGTACCGGTGTGATCGTCGCTTGTTACCGCATTAAACATCAAGGCTGGGACAATCAGAAGGCGCTCGAGGAAGCCAAGCAGCATGGTCTTAGCCGTCTTGAATGGCGCATGCAGCAGTATATTCGCGACTACAAACCCGCCGGCGCCACCGCCAGTCCTACGCTCGGCGCCAAGCCGCCCCTCCCTAAATAAATCGCCGACGCCTCGTAACTTTGAGGCCGGTTCCCAGTTAACAGGAACAGAAGATGGGGCAGGCCGGGCCAACCCGCGAAGAGGAGCGGCTTCTCATTGAGGCGGCCCAGCGTGACCCTGGACGTTTCGGGGAGTTGTACGAGCTTCATTTCGACCGGATCTACGCCTACGTCGCCCGGCGTGTCCGAGATCGCGGCTGCGCTGAAGATGTGACGTCGGAAGTGTTTCATCAGGCCCTCGCGCACCTGCAGAATTACGAATGGCGCGGAGCGGCGTTTGCCACCTGGCTTTACCGGATCGCCGCCAACGCGATCATCGATTCCGCCGCGCGCACCGCCCGCAAAGGGCAGTTCGAAACCGATCCGTTGACCGATGCAGGCATCGAGGAAGCGGAGCAGTCGGCCAGTGTCTTCCGTCTGGTGCGTGAATTACCCGAGGACCAGAGACGTGTGCTCGAAATGCGTTTCGTCGAGGACCGGAGCATTCGTGAAGTTGCCGATGCGATGGGACGCAGCGAGGGTGCAGTGAAGCAGTTACAGTTACGAGCGATCGAAGCTCTGCCGGCACGGACAGGTGGGTCCAATGGCTGAGCGCGATACATTCTGGATGCGCTGCAAATCGCGCCCCGCACCGAATTTCGCGAGCGGCTGAAGGCTGGCCTGCGTGCGGCCGCCGCCAAGAGAGACAGCGAAGAGGAGACTATGACTACTGCAACCGTGAATTACCTCCGGCCGGGAATGCATTCGGTGAACCCGTACCTGGTGTCGAGCCAGGGCGACGAAACCGCGGAGTTCATCAAGTCAGCGCTGAGCGGCGAGGAATTGCTCCGCATGAAGGCGCCCAACGGGAGCATTATGCATTGCGAACTTCGCGTCGGCGACTCGGTGATCGAACTCGCTCAGGGAGGCGGGCCTTATCCGCCTGGCGCCATGGCTCTCCACGTCTATGTGAAGGACGCCGACGCGGTCTATGCGAAGGCGCTGGCAGCGGGCGGCGAGTCACTTTATCCAATGACCGATATGCCGTACGGAGACCGCGAGGGCGGAGTCAAGGACACCTCCGGGAACTACTGGTTTTTCGCTACTCACCAGGGACCGTCGCATGTTCCGGAGGGACTACGCGATGTGACGCCAGGCGTCCTTGCGAAGGACGCAAGCGGCCTGATCGATTTCGTCAAACGCGCCTACGGAGCGGAGGAATCTCAACTGGTCAGAAGTCCTGACGGGACCGTCGTGCACTGCAAGCTGAAGATTGGCGACTCGGTGATTGAAATCAGCGAGGCCCACGGACAGTGGGCGCCAATGGTAGCGAATATCCATCTGTATGTGCCGGACACCGACGCGCCATATGAGAAAGCACTGGCAGGAGGGGGAACCTCGCAGTCAGCGCCATCAAATACACTATATGGCGATCGGGCCGCCGGGATAGTAGATGCGTGGGGAAACCAATGGTGGATCGCAACCTACAAGGGAGTAGGACGGGACTCCCGCTCCAGCTAAGCCGACTGTCAGTAGCAGAAGAAGAGGCTTGGACGAGGCTCCGCCGCGTCCAAGCACAAGGCGCCGCCAGCTACTCGTCGGATCGACTCGTCAGAGCATATCCCAGCGCAATCCCCACCGCCACAGCAGCGATAATGGCACCCGGATGCTGACGTACCGCATGTCCAATATCCGATAGCATCCCGCCCCCACTGGTGGAGCGTAGATATTCGGATCCGGCATCCATTTTTTCACTAGCCGTACGAGCCAACTTGTCCACGCCGCGCCGCGCGGACTCTTTCGCGTCGGACATGGAATCAGCGGTGCTCTTCAGCTTGTCGCCGTACTCCTGGCGCGCGCTCTGAAGTTTTTCCGCGGCACTATCCGCCATCTGTTTCGCGGATCTTTGAGCCGCCGCCGCAACGTCAGAAGCCAGTTCGGACGCTCGATCTTTAAAGTCAGACATCTTCAGATTCCTCCCCTAAACTGACTTGCTAAATTCGTCCCATTAGAACGAGGACCAGAACAATCAGTAAGACGGTTCCCAATCCGCCGCTCGGATAATAGCCCCAGCTGCGGCTATGCGGCCACGCCGGCAACGCACCAAGTAGCAACAACACTAGAAGCACCAACAGAATCAAGCCCATGAAAAACCTCCTTGGGGGACACATGTCGGGAAACGACTCACCGGCACATCCACAACGGATAGATGCAACCTGGGAACCATTCGTGAAAGCAATGAAAACAAGGGGCTAATGGGAGCTTCCCAAGTTGTATAGAAGCTCCGTTAGGTAAATGTTACAACGAACTTGGCAGAAATTATGCCGAGGGATGCAATGAGGTGATCCGTCGAGGTTGGTAGTATCTTAAGGAAAGGCGGGCCCTTAGCACAGCGGTTAGTGCAGCGGACTCATAATCCGTTGGTCGTTGGTTCAAATCCAACAGGGCCCACCAACCATCCAGTCTGCCTCACTGCAATGTCTGCACCGTCTCTCGTATTGAGCCGTCGGGCAAATAGGTCCTGTCGCGCGGAAAGAACGGCGGTTCCTTCGTCAGCCAGATTTTTCTCACCAGGCGGCCTTCTCGTTCTTCCTCGATCACCCACGCCTTCACCTTCCGCTCCTTTACCATGACCGTATCTTCACTGGCAACGCGAACCGTGTGCCATTCAGTCTTCCGGTTGGTGACGTCGAATGTCGAGACGCGAAAGCTCTCGCCGCCCTGAAGGGTCACGGCATTTACCGCGGCGTCCAGAAACGGGTAGTAGAACGAGGGCGCGTCGTTAGTGAAGTCGATCAGTTTCGGGCTGGAATCACCTGGCGATTGTTCCTGTCCCGTAACATGGCGGCCGCTGACATGAAGAGTACGCGTCAGCCCGCCTGCGAGTCGATCCTGACGGTACACGAGACTCATATCCCGGAGACTCAACAGTGTTTCCGAATGGTAATGGGACTCGTTGGTGTCCTCAATACCGTCGATTACCAGGCGAAACATAGGAAGGCCATCCTTCTGGATCACCGTTTTTTCCATAGTGAAGGCACGCTTCTGGACTACCGCACCGTCCTTAGTGATGGTTTGGTCGGACCGCGCACGATGCGCTTTGTAGACCCTGGTTCCGTCAATCAGCAGGCTGCCCACAGTCAGGTCCACCGCGTCGGGCGCGGCGATCGTAAGTTCCAACCCGGCAGTAGACGTCTTGGTCTTTAGACCAGCAAAGAAGACACCTGTAGCTGCGGGTACGGTCTTGCCGTAATACTTTCCGCGAACTTCGCGAAGGCGATCGCGGGCGGCGCCCGTCACCCAGTAGTTTCCGCTCATCACCGTATCTGGAAACGGAGCCCCTACGCGTTCCGCAGCTGCCTTCAAACGGTCGAACAGCGGCTGTAGGTCGGTGTCGGACTCTCCGGACGCGTCCTGCATCTCCAGAAATGCCAGCCGTGGTGCGGTCACAAGGGCAGCACGTGAGAAGTTGGGGGACGGCGGAGAGTTGGCGAAATTGAAATATCGGATCCGTTCGGCCGACGCCGTTGTCATTCGAGCCACGGCTTCGCACTCGATGAGAGGGTTGGGTGCAGCGGCGAATGAGTGCACGAAGGACGCCTCCGCCGCCGGGAACGTCGCCGCAATCGCGGTCCGGGCGCCGGCCACCATATCGAGCGACTCATAGAAACATGAGATTCGGAGAACGTGTTCCGGAGCAACGCCGCTCTCCTTGGACACGCGTGCCAATCCGGCAATGGTGCGCTCGCCAGTAGGTGATGCGAGGCCGGCGAGGAAAGCCAGTCCCTCCCGATTGACTCGCTCGGTTCCTGACGCGGTGGATTCGATCTCGACCAGTTGACCCTGTTCCGGAAATCCGGCAACACCGAGAAGCACCACAACAGGTAGTTGTCGTTTCTTAGCGATAAACCATTTCGCAATATCATCGCTCGCGACAACCAGATCTGACTGCGACGCGAATACGCGCAGCTTTACGATCACCGCCCCGCGATTCTTACGCAGAAGTTCATCCAGCGCGCCGCCCACCTGAGCGTGGAGCGAGCCCTTCACGGAGGGCGTCGACACATGGAATTCCAGTTTCTGTGTTTCCGCGATCAGGACGTCCGGAAAAGTGGCGGCCAGGCTCGACGAGCAAGACATCAGCACGAGAGCCAGAACGGCGGGAATGGGAGCGAGAGGCTGGTGTTTGATAGCGTCTTAGACGACGCACTCAACAGAAGGTCTCGTTACCGGCAGTGCGCCACCAGCAGAGTGATGTCGTCGTGCTGCTCTCGCGGACTGAACGCCGACACCTCCCCCACCACCGCCGACAGCAGATCGGCTGGGGACTTCGTGCGTGCGGCACGGAGCGCGGCAAGTAAACGCCGCTCCCCAAACTCCTCTCCCGCTTCATTGAACGACTCGGTCACTCCGTCGGTGTAGATCGCCAGCGTATCGCCCGGTGCGAGCGTGCATTCGCCCGCCGCACACTCCCATTCGCGAAACAGCCCAAGGACGGTGCAGGTGGAATCGAGAACCTCGAGACCTCCGTTTTCCCGCAGCAGAAACGCGGGTAGATGGCCGCAGTTGGCATACCGCAGGCGCCGCGTCTGGTCATCGTATTCGCCGAAAAACAGCGTTGCATAGTCACTGTCGGAGGTGTTTTCAAAGAAAAGCTGGTTCACCCGGTTGAGAAACTGCTCAGGCTCGTCCAGGGCGCTTGCGCATTGACTGCGAAGGTTCGCCTGCAGATTCGCCATCAGCAACGCCGCTGCAATACCCTTTCCGGCTATGTCGGCAAGAACGATTCCGAGCTTGCCATGACCCAAATTGAGAAAATCATAATAGTCGCCCCCCACACCGCGCGCCTGCACGCACGTTCCCGCGTAGTCGAGCGTACGCATCGGCGGCAGACTTTGGGGAAATAGCCTGGCTTGGACCTGTCTGGCAATCTCCAGTTCATGAGCCGAACGGCGTTCCGCTTCCTCTTTCTCCAGTAGCGCCTGGCGCTGCGCATCCACTGCACGCGTGATCTCGTCTCGAAACTGTCCGGACGAGTAGTGCCAGAAATCGGCCAGATCGAAGTCAGGCGGACACTCGGCTTGAGCGTCAAGCAACGTGGCCTCCTCAATCCGCGACACGCGATAGCTGCGCAGTCCGGCGGCCGTCCGGGCAACCAGGTACCAGGTACTGCGCTTCGCCACCAGCCCCAGCGGATCCACCACGCGATCCACCCGATCCCGCCCCGCCGGACGGTAGACAATTGCCAGTTTGCGATCTCCATAAACAGCGTCCTGCAGAGTCCGCAGTATCGATACATTTTCTTCGGATCCACGCCAATCCGTGGAGTCAATGTAAACGCGGGTGCGCACCGGAGCCACGGGCCCGTTTTGAGGCGCTATCCCAGTCGAAACTGCATGGTTGAAGGCTCGTTCTGTGAGTGTCATAAGCGGGTCCAATCATGATGCGCCGCAATATATGACACGGTCTGTCATATTTCTTTGAAGGGTTATACTCAACGCTATGAATCGTCCGTCCGCGCTCGTCTTTGTGGTCGCTCTACGCCTGTTTTCAGCGGAATTGGATGTCCACAAGATCGATACGATTGTCGAAAAATCTCGCACGGCGTGGTCGGCGCCGGGAGTCGCAGTGGCAATCGTGAGAGATGACAGCGTGATTCTGTTGAAGGGCTACGGTCTGAAGGAAACCGGTAAGCCCGGCGCAGTCACCCCGGATACTCGTTTCGCCATCGGATCCGCCACCAAAGCCTTCACCACGGCCGCGATGGCGATGCTCGTCGACGAAGGCAAGATGGCCTGGGACGACCCGGTTAGGAAGCATGTTGAGTACTTCCACCTTGCCGACCCCCTCGCCGACGGCCTCGTCACCCTCCGCGACCTGATTTGCCACCGCACCGGATTGGCGCGCCACGACGAACTTTGGTTTGCTGCTCCCTGGACCCGTGAAGAGATCATCCGCCACATCGGCGCAGTCCCGCTCGACAAGCCCTTCCGTTCCGCCTGGCAGTATCAGAACATCATGTTCCTCACGGCCGGTACGGCTGTGGCGAAATCATCGGGAATGACCTGGGACGAATTCATCGCTCGCCGTATCTTCGCGCCGCTCGGCATGACGTCGTCCGATACCAGCACGACGGTCGCGGAGAAGTCCGCCGACCACGCCACCCTCATGCCAAGAAGGCGGACGGCGCAGTCTCGGCAATTCCCTGGCGCAACATTGATGACATCGCGCCCGCCGGTTCCATCAACGCGAGCGTCCGCGACATGGCGAAATGGGTTCGCTTTCAACTGAACGGCGGTCTAGCCGAGGGTAAGCGATTGATCTCGGAAAAGAACTTCGGCGAAATGCATACGCCGCAGATGGCGATGCGCCCCGAGGACGCGGGCCGCAACTGGAACCCCCTGTCGGTCCAGCATTCATATGCGATGGGGTGGTTTCTCGGCGAGTACCGCGGCTACCGGTTGGTGAACCACGGCGGCGCCATCGATGGTTTCCGGACCAGCGTGACGCTCGTGCCGTCCGAGCATCTGGGGATCGTCGTCCTGGCGAACTTAGATAGCGCCAATATGCCTGAGGCGCTGCGCTGGGAAATCATGGACGCCGTCCTGGGCCTGCCGTCGCGCGACTGGGACACCGAACTGATCGCCCATTTCGGCCAAATCGAGAGGGATGGCCGCGCACGGACTGAGCGGTTTCGGAACTCGCGAATCGCGGGAACCAAGCCTTCATTGGAAGCGCCGGGTTACACCGGCAGGTACGAGAATCCGGGATACGGCGATATATTGTTATACGCGCCGAGGGCCGGACTTTGCTGGCTTCTTGGCGAGGCGCCGAAGCTGAGAAGCTAGAACATTTTCAGCATGATACATTCCTCACCCCGGACGGCGGAGTGGCACAATTCCAACTCAGTGCATCCGGGGAAGTCACCGTCCTCAGGATGTTCGGAATGGAGTTCCGTAAGAAATAATACTGTCGTGCCAAGCGCAGACGATGGTGCCCGCACAAGTCAAGGCCGGCTCCGAGCAGTATTACCGGGTCTCAAGGATCAGCGACGCCCTGGCCAAAGCCGCCCGACTTGGGAATCCACATGGTCGCCCGCCATCAACAATCCGCCGCCCCCACACCCGACATCGCCACTTGCCGCAAGCTCTATCTGAACCTCTCGACGGAGACTGCCTTAGGCGACGAGACCTGGCCCTGTCGAAGCCTGCGGATCCAGTTGGGACCAGAAAATGCCCTCTACGTTTGCTCCAGACGTACGCCTTGAGTGTCGGCGCATGGACTTCGACCTCGGCTGCACGGCAACCCGCGCCAAATAGTTCTTGTATGATGGCGTGGACATGCTTACCAGGCGCACCGCTATCCGCAGCGCAGCCGCGATCACGGCTGCTTCTTACTCACGAGTGCTCGGCGCTAACGACCGTGTAAACCTCGGACTCGTCGGCGCCGGCGGCCGTGGCTCATACGTGATGAGCGTATTTCAGAAGAACGAGACGGTGAACGTATCCGCCGTTTGCGATGTCTTTGGCGATCGCCGGGATAAGGCCATGACCAAGGCCACCCAGGCGAAGGGATTCGCTGACCATCGCAAGATGCTCGAGATGAAAGATCTCGACTGCGTACTGGTAGCCACGCCCGACCACTGGCACGCCCAAATCGCCATCGATGCAATGAACGCCGGCAAGGACGTGTATGTCGAAAAACCGCTCACACGCACCATCGAGGAGGGTCCACCCATCATCAAGGCAGCGCGGATTAACGAGCGGATTTGTCAGGTAGGAATGCAGCAGCGGTCAGGCAAGGACTATCTGGAGGCTAAGGAAAAATACATCAAGACCGGCCGCCTGGGCAAGATCAGCATGGCGCGGACATGGTGGCATAACAACGGAACTCACTTCATGACGGTCCCGGACGAGATGCGGCAATGCCCGTCCAACCTCGACTGGGCGCGGTTTCTGGGCCCGGTGAAGTGGCGCGATTGGGATGCGAACCAGTACCTGCACTTCCGCATGTTCCTGGACTTTGGCGGCGGTCTTGTCACCGATCTATTTACACACTGGATCGACGTCGTCCATATGTTCATGGATCGTGACGACCCGATCTCGGCTACGGCGGCAGGCGGCGTCTACCTCTACAACGATGGCCGCACCGCGCCCGACACCATTAACATCCTCATCGAATATCCCGACAACCTCACCGCGACCTTCGACTGCACGCTGGCTCCCGGTGCAAATGGCGCGGCACAGGAGTTCCTGGGCACCGAAGGCCGCCTGTGGATCACGCGCGGCCGTTACGAATTCACATCGAAGGAGCGAGGGGCGCCGCCCGAAGTCGGCACGTACAACCGTGATCAGACGATTGACCACGTAGAAAACTTCCTGGACTGTGTGCGCTCGCGCAAACTGCCGAATGCCGATGTCCGCATCGGGCATCGCGGTGTCATTCCATCGCACCTTGGAAATCTGGCCTACGTGCAGAAGCGCCGGATCAAGTTTGATCCCGTTCGTGAAGCGATTCTTCCGTTATAAGGCCTGCGCCAATCAGGTGGCGCAGCAGCGTGCCGCGCGCGTTCGCAGGGTAGCCGAAATCCCAGAACGGGTCCCCGGCGCTGCTCTCCCACACCCGAACTTCGGTATGACTCAGCGCGGCTGACAGTCGCTGATCTTCATCCGCAACATCATCGTCGGCTTCCGCCATGTGAATCAGGGCGCGGCCATCAAGGTCGTTGCGGTAGCTCTGCAGGGAGTAGTCGTACCCGCGCTCCACCTCGGCCACGAATTCGCGATAGCGACGGATGAGACCCGGGCGCCCACCCTCCACCACGTGTGGAGGATAGCCGTTGTCGTCGAGATAGGACTGTAGTTCCTCGTCAGTCACAAAGGTTCAGTCGAACAGCGACGTCTGCAGCTGCGCCAACTCGACGATCTTTCGCTTCCGCTCGGCGATGGGACCAAACTCGCGCAGCGCGCGTACGAGCGCCGTGTGCTGCCGCTGAATCGACAAGAGGGCGTAACAGCGCGCGCACCCTCCACGGATGCCGCCTTCTCCATCCTCGGCCGGGTTGTAGGTGGGGTGTTTTCCGCAGCGCCCCCGCCAGGTAACGTTCCCGATCTTCAACATGTAACTTCCTATTTTGCACTTTTGGAGAACGGAATCCAGTATTCCTTGAGGTTCAATCCGGTCACCCGCACACCCTCTTCGTCAAGCTCAACCATCGTCACCGCCGGGATCCTTTCCCACGGACCCGAGAGCAGCCCTTCCACCTCGCTCGCGGACGCTCCCGCAAGTCGATTGGTGATGTCCTCAAGAGTCTCTGTCGAGCCCGCAGGCAGCAATTTCAGCCATTCCGTGATGAGCCTGTAAGTGAAGCCCCAAAGCGGCATTTCCGGTAGCGGAATACACGGAAACAGGAGGCTGGAGGGCAGGCGCGGAATGGGGGCAAGACGGTGCTGTTGGGGGTCGCGCAGGAGATGCAGCGGGAACCACCGCGCCTCCACGGCTTCCTGATCGTCGGCGACTGCGTTGAGTTCGGAGTCGACACCAAAAACAAACGGTGCGACGCGCATCAGCGGTCCCGCTTTACGCCGCGCGTTTGAGACCGGCAAAGCCATCTCCATGCGCTCCCGATCAACCTCTACACCGCATTCTTCGTGGAGTTCACGGATGGCGGTGTCCAAGAGATCAGCGTCGCCGCTACCGCAGCGTCCACCTGGAAACGACCAGTGTCCGGACCAGGGATCGTCATCGCGATCGGCGCGACGCATCAGCAGAACGGATTCCGTGACGCCGCGCGCATGCAAAATCGCGACGGCTGCCTCCGCTTCGGTCATCTACTCTGTTGTACCGTGCGAGGCGTCTCGAATTCACAGCGTCAACGGACGATCTCGTACTTCTTGATCTTGTCGTAAAGCGTGGACCGGTCGATGCCGAGGGTGAATGCCGCCTCTTTAATGTTTCCGTGAGTTCTTTCGATGGCCGCCTTGACGGCCAGTTTCTCGAGCTCTTCAAGGGATAAACTCGGAGGCACGGCCCAAGCCTTGTTGGGCCCATGATCGAGGAAGGCGAAGTCTTCCTCGGTAAGTACGCGACCTTTTGATGTCACAATCGCCCGTTCCACGGCGTTCTCAAGCTCGCGCACGTTCCCTGGCCAGTCATGCTCCATGAGAGCCTTCACCGCACCTTCTGAAACACCGTTCACATCCTTGCCCAACTCATGCGAAAGGCGATCGACGAAGTGCTCAGCGAGCAGCGGAATGTCTTCGCCGCGTTCGCGCAGTGACGGCAGCTTGATCTCGATCACGTTGAGCCGGTAGTAAAGATCTTCGCGAAATTCTCCGGAGGCGACCAACTGCCGCAGGTCCTTATGGGTGGCAGCGATCACTCGCGCGTCCACTTCCACTTCGCGGCTACCGCCCAGACGGTAGAAACGGCGCTCCTGCAACACCCGCAACAGGTCCGCTTGAAGCTTCGGGGAGATGTCGCCGATCTCGTCGAGAAAGATGGTTCCCCCATCCGCGAGTTCAAACTTGCCGGGCTTCTGCCCGTTCGCCCCGGTGAAAGCCCCTTTCTCGTAGCCGAACAGTTCGCTCTCAAGGAGGGTCTCGGCGAGCGCGGCGCACGACACACAGATAAACGGCTTGGCGGCGCGGTCGCCGGAGAAGTGAATCGCGCGCGCCACCAGTTCCTTGCCGGTACCGCTGTCGCCGCGAATCAGAACCGTGCTGCGGAGGCTGGCGATGTCGCGCGTCAGGTCAAAGATTTCGAGCATCCGCGGACTCTTGCTGATGATGTCGTGGAACCGGTAGGTCTTAGTCAGCTTCTTGCGCAGGATGACATTCTCCCGCTGCAGGTTCTTCACCTTGATGATCCGGCTCACCAATAGCGAGATCTCCTCGGGATTGCACGGCTTGACGATGTACTCCTGGGCGCCTTCCTTGATGGCGGTGATCGCGGTGTCTACCGTCGCGTAGGCAGTGATGATGATGATGGACGCCTCCGGCCTCCGCTTGCGGATCTCGATCATCGTCTCGATCCCGTCCATGCCGCCCGGCATCTTCAAGTCGACGAAATAGATGGCGTAGTCGCCCTTGCTCGCCCGCTCAACGCCTTCGCGGCCGGACATAGCGGTATCCACCTGGTATCCGTCCTCGCGCAGCCAGGCCGCTAATGACTCGCACATCACTTCTTCGTCGTCCACCACGAGGATGGTCCAGTTGGTCTTCATAGCTTACTTTTCGATTCCGCCAGGGGGACACCGTGCTCCCGCAGCATTGCAGTACATGAGGCGCAATAGCGCCCGCTTTTCAAATCGACCTGCGCAATGCCGGTCGACAGGGACATGGGACAGTCGCGATCGGAGCAGTGTGTTAATCCAAACGTGTGCCCGAGTTCGTGGAAAACTTCTTTCCGCGCGCGATGCTCAAATACCGGTCCGCTTGGAGGCAGCCCGTAGAACTCCTGGCGCAATCGCGCAAATGACACCAGCGCAACCTGTCCGCCCAGTTGCGCCTGGCCAAAAACGAAACTGAGCATGGGAATGAAAAGGTCGCGGTCAGTCAGCCCCACCAGACGGTGTGCGTCGGGAGGACAGGTTGCCACCAGTTCGCGCAGGACGTGCACCGAGTTGTATTGGCGCCTTACCGGGTCAAACGCTGGGGCCGGGTCAGGAAGCGGATCGAGGATCCGTACGTCGAAATCAAACTGCCCCGCGATCGCCTCCGCGGTGGACTGCACGTCACTCCGGTTCACCATACCGGCGGCCCTAAGGTACAGAGGGTTCACGGGCGGGCTCGCCCTCCCTCAGCGCCAGCAGCGGAATCTCGGCCGGACGCTCGACTGCTGCAAGCGGAAGACTTACTGTAAACGTGGTTCCTTCGCCGGGTTGACTCTTCACCTCCACCTCACCGCCATGGGCGTCCACAATTCCGTAGAGCACCGCTAATCCCAGTCCAACGCCCTTCCCTTCCGGCTTGGTGGTAAAGAACGGGTCGAATATCTTGGCCAGATTCTCGGTCGAAATCCCTTCCCCGTTATCGCTGACGATCATCAAGACGGTGTCACCCGCGCTCGAAAGTCGCGTCTCTACTCGAACGGTTCCGCTACCCTTCGATTGCGTGGCTTCACAGGCGTTCATAACCAGGTTCAGCAACACCTGCTGCATTTGTGAACTGTCGCAGGGAACCGGAGGCAGGCTTGGCGCAAGCGCTGTCTCCATGGCGACGTTCGCCATCTTCATCTTGTGCTCGGTGAGGGACAGTGTCACGCCGATGATACGGTTCAAGTCGGCCGGCGCGCGCTGCGGCTTAGACCGCCGCGAGAATGCCAGCAGATCGGATACGATTCTCCCTACTCGAGAGGTTTCCTGAATCACCTGGGTCAGGTATTTGCGGAACTCCTGAATGCGGCCCGGAGGTATGCCATCGTCCTTCAGAATCCTTTGCAAAAGCATCGAGAGATTCAGGACACCGGCTACCGGGTTGTTGATCTCATGCGCCACGCTCGCCGACAACTGTCCCAGCGACGCCAACCGGTCTGTGTGGAACAGCTTCTGATGCGCAGCTTTCAACTGTGCGGTACGCTCCTCGACCGTGGCCTCGAGTTTCTCGTTGAAACCTCGTATCTCGTCAATTGCTTCCGCCAGCCGCTCACGCATGCCGTTGAAGCTGAGTACCAAGGCGTCCAACTCTTCGCTCGAGTGAAGAATCTCGATTGGGCGGTCGAGATTCATCGCCGACACCTGCTTGGTGCCTTCAATCAGCTTGCGGATCGGATTGCTCACGAATTTCCGCGTGAAGACGATAATGAACCCGCTCGCCAGAACGATCTGAATCCCGGTAACCACCAGCACCTGAATCTTCATGCTAGCCACCAGTTCGTCGACCGGTGTCAAATGCATGTCGACATCCAGAACGCCGAGCACCTTGTTGGTTTTCGGATGCGCGTGACAAGCGGCGTCACTACAGGAGGGCTCGTTGTAGATCGGCGTGAGCATACTGAGGATCCGCGTTCCGTTGGCAGTCCGCCAGACACGCGCTCGCGAGGTGGTGGAGGGCTTCTCGCGCGGAGTAGTAGCAGATGCATGGCAAACCGCACAGGCGTCGGAGTTCTTGTCCACCCTCAGATTGGCTTCGCCGGGCACGGTGGAGAACATCGTCCGGCCGTCGCGATTGTAGATGCGGATGCGATCGATGCCCTGCTTCAGCGCGATGGTCTGCATCACCGAATACGCCGATTGCCGGTTGTCCGCCATCATCGCTTCCCAGGTGGAACTGGCGATTCCGCGCGAGAGTTGGTCGGCCCCGAGAATCATGCTGTTGAGAAGCTGACTCTCCTGGTTTCGAACGTTAATCAGGCCGGCAACTGCGGCGATCAGCACCACGATCACTGTCAACGACAGGATCAGCTTCTGCGCCAGCCTACGGGGCATCACATACTATTATGCAGCATTTTCGGACACGAGAGTCTGAAATCCCGACTACGTGTTGAAGAAGGCCGCATCCAGCTCGCGGATCACTTCGTCCCCCATCGGCGACATCTCTCCGATGGCGCGGCTGTTGATGATTGCTTCCGCCGTGGATTCAAGCACTTCAAGCCGGTCAAAAGCCTCGAGCAGGTCGCGGCCGGTGACCAGCACGCCATCGTTTTCGAGGATGGCGGCAGGCTGCGTTGCCGAGATCGCCTGTGCAAGCGCGTCGCGGGATTCGAACTGCGGTCCGTAGGCCACCCGCGCAGGCTGGCGAGCCACGATATAGCTCTCGGGAATCGTGCGCGTGTCGAGTGCGGTTCCGGTGACGCTGAAAGCGGTTGCGTTCACCGGGTAGGCGTTGATCACGGCACCCGCCCATGGATGCATCCTGTAGATCGACTCGTGACTTCGAGCCGCCCGGCTTGGCTTTCCGCCGGCTTCACTGCGGCCGCCGCGGATCAGAACAATGTCGCGAAGTTCAAGCGCGGCGCGATCGGCGCCGTAGGGAGTGATCAGGAAGGAGTCCTGGTCGACGCGCGCTGAAAAACTGCCCTGAGTGGAGATGAACAGCCGTTGACGGTATGCGCGGCGGGTAAATTCGCATAGCTGACGGCGCAGCTCCCTCTCTACGCTGGAAGGCGGCCCTGGATCGAATTTTTCGAAACTCGCAGAACGGCCTTCGGGTATCGCGATCTGCTCGTCATTCAAGTAGCGCACCGCCCCCAGCGTCCGCGCCTTGATGATCGTCTTGCCAGTGAATTCGAGTGTCTCGAAGCGGTGAAAGGCCTGCTGATACGTTGCGCCCGCCGTGACGACGCCATGATTTTCGAGGATGACGCAATCGAAGCCCCGCTCGAATGTCGCCGCCACGCTATCGCCGAGCGCCTGACTGCCGGGAAGTTTGTAGGGCGCGAAGCCCGCCTCGCCGCAGACATGCCGCGACTGATGAAATAGCCGTGTATCGGGCACCTGGCGGACCAGGCTGAAGGCAACCAGCGCCACTGGGTGAGCGTGGACGATGCCGCGAAGGTCCGGACGGCGGCGGTAGATTTCCAGGTGGAACGGGAGTTCGGACGACGGAGTGTGAACACCGTCGACGCTGCCGTCGGGACGCACGCGTACGATGTCCTCACGGCGCAGTCCGCCTTTGTCCACGCGCGAGGGGGTAATCCACACGTCGCCGTTCTCCTCGCGCAGCGAGAGATTGCCGCCTGAGGTGGTGGTCATGCGGTAGCCGTAGATCCGCTGCATTCCTTCGAGCAGTTCATCGCGTGGGTGTACGTGGGCGTTCATAACGGGTTGAGCAAGACCTCCATTCTATGGCTAACCTGCAAGTATGCTTCTGGCCGAAGTGGTTGAGACGTCGCGCCGCCTGACCGAGACCAGTCGCCGTCTCGAGAAGACGGGCTTGCTGGCAGACCTTCTGCGTCGCGCGAGTCCCGATGAGATCGAGGTGGTGGTGGCGTTTCTCTCGGGAAATTCGCGCCAGAACAAACTCGGAGTGGGATACCGGACGCTGCAACAGTCGCTGGGAGGAACAGCGGAAACGCCCTCCCTCGAAGTGCTCGACGTGAATCGCAAATTGGCTTCGATCGCGGCGGTTTCAGGCAGCGGGTCGGCCGCGCGGCGCCAGGCGTTGCTCGGCGACTTGTTTGGAGCCTCGACGGCGGCGGAGCAGCGGTTCCTCACCGGTTTGATGACGGGCGAACTCCGCCAGGGGGCGCTCGAAGGCATCATGGTGGACGCAGTCGCCAAGGCGTCAGGCCTCGCACCGGATGCCGTGCGCCGTGCAGCCATGATGGCGGGCGATATCGCCGCGGTGGCGCGGCACGCAATGGGAGAGGGCGAGTCCGGTCTGAGGCGGTACAGCGTTCAGTTGTTCCGTCCGATACAGCCGATGCTTGCGCAGACGGCGGAGGACATTGATGAGGCGGTTGCCGGTTTGGGTGAAGCGGCGCTCGAATACAAGATGGATGGCGCTCGTATCCAGGTCCACCGCGCCGGCGATGAGGTGCGCGTCTACTCGCGGCAGTTGAACGACGTGACCCTCGCCGTCCCGGAGGTGGTGGAGGCTGTGCGGGCGATGCCTGCGCGCGAAATCATTCTCGACGGCGAAGTACTCAGTCTGCGACCGGATGGCCGTCCGCAGACGTTCCAGACCACGATGCGCCGCTTCGGGCGGAGGCTGGACGTCGAACGAATGCGCGGCGAACTACCGCTCTCGCCATTCTGGTTCGACTTGCTCTATCTCGACGGCGGCGAACTGCTCGACGATCCGCAGTGCAGGCGATTCGCGGCGCTGCGCGGTCTGTCGAAGGCCGAATCCGTGATTCCCAACCTGGTCACATCCGACGCGGAGCGCGCCGGCGAATTCTTGCGCGAAGCGCTCGAACGCGGTCATGAGGGAGTGATGGCCAAATCGGTGAGCGCTTCCTACGCCGCCGGATCACGGGGTCAGGGCTGGCTGAAGGTGAAACAGGCGCGTACCCTCGACCTGGTGATCCTCGCCGCTGAATGGGGCAACGGGCGCCGTCAGGGCTGGCTCAGCAATCTGCACCTGGGAGCTCGCGATGCGCAAAAAGGCGGTTTCGCGATGCTCGGCAAGACGTTCAAGGGGCTAACCGACGAAATGCTTGAATGGCAGACGCGCGAGTTCCAGAAAATCGAAATCGCGCGCGATGCCTACACGGTATTTCTGGAGCCGAAGGTTGTCGCGGAGATTGCGTTCAACGAGATTCAGGTTAGTTCACGATATGTGAGCGGACTGGCGCTGCGGTTCGCGCGCGTGAAGCGGTACAGGCCGGACAAGCGGGCGGAGGATGCGGACACGTTCGAGACGGTTCAGCGGATGGCGGGGTTGTGAGTCTCGGGCATTGATCGTATATGGTGAGGAGTTAAGGCCATGCCAACTCGTAACGTGAATCTGACCGAGCAACTTGACCAGTACTGCTAAGCAAGGTCAAAAGCGGACGCTTCGAAAATGCCAGCGAGGTGCTACGCGCCACTTTGAGCGCACTGGAGCGTGAAGGCCAGCAGTATGAGGCGAAGCTGGCGACTCTGCGCGCAGCCATTGATTCCGGAGACGCCAGCGGCTTGGCGAAGGGTGACGCATTTGCGGGCGTCAGGCGCACTCTTCGGCTCCCGACGAAACGGCGTTAACCTTGGCCATAGTTTGTTGCTCACGATTTGCGGAAGTACATTTACAAGAGATCGCCGAATTTAGGTCGGTGGCGCAAGTCTCAAGCCGCGGGTTTATCTGAGTAATGCTCAGAACTGCTGGTCGATGCCAGTCGAAGAATGCGGCGCTCCGCTAGTGCGCCGTGATCCAAGAGGCTATATCCGCCACCACCGCACCATCCACATTGCCCGGCTTCTGATACTCCGCTGGATTCGCCTTCCCTTCACCGGGCGACATCAGGTGATTCAATCCCGGGTAGGTCTTGAACGATACATCCTTCCGGCTTTCCAGGGCCTTCGTCCACCGGTTCAGGTCGACCATCGTCACCTGATAGTCGCGCTCACCCTGCAAAAACAGCAGCGGCTGTTTGAGCTTGGCGGCGCGCGCGGGCGCATCATAACTGCGCAAATCCATCAGATAATGCACCGGTATCCCCAACAACGCCGGACCCGCCTCGTCGCCCGGCTTCAAAGCCTTGATCGCAGCCACGGCCTTGCGCGTTTCCTCCAGCCGCTTGTCGGCCGCGGGCGATGGCTGCAGCGACACCAGATACTGAGTTTGCTCGAGGATCATATCCTCCAATGGCCGGTTGCTGCCAGACATCGAGACGCCTCCCGCGGCCTCCGGCGTCCGTTCGAGAATCTGCGGCAACAGATATCCGCCTAAGCTGTGGCCCAGGACGAACACACGCTTCGGGTCCACTTCCGGTACAGCCCGCACAGCCGCGACTGCCAGCACGGCATCGTCCACCGTCTCTTCCTTAACGGTGAAATTTTTGTCCTGCGCGGCGCGCGCGGCATAAACGCGAGTGCGTTTGTCGTAGCGGTACACCGCGATACCACGCGACGCCAAGCCCTCGGCTAGGTCCTTGAACACCTTGTGGCTCGCCACGGTCTCATCGCGATCATTGGGACCCGAGCCGTGCACCAGCACGACAGCGGCAACCTTCCCGCCGGCCTTGGGCAGCGTGAGTGTGCCGGGCAGTTTCGTTTCATCGTCGGTACCGATACTCAGATCCCGCTCGGAGAACGAATCAGGCTTGCTATAAGACGGCCGCACCCATGAAGCCGATTGTGTGGGTCTGAAGTTCAACCCGCTGACGTGCCCGTCCTTATTTATTGCAAGTTGCGCGTTGATGGCTGAAGTAGTGAATTTGACCGGAATCGTGACTACGCTGTTGTCCAGCATGTTCTGCACGGCCGGCGCTCCGATACTTTCAACGGCACCCATTCGCTTCAAGGTGGGGCCGACGTTGTTGGTGAGGATCTCCAGCGTCACGGCTTTCTGCATCTCAGGTGTAAAGGCATTGAAAGCTTCCTGGAATTTTGACGCGAGAATCCAATCCAGAACTTCCCTGGCGCGCGCTACGGCAGGATTCGGCGCTTGCCCGAAAACGGCTGCAAACGCGAAAATCAGGAGGACGGATGAACGGCGGAGCATAGCTGATCCGATTCTAGGATGAAATATCTGGATCGGGGTAAGATCGCATCATGCGGGTTGCGGAATTGATTGGGCCGTTGGAATTCCGGTTGGCCGACATGGCAATCGGGGATCCGGCGCCGGGTGAAGTGCAAGTGCGAGTGGACTCGGTTGGAATCTGCGGATCGGACATTCATTCGTATTCGGAAGGCGCAATCGGCGATAGTCCAAATCACTATCCGATGGTGCTCGGGCACGAGCCGGCAGGCACTGTAACCAAGGTTGGCGACGGTGTCACCGGACTGTCAGTGGGCGATCGCGGCGCTCTCGAGCCCGCCCTCTACTGCTATCACTGCGAGTTCTGCCGCAGCGGCCGTCACAACGTCTGCGCAAATATACGGTTCCTGAGCAACCCCGGCTATCCGGGCTTCTTCCGCGAGACCGTGAACCTTCCGGCGCACAACTTTCTGCCGATCCCTCGCGGCCTCTCGCTCGATCACGCGACTTTGATTGAGCCGCTCGCCGTCGCCATGCACTCCCTGAAGTTTGCCGCCATTGGACTCGGCGAGACCGCCGTGGTCTTCGGCGCGGGACCCATCGGCCTGCTGACCATCGCATCGTTAAAGGCCGCGGGCGCGGGACGCATCTGGGCCGTCGAACCTCTGGCCCACCGCCGCGAATTGGCCGCGCAAATGGGCGCGACAGTGGTCCTGGACGCCGCCGGCAGTGAGGTGCAGGAGGTCCTTAAAGACACGGGTGGACGCGGCGTGGATTGCGCCATCGATTGCGCGGCCAAGGAGCACACCACCAACCTCGCGATTCAAGTTGCGCGCAATGGCGGACGCGTCGTGCTCACCGGCATTCACTCGGCGTGCTATGTACCGTTCGAGGTTTCCCCGATGCGGCGCAAGGAACTGGCGATCTTCAATGTGCGCCGATCAAATCACGAGTCGCACGCCGCCCTGGAGTTGCTGGCGGGCAATGCCGCCTTATTCGCACCCCTGGTCACGCACACGCGTCCGATGGAGCGTATCGGCGAGGCGTTCAACCTTACCGGACAGTATCAAGACGGCGTCGGCAAGATGGTCGTAAAGCCTTCCTAGACTGTTGAGATGCGTTCGCTCGCCCTACTCTGTTGTCTTGTGTACGCTGCCCCAGGCGTGGAATTGGGCGCCTTTTCCGCGCGCGCGTTCTCGATCGGCAGCGAATACCAGGAAGGCCAGTCCAAGGTCGTGGAATCGCCGGACGGCAAGAAGAAGCTGGTGATCCATTATTTGAAGCGCGAGGAGACCCGCCATCTTGACGACATCAGCCTGTACGTTGAGAAACACGAAGTCTACAAAGATCTCGGTAAGCGCGGTCTGTGCGACGCTCTGTGGTCTCCCGATTCTCTAGCGCTGGCGATGACCTGCAGCGACGGCGGTCCTGTCGGCACCTGGGACGTCACGCTGTATCGCTTCGACAAGAGTCAACCGCGCCTGGTCAAGCTTCCTGCAACGGCCGCTTTCCGCTATACGAAGTGGCATCCGCGATGCTTCGAGCGCGAACCTGCGAATGTCGGGGTGATCGCGTTCCGTGAGAACTGGAAACGGATCGTGGTGGCGGTGCAGGTTCCTCCCCACAGCAACTGCGACAGCCTTGGTACGTTCCGTGCCTATGAGATGGCGCTTCCGAGCGGCAGGATCGTCCGCCAGTGGGGACAGCTTGAGGCGAAAAAGATCTTCGCGCAGGACATCGGGGCCGAACTGAAGGCGGCCGAGGACGGCTGCGTCCGCGACCCTCGCAGTTGCTGGATTCCCGCCCTGCATCACTCGAAATAGTATCCTGATCGACAATGCTTGTCCGATGGTGTCTTGCTCTGCTGTGCCTGATTCTCTGCCTGAACGCCCAGCCCTTACCGGTCGAAAAAGTGCTGGAGGCGCGCCGGATTGCCGACCTGCACTTTAGCCCCGACGGCCAGCGCCTCGCCTTCACGGTAGATGAGCCTTTGAAAGGTGCTCAACCGGTCTCGCATATCTGGGTCTTGGATATGGCGAGTGGGGCACTCCGGCAATTCACCAGCTCGACCGCCGGCGAGCGCAGTCCGCGCTGGTCTCCTGATGGCAAGCAGTTGGCGTTTCTATCGAATCGCGACAGTGCTCCGAAGCTCTACCTGATGCCGCTCGACGGCGGAGAAGCCAAGGCGTGGCTGTCCACGAAGCATCGCATCGACAGCTTCGCCTGGTCCCCGAATGGAACGTCGATCGCATTCCGCGCCGGTGAACTTCCGACGGAGGCCGAGGAAAAGAAGACCACGGACAAGGACGACGCCCGCGTAGAAGATGACGCCGCCAAGCGCCCGCGCTTGTGGGTTTCGACGGTCACGGATCCAAAACCCGCCGCTATCGGAGAGCCCGGCTGGAAGATCGACGATTTCCAATGGTTGGATGATTCACGCCTGATCGTTACCGCATCCCCCAAACCGTCGCGGATCGAATGGAACGCTTCGCTGTATTTGGCGCCGTCCACAGGCGGGAAGTGGACCTCATGGGCCGTTCCGCCGCGTCCCTTCGGTAATCTGACGCTGTCGCCTGATCGGAGTTTGCTGGCAATCCACGCAACGCGCAAAGACGGACCCGACCCGCACGATCTGTATCTCACCCCGATTTCCAGACCTGAATTCAAAAACGTCAGCGAGACTCTGTTCGACCGGCTCGCTGCGCAAACCGCGTGGGTGGACTCGCGCACTCTCTATGCGTCTTTCGTCGAAGGATTCCAGACGGCTCTCTACAAAATTGCCTTGCCTTCCGACCGGGAGCGCATCGAACTGCCGGTTAACGCGGGTGCGATCGCCGTGTCGCCCAACGGCACCCTCGCGGTTGTTGGTGGATCCTCCACAGAACTTCCCGAGTTGTGGCTCAGGGAGCCTGGCAAGCTTGCCCGCAAGGTCTCGTCATTCCACTCCTCGTGGAAGGACACTGCGCTCGTCAAACCGGCGATTTTCGCCTATCGGAGCTTCGACGGCCGCCAGATCGAAGCGGCGCTGTACACGCCACGCGACGCCAAGCCGCAAACCGGCTACCCGCTAGCCGTCCTGATTCACGGCGGTCCCACGGGCGCCTGGAGTAATAACTTCGAACCGTGGAGCCAGTTGCTGGTCAGCCGCGGCTACGCCGTGTTTTCGCCAAATATCCGCGGGTCAATCGGTTACGGCCACGCTTTTATCGCAGCGAATCGTGGCGACTGGGGTGGCGGCGACTTCAAGGACATCATGGCCGGTGTTGACGATCTGATTCAACGCGGAGTCGCCGACGGCAACAGACTCGGAATCGCCGGATGGTCGTACGGCGGCTACATGGCGTCGTGGGCCATCACCCAAACCAACCGCTTCAAGGCCGCGGTCTCCGGTGCCGGCATGGCCGACCTGGCAACGGAGTTCGGTACCGAAGAGGAGGCCAGTTACGATCGCTGGTTCTATGGACTGCCGTACGAGAACCTCGCCGGATTCCAGCATTCTTCGCCCATCGGGTTCATCAAGAACGCGAAAACACCGACGTTGATCCTGCAGGGAGAAGCGGATACGACCGACCCGCTCAGCCAGTCCCAGATGCTCTACCGTGGGCTGAGGGCCTACGGAGTCGAGACGGAATTAGTGGTCTATCCGCGCGAGGGGCATGGCCTGCGCGAGGAAAAGCACCGCGTCGACAGCCTGAACCGCATCATCGGCTGGTTCGACCGTTATGTGCGCTGACCACCATCGCATCCTCTATTATTGAGGTATGCGTTTCCCGATCGGACTCATGTTATTGGCGGTGTGCCTGCTCGCGGAGAGTCCAAGAAACTCGTCGCTACAGCAGGTCCACAATGTTTACCTCTTGCCGATGAGTAGCGGACTGGATCAGTATCTAGCCAATCGTCTGACGTCCACTGGACTGTTCCTGGTTGTGACAGACCCGCAAAAAGCCGACGCGATTCTTACCGAAACCGTCGGTGCCGGCCTGGAACAGAAACTAACAGAATTGTATCCTCCGCCGGCGCCGCCGAAACCCGCTGATGCTAAGGACGACGTGGATGCAAAGGATAAGGAAAAGGATAAAGATCCTTTCCAAAAGCCGGCTCAGCATTCCATCGGAATCTCCCGCGGTCGCGGAACGGTTTTCATAGTGGATCGCAACAGCCGTGCGGTACTCTGGTCCGTATACCGGCCTGTGAAGAGCTCGAGGCCAGCGGATACTCACCGCCGCGCGGACGACATCATCAAGCAGTTGGAAAAAGATATTAAGGGTAAGTAGGCGCCGTTCGCTCGCCTCGCGCCCGCCCTGGGAGAAGAAGCGTGACCGAGACGAGCACACCGACACACCAAGTCCTCATCGAGAATTGGGCTCACCTTTCAAAACGGGAGAGGCTGGATGCTTTCCAAACCCTGCCGCGGGGACAGGCGGACGATTTCTTCCTGGAGCTCACCGGCCGCGAACAATGCGATCTGCTGCGTTCTCTACCCGAGGACGAGCGTCGCATCTGGCTGCGCCTGCTCGCGCCCGACGATGCCGCCGATCTGATCCAGTTGGCACCCGCGGAAGAACACCATACCCTGCTGGAGCAACTGGACGAAAATACCCGTCGTGAAGTGGTGGCGCTCCTCGCATATAAGGAAGACGCCGCCGGCGGTCTGATGAGTCCGCGGTTTGCCCGTCTGCGGCCCGACATGAGCATCGACGAGGCAATCGGCTACCTGCGCCGCCAAGCCGCTACTGTCGAGACCATTTACTATGCCTACGCGCTCGACGAAGAACAGCATTTGCTGGGAGTGGTGAGTTTTCGCGACCTCTTCAAAGCCGACAGAAATAAGCTCGTCCGCGATGTGATGCGCAAGCAGTTCGTGATGGCCACCGATCAGATGGATCAGGAGTCGGTCGCCAAACTTGTCGCCACCCACCATCTGCTCGCGGTTCCCGTCGTCGATGGCGACGGTCGCATGCAAGGTATCGTCACCGTCGACGACATCGTCGATGTCGTGGAAGAAGAGGCCAGCGAAGATATTCAGAAAGTCGGCGGTATGGAGGCGCTCGACGGTCCGTACCTGCAGGTGCGGTTCTGGGACATGGTGAAGAAGCGCGGCGGCTGGCTCGCGGTGCTTTTTCTCGGCGAAATGCTGACAGCGACGGCGATGGGCTATTTTGAAAAGGAAATCGCCAAGGCCGTCGTGCTCGCTCTCTTCGTCCCCCTGATTATCAGCAGCGGCGGCAACTCCGGGTCACAGGCGACGACACTAGTGATTCGCGCCATGGCCGTTGGCGAAGTACGATTGCGCGATTGGTGGCGGATCATTCGTCGCGAGAGCGCCACCGGACTCGCCCTGGGCGCTTTTCTGGCGCTCATCGGAACAGCTCGCATCCTCATCTGGCAGGGAATCTGGAAGACCTACGGCGAGCACTATGCCGTGGTCGCGATGACGGTGGCGTTCAGCCTGATAGGGGTGGTTCTGTTCGGCACGATGGCCGGGTCGATGCTGCCGTTCATCTTGCGGCGATGTGGACTCGACCCCGCGAGCGCCTCGGCGCCCTTCGTAGCCACTCTGGTGGACGTCACCGGCTTGATCATTTACTTCACCGTCGCCAGCGTTGTGATGCGCGGCAGCCTGCTCTAGCTTTTTCCGCTGAACAACCGCAGTCTCGAAGCGACTACCTGCTGCACGGCCTGCACGGCAGTTGGCAGGATCTTGTA
This sequence comes from Bryobacterales bacterium, assembly GCA_038212445.1. Classification (GTDB taxonomy): domain Bacteria; phylum Acidobacteriota; class Terriglobia; order Bryobacterales; family Bryobacteraceae; genus TMP-7. Next base: position 150,609 of record JBBQUM010000016.1, read on the forward strand.
CGGAATGATGTCGTGCTCGTAGCGCGTCAACCCGGTCTCCATGCCGCGCCGCCACGCGACTCTCAGCTCGGTATTGATGTGGATGATGTTGATGCCGGCTGCAATGCCCTGCCGTAAGTCAGCATCGGCTGTGCCCGAGCCGCCGTGCAGCGTCAGAAGCACACCTGCGGCCTGCTTGATCTGGCGGATTCTTTCGATGTCGAGGTGCTTTTTATCCGAGCCGTCTACCATGCCTTTGAGCAAGCCGTGCATGTTGCCGACGGCCGGAGCCAGCACGTCAACGCCGGTCGCCTTGACAAATTCGACAGCCTGCTCGGGTGTCGTGAGACTTTTTGAGCGGCCGGGCGCGGAGTCGTGAATCTCGGAGCCGCTGCCTATATCGCCGATCTCGCCTTCCACCACCATGTTTGGGTTGATCGACTTCAGCGCTTCCACGGCTTCGCGCGTTTGCCGGACGTTGTCGTCAAAGGGTAGGGCTGACAGATCGAAAACGATCGAGTCGAATCCAGCTTGAGCGGCTTCCAGGGCGCTCTTGAGCGAGTGTGTGTGATCCGCGTTGAGAAAGATCGGGTAGTCGTACTCTTCGCGCAGGCTGCGGACCAGTGCAGCCGCCTGGCGTGTACCGAGAAACGCGCGCTCGCCCTCTGAGGCGCCGGCGATAACGGGAACTTTTAGGGATTGAGCCGCGCCGAATACGGCTTTGAGCAGCACAAGATCACTGATATTAAAATGGCCGATCGCCACCTGCTCAGAGGCCGATTGTTTGAGGGTTTCGGGGAGTCCTACCATGCCCCTACTTTAAAGGAAGGAAGGGAAGCGGGGCGGCCCGCCTCCCTTTTTTGTCGCAGTAACTAGAAGCGGTACTGAATTGCGAGTTCCGCGGCAAAGCTCTTCGGGACAATCACGTTGCTCGGCGCGATGTAGCCAAGCGGTTGCCGGAAAGTGGTGTCACGAATGCTGGCGTCGTAGTTGTTGCCAAAGTTAGCGCGGTTCGTCAGGTTGAAGAACTGGCTAATGAACTCGATATTGTGACGCTCAGCAATGCGGAAAGTCTTGCTGGCGCGTAGATCGAGCTGGAAGAACGGCGAGCCGCGCAGTGTGTTGTAAGACACCTGCTTGAGTGTGCCGTTGGCGATGCCGGTGCGGATGTCGGCGGCCGCCATGGAGGCGGTGGCCGTCAGATTATTCGGATCGTTGGCGAAGACGACAGCGCGCGTGGTCCCGTTGCTACTGCCGCTGCTGCGCCAGTTAATTCCCTCGGTGGCGCTGTAGGGGCGAGCGCTCGCGCCTTGCATAACCGGTGATACTTGAATCCCCCAGGGCAACTGCACGATGCCCGCAACCACGAAGTGGTGGCGTTCGTCGTTCGGCGCATTGCCGAAATCGCTTGGATCAAAGATGTTCTTCGGATCCGAAGCAGCATTTCCGAAAGCCGCAGGTCCACCGATGTAAGCCACTGCACGCGATAACACATAGCTCGTGTTAAGCGAGAAATGGTTGCTAAGCCGGCGGCGGTAGCCGATGTTCATTGCATCGTAGCGGGAACGTCCGATCGAACTCTCGACGACGATCTGGGCCAGTTTCGGCAAGCCAGCCGCCACGAATGCAGCGTCGTAAGGACGCGCCCCACCGATTAGAGGATCAGTCGGATTGATGTTCTGACGCTTGGCTTCACGAAGTCCGAGCACGTGGATGTACTCGACTTCGATTACATTGTTCGTCGAAAGCTCCCATGCGTATCCGGCGTTCATCTGGTGGTTATAAGGATTCTGGAAATTGGGGTCCACCAGCCGTCCCACGGCGCCAGCAGTCAACGAGGCGCTGCCCGCGGGAACCGGGGGAAGAGGATCTACACCGAAGCGGAACGCACTCAGGCGAACGTTGTTCAGCCCGGGCACGAAGCTCGCTGCGGCGTCGCCGGGGCCTGCACTGGCAAGCGACAGAGTCTGAGTGAACACCGTATCGTTGGCCTGCTGTTCCATGAACAGCGGAATGTTCTGGAAGGTCTGGCCGAAGTAAATTCCGTAGCCGGCGCGCAGAACGTGGTGGCCGTTTCCAGTCAGGTCATACGCGAAGCCGACGCGCGGGCTGAAGTTGTTCAAGTCGTTCTGCGGCAAACCGCCAGCCCAGGGGCTGCCAATAGCCTTCAGAGCTAAATAAGTACGGCTCTTGCCTTGAACATTTCCGCCCTGCAGATTGAAATCAGCATCCCACCGGACTCCCAGGTTCACCGAAAGACGCTTGGATACGCGAATGTCGTCTTGCGCGTAGACGCCAAACATCTTGGCGTTCTGGTCGAGGAAGTACGGATTGCCCGATGACGCGCTGATCGCACTGATCGCGCCGGGGGTGGCGAAGGCCTGCGGGTATTTAGTCGCATTGCCCAAAATCACGCTCGGAACATCGAGGAACGTAATGTTCATCGTCGACGGCGTCTGGAAGAAACCGCCAAGCTTCGGTACGTTCACGAAGTCCATGCCGACCTTGAAAGTCTGCCGGCCCTTGGTCACCGAAACATCATCGCGGAACTGCCATTTGCGTTGGAAACTCTGCTGCGGCACATTCGTGTTTGTTCCAAACTGGATGCTGCCCGGGAAGATCAGGAGAGGCACTTTGGTCGTCGAGTCGATCAGATTGTTCCAATACTGATACCCGGCGGTGAAACTGTTCACGGTGGAGGGCGACACTACCGTGTTCAATGTCGCGTTGGCGATGATGAGCTGGTTGGTGGTGAAGTTGCCCGCGGTTAGATCATTGGTCTGGGTGCTCTGATCGTTGTCGCCCCGGTTTCCCTGAGCGCTGTAGCTGACAAAGAAATTGTTAGCGGCGCTGATGCGATGGTCCAGGCGCCCGTAGTAGCGCTGATCGCGATACGGCGTTGGGATGATGCGGGCAGGCTTGGCGCCGAGGTTCGAAACCAGGCTCAGCTCGGTAAAGGCTTTATCCGTGACGCCGATGGATGTTTCCTCGCGCTGACGTTCAAGGGCGAAGAAGACGAACGTCTTGTCCTTGATGATCGGAGCGCCGAAGGCACCGCCGTACTGCATGCGGTTGATCGGAGGCGTCGGCTGATTACCCTGCTTCGAGAAGTAGTCGTTCGCCGTCAGCGACGTGTCACGCTCGAAAAAGAAAAGGGATCCGTGGATGTTGTTTGTGCCGCTCTTGGTAATAACGTTGATTGCCGCGCCTTCGCTGCGACCATTGGCAGCGGAGAAGCGCTGAGTTGAAATGTTGAACTCCTGTACAGCCTCCATCGGGAGCTGCATGACAGGGCCACCCACCGTCGCGTCCTTATTGTCCACACCGTTGACGGTTATGTTCACGTTGCGTCCCGCCGAACCATTGATGCCGAAAACGGCGATGCGGCTCTTGGTGGGATCGTACGAGTTCACCGGCTTGGCGCCGGGTGCGAGGTAAGCGAGGTTCGCCCAATCGCGACCGTTGGTCGGCAGATCGTGGATCTGCTGGGTCGTGATTCCGATGCTCACATCGGTCTTCTGCATGTCGACCAGCGGCGTGGCCTCAGCCAGCACATCGACGACCTCAGCCTGACGACCGGGTTCAAGTGACACGTTTACACTTGTCGACTGGCCAACCGCCACTTCCACTGTCTTGACGTTCACGGTCGAGAAACCGGGCATCTCGGCCGTAACGCTGTAAACGCCCGAGGGCAGCAAGTCGAAGCGGAACAGTCCAGCCTCACTCGAGACGGCGTCGCGCCGCAATCCCGAGGCTGCGGATGAAATCTTCAATTTTGCGTTTGCAACGACGGCACCTGAGGAATCGGTAACCCGTCCCTCAATTGTTCCTGTCGCAGTTGCTTGTGAAAAGGCCGGCAAGCCGGCTAAGAGAAGCATGGCCGTGGTTACGGCGATGCCTTGAAACGAAATCCTCATAGAAACCCCTTCCGAAACTTCCTTGCGGTTTGGAAACCACGGGCCGGCTTCGGGGCAGACCCAGATACGACTAACTTAGCGGTATGGATAATAGTCTGCGTCAGAAATGATTTGAAACGCAACTGTCACCTGGGCCCAATGGAAAGACTTTTGGGGTGAAACGGCGTTAAAATGTGGCGAAACGGTATTGTTGTAACAACCACCGGGCTACCCTGTGGCGGTGCGGCAAAAAGCCACCCGCGATAACCGGACCGCGAGTCCACGCTTACGGCAGCACCTAGCTACCGGCCTCAACCTTCCACTGTGACGGCGCGCTGCGCATTGTTATATCTTGTTTCAGTATCCGGAGGTCGACTTGCACCGTTTGGCCAGTCTCGTCACCATCACTGTTCTCGTTTGGAGCCTCGCGGCTGCTCAGGACGAGCCTCCCGCCGGACGCCGTGGCGGTCGCGCCAACATTCGTGAATTTCTTGGACTAGGTCCCCCGCCGGATGCGGCTGCCGCCGCGCGAGGCGAGAAGCTGTGGGCTCCCAATTGCGCGTTCTGCCACGGCGCAAAGGCGCGTGGAGCCGAAGGTCCTAATCTCATCCGCTCCACCATTGTCTTGAAAGATGACAAGGGTGAACTCATTGGACCCGCAATCCTGAAAGGCCGCCCAGATCGTGGAATGCCGGCGTTCGAGAGCCTCTCGGAAGGCCAGCTTTACGATCTCTCGCAGTTTCTCCATCTGCAGGTGGAACTCGTGGCCAATCGCGGATCCTACAAGCGCCTCAACGTCGTCACGGGCAATGCCAAGACTGGCGAAACGTTCTTCAACGGTGCCGGGCGCTGCAAGTCCTGCCATAACCCCACTGGCGACCTCGCCAAGATCGGCACCAAGCTCCAGCCTGACCAATTGCAAACCCGCTGGATCTGGCCCGGCGGTGGCGGCTTCGGCGCCGGTCCGGCAAAAGCGAAAAAGGCGCGCATCACCCTTGCGTCAGGCCAGACGATTTCCGGGACCATTAAGCGCATCGACGATCTCGACGTCTCCCTCTACGACGACGCAGGCGACTATCATTCGTGGCCGCGCAGCACCGTCAAGGTCTACCTTGTGGATGAGCTCGCGGACCATCGCAAAATTCTTGAGACGCTGACCGACGCGCAGATGCATGACGTGACCGCGTACCTGGTGACCCTCAAATGAAGAACGCGATTGCGCTCGCTGCGACCGTTATTGCTCTGCAGGCTCAAGGGCTCGATCCAAAGCTGCTCTTGAAGCCGGCCATCGATACTTGGCCCACTTACAACGGAGACTATTCAGGACGGCGCTTCAGCACGCTCACCCAGATCAATCAGTCAACCGTCTCGAATTTGTCGATGGCCTGGTTCTACCGCGTCTCGAGCGTCGGGCAACAGCGCGGCGTAGGAGCACCAACCATCAAGTCAACGCCGTTGCTGGTCAACGGCATTCTCTATTTCACGGTGCCCGATCATGTCTGGGCGGTGGATGCGCGAACCGGCGAAGAGCTGTGGCACTACGGCTGGCAGGATAAGGGCGGTCACCTCGTTGGCAATCGCGGTGTGGGTATGTACGGCGATTGGCTGTACTTCATGACTCCAGACTGCTGGTTTGTCTCGCTCAACGCCAAGAACGGCAAGGAGCGATGGCGCAAACAGGTGGCCGACGAAAGGCTTCAGTACTTCTGCACGATGTCACCGGTGGTGGTGAAGAATCACATTCTCGTCGGTGTAGGCGGCGACGCGATGGACGTGCCCGGCTTTCTCGAGTCACGCGACCCTGAAACCGGTGATGTTCAATGGCGCTGGAACAGCACGCCGCGGAAGGGCGAGTCCGGCGCTGACACGTGGCCAAGCCCGCAGGCAATGGAACACGGTGGCGGCATGACGTGGATGCCCGGCACCTACGATCCGGAACTTAACCTTTTATATTGGGGCACTGGAAACCCGAACCCGGTATTCGCCGGACAGGGACGCAAAGGCGCCAACCTCTATACGGCGTCGATTGTGGCGCTCAACGCCGACACGGGAAAGCTCGTCTGGCACCATCAGCCGTCGCCGCACGACACGCACGATTGGGACAACGTCGAAACGCCAATTCTGTTCGACGGTCTCTTCAATGGCCAGCCGCGCAAAATGCTGGCACAGGCGGCCCGTAACGGAATCTTCACCCTCCTGGATCGCACCAACGGCGCCAGCCTGGTCACCAAGGGCTACACCGGCGTGAATTGGATGAAGGGCGTCGATGCGAAAGGGCAGCCGGTTCCGGATCCGGCAAAGGAACCGAAGGTGGACGGGTCACTCATCAACACGCCCGGTGGAGGCGCTACCAACTGGCCCGCTCCCAGCTTCGATCCCGAAACCGGCTTGTTCTACGTCAACGCCAAGGAAGGCTTCAGCGTCACGTACCTCACCGACGACGACCCGGAACCTCAAGGGTACGGAGGCAGCGGAGGCGGCGGTGTCTCAGATCCCACGCTCATCGCCATCGACTACAAGACCGGGAACGTCGCCTGGAAACACAGCTATCCCACAGGCGGCTTTGGCAATGCGTTCCCCGGTATCCTTACCACTGCGGGAAAGCTCCTCTTCACCGGTGATCCAACCGGTAACCTGCTTGCACTCGATCCGGCAACCGGCCGCGTGATCTGGGGATTCCGGCTCGGAGCGATGGTGAGCAATGGTCCTTCGACTTATGTCTTGAATGGCGAACAGTACCTGCTGGTAGGAGCCGGTGACACGCTATTCGCGTTTAAAGTTCTGCAAAGCGGGAGATCTGGTAAATGACAAGACGTGGATGGCTGGCTGGAGCGGGCGCGTGGATGGCATCCGCCGCCGCGCAATCATCAAAAGGATCACCGAACCTGGGTGGCGCGCCCGCGGGCTTTCCGGTCCGCACCCGCCTCGCGAGATCAGGCGGCGCACCGTTCGACTTCGTTACTTACTGTCATAGGCTCGGCCTGGGTGTCGTGGAAACTCGCATTGCGCCCGCAGATTCCACGGACCTGCGACGCAAAGTCGACTCCTTCGGCATGCGCGTCATCTTAGACACTCCCCTGCCCAAGTCAGAGAGCGATCTGCCGGCTTATGACGCGGCGGTGAAAGCGGCGAAGGAGGCAGGCGCCATCAGCATGCACGCCGCCATGACGCAGCGCCGTTACGAGCAGTTTGAATCGCTCAGCCAGTTTCGCCAGGACTTCGAACGTTGCAAGCACACGATCGAACTCGCAGAGCCTGTGCTGCGGAAGCACCGCATGCGCCTCGGCATTGAAAATCACAAGGGCTGGCGCTCGGCCGAGCAAGCCGCCTGGCTCAAGCACGTAAGCAGTGAATGGGTGGGGGTTCACTTTGACTACGGCAATAACCTTTCGCTGTGCGAGGACCCCGCGGACACGCTGCGGAATCTCCTGCCCTTTGTCTTCGCTTCTCATCTGAAGGACATGGCTGTCGCACCTTACGAGGATGGTTTCCTATTGTCCGAGGTGCCTCTTGGACAGGGCTTCCTAAATCTCGCCGAGATGACAGCCACGCTGAGAAAGAAGGACCCCGCGATGCCGTTCGATCTTGAAATGATCACCCGCGATCCGCTCAAGATTCCAGTGCTCACGCAGCGTTACTGGAACACCTTCGACGACGCCTACAGTCCCCTGCCCGGGCGCGATTTGGCGCGCGTCCTCGAACTCGTCAAGAAGAACAACCCGAAGGCGGCTCTCCCGTATACAACGGGAATGACTCCCGAAGCGCAATTGAAATTGGAAGATGACAACATTTCGACCTCCATCGCGTACGCTCGGGAACACCTCGCATTGTAATGTGTTAACATCTTCCGACATGCTAAGACGCCTGCTGGTTGTCGTTTCGATCGTGGTGCCAGGGCTTTACGCCCAAGCTGCGGCGGACCTTTCGCTCGAACAAAAGGAGGAGTTTCTCCGCAAGGCGAAAATCATCAGCGTGCACGGCGCAAAGAAAGGCGTAACCGGCACCTCGCGTGCCACTCTCTCCGATGGCGTCATCACCCATGACGCAAGCATTCAGAAAATCGACGAGGAGAAAGCTCGCTTCGAGACGGATAAGGGCACCGAGATGGGTTTCCGCGACACTTATAAGTTCAATATCGCCGGCTATCGCCTGGCGCGCATGCTTGGACTTGCGGACCGCGTCCCACCCTCGATTGAACGCACCTACGAAGGCACCAAAGCCGCCTGGACCTGGTGGATTGACGATGTGGCGATGGATGAGACGGAGCGGCTGAAGCGCAAAGCTGAGGATCCCGACCATCAGCGTTGGGCGCGCCAGTACCAGATCATGAAGGTGTTCGACCAACTGATCTTCAACACTGACCGCAACCAGACGAACATTCTTTATGACAAGAACTGGAAGCTCTGGATGATCGACCACACTCGGGCATTCCGCGTACGTCACGATCTCATGAATGCCAAGGGTCTGGAAAGCTGCGACGTCGTGTTGCTCGAGAAGATGAAGGCGCTAAAGGAAAGCACGTTGCGGGAGCAGTTGGGAAACTTCATCCGTCCAGCAGAGATAAAGGGTCTGCTCGCGAGAAGAGACCTGATCGTGGAGCATTTTGAAAAGGCCGGTTTGGAGAAGCAGTTCGAATTCCTGCCGAAAAACTAGGCCCTAATCGATCGGCTTACGTGTTCCGCGATCGAGCGCCGCTGCCTTGCCGCCCTCGATCACCAGACTCGCACTGCCCTTTCGGCCGAAATACGCCGACATGGCCACATCAATCAAAATCACCTTCCCGCCGAACCGTGGCACAATCGCGCCGTTCGTGGGTGTATGCCCAATCACAATTCGCTTTACGCCGAATGTCGTCAGCACCTGCGCCACGTGGGCCGTCAAATCTGACTCGGCGCCGGTCGCCAGACCGCGGTACCACATCGGACTGTCTTCGCCCGTGACGATGTCCCCATCCTTGATCCTGGAAAAGTCAGTGAGCAGATCGCGTATGGCTTGATTCATCACCGCTGAGGGCGTGGAGACGTATTTCGGACTGATTCCGCCATGCATGAACAACGTGTCGCCGACCTTGACTATGGCATTGTGACTGCGAATCCACTTCCCGTAGTCGCCCTGCGGACCAAATGCGAGGCGGTGCTCAAACCATCCCAACGGATGTTCGCTCTCCCATCGTTTCTTAGCTCCTTCATCCGGAGGGGATGGCGCGCGCTTCACCTCCTCCTGCCAGAAGAGGTCGCGGACACGAGGCGAATCATCGGTACGAAATGCAGCGAACTCCCCCGCGACTGTGTAGCGCAGATCTCCGTAGATATTCATCGCTTCGTGATTGCCGATCAGCGCCAGCACACGCCCGCCTGATTTGGCCGACTGCTTTTCCAGGGCAATCAGCAGGTCCATGGCCTTGCGGGAGTCCGCGCCGCGATCGAGTACGTCGCCGGTTTGCACTAGCGTCGTCTTACCGCCGGTCCACTTGTTCTTCTTGTCGATCACACCGGCCGATCGAAGAATGGTAACGAAAGCCTCGAAATCGCCATGGACGTCGCCGACGGCCACGACGCGCTCCGCCGCGGGGTATTCATCGTCAGCAGCCATAGCGGCGCCGCTGGTAAGAAGCAGGAGTGTGATTAGGATGAGCATGGCAGGATCAGACTAACAGTGGTTCCTTCTCCGGACTGGCTTTGAATCCGCATGTCGCCGCCATGGTCCTTGATGAATTGCCTGGCCGTGAACAGACTCCAGTTTCCGGTGGAAACCCGCCCTTCTGCAACTTGAAAGCCAGGGTCGAAGATCGCGTTGAGCCGCGCCGGCTCGATGCCCCGGCCGCTGTCCTGGATGCGGATTTCAACGCGCCCGGCTGTGGGACGAGAGGATATCTGGATGCTGCCCTCTCCATCGATCGCCTGCAGCGCGTTGGTTAGGATCACGGTAAACACGGTCAGAAGTTGCTGAGCCCGGCAGCGTATATCCGGCAGCGGTTGCAACCGGAATTCGAAAAGTACATGCTCGCTCGCGTTGCTACGCACCAGGCCCGCCGCTTCATTCAGTAGCTCGTTCAGATTGGTTGGGCGGACTCCGGCTTCATCCAGGTTCGTCAAACGCTGAATCCGGTTTACCATCCGCTTCAGCCGGTCAAGCGAGGTTTGAAGCGATCGTCCTAAATCCTGCTCGAGCGTCAACAGTCTCGCTTGCTGATCCGGACCGGCGGTTGCATGCCGCGCGCAGACGGCCAGCAGCGTGTCGACACCGCTGATCACCGTCCCCACCGGCTGGCTGAGTTCGTGAGCCAGCGCGGCCGACAAACGAACCATCGTCGCCGAGTTCTCCGCTACCACTAGGCGAGACTGGATCGCGCGATAGTCCTGTGTGGCCTGGAGCACGCTCAGGTAAGAAAGGTAGTTGGTGCGGCGCTGAGTATAGAGTGTTGCGCTGATGGCGACACTTACTACCGTCAGCATTGCGAGAAACAGGTGATGGTTGCAGTCGTACCCGCCGGCGACGGCTGCCAGTCCGAGGGCCAGGCTCTGCACTGGAAGCAGCGGTAACGCGGCCGCACCCGTGAGCACCAGCACCACAACGGCCCCCAAGGCAAAATCCTGCAACATGCTCGTCATGATAGTGCGTGAAGCGAGCGCAGCCGCCGCTGAGGCTGAGAGCAGTGCGAGACCGCGATATCTCGCATAAGCGGCATTGAAACGCAGCAATGAGAACGTCGCGAGCCCGATTGCCATCAGCGTTGCCGCGGGAATCAGTGGCAGTAGACCACACAGCCCGAGGAGCGCCAGCATTACCTCCACACCTGCGACCGCTTTCAATCCCCGCTGACTAAGCGAGAGGATCTCCTGGCGAAAACCTTCGTCGGCTTCCGCGCCGGACGGGAACAAAACTTCGCGGAGCCTGGCGAGCGGCACTGGTTGTCATTGTAACCATGGCGAGTGACCATGGCGAGTGTCGGTAGTTAGTCAACTTGTCCGGTTTTGTTCACACGTGATCTGTCCGCATCAGTTGATACGACCCGAAGATCCTCTTCTGCTCGCCGAAGGCGGCTTCTTGGTCTTAAGGTAAAAGGGAATCGTAGTAGCCGGGGC
>JBBQUM010000017.1:0-156493 GCA_038212445.1 Bryobacterales bacterium
ACCGCACCGCAGTCCACACCAGCCGGTAAATCTCCTCCACCGTCTCGAATTGCGCCTCGATAACTGACATCACCTCACATATAGCACTACACGCGGTCTAACCCGTGTGGCCTCAATCGTTTGTGACCCAGTAGTACTAGACCTGAGCCGTCTCGGGTACTTCCGCCGCGGTGAAGTACACGGCATCAGGATGGTGGAATACCAGCGCGCTGACACTGGCCTCGGGTTCCATCATCATCCCTTCAGTAAGAGTGACGCCGATCTCCTCGGGGTGGATCAGCTTCCAGATACCCTGCTGATCTTCCATGTTGGGACAGGCGCCGTAACCGAAGCTGTAGCGCTTGCCTCGATACCTGCCCGTGAAGCGCTCCTGCATGGTCATACCGGGTGAATCCGGGAATCCCCAGTCCTCGCGCAGTCGGCGGTGCAGCCATTCGGTGGAGGCTTCGGCGGTCTCGGTGGACAACGCTGACAATGCGATCGACTTGAAGTACTCGCCGGCGATCTTCGCCTCCTCGGCGCGCTCCCGCAAGCCATCGCCCGCCGTCACCACCAACAGCGCGATGTGATCGCGCTGCGATTCAGTGGCGTCCAGGACAAAGTCGCTCAGGCACAGTCCGTCATCTTTGGCCTGCCGTCCGAACTGGAATGTGTGGATGGGCGTGGCGCCGCCCGGCGCAAAGAAATTGATGGCGTTGCCATCGCGCTCGGTCTCGAAGAATTGCCACACCGCTTTCGGCTTCATGAAGCCGGCCGCCCACTCCTTGATCGATTCCATCTTGTGGAACAGGTCGAGCGCCTTCTCGTCACGGTCGTGCAGCAATTTCTCGAAATTGCCTTTGAAGCCGAGGTTCTTCCCGTACAGCATGTACGGGTTGATGTAGCTCCACAGTTCGGTTAGATGCGGCAATTCCCGGACTCGGCGGTCCAGGTAGGGCGCTGCCGGAATGGGAATGTCGGTGCGTACCTTTGGACTCCGCGCCGTGCTCGATGGCACCACGCCCCTGACCGGGCCTTCAAAGCCCGGGCCGCTCTCGGTACGCACGGCAGCCGCCAGCGTGGCCTCGCGCGTAGCCGGATCCATGATCTCGTTCATGATCCGCAGGCCGGTCATCGCGTCTTTGGCGTAGAAGGTCGGTGATTGATAAGCCGGCGCGATCTTTACCTCGGTGAACTTTGACGACAGCGCCGCGCCGCCCACCAAGAGCGGAATGCCTAGGCCGTGCTCGCGGAAATCCTGCGCCGTGGTCACCATCTGGTGAGCGCTCTTCACCAGCAGGCCCGACAAGCCAATGGCGTCGGGCTTGTGCTCACGCGCCGCTTCAATGATCCGGTCGGGCGCCACCTTGATCCCGAGATTCACCACCGTGTAGCCGTTGTTGCTCAGGATAATCTCGACGAGGTTCTTGCCAATATCGTGGACGTCGCCTTTCACAGTCGCCAGCACCACCTTGCCGCGCGCCGCTGTGTCCGCCTTCTCCATGTACTGCTGGAGATGGTTGACCGCTGCCTTCATCGCTTCGGCCGACTGCAGCACCTCGGCAACAATCAGCTCGTTGTTATTGAAAAGACGGCCCACTTCCGACATGCCCGCCATCAGCGGCCCGTTAATGATGTCCAGGGGGGCAACCTTTTCGGCGCGCTTCAACTCTAGATCCGCTACCAGTCCGTCCTTTGTGCCTTCGATGATGTAATTCGCCAGCCGCTGGTTAAGCGGGATATCCGAGGCTTTCTTCTTCTCCTTCGCCACGGTGTGACGGAAGTGGGCGGTGATGGCGGCAATGTGGAACTGATTGATCGCGGCTTTCTGTTCTTTGGATTGTTGCCGCCAGTCCTCGGGCGCCGTCTTCATGAGTTCCGCTTGCGGATGATCGGCCGGAATATCGTTGGGCGGCGTATTAAAGAGCAGTTGCTCCGCCAGTCGCCGCTCGTGCTCGGGAATTGAGGCAAAACGCTCGAGCTTCTGAGCGTTCACAATCGCCAGGTCGAGTCCGGCTTTGGTGCAGTAATACAGGAAAACCGAGTTCACCACTTCGCGCGCCGACGCCGGCAGTCCGAACGAAATGTTCGAAATGCCGAGGATCGTCTTCACCAGCGGAACCTCAGCCTTGATCAGCCTGAGGGCCTCGATCGTCTCTACCGCGCCGCCGATGTAATTCTCGTCGCCGGTGGCGCACGGAAACACCAGCGGATCAATGATGATGTCGGTCGCCGGGATCCCGTACTTACTCGTCAGCAATTCGGTGGACCGCCGGGCCACCGCCAGCTTTCGCTCACGCGTAAAAGCCTGGGCCTGCACCGGATCTTCGTCGATGGTGCCCACCACCAGCGCGGCGCCGTAGGTCCTGGCGATGGGACACATCTTCTCGAATTTTTCTTCGCCGTCCTCCAGGTTCACCGAGTTGATGATGCTCTTTCCCTGCGTATAGCTGAGCGCTAGTTCAACGGCGTCGGTATCGGTGGTGTCCACCATCACCGGCACCTTGATCTTCGGCATCAGCTTGCTGTAAAACGGGTCGACGTCGTTCAATTCCTCGCGATCGCTCGACTGCAGGCAAACGTCGACAATGTGAGCGCCGTTCTTCACCTGCCAGCGCGCGATCTCGCTCGCCTCTTCCCACTTTTCCTCGGCGATCATGCTCTTGAACAGTCGCGAGCCAATGACGTTGGTGCGCTCCCCGACAATCAGCGGCCGGCTGGAGTCGTCGGCCTCCACCAGTTCAACGCCGGTAAACCAAGTCTTGCGATTGGCCTCCGGCTCGGGACGCGGCGCGCGTCCGTCCACCATTTGAGCGATGGCGCGAATGTGCGCGGGCGTGGTACCGCAGCAGCCGCCAACGACATTCAGCCAGCCGTGGTCCACGAACTTCGCGAGCTGACCGGCGAGCGATTCCGGCGTCTCGTCGTACTTGTCTTCTTCGTTCGGCAAGCCGGCGTTGGGATAACAGGAAATTCGCGTCGACGACATCTGATTCAGGGTGCGGATGTGATCGGTCATCAGATCCGGCCCGGTGGCGCAGTTCAGGCCAACAGCGAGAAGGTCGCCATGGATTACCGACGGATAGAATGCGTCCACTGGCTGACCGGCGAGCATCGAGCCGAAACGTTCAATGGTGCCGGAGACGATCAGCGGGATGGGGCGGCCGATCTCTTTACGCATGCGGGCAATCGCGTAGATAGCTGCCTTGGCGTTCAACGTGTCAAAGCACGTCTCCACCATGAGAATATCCGCGCCGCCCTCAATGAGTCCCTTTACCTGCGCGTAGTAACTCGCGGCCATGTCGTCGAAACTGAGTTCGCGACGGAGTGAGAGCGACTTGGTAGTGGGTCCAATCGATCCACCTACAAACCGCATCCGTCCGTTCTTTGAGAATTCCTCGGCGGCTTGGCGCGCCAGGCCTGCAGCCTTGACATTGATCTCGTGCACCTTGTCGGCAAGGTCGTATTCCGCGAGCACGATCGTCGACGCCTGAAAACTGTCGGTCTCGACAATGTCGGCACCCGCCTCGAAATAGGCGCGATGAATATCAAGAATCACGTCGGGCCGGGTGAGAACCAGGTTCTCGTTGCAGCCTTCTAGCGCTGCTCCGCCGAAGTCCTCCGCGGTTAAGTGACGCTGTTGCACCATCGTGCCCATCGCGCCATCCAGAACGAGGATGCGGGAGGCTAATGCGTCATAGAGTGCTTGCTGCCGGTTTTGAAATTGATCCATGCGGAAGGTGTTGGCGGATGGGGAGTCCGCTCTTCTAATATTATCAAGTTCAATGAGTCCTGCCATTTTTGTTCTAACGCTGGCCTTCGCCGAACCTTCGTCGGTTACGGTGGCTAAGGACGGCTCGGCCAACTTTGTCACAGTGCAAGCGGCAGTCGACTCGCTCCCGGAAGGCGGCGTGATCCGAATCCGGGCGGGCCTTTACGAGGAGAAGGTCACGATTTCCGCGTCCAACATTCAATTGCGCGGACTCGGCTCTTCTCCCAAGGACGTGGTCCTGAGCTGGAATCTGAATGCCACTGCCGCCGGAGGCACCTTTAAGTCCGCCAGCACCACCGTTACCGGCGACGATTTCTACGCGGAGAATCTAACGTTCGAAAACACTTATAGCCGCACCCATCCGCTACAGGAAGGTTCACAAGCCGTCGCGCTCCGCATCACTGGCGACCGCGCTGTGTTTCGCAAGGTTCGCTTCCTCGGGCACCAGGACACGCTCTACGCCACCACCGCCGGCTGCATGTCCGACGAACCCGGGTGCAAGCCGGCCCGCCAATACTTCGCCGACTGCTACGTCGAAGGCAACGTCGACTACATCTTTGGCGACGCGGTGGCGCTGTTCGACAACTGCGAAATTCACAGCCTCCCAAACAAGATGATCGCCATCACCGCGCAAAGCCGCCATCGCGCGGCCCAGGACAGCGGCTACGTTTTCTATAAGTGCCGCCTGACGGCGGAGGACAGCGTGGAGAACGTATATCTCGGGCGTCCGTGGCGTGCTTACGCAAAAGTCATTTTCATCGACACGTACATGGGTGCGGAGATCGCGCCCGCCGGTTGGCTCGAATGGGAGCACGATGGCAAACCCTCCCTGCCCACCACGTTTCTTTCCGACTACCGGTCACGCGGCCCCGGCGCTGTGAAGGGAAGAGAGCGGAATTCACGCGCCGTGACGCTGTCGGTGCGCGAAGCGGCAGAGTACCAGCCCAAGGTCTTCCTGAAGGGCGACGACAATTGGGATCCGACGAAAGTGAAGTAGGCGCGCCCGGCTAGTACGCCAGCGTTCCAGTTCTTGGCGTTTCTTCCGGATTCGGCAAGTACAACGTCTTGCAGTTTTCGCAGCGATAGATCTCGACGTCTTTGCCGAACTGCTCCGCCACCTCTGCGCCAAAGAAAAACCAGCGCTTCAAGTGTCCCGCGCAAATCTTCCCTTTTTCGTCCTTCTCATTGCAGGCGCGCATCCGCAACATCCGGCGCTTCACCTTCTGCCCGCCGGCAAGGGTGGTCACCAGCAGCGGGTCCGGCGCAAGTACGGGTGTCGGATCCGGGGCGGGGGACTCGGTGGGGTTCATATCTTCAGGATAACGGATGTAGAATAAGGACTACAAGGTCCGGAATACTCAATATGTCCCAGAATTCCCTCGCTAACATTCAGGACTTCCTGGCTCAGAAGCGGATTGCCATCGTCGGCGTCTCGCGGACTCCCAGCGACTATAGCCGCTCCCTCTTTACCGAAATGGCGCGCCGCGGCTACGATGTGCTTCCCGTTAACCCGAATTTGACGGAGCTGGATGGCCGGCGGTGCTACGCCTTCATCTCGGAAATTCAGCCGCCTCCCGATGCTGCGCTACTCCTTACCACCCCTGCCCTTACCACGGCGCTGGTGGAGGACTGTGCCCGCGCGGGAATCACACGCATATGGATGCGCCAAACCCATGAGGTGGCCGTCGAAGTCGCTTTGAAGAATCATCTGACGGTGACCGCCGGGGAGTGCCCGTTCATGTACTTCGAAAATACCCAGTGGTTCCACCGGCTGCACGGCTTCTTTCACCGCGTTCCAGCGTGATTTAAGGCCGTCTCCGTGCGGTGATAACTGCCTCTCCGCACCACTCGCGCAGCCCAGGCACCATTCCGAGCACCGCGCGGTCTATCGTTTCGAGGACTGAAATCGCGCCGCGCGCCACGGGATTTACAAGATGTCCCCTCAATAAACGTTTTCCCATTGCGAACAGATTGAGAGGCTCGACGACAAGCGAATCAAACCACGGATCCAGGGCTCGCAGTTCGGTGCGCGAGAGGATGATCTCCTCCCCCTGCTCCTCGGCCTCGCCGGCGGCGCTGGCCCTAATGCGGCGCGCAGCGTTCAACAGGGGATTTCCACCCCACGTCTCGCAGAGCACTAACCGGGCCGCCGGCTTCATCACCCGAGCCAGCTCACCAACGGCGTCCCCATATTTAAGCGTGTGATGCAGCGCCGCGCACGCGAAAACAAGGTCGAACTCGCCCTCCTCGAACATCGGGAGCCGCATGGCATCCGCCGCCACTCCCCGAACTACGACTCCGGACGCCGAAGCTCTTCTGCGCCCTAACTCAACGGCGGCCGGCGACAAGTCAAGCAGCGTAACGTCCGCGCCCTCGGTCGCCATCCACACGCCGAAGTCTGCAGGACCGCAGCCGTAGTCCAAAACCCGTGAACCTCTTAGCGACGCCCGATCGAGCGCAGCCATCGAGGCCCGGTATAACCTTTGCCGTTCATAGAACGGGTGTGCCGGATCGCTGAGGCACTTTTCAAGCACCGCACGATCCACCCGCAGAGCATGATCCGGCAAAGTCAGAAAGCGTGCGTAGTTTGCGTCGTAAAACGCGCGCTCCTGCTCAATCGTCGTCACGCTCTACAAGTAACACGCCCCGTCTATAAACCACCGGAGCGGCACGAAGCGCAAACTCCGAATCCGCTTCCGTTCGACTGTATGAATCCGCATAGCGAAGTAATTCTCTGAAGTTCGAACGCACTCAGAGTCGACTTCGTAAACGCAGTTTCAGTCACCGATGTGTCCGCCGCATACGGCGGTACATGCAGCGTTGAACCCCAAGCCAGCAACCCCGGGGCTAGCTTGCTGAAGGTAGTGGGTGCGGCCGCGTCGCATTTGCCGGCTTGCGGCAAACTAGCCAGCAGCTTGATGACGATTGACGCTGGGGCGGCCGGAGTGAGCGTGTTGGAAATGAGATCCTTTTTCGCTGAGAGCGAATTCAGCGCGTTCGGAGTCACCAGGCAGGTGCAGCAGGACACCAGTTGCTCGTCCGGACTGAACGTGTAGGTGTTCACGCAGATCTGACCTTGCGGATCGAACCCGCTTAATGCTCCGGAGTTAGAGAGATTGATGACCGCGTCGCCGACGTTCAGATTCCCCGCATAGCGAATCTGGAATCCGTCGGGAGGCGCGATGGCCGCCGAGCCAACCGTCAGGCAGGCCTCGCCGGGAGCGCCTTTGGGCGTCTGGTCTGAGACTACTTCCGAGGTGACGTTGCAGACTCGCACCGTTGGATTAGCCGTGGCGGTCACGCTCACCATGATCGTGCACGAGGCCGATGCCGCCAGCGACGCGCCGCTGAGCGAGACCGTACTCGACCCCGCTACCGCCGTCGTCGTGCCGTTGCAGGTGGTAGACAACCCGTTATTGGGCGTGGAGACGATCAGGCCGGCGGGCAGGATGTCCGTGAACCCGAGGCCGGTGAGTTGGAACGGATTCGGATTGGACAGAACCAGGGTCATGATCACCGAACCACCCGATTGAACAAACTGCGCCGAGAAGGATTTCAGCAGCGTCGGAGGTAGCGACGTGTTGAATACCGTGATGGTGTCGTTTGCAATGTTGCTGGGTCCGGCATTGTCCGTCGTTGCCTGTACCGTATTGGTCTTGGTCCCGACGATCTTTCCAGTCACATTGATCGAGAATGTACAGCTTTGACCCGGTTGTAGCGTTGCCCCGGTGAGCGAGACAGTGGTGCTGGTAGTGGCAATAACTCCACCACCGCAGCCGCCTACCAGGTTGTTAGGCGTCGAGACAATGATGACGTCCGGCAGAGTGTCGACGAAGGTGATCCCTGTCATCGGCGGTGCGGCAGCGAGTGGCGCAGCCGCCGGGTACGAGATCGTGAACGTCAACGGCGTGCTCTGTCCCAGATTGATGGTGTGAGCTGTGAACGTCTTCGTGATCACCGGATGCGGCACCACAAAGATGTCGGCGGATGCAGCCTGGCCGTCCACCGTTCCAGTGGCGTGAACCGGGCTCGTCGTATTGAGCCAGCCACCGGCGCTAACACCCTTCACCGTCACGGTGAAAGTGCAATTGGTGTTGGCCGCGAGGGTCACACCGCTCAAGCTGATAGTGCTCGTACCGGCAGGTGCCGTCAGGGTACCCGGAGGCACGCAGCCAGTTACCAGGCCGTTCGGCGTCGCAATCACCAATCCGGCCGGTAGACTGTCGGTGAAGTTGATGCCATTCAGAATGCCCAAGGCGGGATCCGTATTGGGGTTCGACAATTTAAAGGTCAACGTCGTGGTGCCGTCCAAGGGAATATTTGGCGCACCAAATGACTTTGTTAGGACCGGGGCTAGTGGGGTAACGGTCAGCGTTGCCTTCGCTGGATCACCATCGCCGCCGTTGGACGAGGTTGCCGTGGCGGTGTTCTGCAGCGTGCCAAGAGCTGTCCCCTTAACCAGAACCGGAATGCCGCAGGACTGTCCGGCAGGAATACTCCCACCCGTGAAGGTAATGCTCGTCGTCGTAGTGCTGAACGTACCTCCGAAGCAGGTCCCGGCATTGGGCGTGGGTGTAACCACCTCGATACCGGCGGGCAAGGTGTCGGTCATCGAAACATTGTTCAACGTAACGGCAGCGTTGGGATTGGTGACGGTGATTGTCAGCGTAGTCTGCCCGCCGATCTGAACCGCCGGCGCTGTGAAGACCTTCGTAATGGTCGGCGGCAGCACCGAAGTCAGTGTGCCTGTACCAGGAGTTCCGTCGCCGCCCTCGTTTGAATGCGGGGGGCCGGTGGTATTCGAGAGAGTTCCGGCGGATTTCGCGGTTACCGACACCGCGAAGGTACAGTTGGCGCCTGAAGCGAGCGTTACGCCTGCCAGGCTGAAACTGGCCGCTCCTGCGACGACAGTCGGCGTGCCGCCGCACAGGTTGCCGACGACTACGGGCGTCGCAACAACCGTGCCTGTCATGTTGTCGGTGAAGCCGATTCCGGTCAGAGGCGGCAAGCCGGCGACATTCGGATTGGTGATCGTGACGGTCAGAGTTGAGTTGGTGTTGATCGGTACAGAGGAAGGGCTGAACGCCTTGCTGATCGCCGGCGGGGCAAATACGTTAATCGACGCATTGGCCGGCGCGCCATCTCCGCCGTTAGTCGACTTGGGAGTGACGAGGTTGTCTTTCTTACCCGACGACGTGCCGGTGACGTTGATGATCACCGTGCAGCTAGCGCCCGCGGCAAAGTTCGCAATGTTCAACGAAACCGATCCGCCTCCCGCCGCTGCGGTTACTCCCGTACACGTCCCGCCAACACTGAGCGGCGTTGCGACTACCAGTCCGGCCGGCAGCACGTCGTTGAACGTGACCCCGGTTAGAGCCACCGTCGCGTTCGGATTCGAGAGAGTCAACGTCAGACTGGTGGTTCCGCCTACCGGTACACTCAGTGCGCCGAATGACTTGATAAGTGTCGGGGGCGAAGCGACAGTCAGTGTGGAGGTAGCTGTAAGGCCAGTGCCGCCTTCGGTCGACGTGATGGCGCCAGTCACATTAATCTTGGCGCCAGCGGTTGGAGCAGTAACCTTCACCTCAAAGGAACATGAGCCTCCACCGGCGAGCGTCAGGCCAGAGAAGTTGATCACGTTCGTACCAGGTGTCGCGGTGATGACCGCTCCAGCGCAGGTACTATTCTGAACACCGCCGTTGATGGTCACATCGTTGGGGAGTGTATCGGCGAAAGCCACCGCCGACAGCGTCAAGGTCGCATTCGGGTTCGTAACCACGAATCCCAACGTGCTAGTTCCGCTGGCCGGAATGAACAGGGGCGAAAAAGCCTTTGTTAAGGTTGGTGGTCCGAAGGACAGCAGCGTTGCTGTTCCCGGATTGCCGTCGCCACCCTCTGTGGAATGAACGGGACCGGTCGTATTCCCCAATGAACCAACGGCTTTCGCGGTCACCGAAAGGGAAATCGAGCAATTCTGTCCCGAAGCCAGTGTCACTCCGCTAAGACTGAAGGAATTTGCCCCGGCGGTCACGTTGGCGGTGCCACCGCAACTGTTGGAGACGTTCGGCGTACTGGCGACCACCATGTTCGTCAGCGTGTCTGTAAAGCCGATTCCAGTCAACGACGGCAGGGCCGGAGGGCCGACTGGGTTCGGATTGGTGATCGTGATGGTGAGTGTCGAGTTGCCGTTCAGCGGGACAGAAGTCGGATTGAATGACTTCGAAATAGTCGGCGGGGCAAAGACGTTCAGCGATGCGGTGGCCGCATTTCCATCTCCACCGTTGTTCGAATGCGGCGTAACCGAATTATCCTTACGGCCGGCGGTAGTGACTGTGACGTTCACGATCACGGTGCACGTAAAGCCCGGAGCCCGGGTTGCTGGAGCGAGTGTGATCGTTGTAGCTCCCGCGTTTGCGGTTACTCCGGTGCAGGTGCCGGAGAGCGCCGGCGGGGTGGCAATGACAAGTCCTGCCGGCAGAGCATCCGTGAAGCTTACTCCTGTCAGAGACGTGGTGCCGGCCGGATTCGGGTTGGCCAGAGTAAGCGTGAGGCTGGTGGTTCCATTCACAGGCAGAGAAGCGGCCCCAAAAGATTTGGTCAAGGTCGGAGGCACGAGAACAGAGATTTGGGCGCTTCCCGGCGCACCGGGGCCGCCTTCATTCGATGTCGGCGCGCTGGTTACATTCGGCTTCACTCCCGGAGTAGTTCCTTTCACGCCGAGGCTGAACGAACAAAGGCCGGTGGCATTTAGGCTGACACCGGAAACGACCAGGTGAGTACCACTGGGAGCCGCACTGATGGTCCCGCCCGGGCAGCTAGCCGACGCCAGACCGTCGGTGAAGATCAGCCCCGCGGGAAGATCGTCTGTAAATGAAATTCCAGATAAGGACGAGGCAATATCCAAGTTCGGATTTGTGAGGATGAAACTGACCACACCGGTGCCGTTCACCGGAATGCCGGCTGGGGAGAAGCTTTTGTCGAGCTGTGGGGGTGATACGACGTAGATTGTAGCGTTAGCGCTGATACCGGCCCCTCCATTCGTCGACGTCACCGTGGCGCTATTCTGGATGGTTCCAAATACAGTCCCGTCGGCGATGATATCCACGGAATACGAGCAGCTGGCTCCTGCCGCCAGGCTTGCAATGCTGGGGTTCACGGTTGACGGCAGCACAATGGGAATCGTGCCACCGGCACAGGCTGACGCGTTTGGAGTCGGCGCAATCAATAGCCCCTGCGGAACGGAGTCTCCACCAACCACGTTAGTCAACGTCACCGGATTTGCAACTGGGTTTGAAATCGTAAAGTTCAAGGTCGCAATCCCACCCTGCTTAATGCGTGCCGTCGAGAAAGACTTGGAAATGACTGGCGGCCCGACGATCTTAATGTCGGCGCTCGTTGCCACGCCGCCGCTTGTGCCTGTAGCAGTCGGAGCATCGGTAAGGTTTGTCCACGCCCCCATTTGAACGCCAGTGATTTTGACACTAAATTGACAGCTTGCATTGGCTGCGAGAGTGGCATTCGTGAGTGCAATCGTCGCCGCATTCGGCGCGTTCACTGTCCCATTGACCGGGGCAGTACTGCAATTGCCAGTTACCCCAAGATTCAAGGGATCCACGGCGATGCCCGCAGGCAGGTGGTCGACGATGCCGACATTGGTGAGCGGAGTGGCATTGGGATTCGATAGCGTAATCGTCAGCGTCGTGGAGGCACCCACCGCTATAGTGCCGGTGCCGAACTTCTTTGACGCATCTGGTGGGTCTTGGGCATTTGCCAGACCTGCTGCTAACATCAACCCCGCACTCAGCCAAATAAATCGAGACACAACGCCTCCTAGCGCCCGCCGAAGCAGATCCTGCTCGCCACTTGAATTGAACCTTCGCTCGAATTGAGCGGCATCTGCGCAGCCACCGGCTTCTGGCCGGAATGACTGCGTCAAAAGAGCTAGTATTCTTTTACTAGCCAACGCGGTTACTTACAATAATCAAAGCAGCGTAGCCATATCGGTTAGTAGGTACGGGGTGGTACCTTCGGGTGGGAGTATTTAACTAACTGATTTTACAGGTGTTGAGACAAGTCCAATTGGCGGCTACAGGAGTCACGGTACTAACCAAATTGGACCGTTTGGACTAACCGCCAATACCCTCAAATGGCTGTAACTTACTGACGCACGTGGGGTTATTATACAGGCAATCGATAATTAGAGTCTTGCCACAAAAATGGGCTCCAAACTCTAATTATTTCAAGGAAAAAGCGCGTTCTTCCTTACATTGGACTGTCAATAAGTTGTGGTGGGCGCGCAGGGACTCGAACCCCGGACCCCCTCGGTGTAAACGAGGTGCTCTAACCAACTGAGCTACGCGCCCGCTGCGGAGGCGGAATCGACTTCTCTATTCTACGACGATACAGGCAAATCCGCGAACTAGCCGCGCTCGTTGGCCAACATCCGGCGGATCATTCGCAGGTCGTTCATGATCCGGCGGCTCTTCCGGACATGCAGCGCTAGTTGCTCCAGCTTGTAGTGGGCAAGTTGGAAAGCTTCGGCACGGCGCGGCTGAGACGACCGGTGCGCCTGCTCAGTCTCCTCCTGAACTTCCCTCGCCGCCTGCCCGATCGCGTCGGTCAGTAGTTCGATAAACTCCTGCGTATCCTCGATGGACTCAAAAGGCCGCACAAGTTTGGGACTCATCCGCTCCCGATTATCCCACCGTCGGCTGCCGGATGTTCAAGATTACGCCACTGTCGACCGTCCCTCGTACGCCTCCAGCACTTCCTTCACGTTCCCGTCGGACACAACCTGTCCGTGATCCAGCCAAAGGGCCCGTTCGCACATCGCTTGAACCGCCGCACCGGAATGCGACACAAACAGCAATGTCTTGCCTTGCTCCCGCAGGTGCCGTAAGGCGGCCGCCGACTTTTGCTGAAACGCGTGGTCGCCCACGGCCAGCACTTCGTCGACGATCAGAATGTCTGGATTGATATGGATTGCAACGGAAAACGCCAACCGCACCACCATCCCGCTTGAGTAAGTCCGTAAGGGTTCATGGATGAAATCGCCGACTCCCGAGAAATCCACCATCGAATCCATCGCCGCGTACGTATCGCGCCGGCTCATGCCTAGTAGTGAGGCGTTGAGCACAAGATTCTCAGCGCCAGTCAAATCCGGATGAAAGCCGGATCCAAGCTCGAGCAGCGCTGCGATGCGGCCGTTCACCGCCACCGTGCCCGCATCGGGCGCCGCAAGTCCCGCCACCAGGCTGAGTAAGGTGCTCTTGCCTGCGCCATTTCCACCAATTAACGCGACGCTCTCACCGTCTTGGAGATCGAAGGTTACATTCCGCAAGGCGAAAAAGCGCTCGTGCTTGTGCGCGCCAAACCATTCGAGCATCCGCGTGCGCAAAAGCATCCGCCCCGCGGCATGGGGAAAGCTCTTCGACACTCCTCGAAATTCGATGCGATTCATCTAGCTAGAGATACTCAAAGAAACGCTTCTTTACAGCCTGGAAAATAAACCAGCCGGCCGCGAAGGTGACGCAGGAGGCAATGGCCAGGTTCGACATCGTGTGTCCCAGAGGCGCCTGCCCGTCCAGTAAAACCTTTCTGAGGCTCAGGACCAGCGCAGCTACGGGGTTCCAAAGGTACACCGGTACGTACTGCGCCGGAATGATAGTGAATGAATAAAACACCGGGACCAGCCAGAACATCACCGTGTTGGCCGACTCCACCACGTACCGCATGTCGCGTATATAAACATTGAGTGCCGAGGACGCCAGCGCCAGTCCGCACACGAAGACAACTTCGAGACCCCAGAGTACCGGCAGCCACAGCCAGTGGATGTTAATGCCACGGCCAAAGACGATCACACAGACAAGTACAAGCGCAATCTGGATTAGAAAATGCAGACAGTTGGAGAGTACCGAGGCAATCGGCACTACCTCGCGCGGCACCGGGACGCGCTTGATCAAATGAGCATTGTCAGCCAGGGAACTGGTGCCCGTACTCCAGCCGAGTGCAAAAAAATTGAAGGTTACCAGGCCGCACAGGACGCTCAGTGCATACTCGCGCGCGTTGCCGCCTCCCAGGACCTTCGTAAATACAAAGGTCAGGACCGACATCATCACCAGCGGATTGAGCAGCGACCAGAAAACTCCGAGGGACATGTTCCGGTACCGGATCTTGAAATCCTTTTGCACCAGGTTCGATAAGAGAAAAAACAGGTCACCCTTCCACATGTGAGAGGCTAACTACCTACGTACTTCGCGTAGATGCTGCGCGCAATTCCGATGTCCTGAGTCCCTTTAATGATTGCACGGCCATCCGGGAAGACCGTTAGTTCATACGCATCGATCGACGCGCGGAGGGCGAACTCGTTGGACCGCACCGCGCCTACCCCTTCCAGCTGCCGTGCCAGCGCCGGCAGGTCCACCGGACGGTGCCGTTCGTGGATCTGGACCGCATTTCGACCGCAAAGACTGATTGGCGCCCGCTTTCCTCCATCAAGCCATGTGAACTGCCGCTGTCCGCACGCCCGGCACTGGGGATCGGGCGGAGAACCGTCCAACTGCCGGATGGCGCCTCCCCAAACATCCACCGTCGTAATCCTGCCGGACACCTCCGCTCCGTGTCCGCTGAGTATTTTGAGTGCGTCCGCAGCCTGTAGAGCGGCGATGGTCATGGTGAGAGGAGCGAGTACTCCCGCGGTTTCGCACGAGGGCTGGACCCCCGCCGGCGGTTCAGGGTAAACACACGCCAGACATGCCGTTTGGCCCGGGATCACCGCCATCTTCAAGCCGTAACTCCCAACGGCCGCGCCGTAAATCCAGGGGATGCCGCGACTCACTGCAAAATCATTAATCAGGTATCGCGTTTCGAAATTGTCGGTACCGTCAAGGATGAGTTCGATATCGCCCAGCAAATCCTCGGCATTGGCGGGACTCAGGTCAGCCACCGCCGCCTCCACCTCCACTGGGGATGCGATATCGGCTAACCTGCGCGCCGCAGCCACTGCTTTCGGCGTACCCTCGCGGGCGTCGCGCTCATCGTAAAGCAATTGCCGCTGCAGGTTCGAGAGTTCCACTGAATCGCGATCGATCAAACGCAAAAAGCCGGTACCGGCACGCGCCAGGAGTTCCGCCTGGACACTGCCGAGCGCTCCGCATCCCACGATTGCGACTCGTGCGTCACTGATGCGCCTCTGCCCTGGTTCCCCGAGCGGAGCGAAACGCAACTGTCGTGAGTAGCGTTCCTTATTTAGGGCGGCCATACAACCCGATGTTAACAACCACTGCGCTATGATCGGGAAAGTGCGCGCTACGCAGGGCCGCTGCCCCACGCTGCTTACCACGTTGGTCCTCGTCGCGCTGACGTCGCTGAACGCTCAGAATCGCCCGGAATCGACGGTCGCGTTCGAGGGAAAAATCATCACGACACTGGCCTTCGACCCGGCAGATCAACCCGTCGCGGCAGCCGAATTGAGCCGTCTTCTTCCCTTCAAGCCTGGTGACCGCCTGACTGCGGTTTCGGTTCGCGCAGCCATCGCAAGCCTCTATGCAACCGGCCGCTACTCCGACGTCGCCGTGGACGTTGAGAACGCCCCGAACGGGCAAGTCGCGGTTCGTATCGTCACCGCTCGGGACTACTTCATTGGGCGGGTGTCTGTCGAAGGCGCCGCCGATCCGCCCAACCCGGGCCAGATCGTCACCGCGTCTAAGCTTCAACTCGGAACCCAATTTACCGAAGGCGCCGTCCGGCAAGCCATCGAGAATATCCAGGGGCGTATGCGGTCAAATGGCCTGTACAAGTCAGCCGTGACTTACGACTTGGCACGCCAACCGGAGATCGAGCAGATCAACATCGACTTTCGCGTTGATGCAGGTCCGCGTGCCCGCTTTGACGGCGTCAATATCGAAGGCAAACCCGAGCGGCATCAGGAAGCAGTTGCAAGTTCGACACACTGGCGCTATTTCTTTCTCAAACGCTGGCGTCCTCTCACCGAGTCCCGTCTACAGAGCGGTATAGAGAACGTACGGTCTTTCTATCAGAAGAACGATCACCTTCTCGCCACCGTGACTCTCTCGCGCCTCGACTATCACGAGGATGCAAACACCGTTACGCCCACCATCAACATCGACGCCGGACCGATCGTGAAGGTCAGTGCCGAGGGAGTTCGCCTTTCGCGCGGCAAGCTCAAACAACTTCTACCGATCTACCAGGAGCGGTCAGTGGATCGCGCCCTGCTTGTCGAGGGGCGGCGCAACCTCGTCGAATACTTCCAATCGCAGGGCTACTTTGATGTCGACGTCGACTTTGAATCGCTCCCGGTTGATAACGGCGCTCAGAACATCGTTTATACGATCGACCGGTCCGGCCGGCACAGACTGGTGGCCCTCGCCATCGATGGCAACCGGTATTTCGACGACAATACCCTTCGCGAACGTATGTACGTTACGCCGGCTACATGGCTGCGCTTTCGCCATGGCCGCTACAGCCAGCGCTACCTCGATCGCGACATTAACTCGATTGAAGACCTCTATAAGTCCAACGGATTTCGCGATGTTAAAGTCACCTCCAAGGTGCAGGACGACTATAAGGGCAGGAGTGGTGATATTGGCGTCTCCGTCGCGGTCGTCGAAGGCGCGCAATCGTTCGTCTCCTCGCTTAATCTCGCAGGCGCCACGCCCGGGGAGCGAGACTTCTTACTAAGCGTTATTCATTCCACTGCGGGCCAGCCGTTCAGCGAAACCAACGTCGCTAATGATCGCGACACCATCCTCACCTACTTCTATAACCACGGCTTTCCAGACGCCACCTTCGAATGGAGCCAGAAGCCCGCCGCGGATGCGACACAAGTGGATCTGCAGTTCAACGTCAATCCAGGACGGCGCCAGTTTGTTCGCAATATTCTGGTTGGTGGACTCTCCACCACAAATCCGACCATCGTTGACAATCGCATTAAATTCGCCGCCGGCGACCCGCTCTCTCAGTCCCAGATTTTCGACACCCAGCGCCGGTTGTACGACTTGGGGATCTTCGCCAAGGTGCAGACCGCACTGCAAAACCCGCAAGGCACGGAAGAGAGCAAGTACGTCCTTTATCAAGTGGAAGAAGCGCGGCTCTATTCGTTCAATGCCGGCTTTGGCGCGGAGGTGGCGCGCATCGGCGGCGGCGTCACCAGCTTTGATGCACCGGCCGGCGCACCTGGATTTTCACCCCGCATCTCGCTCGGCGTGAGCCGGATCAATCTCCTTGGCCTCGGGCATACCCTCAGCCTGCAAACTCGCTTCTCGACACTCGAGCAGCGCGCGGTGTTGTCCTACTACGCACCCCAATTCAAGAACAACGAAAACCTCAACCTCACTTTTTCCGGACTCTTCGACGACTCGCGCGACGTTAGGACGTTCGCGGCCCGCCGGGTTGAGGGCTCTATCCAGTTGGGCCAACGTCTCTCTCGCGCCACCACCATGCAGTACCGCTTCACTTATCGCGACGTGTTCGTCGATCCAAATTCGGTGCAGATCACGCCCCAGTTAATTCCGATCCTCTCTCAGTCGGTACGTGTCGGCGTGCTGTCGGGAACTTTTATCCAGGATCGCCGCGACGATCCGCTCGACGCACACCGCGGCATCTACAATACCGTCGATATTGGTTTGGCGACGCGCCAGTTCGGCTCCGAGTCTTCTTTCGGCCGCCTCCTCGTTCGCAACTCCACCTATCACCGCATCACGCGTGACCTAACGCTCGCGCGGAATACGACTTTCGGTGTGATTGAACGCTTCGGCGGACTCGCCGAAATACCACTGCCTGAACGGTTCTTTACCGGCGGCTCCACCAGCCATCGCGGCTTTCCCGACAATCAGGCAGGGCCGCGCGATCCCACTACCGGCTTCCCCCTTGGATCCACGGCCTTGCTTCTCAACTCCACAGAGTTACGATTTCCGTTGATCGGCGACAATGTAGGCGGGGTGTTCTTTCATGACGCGGGGAATAGCTACTCGAGCCTCAAAGACATCAGCTTCCGCGTCAGCCAGCGAGATCTGACCGACTTCAACTACATGGTTCATTCGTTCGGCTTCGGCGTCCGGTACAAGACCCCGATCGGCCCAGTCCGCATCGATCTCGCGCTGTCGCCGAACTCTCCCCGCTTCAAAGGCTTTCAGGGTTCGCGTGAAGACTTGCTCACCTGCGCGCCGCCTGCGGGTCCAATTACCTGCAGCACGGTGAACCAGCGCATCAACGTTTTCCAATTCCACTTCTCTCTGGGACAGGCCTTCTGATGCGTTTCGGCATCCTCACGCTTGCTCTGATCGCCGTCTGCCCGGCCGAGATCATCGATCGCGTCGCCGCCAATGTCGGTCACAGCGTGATTACACATACGCAAGTAGTGGAAGAGATCAGAGTCCAATCGTTTATTGACGGCGTGCCGGTTGATATTTCGGTCGACAACCGCCGCAAAGCACTCGACCGCCTGGTGGATCAAATGCTCGTTCGCCGCGAGTTGGAATTCACGCGTTTCGCCCCACTGTCAGAGAAGGATGTCGATCCACTGTTGCAGTCGCTCCGCGTGCGTTATCCGTCCGACGCGGCATTCAATGCCGGGTTGGCGAACTATGGAATCTCGAGCGCCGAGCTCAAGTCGCACTTAAGCTGGACCGTGACGATGCTGCGCTTTGTCGAGTATCGCTTTCAGCCCGGCGTACAGATCACCACGTCCCAAATCGACCAGGAGTATCGCAGGCAAACGGCTGAGTGGAAGCAGAAACGCACTACCGCGGTGCCGCCGCTCGAGGAACTTCAACCCGAGATCGAGAAGATTGTCCGGCAGCGGCTTGTTGACGCATCCCTTGACCGTTGGCTCGGCGAAGTGCGCACACAGAACGACATTGTTTATCACGGTGATTACAAGTTATGACGCGCCGGCGACGCTTCGTCTTGTACAGCATTGCCGCCCTCACCACGCTGGTGCTCGCTACCATTGCCACCGGCGTGCTCGTGCTCCGAAGCGAGTGGTTTCACGACCAGGTGCGGCAGCGCATGGTGGAGGAAATCGAGAAGGCCAGCGGCGGCAAGACCGAGATCGGCACCTTCAACTTCGACTGGAAGACAATGACCGGCGAGGTCACAGGCTTCGTCCTCCATGGTAAGGAAAGGCCCGGCGAGCCTGTGTTTCTGCGGGTCAAGCGAATCGTGGTTGGCCTTAAGGTGATCTCGGCGCTGAAGAAGGAAGTGGATCTCGCCTCGGGCATTGTCGACCAACCGGAGTTTCATCTCGTCGTCTATCCGGACGGTACAACCAACCTGCCCTCGCCCGCCGTCCATCGCGAAGGCACAAACTTCATCGACTCGATCCTCAAGCTCAAAATGCGCCGCTATGAAATTCGTAATGGCATTGTCGAATTCAAGGAAGAGCGCGTTCCCCTCGATATTCGAGGCGATAATCTCGTCGCTGTACTGGACTACGATGCTGCCAAGGCGCAATACCAGGGTCACCTGTCGTCCCGACAGCTACATGTTGAGACAACGAAGATCCTCCCGCTGATTGGTAATTTTGACACTGACCTGTCATTCGACAAGAACGGTATGCGCTTTCCGACGATGGTCTTTGCGTGGCCGAAATCCAGAGTCGAACTCGCGGGCACGCTTGACGATTGGAAGGCCATGCATGGCAGTTTCGACGTCCGAGCCAAAGCGTCGCTGGCTGAGTTGGGCGACATTCTCCGAATCCCTATCGAACACCGCGGCGATGCGGATTTCGCGGGCAAGGTCACCCTCGCGTTTACTCCGAAGTTTGACTACGACATCAAGGGCCGCGTCAACGGCCGTAACCTGGCTCTGCGGTTGAATGGCGTGGAGGTTGCGCCCGTCGCGCTCGACGCCGACGCCGTCGTGACACCCGCGGGAGTTGACCTGCCTCGCGTCAACGTGTCAGCGCTCGGCGGCAGGTTCTCAGGCCGCGCCGCTTTGCCCGAATTCAACCGCTTTCGAGTGTCGGGTGACGCGTCGAATCTGCTGATTTCTGAGCTCGCGCGTTTCGGAACCGCGAAGACATTGCCGTGGAGCGGGTCGGTGTCCGGTCCCGTTGAACTCTCAGGGCTCTTCGCGCCTCGCGGTGTCGCGGATTTCGTGGCGAAAGGAAGCCTGGTCATTTCGCAGGCGCCCGGCGGAACCCCCATCGAAGGCGTTGCTGACGTAGCCTACGATCAGCGCGCCGGGACGGTTGAGTTGGGCAGTTCGAGAGTCTCCACGCCAAAGAGCCGGCTGATCGTCTCCGGAACGCTCGGACGAACCCTGCAAGTCTCCGCTCGCACCAGCGACATGAACGACGTGCTCCCCGCGTTCACGCTGATCTCCGATCAGCCTCCGCCAACGCTGCCGTTCAAGATTGAGGAAGGAGGCAGTGTGGCGGTCGACGCTACCGTCGACGGTCCTCTGAATGACCCGTCGATCAGTGGCCATCTCACCGCTTCGAACCTCACTGCGGAAAAAGAGCACATCGACCAGTTGCGAGCTGATTTCGATGTCGACAAATCGCATCTGGCTGCGCGAAATCTCGTTGTGGATCAGGCTGGCATGCAGGTGACGGGTAGCGGTCAACTCAGCCTTACACAATGGAAGGCCGAGCAGGGGAGCAGCGTCGCAGCCAACCTGAATCTGAAGAATGCGGACGTGAAGAAACTGCTCGCCGGTGCCGGCTCCACTGTCGATTTCACCGGAACTGCCTCCGCCGTCATCCGCGTGCACGGGACTTTCGGCGCGCCTCTCGCATCCATCCAACTGAGCGTGGACCGTCCCGCGGGTATGGGCGAAGCATTCGACACTCTCACCGCCGACCTTCGTTATACCGGCGGCGGCGTGGAGGTGATATCGGGAGATATGCGCCTCGGCCCGGCGCACTTCAACATCACCGGCGCCTACACCCATCCCGGCACCGACTGGACCAACGGCAACCTGCGCTTCAACGTGACTAGCACCGGCGTGCGTCTGGAACAATTCAAACATGCGCAACCAGGCGGCCGTGCGCTGGCCGGCGAGGTAACGTTCAAGGCTTCCGGCAACGGTGAAATACGCAAAGGCGAGTTTGATCTGACGGCGCTCGACAGCCAGGCTGACGTGCGCGGACTGACACTTGAAAGCGCCCGCATGGGAAATGCGTCTATCACCGCCAAGACGCACGACCATTTACTCGATCTCAAAGTGGATGGAAATTTGCGCAATTCACGGGTTACGGGATCGGGGCAGTGGCGCCTTACTGGGGACTATCAGGGTCGCGGCGAAATTCAATTTACGCCAATCTCCTTCGGTACTCTTCAACGCGTTGCTGAAGCGGCAGGCGAGAGCACCCAACTCCCCTTCCAGGGACGGCTTGATGGCCGCATCATCGTCACGGGGCCGTTGAAGAATCCCGATCAATTGAAGGCCGACATCACTCTGAATAACCTCGAAATGAGGCCGCCCGAAAACCAGAGAATCCGCGCAGGCGTTCGTAGCGAGGACGTAGTGGTGCGGAATACTGAGCCCGTTTCGCTTGAAGCCACCACCAAAACCATCACCATCCGCAGCGCCAAATTCACGGCCAAGGAGACCAACATCCAGGCCACCGGCCGCATCTCGTTCGACAGCAAGTCGCCCTGGGACCTTCAGGTCACCGGCGGGATGAACATGGGAATTCTGCAGTTGTTCAACGCAGACTTGCTGGCGCAGGGCAACGCGATTGTCGACGCGCGCATCACCGGAGCTTTGAATGACCCGCAGGTGGCCGGCAAACTCGAGATCCGCAGTACATCGCTCTATCTCGGCGACCTCACCACGGGCGTCGACAATGCGAACGGCCTCGTAACCTTCGACCGCAACCGCGCCACCATTCAACGCCTCACCGCCGAAGTGGGAGGCGGCCGCATCGGGTTCAGCGGATTTATCGGCTTCAGCGGCGGCCTTCTGATCTATCGCGTGCAGGCCACCGCCGATCAGATTCGAATTCGCTACCCCGAAGATGTGAGCACCACGCTCAACGCCCAACTCAACCTCACCGGAACCTCCGCCAACAGCCTGATCGCCGGCACCATCTCGGTCAATCGTGCCGGATTCACCCCTAAAGCCGACCTCGGTTCGCTGCTTGCCCAAACTGCGAAGCCAATTGGCGCACCCGCGGCGCCTAACGAGTATCTGAGAAATATCCAACTCGACGTTCGCATCGAGAGCGGCCCGAGCTTGCAATTCCAGACTTCGATGACGCGCGACATGCAGGCTGAAGCCGATCTCCGGTTACGCGGCAATGTGGCGCAGCCATCGCTGGTGGGAAATGTTTCTGTGAACGAGGGCGAGATCAACCTGTTTGGTACAAAATACACCATCAATCGCGGCGAGGTTCGCTTCCTCAACCCAACCCGCATTGAGCCCATCTTCGATATCGACCTTGAAACCCAGGCACGCGGCATTACGGTAAATATCAGCTTCAGCGGCACGCTGAGCAAGCTCAACTTGACTTACCGGTCTGACCCTCCGCTGCAAACCAGCGAGATTATTGCGCTCATCGCCGTCGGGCGCGACCCCACTACCAACGCTGCCCTCGCCGGTGGACAGGTCACTCAGAATTCCATGCTCGCCACCGGCGGCAACGTTCTCGGCCAGGCGCTGACGGCGCCGGTCACAAGCCGGCTACAACGTTTCTTTGGCATTAGCCGGCTGAAGATCGACCCCCAATTGACAGGTGTCGAAAACATCCCGCAAGCGCGCCTGACGCTCGAGCAGCAAGTATCCAGAGACATTACGCTGACCTACATCACCAACCTCGCGCGCACCCAGGAACAAATCGTGCGCATCCAGTGGGACATTAATAAAGAGTGGTCGGCCATCGCACTGCGCGATGAAAACGGCGTGTTCGGTATCGATTTTCAATACCGGAGGAGGTTTAAATGAGTATCGCGGCGCAGCATTTGGAAATGGTTTCACTGCTGGAGGCCCGGGGCATACGCGACCAGCGCGTGCTCGACGCTATGGGTTCCATCCGGCGAGAGCAGTTCTTGGCGGAGCAGGATCGTGAGGCTGCTTACTCCGATGGCCCCGTCGGAATCGGATTCGGACAAACCATCTCGCAGCCCTACATGACGGCTCTCATGTGCCAGGAACTCGACCTGCACGGCCACGAGATTGTGCTCGACATCGGCAGCGGCTCGGGTTACCACGCCGCCGTCCTGGCATCGCTCGCGCGCCTGGTATACAGCGTCGAAATTATCCCTGAGCTCGCCGCTATGGCTCGTGAAAATCTGCGGGCCGCCGGGTTTGCCGGCCGCGTGAAAGTGATCTGCGCCGACGGCTCGAAGGGACACCCCGAAGGTATGCCGTACGACGCGATTTCCGTGGCCGCCGCCGCACCCGATGTCCCGGCAGCGCTCATTGACCAACTGTACGATCCGGGCCGCCTGGTGATTCCTGTCGGTACGCGTGAAGACCAGAGCCTGCGCGTCATCCGCAAAGTGGGCGGAAAAATTGAATCGCACGTGTCCACAATGTGCCGCTTCGTTCCCCTGGTGGGCGAACACGGATGGCGCAACTAGCATGCGGCTGCGCGCCAATCAGAATAAACTCAAAATCGAACACAGCATCATCGACGGGCTGCGCGCTTGTCTCGATCGTCTGCTCGTCCATGACGAAATTCGTAGCATCGTCCCCGGCGTCATTCGCAAGGTGCGCGACGCCAAAGGTCCGGTGAAGATGCACGTCACCGTCCCCACCACCAACGGCTGGAAAGCCATCGCGCTCAGTGCTGGGGCGCGACAGGAGTTGTTTGTCAGCACCGCGCTCGGCAAGGACGAGCTGGAGAAGCTGTTTGAGCGAGCCATCGAGGATTGAGCTGGATGCCGCCGAAATGCGGCGCTTGGGCTATCGCGTAGTCGACATACTGGTCGAGCACTTTTCACAAATGAAGAACCGTTCGGTGGGAGCAAAAGCGGATCCGGCCCGCATGCGCCCACTGCTTGCCGGCCCGCCCCAGGATGCGCCAGGCGATCCCGATGCGCTGCTGTCGTTCCTGGAGCGTGAGGTGTTCCCCAACCTCCTGCACGTCGACCATCCCCGCTTCTTTGCCTTCGTTCCGGGACCCAACAACTTCATGAGCACAATCGCCGACGCGCTATCGGCTGGGTTCAACGTCTTCAACGGAACCTGGATGGGAGGATCGTCAGCAGCCGCCCTGGAATTGGGCGTCATCGACTGGCTGCGTACGGTCTGCGGCTTTCCTGAAACCGGCGGCGGGCTCTTTGTCAGCGGCGGCTCCGTCGCAAATATGACCGCGCTCGTTGCCGCCCGGCACGCCCTGCTCAATGACGACACCACCGGCGCCACCGTCTATTTCTCCGACCAGACTCACTCCTCGGTTGAGCGCGCGCTTCGCGTCATCGGCTTTCACGCCAACCAACTGCGGAAACTCGAGCCCAACGTTCACTTTGAGTTGCAGGTGGACACACTGCGCGCTGCCGTCGCAGCCGACCGCGCTAAAGGACTGCGTCCCTTCTGCGTGATTGCCAACGCCGGAACCACGAACACCGGCGCCGTTGATCCACTAAACGATCTCGCCGACTTCTGCGCCGAGCAGGGGATGTGGCTCCATGCCGACGGTGCTTATGGCGCCGCGTCCATGCTGTCCCACCGCGGCCGTCTCCAGCTAGCCGGCATCGAGCGCGTCCACTCGCTGTCGCTCGATCCGCATAAGTGGCTCTTCCAGTCATTCGAATGCGGCTGCGTGCTTCTGAGAGATGCGGCGTTGCTCAAGGCGGCCTTCCAGATCATGCCGGAATATCTGCAGGATGTGCACCGCGGACATGCGGAGGTTCACCCGTGCGATTACGGAGTCCAGCTAACCCGCAGTTTCCGTGCGCTGAAGGTCTGGCTATCTGTACGGACTTTCGGGCTCGATGCATTCCGGACCGCCATCACCCGCGGCTTCGAACTAGCAGAATTTGCCGAGGCGGAATTGAGGCGAAAAGGCTGGGAGATCCTGTCGCCTGCCCGTATGGGCATCGTCTGCTTCCGCTATCAAACCCAGGAGCCCGGGCCGCTGGTCGACGCCATGCTCCACGAAGGCTTTGCCTTTCTGACTTCGACCAAGTTGCACGGCATCGGCTGTCTTCGCCTCTGTACGATCAATCCACGCACCACCGAAGCGGATCTCACCGAAACCATCGACCGCCTGACGCGGCTGGCCTTAGACCACGTCGGGGCTGAGCGCGCCGGTTAAGCTCTCGGCCGTTTCCCCGTCAAAGATCACTACGGCGTCCACGGAAAACAGCGACGCTAGAATGAGCGCCCGGGCAGCCGCCGTCGACCCTTCGTTTTGAACTCCCACAACGAGCCGGTCGCAATCGGCCCTCAGCTTTTCAAAGTGGGTCAGGTGGTCGAGCGATAACGCCTCGAAGCGTCCCGACGCGAAGCCGACACGCAGCCCCATGCGCTTCCACATCGCTACACGTTCCACCGCCTCCGCCCGCTCCAGCACTTTTTCGCCGGCGACGATCGAGGACCGAAGCTCGATCTCCCGGACGAGTTCAGATCGATCCACCACTGCCGTTCCGATCTTTCCAACCACAATCCCAGCCGCGATATTGGCGAGTTCCACCGAATCGGCGACACTTGCTCCTGAGCCAAGCGCGGCTGCGAGTGTGGCCCCGACGGTGTCCCCTGCGCCAGAGACTTCATAGACTTCGCGAGCCAGCGACACGAACTCACGCGAGGGCTGATCCCGAGGAGTTAACAGCATTCCCGCTTGGCCGCGTGTCAGTAGAATATTTTCCGCTTCCGTCACCTCGAGTAGCTTTCGTGACGCAGCCTCCTGCTCTGAAGAATTCCCCACAGGCATGCCCGTGGCCTCCGCCAGCTCTTTCAGATTTGGCTTGATCAGCGACGCGCCGCGGTAGCGCGTGAAGTCGTTCCCTTTGGGATCTACGATCACTTTCTTCCCCGCAGCCCGCGCCACGCGGATAAACTCGGCGGCCCGTTCGCCACCCAGCGTACCCTTCGCGTAGTCCGACAGGTAAACCACGGAGCATTGCCCAACCACATCCTGAAACGCCTGCAGCAATCCAGCGAGAGTGGCGTCACTCAAAGGCTCGGTGGTTTCCAGGTCCGCCCTGAGTAGCTGCTGTCCATGCGCTACGTAGCGCCTCTTCACCGAGGTTTGCCGCTCGCTCTCCTCGAGAACGACACTCTCGCACTCAGAGATTTCGTCAAGCAGCGAGTCCACCTCAATTCCAGCGGCGTCGGCCCCAGTCACCGAGAAAAGGCGAATCGAACATCCCAGTGCGCTCAGATTGCGCACAGCGTTCCCCACTCCACCCAGCATCGATCGCTGTGAACTGATGCGGACCACGGGAATAGGGGCCTCAGGCGAAATCCGGCTTACCTTGCCATAGACAAAATGGTCGAGGATGAGATCGCCCACACAAGCGACTACGGCGGTGTCCAGTCGCTCGATAAGCGGGATCAGATGCTGGAGTTTGCTCAAGCGGCCAGTTTACTATGGACGGCCGGTAATCTCGGCCTCGAAGTAGTCACGGATCTTGCCGCGATTCGGGCCGGCGTTCCGTGCCGCATCGGCGAAATACTTCACTGCCTCGGCAGGCGCCGTAGCAGCATCAAGCCGGAAGATCCAGGGAACGTTCGCCGAAATCAAAGTGCGATCGGACGACAGTGCGATCACCGGAAGTAACGCTTTCGCCGCAATCTGCCCCGCCAGATGAGCCGACGCCCGGTCTGTCGCAATGATCCCCACTGTGCCTGGACGATAGACAAGATCCACCAACGCCGTCGACGATTTGCCCCACGACTCGTCTGACGATATGCCCACCACGCGCATGCCGGGACGCTGCAAGCCGGCCGCGAGCTTTTCCGCATCCGGACCAAACAAGCCCACCACCGGCCCTCCCGTGGAGTCTTCAATTGCAGGACCCGCATAGCCTACGCGATTTTCGTTTAACGAAGCGTACGGCTTTTCCATCGTGTACCGCCGGTAAATCATCTTGCCGTTCTTCACCAAGCCAAGATAGAGCGGCGCAATGTTCTTCGCATTTGGATCGAAGATCATCTCACCAGTCACGCCCTTGTAGCTCTCGATGGCATACAGCGCGTCACGGATGCGGCCCCTGCTTAGCCCGGCCTTGCAGATCGAATCGAGCAGAATATTCATCGTGTCAAAGGCCAGCGCGGAGAACGAATCCACCGGCGCGTGATAAGCGGCGTCGAAGCGTTTCTGGAAACTCAGCCATGCTGGATCGTCACGATTCGGGTCGAAAGGATAAACCACCTCCAGGCCTTCGGCTGCCGGGCCCGCGACGCGAATCAGTTCCTCGCCAACCACGCGAGCGCCGCCGAATACCGGCTGTCGCATCCCGAGTTCGCGCATCTGCTTCAGGATCACGGCAGCCGCTGGAGCGTCGGCCCACAATACGATCCCGTCCACTCGCGAGTCGTTGATCACCCCCAGAGCCCGTCGAAAATCGGTGTCGCCCGGCATGTACTTCTGCTCGATGATCACCGGATGGCCGAGGCGCCGCGATGCGTCCTTGAACTTGCCCACGCCAAACCGGCCGTAGCGCTCATTCACCCGCAGCAGCGCGATGCGCTTCAACCCGCGATCCGTATAGATGCGGCGCGCGAGCGTGTAGCACTGCACGCGGTCGTCCTGGATCGACGTCAGCATCCACGGGATCACTGTCTCCGGGATCGTCGGATCGGTGGCCGCGCTGTTCACCATCGGCAATTCCGCCCGTAGCGAAACGCGGAGCGCAATGTGCGTCGAGTCGCCGCTGATCGACCCCAGCATCGCCCACACCTTGTCGTCGTAAACCATCTTGACGATCTCGTTGCTCGACGACCCCCATATGGCGCCGTCGTTGTGGACCTTCAGCCGGAATGGCTTCCCTCCGTAACCGCCATGCGCATTCGCCTCCTGTATGGCAAGTTCGGCGCCGCGCAGCATCGCCGTCCCCAGCACGATGTCCTTGTGGTCCTGCACCGGACCGAGAAATCCAATCGCAACTTCTTCGATGTCCTTCACCGCTACCGGCGCCGCGTCCGAAGCCGACCCGTTGTAGTCCGGAGTCTTGGTGTAGTGCTCGTAGTAGGGCTTGGTGTAGTTGCTGAAGGGACGCAGGTCCGCCGGCGCATTGGCGTACGGCTCAAGCTTGCGCTCGGCACGCACCGGCTGAGTGGCGCCGCAGGAGCAAGCGTCACTTGTTTGGGCATGCAGCAACGAAATCGCGGCGAACAGCCACGCGCCGGCCAGCAGCAATCTCATGAATCAACCCTCTTTCGACGGGATGAACATCGCAATGGCTTCGATCTCGATCAACAATTCGGGACGGCAGAGAATCGCCTGAATTCCCGTCGAGGCGGGCAGCGGGTCCAGCCCTTCCTGCTTGAAGAACGCCGTTCGTTCTTCGTTGAATGCGGCATAGTCCCGCTCGATGTCCCGCAGGTAGCATGTGGTACGGACGATGTTCTTCCAGGTAGCGCCTTCAGCCGCCAGCAGTTCGGTGATGTTCTTGTACGTCCGTTGGAGCTGCGCACGAAAATCCCCGATGTGAACGGAGTTTCCGGCTTCGTCAATGCTCGCCGTCCCTGAAATGAGCAGGATGACGAGGCCGTTAAGGTCAATGCGGAGAGCCCGCGAAAACGAACTGGGCTTCTCATACGCAAAAGCTTCGTTCAGCACGCTCGGCGCGCTGACAGCACGGTGGCGCACTTCCGTCGCACCGGAAATCTGTTCGAGCACATCGGTAAGTGTCATTTTGTAGAATCTCCCGCTTGTTTGATTCGAATTCCATGGCTCAGGCCTTTGGCCGTCGCCACCCAGACGTCGTCTCCTTGAAAATCGAGACCGAACGTGTAATTGTGTGCCGGCGCCGTATCCACGGCCACCGTTGTAGTCTTGCCGGCTCCATCGCGTACCAGCATTTCTGGAACGCGAGTTTTCAAGGCCGGTCTGTACGTAACCCAGTTTGTTCCGTCATAGAACGCCACACCCTTGTCCGTGCAGAACCAGGTCCGCGTCCCATCCACCGTCTTCACCTGGTTCAGAAAGTTGCTCGGCAACCCGCTGTCCATGTCCAAAAAATTCCGCCAGTTGCGGCCGTCATACCGGCTCGCTCCAAAGTAGGTGCCCACCCACAGAACCTTGTTCACGTAACTCACTGAGGTCGTGATTTCGTGAATGAGCCCCTGGTCCTTGAACAGCACGATCTCGGTTTCGCCGTCTGGATCGTTGTAGTCCTTCCAGCGCTCGGTCTTCACATCGAACTCCAGAACGCCGCCGCCCCAAACCGCGTAGTAAACCTTGTCTTCCGCCGCTGTAACGTTGTAAGTCCAGATTTCGTACATCGGAGTGTTGCGCTCGTTGTACAGGCTCCACTGATTGGTGCGCGTGTTCAGGCGGCTGGCACCCGCGGCAGTTGCTACCCAGACCATATCGCCCTGCACAGCCACGCTATAAACCACGTCATTGGCCACTCCGCTGTTCAACTGCGTGAACGAATCGATGCGACCCGCCGAGTAGCGGCTCAGCCCGCCCATCGTCGCGATCCAGAGATCGTGCGTACGCTTGTCCAGGGCTAGGGCAAGCACAGCGCGGTGCGCCAGTCCGTCGGCTGTGCCGAACACCTTCCACTTGCCCTTCTCGTAGAGCGCCAAACCGTTGTCGGTGCCGGCCCAAACCCGATTCCCGTCCACTGCCACGCTGTAGACGCGGTCGTTTGGCAGTCCTTCAGCCGTCGTGAAATTCTGCCAGCGGTACTGCGGCATCTGTTGGGCGCCCGCAGCGCATGCAAGAAGAGCGATGAGTAGGACGTTCTTCATAGGGTTCTCAGATATTCGATGAGATCGTTCAGCTCATCCTTCGACAGGTCGTTGGTGACGCCGTGCGTATCCTTGGGATTGAACACGGTCCAGATTTCTTCGAGAGAACGCGCCGATCCGTCATGCATGTACGGTGCGGTGAGCGCGATATTCGTCAACTGCGGGACATCCACTTTCGGCGAGCGATCGGTCCACTTGGCCGATCCGATATCTGCGAGTTGCTGGTTTGTGAAGTACTTTCCGGAGTGGCACGCGAGGCACTGCAACTCATCCGGAATCGGCGTGCCGTTCTTTCGCTTATCCCGCTCGAACACCGCTTTACCGCGCTCCTGCGCAGCCGTCAACTCGCCGTTCGCGAGCCGGTAGCGATTCGGACGAAGTGGAATCGACTTGATGTAGCGCACCAGGTCCGCCAGTTCCTGCTTGTTGAAACTCTGCGACCGGAAGAAGAACCGCTCGGTCCGTGGACCGCATTCCGTTTCCAAATCCGGATTGCCCCCGTTCCACTTGTACGGCGCCGTCTCACT
Organism: Bryobacterales bacterium; assembly: GCA_038212445.1. Classification (GTDB taxonomy): domain Bacteria; phylum Acidobacteriota; class Terriglobia; order Bryobacterales; family Bryobacteraceae; genus TMP-7. Next base: position 30,115 of record JBBQUM010000017.1, read on the forward strand.
GACATCCTCCAGCGCGCGATTGTCCACGATATCCACGCCAAAGCCGTCCGGCTCCAAGTCCCACGACAATCCATCGAAGGTGGAGTCGATGTGGCAAGTCGCGCAGCCGAAACTGCCGTGGAACGAGAAACGCGATGTATAGAACATTTGCTCGCCATGCCGTTCCGGAGTAATTCCTACTGACCGGCCAACAGCGATCGTCGACGTCACCTTCTGCGCTTTGGTATCGATCACCGACACGGTGTCGTCAAGACGGTTGGCCACGTACAACGTCTTGCCATCCGCCGACAGCGCCAGTCCGCGCGGATTCCGTCCCACGGGAATGCGCGCCAGCAGGTACGTTCCCGTCGCCGACAGATCGTTGGCGAGCGCGGCATGTCCCGCTGACCGCGCAGCTTCCACCACTCTCCCCAGATCCAGCACCGCCACTTCATCCGTCCCACTCGCCGAGATGTACGCCCGCGACTTATCGGCCGCAATTGCGACGCCGAAAGGCAGCGAGAAGTGGCTCTCCAAATCGTCCAGCGGCAATTGCACTGCCTCGCCAACGTCCTCGCCGAACACCGCGATGGTATCGCCGAACGCGGAGGCATGAGCCACGTGGGCCAGCGGGATCAGGTTCTTCGGACGCAGCGCCGTCGCGATTCCAAGTTTCCCGTCCGCCGATAGCGCCATCTGGAATACGCCGGCTACGTTATGCAACCGCTCCCGCGCCTCCACGATCTGATGCTCCGTGTCCACTTCCGTAATCTCCGATTCCGGCGCCGCGCGAAACGCGCCCGGGTTCGGATATACGTGGGACACAAATACCCGCGCGCCATTGGGTGACGCAGCCATGTAACTGGCGCCGCGCCCCGCCGCCAGGCGCTGCCCGTCCAATCCGCTCTTCAGATCGATCACTGAGATGTCGTTGCTAATGCGATTGGCGACGTAGAGAGTCTCGCCTCGTCCATCAAGCGCCGCGCCCGACGGCTCAAATCCCGCCGGCAAGGTCCGCAGCGCCTGCATCTTCGGCAGGTCCACTTCACTGACCGAATCCGCCCACGAGTTCGTGACGTACCCGCGCTGTCCATCGCGCGTGAGCACCATGCCGCGAGGAACATGTCCCACCGCCACGCGTCCCGTGATCGCCTTCGACTGCGTATCCACGGCTACCAGTTCGTCGGTCCCCTGACACAGCACATAGAGCGTCTTGCCGTCGGGAGACAGCTTCACATCCACCGGACTTGCGTAGCGCTTCCCGCTCGGCGAGCCGGATTGTCCCAGCAGCAGAAACGCGATCAGGAGTCCGCCGGTGAGTGTGCGTCTCATCTATTTCTCCTGAATACTCACCACTTGGTCCGCGGTCACATTCTCGAGCACCTGTTTGATCCCGCTGGGCCAGATCACCGTAATCTTGTCCGCACGCGCATGTTCGCCAAGTCCGAAATGCAGCCGCCAGTCGTCCTGCCCGAGATAGCCTGATCCGGCCACACGCTCGATCTTCTGCTTGGCGCCGCCCGCTACCACTTCCACCGTCGCGCCGATTCCGTCCCGGTTACTCTTTGTCCCCTTCAACTGGACCATCAACCAATGACCCGCGCCAGTGGTGACGTTCCGCCAGAGTTGCCCCTCCGCGCCAAGATTCACCAGAAAGGCGTCCATCCGGCCATCACCATCGAAGTCGGCGAAGCACGCCCCGCGGCCTACGGTTTTCGAATCGAATACAGCACCGCCGGTGGTCGAGACATCCGTGAACTTTCCGCCGCCGAGATTCTTGAACAGCGAGTGCTCCTGCGGAACCATGTGAATCAGGCCGCCGTGAAAAATCAGCAGGTCGCGCCAGCCGTCATTGTTGAAGTCGTAGGCTCCGGTTCCCCAACTCGTGTACTGGGCGGCCAGTTGTGAAATGCCGGCCTGCTGCGTGATGTCCTGCAACGGCAGCTTGCCTGCATTCCGCAGCAGCCGGTTGTACTTGGAATCGCTCACCCAGAGATCCACCAGTCCGTCGTTATCGAGATCGAAGAGAACCGGCCCCATTGCCGACGTGGACTCGCCATTCTGGCCGAACGCCGCTCCCGCGTTAACCGCGATCTCCTCGAACGTCCCGTCCTTCTTGTTCCTGAACAGGAAGTTCTCCGTCTTGTCGTTGGCAACGTAGATGTCGGGATAGCCGTCGCCGTCAAAGTCGCCGGCGGTAACGCCCATCGTCCGCCCTTTGAAAGCGGCGATGCCCGAAGCCTCACTCACGTTGGTGAATGATCCCTTGCAGTTGTTGTGGAACAGAAGATTGGTGTCCCCCTCATAATCGAGAGGACCAGGATAGTTGTCAGCCGCGTAGTAGGCGCGATAGGTCGGATCAAACTTGACGTAACGGCCCACGAAGAGGTCCACGCATCCATCACGGTCGTAGTCCAGCCACGCTGAACCAATCGCCCATCCCTGTATTTGAAGCCCCGCTTTGGCGGTTACATCCTCAAACGTCCCGTCTCCCTTGTTGCGGTATAGCGTGACGTGGCCGTAGCTGGTGACGAGCAGGTCGGTGCGACCGTCGTTATCGAAATCCGCCGCGATAGCCGCGAAGGAAAAGCCATCTCCCGCTACTCCTGCCTGCTCGGTAACGTCGGTGAATTTGCCATTCCCGTCGTTGCGATAGAGATGATTGTGCGGCATCGGGTCCGGCGCCTTCTTGTACGGATACGGATGCATCTTCTCTTCCAGCGGGCGGCCGCTGGCCACAAAAAGATCCGGCTTTCCATCGCCGTTATAGTCGAACCAGACACAGCCTGCGCCCGTGCTCTCAAGCAGCGAGCCCAGCGTTTGGGCGCCAAATGAATGCGTGAACTTTATGCCCGACCGCCCGGTGACATCCTCGAAGCGGATCGGCGGCGCCACAGCATCAGCGGCCATCAGGGCGGCGCCGCAGAGTATCGGCGAAAGAATCCAGATCTTCATTTTTCCTGTCCCGTCGTCCCCAGCATGTTCACCGGGGTTGTCGTTCGAAGCAGCACCGCGGGAACCTTGTTCTCCGACGCTCGTTCCGGTCCAGCGTGGCATCCCACGCAAACCCGCTGTTCACTCGGCCTCATCCAGAACCAGCCGTGCTCGGCGCGTATGAGCTTGCCGTCGGCACCGAGTAGTTCCAGCCGCAGCGGCTTATCGGCGGGCAACTGCACGTAGAACGAGCCGTCCGATTCCACCGCCGTCTCTCCCAGCGCTACCGCCGTATTCCCTGATCCCTGCGTGTAGAACCGTACGGTGCGAATAGCGCCCTCGATAGCTGGTTTGGAGATCCGCGCGTCCAGACAGAGCAGGTTGCCCGTTGTCCGCGACGGCGCCAGCCCGGAGGGGAATCTAAGCGGAGCAGGGCGTGCAGCCAGGATGGCTGGTTGTACCGCGTGTGCGCCCGCGAGAACGTCCAACTCGCCCCACTGGAACGTCCCCGTGTTCCAGTAATGCAGTCCGTAGCGCCCGCTCTTCCCCCGCACGGCAATCAACCAGACTCCAGCAGGGGCCTCCGCAACAGGACCGGCAACATCGCGATCCACCTGCGGCAGCGGCACCTGCTCGGCTTTGGTCGAAGTGAATCGCGCCAGCCGCTCACCCACGCGGAAGACAACATCGCCAGACGCAAGCTGACGGGCCTCGCCACGATCGGCGCCATGATCGCAGCGCATCGATTCCACACCCGTTCCGTCGGGGTACACAGTGTAGAGCTCGCGAACTCGAGGCGTCGAAGTTACCGATTCAAACAGAATCCGCCCATCCCGCAGCACGTCGTTGGTGAGCACCCGGTTGGCGCCGAACGTAATGCGCTTCCCCGCACCACCGGTGAGAGGCGCAACTTCAAGATGGGATCCGCCGGCTGACACCCTGGTGTAGACCACCATCCCGTCAGGCAGGTACAAGGGACGCACGCAGTCGCCCTTACTCGACGAGACCCGGCGAGGTGATCCGCCGGCTACGGGCACTTCCCAAACCTGCCAGGGTTCAGCCATGAGCCGCTTGCCCGCAAACAGGATTCTTGACCCGTCAAACGACACCGCGGGATCCACTGCTGCCGCAAAGTCCGCAGCCAACACACGCCTCGTACCCGCGGATACAGCCACCAGCCGCCCGCCCGAAGGAAAGCGGTCCCGTCCTTCTGCCCATGCGGTGGATTCGTAGCGTTGAGTCTGCGTGAATACGTAGGAGACGGTGCCGCTGTCGGCGATTCCGCCCATCAGTGTTGCGCTGAGCGCGCCAAGCAGAAGAGCTTTAAACCCCAATAGCCACCCCGCAGGCACGTTGCCTTTGTGCCGCCCACACGCGAACAAATGGATCAATACGGGACATCAGTTCGTCAAATTGGTCGAACGTCAGTGACTGCTCCCCATCGCTGAGCGCGTGTTCGGGGTCCGGGTGGACCTCGACAATCAGCCCGTCCGCTCCAATCGCCACTGCCGCGCACGACACCGGTGCCACCAATTCGCGCACGCCGGTGGCATGACTCGGATCCAGGATCACCGGCAGTCCCGTGAGTGCGTGCATCAGCGGAACTGCCGCAATGTCGCATGTGTTCCGCGTCGCGGTCCCAAAAGTTCGAAGTCCGCGCTCGCAGAGAACCACGTTCGGATTACCCCGAGCAATCAGGAACTGCGCCGCCTCCGCGTACTCTTCCACCGTCGCCGACATTCCCCGCTTCAGCAGAACCGGTCTGCCAGTGCCGGATACAGCCGCCAGCAGCGGCAAGTTGCTCATGTTCCGCGACCCCACCTGCAGCATGTCGGCGTATTCCGCCACCAGATCCACCTGCGACGGGCTCATCACCTCGGTCACCACCCGCAAGCCTGTCGCCCGCCGCGCCAGCGCGAGCAACCTCAGTCCTTCGGTGCCCAGCCCCTGGAATGCATACGGCGATGTTCGCGGCTTGAATGCGCCACCCCTCAGCATCGCCGCTCCCGCGCGTGCCACCCTCTCCGCTGTCCGCAGAAGTTGACTCTCGTTCTCTACGGCGCAAGGGCCTGCAATCGTCACAAATGAAGAGCCGCCGAATTCGATGTCCCCCACGGAAACTCTGCGAATGGGCTCGGCCACTTTCATGAAGTCCGCCCTTTCAACTTCGACCGCAGCCGCGCTACCTGAACGCGAACAGTGGGATCAAGCCGGGCATCGAATTCTTCGCCCGTACCTAAGGGCTTGCGCAACGTCTCCGGCCCGCGCAGCGCCGATCCCTTCACCACGCGGTCCAAATGACGCAGGGCGTCAAAGCAGACCACTTTTGGGTATTGAGACCCCATACTCCGTAATATACACCCCGCCGACCGTGGCGTTAGTGCAGGGTAGTCATCAGGTGGAAGCCGGGACGTGTGTTGTAGCGCCGCCGGTAGTCGGCATGCGCCGCATCCCCCGGGTAGTTCTCGTTCGCCGGATACGGATAGCGGGTCATACCGTGGAACGGCAACGGTTCGACAGTTTGCGAAAACGCTGTGTTCGCATCCCCGTCCTTCGCCCACCCATCCACCAGCAGCAGAAAGTCGCGGGTCCATCCGGTAGGTAGCTGCGGCAGACTAAGTGCCTCAAAAGATAGGGCTATCTCGTCGCCCGCACCCATGATCACCATGCGATCGTCGATACCCGACAGCAGTTCCCGCACGTCGCCGTAACGCGTATACCGGCCAGGTGTAGGATTCCACGGCGCCGACCCTGTCAGGCGTCCATACTCGAAAGTCTCCGGCTGTTTGCGCTGCGGATGAATGGTCGGAGTCGAGAATCCGCGGAATCGGACTTCGGCGCTCGCTACGTTTACGTCTGTCATGCGAACGTCGGGCGCACCGGTTTGCTCGCTTATGAAAATCTCGTCCCAATAAACGCAGAGGTCGGTCACGATTCGAACTTCGCGCGATTCGGATAGGAACTTCCCCGTCAGGTCAACGACCATCGTTTTCGGTTTGCCTGCAGGAATTCCCAACTCGTCGATCACGGTCTTCCATTGCCCCGCACGATCCTTCACCTGCAAGTAAGGCATCTGCAGTCCGCCCTTGCGTTCCTGCGCAGCGCCCATGAAAGTACTGCCGTCGGCCCAGTCCACCCATCCGTTTAGAAGAAGGATTGCCTGCCCTGACGGAGCGGCCCCACGCCCGAAGTCGAGGTCGAGATTGTGAAGTTCAGCAACACCGGCAGCGTTTCTGCGGAAACTGTCCGGGTACGTCTGGTCACGTGAAAGCAGTCGCGGGAGTACGTTCGCCCCCTGTTGATCCACTGCCCGCTTCGGGTAGATTCTCTGGTTGACACCGTATAGTTTGAACTCCGGAAACGGCGGCGAATGGAACTTCTCGTTGGTCAGAATCTCAGTACCGGCCCGATGATCCACCGCAATGAGCTTCACATGATCCAGGTAGGAGACTTCCTGTAGCTCTTCTGCAATTCGGACGTCGTATTTTCCATTGTGTGCAACCAGCTGCCGTCCGGGAATCGTGACGTATTCATCGTGATCTACCGGGAAATATTCGCCGTCACCCGAACTCGCTCCAAGGGGCGCCACACCCAGCACGTCGGTGATGAACTCGAAGTGCTGACCATTCCATGTAAAGATCATCGGACACGAGCCCGACATGCGCGGCGCTTCCTTATAGATCGCGGTGCGGTCCGAAGGCTGATTGGTGACGCTCTGAATCATGCCGTTTGGCCAAGTGATGCGAACCGCATCTACGGTTGCACTATCGTTGACGCCAAACCACAACGGCACGCCCTCATAGAGCTTTTTCTGGTAGTGGCTCCCGCTACGGATCTCAACTTCGGCGCCCGGCGCAAGTTTCGCGTTCTTCACCCCGTTCAGTTTCACCTCGAGCCAGTGCGCTTTGCTCTCCGTTCGATTCCGCTCGAGGCTTACCGCGCCATCGCTTCGTACCACCGCCAGATCAACCCTGCCGTCGCCATCGAAGTCTGCCGCAGCCCATGCCTCGGCGGTTTCGAGCGGCCATGTCATGGAAAACTTGGCCGGCGCCTTCTGCAGTTGCTCGTTGCGCACGATGCCCCGCGCCGTCACGAGGTCGGAGTAACCGCGGCCATCGAGGTCAGCGAATGCGATCGCGCCTGCAACCGCCGGATAGCTATTCAGAGGCTCGAACTTGCCGCCCCGGCTCCGGAGCACCATCGCACCGTTCGCGCCGGAAAACGCGACATCCATCCAGCTATCGTTATCGAAGTCCACCGCCTGCAAGGATCTTGCGCCCGCGGGCAACGACGTCATCGCGACAGCTTCATACTGGCCCCTCAGCAGGTCGCGATACAGCACGCCCGCGTGGTCCTGATACGAGACAACCCAATCAAAGCCCTTCATGTCCGGCACTACGCGAAACACCACCGCATCCAGTGGCACACCTTTGGCGAACGGAAACGCTGACGTCTGATCGGTGAAGCCTGCCGCGCCCTGATTGCGCAACAACACCGGTTTCGGGCCAATCAGGAAGAGATCGAGATCATTGTCGTGGTCATAGTCGATCCACAGGGCCCGAGTGAAACGCATCGACAGAGCGAACGGCGATAGTCGAGTGTCAGCATCAAAATGGCCGCCGTGGTTCGCAAACAGGCTCACGCCCGAGTCCGACAATACGCAGAGATCACTGAAGCCGTCGTTGTCGAAGTCGCCAACAGCGACCCACACGACGTTTCTCAGCCCCTCAAGCCCAGTGCGTTCCACCAACTCGCTGCCGCGCCGGTACAGGCGCACGCCGCCGGCCGACCAGGAGAGCAGATCCGTGTGGCCGTCGTTATCGAAATCAATCAACGCGAGCCCCGATGGTCCAGGGCCCGCTGCCTGCGCCAGCGCAGTTTCGGCGAATCTCAACTCCACCGGACTCGATGACGGCACAGGCGTTCGAGCCTGGATGGGGTCGTAGATCTCGGCGTAGAATGACCATTCCATGTCCTCCGTATCGCCGGCCTCGGTCTGTTGCTTCTTCAACTGCTGAAAGATCGCCAGTTCCCGGGCAGCATCCTGATCACGCCCAACCTTGCGATAGGTATTGAACAACTGAAAGTGCGGCGCCACCATCCGGGGATCCAGCTTCGCCGCTGCTGAGAACTCTGTCAGCGCTGCATTGTTAGCGTTAGTGAGCATGTAAATGAAGCCCAACGCGTAATGTGTGACAGGCTCGTCTGGCACCAAGCGGATCATCTGTTTGAACTGCTCAATCGCTTGTGGATACTTGGTCAGCCGGCGGTAGGCGATGCCGAGGTTGAACCAGATGTGTGGGATCTTCGGATCCTGTTTCTTCGCCAACTCCAGTTGCTGAACCGCTTCTTCTACCTTGAAATTCCGCAGTAGCGCCAGACCGTAGTTAACTCGCTCCCGCACGGACTTCGGAGCCAGGTCGAGCGCCTGCTTGAGTTCGCTGACGGACTTTTCGCGCGAATCCGGATCCTCAAAATAAGCCTTGCCTAGAATGCGGTGCCGCCACAACTCGGCTTCCCGCAAAGCCGCGCTGTCCGCCCCACTCGACAAGAGTACGGCAGCAATGAGAAGCGCGATGAGGGAAGCGCCTATCAGGCCTCGCCGGCTGGAAATCAAATGCATCCCAAGATTCAGGATATCAATGTCCTGTTTTGTCCACCCGGCCCAGCGTAGAAAGCCAGCTCAGGAAAGCAGAAGACGGAAGCCGCAAGGCGGCAAGCAGAAAAAATCGCGAAAGCGCAAGCAGGAAGCGCAAGTCGGAAAGCGCAGCAGCCAAGCAGAAAAAATTGGGACTAACTACTCTGTCCCCACCCGTGATCCTGATCGAAAAGAACCATCCAACGTGGACAGAGCTGTCTGTCCCAGATTTGTAACAGAGGAAAAGAGCCGGAAGCCGGAAGCAGGAAGCGCAAGTCGGAAAGCGCAGCAGCCAAGCGGAAAATCGGGACTGATCCTGATCCAAAAAACCATCCACCGTGGACAGGACACAGCTGTCCTGCTTTTCCAGCCTGAAAGCGCTATTCGTTTCTTAGAGCCCGCAACGGGTCGAGACCCGCTGCTCGCCTGGCCGGCATATAGCTCGCAACCCCACTAACCGCCAGAAGCAGCAGCGGAACCAAGCCATACACAACCGGCGACGACACTCCGAGTCCTGGGAATCCCGCCGCGAGAATCGGCACGGCCGCATAGGTCAGCAAACCGCCCACGACGACGCCGAAAATTGCGAGGATCAGCGCGCGCCGCTCCACCAGCCAAACCACATCCCAGCGTCGCGCGCCAATCGCCACCCGAATGCCAAACTCCTTAACGCGGCAATTCACCGTGTACGCCACCAACCCATAGAGCCCGGTAGTGGCCAGCGCCAGCCCGATGAACCCCATCGTTCCAACCATCCGGAAGAAATCCAGCCACGTGCTCGTCACGCGACTCTCGTAGAGCGTCGCCACGGTCCGCAGATTGAAGACCGGCACGTTGCTGTCGATGGATCGAACGGCCTCACGCAACGGAGCTGCGAGCCCAGCAGGATCGTCAACGGATTGGACGATGAGCGTCATGCGCTGGCGAGGGCTTTGCTCGTTGGGCACATACACGAATGACGCCGGAGTTTCGTTGATAGCGAGATAGTGGCCCGTTCTCGCGACGCCCACCACATCAGCGAAGGGGCCCATTGGACTATCCAGCCTGAGCTGTTTGCCGATCGGATCCTGGCCCGGCCAGTAGGTTTTTGCAAACTGCTGGTTCACGATGGCGACGCGGCGTGATCCTGCGCGATCGTCTGTTGTGAAAGCTCGTCCGGCAGTGATTTCGACATTCATGATGCCAAAGTAGTCCGCGTCCACCGCCGCTCCAAACACCACCACCTTTTCACGACCCTTGGCAAACGGATAGCCCACCGGCACAACGGTAGCCGCCGTCTGTGCCGGCGATAGTGGCAGCGACTCAGTGAGAGCCACGCGAGCCACGCCCGGCATCGTGCGCACGCGATCCGCCAGGCGCCGGTAGAAAGCCTGCGACTGCTCAGGCGAATAGTGCAGCACGGCGGTGGCGGTATCGAAACTGATCAGATGGTCGGTGCGGAACTCGGGAGGTCTGAGAAGCATGTTCCGGAATCCATCGAGAAACATACCGGCGGCGATCAGGACCACCATCGCCAGTCCAATCTGGCCCGCCACGAGAACATCCCGGCCGAACGTCAGGCCTTTGCCGGGCGCGCGGTCTCCACCCGTCTTCAGCGCACTCACGAAATCCGTTCGCGTCGTCCGCCAGGCCGGGAAGAGTCCAAAGAAAACGCTGCTCGCCAGCCCGGCCAGCAGGCTGAACTCCACCACACGCCAGTCCAGTTGAACGCCCAGCGCCGACGGCGGATCGCTCGGCACACTCTGAGTCTGGAGAATGAGAATACCGCCGTAGGCGACGAGCAATCCAGCCAACCCGCCGGCGAGGCCGAGTATGAGGCTCTCCGTCAACAACTGGCGCACCAGTCGACCCCGTGCTGCTCCGATAGAGAGTCGAATGGCGATCTCGCGGCTGCGAGCCCGGCCTCTGGCGAGTAGTAGATTGGCGATGTTCGAGCATGCGATTACAAGAATCAGCGCCACCAATCCCATCAACATCTTCACCAGTGCCAGTAGTTGGGGCGTCTGCTGAACGCGGCGCTGGAGCTCGGTGCGGATGGCCATGTGCCGGTTGCGATTCGTCTTTTCGTACTCGCGCTCGAGGTTGGCGCCGATGATCGCCAGTTCCGACTGCGCCGGCTGCCGGGAGGTCCCGGCGCTCAACCGGCCCTTCACCACCAGGTCGTGACGCCCCCGGTCTTCGAGCGGATCGGTGGCCGCACCTTCAAGCCGCTGTGCCATCGCGAGGGGAACGTAGAGGCTCGGAGTGACAAAGCGATCAAGGCCGGTGAACGACTTCGCCGTTACGCCGGCAACCGTGAACACGATCCCGTTCAGACGCAGCCGACTGCCAATCGCTGAAGCACTGCCGGCGTAGTTCTGCTGCCAGAAGTCATAGCTGATCACGACCAGTGGTTCGGCTCCAGCGGACGTCTCGTCCGGCGAGAAAGCGCGTCCCGCAGCTGTTGCGGCACCGGTTACCGGAAAGTAGTTGTCACTCACCAGGTTGGCGAAACGGATCTGCGCTGCGGCTGTAGCGCTGGACGCCACCGCCAGCGTGGCGAGACGATATGCCGCCAGCCCGCTGAACGACCGGCTCTTTTCGCGGAGGTCGCGATAGTCGGCGAACGACATTCCCTCGAATGGATTGTCGGGAGTCGTGCTGGTCACATCGAACAGGTCCGCCGGGTTTGCGACGGGCACAGGTCGGAGCAGCAGGGCTTCGGCGAAGCTGAAGATCGCGCTGTTGGCACCAATCGCCAGCGCCAGCGACAGCACCGCCACGAACACAAAGGCAGGCTGGCTGCTCAGCGACCGCAGCGAATACCGGATGTCGGCTAGTACGCTGTCCAGCCAGGTCCAGCCCCAATTGGCGCGCGCGTCCTCCATGGCCAGCGTGAGGTTGCCCAACTCCTTGGGCCCGGCAATGCCGGCTAGAGCGCCCAACTCCTCATGCATCTCACGCTCCTGGCGCCGGCGCCAGGCAGGCCACAGAGCTTTGAGTCTATTCCCGATCATCCCTTTACCTCCGGCAGTGGACCCATCACCCGCCCCACCGCATCGACAAAACCCGCCCATTTGGAATGTTCGCGAATCAGATGTTTCCGGCCCGAAGCCGTGAGCTTGTAGAACTTCGCGCGGCGGTTAAGCTCTGACAGCTCCCAGCACGATTCGATCCACCCTTTGGCCTCTAAACGCTTGAGGGCGGGATAGAGCGAGCCGAATTCAATGTCGAACGCCTCGTTGGACGTACTGCGAATGGCTTTGGCGATGCCGTAGCCGTGCAGGGATCCGGCAATCAGGGTCCGGAGCACCAGCATATCGAGCGTACCTTGCAGGAGGTCCATATGGAGATATTCTATATGAAGACGTTCTGTATTTCAATAAGATCGCCACTGGAGCAACTCCTAGATTCTTGGACGTGGCGGACCCCGAACGTAAGATCTTCTCAAGGATAGCGGGCCCGAGGAACTGAGCCACCTCCAAGTTGTCAGTACTTGGCTCGAATGCATCTAAAACCGCTCAAGCTGATCGGCGGCAATTAGAACTCCCGGCGAGAAGATACATTACTCGCGGTAACTGAAGCAACCCTCGTGGCAGATGATGCCCTACCGGATTCCAGTGCCATAGGGGCATGGTGCGTCGCTCAGATGCCCTGGCGATATTAAAGTGGCAGGACCGGTGTGCTCTGATCTCTTGCCTGATCAGCGACGAACACACGACGCGCCGATCGGCTGCCAGTGACCAATCGTGTCCAGCATTGTCATTCGCATTGCCAAAAGGCTCTGCTCGACTCGATTCCATCAGATTGAAGCCGGACTGCAAGTTTTTGGAGAGCTGATTTGTGAATTTGCGAAACTCGACTCTCGTTGATTCCCATCACATTGCCGATTTCCTTCATTGTTAGATCTTTGGTGTAGTAGAGCACGACTACTTTCTGATAGCGTTCGGGCAGGATTTTGACGGCTTCGCCAAGCGTATCTCGAAGTTCTTCACGCCCACACATCCAATCGGGCCGAGTCTCGGGACCGCTTGGAATGTCGAGGGGCGGCATGATTTGCTGATTGAATTCGTGAGATGAGGTAGAGACCGGAGCACTCCTAGCGCAGGCCAGGTCGAGACTAATTTGACGCCAACGCACCACCGTTACACCCAGCTTTGCTGCGATCTCCAATTCGGTTGGATCCCGTTGCAGTGTTGTTGCCAAATCTCGTGTCGCCGCTTCCACATCTTTCTGGCGGCGGCGTATGTCGCGCGAGGCCCAGTCCTGTGCCCGCAGGCTGTCGATAATGGCACCCTTTATGCGGTGCTTAGCGTACGACGGGAAAGCGACATTCTTCCGTGAATCGTACTTGTTGGCCGCATCGAACAGTCCCAAAATACCCGCGTGAATCAGATCGTCAACGTCAACATGCACCGGGAGGTTCTCGTGAACGCGAATGGCAATCGCCTTCACAAGGGAGAGATTATCCAAGACCAGTTCGTCCCTATTGTTAAGCTTTCCGGTTGCCGGTGCAGGGACAATCACATTCTGTTTTGAGCTCTTCATTAATCACCTCTCCGTTCGGAATTCGTGAAGAGATCCGCGACAGTCTTGACATACTCGTGCGGGCAGCGGCCCTAAAGTCAACGACTCGCACATTTCGCCGCTGCTGCTCACGACTTCTGGTTGCCGTTAAACAGGCGAGCGCGCAATCGCGCTATCGGTCTCTTCTTTGCCTAGAGTGGTTGATAGGGGCCGGCGCAGAATAATCTGGGGCGCGCATAGGTAAGTGCCCATTTTATGAGCCGGCTATTAAGCCTATCGGATGTGATTCCATGATATTCCTGAGTGGGGGGGGCTACAACCCCCCCCAATGAAGGGCTACCCATCATCTTTTGTTCCGAACGCGGACACCCAGTCTTTGACAGTGCTGAAAGCAAACACGGAGTTGCGAACATCCCGATCTCGACCGCTCAAGAACGATGTCCTGACCTGCCGGGTGATCGTCAATCAAGCTTGACCGTGGCGCCCCTGGGGTTTGATCGGGAGCCACAAAAAAGCTCCTGAACCGAGGATGGAGCGTGGTTTCCCGCATGCAATCCCCTCAAGTAAACACTCGTTTTTCAAAAGCTCTGCCAAGGTATTAAAACAAAATAGTCATAATTCGGGGTCTCAGTGCGGTGCAGGCAGACGCGATTTTTTCCATGTGCCTTTCGCGGAGAGAGAGAGAGAACGGTCTTCATCCGAAACCAGCGTTCTCATCGCCTTTACCCAACACTCGCGATACCGTCTATGCCGAAAATTCTTCTGAGTGGGGTGTTGGTCCGCGAGCAGGAAACATAAAGCCTCGGTTATGTGAGTTTACCCTTGGGGTAAATGTGGTCATGGGAAACATGCTGCCGTCACCTGGATGACACACTTAACCACGAAAATCTCAACACAACACGCGACTAACGAGTGAAAGACAGTTAGCCATTGTGTTCGAACTCGGAATATGTAACGCTCAAATAGCAACCCCTCTAGGGCCTCGGCGCAAATCCGTTAGCGCAGGTCGTTCCCCTCCAGCCGTGGTTAGAAGGAGGAACTGACTTGCAACTCGATCAGGCTTACCGCATCAATCCGCGACGCTGGCGATTTATCCCGCCGACGGTGTTGGAACGCGCGTTATATGATCCCCGCCGGCTCGATCGTTACTGGTAGTAGCTGGGCCCTTGGGCGGTCTGCGAATGACCGATGTGAAATAATTCGGGAAAATCGCTATGAGGGTTAGGCGACCTGCGAGAGCGGGAACTTCGGATCAGCGATGAAGAGGCGAACAAACGCTGCAACGTTCGCGATCTATTTCCTGCTCGCCGGACCCTGCGCCGTCTGAATCTGGGTCAATTCATTAATCAACGGCGCGAAACTAACTGACGCCTACAAGGATTTAATGCCGATAAAAGGCGGCACTTGGATCGCTGCGACACAAAGGGGACGCACAAAGTGCATTCTGAAACAGTAACTCGCAACGGCGGGTTTCTGACAACCTGGTTCCTGTCGATGGCAACACCTGCAGGCGCCCCGGCTTTATGGTTTGATTGGCAGGGGTTTGCGCTCGACGTTGCCTACCAGTTGGCTATTCTTGGGATTGAGCTGTGGCTGATTCTCACGGTTTGGCGTCGCGCGCTCACTTTCATGGAACAATCCGAAACAATCGAGGAAATGGAGCAACTCCCTTGGAAGAACCGACGTTTGCGTTGAGCTCGTCGAGATTGTCTGGCCTTCGATTAGAGCTGGAAAATGTCCTCAACGACATTGATGGCGGCCCTGGCAAAAAGCCTGTAAGCGATCTGGAGGTTGTCCTACTCCACCTGGAATCGAAATTATTGCCTTCCGCCCGCATCTGCCGCGGCCGGGTGGTGCGGGTGCCGCCTCAGGGCTTCGGCGAATACGAACTCCGCACCGAATACCGAGACCAAGTGCGGGATGCGCACCACCGTTTGATTTCGACGATGCGCTATTGGACGTCTGATCCAGTTGCGATCGCCGCCGCTCTTCGTGATGCTCTGGGAAATTGGCCACTTAGTGTTCAACAAACCGGACCGGTGACGGAACCGGAGAGGTATTGAAACGAGCTTTTCTCGAGCTGTTTAGGGGGCTTGAGTTGAGGAAGCGAGGCGTCGGAGGTCCGCATACCAACAGATTGGTATAAGGCGCCGTGCGGCGGCCGAGGCCATCGTTACAGCTTACCGGCCGAAACGCAGTTCAGGACAGAGATGTTTCAGCACTCATGTTCGGCGCGATGAAGTCGAGTGCGAGACGCGCATCTTCGGATAGGCGCGGCACCGGTTGAATCGCCGATTGATTGAGTCTGCTTGGCTGTAGGCAATACAGGCCTGACTGAACGACTACGTCAACGTTGTCATGTTAATCCCAGAGCGCCGCTAGAAGAGTACGACTCCGCCGTGGGATTGGAGCAATTCCAAAAGCGACGGTTGTTCCTTTCAAAACCTTGGTGGAGTTGGACTCGGCCTTCTGGTGCTGACGGCCGGTTACAATTCCCGATGGTGGGTAGTCGCGCTCGTACCTGGAACCCCAGATAGGCCGCGAATGGTCGATCTCACGTAGGATGGCAGGAACTCATGGTGTTTACGGTGGATCCGAACAGCGCGGAATTTCAGTGAGGCCAAGTTCAGTCAAAAAATCCGGAGTTTTAACCCTTGCTTCCGGCGACGCCGAGGTCCACACTGCAGTCCACTAGTTGCTTCAATCGGTGGCAGACTCGGAAGCTGCCACCGATATTTGCGGAGGCCTGAACGTCACTATTCGCATCGACCAATCCTGCCGATCTTCTTAGTGATGGAACACTGGTCTGACGATCTCTCCGCGGCGAGTCTGATGGATCTCGCGAGTCTGCAAGTTGAGAATCGCATCTGGGGCAAGGACCTGCGACGCCTCGCCCAGTCACTCGTGGAGAGCCGCCTGTCGAAGGTAATCAGCCAGGACGAATATTTCCACGGGCGCAACCGTGGGCAAGCAGAGGCCGTGGAGTGCCACCGTCGAGCTGCTGTGATTTCAACCCAGATGTGCCGGGCTTACAGCCAGGTTTGATGTCGCGATCGCCTCGCGCGAAATAGCCGTAGTCAATGACAGCGAACAGGTGATCCCGCGTGAATCACCATAGGCGTTCTCATGAATAAAGAACGCCGAAGCTTCTAAAGAAGCCATTGAGTGTTCGGAAAAGATTCGCGAAAGAATACGCCCACTCGAGAGTCCCGAGGCGTCGAGGCGAACTTCCCGCACTGTCCCACTCACGGAGGAAGATGGGGAAGAAACAGAACTCCGACCCGCGTTTTGGCAACTTGTTGCTGGAACACCTTGGCGGCGCAAACGGAGAACTCGAAGCGGCCATCCAGTACTCCATTCAAGGGATTAGTTGCTTATGGATATCGGAACCGAGGAGCTGAGCCATCTCGACGTTGTCGGTACCTTGGCTCGCATGCCTCTATAACCGCCCAAGACTAACACCCGAACCATCTAGATTCAGCCATCGGGATCGCACCGGTTGGGACCGGGGATATTTAGAATGGGGTACCTCGATCGATCGCGGGGAATTCCGATCCGCGGTCCCTACGTTACGCGTTTGGGCATAGATCGGCGGCTACGCCTTAGCGGCTGCGAGACTCAACCGTCTTTTTTAGATCGCAGATATTTTTCTTCTTCTGGATACTCAATCACTTGCCAACTTCGATCCCCCTCCGGATTCTTGACCTACTGGTGTAATGAATCCAGGAGTGATCACATGCCTTTAACGAAATTGAAACGCTGCCGCGTCAATTGCGCCCAGCCTGCCGGCCGGCGAATCAAAAATTTACCAAACGAACCTAATCCCACAAACGGACAGTAGCCCGATCGCTCTCCGACTCCCTCGGTTGGGCGGCTGAACTATTTTCTGGCTGATGTCGAAACTGGCTCCCCTCAGACGACATATCAGTGAGGGACGGCAAACATGATGACCCAATTCAGCAAGCTCGGAACGGATTCGGGACTTGGAGCCCTGATGGGAAGATGGTCGCGAGTTTTGAGTGCCTTCGGCGGCAATAGGGTCGATCAGGATTCGTCATCGGATCTCGCCCCCATCCAACAGAATGGCTTCCTTTCACTGCGTGAGCGTATTCGACAGGAAGGCCCCGGTGAAGGCGTCGTGTATGTTCCCTGGCTCGACTGGATACAAGAAAAGCAGTCGGCCGTTCACTAGAAGTACCGCCGCCTTGTATCATCGGCAGAGGGGGGTAGTGATGCAATTTGCGTGTCTGGTGTACGCCGAAGAAGCGGCGCTTGCAAAAATGGATGACGAACACTGCGTGGCCTACGACGCCTCATTGAGAAGCCGGGGTGTTTGTACTGCTTCAGAAGCGCTACAGCCTGTACGGACGGCAGCGACCGTGCGGATGCGGGCCGGCAAAATGGCCATCACCGATGGTCCGTTCACCGAGACAAAAGAAATCCTCGCGGGCTTCTACCTGATCGAAGCCGCGGACCAGGCCGCAGCCATCGAGATTGCATCCAGGATCCCGGCGGCTGAGGTGGGGTGCATCGAGGTAAGACCGGTCAGACAGCTGGCCGGCAGAAGCGCCTGACGCGCCGCGGTATCAATCGTTGCAGCCGGCAGAGAAATCGGCGGTATCCTTTTCCTCATGCATAGGTTGCTGATTATTCTGGCGGTGATGGGCGGGCTGTTTGCTGATGACAAGGGCGCGTTGATCCAAAAGATGGATGCCCAGTCAACTCACTACGGGGACGTGTCCCGAAAAATCTGGGAGTTCGCCGAGGTCGGATATAAGGAAAACAAGAGCGCGGATCTGCTGAAGGCTGAACTTCGAGCGGCAGGTTTCCGGCTCGAAGAAAATGTCGCCGGCATCCCGACCGCTTTTACCGCCACATGGGGGCAGGGTAGGCCGGTGATCGGCATAATGGGCGAGTACGACGCCCTGCCGGGTCTGTCGCAGGACACTTCGCCCGACCGTAAGCCCATCGTGGCCGGCGGTCCCGGACACGGCTGTGGCCACAACCTGCTGGGAGCAGCGTCCCTGTTCGCCGCCGTCACCATCAAAGACTGGATGGCCGACAAGAGGATCGCCGGCACCATCCGCTTCTATGGAACTCCGGCTGAAGAGGGCGGCGGCGGCAAGCTCTACATGATTCGCGCCGGCGCTTTCAAGGATGTCGATACCGTCCTCAGCTGGCATCCGTCAGACCAGAATGGCGGGTCGCTCAAAAGCTCTCTCGCGATCATTTCGGCGAAATTCCGCTTTTACGGGAAGCCGGCCCACGCCGCGGCTGCACCGGATGCCGGACGGTCGGCGTTGGACGGCCTGATGATCATGGCGAATTCGGTGGAAATGCTGCGGGAGCACGTGCCCGATTCCACCCGCATCCACTACGTCATCACCAACGGCGGATCCGCGCCGAACATCGTCCCGGACTACGCCGAGCTCTTCCTGTACGCACGCCATCCAAGCATGCCTGTGCTGGACAAGATCTGGGACCGCATCCTCAAGTGCGCACAAGCCGGAGCGCTGGCAAGCGAGACGCGGATGGAAATGGAGTTCATCGACAGCTCGTACAACACGCTGCCGAACGACACGCTCGCCGCGCTGGTGGACAAGAATATGCGACTGGTAGGCGGAGTGACCTACACGCAGGAAGAGCAGACCTTTGCCGAATCCATTCGGAAGACGCTGCCTGACCGGACGCGGCAATTGGGAAGCCAGGAGAAGATCGAGGCTCCGACCGAGGGCACAGGGTCAGCGTCCACCGACGCGGCAGATGTCAGTTGGACGGTGCCGATGGCGGCGATGGGAGCGGCGACGTTTGTGCCGGGCGTGCCGGCGCATAGCTGGCAGTCGGCTGCATGCGCAGGAATGTCGATCGGACGAAAAGGAATGGTGGTTGCCGCAAAGTCGCTGGTGCTGACGGCAGTGGATTTATTCACGGATCCGAAATTAGTGGAGTCGGCGAAGGCCAGCTTTGAGAAGAGACGCGCAGGCTTTGAATACCGCTCGCGAGTGCCCGAGGGACACGCGCCGCCGCTGGGATATCGGGATAACGCCAAGTAGTCGAGGAATCGGCCGCGAGCGACATCTGTGCTAGCCTAATTGCCTGTCGCGGCGGAAGGACTACCTCTGAAATACCGGAATCGGGTGCTGGGGCTGCTAGCCCTTCTACTGGTCATCACCTACCTCGACCGCGTCTGTATTTCAGTAGCCGGGCCTCGCATGCAGGAAGCCTTGAATATCGGCCCTGTAGCATGGGGCTGGGTGACTGGCGTCTTCGCGATCTCATACGCGGCTTTCGAGATTCCCAGTGGCATCATGGGCGACCGCATAGGGCCGCGCCGGGTGCTGACTCGGATTGTCCTCTGGTGGTCCGGTTTCACGGCACTCACGGGCTTGGTGTCGGGTTATTATCCGCTCCTGGTGACACGATTTCTCTTCGGAGCGGGAGAGGCGGGCGCTTACCCCAACGCGTCGGTTGTGGTCTCGCGCTGGTTTCCTATCGAAGAGCGGGGCCGCGCCTTCGGGATTAGCATGATGGCCGCGCAGCTGGGAGGCGCGATTGCTCCTCTGCTGGTGGTGCCCATACAGGCGCATTACGGATGGCGGGCTTCCTTTTACCTGTTCGGGATCTTAGGCGTTCTGTGGAGCGCGATCTGGTACGGATGGTTTCGTGATTCCCCTGCTGAGAAGGAGGGTGTGAGCCAGACCGAGTTGAATGAGACACGCCGCCTGGGTGCGAGAACACACCATCAGCTGCCGTGGAGCATCGCGATTCGCTCCAGGAATTTCTGGACCGTGATGGCAGTCGCCCTCTGTTACGTGTACACGTTCTACTTTTTCCAATCGTGGTTCCACACCTATCTGGTGAAGGCACGCGGTTACAGCGAGAAGGATCTGTTGCTAACCTCGCTGCCATTTCTGGTGGCCGCCAGTGCGAACTTCGCCGGCGGACTGCTGAGTAACGCGCTGGTCACTCGAATCGGGCTGAGGTGGGGCCGGTGCTCCATCGGCGTTGTCAGCCTGGCGATTTCGGCACTCTGTGCGTTTGCGGTAATGTTCACGGATAACCCGGCCGGCGCGATGATCCTGCTGTCGTTGGTGTACGCCGGAATCACGTTTCAGCAGCCGATCATGTTCGCGGTCTGTCTGGACATCGGCGGGCATCACGCCGGCGCGATGGTCGGTGCCATGAACTGTGCCGCACAGGTTGGGTCGTTCATCTCATCTCTGGCTTTTGGCTACCTCGTCGATCGCTCCGGCAACTACAAGGCGCCTTTCGTACCCATGGCCGCACTGTTGGCGACCGGGGCGCTCCTCTGGCTGAAGGTGGACCCCACACAGCCGTTGACCGGAACGCCACCGATCGACTAGCAGATCCGCTCGCTCAAAGCGAACGGAGGAAGTCGAGTATCGACTGCTTATCCGAGGCCGGGAGAGCATTGAACTTTTGAATGACGGCGGTGGCTTCAGACCGGGGATAGCTCGTGCGATCCCCTTCGCCATTGTCCTCGCCGGGAGCGGAGGCATGCGCCTTGATAGCCGTTAGCAAGTCGGATGTCCTTCCGTCATGCAGGAAGAAAATGCGCTGTCCAACGCCCCACAGCGGTGTAGTGCGGAACATGTCGCCCTGGGCCAGTCCCTGGGTGATGTTGTCGGCGAGGCCGGATCCCATATGGTGGATCAGCAAGTCTGAATAGAGACTAGCCTGCAAATCCTGGAGAGCTTCGGTCTCATGCCGCGGACCGGTAACCATCGACGGCGTGTGACAGGCGAAACATCCGATGCCGGGGCTAGCGGTCCCGGTTCCGAATAGCTGCTGCCCGCGGAGAGCGCTGGCTGAGAACGAGACCGGCTGCGGAGGCGCAAGTTGACGCATGAAGATTGCGAACTCCAGCCAGTCGGGCAGCATGTGCATGGGGTTGTTGAAGCCCTCGTTGCGGGAGTCGCTCTGGTCCACCCGCGTAATGTCGTTCGGTTCGTTCTTCCCGACGGCACATTCAGGTGTCTCGTCGGTGCTGGTGGGAAACAGATCATTGGTGACTCCCATTTCGACGTTGTAGGCCTCAGAGGCAAAGATCACCAGCGACTTGTTCTGCGCCTTCCATCCGAAGCGGCTAATCGTGCCATCGTTACCGCTGCGATTGGGCGTCCCCTGAATTCCCAGCTGGGCCCGTAAAGCCGCGGTGGATGCCAGAGTCTTCAATATTGTCGAATCCTGAATAGCCTCGATCAGCCCCAGGCCGAACAACTGCAGCGGGATGCGGAAAGACAGATTGCCCTTCCGAAACTGTGTCTCAAAATCAGGCTGAGGCAGAACGGCGGCCGTACACCCCGGTGAACCGCTGTCCGACCTCCCGACCACGGTGAACAGCTGGTGAACTCCTCCATCCGGCGTGCCATCGGGTTTCTTCTGAAATCGCACTTCGCGAATCGGTCCGTACTGGGTAAGGAAGGACGGAACGTGATTCTGACCACCCTTGCGATGGGGAATCAGATCGAACATCGGGTTTTCGGGTTTCCTCTGGCGGCTAGGTGGATCCTGTGGATTCGGCACTAGAAATCCGCCCGAACCCCCAATCGCCGGCTGTTGATGACAGACGGAGCACTGGTCGCCATTGAAACGCGAACCCAGGCCTGATGAGTTGGTGAGCGTAACGAGATTGGGATCCTCGCCCGTATGCGAACCCAGAATCACGTCACTACATGTGTCACAGACCGCCTCAAGTTGGACCATGCGCGCTTTGCCCTCTTCAAAAAGCGCCAACTCGTTGGGTTGCAGCTTGGAGATGGGCGCTCCGGCGCCGGGCGGTCCGGTGCGGACTCCAGAGTCCTTCTGCGCAAGACAAAATGCGGCCAGTGAGAGCAGCGCGATTGGGACGCGGCGCAGTTGATTGAAACGTATGGTCATGCAATTCCTCCGTTAACGTTGGCTATCAGGGAATGCGCAGGACGGGAGAAGAATTGGCAGAAATAACTAAGTTTTTGCGCGAAGCGGATCAAGATCACGGCGGAGACACGCGAGGGCATAGCGAATTTCGTGACGGATTACGTTTACTGATTCATTGAGGGCGGAGGCAGTTTCTTCGGCGGTCATGCCGGCAAAGAAGCGCATTTCGACTAGAGTCAGGAGTCGGGGATCCTGCTCGCCGAGACGCTCGAGCACCTCGTTGATCGCCAACAGGTCGACCGCTGGACGACCGGGTTCCTCGTCCAGTTCCTCGAGCGAGACCTGCAAACCGCTGCCGCGCTTCAGGGCTAGGCGCCGGCGAGTGTGGTCAACCAGCACCTGGCGCATCACGCGGGAGACGATGCCAAGGAAGTGAGCGCGGTCATTGAACGTTGGCGTGGAACTTCCAAATAACCGGAGAAACGCTTCGTTGATGAGTGCGGTGGGTTGAAGGGTAACGCTCGCGCGTTCTCGCTGCATCTGGTCTGCGGCAAGCCGGTGCAGTTCGCGATACACCAGCGGCACCAGGGCATCGAGCGCGGTGCGGTCGCCCTCACGGATGCGATGCAGGAGGAGTGTGATGTCGGAACCGGGCTGGGGGGATGACACAGCTATGGATGCCTCCCGACGCTCGCTGAAGGGTCTGGGACCGCCAAGTCGCGAGCTACCTGACGGAGTTTACCCAGATCGCTAATCGATTTCTCCATAGCCGGGTCCCGGTGAATGAGACCGGCGGCAACCTGGAGACCCTCACTGCAAAGATCGCGGGCAGCAGCGGTTTGTCCAAAATGGCGCTTTACGATGGCCTGATCGGCAAGAGCAGAGACCTTCATGTCGAGTGCCACCGCATCGGCGCCGTCGCTGCGCAGGTAGTCATTGATATAGGTGAGTGCCTCCGCCAGCGTTTGCGCAGCTTCGGCCCAGACAGCGTGATCCAGTTGCATGTCTCCGAGGAGGGTGCGATTGATGAATCTCATTCGCTGAAAGCGATGGTTACTCGGATCGCGCCGCAGGAGATCATCTAAAATTTCCCCCGACTTGCGAATGAACTGCTCGGCCTCGGCCGGGTGGCGGGCATGATTCAGTGCGTCGGCCAATCGAGACGCCAACACCGAGGCCGTGTCGGCCTCATCGCTCTGGCGCGGGTTCAGCCGCCGGTTCTCATCCGCCAAAGCGAACGCCTGACGAGCGTTGTCGACGGCCTGAGCCCATAAGGCCGGAGTCTTTTCAGCGAGAAGGCTAAATCCCGCACTGCGAGTGCTGTCAGCCATTGCGTACATATTCCGCCAACGCGCGTTGCCGGGATGCCGATCGACCAGCCGTTCAAGGATTTGGGCGGCTATGGCCCCGTAATCGCGCGCACCTTCGCCGTCGCGCATGCTGATACAGATTCCGCCCAGGAAGTGAACGACACGAGCGTGTTCGTAGGCGAGGACGTCGTCGTCCGGATGAAGTTGAGCGATCCGCTTGCTCGAATCGGCGGCTTCGATCATTACCCGGCGTGCGTCGGTGAAGCGTCCAGCCGATTGGAGATTGACTCCATGTGTGGACAGCGCCATCGAGAGAGCCCGCTGCGCTTGGGGATCTTGGGGTGCCTGCGCGAGCCAAGCGCGGGCGTTAGTCACCGCTTCGGTGCTGAGCGGTAGAGTGCTGTTGACGTCGTAGGTGCCCTGGCGGTAGCGTGCCAGATCCGTGAGCGCGCGTATGAACAGGAACCGGTCTGCCGCCGATCCGCAACAGTCGGCTTTCAGGCTGCGAAGCAGTGCCACCGCCTGCTCGTTATCCCGGACGGCGGCAGCGCTTTGGGCGGCATTAACTTCCACCCGGCTTAATAAGTAACGTGACTCCGCCAACTCGCGCTTCAGCCTAACGTCGCCGCTATTGTCTTGAGCCAGGCTCTCCAAGTATTTTCTGGCCGTGGCTGCTACCATCTGGCGCGCCTCCAAGGTGCCGGGAACATCACGGATGGAATTCTCGAAATCGAAGATGAATCGGTTCGACAGCTCTCGGACCTGGTCGAAGCGCTGCTGTGCGCGCCTCGCCTCATAAACAGAGACGCCGGCGGCCCCGAGGATCGCCAGAACTGCCAGGGCGGCTCCTGCAGTGGCCATCGCGTGGCGCTGAACAAATCGGCGCGTGCGGTATTGCCAGCCGAATGACGTCGCTATCACCGGACGCCGGTCGAGATACCGGCTGACATCGTCGGCCAGTTCACGAGCGGAATGATACCGCCGCGCGGGCTCAGGATGGAGGGCCTTGAGCAAGATGTTCTCGAGGTCGCCTTTGAGCGCAGGGCGGTGCTGGCTAGGCCGGTCCGGTCCGATTTCGCAGATTGCCCGCTGTAACTCGAAAGGCGACACGCCTTCTACCGCGTGAGGGGCGCGTCCGGCGAGCAGTTGATAAAGCAGTGCTCCGAGTCCGTAGACATCGGTTGCCGTGGTGATTTCAAGGTTGAGCACCTGCTCCGGGCTGGCAAAGGCCGGTGTAAGGACGAGGGTTCGGGTAGCACCTTCGACGCCGTCGCCAATGGCCTTGGCAACTCCGAAATCCAGCAACTTCGGCGTTCCTTCAGCTGTCACCATCACATTGGACGGCTTGAGATCCCGGTGAATGATCAGCTTGCGATGTGCATGCTCAACAGCGTCGCAGAGCGGAAGAAAAATCCGCAGACGCTCAGCGATTCCAAGCTGGCGCTGTTCGCAATAGTGGTCGAGGCGAAGGCCGTCGACGTATTCCATGACCAGGTAGGGCAGACCGTCCTCGCGGGTGCCGCCGTCCAGCAGTTGAGCGATATTCGGATGGATCAGGCCGGCCAGGATTTGGCGCTCGCGCCGGAATCGCTCCATAGCCGCGGGATGAAGCCAGGCACGTTCGACGATTTTAATCGCCACCATCTGGCGCAACTCACCATCCACACGTTCAGCTTTGAAGACAACACCCATGCCTCCCTGGCCAAGCAGTTCGCTCAGCTGATAGGCGCCGAACCGCTGTCCCGCAAGGGTGGACGGCGGAACCTCGTTCGCAATCGCTTGATCGAGAAAAGTCTCGCCACCGGAATCGTGACGAAGCAGTGTCAGAACGGCGTCGCGCACCTCCGTGGAGGCGCCGCTACCTTCGAGGAAATCTAGCCTTCTGGCCGGTTCAATTTCAATTGCGCGAAAAAAGAGCCGGCGGATTTCTTGCGCGTTCACTCCCCATCCCCGTTCCCATCAGTATAGCCTCCGGGCCATGCCACTCTCGCTCGCATTGCACGGTTAAAGCCGTAACAGAATGCGGCGCGTCTGCATCTTGTCACTGTGAGCTCCCATGTTATTCTTCCCCTCGTAGAGGTTACCCCTATCAATCACAAAGCGGCGAGCGTTGTTGTTGATGGAATCGACTGCGTAGCGGCCTCTGGCGAGCTGCTCGTCGATGTCATTAACCGCTCCGGCCAACCCCTTCCCCAAGTCTGCTATCACAAACAATTGGGGCCGATTCAGACCTGCGATACGTGCCTGGTGGAGGTGGACGGCAAGTTGGTCCGGGCTTGCGCGACGCAGGTATCCGGCGACATGAACGTGCTCACGGAATCGAAGCGCGCCAAGGACGCCCAGCGGGAAGCGTTTGACCGCATTCTCGGCAATCATCTTCTCTACTGCACGGTCTGTGACAACAACAACGGCAACTGCACCGTGCACAATACCACCGGGATGCTGAAGGTGGACCATCAACAGATTCCCTTTCAGCCGAAGCCGTATGCGGTGGACAATTCGAATTCCTTTTACCGCTACGATCCTGACCAGTGCATTCTCTGCGGGCGTTGCGTGGAGGCCTGCCAGAATCTGCAGGTGAACGAGACGCTCACCATCTGTTGGGAGGACAAGCACCCCCGCGTGCTGTGGGACGGCGGCATGGAGATTGCGGGTTCCAGTTGTGTCTCCTGTGGCCACTGCGTCTCTGTTTGTCCCTGCAACGCGCTTATGGAAAAGTCCATGCTGGGCCACGCCGGATACCTCACGTCGCTGCCTGTTCCGGCGCTGAACAGCATGATCGACTTCGTCAAAGGGCTCGAGCCCGAAACCGGCTTTGAGCCATTGATGGCGGTGTCGCAGTCGGAAGCCGCCATGCGCGAGGAGCGCGTGCGCCGGACCAAAACGGTGTGCACCTACTGTGGCGTGGGCTGCTCGTTCGAGATGTGGACAAAGGACCGGCACATTCTGAAAGTGGAGCCATTTGAGGGTCCCGCCAACGGTGTGTCGACTTGCGTAAAAGGGAAGTTCGGCTGGGACTACGTCAATAGCGACGACCGCATCACGCAGCCGTTGATTCGCGAGAATGGGAAATTTCGGGAAGCCAGTTGGGATGAAGCGCTAACTCTCATCGCCGCCAAGTTCGCGCAACTTAAGCGGGACCACGGTCCCGACTCCATGGCCTTCATCACGTCCTCGAAGGGCACTAACGAGGAGAGCTATCTACTCCAGAAATTCGCCCGCGCCGTAATCGGCACGAACAACATCGACAACTGTTCGCGCTACTGCCAGACGCCGGCAACCAAGGGGCTGTCACGCACCGTTGGCTATGGCGGCGACTCGGGGTCGATTCGCGACCTGGAACAGGCGGGCCTGATCATCATCGTAGGCAGCAATACCGCCGAGGCGCATCCGGTTATCGCCACACGCATCAAACGAGCTCACAAGCTTCGCGGACAGCGCCTGATTGTCGCTGATCTACGCAAGAACGAGATGGCCGAGCGGGCCGATATCCACCTTCATCCCAAGCCGGGCACTGACATGGTCTGGATCTCCGCTGTGACGCGGCACCTGATTGAGACCGGACGCGCGCGGATGGACTTCATTGAGAAGCGCGTGAACGGATTCGACGAGTACCGGAAGAGCCTCGAGCCCTTCACGCTGGACTTCGCCGAGAAAACCACCGGGATTCCGGTCGAAACCTTGAAAACCGTCGCGGACGAGATCGCAAAGGCGGACGGCGTTTGTTTCGTCTGGGCAATGGGCGTGACACAGCACTGCGGCGGCTCAGACACGTCGACGTCTATGTCGAATCTGCTGTTGGCGACAGGTAACTACGGCCGCCCCGGCGCTGGTGCATTCCCGATGCGGGGCCACAACAACGTGCAGGGCGCGAGCGACTTTGGATCCATGCCCGATCTGCTGCCCGGCTACCAGAAGGTGGACGATGCGGATGCCCGGGCGCGCGTCGAGAGTGTCTGGAAAACGAAGATCCCTACTACGAAGGGACTCAATAACCATGAGATGATCCGGGCCATAGACGATGGAAAGTTAAAGTCGATGTTCATCATCGGCGAGGACACCATCACCTCGGATGCGAATCTGTTTGTCACTGAGGCCGCTCTTAGCAAAATCGAGTTCTTTGTTGTGATGGATCTCTTCTTCACCAAGACCTGCCACTTTGCCGACGTGGTCTTGCCGGGGTGCCCGAGCGTGGAAAAAGAGGGTACGTTCACCAATACCGAGAGACGAATCCAGCGACTCTACAAGGTATTCGAACCCCTCGGGGAAGCCCGGCCGGATTGGACCATCATTCGCGATCTTGCCAACCGACTGGGAGCGGGATGGGAATATGATCATCCCTCAGAGATTATGGACGAAGCGGCCAAGGCCGTTCCTATATTCGCCGGCGTCCGGTACCACCGTCTCACCGGCTATCACTCACTACAATGGCCGGTAGCCGAGGATGGAAGTGATCAACCGCTGCTCTATACCAAGTCATTTCCTTTCCCGGATGGCAAAGCGAAGTTTTTTCCGATGGAGTGGATCGAACCCTCGGAGCAGCCCGATGCTGAATACAACCTGCACGTGAATAACGGTCGAGTGCTGGAGCATTTCGAGGTGGGCAATATGACCTACCGGGTACCTGGGATCCGTAAGGATCTGCCGGACACGTTCCTGGAAATTTCCCCGGAACTGGCAGCCCAGCATGGGATTGCCGACGGTCGCCATGTACGCTTGGAATCACGCCATGGCTGGTTGATTGTGCGCGCCGTGGTGACGGATCGAGTGCAAGGTAATGAGCTCTACATGGCCATGAATACCTTGGAGTATCCGGTCAATCGCCTGTCGGGCAGCAATACGGACCGGGCGACAGACACGCCTGCGTATAAAGAGATCGCGGTCCGAATGAGTGTCCTGCCGGAGAAGGGCGAGAGTCCTATACCCAGACGGAACTTCCGCTTTGGACAGAGAACTCCACAGAACGGGGTGGAGGTTGAGCGCAAATGGCGCAGGCCGGATTACCGGCTTCCCGGCACTCCGCTCGTTCAGATCCGCAATGCAGGCTCGGTGGAATAGAGGAAAACATGGCAGCTCCGCTTAAGCTCGAATCAAAACCGCCATATCCGGCTGAAGAGATCCGCCTGCGTCTGGAACGTGCACCGGTTGAGCATGCCGACGCCGTACTGGCTTTCTACGAACTGCTGCAACTAGCGCATGACCGGGGCATCATCGACATTATGCGAGGCGCCATCGGACGCGGCGACACGGTAGTGATCAAGTTGGCGGAATTTGCCAGCAATCCCGAATCGCTGACATTGATGCGCAACCTGATCTCGCTTGCCCGGATCGCCTCGAGCTTCGACCCCGAGGTGCTGAGTGCGCTGGCAAAGGAACTCGGGAAACAGCGGGAACGGTCGGGTCCCGCCGATTCGGCAGGGTTATTTCCAGCACTGCGACGTTTGGCGAGCAAGGACACTCTGCGTGTTGTGGCAGCCTCGGCTGCATTTGTCGGCGCGTTTGGACGGGCGCTGGCGGCGTCGCGGAAGGCGCGGTAGCAGTTAGACGTAGACCCGCTTCACGCGAGCGCTGATGCCGCACAAGACGCTATAGGAGATGGTCCCGGCAACGCGCGCAATCTCCTGCGCGTCGATGGTGATTCCGTTTTCCTCGCCGAGCAGCGTCACCGGATCGCCAACTTTCAGATCGCGTGATTCGGTGATGTCGATAGTGGTAACGTCCATTGAAACGGCGCCAATAATCGGACAGAGCTTTCCCCCGGCAATGACGCGGCCGCGGTTGGACAGACGGTGTGGAATGCCGTCGGCGTATCCGGCTGCGAGAACGGCGATGCGCATTGGCACGGGCGTCTTGAACATACCGCCGTAACCCACCAGCGAGCCCTCCGGGATGTCCTTCACCGCGAGAATAACGGTCTTCCACTCGAGCGCCGGCTTGACGTCCAGCACACGCTCAGGCGCTTCGCCGCGGGAGGGCGAAACGTAACCGTAGATGGCGTGCCCAGGTCTGACCATGCTGCCCCAAGCGTTCCGACGATCGTAGGCGACGGGGATTGTACTCGACAGGTGCACGAAAGGCGGACGGATGCCGGACGCTTCAAGCGCGGCGCAGACTTCCCAAAATCGCGCTATCTGATCATCGGTTTGAGTGGTCAGGTAGTTGGCGGAAGAGGCAAAATGCGTCATGATGCCTTCGATGCGCGCCCACCGATTCTGCAGGATCGCGTCAGTGATTTCGGCGGGAGCGGCGCGCGTACCCAGCCTCCCCATGCCGCTGTCGATCTTGAGGTGATAGAGCGCTGGCGTGGAGTTGCGGGACGCCATCGCGTCCAGTTCATAGATATCGGCCAGGGAATGCAGCACCGGTGTCAGGTTGTGTTCAAACAGGGCCACGCGTTCAGCCGGAAGAAAGTCGGCCATGACGAGAATCCGCGCCGAGATGCCCGACTCTCTCAGTGCTACGCCTTCATCGACATTGCTGACCGCGAGCCAGCGCGCGCCTTCGTTCTCGAGTACACGCGACACTTCGAGCGCGCCGTGGCGGTAGGCATCCGCTTTTACCACCGGCATGACTTCGACGCCGTCGCCAACTGCCTGCATCGCTGCACGGTAGTTCGCCGCGATCCGGTCGCGCGAAACTTCAACCCAACAGCGATAGGCGTGCGTGCTCATAACTCATTTTAAAAGACGGCTAAAAAGCTGCTCGTATGTCGTGGTGACTGCATCCCAGCTATAGCGCTCGCGAACCCGGTCCATTGCACGGCGTCGGTACTCGTCGCGCTCGCTTTCGGACATGTCGAGCACCTCTTGCATCCGCGCCGTCAAGGTGTCAGGTGTAAAGGGCAGTCCCACGCCGCCGGCCACCTCGGAATTCTCCGGCGTCTCCAGGTAGAGCACCAAAGCGCCGCGCCCCATGGCCTCAATCAGTGCAGGATGGGTGCCCCCAACCTCGGTGGCGTGCACATACGCAAAGCAGTGGGATTGTAACTCGTGATATCCGTCTCCGTATATGGCTCCAGGCAGCACCACTCGCGCATCTGTGGTGTCGCGTATGCGCTGAATGTATTCAGGCGCGTAAGGCGCGTCGCCGATCAGGGCCAGTTTGAAGGGGGTGGATAGCCGCTCAAAGCACTCGCGCACCAGAAGCGGATTGTTCTCCGGCTCAAAGCGGGTGACGTACAGGAAGTAGGAGCGCGGCTCGAGTCCCAGATCGTCAAGCGCCTTGCGCGTAGCGACTGGACCGAGGGACGCCCCGTAAGCGATAAAGTCGGAGGCTTTGCCGTAGCGCTCCTGATAGTATTCGGCGATCTTCTCAGCGTCGGTGACGATGGAAGTGGGAAAGAACGTGGACATGCGCTCCGACGCGAGATACCAGGCGCGCGCCAGCGCGTTCCATTTCTTCCGTTTGCGCTCCAGGCCGTCGACGTTCAGCGCCACGGGGATACCGAGCAGGCGGGGCATCCAGGTAAAGACAGCGTTGGCGGCGTTGCAGTACAGGACTGCGTCGCAGCGATTGAACATCAGGTGGAGAGTGGAAAGCGCGGTGTGGGCGAGCGTGTCGAAATATTTGTGCTTGAGGGTTGGAAGGTAGCGGCGTTCTACTCCGCGAAATTCAGGGCCGGAGGAACGGTCGCGGCAATATACCGAAACCTGATGTCCTCGCTCGACCAGGCGAGTGGATAGCTCCTCGGCGAAGGTTTCAAAACCTCCATAGCGTGCGGGAATACCCCGCGTGCCGAGAATCGCGATGCGCACTGCCTCAGGGGCGCGGCTCGGAGGCGCGCGTCAGGCTGCGGGCTGAGCGTGAACGCGACAGCACCTTCTGGGACGACTTGTTGTTGAACGGCCGGCTGACCGGCTGATAGGAAAACCAGCTGGATATGTACTTGTCGCTGGCGCGCTTGCGCGACATGATGAAGCGGCGCTTTTCCATAACGCGGCGCCAGTTTCTGGCGAGATACCAGAATGCGCCCAGGGACGAGCGTTCGCGCACCAGGCAGCAACCCACCACTACCAAGTCTCGAACCGTGATGGATAACCAGTTCTTCCGGTACAGATCCGGAGTCATGTTCTTGATCCGCATCAGGAACCGGTTCTTCACCGAGTGCATGTTGATCACTGGCGGCAAAGCGCGGCGGTTACCCGGCAGCACGTTCCGAACATGATAGCCGCGCGCATGCGGCGTATAGATGCAGCGCCATCCGTAGAGCTGCGCTCTCCAGGCAACGTCGGCGTCCTCACGATAGACGAAGAACTCTTCGTCGAAGAACTCACCTTCCACGGAGATGTCGTCGATCATTTCGCGACGGTACAGCGCGGCGGCGGCGGTGGCGCCGAAGACATACTCGTGATTCAGGTAATGGCCGTTGTCCACTTCCTGGCTACCGCGGTCCAGGTGGCGCATCATGGGCGTGAAGTAGATTCCGGTTGAATCAACGAGTGGCTTGTCAGGCAGATCAAAGGTGGCCAGAATTGCCAGCAATTTGCCGCATACCGTCCCAATGCGCGGGTGCATTTGGCCGGACTCCACCATGGACTCGATGAAGCTCGGCAGCAGGAGAACGTCGGGATTAAGGGTTAGGACCCATTCGCCCTGGGACAGGCGAATACCCTGGTTCTGGGCGGCCGCAAAACCGATGTTTTCGTCGTTGTAAACGATCTTGCACCGGTCTTCGAACTGTTCGAGGATATCAATCGTGCCGTCGGTGGAAGCATTGTCAATGACAATGATTTCTTTGGGCGAATACTTCTGGGCCAGCACTGATTCCAGGCATCGTTTAATAAAACGGCCGCTATTGTAGGTCACGATTGTGACCGAGACGAAATCGTTAGACATGCAAGTGAACGTGTCTCTTTTCTTTCTTATCGACTTGCTTCATCTATCGCTTACCGGCAGGGTCAAGATCGGTTTACTCGTTCCATTCCACTTCTCCTCCAGGGTTCCCGCCACCCGCAATCGCCCCGCCCATAGGCTTGAAACCGCCATCCGCGCCACAGAACCGTCCACAGCGCTGATTCTCCGCACTTTGAACACACCCCTCAAAGCCCGCATGAGGCAGCCGATTGCCACCGCTCCACACACTACCCGGAACTGCATGGTAGAAAAATGCTTTGCAGCGTACCTTAGAAGGCTAACATACCAATACCACGTGCGGCTTTCCCTGTGTATTCGCCCCACCGAATGCCCGCCTTTGTGCCAGGCACTGGAACCGGAGTAATACCAGGCCCGGTACCCGGCTTTGGCTGCCCTCTTCAAGAAGTCCACATCTTCGAACCAGACCGGGAAAAACGATTCGTCCATTCCGCCAAGCTGGTTGAAAACATCTCTTCGCACCATCAGAAACGCACCTGCAGGCTGGTCTGACCAGCCGTCTACTGTCAGGTCACGGTCGAGGTAACGATAGCGGCGGTTGGCGGGGTTTTCAGGCCAGATTAAATTCAGACCGGTGGACTCAAAAGCCAGGGTAGTGGCGGTAGGGAAGCGGCGGATAGTGAATCCGGCCTGAGCATTCCCTTTTCTATCAGTCAGTTTCCCGGCGGCGATCCCGTGGTGTTCGCAAAGCGCGGCCAACTCGTCCAGGCCTTGTTCGACCACGGTGTCTGGATTGAGGATTAAGATCAAGGGCGCCTGGGTTGCTCTCGCGCCTTGATTTACCGCTGCGGCAAATCCCCTGTTTGCGGCATTCTCGACCACCAAAACGCCGGGCCGCGCGGCGACGCTAGCGCTGGCGTCTTCAGACGCATTGTCTACCACCACCACTTCGCACTCTGATCCCAGGGAGTCGAGGCAAGCCCCGATTTCGGCCGCCGAATTGTAAGTTACAATTACCGCTGCGATCCTAGTCAATTCACCCGACCCCGCGTCAGCATGAAATACCAGCGCCAATAGGCATCGAAACCCAGGCCGCGTTGAAGCTCGAACAGCTCATTTTCACTCGCCGTGACCGCCGGCTGAAGTAGCCTCCAATGGTCGCTGGTGGATTGGATGCGCCGGTATCCGCGCACTCCTTCCCATTTACCTGAGAGCCAGGCGAAAGCGGCCAAGTGGCGAGCTGCAAGCAATCCCCAGAGCAATTGAGCGACCACGATGGGCCACACCGGAGCTCCTCGGAAGTGTTTGGCAAGAAGGAAGGTCTGGTTCCGGGCAATCTGCCTGACAGTGGTCTTGTGCCACGCCCCCCGTGTAGCGCTGCCCTCATGCGTTGCCACGGCCCTGGGTGCATACACACCGAGCAGACCGGCAGCGGAACAGCGAAGACCGAAATCCACATCTTCCAGATAGGACTCGAACCGCTCATCCAAAAAGCCAACCTGGTCAAACAACGATCGGCGGAACAGCACTGCGGTAAAGGAGGGAAAGCGGATGGAACGCCCTGCCGACCAGAGGTCGCTGTCGAGACGCCCGTGTCCGGCGCGCCACGCGGTGCCGCCCAAGCTGACGAGGTCGAACACACCGTCAATGGTCGAGGGTTGTCCAGGGCGCAAGAGTTTTCCTGACGCAAACCATGCGTTTGCGCCGCTGGCAGCTTGGACCAGTTCGCCAAGCCAGTCGCCCACCGGGGTGACGTCGTTATTTACCACGGCCACCCAATCTGTCTTGGCGGCACGAATCCCTATATTCACAGCAGGGGCAAATCCCGTATTTCTGCCAAGTTCAATTACCTCGGCACCGGCGGCGCGAGCTTCCGGAACGGACTGGTCGGTGCTCCCGTTGTCTATCACAATCGTTCGGACAATGGGATACGTTTGAAGGGCTAAGTGTTTCAGCAGTTTACTCAGAAGATCCGCGCGGTTGTAGTGCGGTGTCACCACGGTGACGCTGCCCAAAGCTGGGGTGGGGCTAATCAAAGCGCTTTTTCACTAAAAACCAAAGATTATAAAACCCGTCGCGCCATGGGTTTAGCTTGATTTCACCCAGCCGCGAGGAATACTGAACCGGAATTTCCTCAAAGCGGATGCGAGGGTTTTTGAGCGCCTCAATTTTTATTTCCTCCGAGAACGCCATACTGTCGCTCTCAAGCTTCATTCCTTCGAGAATCCGACGGCGGAAGACCCACATTCCCGACTGCGAGTCGCGCACCCAGCGGAAGTACAGTAGCGACATTGCAGCCGAGAGCACAAAATTGCCGAATTTGTGCTTAAAACTCATAGCGTTACGGTCTCGGACGGGAAAGCGGGAAGCGTTCAGGAAATCGGCATTGAGATGCAGGAGAGCCTCAATCAGGTAGGAAAGCGCGTCGGGCGGATAGCTATGATCGCCGTCCAGGGTGACGATGATGTCGCCCTCGGCGCCGGCGAATCCACGTTTATAGCTTCGCCCATACCCGCGAACATCCTCCCTGATCACTTTTGCTCCAAAGCTGTGTGCGACGTCGGACGTGCGATCGGTGGAGCCATTGTCTACGACAATTACCTCGTCCACAAACTCTGGCATGCGGCGCAGCACCTGCTCGATCCCTTGTTCTTCATTCAGGCAGGGAATGACGACGGTGATCTTTTGATCCTTATACATTCCGAAGCATTAGGATAACCGACCTCGGTGCCCGTATCCTGAGAATGCCCATGTTGCCGCGCATTCTGTCCCTCGTCTTGGCCTCGGCTCTGCTACAGCCAGTCTACGGATGGGGCGTGATCGGCCATCGCGTTATCGCCCGAATCGCGGCCTCCAAGATCACCGACGAGGGCGTCAGGGCGCGTGTATTGGCAGCTCTGGACGGGGAAGAGGCGCCTGCTTGCACAGGCCAGGATCTGGGCGAGCGTCTCGCCTGTATCTCCAGCTGGGCAGACGACGTTCGCCGGACCACGATGCGCTTTACGGCCAACTGGCACTTTGTGGATATACCGATGCGCGAGTCCGCTTATGTTGAGGCTCGGGATTGCCGGGCGACCACTCGGGGCGACTGCCTCATCAACGCTGTGATCCGTCAGCGCGCAGTGTTGATGAATGCCGGCTCGCCACCGCAAGCTCGTGCCGAGGCGGTGAAATTCCTCGTTCATCTTATCGGCGACCTGACACAGCCGCTGCACTGCATCACAGACGGCGACGCCGGAGGCAATGGCAAGGTCGCCACGTGGTTCGGGGAGTCCGACTGGGAGTACGGCCACTGGAATCTGCACTCGGTGTGGGATGACGGTATGCCGCGGCGCTCAACAACGCCCGGGAAGAATCTGGCGGGGACGCGTGGCGTGGATATTCCGTACACGGCGATCCTGCTGAAACGGGCTCAGCCGCCGACGCAGGGCGCCTTTACTGCGGAGCACCTCATTGCGTGGTCAGTGGAGTCGCATAATCTGGCGGTTGTCCAAGCGTACGGAATGCTGCCAGAACCCAAGCAGGGGAAGTTGGACGGACCGGAGCACACAGACCGGCTCTTCTACGATCTTGGACCGGAGTATCTGGCGCGCAATCTTCCGACGGTGGAACTTCAGCTACAGCGCGCCGGTCAGCGTCTGGCGGACCTGCTGAACGACGCACTCGCGGCACCCTCCGGTAATTGGTAAACTCGGCTCTTCAGATGCTGGGACCGCTCGAACAGAACATCCTCGAAATCCTGTGGGACCACGGTGAGGGCACCGTGAATGATGTGACGCCCCATCTGTCGCGGCCGCTTGCTTACACCACGGTGATGACGACGCTCGACCGGCTATATAAGAAAGGTTTGCTGGCGCGCCGGCGGGAGGATCGGGCGTACGTCTATTCGGCGCGCCACAACCGAGAGGAATTCGAACGCCGCCGTGCCGATGATTTTATGACGGAGTTTCTGGCTGGTCCCGAACCGGCGCGCGGCATTCTCCTGTCGTGTCTCATTGACTCGATCGGACGGACGGAACCGGCGCTGCTGGATGAACTCGAGGCCCGGATTCGCGCCCGGCGGCAAGAGCTCGACGGATCGGAGAAGCCATGACCTTGAGTTATCTGCTGCGACTGGCGGTGATGAGCATGTCCGCGTTCGCAATCCTGCACGCGATGCTTGGCACTCTGGTGGCGGTGCTGGCCGGTCGCGTAACCGCCGTCGCGAAGACACTCCGCGCACGCGATGGCGCGAACCTGCTTTTCGCCGTGAGGCTGCTTCCCAGCGTTTGCTCTGCGTTTGTGCTGGCTGCTTTGTGCGTCCCGAGCTATCTGCGATTTGAACCGCTGGTTATTGAAGAATCGGTGAATGCAGCGGGTGTCGCAGGCGCACTGGTCTTCCTCATGATGTGGATGGGACCGTTATTCCGGGCCTCGTCCGCCGCCTTTGTGTCCTGGAAATTTGGACGCGCGCTTCCCGATGGCCGGGTAGTTACGGTGAACTCGACGGTAGTGGGGGTCGCCGGTCTGCTCCGCCCGCGCCTGTTGATTTCGAGAGAAGTGATCAGAAAGCTATCGGAGCAGGAGTTGGCGGCGGCCATTCGCCACGAAGAGGCCCACCGGGCGGCCCTCGACAATTGGAAGCGACTGCTGATCATGGCAACTCCGGTGGTTCTGCCGTTCTGGAGCGCTTTCCGCGAACTCGACGCCAGTTGGACGACCTTGACTGAGTGGGCGGCGGACGACGATGCTTGCTCCGAGGCTCGACAAGCAGTGGACCTGGCATCGGCGCTGGTTCGGGTGGCAGGTTTGGGATCTTCGATGAAACCGGTGCCGATTCTCACAACGCTCATCGGCGATGACGAGCGTCTGTCGGCTCGCATCAACAGGCTTCTCGTAGCTAGTCCCCGGCCGCCACGGCGTCGCTTGACGGCCGTCTATCTGGCAACTGCGGTTGTCCTTGGCGCGGGCATTTTTATCCCCAATGACGCATTGCTGCGAGGGATTCACCAGGTCTTAGAAGTTTTCGCGCAGTAAACGTCTCGCGTCTTTCCAGCCCTAGGACCAGAGTTCGTTTACCGGTCCGTACAGATCCTGTTCCGAGAACGGCACATATTCGAAGCCGCGCTTGAAAGGATCGTCGCGGCGGACCGTGGTCCAGTCGATGCCGAGAGCCGAGTAAATCGTGGCTTCAATATCTTCCGGTTTGGCTTCGCGATTCCGCGACCAGCCGGGATCGGTGATATTCGCTCCGGTTTTGTCGGTAATGCCGACTGCCCGCTTGCCGGTAACCTTGGCGCCCGCGAACATCACGGACTGCTGCACGAGGTGGTCGCGACCGCCGCCGGCATTCACGGGGCCTACCGTTCGCCCAAACTCGCCCATCGCGACAATCAGCGTCTGATCCAGTGTTCCATCCTGCTTAAGGTCGGCGATCAACTGACCCACACCGGAGTCGAACTGCTTCGACATCGATTGCAGATTTGAATTGGCGGCGTAGATGTTGGTGTGGTGGTCCCAGCTTCCGAAGGTCAACTGGACGAAACGCGTGCCCATGTCGGCGCGTAGCAGGTTGCGAGCAGTGATACACGCGTTGCCGAAACTGGTGTTGCCGTATAGATTTTTGGTTGCCTGGTCGAAATTGAAAATCTTGTCGACATCCGGGTTGTACATCAGTTTGCGAGCCGACTGGCTGAACTTCGATAGCTGATCGGTGTTCCCGCCCAGTGCGGGACTGGTTCGAAGCTCTGAGTCGATGTCGTAGAGCATGTTCCAACGCCGGTCAAGTGCGTCGACGCCGTCGGGATGTTTGGTATCGGCCAACCCGCCGCCATTGGGGCTCACATAAAACGGCGCGTCATCCGGGGGGAAGTAGCCCTGATCGGGACCGCTTGAAGCATTCAACGAAATGAAGGGCGGCAGTGTGCGATCACGCGAAGTAGGTCCAAGCTCCATTGCGACCACGCTGCCGATATGCGGTGCAATCTTCGAAAGTCCGCTGACCGGATTGCGGCCGATCTGCACCCAGGTTTGAGCAATCGGATGCGCGGCATTCCAGGCGCGGACGTTTCGCAGAAAGGCCACTGAGTCAAGCTGGTTGGCGATATTCGGCATCAGGCCCTGCGGAAAGCGAATGTCGCCGTACGAGGTCGGATTGAAATACGAGGGCGTCCACGCGCCTTCCTTCAAGTCGAACGTGTCGGTATGGCTAGGCGCGCCGGTCATCAGGATAAAGATGCAATTCTTGGCGGTCCCGATGGGACGCACGGCGGCCTTCGCGACAGTCTCGAGCGGACGCGACGGCAGCAAATAGAAGCCGCCGATTGCACTCGCGAGATGGCGGAAGAAGAGTCTCCGGCCCACCACCGGGCGCCGCCAGAAGCGGGTGCCGGCAACCTTGCCCCAGTCAACGCCGAATTTGGTCTTATCGAGTTCGTTCATGTTGGCGTGGCTCCTCGCTCAATAGCTGTACAGGAAGTCGACCTTGTTCACGAGCACCCAGGCGAGGTCCTCGATGGCTGCATTCTTCTGCGCTGTGGTGGTGGCCTTATTGAGGTACGCCAGCGCGCGAGTGCGTTCGAGATCATCAGGCTTGCGGGAGATGAAAGTCAGAAACATCTCCTCGGCGATGGCATCCGTTGTGGGCAGCTTGGCAATGGCCTGCAGGACAGTGGAGGCGTTCATCTTCAGCTTGGGAGTGACAAAGGAATCATTCATCAACGCCAGCTGCTGCTGCATTGTCACGGCCTGGCTACGCGAAGTGGTGTCGCGATTTCCGCGCAGGAAGTAGTTCATGAACGTCGAAGAGGTGCCGTTGCTGCGTGGCTCCACCGGATCGAGCAATTGCATCGCCCACTTCACCGTAGTGCCCCATCCCTGCTGCGTATAATTCGCAAAAATGCCGGTCGACTTTGCGACGGCATCATGCACTTCCTCACCGTCCAGACGGCGCGGGTAATGACGCGCAAAAAGCGGTACGTAGGCGATGTTCCAGTCGTCGCTGTATCGCGAACTGAGCTGGTACGCGTTCGATTTCACCATCAGCTTGACTAGCGATCGCAGGTCGAAGTTCATCAACCCGAATTCCCCGGCCAGCCGCTCCAGCAATTGCGGATGCGTGGCCTGGAAATCCCAGCCGTCGGCCGGCGCGTTTGCCGGATCAAGCCGCGCGGGATCGAGACCATCCACCGGATCGGCCAGGGCAAGATTGAAAAGCTGCTTCCAAACCCGGTTGACGATGTTCCGTTTGAACATCGGGTCCTTGATCATGTTGTCGGCGAAGGCTGCGCGCCAGTTCTCGGTGGCCGGCGTGGCGGCGCTATCGCGATATACCGGAGTGAGCTTGGAGACGCCATTTTGGGCGACACGATTCGGCCGGTTGCCGTAGTTGGTATTCAGGTCGTAGGTGCGAGTCTTTACATCGTCGAGGTAGTAACTGTTGGTATAGAAGCTCATCACCTCGGCGGGCGTCGTTGTGGTCGGCGCCCAGCGAATCACGTTGGTCCGTGCAAAAAACGCGGCCATCTTTTCTGCGTCCATGCGAGTTGTGTTTTTGCCCCACAGACTCAGTGCGTCCAGATGTCCGCGGCCGTTGTGACACAGCACACAATCGTAGTTTCCGACCCCCAGAAACGTAGTCGCCGACTTTACCAGCATCGCGTCGTAGGTGTCCTGCGCGGGGCCGCCCGGTGTCAGCATGCTGGAAATGAAATTCACGTTGCCCGAGGACTCGTCAAAGTTGTTGCCGTAGGACATCACGCTTTCAACGGCGATGTCCTTGATGGACTTCGCGTCGGACAGCGACGCCCAGATGTATTTGTAGAATGCGTTGCGTCCCGTGATCTGTTGCGGGCTGTTGGAGACGGCGCTTGTCGCCGAGTTGCGAAGCCAGTCGCCCATCCAAATGGCCCATTTATCCACGAACTCTGGGGTCCAGACGAGCTTGTCGACAAGCTTGTTACGCTTGTCCGGGTCGGCGTCCGCAACAAAGGCACGCACGTCGGCCGGCGCCGGGATCCGTCCAGTCAGATCGAGATTGATGCGCCGGAAAAACTCTTCGTCACTGGACAGCGGCGCCGAGTTCACCCCTTGGGTGGCCATCTTATTGAAGATCTCGTCGTCAATAAAGGATTGGTGGGGAATGGAGGCAGGGTCGACACTCGCCACCGCAGCCCGGCCTTTTAGCTTTGTAAGACTCTGATGGACAAGGCTCTGCGCGCGAGCTTGCGCTGCTAGGAAGTGGTCCGGGTCGGACCGGAAGCTGCAGTTAATGCCGCTGGGACTGAAATCGTCCGCCAGCAGTCCCACCACTGCAAACGTTGTGAGTGCCGTCGCGCGAAAAAACCCGGCCATAGGTCAGGTTCCCCTTTCCACTCGAGTGAATAGTATTATCATCACTCAATTGCACGCAAATTGCCACGGCATAGTCAGCCAGATTGCAAAACGCCTGCTGCGTGGTGGAAAGCGGACGGATGGCCCGGATCGGACTACTTCAAGGGCGGACTGGCCGCTGTGGCCGGTTCCTGTCCCCAATTTTGATGGATTTCCTGCGTCTGATCGGAGAAAAATGTGCGCCGGCCAGTGCTTCCAAACGCTTCAGGAAGCGCCGTCACGGTGTATCCGGTGGGCGAGGGTGCAACCAGGTAGTTGAACCCGCTGTTCTTGCCTTCAGCCAGAACCCTCGGAATTAGATCGGCAGCCTGCGGACCGGCTGTACCGCTCGTCGGCGGTCCGAGTTCAGCGAGTGTAGCGGCGTACTTGCCGAATTGAGAATAGTATTGGATCTGCGCAGTATGAATCGCCGAAACCTGGCGTACGGCAGCCATCTCTTGCGCATTCATGCGTGCGTTGTTCAGTTTGGGCACTGCGATGGCGGCAATGATCAGAATGATCGCGATTACGATCAGCAATTCGATCAGCGAAAAGCCGCTTTGAAGTCGGCGACGGTTGTTCACGGAGATAACCCTTCTCTATCTTATGACGGCAGAAGGGCGGAAATCGTGTAGAGCGCGCCCCTATTTCTCGGTGGTGTACTGGACCGCCGTGACGGACCCTGCCGGCATGAGGCGGATGACGAACTTCGACCCGCCAGGCGTCTTGCCTTCGATCACCGCCGACGTTCCCAACTGTTGCGTCTTAGCTTCGGGATACTTTGCTTTGTAGAACGCCACAACCTGCTCTTGGGGATCGCGCGTCTGGGCAATCAGCATGTGGCCCGGGCGGTCTTTGCCCGGCGGAATCGGCATTTCGCGAGCGTTCAACAGGCTCGGGTAGGCTTCAATGCCGCGGTCGGTGAACCAGGCGGTCTTGCCTTCGTTGCCGGAGGGGCGGGAAGTCTGTCCGGCGACCACGAAGGTCAGCGCCAGACCCAGAACGAAAAATCGCATCCTCATGACTCACATGGTACCGGAAAGAAGGCGACTGCGAACTGTCTTCGTGCTCGCCAAACCGTGATAGCGTAATGGGCGAATGCCCTTCCAGCTCAACCGGCGCGAGCTTTTGATGATGCCGGCTGCCGCTGCGGCTGCTGCAAGCGCTCCTTCCATTACTAAGGTTGAGGTGTTTCCGGCGCCCTACAGGGTCACGGCTTTCTTCCGGTTCCTGCCCAAACCGGAGCGTCCCTCGGTGCTGGTGAAGATCACCGCCGAGGACAAGTCGTATGGGTGGGGCCAGAGCGTGCCGCTGCCTACCTGGAGCTACGAAACCCCGGAATCGGCCGCGATGGCACTCGAAAGCTATCTCGGGCCGGCGATCATCGGCAAGAACCCGTTCGACTTGCCGGCTATTCACGCCTCGATGAACAAGGCCATTTCGCCCTCGTTCTCAACCGGCATGCCAATCGCCAAGGCCGGCATCGATCTGGCGCTCCACGATCTGATGGGCAAACTCGCCAAACGATCGGTGGCCGAATTATGGGGTCGTACTCCGGCCAAGAGTGTCACCCTGAGCTGGACCGTAAACGCTCGCTCGCTGGACGAGGCAGCGCAGCTGGTGGATGAGGGCAAGTCGAAAGGCTACCGGCATTTCAATCTCAAAGTCGCCCCCGACCCGAAGTTCGACCTGGAACTGGTGACCCGAGTGCGCAAGCTGGCGCCCGACGCCTTTCTGTGG
Source organism: Bryobacterales bacterium (assembly GCA_038212445.1). Lineage (GTDB taxonomy): Bacteria > Acidobacteriota > Terriglobia > Bryobacterales > Bryobacteraceae > TMP-7. The sequence continues at coordinate 72,262 of JBBQUM010000017.1, forward strand.
ATCGACGCCAATGGCGGCTACGACCTCGCGACAGCGCTGAGGATGGCCCGCAAATTCGCCGACGCCGGAGTGGACGCCTTTGAGCAGCCGATTGCGCCCAACCGCATCACCGGCCTCCGCGAACTAAAGAAACTTGCCGCGCTCCCCATAATCTTGGATGAAGGCGTGGTGTCGTCGGTAGAACTGGTGGAATACATCCGCCTGGGCGTGATCGACGGCCTGTCGACCAAGCCGGCGCGGACTGCGGGGCTTTGGGATTCGCGGAAGCAAGTAGAGATTGTCCAGCAGGCCGGGCTGATGTTCCTCGGCAGCGGACTCACCGATCCAGACGTCTCCCTGGCAGCGTCGCTCCAGTTATTCGGCGCCTACAACCTCCAGCATCCGGCCGCGCTCAATGGCCTGCAATTCCTCGCCAGCAGCTATCTGAAGACGCCATTCCAGGTTAGGGACGGCGCCCTTGAAGTCCCCAACGGCCCCGGTCTCGGCGTCGAGGTGGACGAAGAAAAAGTACGGAAGGTCTGACGTGAAAACACTTCTATTGGCCGCGCTTGCAGTCACTGCGAGCGGCCAGTTTGCATTTCGCGCAGTCGACGCGAAATCCCTTGAATTGACTGAGAACGGTGCCCCGGTTTTTGTTTACAACCACGGCACAATGCTGGCGCCGGGCGCGCCTGCCGACCGTGCAAGGTGCTGCTATCTGCATCCGGTGTATGCGCCGAACGGCGTAGTGATCACTGACGATTTTCCCAAGGACCACTTCCATCACCGCGGCATTAGCTGGATGTGGCCGGTGGTGATTGTCGACGGCCAGAAGTACGATTTGTGGACCATCAAGGGCATTCTGGCGCGATCGGAGAAGATGGAGAACCGTGCCGTCGGTCGCGATCACGCCGAACTTTCGTTGAGGAACGGCTGGTATATCGGCGAACGGAAGGTGGTAGAAGAGAATGTTCAGATAATCGTTCATCCCACTGTGGATGGGCGGCGCGACATCGACTTTTCGATGACGTTCAAGCCCGTCGGCGCGGATGTGCAGATCGCCGGGTCGCCTGACGAGAACAAAGGTTACGGCGGCTTCAACATTCGTTTTCCGCCGCGCGAAGGGACGCGCATCGATACAGCGTCGGGCCGCGACGTCAAGGACAGCGACCTGGTGCCCAATGCCTGGGCGGAGTTGACGGCCACCTACGGCGGCAAGCCCGCCAGCGCCCGCATTACGGTGGATCCAAAGAGCGCAGGCTTCCCCAACGGCTGGTGCCTGCGGCATTACGGGTTCCTCGGCGCCAACTTCCCCGGCCTGAAACCCTACAAATTGGAAGCTGCCGCGCCGCTCGCGATGAAGTTTACCGTCACGCTGGGCGACGGCAGTCCACAGAAAAAGGTGGCACTCGTCTACACCAAGAACGGCAAGGGCTACGTGCATGACAACATCGCCGACAGCGTCGCGGCGATTCGAAAACTGGGCGCAGAGAATGGATTCAGCGTCGATGCTACCGACGATCCGGGCGCTTTCACCACCGCGAATCTGAAGAAGTACAAGGCAATCGTTTTCTCCAACACGAATAATGAAGCCTTCGACACCGAGGCTCAGCGCGACGCCTTTCAGCGCTACATTCAGACCGGCGGGGGATTTGTCGGCATTCATTCGGCTACAGGCTCAGAGCGCGCCTGGCCGTGGTACTGGCAGATGATCGGCGGCAGTTTCTTGCGCCATCCGAAACTCCAGAAGATTGCAGTGAGCGTCGTAGATCCGAATCATCCAGCTACCCGTGGACTGCCGGCGTCCTTCGATTGGGAGGACGAGTGCTACATGCACCAGTACATGAATCCGGATATTCATGCGCTGCTCGAGACCGACGAAACCAAGCTTGACGATCCGGGGCGGAAGCAACACCCGGCCGAACTCATGGCCAAGCATCTGCCGCTCGCCTGGACGTTGCAGGACGAAGGTAGCGGTCGGCGTTTCTACGTGGCGCTCGGCCACAAGAAGGAGTACTACAGCAATCCCACGATGCTGAAACTCATTCTCGGCGGCATTCAGTGGGCGATGGGAGACTGACGATGGCAATCACACGGCGTGACCTTTTCAAGACGGCGGCGGTGTTTCCCGCTATTGTTCCGGCCAGCGTATTTGGGCAGACGGCGCCAAGCAATCGCATCCAGGTAGCGCAGATCGGCTGCGGCAGGATTGCGCGCGGCTCGGAATTCCCAGGAGTGTTCCGCAACCAGGATGTCGCGCGTTTCACGGCCGTCTGCGACCTCGACACGGTTCGCCTGGCCGACGCCAAGGCGCTTGTCGAGCGTACCTATGGCGGCAATGCCAGCGTTAAGACCTACAGCGACTATCACGAACTGCTCGAGGACAAGAGCATCGACGCGGTCTGCATCAGTACTCCGGATCACTGGCACGCGCAGCCTGCGATGGAAGCCGCTCTCGCCGGCAAAGATATCTATCTGCAGAAGCCCGCGTCGCTGACGATCAAGGAAGGCCGGCAGATGGCCGATGTGCTGAAGCGCACCGGCAGGATCTTCCAACAGGGGAGTCAGCAGCGGAGCGATCCCAATTTCCGCTTGGCGTGCGAACTCGTGCGCAACGGTCGAATCGGCAAAGTGGTGGAGGTGCTTATCGGCTTGCCTGAGGATCCGGGTGGCGACGAAGAGAAGCAGATGCCGGTGCCGTCGAACCTCAACTACGACATGTGGCTGGGCTCGACGCCCGATGTCTACTACACCGAGAAGCGCGTTCACCCGCAGGCGGGCGAGCCGCGCGCGCGATACGACCGTCCTGGCTGGCTGCGCTGCGAGCAGTTTGGCGCCGGCATGATCACCGGCTGGGGCGCGCATCACATCGACACTGCGCACCTGGCGATGGACACCGAGTTCGGCGGTCCGGTGGAAGTGGATGGCATGGCGGAGTACCCGAAGAAAGGGCTTTGGGACGTCCACGGGCGCTACATGGTGAGCGCGCGCTATGCGAACGGCGCGACGATGTTCATCAGCGAGAAATTTCCAAACGGTGTACGCTTCGTCGGCGAGTCCGGTTGGATTTGGGTGACTCGCGGCCGCGCGTATCAGCCGGGGCAGTCGACGACGGCGCTCGCCGCCAGCGATCCGAAAATGCTCGAAGCTGGGATCAAGGATAACGAGCTACGGTTGCACGCGAGTCCGAAGAACGATCACCATCTGGACTGGCTGACGAGCGTCCGCACGCGCAAGACGCCTTCTGCCACTGCCGAGGCGGGTCATCGCTCCTGTAGCGCGTGCCTGCTGGCTCACGCGTCGATGAAGTTGGGTCGCAAATTGAAGTGGGATCCTGCCACCGAGCGCTTCACTGGCGACGATGAGGCCAATCGCATGCTGTCGAGGCCTCAGCGCGGTCCTTATGGGACGGACCGGGTAATGGCTCGCTTGGGGTGATGGCTCGGACGATTAACCGCGATAGCGCGCGATGCTGGTGTCAGTTTCCCAGACGGTAATGCACGAGATCCGCACGGGGCCTTGCTCCTGCTCATACTTCACCGTCGGATTCAGCTGGTCGAAGAAGTATTTGGCGATATTTTCGGCGGATGGGTTGATGGTGGTGAACGGCTCGAGATCGTTGATGAACTGATGGTCCAACCGGTCGGCGGTGGCGCGCAAGTTCTTCTTGAGCTCTACGAAATCCACCAGCAGGCCGATATTATTCAGCTTCTCGCCTTCCACCGTTACCTGGATCCGGTAGTTGTGTCCGTGGACGTTCTCGCACTTGCCCTTGTAGTGCCGGAGTGCGTGTCCAGCCGCGAAAGTGTACTCTACGCAAACTTCAAACATTGAAAAAACTCTCCACGTCAGTCAGGCGGGTAGTGAAGCGATAGTCAGGGAGACTATCGAAAAACACTTGCCCATACCGCTGTTTCGTTATCCGGTTGTCGAGAATCGACAGCACACCGCGGTCGCTTCGTGTTCGGATCAATCGCCCAAATCCCTGTTTCAATGCAATTGCTGCCTGGGGAATCTGGTATTCGAGGAACGGCTCGCCTCCGCCCTCCCGGATTCGCCGGATCCGCGCGTCAACCACTGGATCGCTCGGCACCGCAAAGGGCAACTTATCAATGATAACGCAGCTTAGTTGTTCGCCCGGCACATCCACGCCCTGCCAGAACGAAGAAGTAGCGAAGAGCACGCAATTCGGTGTTCGCTTGAATTCGTCGAGTAGCGCCGTGCGCGGTCCTGTGCCCTGCATGAGTGTTTCGTATTCGATTTCCAGTGAGACGCGATCGTAGATCAGGCGCATCTGGGCATAACTGGTGAAGAGCACGAACGCTCGGCCCCGGCTGTGCTGCAGGATTCGGATAATTTCCTCGGCCGCCTGGCCGGTGAAGGCCGGACTGCGGGGATCGGGAAGATGCTGGGGCACATAGAGCAGCGCCTGCGTCTGGTAATCGAAATGGCTGGGGACCACCATGGTGCGCGCCGCGCGAACGCCGAGCCGCTTTTCGACGAAATCAAAGCCGCCCGCCACGGCCAGGGTCGCCGAAGTGAGCACCACGGAGTCGATGCTCGAGAAGACCCGCTCGGCGAGCACCTCGCCGACATCGATGGGAGTCGCCTGCAGGAAACAACCGCGGGCGCGGCGCTCCACCCAGTAGACGTAGGATGCATCACCGGCTTCCATGAAGAAGCGGAGCGCCCGTTGCATCTCGTCGCAGCGGCGCAGCAGAAGGAACAACTCTTCGGGCGCCGAACTCTGGAGTTTTAGAGTGGTGCTGAGGAGTTCGAATGAGAGCAACAGATCCTGATACTTCTCGCCGTACTCCTTCAGGAATGCGGCTTGCCCCGAAAATCCGCTGCGGCCGTCGTTCTCGCCAAAGAGCACGAAGAAAGCCTCGGCGTGGTCACTGAGAGACATCAATACGCGGTCAAGTTCGGGGGCGCCGAAGTCCTTTCGCCGCGACAGAGCGGCCGTATCGCTAACCAGGTCGCGCACCTGGTAGCTGCTGATACCGACTCCGAAGTACTGGCCGGCGACGTCCTCCACCTCGTGCGCTTCGTCGAAGACCAGAGCATCGTAGGGCGGGATGATGCCCAGCGCTTCGTTGTTCGCTTTGACGGCGAGATCAGCGAACAGCAGGTGGTGGTTAACAATGATCAGGTCGCTCTCAATAGCGCGCTGGTGCATTTTCGTGATGAAGCAGCGTTCGTATTGCTCGCATTTCTGACCTGTACACGCTTCTCCGCGTGCGTCCACCTTCGCCCAGGCGGAACTGTTCTCCGGGAGAGTCCGAATTTCCGCGCGGTCGCCGGTCTCGGTGGTCTTCTCCCATTCCTGAATGATCTGAAAGTCAGCGACTTCTTCGAGACCATCCAGGATGGGCTCTTTGTCCGCGTCATAAATTTTCTGGCGGCAGGCGTAGTTGGAACGCCCCTTCATGTAGCAGGCCCGCAGCTTGGCGCCGATGTGATGTTCGAGGAATGGGATGTCCTTGAAGAAAATCTGTTCCTGTAGATTCTTGGTGCCGGTGGAGACCACCACTCGCTGTCCGGCGAGGATTGCGGGAACCAGATAAGCGAGTGTCTTGCCAGTGCCGGTACCGGCCTCTACGATTAGATGTCTGCGATCGGCAAACGCGGCTTCAACCGCCTCCGCCATTTCCAACTGTCCGGCACGAAATTCGTAGTTTGGATGCCAGTGCGCCAGGAGTCCGTTGCGGCTGAAAAATTTCTTGGCCGTGAGCGATTTGGCGGGGGAGGAGGACACCTACCTTGGATTTTAACGCGGACACTCCAGCCGTCCTCTTTTTGCGTACAAAGGTTAGTTGGGACGCGGGTTAGATAAGCTGAAGTTTCAAGATTCAAACGCAATGAATTCTATTCCCATCGAAGACGCTTCCGGCTACAAGGGCCAAGCCGACGAATTGCTTTCGCCTGCGAGCGAGACGGAACTGATCGAGATTGTACGGCGCGGCTTGCCGCTCACCATCGTTGGCGCGGGCACCGGCGTCACTGGCGGCAGCGTCCCCGATGGTGGATTGGCGATCTCCACACAGCGATTGAACGGTGTTGAGATTCGGAAGGACAGCGCACGCGTCGGGGCAGGCGTTTCGTTGGAGCAGCTCAACTCCGAGGCGGCGCGGACCGGCCAGTTCTATGCTCCCGACCCGACCGAGTGGACTGCGAGCATCGGCGGCACAATCGCCACCAACGCCAGCGGTTCACGTAGTTTCCGCTACGGCGATACGCGGCGTCACGTACTGGCGCTACGAGTGGTATTGGCGGATGGCAGCGTCCGGGAGTTCCGGCGGGGAGAGCCAATCGATTTCGACGTTCCCGCTTTGCCGCTGCCCCGGTCGACGAAGAATACGGCTGGCTATCCGCTGGCGCCAGGGATGGACTGGGTAGATCTCTTCGTAGGTTCGGAAGGCACGCTAGGGATCGTGACGGAAGCGGAAGTGAGGCTGCTTCCGGCGCCCAAAGAGCTGCTCGCGGGCGTCGTATTTTTTCCGTCAGAGGACGCCGCGCTCGATGCCGTGGATCAGTGGCGTGCGACGCCAAACCTGCGGATGCTTGAGTTCTGCGATGGACCGGCGCTCGCGCTGATCGGACAGTCGGGTGCGGCAGCGCTGATCCTGGAGCAGGAGGACGGCGACGCCGAGCAATGGCTCGACCAGCTTGAGCCTGTGGGCGCCCTGCTTGACGACAGCTGGTTCGGAACGTCGCCGTCGGACCGCGAGCGCTTTCGCCGCTTCAGGCATTCGATTCCGGAGACGGTCAACGAAACGGTTCGCAAGCGTGGGTTTCAGAAGATTGGATCGGACTTTGCGGTGCCGGTGGAGCGCAACCGGGAGATGATGGCGTTCTACCGGATGACGGTGGGCGATAACGCTGTGATTTTCGGACATATCGGCGACGCCCATGTGCACGTGAACATACTGCCGCGCACGGAGGCGGAGGCGGTAGAGGGTCGCGCATTGATGACGACTTTTGCCCGGAAGGCGGCGGAACTCGGCGGTACTGTGTCGGCGGAGCACGGTCTCGGGAAGCGCAAGCGACACCTGCTCAAGATTCAGTACACGCCGGAGCAGTTGGATGCGATGCGTGCCGTGAAGCATAGGCTCGACCCTAGGGGAATTCTGAGTCCGGGCAATCTGTTCGCATAGCTATACTGAAGACGAAGGCGCCACCTCATGGCTCAGACCACGACAGTTCCGGAACCCCTATACACCGGCACACGCATGGAGCTCGAGGAGTTCATCCGCCGCTGGGAAGCTCTCCCGGAGTTGAAAAATGCGGAACTCATCGAAGGAATTGTTTTTGTGGCATCTCCGGTTAGTGAAAGTCATAGCGACTACGACGGGCTGTTGGGTTTTTGGCTAAACGCATATGCAGCGTTCACTCCTGGCGTCAAACCAGGGCATAACGCTACCTGCTATATGGAGGGGAGCGCGCCACAGCCAGATGCGTATCTCCGACGGCTACCGACGCATGGCGGCCAGGCCACGCTGATTGAAGGGTTCCTGCATGGCGCACCCGAATTGGTAATCGAGGTCTGCGAATCGAGCCATGCAAATGATTTCGGGCCGAAGAAGGCGCTGTACCAACGGGCCGGTGTCCAGGAGTACATCACGGTTGTTCCGTTTGGCAAAGAGCTGATTTGGAGGGTGCTGGAGAACGGCTCATACGCCGAGATCAAGCCTGACGCAGACGGCAATTTCCACTCGCGGATCTTCCCAGGACTCTGGCTTAATCCCAAACACCTCTGGACTCTGAATGGAGCTGCGATCTTGAAGTTGCTCAGCCGGGCCGCTGAGCTATAGCCGCCCAGCCTTCATCTCGCCCGCCAAATAATCGCTGGCCCGCCATGCCAGCGCCAATATCGTCAACGTCGGATTCTTCTCTGACGCGGTGGTGAACGCCGCGCCGTCGGGCACGAAAACATTCCTCACCTCGTGCATTTGACAGTACCCGTTTAACGCGCTGCGCTTTGGATCAGCGCCCATACGACAAGTGGAGTGCTCGTGGATCGCCTGTCCTGGCATGCCCATGAACTCCTGATCGTAGGGCAGAATCTCCGCTTTCGCAGCCTTCAGGATTTCAGAGGCCTTGTCGTACATCTCACGCATCATTTTGCGTTCGTTCTCGCGATAGCGGAAGTCGATGCTGGCGATCGGCACGCCGTAGGAATCCAGCCTCTTGTCGTCGACGGTGATCCGGTTGTCGGCGTATGGCAGCACTTCGCCGTACGGGTGGAGCGCCACCAGCGCGGGGTATCTTCGCTTAACGGCAGATTTGAAATCGGCGCCGAAGCCTGGAAGTTGTTTCGCAAAGCTCGCGCCGTCGCCCGCTCCGCAACCCCAGAATTGCATGCCGTAGCCGCGCAGGTAGTCGCGCTGTCGACCGTCACGATGATTGAAGCGCGGCAGGTAGACATGCTCGCCGCCGATGCCATCGTCGTTCTGTGTCGGGGCGCCGAGCAGTTCGGGCACGAAGCCGAACATGTGCAGTCTCACCTGCTCGCTCAGGTAGCGGCCCACAACGTCTGATCCATTGCCGATTCCATTAGGATGCTGGCGTGACTTGGAGTTCAGCAGGATGCGCGTCGAGTCAATGCAGGACGCCGCCACCACGACAATGCGAGCCTTTACCTGACGTTCTTCACGCGTGTTGCGATCGAAATACTGGACGCCATTGGCGCGCCCTTCGCCGTCCACCAGAACGCGAGCCACCACCGCGTTATCGACGATCTGCAATTTGCCGGTGGCGAGCGCGGGTTCCACCAGGTAGTCCGACGAATTGAAGAACGCCGCAACATCGCAGCCTTTTCCGCAGGCTCCGCAGTAATGACAGGCGGCGTGGCCGTTATGAGGACGCGTGAGCACGGCGCGCCGGCCCGCCACGATATCGACGCCTATGCTCCGCGCGGCCTTTTGCAGCAACCGTTCGCCGCAACGGGGCGACGGCGCGGGAAGATGATAGCGGCTGCCCGGCAGTGAATCCTGATCGTCGTCGCCGCCGCACACGCCGATGAACTGATCCACCTTGTCGTAGTAGGGCGCAAGATCCTTGTAGCGGATGGGCCAGGGAATTTCCCAGCCATCGCGCTCAGCGGATGTGAAATCGAGGTCGGAATAGCGCAGCGACACGCGGCCCCAGACGTTCGTCTTCCCGCCACGTCCCCAGACGCGAACCAGGTCAAACGGGCGGTTGGGCGGAGTATCGTAAGGAGCCGTCTTCAAGTCGACGTAGAACTGCGGTGGACGCTGGCCCGCGGCGTAGCGCTGGGGCGCCTCCCACGGCTTCACGTGACTCCAATATTGCGATCGCCGCCACTTGGTTCCGGCGTCGAGCATGAGCACGTTGACGCCTTGCCGCGTGAGGTTCCAGGCCGTCATTCCTCCGGCCGCGCCACTGCCAATGATCACGACGTCATGCACCGGGGCGGCCTTTTTCACCTGCATTACGCCTGATGCTCCGGGTGCGTGCAGCCTTTGAATTCGGTGAGGAATGTGTTGCCGTGATAACCAAGCTCCTCAACCAGTCCGGCCTTCGAGGAATAGTAGCCGTCGACGGTCATCGCCTTCACCATGCGGAAAAACTCTGTGTCCTGCTGTGCGGTGAGTACGACTGTCTTTTGCTCAGCGTCGAGCAAATTGAAGGGACGTTCGAATTTCTCCGTGGACGCGGAATCGAGCGCCGACATGCCTGCGCGGAATCGCGATGCGAGTTGCTCGCTCGCAGCCAGCCTGCGCTGGATGAACGCCGGCACTCCCGCGTCGGACGCTCCCGGCGTGTCGGTGCGTGGAATGATCGCGTCCACCAGCGACGCAACCCACTTCACCTCCTCCGCACTCAATACTGGTGTCGCCGCAACAGACTGCGCCTGCACCTGCGAGAGTGCCGCTGCTCCGGCGATCGTAATCAAAGCCTCGCGCCTGCTTTGGCTCATGCGAACAGCTCCATTCTCGGCTTGCCCTTTCCATCCTTGGTGACGTGGAACGGCCTCTGTTCCACCGAGTAGGCGAGATCGGCCGGAATGCCCATCGCGCGGTAAATCGTGGCGTGCAGATCCTCAATGCGGATTGGATCCTTGACAACCTTGCACGGGCGTTCATCAGCCGTTTCGCCGTATAAAAAGCCGCGCTTCATGCCCCCGCCGAACATCAGCACGCAGCCCGCCTCAGTGAAGTGCCTGTGCATCCCGTAGTGCTTGGTGGCCGTCATCACCTCGGGCACTGTTACCTGGTTCTGCACTTCAAAGCCGGGTTTGCCTTCGGTCATCATGTCGCGGCCGAATTCGGTGGCGACCACGATCAGCGTGCGATCGAGCAGTCCGCGCCTTTCGAGATCTAGCACCAACTGCGACACTGGACCGTCGATGGACTGCTTCAGCGCAACCATGCGCTCATGACCGTTCTCGTGCGTGTCCCAGTAGCGAAATGGCACGTACTCTGTTGTGACTTCGATAAAACGTGCGCCCGCTTCGGTGAGCCGGCGCGCCAGCAGGCAGCCCAGGCCAAAGCGGCCGGTGTTGTAGAGGTCGTAGCTTTCCTTCGGCTCGAGCGACAGATCGAACGCCTTCGAGGCCGGCGAGTTGAGCAGACGATGGGCGTTCTCGATGCTGCGTACGAATGACTCCTTTTGGAAATCACTGGAGCCGCGCAGAATCGGATTGGCGTCGAGCATCTTCCGGTACAGTTGCTCGCGCCGCTGGAAGCGCGACACCGTCATCCCGGCGGGTGGCTGGACCGTTGTCGCCGCCTCGGCAGGATCGGGAATCATGAAAGGTCCATGCTCGCTGCCGAGGAATCCGGCCGTATGGAAAGCCTTGAGCGAGTCGCTTTCGGCCCCGATTTCCATGTTCTGTCCGATGTCGAGGAAGGCAGGCATGTCGGGGTTCTTAGGTCCAAGCGTCCGTGAAATGACGCTGCCGATGTGCGGCGCGGCCACCGATAGGGGCGGCGCGTAGCCTGTGTGCCAGTGATACTGATGGCGCGAATGTAGGATAAATCCGAGGTCGCCGGCCTGGTAGCCGCGGATCAGCGTCCCGCGGTCCATCACCTTTGCGATACGTTCGAGGCCTTCCGAGAACTTGATGTCGTCAACGGCCGTGTCGATCGGCTTGAACGTCGAGAGAACGCGCTTCGACTCCATGCCGGGCTCATACGCCGTGTATTTCTTGGGATCGAAAGTCTCGGTCTGCGCCATGCCGCCCGCCATCCACAGCACGATGAGTGTGTCGGCGGTGGGCTTGATCGGCGGCGAGTCCGCGCCGTGCAGCGTACGCGCAAACGTTGCGCCCGCACACATCTTCAGCAAATCGCGTCGATTCATATGGCTACCGTATGTACTGAAACTCGGGGCTCATCACGACGGCCCACAACAAATCCTGAAGCGATTCCGGCGTGGTCTGCGTGCCCAGGATTTCGCGTGCCACCCTCGCCTCTTTGGGCGACGCATCACGAGCCAGCGCGAATCTGTAAACGCGCTCGAGCAGTTGCTTCTGAGAGAGCGCGACCAGAGAAACAGGCTCCACCGGTCGCAGCCCGGTAACGGTCAGCAACCGGGTGAGGTCGGGCTTCTCGCCGAATACAAAAAACCGGACTGTGGCATTGATATCTGAACTGGTGGCCGCGGGATCGATCGCCACCTTCGCGCGAAAACGAGAGTAGCCTTTGCCGCGCAGATCCAGCTTCAGATCGGCCGGCAGTGCGAGCGCGCCGGCCTCCGCGATTTGGCGAACGGCGCCATCCGAGCCAACCAGTTCGGCATCCATGAAGCCGCCAAGGGCCTTCGACGGATCGTAGGAGTCGACATCCACCATGAGCAGATGCAATTCGTTGATGCCCGTGATATCGACGTCCACTGCCGGCTGGTTCTTCACGCCGCTCATGCGACCGCTGTCGAACAAACTGCGCGGCGCTTCAGCCAGTTGCCCGAGCATGCGACGCGAGCCACGGTCAAGCAGAGACGCGAGCGTACTACCGTTCACTAATTCCAACGCCTGGAGCGTCGTTGGCTGCGTCAAGCGGACTGTCGTCACCTGGTCGCGTATGGGCCGCCCTAGCGCGCGAGAGAGGCTGGACGATTTGAACTTCCACTCCCTGGCGTAGGTGCCGGACTTCGTTGATCGATCCTCCAGCACACGCCACTCACCGGTGATCTCTGCAATCGCGTCCAGAAATTGCTCCGCCGAGAGCCGGCGCGGTTCCGTCTTCGCCGCCTGATAAGCACTCGACGTCATGATGCGCTTCAGCAGGTGTTTGGAATCGTAATCGTGGGAGGCGAGGTCGTTCGCCAGCCAGTCGAGCAGATCCGGATTGGTCGGTTTCGCCGCCATATCGTCGACATTGGCCACCAGGCCAGTGCCCATCAGCAGAGTCCAGATACGGTTGGCGTAGGTGCGTGTCAGGCGGCCATTCTCAGGGGCGGTAAACAGCTTGGCGGCGAGGGCGCGGCGCTCGGCGAGGCTCAAGCCCTGCGGCACATCGCCCAGTTCAGGAAAGAGGAATTTCGTCTCAGCTGTCTTGCCCTGCTTCACATCGCAGCGGACCAACTCGAGCGGTCCTTCCGAGAAAAAACTAGCCAGGCCATAAGCATCGGCAAGCTTCCATTTGCTGATGAAGCTGTCGTGGCATGAATTGCATTTCAGATTGATCCCCAGAAAAATCTGAGCGCTGTTTTGAGCGGCCTGCACAGGGGGCAGTTCGCTCGCACTGACCGTTCCGCGCCAGTTGACGCCTGTCAGAAATCCGTCGGGGTCGCCAGGTTGAGCGGGGTTCAGCAGTTTCGCGACGAACTGGTTATAGGGCAGATTCTCGCGAAGCGCGCGCCGCAGCCAGGGCGTAATCGACTTGCGCTCCCCGTGATAGACAACGCCCTCGTCGTTGCGGAGCAGATCGTTCCAAAACGTAATCCAGTGCTCGGAGTAGTTCTCGCTGTTTCCCAAAAGCGAGTCGATGAGCCGCTCGCGCTTGTCCCGCGAGCCATCACTCTCGAACGCGGACAGTTGTTCGGGGGTGGGCAGAAGTCCCCACAGATCGAGATACACGCGACGGGCGAAGGCCGCATCGGCGGCCGCCGGCTTTTGTCCTCCTAAAAACGCGTCCACCTGGTGAATATCGGTGCGTGGAGGCGCAACTGAAGTCGGGGCAAGCGGAGCGACCCACTTATCCGCGGCCAGTCCCAGTCCAGCAGCAAGTATGGCGCTAGAAATCGCAAAGCGCATTTCGTTCTATGCTAACAAGCACCGCGCGACCCTTCCTAAGCTTTTCTTGTTTTGGTGTGCCAGCTTCGCCATCTGTTCGCAATTAGCGTAGTCGCGGGTTGTGGCCTCGAAATACCCCACGATAGAGTGCTGTTCAGCTTTCGATTCGGGCATCAAAAATGGCGACCGTGAAACGACTCAATGACAGTTACTTTTTGTCGCCTAATTGCGCCTAACTAAGCAGCTTAGGCTCTATCACCTTGCCTCAAAATCGAGTAAGATCTACTATGCCTACTGTCGGCCGGTCGCTGATCTTCGCGTTCTCGGCTGCGGTTTGCGCTTCAGCGGCCACGCCTCCAACCACTCCGGCGCCGACTTTCGAAAAGTCTGTTCAACCTGTACTTTCAAAATCTTGCACGCCTTGCCACAACGATCGGATGGCGTCTGGCGGATTGAACGTTTCGTTGTTCCTCACCCCTGCGTCGCTTCAGGAAAATCGCGAGGGTTGGGATAAGATCGTGCAGAAGATTCGTAGCGGTGAAATGCCGCCGAAGGGCATGCCCCGTCCCACCCCCGATCAGGTGGTGGCACTCTCGAACTTTATTCAAAGTGAATTTGCGCGCGCTGATCGTAACGTTAAACCGGATCCCGGGCGCGTGACGGCACGCCGTTTGAACCGTGTCGAATACTCGAATACGATCCGCGATTTGTTAGGCGTCGACTTCCATGCCGATCGGGATTTTCCTACCGACGACTCCGGCTATGGCTTCGATAACATCGGCGACGTATTGACAATTTCGCCGATCCTGATGGAGAAATATGTGGCTGCCGCCGAGCGTATCGCCGCCCGTGCCATCGGCGCTGATCCGCTTCCGAAACCGGCGGAGGTGCAATATCACTCCAAGGACAAGCAGATCCGCCGGCCGGATCTCAGCACGGTGGAAGCTACCCATCGCATCGACTTTGACGGCGAGTACATCATCAAGATCGGCCTGCCGGGTGAACGAGGCGCGGATGCGAAGCCGGTGACGTTCAATCTGTGGATGGACGGCACAGTCATCCACACGATGCAGGTGGAAACCAAGCCCTCAAAGCTGGTTTATTTCGATCCCTACTCCGAGGAGGAGTTCAAACTCATTCTGCCCGAAGGCGATCATGTGTTCCGCGCGGGTTTTGTGAATGACGACTTCGTGAAGGGTCTCTCCACCAAAGACGCCTATAACAATAAGAAAAACAAGTTCATAAACATGATCGGCTTCGTCGGTCCCTTTCCGGCGAACGTGGAGAAGGCAAGCCGGAAGCGGATCATGGTTTGCGACCCGAACTCCGGGCAAGCCTGCGTGGACCGGATCCTGTCTACACTGGCGCGGCGTGCGTACCGGCGGCCGGTTCAGAAGAATGAAGTCACCGCGCTCGCGAAGTTTGTGACACTTGCCAAGGCCGAGCATCTTTCCACTGAGCAGGGCGTACAACTTGCCGTTGAAGCGATGTTGGTATCTCCGCATTTCCTTTTCCGGATTGAACGGGATCCGGCGGATGTCACCCGCGTTCACCGCGTTTCTGATTTTGACCTAGCCTCGCGGCTGAGCTACTTCCTGTGGAGCTCGATGCCGGATGAGCAACTGCTCGGCTTGGCTGAGAACGGAACGCTGCACGACGCGAAAGTGCTCGATACTCAGGTTCGCCGTATGCTTTCTGATTCCCGGTCCGCCGCGCTAGCGGGCAACTTCGCCGGCCAGTGGCTGGAACTTCGCAATCTCGAAGGCATGAAGTTGGATCCGCAGAAGTTCCCGGAGTGGGGACCGGAATTGCGCGAGAGCATGATGACTGAGACGCGGATGTTCTTCGAACACCTGCTTCGCGAAAATCGTCCGCTGGTTGAGTTTCTGGATGCCAATTACACGTTTCTGAACGAGCGACTGGCCAAGCACTACGGAATCGCCGGTGTGAAAGGTGAAGAATTCCGTAGAGTTGAACTCGCCACCGATCAGCGGGGCGGGATCCTTGGACATGCGAGCGTCCTTACCGTTTCGAGTTATCCCACGCGCACGTCGCCGGTGATCAGGGGAAAGTACATTCTGCAGAATATCCTCAACACACCTCCACCTCCGCCGCCGCCTGACGTTCCCGCGCTCGATGAAGAGGCGGTAGGCAACGCCGGCTCGATGCGTCAACAACTCGAGAAGCACCGTGAGAACGCGATTTGCGCGTCGTGCCACAATCGCATGGACCCGCTAGGTTTCGGTCTTGAGAACTACGATGCCATCGGCCGCTGGCGCACGAAGGACGGCAAGTTCGCCATCGATTCGAGTGGCACGCTGCCCAACGGCAAGAGTTTCACAACGCCGCGTGAGATGCGGCTGATACTCAAGGACAACCTCCCGGAATTCGCACGCTGCCTGATCGACAAGATGCTTACCTATTCGCTCGGCCGCGGGCTTGAACGCTATGACCGCCGCAGCATTGACGACATCGAGCACCGGCTGGCCGCATCGGATTACAAGTTCCAGGATCTCGTTCTCGAGATCGTGCGCAGTCTTCCATTCCAGTACCGCCACGGAGAGTCTGTGGCCGCGCCCACCGCCATCACCAAGAGGATCCCTCAATGACACGCAAATCCATTCACCGTAGGACTTTTCTGAGAGGCCTCGGCGCGGCTGTCGCGCTCCCGTTTCTCGACTCGATGGTGCCGGCGTTTGCGTCGACGGTGAAGACTCCGGTCCGCATGGGATTCGTGTACGTTCCCAACGGGATGGATTTTCGCAATTGGACGCTCGATTATGAAGGTCCATTGAACAAGCTGTCGAAGATCATGAGCCCGCTTGAGCCGTTCAAGCAGGACATCACGGTACTCTCGAACCTCACGCACAACAACGGTCGCGCGCTGCTGGACGGCCCCGGCGATCACGGACGTTGCTGCGGATCTTATCTGACCGGCGTTCAACCCCGCAAGAGCGCGGTGGATATCAAGTGCGGCATCTCAATGGATCAGTTGGTTGCCAACGAGATCGGCAAGGAGACCCGCTTTCCGTCACTCGAACTCGGCATGGAAGATGCGAGACAGGCAGGCGATTGCGACTCCGGCTACTCGTGCGCGTACACCAACAACCTGGCCTGGAGGAGCGAAACGCAGCCTCTGCCGCCGGTTCTCGACCCTCGCGCGATGTTCGAACGCCTGTTCGGAGCCGACGCCGGACTCACGCCCGAAGCGCGTGCCCGCCGCGATAAGTTCCGGCGCAGCGTCCTCGACTTTGTTGCCAGCGACACGCGGAAGTTGCAGTCCGATCTGGGACCGACGGATCGCCGCAAGCTGGACGAATACCTTTCGTCGATTCGCGAGGTGGAGCTACAGATCGAGCGCGCGGAGAAAGATAACGCGCGTATTGATCCGAAGATGGAAAAGCCCTATGGCGTGCCGCCCGATTTCGCCGAGCACTTCAAGCTGATGACTAACATGCTGACCATCGCGCTTCAGGCCGACCTGAGCCGCGTGTTCACATTCCTGGTTACCCGCGAAGGATCGTCACGTCCTTACCGCGAAATTGGAATTCCCGACGGCCACCATCCGTTGACGCATCACCGCAACGATCCCGCGCTGATGGACAAGGTGACGCAGATCAATATCTACCAGATGCAGCAGTTCGCGGGCTGGGTAGAGAAGTTGAAATCGATCAAGGAGGGCGACGGCTCTCTGCTCGACAACTCGATGATTATTTACGGCGCCGGACTTGGCGACGGCAACCGGCATAATCATGAAGATCTGCCGACGATCCTGGCAGGCCGGGGTGGCGGCTACATCAAGTCCGGACGCCGCATCGCCTACCGTCGAGAGACCCCGATGACCAACTTGCATTTGTCGATGATGGATCGCATGGGCGTTCATGCGGATCACTTCGGCGACTCCAGCGGCCGGCTCGACGGGCTCAATCTCGCGTGATCCGCGCCAAAGGCTGAGCCATGCAATTCCCGATCAGCAAGCCGCCAGTCGGCGTCATCTTCGACTCGGCGATGGGTGACCGCATCGACGACGCCCTCGCGCTCGCGTTGCTCTATGGCTTGGACGGCAAGAATGAAGCACGCGTGGTGTCGCTCAGCGTCAGCCGCACAAATCTCGCGTCGGCGGCCTTCTGCGAGGCGGTCGGCAAGTTCTACGCCGGGGCAGTGAGCGGCGCGTTCAATTCCGCCGGCCGAGCCCTCCCCGTAGGTTTGTCGCTACCCGCGCGGGGGCATAAGCCGGACGAAGATACGCCGATGCTTACGGTGCCGCTGTCGAAGAAGAAGCCGGACGGCACGCTCGTCTACAATCACGGCATTCACCAACTCAACGACACTGCTGAGGTGGCGCCGCTCCTGCGCAATGCCTGTACTGCTCAGCACGATCAAAACGCCATCGTGATCCTCACCGGGCCTGCCACCAACCTGGTAGCCCTGCTGGATCTTCCCGGTGCTCGCGAGGTGGTGGCAGCCAAGGTGCGCTTGCTTGCGATAGCAGCGCACGACACCGCTATGAAAGCAGATTTGACGGCGGTCAGACGAATCTTCAAGGAATGGCCGACCCCGATCGTCGTCGCTGGGACAGAGCTCGGCGATGCGCTGCCCTATCCAGCCGCGAGCATCGAGAAGGATTTCGAATGGAATCCGAATCATCCCGTGGTCGACGCCTATCGCGCCTACAAAGCGATGCCCTACGATGCGCCCACCGGATCGATGGCACCCGTGCTTTACGCCATCCGGCCGAAGGAAGGTTACTTCAAACTGTCGGACCCCGGTACGATCACAGTTTCGGATGACGGCCGCATCGCCTTTGCGACTGACGCCGCCGGTAAGCATCGCACCTTGACTCTCGACCCGGAGCAGAAGGACCGCGTGATCAAGACGTACACGGAGATTGCGAGCCTGAAGCCGGTGGTTCGCGCCCCGCGCTTCCCGCGTCCTAAAGCGGATGCGGTGAAGCCCGATCCGTCGAAGCCGGAACCCCCTAAGCCCGAAGAGAAATAGCTGCTTACTTGACCGTCACCGTCGACGCCTTGGCGGCTTGACCATTGATCGAGAGGGTCAGCGGCAGCGAGCCAGTACCTGCGCTCTGCGGCACTAAAACGTTCACTTGGTAGAGCCCGACGATGTTCGGCGCAAGACCGCTAAATTGAACGGGAGCGTCCTGGCCCCCGATCTTCACCACCGGCTGAACCTGCGTGCGCGCGAGCGGCTGCGCCGTAGCAACTTCACCGGAAGTCTGTGGCACATCCACCGGTCCCAGACCGTTTACATAAAGTTGTAGGATGTGTCCGCGCTGTACGGGATTGGCGGAGTAAACCACCGCAAAATTCTCATCGAGTGCGGCCGCGGCCGAAGTTCCGTTATCGCTGAATTCAAAAAACGCCGGCGAATAATCGGCCACCGCCAACGTGACGGTAGAGCTTTGAATCAGCCCGATGCTCACCTTCATGATCACCGAGGTCTTGCCGGCCAACTCCCAAGGAACCTGCACGTTCAACTGACCATCGCTCGCATAGGAGAGCCGCCCCGGAACACTGAGAGCGCCAGGAACATCGAAGCTCACGCTGACGTTGGCCAGCGCGAGCGGCAGATACGGAGTCGACGAAGATCGTGTGGACGGGCTCAGCGCCGATCCGAAAATCGTGATGTACGAGCCTGGGGCAACGGCGCCCGTCGCCAGACTACCCGCGTTCACCACACCGCCCGTCCGAATCGCCGGCAGCGCCCGCGCTCGTCCGTCGAAATTCAGCACCAGGCTCCCCGCCGTCACGCGGTAGGTTTGTTCCCCAGGGGTGCTGCCGATCGCAACGAACGCAAAGCCGATGCCGAGGTCGTCGGTGGATACGTCCGACTGGATAATCAGAGTATTTGGCGTCCACTGATAACGTGTCCCTTGCACCGGGACGCCCCAGCGATCGGTGATCTTGAATTCGAATGGCGAGTTGGGCTGGCCCAACACTGGTTGCACCCAATCGAACCCGCGCAGATAAGCGATGTTCGCAGGATTGTTGTCGCCCACAAGGTAGAGATAGGGGATGCGTAAATCCACAGCCCCGCCCGTAACCACCACCGCACCTTCGTAGCTGCCAGCGGATGGATTTGCACCGGTCAAGCGGACCGTCACCGTGCCGGACTGTCCGGCAGTGAGCGACAGCGTTGACGGAGTTACTGAGACCTGCGCCTGCGGACTTGCGTCGCGACGCGATATCGCCAGTGTCAACGTTAAGGAGCCGGAACTGATGTTGGTGAGTTTCAATGTCGACGAAGGCAATGTCCCGGTTCCGACGATGCCGAAGGAAAGCGTTGCGGGCTCCACCGTGACATTGGTCTTCACGACATTCGCCAGGTTCAGTTTGCCCGCTCCCATCGCCGTCACTCGCGCCGGCTTCACCACCTGGCCGCCCGAATCGACGTCCGACACATTGGAACCGTCCGCTGTGTTCACCACCATCGACTTCAACTGCGCGGGGGTTGCGCCAGGGAACTTCTGCTTCGCAAGTGCCACTCCGCCGGTGACCAGCGCAGCTGAGAAGCTCGTCCCCTGCTGGACGGTGTAGCCGCTGGCGTCGTACATGTCGCCGTTGGGATCGTACTTCTGAGTGGCCGTATACAGCCCTGTTCCCGGCGCGACGAGTTCAGGCTTGATAAGGGTGTCGCCGATCGCCGGCCCCTGCGACGAAAAATATGCGATCTGATCGGGAGTCGTGCTCGTCTCGCTAAGCGCGGGATCGATCGTGACGTTTGACGCCTGCGCGCTGGGCTTCGTCGCCAGATACGCTTTCAGCGCCAAGCCGGAGGCGTTCGAGATCAACACGCTGGGAATCGCGGTCTCCATCAGTCCGGTCAACTGGTAGAGTGTGTCGCCCGAATCGCGATATACCACTACACCGGTGGCGCCCGCCTTTTGAGCGTTGTTCACCTTGGTGGCGATGCTGCATCCGCCGCGCCGCACAAGCGCGATTCCGCTGATGCGAGTGGCAAGCGGTGTACAGGCACTGTCATCACCCCCAGTCGAGGAGATATCGAATAACTGGGCCGTGAACGGGGCGCTTAGCGGGGGTCCGCTTCCGATCCGCGCTTGAGCCGGCGCCACCGCGTTCCCGGCGGTCAGCCTCACACTTGCGAAGAGCGTGTGGGAATTTGTGGTTGCGCCGACAGTGATCGCGGCGGGCGCAGAACCCGGTGTGTTTATCGAGTTCAGATTTGGATAGCTTCCAAGGTCACCGTCATTGCCGGCCGACGTCACGATAGTCATTCCCTGCACTGCTGCGTTCTGAACTGCATTCGCCCAGGGATCGCAAATTTCCGTACCGCTCGAGCCGCAAACCTTATCGTGATACGTCCAGTCGGCGCCCAAGCCGAAGGAAAGCAGAGCAACGTCCATGCCATCCGACAACGCATCGCCGAGCGCCTGAATCACGACGCTGGCAAAGGTCTCGTCGTTGACACCGGGCGTCCCAAAGATCTTGTAGTTGCCCACCCACGCCCGCGGGGCGACACCAGTAATCGATCCCTGCGGGCTGCGTACCGTGTTCCCGGCAGCGATCATGGCCATTGCGGTCCCATGACCCACGCGATCACGCGGCGTGAGGTCGTCAGGGCGCGAGTCTTCGGGAGTACCGCTACCTAGCGCAAGCGTCGCCACATAACTCCGCGCGACGATCACCTTCGAGTTCGTGTATGCGCAGTCATCACCGTTACATTTTAAATACCCGGGCGGCGAGGTGAGCGTCGAGTCCTGAAACGCAAGATGGGACTGGTCGATTCCGGTATCAAGAATCGCAATCCGCACACCGGTACCGGCATTCTGCTGACCTCCGATGGAAGCCCACGCCGCTGGTCCGTTAACCAGGTCCAGCGCCTTGTTGAGGTGCCGTTTGACCGGCAAATCCGGGAGCACTGCGCGGACGCCCGGCATTGCCTTCAGGGCTTGTGCCTGCGCCGCGGTGCCTGTGACGAACGCCGCGTTGAGCAGCGTATCGACTGTGCCGGTTACATGCATCCCGCGCGCTAACGCTGACATGCGGAACACAGACTGCTTTCCGGCGATAACGGCGCGGCGTGCCGGTCGCTCAGCTTGCGAAACGCGCGCCAGCGGAGCATCGTCGAACATGACGATCCATCGTTCCGGCCGTTTTTCTCCGAACATCAGGGTTGGAAAAACCAGGGCGAGCGGCGCAAATCCAAGCAGTTTCCGCATGCAGCGAGCGACGTGGCAGGGAATCATTCAGTTCCATCTTACGACTCGGAACTCCGCCTCCTTTTGACACTCGCCCCACGGGTGTGTTCTCATCCCCATTGATGCTTGGGCTCCTTTCCGGTCTCCGTGTGATCGATTGCGCTACGTACATCGCCGCACCCGCCGCCGCTACAATCCTGTCCGACTATGGCGCCGACGTTATTAAGATCGAGCGTCCCCCTCACGGCGACCCTTACCGCTACCTCCCGCGTGTGCCCGGCACTCCCTCCAGCGACCTTCAGTATATGTGGCTGCTGGACGACCGTAACAAGCGCAGCGTCGCGCTCGACTTGTCCCGCGAACCCGCTCGTCAAGCGCTCTTGAAACTCGTCGCTACCGCCGACATCTTCATCACTAACTACCAGCCGGCTCTCGCGCGCAAGTTCCGTCTCACCTACGATGACCTGGCGCCTCTCAACCACCGCCTGATCTACGCATGGCTCACCGGGTATGGCGAAAGCGGAGACGAGATGGAAAAGCCCGGCTACGACATGACTGCATACTGGGCTCGCTCGGGACTCATGAACTACATTCATCTGGCCGGCGGCGAACCGGCTTTCTCGCCGGCCGGGTTCGGCGATCATCCAACTTCGGTCACGCTCTTCAGCGCCATTATGCTCGCGCTCTATCAGCGGGAGCGTACGGGTAAAGGCATGAAGGTGGGCACGTCGCTGATGGCAAGCGGCGCGTGGTCCAACTCATGCTGCATCCAGGCTGCTCTCGTCGGCGCTGAGTTTCCGCAGCGGTCGAGCCGCCGTG
The DNA here is from genome assembly GCA_038212445.1 of Bryobacterales bacterium. Lineage (GTDB taxonomy): Bacteria > Acidobacteriota > Terriglobia > Bryobacterales > Bryobacteraceae > TMP-7. Next base: position 94,437 of record JBBQUM010000017.1, read on the forward strand.
AAGCCACCAACCCGCTCGTCAATCACTACCTTACCGGCGACGGCAAGCGGATCCTGTTTTGCTTGCTTGATCCCGTCAAAGACTGGGCCAACCTCTGCCGGGCCATCAATCGTCCAGATCTCCACGCCGACCCCAACTTCTGTACTCCCGAGAAGCGCCGTTATAACAGCGAGTTCATTGCCATCCTCGACGAAATCTTCCTGCGTCACACATTCGACGAGTGGGTGAAGATCTTTGCGGAAAATGACGTGATTTGGGGCCCCGTCCCAAGCGCTCAGGAATGCGCAGTTGACCCGCAGATGGAGGCGAACGGTGTCTTCGCCGAGTTCGATCATCCAACCGAAGGCCGCCTCAAAACCGTCACCAATCCCATTCGCCTCGACGGCCATCCGCAACAGCCTCCCCGCTGCGCGCCCGAAGTAGGCCAGCACACCGGCGAAGTGCTCGCGGAACTCGGCTATACGCCCGAGGAGATCGCCGCCATCTCCGCCTCGTAAGATAGTTGGAGATGCGATTCCACGGCATTAAGCGAGGAGCGGTTCGTTGACCCAGCGCGCATACCCCCTGGCGCAAACCGCCGCCGGAAAGATTCACGAACATTTCAAGCATCATTTGTCGATGACGGTCTTGCCGCAGGATAAGGTGGGGAGCCTCCCCGACGTCGACATGATGGCCGAGATTATCGACGCCACCTTTTGGGCCAGTCTACGGCAGGAGGAAGGCTACGATCCGCGGATGTCGCTCGCGTTCGTCAGTCGCGAGCAGGTGGAAAATCCACTGCTATTTGAGCGCACTCTGCCGCTCGATCCACAAGCTCTAACACGGCTCGCCCCTGCCGTGGAACGCCCGGGTATTCATCTTGGAGTGTGGCGTGATGAGGGCGAACTGCGCGTGTGGGGTGCCACGCGGCATCTCCCTGCGCTATGTTTCGTGCTCGAAGTATTCGCGCCGGGACTGCTGGTAATCAAGCTTAGCCGTACCGACGAGTCCGGCAAATTCATCAATGTGGCCGTACTCCACGGCGACGAACTCAAGGTCATCGACGAGCATGCCGCGAGCGTGCCCGACTGTCCGGCACTGCTGACTTCGCTGCTGGGGCTCGAGTCGCAATTCGCCTCCGCCGCCGCCGTCAATGTACTGATCCAACTTGCCGTTTCCACTCGCGCCCATGGTCGCGGCGGAACGCTGCTCGTAGTTCCCGCCCGCACCGACGCGTGGCTCAGCTCGATTCTGCATCCCATTACCTACTCGGTATCACCTTCCTTTACGGTGCTCGCTGACCTCATGCAAACCGATGCCGCCGAGCGAAAGAGGCGAAGCTGGCAGGATGCGTTGACACGCGCGGTGGACGGTATCGCCGGTCTCACCGCAGTCGACGGCGCAGCCATCATCAATTCGGAATATGAGCTTCTGGCGTTTGGCGCAAAGATCGTCCGCCGCAGCGGATGGCCGCAAGTCGGCCAGGTGATGCTTACCGAACCGATTGAAGGAGCCGACGCAATGGTGGCCGATCCGGCACAGATCGGCGGCACCCGCCATCTCTCGGCCGCACAGTTCGTTCAGGATCAGCGCGACGCCATAGCACTGGTGGCGTCCCAGGACGGTCGCTTCACCGTCTTCGCGTGGTCGCCGTGCGATGACATGGTTCACGCGCATCGGATTGACTCCCTGCTGCTGTAGCTCTTATAACCAGTAGGTCTCGCCAGGCGCCAGGTGAGCTTTGGCCACATCCGGATTGATCTCGAGGCCGAGCCCAGGTTTGTCCTGGATCTCGTAGTAACCGTCCCTCCAGTAGGGACCCTCCTTGATAACGAGATCGGGCCACCAATCGACATAGTTTGCCAGCTCGTGGACTCGAAAATCTCGCATGGCCGACGCAGCGTGTACCGATGCCGCCGTGCCGATCGGACTCGCTGGATTGTGCGCGACCGTGAAAATGCCGTACATTTCCGCCATATCGGATATCTTTTTCGACTCGGATAAGCCTCCGGATTTCGGAACGTCGATATGGACACCGTCGCATGCCTGCGCCTCGATCAGGCGCCTGAAGCCGTGCCTTCCGTACAAATTCTCTCCAGTAATCACCGGAATGTTCACAGCGTCGGTGACTCGCTTCATCACCTCGGGGTTCTCCGCCGGTACCGGATCCTCGATGAACATTGGGCGCGCCCGCTCCAGTTCACGCGCCAGCGTAATCACGTCGCGCGGGTCGTAGTGCCAGTGGAGATCGATTCCAAACTCTCCGTCGGCGCCAAGTTCCTCCCGGATCACTTCCATGCCCTTTACGATGCGGCGGATGTCTTTCGCGGTAAGATTTCGGCCGTATGGATCGTGCCCCGGATCGCGGAACTGCGGATCGCCCTGCCGCGGCACGCCGTCGCCGTGGAACTTGAAAGCGGTCCAGCCCCATTTCTCAGAGCGAGCCTCCTGGACTTTCGCGCGCCAGCTCGCCGCATCGTCGACGTGCTCCACCACTTGCATGGTCCGGTAGAATCGGACGCGATCGCGAAAACGGCCGCCAAGCAAATTGCACACGGGTGTTTCGAGAATTCTTCCACACAGATCCCATAACGCAATCTCGATGCCGCTTGCGGCGGACACGGTGGCGCCGCCGATCGCACCTGCGCCCGCGCTTTCCATCAGCATCTTGGTATAAAGCTTGTCCACGTTCAGCGGGTCTTCGCCAACCACGATCGGACTCATCTTGTTCACCACCAGATCCTTGACGCCCCACCCCCAATAGGCTTCGCCGAGCCCGTAGAGACCAGAATCTGTATCGATCTTGATGAGGTTCCAGTCCCATGTACCACGCACGATCATGCACTGAACCCGCGTGATCTTCACCTTCTTGCGCATCGCGCCCGCCAACTGGGTAAAGGGCGTTGCGGCCGCCGCAACGGTCTGCAGAAAATTTCGGCGATTCATCGCAGGGCATGATATCACCGGTGGGATTTTCGCGACATGTTTGCGTTACTCCAAGCGAATGTGATCAAATTATGCATTGATTTTTATCATGGCGATGAATGACTAAGCGCGTGGAGGGGAGACGTTTTGCGGAAGGCCAAACTGTCGGCAGATATCATCAACTGCACTGCCTGGGCTCTGGCGGTTGGGGCGAGACGTACAGTGCCACCGACACCCTGCTCGGTCGTACGGTCGCGCTGAAGTGCCTCAAGCCTGAAATCGCTGACCGGTCTTCCAAGGATCTGCTCCGCCGCGAGGCCTGCGCGCAGGCGCGAGTCAGTCACCCGAATGCCTGCTATGTCTTCGATGTCATTGAGGACGACACCGTTATCGTTATGGAGTATGTCGACGGCGACACTCTCGAGGTGTTGAACGGCAGGTCCCGGTTCTCCAGGGAACAGGTCCTGAATATCGGAATCGATGTCGCCGATGCCGTCAGCCAAATGCATGCCGAGGGCGTCCTTCATCGCGACCTCAAATTCGAGAACATCATGCTGACCACCGCGCAAGTAACCAAAGTGCTCGACTTTGGACTTGCGGCGCTCGACTACAAGCCCGACAATACTCGCACTGAGAACGTGTTTGGCACCCCAGGCTACGCCTCGCCAGAGCAACTACGTCCTGACGGCAAGATGGATTACCGGACAGATGTCTTTACACTTGGCGTAGTCTTGTACCGTTTGGTGACGAATCAGTTTCCTTACACCTCGCCCATTCAGGATCAAGCCGCCGCGTTGTTGCCGCCAAAATTTTCCGACTTCGGCTTACCCGAATGGCCCGAGCTTTATAAAGTATTGAATAAAGCAGTCGACCCCGACCCCGTCAAGCGCTATCAGACTATGGCTCAAATGCTCGACGAACTCAGAGCCGTTCGTGTAGTTCTGCTCCGCGATAAGAGAACGCTCTGTTTCTTCGACACCTCCACGCTTCTCGAGGTAGTCTGGCCTCATAAGAGCGCCACCCGAAAACAGCGCACCAGGGAGGCCCGTCACCAGTTCGAGATTCATCATACAAAAGGGCAGGCTGTTACGTCCGCGAGCGTCCTTTGCGAACTGCTCGACTCCGTCCTCGAACTTTACTTCAGCCAGGAGGACAAAGACCTGCCTCGTGAGGCCGGCACGCGTAGAGTTCTGAAACACGCTAAGAAGGAGGTTCTGCGGCAACGCCAGGATGCGAAATTGCGCGGCGATTCCTGGCAGGACTTGCGACCGGAGGACAAGATGCTTTACCTCGGGAGAGTTCGGGGATTATTCATCGAATTGGTCGAATCAATGACAGCGCAACTGGCGGTGGTGGACTCCGATATTTCGCTTCAAGCACGCGCGTTTGTCGAACTTGCTGTTGATCATGGACTCTCCGAACGAGACTCCCGCGTTCTATCACAGGCGTATGCCTTGCGGGCGAAGCGTGTCATTTCCGAAGTGCCGCGTTATCGCCACCGATCCTTCAAGCCCGTACTTTCTAAGGTAGAGTTCAACGAGTACTCCCTTAAGTCGCTGAAAGGACTATGAGTCCCCTGCTACCACCATCGATAATTCGCCTTTTTTCTACTTGCAGGGCGAGTCTGAACTGTGATAACCTGCTTGCTGTCAGAGCGTTACAAGCCTGACTCTACTCTACTCGGGCATCCGGGGCTGACCGGCTCGACAGGCGCCCAGTTCGGCGTCCTCCACGTTGGATAAGTTCTTTTAGACATTTATTTTCAGGCTATTACCGGGTGCCAATTCCGTTCCGATTTCATCATCCTGAGTTTCAGGGGAAACCCCACACCCTTGTTAGCGTCCACAACTATACGGCTGCGGAGGATCAGTGAAGTTTAACGAACAAGCCGTGCGTGAGGCAGCCCGGCGGTTTTTCTCCAGCCGGCACCCCATGGCCCTCCTCCGTGTGCCAGGATGCGGTCCGGTGGCCCTTTCACCTGCACATCTGCGCAGCAAATTGTTGTCCTATCCCGGTGACCGCCGCGCACTCGTCAAAACAATCGAGGAATACCTGACGGTCTTCCATTGGGTCGCAGCCGGCAAGGGTGAAAAATCACTCACTACCAGCCGTCGCAAATACCTGAATAAATTGGCATGTTATTGCGGGGAAGTTCGGTCTATTTTGGCATTAAGGCCGGAGGATTGCGTTCACGAGTCGCACTTCAGAAGATTTCAGGCCTACGGAACGGCGCTTGTTTCGCAAAGCGGCTGGGAGTTCAACCTTGCTTCCAGTCGGAGCGACCGGCTTCAATCGCGCGTCTATCATGTGATCCGCACAGGATCCCGCCTATTGGCCGTGACCGATCAGATTACAAACGGCCTCGAGGACGGTATCCTGGAATTGCGGCAGGTTCCAAGCGAATATTTGAGGCTGGTGGTAGTCGGCGAACCAGATTCTGGACGTCTCAAAGGTCGCGTGGAATTGATTGACTCCTCCAAATCGCGTCGCCTCGTGATCCCCGAATTCTTCGGCGATCTTGTCGACATCGAAGCTTACCGGAATTTCGACGCCGACTTGAGAGCCGCCCTCGAAAGTCCCTCGAATGCCCCAGCAATGCTGGCCGAGGCAGCGCGGAAGTATGTCCTCGAGGCAAATTACCCCGTGGAAGAGATTATCCGTGATCTCCTCGTCAGCAACCCGAGTGCAGCCGAATTGAAACGGCGAATCCGCAGTGTGCGCGCCCGGCTTTGGGACGCGCCGATTATCGCCGGTCCTGTCCGTCGGCAATTGGAAGTCTCCCTCGCTACCCTGACGCAGGGGAGCCTTCTGAATAATGCGTCGTTAGACGTGCAGCGCGACTTCGCGGATCTCACCATGCCGCTTATTAAACTCGAACGCGGCGACCTCTATCTGCCCGCTGCCTGAGAGTCTCTGAGCGGGACCCCTCGTTTTTCTTGTACTATCTGGGCTGATGAGTCGACTCGCTCTTGCCCTCTTGCTTGCGACAGGATTGTCGCCGGCTCAAAACGCGATCCCCACCCCGGAGTCCGTCCTCGGTCATAAGCCGGGTGACGACTTCTATCTGGCGAACTACGACGAGTCGCGTGACTACTTCCGCAAACTCGCCGCAGTCTCCGACAAGATCCGCATTGTGAACGTCGGCAAAACGTCACGCGGACTCGACTGGGATATCGCAATCATCTCGTCAGCCCAGAACCTCGCCGCGCTCGACAAGCAGAAAGACATATCGCGCCGCCTCGCCCAGGGTCGCGGACTCGACGATGCCGCGGCCCGCGAGCTGGCACGGCAGGGCAAAGCGATCGTCCACATCGACGGAGGCTTGCACTCCACCGAGGTCGCCGGCGCCCAGCATTCCATTGCCCTGGCCTACAAACTTGTTTCTTCCCCGAATGATCCCGAGGTGAACGCCATCCTCGACAACGTGATCGTGATGCTCTGGCCCACACTGAATCCCGATGGCCAGAACCAGGTGGTCTCCTGGTACCGCCGTAATCTCGGGACACCCTACGAAGTCAGTCCGCTGCCCGATCTCTATCAGGAGTACGTGGGCCACGATAACAACCGCGACGGGTACATGAACAATATGCTCGAATCGCGCGAGGTGACGCGAGCCGAAATCGAGTGGAGTCCTGTTATTTTCTACTGTCATCACCAAACCGCTCCTTTCCCGGCACGCATCTTCATCCCGCCGTTCGTGGAACCAATCTCTTCGAATATCCACCCGCTTATGGCGCGCTGGCTCAATGTGCTCGGCATCAATATGGGTGCCTATCTTGACGAACACGGCATGCCCGGAGCCATCCATCGCGCGAGCTTCGACAACTGGTATCCCGGCTTCCTCGACTTCACCCATATCTTCCGCAACAGTATTTCCTTCTTCACTGAGACTGCCCTTTACCGCTACGCCACGCCGCATTTCTACACCGTGGACGAGTTCCCCAAAGACCGGCAGCCGCTGCGCTCCGAAGTCTTCTACTCCAGCCCTTGGAAAGGCGGGTGGTGGCGTCTCGGCGATGCCGTCCATTACATGGTGGGGGCATCCATGGCCGTGCTGGACACCGCGTCGAAATATCGCGAGCAGCTTCTCTACAACCGTTACCAGGCGGCTCGCGACAACATCGAGCGTTTCCGCAAAGAACCGCCATTCGCCTACGTTATCCCTGCCAAACAATCTGATTTACCCACCGCCGGCATTCTGGTGGACAAGCTGTTGATCAATGGAATCGAAGTCCATCAGGCATCCGCTCCGATTCATCTGAATGGGCGCGACTATCCCAAAGGATCCTGGGTCGTGCTCATGGACCAGCCATTTTCCGCCCTGGTAAAGGAACTATTCGAAACGCAGCAGTGGCCCGATTTGAGGCAATCGCCGAACGGACCACCCAGTCTCCCCTACGATGTCGCGGGATGGACTCTGCCTATGCAAATGGGCGTTCAGGTTGACCAGGTGCTTGCCTCATTCTCTGCGGACCAACGCCAGGGACTGCACCCTATCGACAAGGTGGAACTCCCAGCCGCGCATGTCGAGGGCGCTGGTACCATCTTCTCGTTTACTCGCGAACCCAATGCTGCTGTGCAATTGACCAACGCGGTTCTGCAGGGAGGGGGGCAGGTAAGCTTCACGAACAAGACAGTCGTCGTGACCGGAATGGACCATCAGCGCATCGCTGACCTGGCCCAGAAGCACTCCGTAGACGTTACCGGGCTCGCAAAGGCGCCGGACAAAGCCATCGTGATCAAGAAGCCGCGCACCGGGCTCTATCGTTCATGGACGGCCAACATCGACGAAGGCTGGACTCGTTGGATTCTCGAGAATTACGGCTTTACGCCTATCACCCTGCGAAACGGCGATATCCAGGCTGGCCACCTGCGCGATCAGTTCGACGCCATCATTCTTCCTGATTCTCGCCCCGCCCAGATCCGCGACGGCTTCGCTCCTGGCTCCATATCCGGCGAATTCGCAGGCGGTCTGGGAGAGCCGGGTCTCGATGCTTTGCGCGAATTCGTGAGTAGCGGCGGTACCCTGATCGCCTTGAACAACGCCTCTCTCTATGTGATCGAGGGCTTCTCACTACCTGTTACGAATATCCTCGCCGGAGTCAAGAACGAGGACTTCTTCTGCTCTGGTTCGCTGCTTCGTGTCGAACTGCGAGACGGCGAGCATCCGGCGCTCGCGGGTCTGCCCCGCAGTCCCATCGTTTTCTTCGAGCGCGGTCCCGCGTTCGAAACCAAGCCTGCGTTTCGCGGTAACGTACTCGCCTCCTACGCGAAAGACCGCAATCCTCTGGCGAGCGGCTACCTCCTGCATCCTGAGAAGATCCAGGGGAAAGCAGCCGCGCTTGAAGTCTTTCAAGGCAGCGGCCGGATTTATCTGTTTGGGTTCAGGCCGCAATGGAGAGGACAGTCGCACGGCACCTACAAATTTCTGTTTAACTCGATTTACGACTCACCAGCTTCGGCTTCGCCAACTGCATGGGTAAAGCCCGCCGACGATGCGACGCCGGCCCAGCAAGCATGGAAGGACGCCTCCAACCGCGCCCGCGTTGAGCTACCCGTGTTGCTCAAGCAGAACCAGGCCTATTTCGCGTCCAAGGGGCCCAAGGCCGCGGACGAGAAGGAAAAGTTGGAGTCGGCCATTGCTGGTTTTGAGAAGGAACACTTGCCCGATCTCGACAACGCGACGGCAAGTCTCGAACCCGCCGATCGCAGAAAGGCAAATACTGACCTGCGGATTCTTCGCAGGCTTCTGTCAGACCTGCGCACCAAAGAGTTGCAACAGGCAGAGTGGCCGTAGAACGGTCTTGCTAGTTTACGCCGTACGATTCCTTGATTTTGTACTTCTTCATCCGGTACCGCAGCGTGTCGCGGCTGATTCCCAGGATGGCTGCGGCGTGGGTCTGATTGCCCTCCGCCTTCCGAAGCGCCTGTAGGATGATCGACAACTCAGCGTCCTTCAGCTTCATGCCGGAGTCAGGTGATGCCTCAGCAGGAGCGCCCGCGCTCGCTTGGACCGCATCCACCTGGAACCCGCCGGTTTGGATTTGCAAGCTTTGGGGCTCAATCCATGCACCGTCCTCGAGCAGCACGGCGCGCTCAATCGTGTTCCTCAATTCGCGTATGTTCCCCGGCCAATCGTAATCGCGGAGAACCTTCATGCCCTGCGGCGAGATCCCCTTCAACTCGCGCTTGAACTTTTGGTTATACAGGCTCACGAAATGGTTTGCCAGCGGAATCACGTCGTCTCTTCGCTCACGCAACGCGGGTAGCGTGATCTGAATCACGTTCAGGCGATAATACAGATCCAGACGGAATCTCCCGGCACTCACCGCTTCCGTCAGCTTTCGGTTTGTTGCGGCGATCACTCGGAGATCCACCTGAATGTCCTTGACTCCGCCCAACCGCCGGAACGCCTGTTCTTCCAGTACGCGCAACATCTTCGCCTGCAGGACTAACGGCATCTCTCCAATCTCATCGAGAAAGATGGTGCCCCCGCTGGCCACTTCAAGCAGGCCTCGCTTTTGCGCTTTGGCGTCGGTAAAGGCCCCCTTTTCGTATCCGAACAGTTCGCTCTCGAGCAGCGTATCCGGGATTGCCGCACAGTTCAGAGCCACGAACGGGCCCGACCGCCGTTTTCCAAAATGGTGAATATACTGCGCCATCACGTCTTTGCCGGTTCCGCTCTCGCCCTCGAGCAGTATCGTCGCGGCTTCGCTCTCAGCCACCCGCTTGGCGAAGCGGACCACCTGCTTCATCGCCGCAGATGATGCCACCATGGTGAACCGGCCGAATCCCAGCGCCGTCCCGTCTCCGGACTCCGGAGACGTAACCTCGCGTTCCGACGCTTCAGTCGCCCTGGCGCCAAATACGATCACCGCCCCAGCCGTTGTACCGTCAAGTTCGAGAATCGGCGCGATCGTACCCGAAACCGATTTCCCACCGCGACTGCGGGGGACTAACAGCACTCCGCCGCCCAACTCCTGAATTCCCGTAGCTCGCCCTCTCAGGAAATCACCTACCGGACCTGGCATCGGTTCAGCCGTACTGTCATTAATCAATGCAAAAACCTGATCCACAGCCTTGCCGATTGCCTCCTGCTGTGTCCAACCGGTCCAGGCTTCGGCGGCCGCGTTCAGCATGGTAACAGCACCCTCACGGTCAACAAGTATGATGCCCTGTCCCAGCGCCTCCAGCGTCGACGTCAGCAGTTCCCGGTGTGTGCGATGCTTTCGGTCCTCGCGATGCTTGTGGAGCGCAATCTCGATACTCGCCTGGAGTTCCGACTCCTGGAACGGCTTAACCAAATATCCGAGAGGCTGCGACTCCTTGGCCCGGTCTAATGTCTCGCGATCCGCATGGGCGGTGAGATACACCACCGGTATGTCAAAGCGTTCTCGCAAAATGCGCGCCGTTTCCGTGCCGTCCATCGCGCCCTGAATTCGGATATCCATCAACGCCAGGTCCGGTGGGCGCACCTCCGACCTGGCAATCGCTTCGGCCCCGCTCGATACCAGGTCGGTGACCTCATATCCAAGGTCCACAAGCACGTCGTGTAAGTGTTCGGCGGTGATTCGTTCGTCTTCGACAATCAGTATGCGGTCTGCCATGCCTAGTTACTCTCCACGGCGGCAGAGAATATGACTCGGAACCGTGTTCCAGGTCCCTCGTCCAACTCCACCGTGGCTCCCAACTGCTGGGCCAGTGTGCGAACCAGTCGCAGGCCCAACGATTTCGTCGCGGTCCAATCCAAGCCGGCGCTCAGGCCAATCCCGTTGTCGCCCACCGCGAGCATAGACATGCGGTCCTGCTTTCCTCGTAATTCGATCTTTATTTCTCCCTCGCGTTCCGGTGAAAATGCGTATTTGAGTGAATTCGATACTAACTCGTTTATGATGAGGCCCGACGGTACCGCCGTATCCATATCCAGGTAGAGATTCTCAAGGTCGACGCGCAATCGGATACGTTCGTTCGCGACGCCATATGACCGGAAGAGATGCTCGGCTAGTTGCTTGATGTAGTCGGTGAAGTGAATCTTCGCCAGGTTGTCCGACTGATACAAACACTCGTGCAACAACGCCATGGAGTGAATCCGATTCTGGCTTTCCTGGAATTTCTTCCGGGTCGCAAAATCTTCGATCGACCGCGCCTGCAGTCCAAGCAGGCTCGAAACCACCTGTAAGTTATTCTTCACCCGGTGGTGAATTTCTTTAAGCAGCGCTTCCTTCTCCCGAAGCGATGTTTTGATCTTCTCGTCCGCCACCACGCGTTGGGTCACATCGCGCATGATCACGGTGAACATCATCTCGCCGCCTACCAATACCTTTGAGATGGATGCTTCGGCGGGAAACTCAGTTCCGTCTTTACGTTTCCCCATAATCTCGCTTCGCTCGCCCATCTTTCGCGAGTGACTATTCGAGGCTTCAAATTGCGCAATATGGTGCCGGTGAAGTGACGTCAACCTGGAAGGCAACAGAATATCTAAAGGCTTTCCATGGATTTCTTTGGCTAAATATCCGAAAATTCTTTCGGCGCCTTGATTGAATAAAACGATCACTTGTTCACGGTCGACCGAGATAATCGCATCATCCGCCAGCTCAAAAATGCGCGCAAGGGGATTCGCATGGTCAATAAAGGCGCCAAATTTGCGAGGCTCGGCGCCGTCCTCAATGTCGGCCATGCTTAATAAGACTATTTTAGTCCTGTTATGAGTCGATTGCAATGGGCCTTCATAGCCCCGAGTTTCGCGCCGGAATTGCGGATAGCCGCGACCAGTCAGACTCCGCGTACCCGAGCGCCATCGCCTCCAGAAAATGATCCCGAACAAGGCTCGCAATCGGCATGGGGGACAAACATTCCTCAGCTACTTGAAGGACCAGGCGGACATCTTTCAGCCCCAGTCGCAGAGCAAAGCCAGCAGGCTCGAAGTTCTCGGTGGCGATGATTCTCCCGTAATTTGCATATACCGCCGATGCAAACAGCGCGTTCATCACCTCTAGAAATAGCTCGGGTGAAACGCCGGCTTTGCGCATCGTGGCGTTGGCTTCGCCAAAACTTTCAATTACGCTGACAATCATGAAATTGCCGCAGAGCTTGAGGGCGTTGGCCTGCCAGGGCTCGGTTCCTGCGACAAATGTCTGCCTGCCGATGGACTCAAAGATCGTTCGACATGCTTCGACATCCTCGGGACTTCCGGCCGGCACCACGAGCAGTTTCTTTGCCTCTGCCGCCTCCGGACGTCCAAATACCGGAGCACTCACGTAACGCTGGCCACGCTTCAAATGTTCGCCTTTTAGCCGCCGCGCCAGGGCTGTACTGATCGTACTCGACCCTATATGCAAACCGCTGGCAGGCAAGCCCTCCGCGATGCCTCCGGCCCCGAGCACCGCTTCCTGCACTGAGTCGTCATCCGACAGCATCGTGATGGCAGCGTCGCAACCGCGCGCCGCCTCAGCGGGGGACGAGGCCACCACGGCGCCCATTGCCGCCAGCCCCTGCGCTTTGGCAGGCGTCCGGTTGTACACCGTCAACTCGTGCCCCGCACGGATAAGATTTCCCGCCATGGCGGAACCCATCTGGCCTAGACCAACAAACGCAATCTTCATATCGGGAGAATAAAGCAAAAGGAAGACCGCTCGCTCGCCATCGTCCGGGTGCGCGATGCCTCGACGGGCCGCTATGCTGAAGGCGTATCCCGATGACTTCTGTAAACCCGACCGGCGCTCTTCGATCGACTCTAAATTACGAGCCCCATGAACTTCAATTTGGCACCAGCGGCAGGCGCGGCAAAGTGGTGGACCTCACACAATTGGAGGTGTACATCAACGCGCTGGCGGAACTGGAGTTTCTTAAGTCGCTCGACCGCGCGGACGGCGGCATCGTGCCCGGCGAGGAGTTCTATTTCGCCCGGGACCTTCGTCCGAGTTCAGACAGCTTCGTACCTGAACAAGGCGGTCGCGGTGAAATCGCCCAGGCCATTGTCGCAGCCATTCGTGATGCGGGCTTGCTTCCCGTAAACCTCGGGTTGATTCCCACGCCGGCTCTCGCCTGTTATGCGCTCGCCCGCGGCAAGGGCAGCATCATGGTGACCGGCAGCCACATTCCGTTCGATCGCAACGGGTACAAAACCAATAGCAGCAAAGGCGAGTTGCTCAAGGAGCAGGAGGCGCCGATCAACGAACGTGTGCGGATGATCCGTGAACGGGTCTATGCTCAGAGCGCTGCGAAGTCTCCGTTCAACGAGCAGGGCTTTCTCAAGAGCGGCCACCAGGCGCTGCCACCCGAATCACCGGATGCACGGCAGGCCTGGATCGATCGGTTCACCAGTTTCTTCCGGACCGCGTCCCTGCGGGGCAAACGCATCCTCGTGTACCAACACTCGGCCGTCGGCCGCGACCTTCTGGTGGAAATTCTCGAGCGTTTTGGCGCGCAAGTCATACCGGCCGGACGCAGTTCCACCTTCGTGCCAATCGATACCGAGAACATCGGCGCGCCGCAGCTTGCCATCATTCAGTCGCTTGCCGGCGAGGTGTCAGCGCAGCATGGGACTCTGGACGCCATCATCTCGGCTGACGGGGACAGCGACCGGCCTCTTGTATTGGGAGTGGATCCGGCGTCAGGCAAGGCGCGCTTTTTCGGCGGCGATCTTCTCGGTATGGTGGTGGCCGCCTATCTCAAGGCTGACGCAGTGGTGGTTCCGATCAGTTGCAACGATGCCGTGGACCGGGGCGATCTGGCCGCCGTCGTAGAGGCCAAAACGCGCATCGGTTCGCCCTACGTAATCGCTGGCATGATGCAGGCTGAGCGTGCCGGGAAGAAGCGAGTCTGTGGCTGGGAGCCCAACGGCGGATTTCTTACCGGCTCGGACATAGCACGCGATGGATCCGTCTTGAGCGCTCTTCAAACACGAGACGCGTTCCTGCCGATTCTCGGATGTCTGTTTGCCGCCGCCGGCAGCGGACTTTCCCTGCTTGAACTGTTTGCGACTCTTCCCAAGCGTTACAGCCGCGCTGCCCTCCTGCAGCAGTTTCCCCGCAACGCCGCATTGAAAATTATGGCAATGTTCCCGGCTGGCTCCGACCCGCGGCGTTTGACTGAATTCTTTTCGGGAGCGCTGGGATTCGGCGGTATTGTGCGTGTCGACTATACCGACGGTCTGCGCATCTATTTCGATAACGGCGATGTCGCCCATGTCCGCCCGTCAGGCAATGCCGACGAATTGCGTATCTATGCGGTAGCGGGAACGCAGGCACGAGCGGACGAAATCACCGCCGCCGGCGTGGCGGAGCCCGACGGCATCCTTCGACGCATGGAGAAAGCGGCCAGCGTCGTAGAATCTATCTGAGTTTCTGACTGGGAGAAACGCCCACGCGGGGGCATGTCTAATGGTCATGCCAACTGAGAAGCGTGTGAAGAGCTGATTCTCCCAACCGAATCCCTTTGGCCATTCACCGCGCCGGCCACGATTGCTCTTTGTCGGAAAGATGCCCCGTGGGTGCGGCGAGCCAGGGGAAGAAGTGGTTCAATTCAGAGTTGCGGATAAGGGTCAACTGGGAGGTGGGCTGACCTGGAGCCGTGCTGCCCATGGCGATCAATACCGATTCGCCCGAGAGGCGGCGAACGCGCGCTCCGTAGCGCGATCCGTTTGCTGTAGTGGCATAAATCACTTCGGTTTCGGCGGCCGGGAAGAGCGCGTCCACTTTCTGCTCGGGATCCCAGGCGCGAGTGATGCTGATCAGGCGGCCGGTGGACCTTCTAAAGACAAGGTAGTGCGAGAAATCGTGCTCGTCGACGCCGCCAAAGCGGTATTGCCAGAAGCGGTAATCAGCAGGGAAGTCGCCGACCACCGTCGGTGGGCCGATGCGGTCCTCGATGTCCTTGAAGGACTCGGTCAACGAGAACCATTTCAGCCGCTCGCCGTCTACTTGAGGTTCAGCCAGACGCGTCTGGGGCGCCGCAAAGAGCGCCCCGGTCATAGTGGAAAAGAAGAGCCGGCGGGTCACTTGCCAGGAGTCCTTGGCAGTTTGGCGGCACCGAGTGAGTCGAGCGCTTTGTCGAGATCGGTGGTGTCGATGGACAAGGCTGTGGCCATCTTGAAGAAGATGTCCGTCTGATCCATATAGCCAGTGAACAGCAGTGCTCCGGGACCTTCAGCGGTAACGGGGACGCTGGAGCCGGTGTGGTCGCCAGTGCGGAAGCCAACGGCCAGGCGGCGTAGTCCGGCTCCTGAGTTGACCGGATAACCGGTGGCGGAATCGAGCGGATACGCTGGAGAGCCGGAGTAGGTGGAATAGGTGCTGGTGGCTGGCGTATCGGCGGGGCTGAGGGCAGCGAAAGTTCCCGGCATGCCGGCCGCGCCTCCGTTATTGCTGGCAGTAGTGCTGGTGTTGACGAAGGGAAGGGCGGCGCGCGCGTTGGAGTAAGAGTCGCCGAAGACAGTGAAGTCCTGATCACCGCGGGTGGTCTTAAAGGTGACCTTCTCGCTCTTGGTGCGGTCGAAGTATTCGGTGTCGGGCGTATTGCTGACGCCGATGATGCTCATTGATTGGTCGTGGTCCGCGGTGACAACGATGAGCGTGTCGCGGATGGCGCGCTTGGCGGCCCAGCTACGGGCTACGCCGACGGCCTTATCGAATTCGATGGTGTCCCAGATGGTTCCAGCGGCCTGGTTGGGATGCGACTGCTTGTCGATTGACGCGCCTTCCACCATCAGGATGAACGGCGAACTGGAGAACAGCGGGCCGGCGGAGAGGATCTCGATCGCCTTCTGGGTCATGAGGTCGAGCATCGGCTGATCGGTGTAGCCGCCGAAATCCACCAGCGGTTCTGAGGCGGGGCGGCGCAGTCCAAGTTTGTCGTAGGCGACGTCCATGTTTACGTCTGTGGCGGTCGCGATGCCATTACTGGCGGGCGCCGGCGATGCGGAACCCTTGAAAAGGCCGATCGTGGACTGGCCGAAGTTGACGCCCCGTAGTTCCGAGGCGTTGGTGACGTAGCGATATCCAAGGCTCTGGAATTCCGCGATGAGGTCGCGTTTGTCGGTGCGGCCGGCGGCCGTGAAAGGATCAGTGCCTCCGCCGAGCATGACTTCGAATGCGGGGCGGCCGTTGAGCATCGGATTTTCCCGATACTGGCGCGCAATCTCCAGGCGCGACTGGCGGTAGCCGGTGTACGCCCCTTCCACTGCGGGCGTGGCGTCGGTGACGGCGGCGGTGGTGACGATGCCGGCGCGATAGCCGAAGCGGCGTTTCAAATACTGCCACAGGTTTTCGACGCGGGGATTGTCGGAGATGAACTGATAGGTAGCGGCGTTCGTAGAGCCGTTGAAGCGCCACTTGCAGTCGGTGCCGTCGCCGAGAGAGTTGACGGCGTTGAGGAAGCTCTTGTTACCCGTGGCCCACGCGGTGCCGGTGTTGGCGGAGTCGGGCACGATGGAGTCGGTGCCGTAGGTCATGGACATGCCGCTGACGGGCATTTTGTCCATTTCGAGCAGGTCGTCGAAGTACCCGTCGCGGAACGAGTTCTTTCCGGTAGAGTCGACGATGGAACGTGCCACCAGGCGGGCGGAGTCGCGGTAGGCTGTGCCCATGGCGTCGCCGATAAACAGAATCATGTTTCGTCGCTGGCCGGGCGGCGGGTTAAACTCGCGAACCTGGACGGTGCGGGTGTCCGTGACGGTGGCGCCACCGGCGGTAGCTGACACGCTCACTTTGATGTCGCCGGCAGTGTCAAACGACTGGAGGTCGGCACGCATGACCCAGTCGGAGGAGGCATCGCAATCGAGATCGGCTTTGACCGGAGCGGAAAACTTGGAGGTGAGGTCGGCGCTGCCGGCGGTCACCTTGAGATTGCCGACGCTGGCGGCGTTGCGGACTTCGATCACCAGGTCGATCAGTTGTCCTTGGAGGAGGCGGGTCCGTTCTGGCAGCAGTACACGCAGGGATGGCGCGGATTGGCCAAATGATAATGAGGCAAGCGCCAGAGCGAGCACGGCGGGTGGCACAGCGCGATAGTTTCGCAAGTCTTTCTCCTTATGACGATTGGCGGGCGAGAGGCCCAAGTGCAAGTCGTAAGGTTAGCGGTCGCAAGTTCTTGTCGAACTACAGTCGCGATACATGTTGGTTACAGAGTCACCCGACTGGGCGGTGGGCGCCGGAGGATCATGCAGCCGGCTTGAAGCGCCATCCGATCGTTAGCCAGCTCTCCATTGGCTGCCTCGATCTTCGCGTGCTACTATCTCCCAAAATGACCTGGGCTGCGTACCTCACCTTGATTGTGAGTTGGGTTGTCTGGCTCACTCCGTTTGTGCGTATGAAACGATCGGGCGGCGTCCCCGCCGAGCGAGTGGATCCGAGAGCGCGAGTGGGCGTGGGGCTGCAGTCTCTGGCGTACTGGCTGCTGTTCGCAAATCCGTTCTGGCGGAGCGACATCAGTTCCTTGCGGCTGGCAGGGGCAATTGTGTTCGCCCTCGCCGGTTGTCTGCTGGCAATGACCGCGCTGAAAGCCCTGGGGCGTCACTGGCGGATTGATGCAGGTCTCAATTCGGATCACGAATTGGTGCGCTCAGGACCGTACACCATCGTCCGGCATCCCATCTATTTGTCGATGTTCTCGATGCTCATCGCCACCGGCTGCGTGGTAGCGCCAAAGCTGTTTCTAGCCGCATCGATCGTGATCTTCCTCATAGGCACCGAGGTGCGCGTCACGATTGAGGATGCTCTGCTCTCGTCTCGCTTTAGCGCTGATTTTGAGCAATACCGGCGGAGCGTGAGGGCCTATATCCCGCTCGTGCGTTGATCAGCTCCCGTCCGCGCACTTGAAGGAAACGCCCCAGCCAGCGGATGGTCTAACGGTCATGCCAACTGAACAGCCGAAGGAACAGCCCGTGAAGAAGCCAATCGACCACGAAAAAGACAAGGCGAACAACGAGGAGCACGAGAAAGAGCAGGTGGATCGAAACAAGCGCGTGAATGATACGGGCGGTGATCCACGCGAGCACGAACAGACGTAACCGGTCTCGCCGATCGTCCAACCGTGATAAGGTGTCTTTGCTTTGCAACTGATTGATCGACGGCAATTTTCAAAAGCGATGGCCGGGCTGGTGGCCGCAGCCACGGGCGGACAAGCGGAGGTGCTCGACCTCTGGGGAGGCCTTGTAGTCGACTGCCACCACCACCTGCGGCCTCAACCGGAAGCGAACATCGCTCATCTGGACGGTTGCGGTGTCTCGAACGCAATGGTGCTTGCGCGTGAGAATACCGCGGATAAAATTCCCATCCTGCAGAAGGACTTTCCCGGGAGAGTGCTGGGCTGGTTTGCCAGTGCCGACATCACCAAGCCCGAAGCTGAGCCGCTCTTGCGTCAAGCGATCAAGAAAGGTGCTATCGGTTTCGGCGAGATCAAGTTCCACGTTGAGGCAGCCGGTCCTGAGCTTCGACGCATGTACGCGCTGGCCGCCGAACTGAACGTTCCAATCCTGATTCACTTCCAGGAAGTGCCGCACACGCCCACCGAGGGTGTGTTCTCCACCGGCTTCAAGAATTTCGAGGCCATGCTGAAGGCCTATCCCAAGACGCGCTTTATCGGACACGCCGACGCGTTCTGGGCGAACATCAGCGCCGACTATGCCAATCAGGTCGCGTATCCGAGCGGTAAGGTGAAGCCCGGCGGCGTTACCGACAAGCTCCTCAGCGACTACGAGAATCTGTACGGCGACTTATCGGCGAACTCAGGAAACAATGCTCTGTCCCGCGATCCGGAGTTCACCGCGGGCTTCCTCAAACGGCACGAGGCCAAGTTGATTTTCGGCAGCGACTGCACGTGTGCCGATGGCAAGGGCGGCGGGACGGCGGCGGCCGGGAATCCGGCGGCCAGTCGACTGGCGGGAAAGTGCGTTGCGAGGGAGACGCTTGGGCTGCTGAAGAAAACGGTGTCGCCTGCCTCGTTCCGCAAGATGACGTGGGACAATGCCCACCGCGTCTACCGGCTACTTTAGTTCCCTTGCCTTCAAGCACGATCACTGACAGTAAAATCCGCGCGCCGATTCCCGACAGGTTTGACTTGGCTCCAACCGATTTGCCGCGCAGCCAGTTGTTCCTGAGCGTACTGTCGCAGCCTGGCATCTGGGGCACATTTTTGACAACGACGGCGACATGGATGTGCTGGTGATGAACGTGAACGAGCCACCGTCCCTGCTGCGGAACGACGTGGAAGGCGGTGAATAACCCCCATCGAACTCGCCTATTCCGACCGTAGCGCTCTGATCGGAGATATTGAACTCGCTACGCTGGCCGGAACCATCGCCGCGGCCAACGCACACACCGCCAGCGCCCCTGATGCCATTAAGAGAGCCGCCGGATCCCAGAAAGATACCTCGTACAGCTGGCTGGCAATGAGCCGTCCAGCGCCAATCGACAGCGGTATTCCTAACACCAGGCACACCGCCACACGCGAGAAAGCGCCGCGAAGAACAAATCCAACCACGCGCGCCCGGTTAGCGCCTAGTGCCATCCGAATTCCGATTTCATTCGTTCGCTTCGCGACTTTGTAGGCAGTGACTCCATACAATCCCACTGCTGCCAGCAGCAGCGCGACCACTCCGAACAGTCCGGCCAAGCTCGCAACCGCCCGCTCCTGATCGAATGTGAGGGCCACCTGCTGTTTCAATGTTCTGACGCTATTGAGCGTTAAATTGGGATCGACGCTCGCCAGCACTCGCGTCAGCAGCGGCTCCAGGATCCCCGGCGCCGCGTTCGTCACCAGCAACAACCCGCCAACGAAGTGCGACTGCACTTCAATTCCCTGCAGCAGAGGCTCCTTCTAGTGGACGTATTGAGCCAGCGGAACATAAAACATCGGCCGCGCTGGACGGCGTCGTGTAAAGCCTGCGAACTTCGCGTCGCGCACGATACCGACAATGCGGAACGTACCGGCGTTCTGTGGAAGGTCAAGGCCGAATGCTGCCCCAACGGGTCTTCGTCGCTTTTGAAAAACCTCTTCACGAACGTCTCGTTGACCACCCGCGACATTATCAGATGTCTCGTTGTCGCTACGGGCAACATGCCGCCCACTCCGAGATTCTGTAAATAGTCGGCGCTCACCCGGTCCCACGATGCGTCCGAGTCCTCGCTCATCTTTCCCGGCGCATGGCCGGCGACCATGATGATCTCGCCCCAGTTATTCGTCAGCGGGTTGTATAGCGCCAGACATGAGCCGCTGACACCGGGCAAGCGGTTCATGCCTCCTCCATTTGCCGGTAGAGAGAGGCCAACTGCGGCTGCGTATAAGCCGCAGGCGGCCGGTTCAGCGAAACCACCACCCGTCCTTCCGCCTTCTAGCCGAAGTTCTGCTGCTCGAGCTTGTTCAGGCTACGCGCCAAAATGGTAGCGCCCGCCACCAGCACTACCGACAGCGTGGCCTGTACCACCAGCAGCGCCTGCCGCGTGAAGGACGGGCCTGTCACTCGTGCTCCGTCCCGCTCCCCGCAATGCCTCCACTGGATCTGTCCGCGTGGCGAACCAGGCAGGAGCCGCGCCGAAAATGATGCCGGTGAGCAGCGCCAACCCGAACGCGAACGCAAGGACGAGCGGCGACGGCAACGTGCTGATGGGAATGAAATGTGATCCCCTGAACGCAAGTGACAGAAGCAGGCGTCCAGCCAGTACGGCTACCGCAACTCCGGCAATTCCACCAGCCACCGCCAGCAGGATGGCTTCCAATAATGCGTGTCCCACAATCTGACGCCGGTTGGCCCCCATCGCCAGTCGCAGTGCGGTTTGCGAGCGCCGCGAAACCGCGCGGGCGAGCAGCAGGTTCGCTACATTCGCGCACGCAATCAGCAGCACCATGCCGCAGACGCCAAACAGAATCTGCAAGCTGCGGCCGTACTCTTCCTTCATTACCGCAACACCGCCGCCCGCCGGAACCACCGCGATCGTCTGCTTGGAGATCGCCTTCGCAATGTCGGCCATCCAGTTCGGCGGATAGCCCGAGTCATGTTGCATCCATTGCCGCAGCACGCCGGTGAGCCGAGGCGCCACACCGGCCGTCGACGCTCCCGGACGTAGGCGCCCAACCACGCGCAGCCACGCGGCGACGGACTGATGCAGCAGTGACCCGTCGCCTGCAATCAGCGTTTCCTGCTGCAGCGGGATCCAGATGTCGGGAGGATCGCCACTCAGCGTTTCTCCGAAGAAACCGGGTTGCGCGACGCCGACCACCGTAAATGGATGCCCTTCGATCACGAACGTCGAACCGACCACTGCGGGATCCCCACCATACTCCACCTGCCATGTTTGATGGCTCATCATCGCCACCGGGGGAGCCGCCCGCTTATCGTCATCCGGAGCCAGGAGTCGTTCACCAAATGCCCTCACGCCAAGCGTGGTGAAATAGTTCCCAGTCACGTATTCTGATCGCAACGGTTTGGCGATCTGTGCGGGACCCTCACGTCTCACGCTGAACCGCGCCCCGCCTGCCTGGAACCCCGCCACCTGCTCAAATTCGGTTGTTTCGGCATTCAGTCACTCAAACAACGGATAGGAGAACATCCCCCACTCGCCCTGCGGCCCGCCTTGGACGCAGCAATTGCTGCCGTCACCGATCCGATACAGCCGCGATGGATCCGCCACCGGGAGCGACTGCAGCATCACCGTGTGAATCATCGTGAAGATGGCCGTGGTTCCGCCGATTCCCAACGCCAGCGTGAGCACGGCCGCACCAGTAAAAATCGGCGACGCCTTGAACTGCCCCAACGTGTACAGGAGAGTGCTGCCTAGGTTCTGCATCGGAGGCCTCAACAGGCTACTTCGTTCGTGCAGGCGCAGAGTTCCCAGCTATCCCTCGTTTTTCTGTCGCTTCGTCCAAAATACAAGGAGGTATTTACGTTTGAATCAAATACGCGTGCTCGCCCTCACTTGCATACTTGCCGCTCCGTCGCTTCTCACCGCGCAAACGGCACTACGTCGACAGGCCCGCCACATCGCTGCGGGCGCGCAAGGGAAAGTGTCAGTGGCATGCCTCCTGCCGCAATCGAAGCTCAATTGCGACCTCAATCCGCGGGCTCGTCCACCCATGCAGTCTGTCTTCAAACTGCCACTCGGCGTCACCGTGCTCCACAAAGTCGAGCAAGGGGAACTTTCGTTGGACCAGCAGATTCGCTTCTCACCTGACGACCGTATCCTGCCGCACGTATATAGCCCGTTGCAGGATAAGCATCCGGAAGGTGGCGTCGACATCACTGTGCGCGAACTGCTGCGTCTGTCCGTCTCCTTGAGCGACAACGTGGCGGCGGATATGCTGCTGCGTGTCATCGGCGGTCCTAAGACGGTCAATTCCTATATCGCCTCGCTGGGTGTCAAAGGCTTCCATCTTGAGGATGGCGAACACGCCCTGCATCGCGATGTCACGGCGCAATACCGCAACTGGTTTGAGCCTGCCGCAGCAGTCCAATTTCTTCACAAGATCGCCGGCAATTCAGTGCTAAACCCCGAAAGCACGAAGCTGCTGCTGACCTGGATGCATGCCTCCGTCCGAAGCAAACGGCTTGAGGCGGATCTCCCGGAGGGAACCTATGTGGCGCACAAAGCCGGCACCTCAGGCGTAGACAACGGGATCGCGCACGCCACCAACGATATTGGATTAATCACTCTGCCCGACGGCCGGCAGTTGGCCATCGCAGTATTCATTACAGACTCGACCGCAGATGAAGCCACTCGCGAGAAGATCATCGCCCGCCTAGCCAGAGCTGCTTTCGACGCGGCAAAGTAGCTTGGTCTACTGCGGCGGTGCGGCGTCCAAATCGCGTAATGCGCGCTCCGCTTTCGGGTCGCTTCGCTTGGCGTGCGCCAAGTACAGACTCAGCATCTGCCGCGCCGACTCTCTCACCTGGTTGTGCATCCAGTAGTCAGCCAGCGTCCGCGCGCACAGAGCGTCGTCGGGCGAATTGTCGATGTATGCTACGCACTCCCGGTTAAGATGCCTGAGCACGTGCCCGAGTTTATTGGAAATCGGTGGAGTGTCCGGCGTAGCGTTCCGCAGAAACACCATCGACTTGGTGTCCTCATAGACCAGGTCCCATCCGGTGGTGGCCGGGTTGGCCAGCGCCAGGGCCAAAGGATACATCGCCCCAGACACGTAGTCCATCGTATTCATCACAACCAAATCGACACCGTACCGCTGCAGCAATTCGGCGCGAGGGCCGATCATCTGGTCGGCTCCCCCAGTAACACTGTCGTTAAACAGGATTTGCTTATAGTCGCGGTAAACGGACTCGCTGAGAGAGCGTCCGTCGATGAACACCCGGTCCTGCGGGGAAAGCTTCCAGATCAGGTAGCCTCCCTGTTCATGGGTATTGAAAATCGGTCCCTTCAGGCGATGTTCCAATATGTACGCGGCGGCTCCGTCGGGAATCAGCCACTCGGCGACCCGCATATTTTGGAATCCGCCCCTCGCCACCACCACGGCCAGTCCACATGCCGCTATCGCGGGCGCCAACCATGCTACAGTCGATGGCATTTTCGACTTGAAAGGGAAATACGCGGCGATGAGGACTGGTCCCAGAAACCCAATCAAAGGAATGTTGCGGAACGCCATCAGCGACGCGCTCGCGAATGCTGCGAACAAGACCCAGTGCACGGGTCTCACTCTCTTCCAGGCAAGAGCCAGCACCAGTGCGGCGCCGCACAGCAGGATGCCGAACGCATAGGGCGGCGCCCACAGGACGGGCGGCATCCATTCGATCAGGTTCGCCGTCATCGGACTTTTCCGATAGGCCAGCAGAGTCGAGACGACGGTGAATCCGTTAGGGTTGAAGCCTGACGCCAAAATCGCGGCGGCTGACGCGAGCCAGAGGCGCCTGTTCTCGGGCGTCCACGCCGGCCGCAGCAGTGCCTCGCCGCAGTAGGCGAGCAGCACCACCCATCCCAATGGAAATCCGCCATGACAGTTCGCCCAAATCAAAGCCAAGAGCGGCAGCGCCCAATAGCCGCGGCGCAACTCCAAAAGCGTCACGAATACGGCTACGCCAAGAAAACTGACACTTCCCGGACGGTCCGCCGCAAACGCTATCGCAACGCCGGCAGTGGCGCAGGCCGCGGCAATTCCGGCATAAGAGTTCGCTGACAACCGCGCCGCGAGAAACCCTGCGATTCCGCAATAGCAGGCGAGCAGGACAGCGCGCATCAGAATAATCCCAGGGAATCCGCTTACCGTATAAACGGTGTACATCAGCACTTGGCTCAGCCACTCATGGGTGAGGTTGAAGTGCCGGACCTGTGCCTCGCCTGGATAAGCAGGGGCAGCGTTGGAGGTGTAGGAAAAAGGGTCCGGCACTGGCAGTGCGTGATTCTCCAACACGTACTGTCCGGTCTTCAGATGCCACCAGAAATCTGTGTCTTCAATCGGCTTGGAGAAAAGGCCAAGCAGACAGCACGCCGTGAGGAGAATGGTGACTGCCAGAAGCCAAGGGGCTGATTGAGCCGTCTGCGTTACAACCACCGGACTCGCCGTTCCCTGGCGCTTCTTGGTCTGCTGCCTCATCCCGTCGCTAAGTCACGCCCGGCCGGCAAAATCCCGATTCTCCGTCGACACCCTCACTACTTCGCCTTCTTTGATGAAAAGCGGAACGCGAATCTCCAGCCCGGTCTCGAGCGTCGCCGTCTTGGTTGCGCCTCCAGACGTATCCCCGCGGACGCCCGGTTCTGTTGAGGCGACTTTCAGTTCGACGAACATCGGCAACTCCAGACCAATGGGATTGCCATTGTATTTGAGCATCTCCACGATGCTTCCTTCGATCAGCAGGTCGAGCGCAGTCCCAATCACCTGTTCGTTCAGCGTGAGCGTCTCATAGTTATCCTGATCCATGAAATGAGAGCCTTCGCTGTCGGAATAGAGATAGCTTGCCGGGACCTTCTGTAGATCCGGCTCCTTGAACTTATCGCCCGCCTTGAACGTCTTTTCGAATACAGCGTTCGTCAGCAGATTGCGAACCTTCAGGCGCACCAGCGTCTGTCCGCCTCGCGCTGTAGGCGTGCTCACTTCCGCTTCCATGCAGGAGAACGGCGTGTTATCCAGTTCAAACAAAGTTCTTCGCTTGATGTTAATCGCATCAATCAATACGGCCATATTTTCTTCTCAAGTATAAAGGTCAACCCTAGTCATCGCCGCAGGGTCACCTGCCGCGTGCAAGCCGACATCCCGCCAACCAGTGCCTTGTGCCAGGGAGGCTGCAACGCGTTTCCGGGCGTGCCGTGGACCGCCGGGCCGCTCTTCCACTGCGCCCACGCCAGTCCAGCGAAGCCGCAATGAGAATTGCTCGAATCATTCCCTACGGCGTCCAGATCGTCGCGCCGATGAATCGCTCCGGATGCTCCTTGGTGTTGTAGTAGTACACCGAAACCACCTTGCCGTCGCTCCGCTTGACACTTCGGACGTAGCCAAGATCCCAACTGCCTCCGTCCTGCCGTAGAACACGCTCCTCACTCCACGTGCGCCCGTCGTCGATGCTGAGGCGCGCTCGAATTCCGAACGGCTCAACCCGCTTGCCGTAAATCAGCGCCAACCGCTGATCGCCGAGTTTCACCAGGCTCGGCGGATTCCCACCCGTTTCCGGCGCTGGCTGGCCGAGGCGCTCCCAGGTACCGCCGTCGTCCTTCGAAATGTAGCTGTCGATGAACTTCCGATAGCGGACCGTGGTCAGGATCGTCTTCGCATCCAGCCGTACCGACGCAGGCATGATCGCGTACTCATTCCCCTCCGGCTCGGGAGTCACGTACGACACGAACTTCCACGTCGCGCCGCCGTCCTGCGTCCGAACGCAGATGACACGCCCTTCCTTGCGGTTTGTCTTCGCCGCCGTCAGGAACATGGTCATGTCATGCTTGCCGTTGATCAGGTAATCGGTGCGCGCGGCGATGCCGGGTTGCCCAAAATCCGGAAGCCGGCAGGGACCCTCCCACGACTTCCCGCGATCCATCGAATAGTGATAACGGGACACTCCGTCGTTGATGCTCGTCATCCGCGCCGTCAGGATGAAATTCGGATTCGAGAAATCGACACCGCCGCGACAATCCTGGAGCGGTCTGCCGGCTTCGCCCGTAGGCACGCCTGCCACCTTCTCGCCGGGCGGCGGTCGTAGTCCCTCGGGCTTCTCGATCTTCCAAGTCTCCCCGCCGTCGAGCGACCGCGCCAATACGTGCTCGGCCGGACGGCTGTAATCGATGGAATGTCCATGCTCGTTGGCTCGGAAATATCCGACCTCAAATCCAACGAGGATCTCATCCCCCCACGACCAGATGCCGTGATTCGCCGGCCAACCGCCAAACCGGCCGTCCTCCTGGTACACCACAACATTCCGCGCCTCGGACGTCTGCGGAATCCAATCCGCACTCCACACCGTCGCGCCAATGTAGCGCTCGCTGTCCTTCCGGTCGTTGTAGTAATAAGCGGTGACAATCTTTCCATCGGCTCGCTGAACCGTGCGCGGATAGCCAAGATCCCATGTGCCGGCATCGTCGCGCAGCACGATCTCAGGTCCCCAGGTGCGTCCCTCGTCGCCGCTCACCTTCGCACGAATTCCATAAGGCGCTGAACGATAACCGTAGGTGATCACCAGACGGCCGTCCCTCAGCTTGATCATGCTCGGCGGGTTGCCCACTGACCCGCCGGTGCTCGCCACCGGACGATTCAGATACTCCCAGTTATTTCCGTTATCGTTGGTCACCCACGCATCGATGAAATGCTCGGGTCCCTCCTTCCGCCGGATGGTCGTCAGGATCCGGCTTGGCGACAGGCGCACGGATGAGGGCATGATCGAGAAGCCTTGCGGCTCCGGGCCAATGGACGATACGAGGTTCCAGGTCTTGCCGCCGTCCTTGGTGCGTATGCAGAGCACTCGTCCTTCGCGGCCATTCTCCTTTGACGCGGTGATGAACGCGGTTAACTCGTGCTTGCCGTCGACGATGTAGTCGGTCCGCGCGGCGATGCCCTTGCGATCGTAAGTTGGCAGCCTGTATGGACCCTGCCATGTCCTGGCGCGATCCTTCGAATAGTAAAACCGCGAGTAGCCCTTACTGCTCGACACCATGCGCAGCGCCACCGCCGAGTCTGGAGCAGTGAAATCCAGCCCGCCCGGACACTCGCTGCCTTCCTGCTCTTTGCCCTCTGCATCGAGAAACGACGGCACTTCCATGCTCCATGTCAGCCCGCCATCTTTACTCCGGGCAAATCGCGCGACTTCGGGTTTCTGCCCGTCGATGGCATGGCCCTGAGCATTGTCTTTGAAGTAGCCCTGGATGAAACCTACGACGATCTCGTTGCCCCATACCCAGATGCCGTTATTCGCCGGCCAACCGCCGAATCGCCCGGGCTCTTTGTAGATCACCACGTTTCGCGGCGGATCCACCGCTGCCCATAGAGTTGAAGTGAGAATGCAAGCCAGCAGGAGCTTTTTCATGATCTGTCCCCGATCATTCTATAGCAGCGCTCTCGCGAGCTCCTGACTGCTTACGACTGCTTCAGCCGCCAGTTCCGGTATTCCACCTGCATCGGCGGACCCACATGCACCTGTACCCCAATTAATCCCTTACGCTCGCGCTGCGGATCGTCGTCGATCACCATGCTCATCATGCGTCCGTTAATGCCGTGGATGAGCGTGTTCCCCCTCGCAACCAGATGTACCGAATTCCATCCATCCGTCAATACACCTGCTAAATCCTTGTTGTCTCCCACGCGCGAAAGAATCGCCGGCTTGCGTGTGCCGGTGACATGCGTCACGTCTCCGCGCTCCGCGAGAAACAAGCGACCCTTCTCCTCGTAGTTGTTCCCCGTGTACCGGTTCTTTCCGTCAATGTCACACTGATACCCCCGCATCGCGAAACGGTTTGACGGCGTCACCGCATCCGCCACCACGACGCTGCGGTAATTGATCCCGCTGTTTCCCGCGGCCGAAATCCGGTAGTCCACCTTCAGCTCAAAGTTCTCCGGCGTGCCCCCACGCCAAATGATGAAGGTGTTGCTCTTGATGACGGTCTCAGGGGTGATTTCGCCAACCATGTGGCCGTCCGCGACGCGCCAGTATTTCGGATCGCCTTCCCAGCCATCGAGCGTTCGCCCGTCAAAAATGCTCTCGAAGCCCGCCTCGTCCCCGTTCATCGTCTCGGGCCGATCGCTCTGCTTCGGGACATAGCGTTCTGTGGTCTGTTGCGCAATCAGACAACGCGGAGCGCCCGCGGCTAACGAACTCAGAAACAACCGGCGTCCCCAGGATTCACGAGTCATCGTTCAATAATTATCGACGAATCGCGACCGTGCGTCACACCAAGCCTGAAGACCCCGCTTTGCGCGATACTCGGCTCATGCGTTCTCTGCACGGCCTATTGGGCCCTTCCTCGTTCCTGCTCTCCTCAGTACTGATCTTTCTCGCGGCACGGCTCCCGGCGGCCGATCAGCGCTTGCCCTATCCCAAGACGAAGAAGGTTGACCACTCGGACGACTATCACGGTACAAAGGTCGCCGACCCTTACCGCTGGCTCGAGGACGACCGGTCTCAGGAGACCGCCAAGTGGGTGGAAGCCGAGAACAAGGTCACATTCTCCTACCTCGAAAGCATCCCGTTTCGTGACTCGCTCAAACAGCGTCTGCAGCAACTCTACAACTACCCCAAATACAGTTCACCCCGCCGTATCGGCGATCATTTCATCTATTCGAAGAACGATGGACTGCAAAATCAGAGCGTGCTCTACATCCAGAAAGGACTCGACGGCACGGCTGAAGTTCTGCTCGACCCGAACAAGTTCTCCACCGACGGCACGTCGCAACTCGCGCTTTTTGCTCCGTCCAAGGATGGCAAGTACTGTGCCTATGGAAAGTCGACCGGCGGTTCCGACTGGGTCGACTTGTTCGTGCTCGAGACCGCTACCCGCAAGGTAATGCCTGAGCAGTTGAAGTGGGTGAAGGCTTCAAACGCCTCCTGGTGGGGCGATGGCTTCTTCTATAGCCGCTACCCCGCGCCCGAGGGCGGTCACGAACTATCGTCCAAGAACGAGAATCATCAAGTCTACTTTCACAAGGTGGGCACTCCGCAGTCCTCTGATGAACTGGTGTTCGAGGACAAGGCGCATCCGCAGCGCTTCAACGGAGTGGAGACTACCGAGGATCAACATTATGCGTTCCTGGATATCTCCGACACCGGTAGCGGTAAGCGCGGCAACGCGCTTTTCTATCGCGATCTGCGGAAAGCCGGTTCAAAATTCGAGCCAGTGGTAAAGGACATCACCGACTATCAGTATGGAGTGATCGACAACGACGGCGATCGCTTCCTGATCGTCACCACCGATCGCGCGCCCAACCATCGTATCGTCGTCTACGATCCGTCGAAGCCCGGCGAGTTCAAGGATCTCGTCCCGCAGAAGCCTGAGAATCTGGAGGCGGCGCTGGCCGGGGGCGGCAAGCTGTTCCTCACCTACTCACAGGACGTGGCCACTCACGCCTACGTCTATAGCCGTGCGGGTAAACTCGAAAACGAGATACAGCTACCGGCTACCGGCACCGCTGGCGGCTTCGGGGGACACACCGACGACAAGTTCGTGTTCTATAGCTTCACGACCATGAACTACCCGTCGACGATTTTCCGTTACGATATCGCTTCGAAGAAGTCCACCGTGTTCCGCGCTCCGGAACTTCCCGGGTTTCGGCCCGACGCTTACGAAACTAAGGAGGTGTTCTACGCCAGCAAGGACGGAACACGCATCCCGATGTTTCTGGTCCACAAGAAAGGGCTGCAGCTGAACGGCAAGAATCCGACTCTGCTGTACGGCTACGGCGGCTTCAACATCAGCATCCCGCCGGCCTTCGATCCGCTGCGCCTGGCGCTGCTGGAGCAGGGGTTCGTTTACGCCTCGGCGAATCTGCGAGGCGGTAGCGAGTACGGCGAAAAATGGCACGAGGGCGGCATGAAGCTGAACAAACAGAAAGTGTTCGACGATTTCATTTCCGCCGGCGAATGGCTGATCACGAACAAATACACGTCTGCCGATAAGCTTGCGATCAATGGAGCCTCAAATGGCGGCCTGCTCGTCGGCGCCGTCATGAATCAACGGCCAGACCTCTTCCGCGTCGCCGTCCCGCAAGTCGGCGTGATGGACATGCTCCGCTACCAGAAGTTCACGATCGGATGGAATTGGGCCGCGGATTACGGACTAGCCGACAACCCCGCCGAGTTCAAAGTGATCTACGGCTACTCGCCGCTGCATAACATCCACGACGGGCGGAAGTATCCGGCCACCCTGATCACTACCGCCGATCATGACGATCGCGTGGTGCCCGCGCACTCCTTCAAGTACGCCGCGCGGCTCCAGGAACTTGCGAATCCAACTAACCCCGTGCTCATTCGCATCGAGACCAAGTCCGGGCACGGCGCGAGCAGCGTAACCAAACGAATCGAGTTGATGACCGACGTCTACGCATTCATGATGTACAACCTGGGCGTGACGCCAAAGTTCTAATCGCCCGCGGTGGCCGGCTCAGGAGTCGCAATCACTTCGCAGCCGGCAATGTCCTCAAGAAATCGGATGGATCCGCAGATATCGTCTTCCCCAAAGCCCTTGGCGATCGCTGCGCGGTAGATCTGCTGCGTGAGTGCCGTCAGCGGAGCCGGCACTCCGAGTTCCGCCGCCGAGTCGAGCATCAGCCCGATGTCCTTGGTCAGCCATTTCAGCGAGAAGTTCGTCTCGAAATTGCGAGCCAGAATCTGCGGAGCTTTGGCGGAGATGAACGCTGATCGCGCGGCGCTGTTGTTCAAGATGTCGAGCATCAGTTCAGGCGCCACGCCTGCCTTTGCAGCAAGCACCATGCTTTCGTTGAAGGCCTGCAGCAGGCTGCCTAACACCATGTTCTGCGACAGCTTGGCATGCAGCCCCATGCCAGGGCCTCCGCAGTAGTAGAGCAACTTCCCCATTGCCTCGAAGTACGGGCGCGTCCGTTCGAAGACATCGCGGTCACCGCCCACCATGAACGTCAGGTTGCCGCCTTCAGCACCTGCCTTCGATCCCGTGCAGGGAGCGTCCAGAAGATGGATGCCTTTCTCGGCGAGCGTAGCTCCAATCCGCTTGCTCACCGACGGCGAAATCGTGCTGCAGTCAGCCACGATAAAATCGGCATTGGCGCCTTCCACCAGGCCGCCCTTGCCCAGAATGACTTCCTCAGACATCCTGGAATCGCCGACACAAAGGAATGCGCAATCGGACAGCCGCGCCACCTCGACGGGCGTCTCGCAAAATGTCGCGCCTTCACTAGCCAGGCGCAGCGCCTTATCAGCGCTGTTTGACCAAACCGCCACCTCGTGCCCGGCCTTTATCAAATGCCGCGCCATCGGCGCTCCCATAATTCCCAAGCCAAGATAACCGAGTTTTGCCATAAGATAACCTCAAAACTTCAGAACGTAGGCGTAAAACAAGACTACGAGCCCAGTAACCGATGCCAGGATCAGGCTGTGTTTCAATGTGAAGCGGAACAGCTTAGACTGATCGGCCACACTGAGTCCAGTGGCCGCGGCCGCTACGGCGATGGTCTGCAAACTGATCATCTTGCCCATCACTCCACCCACCGAATTCGCCGCAGCCATCAGCACCGGGTCGAGCCCCAATCGCGTCGCCGTCACTACCTGCAGACTGCCGAACAGCGCATTTGCTGAAGTGTCCGATCCCGTGAGGAAGACGCCCAGCCAGCCGAGGAGCGCGCTGAAGAACGGGAAGGCCACACCGGTCATCGCAAAGGCGAGCCCCAATGTCCCGGTACCGCCGCAATAATTCATCAGAAACGCGAGCGCGAGCACCGATGCAGTGGTGAGTGTGGGAAAGATCAACTGATGGGCCACCGCCACCAATAGCTTGACGAATCGCACCGGAGTGAAGCCCAGCAGTGCAGCCGACAGGAGCGTCGCGAACATGCACGCACTGCCCGACGCCGAGAGCCAGTTCACCGTGTAGATGGCCGCATAATTTGCTGGCGCTAACACAACCGGCGGCATCCGCTGGATCTGATTGTGCAGCGCAGGCCAAGGGATGGTGAATGTTACTGAGTTGAGGATTGCCCCCACCGGCTTGTAGCCCCACAACAGAACGAAGATCACCAGCAGGATGTAAGGCATCCAGGCGCCTAATACCGCGCCCAGGCTATGACGCTTGCAGGCAACCGCCCCGGCGTGTCCTTCCACTTCTGCCGGATGCCAGACCCGCAGTAGGATCACCAGGGCAAGGATCGTCGACAGGGAACTGATGATGTCGGTGAGTTGCGGACCGAGGAAATTGGACACCAGGAATTGCGCGCTGGCGAAAGTCACACCACACACCACAACTGCCGGCAGCACTGCTCTTAGCGACCGTCGGCCGCCCATTGCAGCGATCAGGTACGCCGGGATGAACAGGGAAATTGGTGCACAGATCCGGCCCGCGAAGGCCGCCAGCGCATTCACCGGCAGTCCCGTGATTCCCGCCAGCGTCACAATCGGGATGCCGATTGACCCGAATGCCACCGGCGCCGTGTTGGCGAGCAGGCATACGGCCGACGCCGCGAAGGGAGACATTCCAAGCCCAGTCAGCATCGCCGCCGCCACTGCTACTGGCGTTCCAAAACCAGATGCGCCTTCCATGAATGCACCAAACGCGAACGCAATCAGCAGCATCTGCATTCGCGCGTCAGTGGTCAGCGTGCCAAGCGAGTCCTTAATGATCTCAAACTTGCCAGAGTCCACCGTCACGCGGTAAAGGGCGATCGCCCAAAAGATGATCCAACAGATAGGGAACAGTCCGAAGGCAGCGCCATATGCGGCTGCGCTCACCGCCGCCTTCACAGGCATCTGATACGCGGTCACCGCCAGCAGGAACGTAACCCCCAGTCCCGAGACTGCGGCCACCCACGCGGCCGTCCGCTTCACGCCCAGTAGGAACAACACAGTAAAGACCGGGATCGCCGCAATCAGGGCGGACGGAAGTAATCCCAGGCCGAAGAGATGATACTGCTGCGCCCAAACCATGTGCGCTATTCCACCACCACTAATTCATAGTCCGAGAGTTGAGGAACAATCAGCTCTGTATTGCCGTTCTTCCGGGTCAACTTCAAATCCACTGCATGACGAACCGTGTGCGCCTTTTGGAAATCTCCCGCAAGCTCAACGCGGATGTTCTGCATCGCGACCGGCGGAAAGTAACCAGTCTGTGACTGCCCCGACAGGTTCACCAGGTGCACCAGCTTTCGCTTCCCCTGGCTCATCAGCGTGACTTGTACCAGTGGGTGCGCATTCGTTGTGAGCTGCCGCGTAGGGTTTAGTTGACTGACTACGTCGCGAAACAGACCCTCGTGAGCCGGCAGGCTATGGCGATAGTAAAGTGCGCCCAGCTCCCAGGGGATCCACGTCACCGTCCCTTTCCCGATTTGCTTTGTGACGATGCCTGGGGTGGTGGTGTCATGCATGTCGACGTGAATCTTCTCTGGCGGACCGATCATCGACGGCGGCACCAGCGACAGTGAGTCCGCGCCATTGCCTTCGAGTTCCGCGAAGGGGCCGTTCAGCATGAGTAAGTCGGTGAGTGGCAGGGAGGGGAAGCGCGAGTGATTTCGGACGCGAATATAACCCTTGAGATCGGGCGTTGTCGAGACGACGTGCGCGATCTCAAACTCGGCAGGCCGCGCGCTCAATAGCAATAGCTTGCCGCCGTTCTCAACGTAATCGCGGAGTCCGGCTGGCGCCCAATCGGTGGCGATCACCAAGTCGAATTGGCGCTTGCCCAGCCACTTCATGTTGTCCGAAACGGCGAACGGAATGTGCTCTTCCGTAAGCAGTCGAAATACGCCGCGATAGCTCGTCTCGTCCGACCCCCGATGCGAAGGACTACCAAGCAGCAGCACGCGCGCCGCATTCTCCTGGTGCACGTAATACTGTTCGTTGGCCGCGGCCCAGCGGAAAATTGGTTTGGCTGTCTCGTATGCCTGCCGGTCCTGCAGATCGAGCGTGCCGTTCACCTCAAACGTCAGCGCTCCGCCATTGGCCAGGTACTGCCAGGCACGGCTCGCGATTTCCTCCCGCGGCACAGTCGCAAACCGCCACGCATAGTCAACAAACTGCATGTTGAGGTCTACCGGAATCTTGCCCGGTTCACTGTTGAGTGCTCGGTTCACATTGTCGCTGGCACTGAGCGGCCAAAGCGGCCTGCGCACTGCTGTGTTTGACTCCGACATGATGCCGTCGGTGTAATCCTGCGAGTAGTTGAAGTACCCAGCCTGTGGACGCTTGGAGCGGATCAACTGTCCGATGGCTTCTGAAACCTCGCGGGACGAGGTCAGCAGAAACTTACGGTAATCCTCGTCCGCCTTCTCAGGGATCTCGCGGCCGTACATTTTGCGATACCGCGTCTTGCAGTTGTCGCAGTGGCAGAGGCCCACGTAATTGCCGCTGTAGTCGGTGGCCTGGTTGCCGAACATGTTGAAGAACAGGCCATCGACATCGTACTTCTCCAGACCTTCGGCGAGAATCTTCATCGCCTGCTCGCGGTAGTAGCCGCCGTTAATACACGTCGAATACAGTCCGTTGTAGATCACCGGCTGGCCGTCGGCTTTCTTAAAGAACCAATCGGGATGCGCTTCAAATACTGCTCTCTGCGTCTTACTGAAATCGTAGCGGCCCACCACGCGGATATGTCGTGCGTGAGTTTCGCGAAGGATATCGCCAAACATGTCTCTGCCCGCCGGCATGAATGGACTCGCATAGTGGAACGGCACCGCTGTCGGGTAGTAAGCCGTGATACCGCCCATGCCCATCAGGACGACGTTGGCCCTCATGTCGGCGAGTTGCTCCGCCAGTCGCCGCGTATCCATGGCCGCGTCGGTCTCGCGAAGGTTGGTTTGTACCCAGCGGATGGGTTCGCGCATCCACCATCCTTCTTCCGCACGTGCGACTAACATAGCGGCAAATAACAGGCAGGTGAGTTTCATTGACTTTTACCCGGCGAAATCGAATGCGAGAACCTCGTTGATGCCGACAGTGGGAATGTCGATCTCCAACCGGTCGCCATTCCGCCGGAATGTGGCAGCCTTGTCCGCTACAAGCATGCGGACTTTGTCTACCTTGCGTCCGCGCGGAACCAGCACGCTGACTTTCTGCGGTGGCGACGGTATGATTTCGCGCACCGGCCCCTTCATCATCATGGGATTCGTGAGGTTCACCATGTGGACCGTCATCGAGTTCTTCTGCGACCAGATGGCCACGTCAAAGACGCCTTGCCCTTGGAATGTCACCGGCTGAGGTTCGTTCGACGCCCACAAGACTGCATTTCGCAGCAGTGCGAAATGGTCGGTGGACAGGACTTCCCAGAAGGTGCGATCGATGTCCCAGGGGAAGTAAACAACGCGTCCCTTGCCGGCCTCGCGCAGGAAAACTCCCGCGTCGTGCGTGGTGAACGGCCGCACATATACCGACTCCATCGGCAGGTCGGGATAACTCGGGATCACGCTCAGGGGCGACGTCGAGGCGCCGGAGGCCTTCACGTGCACCCGGCTGGCGCCGCTGATGATGCGGCCGGCGTCCTCGATG
The DNA here is from genome assembly GCA_038212445.1 of Bryobacterales bacterium. Taxonomy (GTDB): domain Bacteria; phylum Acidobacteriota; class Terriglobia; order Bryobacterales; family Bryobacteraceae; genus TMP-7. The sequence goes on from JBBQUM010000017.1 coordinate 129,919, forward strand.
CCCGCCAGCAGTGGATGGAAGCGGCCGGTGGCGGCGTCCTTCTCCAGCGCAAGATACGAATTCTGAATAGGGCCCTCCACGCGGCCCGCAAACGAGGCGCCAAATAACGAGGTGAGCCCAAAATCGGCGCGCCGCTTGCCCCATTCGTCGTAAAGCGATGTCTCGTGCGTCGCCACGATGCTGCCGCCGTTGGCCACGAAGTCGCTGAGCTGCTGGCATTGCGCTGTGGATAATGCCGCGATGTTCGGCAGGATCAGAGTCTTGTAGCGCGAGATGTGCGCCGCGTCCAGCATGCGGTCATGCACCATGTCGAAAGGGATGCGCGCTTCGATCAAGGCCTCATAGAAACCGAGCGTATGATCCTCCACTTTGGCGTGAGCCTTGTCGCCGCCGTAGAACGTGGCGGTCTGCTGCGAGTAAACCAGCGCCACACGCGCCAGCGAGTCCTCGTTGCGGAAGTATCGCTCATTTTTGTGGTGCCAGACGTACATCTGCTCCACCACGGGAAGCCAGCGGCGGTCATTCGGCTTCGCGTTGAACTTGGTGAACCAGGGACGCAGGTCATGCGCCACTCCGTCCATCACCCACAGCCGGATTTCATCGCCGTTCTGAACGGAGTCCTTCCAGCGATAAGGCTCTTCCACGCCGACGCTGAAGATCCCGGCAATCGCTTTGCGGCCCAGCGTCGAACGGTATTCCTTGCCATTCTTGCCGTTGGTCCACGGCGGCATGAGGCCGCGGCGCGCCTGCCGATCGGCAAACAGCGTCGGCGCAAGTTCACCGATGGTCTTCATGTCGAGTTCGCTCAGTGCGCCGCCTCCGGCATTGGCGATGTAGGCGGCGTTGGGATTGATAGCTTTGATGCGTCCATCCCAAAGATGCCAGAGTTCAAAAAGCCGCTTCTGATGCCAGACGTGGTACTGCCGGCGCGTAGGGTCGAGCGGGTCGGCCGTGCGCGGCAGTTCCAGGCCTGAGAAGTCGCGGAAGTTCTTCTGGCAATGCTGGCAATAGCACATGCCCGAGCCTGACCAGCGATTCGAGAAGATTCCGTCAACCTTGTACAGGCTCACAATCTCCTCAGTCACGCGCGTCATGAAGTCGAAGTTGTAGGGGCCGAGCGCGCACGCCACCCAGTAATCGGGATCCGCCCAGTGCTTGCGCGGCTTGCCGTCCGCGGTCACCATGATCCAGTCAGGATGCGCGGTTGCGATGTCCTGATGGATGCCGTGAGGATCAGTGCGGGCAACGACATTCATGCCCAGGCCGCGGCACCCTTTCACTAGTTCGCCGAAGGGGTCGGTGTCCTTCAGCCACTTGCTCCGGTAGTGCATTGGGATCTTGGTGGGATAGAAAGCGACGCATCCCCCGGCGCTCAGACAGGCAGCGTCGGCGTGAATGCGGCGAAAGTAATCGAGCCAAAAAGCCAGGTCATAGTTGCCGGGATCGTCTTCGACGAATGCCAGCTGCGCCCAGCGCATCGGACGGTCATACCAACCGGCTGCAGCCGGAGGCGTCTGCTGGCCAGCCAGTGCCGCCGGTACCATCATCCCGGCGGAAATCTGCATAAAGTCTCGTCGCTTCATGTTTCCTCAATCGTGGAGTTCAGGCCTATTGCATCATCCTGCGCTATTTCAGAACACCAGCTTCAGGCCGAACTGCAACTGGCGGCCTGTTGCCGACGACGAGTTCAATCTCCCGAAGCTCGAGTTGCCGATGGTCAACACCGGACTCGCCGCGCTGGGAAGAAAGAACTGCGTCGTGTTCGTTAGATTGAACGCCTCGCCGCGGAACTGAAGGTTTAGCTTCTCGCGCAGTGGAAAGTTCCTGAAAATGGAGAAGTCCAGGTTAGTGGTGCCCGGACCGCGTCCGGCGCGCCGTGCGATATTTCCGAACTTGGTTAGCGGCGTCCCCTTGGCGTTGACTACCTGACCCGGCTGCGTGAAAGCGGCGGCGTTAAACCAACCGTCGGGCCCGCCGTTGGGCAGGTACATCGACACTCCCGGCACGGCATCAGGCACGTTGAAGGTAGCAAACAGCTGATTGGTGGCGGCGACAAGTCCACTGCGAATGTCGGTGGGGTAGCCGCTCTGTTTTGCCAGGATGCCATTCAACTGCCAGCCGCCGAGCACTGCGCGAGCAAACGGATTTTGACTGGCCATCGGTTTGCCTTTGCCAAAGGGTAACTCGTATCCCGCACTGGTCACGAACACATGCGGCAGATCCATCGCGGAAACCGCTTTCTCCTTGTGGAGGTTCCAACTGTCGAGCGGGTTGGTGGTGCCGCCGTTCTGGCTCATTGAACTATTTCCGCCCGAGCCGCTCTCGATATTCTTAGACCACGTATAGTTCACCAGGAAGTTCAGCCCGTGGCTCATGCGCTTCTCCGCGCGTAAATTCATCGCGTGGTACGAGTTGTTGCCCATCGAGGAATCCATTACCACTTGATTGCCGACGTTCCGGAACAGGCGGTCGGCTTGAGTGGTGAATCCGGCCAGAGCCTTGTCCCACGGGATCTGATTGAGGTTGACGCGAGTCGTGAGGTGGGTCCCACGGGTGCCCGCGTACGCCGCCTCCAACACCAGATCGCCAGTGGCCTGGTACTGAATGCCCAGGTTCCATTGGTAGATCTCAGCGGGACGGCTGTTGGTGAAATCGGCCGTGCGAATCAGCAGCCCGAGCGGATTGGCCGGCGTAAACGTGCTGAGGTCGGCGCTGGTGGGGCCCACCAGAATTGGGGAACTCAGGTTGATCGGAGGGGCGACGGTGGTGCTGGCGCTTACTGACGGCGTGATCACGGTTGGCGCGTTAGGCGGGTTCGAGCCGAAAACTGTCGTCTGTTGATTCGGCGCACGTGGGCCAAAGAATATGCCCGATCCTCCACGGAACGTCCAGCGCTTTGAAGCCGCATAGGCGAAGCCGATACGCGGTGCAAAGTTGAGGTCGTGCCCGTCGACGATGGAGCGCGTGAATCCGGTTTGTCCCGGAACCACAAACTTGCCGCTGCGAGCGTCGAACAGCGAACCACGGTCGCGTGCGTCAACAGGCTGCGTGTAGAGCTCATAGCGAATTCCAAGGTTCACCGTTAGCTTGGAGTTCACCTTCCAGTCGTCCTGGACGTAAGCGCCGCCATAGAGATCGCGGAGGCGAGCCCAGTCCGGGAGTTGGGTTCCGGTCAGCTGTGCTGGATAGCCCAGTAGAAAGTCGGCCAGCGGCGAGCCTGATCCCGCGTCGTTCGAGGACGAACTGAAGATGGAGCCGAAGATCGTCTGGCCGGCGCCGAAAATCACATCGAAGCGACGCCGCCGCACATCGGCTCCCATCTTGAAGGTGTGGCTGCCATGATTCCACGTCAGATTGTCAGTGACTTGGAACGTGTTCTCCACGTTCAGATTCGGTCCGCCCGATCCCAGCGCGGTGAAAGTGTTGCTGCCACTCGCGAGGCCCGAAGGTGAAAACACGATATTCGGGAAAAGCTGAACCGGGAATGGATAGGTGGCGATTCCGTTCTGCTTGGCGAAGTCAAGGCCTGCCGGCGTGTCCGCCACTTCGAAGCTTCCGTTATGGCGCGTGTAGCCGGCGCGAGCTTCGTTGACGATATTGGCCGAAAAAACATGTGTGTCATCCAGGATGGTGCTGATCGAATTGTTGAGGTTGTTGGTGCCGCCGCCAAGAAATCCGCTGAAGTTGCCCGGATTCACGTTGGTCTGGAGACTGCGCGAGTAGCGGCCGAACAGTGTATTCTTCTCCGAGAACTGGTGGTCAACACGGATATCGTACTGATCGCTGTTGAAGGGCTGGCTGGCGACAAACAGATAGTTGCTCGCCTGCGCGCCGGCCGCTCCGGCGTTGGGCTGCGGCAGCAAGGCGAGTGTCGCCAGGGCTCCCTTATTCACCTGAGACACCGGGATCTGATTGTTTGGGAACGGACTAGCGGTCACCAGTCCGTTGGTGCCGGCCTTGCGGCTCAGAGGATCGTAAATCTTCGGCTTGTAGGTCGAGAAATCTCCCGTGCGGAAGGCCGGCGGCGGTATGTCCCTCAAACTTGACGACGCGCTCGTGGCCCGGCGCAGTCCTTCGTAGTCAAAGAAGAAAAAAGTCTTGTTGCGCCCGCTGTAGAGTTTCGGGATGACGATGGGTCCGCCAAGTGTGAAGCCAAATTGATTCTGCTTGAACGGCTGACGCGGAGTGCGCGCGGCGTTCGAGAAGAAGTTGTTGGCGTCAAACTTCTCGTTGCGTAGAAACTCCCAGATGGCACTGTGAAGCTGGTTTGTGCCTGACTTCGTCGTTGCGCTGATAATGGTCCCTGCCGAACGGCCAAACTCGGCGCTGTAGTTATTCGTCTTCACCTTGAACTCGGCCACCGCGTCCACTGAAGGCGTATAGTTAATGCCGCTAACGCCGATGCCGCCCGTCGTGGACATGGTGTTGTTGTCGATACCGTCAAGCAGGACGTCGTTGGTCTGCCAGCGTCCGCCCCCCGCCACGAAGGGGAGGTTGGAAGCCACGCCTTTCACTGGAATCGAAAACCCCGAAAGCAGACCCAGCGCAAAGGGATTTCTGCCATTGAGCGGAAGGTCGAGAATCTTCTTGTTGTCGATCACCTGGCCGAGCGACGAGGTTGCGGAGTCCACCAGTGGAGCGGCCCCGGTCACTTCCACCGATTCATTCACCGCGCCCGGTTCGAGCGTGAACGACAGCGAGACCGTCTTGTCAACTTGAAGCACGATTCCAGTCTGATTCTGTGTCTTGAAGCCGGCGAAAGATACCGAGGCGGAGTAGGGACCGATTGGGAGTACGGGCACCGTGAATTCCCCGCGCTCGTTAGTCAGCGCATCGCGCTTCGCGGATGTGCCTGTGTGTGTGAGAATCACGGGCGCGTTCGCTATTGCCGCACCGCTCGAATCCCGTACGGCGCCTGTAATTGTGCCGGTTGCGGCCTGCGACCAGGCGACTCCGGTAATCAAAACGACTGCGAAAGAATATCGAAGCATAGCTGACATGGCGAACTTCCTCCCGGCGTGTGAATTCGTCTTCACGTTTCACTTGCGTCAGAGTCAATGGCTTGATGGTCTGACCAATTTGCCCTGTGCGTCGATGTTACGAATTTGTAAGTTCCATGTCAAGCCGGAATAAACGTAAAAATTTGCTAATTGGTCGAACTGTTGATCTGGTAACATGGTCTGACCGATAGTCGATGCTGCCTTCTTCACGTCGATTTTGGTAGAGTGTTCAAAAGATCAATTCGCGCGGATCGAATGGAGGCAACAGGTTGGACTTTTGCCGCAAGACGATGATCGAGAATGGTGAATTGACTTGAAAAGCAAGAGTAGCGCCGCTAAAACAGTAACTCCGCTCGTGCGGACAACCCTCACCGAGTCTGCCTTCGAGCACTTGATCTCCTATGTCGTCAACGGCACCTGGAAGGCCGGCGATCGTATCCCGCCGGAACGCGAACTCTGCCAGCAGCTGGGCATAGCCCGCACATCTTTGCGCGAAGCCCTGAAAGCAATGGAGCTGATCGGCATGCTCGACAGCCGCGTGGGGGACGGTACCTTTGTATGCCCCCGCTCCGAGTTCCTGTCCCGGCCTTTACTCTGGGCCTTCACCGGCACCGATCATGCTGAGCTTCAGGACATCATGGAAGCACGCTTGATTCTTGAGCGCGACCTCGCCGGTCTGGCGGCTGAGCGCGCCTCCGTCGCCGAACTCGCAGCCATCGCCGACACCATCACGAAGATGAAAATCTGTCTCGACCGCGGCGAGTCTGTGCTGGAAGTAGACATGGCCTTCCACCTCACCATCGCCGACGCCGCCCACAACGGCGTGCTCCGGAATGCCGTTCAGCTTCTGCGCAATCTCATGCGCCAGTGGCTGTACTTGAAGCTCGCTATTCCAACCGTGCCGCACCGCGTGGTGAGCCAGCACCAGGCGATTTATGACGCCATCGCGTCCCACAATCCGGATGCAGCGCGTAAAGCGATGGAAGGGCACTTGGAAGAAACCGCGCACCTCGTTTTCGACATCGTTAAGCGGGACCGGCGCTCGCCCAAGAGTTCGACATAGAGCTACGGGAACGCAATCCGGCAGACTTCCCGTGCGATGATCGCCTCTTCGTCTGTTTTGATAACACGGACAGTAGCGCGGCTTCCAGTCACGGAAATTACCGGAGCGTGGACCGCGTTCCGTGCATCGTCTAACTGGATGCCGAGATACCCGAGTTGCTCGCAAACCATGTGCCGCACCTCGGCGTTGTTTTCCCCAATACCACCCGAAAACACGAGCGTGTCGAGTCCGTCGAGCACCGCCGCAAACGCTCCAATCCATTTGCGGGTCTGGTAGCAGAACAGCTCAACCGCTTCCGCCGCACGCTCGTCGGTCGACCGCCGCTGCATCAACTCCCGCATGTCGCCGCTGGTCTCCGACACTCCAAGAAGTCCGGACTCGTTATGAATCAGGCTGTCAAACTGCGCCGGCGTCAGGTTCTCCGTACGCAGCAGGTACGCCAATACGCCAGGGTCCAGATCGCCGGTTCGTGTGCTCATAGGCAACCCGCCGGCGGGAGTGAATCCCATGCTGGTGTCCACGCACTTTCCGTCGCGTACGGCGGCCAGGCTGGCGCCACCGCCCAGGTGGGCCAGGATAACTCGGCCACCGGCTCTAGCAGGGCCGGCAACGCGCGCCAGTTCCTCCATCAGGTACGTGTAGGAGAGTCCGTGGAAGCCGTAACGCTGCACTCCGCGCGCGTCAAAGCGCCTTGGGATCGGAAGAAGTTTCGCCACGCGCGGCATCGTTCGGTGAAACGCTGTGTCGAAGCACACCACCTGCGCTATCCCCGGGTGACGCTCGCGCATCTTCTCGATCAACTCAATTTCGCGCGGAAGATGATCCGGATCGTAGACGCTGATCCGGCGCAAGTCGTCGAGCAGCGCATCCGTCACTGTTTCGGGCTCAGTGTGCTCCATGCCATGGACCACCCGATGACCCGCCGCCTTCACCTGCCCGAAGTCGATTCTCTTCTCGAGCGATTGGAGCAGATCATCAGTGGAGAGACCGCCACTCTCGACGCTGCCGTTGAGGATGCGGCGCGGCGGCTGCTCCACCGCGAAGAGCGCAAACTTTACACTCGTTGAGCCGCCATTGACGGTGAGGACTTGCGGCCCCGAATTCATTGCGCGAGTGATTCAGCGAGCGGCGTCCGCTTCACCCGGTACTGCTCATACGCCACCTTGACCTCGGTGTGGCCGAACAGCATCGAGTCGGCCTCAGACACCATCGTCACCGGGAGCCAGAAGGAATCAATCTTGGAGTATTCGTACACGAACTGGGAATCACGCACCCAGAACGAGAAGCTTTTCGCCGGGTGCCCGACAATGCGCGAGATGCCAAAATCAGCCGCGTCCACCCAGATCTCGCCGCGCATCAGATATCTCGAACTGTGCTTCGGAGTGACCTTGAGCACGTAGGAAGGCCGCCCGCGGTCGACGTCGCTCCGAATGAACTGAAAGTCGTAATTCTTTTCAGTAATGCGGTTTGAGCCAAGTTCGCCCACGCCTGACGCCGCCGCCTCCGAGTCCATCATCGGCCTCAGCACCTTTTGGCACAGGATGCCGGCGCCGGTCTCCGAAACCACATGGAACTCTTTCTGGCCGGGCGCTTTATAGGTCAGGTTCACGGTCATCTCAGCGGCCCGCTTGAACCGGTAGTTCTGGATACGGTAAACGCGAACCGAAGAGTAGCGCTCGATTTGTTGACGGTCGGCATTGTCGGCGCGCAGCATTCCGGCCAGAATGTCACGCAGGGGCAGCGGGTGCGCGGGAGCATGAGGCTGAGCTTCGAGATTGGCCGCCACCACCACGCTCACCATCAACTTCACGAAATACAAACGTACACCTCTCCAGCCCTAAGTCTGCCTCAATGATAGCTCCGGCAGCCCTAAGCCAGTCAAAATGGCTGCTCACGCTCTAAGTGCGCCATTCCCAATTGCGGATCTCGGGCATACCTTGTCCGTGGCGTTCGCGATGTTCGGTCAACTCCTCCCGCAGAGAGATGCGCTCCGGTCCCTCACGAGGTGATAACGATCGATTGCCACAATTGCAGCGGCGGTAAATAGGCGATGACACAGCTGCAGCTTCAGAGAGCAGAATCGGTCAAAGAGCTACCTTCCTGATTCTGCAGGGTCCAACCGAAGGATGCCCGAACCCGTTTGAAGCATGTTCGACAGACCCAGATGTCGGTGCCGTCGGGACGCTCAGCATGGAAAGCCTGACGATAGTGCCCGTCCTCTACAGAGCCTGGCTTGTCGTTAGGATCCCGGTCGCGATGATCGCAAATGCACGCCCAACAAAAACGGCAGTGATCCTGCGTCCAGGCATCGTGGGGACGAGTCCATTGCTTCCAAACAAACGGAGTATCGCGCCAGTCTTCGGCCTCATGTAGCCAGTGTGCTGGAATCTTGTCTAGCGTTCTCGCATCGAGCATAAGCGATGCCCTACTAAGACCGAAACTAGCATGTCTCACCTCGTGACTGGGTCGGGTTGCCACTATTGGCTGCCTCCCGCCAATTTGATGCGCCAACTGCGTGACGCACTTGAGGACGTGGCCGTGATGGAGGAGGCGATGAGCATGGCCCTCTGAGGCCGGGACATAGGACGGGCGATTTTGCTGTTGCAGTTGCCCGCACGGGCACTGTTCGTGCCCGGGTGGCGGTACTCAGTCCATAGCGGCCCAAACTTTCATGAGTTAGTGTCGTCATCGAGTCAGGCGGCGGTCACACGCTGACGCAATGCCTCGAATTCAGACGAGGCCTTTTTCGCCGCGCTACGAAAGGCCAACCACACAAGAAGCAGCAAGACACAGGTGGCGATCATCGGCCAAACGCTCGTCAAATACTGGTAGTAGTAAGAAGTCGGATCGAGACCCATTGCCCGTGCCTTCAGCGCGGCGCCGCCACCCCACCAGCTCGCCAAAACCGCCGGGATGATCAGTAGAACGATTCGGCGAACGGCCGTGTATCCGTCGCGCTTTGTTTTAAGCGAGCGGAGTAGAAACCTTCCACAGGTCTCATTCGATGCACGGAGGTGCGTGCGATTTCGAATGAGATTCCAGAGGTACACGGTCATCACGAGCAGCATCCAGCCTTGGCCCAGCCTAACCCAAGGCTGATTCACCTCCCACGTATTGTGGGCGAACGCAATCGCCAAACCAGCGAGTGCAAAGAGACCGATGCGGCGCCCCCATAAACTCTCCCACTCGCGCCTCCGGGCAAGCGTGCAAATCTCGGTGGCGAGGGGCTCAGGTAGTGTAGTCTCGCTTCGGTTCCACAGGTCCTGTGGATCATGATTGGCGTTCATTGGTTGCTCCCGCGAAATTGGAATTCAGTAGTTTTTTGATGCGGTGGATCTTGGTGGCGATGTTCCCCGGCGTAAGACCTGTAACGTCGGCGATCTCCTCGGCGGTCGCGCCCTCCAGATAGAGAAGAATCATTTGCCGGTCGAGCGGAGCAAGATGGTGAATCAATGCCTGCAACTCGGCCAGTTCCACTCGGCGTCGTTCCTGGGCCTCCCCAGCTTGCGCTGTGGGGTCAGCGGATAGGGCTTCAAGTTCAACGAATCGTTCTGACACCTTGCGGCGTTTTGTGAGGTGATCTGCTCCAACGTTGTTGGCTACGCGATAGACCCACGTTCGAAGGCTGCAACGCCCATCAAACTTCTTCAGACTGCGCCACAGTTCGATGTGCATTTCCTGGAGTAGATCGCGCTGCCGGTCTGCGTCGAATTCATACCCGCCCACCAGGCGGCGCATCGATTCCCCATGCTCAGTTCGAGCTTGCATGTAAAGCTGATCTTGATCGTCGGGTCTCAATCGTGGCCTCTACCAAAATAGTCTTTGCTGCCGGGCGGTTTCTTACACAGGGGACGAAAGGCGACTTTCAGTCGTCCAGAAATCGCGCCATTCGAGGCCTTCAAACCGGTGAAGAACGCATCGGATATATTTGGACGGTGTTGCTACCAACCCCCGGCCATGTCACCACGCGCCGCTCCCTGCTAAAGACCGTTCCCGCTGCCCTCGCCTCAGCACCCCTGCACGCACAATCCGGGAAGGCCGACAAGCCAAACATAGTCGTCATTCTCTCCGACCAGTTTCGCTGGGACTGCGTAGGCGCGATGGGCCTGAACCCGATGGGATTGACGCCGAACATTGACCGTATGGCCCAGCGCGGCGTTTTGTTCCGCAACGCGTTCTGCAATCAACCGGTGTGCGCGCCGGCCCGGGCCAGCATCCTCACGGGCCAGTATCCCAGCCGCCACGGCGTTTGGAAGAACGGAATCGCGCTCAACGAGAACTCGGACACGCTGGCGAAGTCGCTCCGTCAATCCGGTTACTCGGCGAACTACATCGGCAAATGGCACCTCGCCGGCAACGCGCCGGGCACCACTGGCGAGGTGACAGGTCCGGTTGCCTTACCCAGGCGCGGAGGGTTCAACGACCTCTGGCTGGGCTCCAATGTTCTCGAGTTCACCTCCCAACCTTACGAAGGCAACCTCTACGACAACGACGGCAAGCCCGTCCACTTCTCAGGAACATATCGCACCGACTTCATGACCGGCCTCGCCCAACGATTTCTTCGTTCTGCCAAGTCGCCATTCCTGCTCATGCTTTCGTATCTCGAAGTTCACCACCAGAACGATATCGACGCTTATGTTCCGCCTAAGGAGTTCGCCGGCCGCTACAAGAATCCGTTTGTGCCCCAGGATCTGCGGCCGCTTCCCGGCTCCTGGCCCAGCCAGTTATCTGACTATTACGGCTGTGTCGCGAAGATGGACGAAACGGTGGGGACCATTCGCACGACACTCGCCGAGACCGGCCTCGACAAGAACACCATCGTCGTCTTCATCAGTGACCATGGGTGCCACTTCAAGACTCGTAACTCGGAGTACAAGCGCAGTCCGCACGAGAGTTCGATTCATGTTCCACTGATCATCGAAGGTCCCGGATTCAATCGATCGAGAGTCATTTCGCAACTGGTGAGCCAGGTGGATCTTGCCCCCTCGCTGCTCTCCGCTGCCAGCGCGTCAGTTCCGGCGTCCATGCAGGGACGTAGCTTTCTGCCGTTGCTCAACGGGCAGGCGCCGGACTGGCGCGACGAAGTCTACTTCGAGATGAGCGAGTTCATCACCGGGCGAGCACTCCGCACACCCCAATACACCTACGCCGCCGCGGCCCCGAAGCGCCGCAATTGGAAACCCATAGAGCGGAGTGAGGAGTATATCGAGTACCTGCTTTATGACCTGTACGCTGATCCGTTCCAGCATGTGAACCTTTCAGGCCGGCAGGAGTACGCGCAGGTCTCCGAGACTCTGCGTCGTAGGTTAGTTGAGCGGATTCGCGAAGCAGGCAATGTCTCCGCTTCGGTCGAACCGCCCTATTTCCCCTATCCATAACTGCCGCCTGCGGGATTACTCTATGCCTTGATCTTCAGGCCGACCACTTCCAATTCAGGATCTCGGGCATATCTTCCCCGTGCCGGTTCACGTACTCGCGATGTTCGATCAGTTTGTCGCGCAGATACTGCTTGAAATGCGCTCCCGTGCTCTGCAACCGGGTGACGCGGTCAACCACGTCCCCAGCCAGATGAAAACGATCCAGGTCGTTAAGCACCACCATGTCGAACGGCGTCGTGGTCGTGCCTTCCTCTTTATACCCGCGGACGTGAAGGTTGGCATGATTGCGGCGGCGGTAGGTCAGGCGATGAATCAGCAGAGGATAGCCGTGAAACGCGAAGACGATCGGACGGTCCTTAGTGAAGATGGAGTCAAACTCAAAATCACTCAGGCCGTGCGGATGCTCGCTCTTGGGCTGGAGCGTCATCAGATCGACGACGTTCACTACGCGAATTTTCAAATCCGGCAGATGGGTGCGCAGTAGGTCCACCGCTGCCAGCGTCTCCAGCGTAGGCACGTCGCCCGCGCACGCCATCACTACATCCGGACGCACTCCTTGATCGGTGCTCGCCCATCCCCAGATTCCCAGGCCCGCCGTGCAGTGCTTGATCGCCGCGTCCATGTCCAGCCATTGGATCTCCGGCTGCTTCCCGGCGACGATCACGTTCACATACTGGCGGCTGCGAAGGCAGTGGTCGGTTACCGACAGCAGGGAGTTGGCATCGGGCGGAAGGTAGATCCTCACCACGTCTGCCTTCTTGTTGGCCACATGGTCCAAAAATCCCGGGTCTTGATGACTGAACCCGTTGTGATCCTGCCGCCAGACATGCGAAGTCAGCAAGTAGTTCAGCGACGCGATGGGACGGCGCCAGGCGATCCGCCTCGTCGTCTTCAGCCATTTTGCATGCTGGTTGAACATCGAGTCGATGATGTGGATGAACGCCTCATAGCAGGAAAAGACGCCGTGCCGCCCGGTGAGCAGATAGCCTTCAAGCCAGCCCTGGCACATGTGCTCGCTCAGCACCTCCATCACCCGCCCGTCCGCCGATACGTGATCGTCGTCCGGAAGAATCTCTGCCGTCGACTCGCGATTGGTGACCTTGAACACCTCGTTCAGCCGGTTCGAGTTCGTCTCGTCCGGCCCGAAGACGCGGAAGTTGCTGTCGCCGTCGTTCAGCGTGAGCACATCGCGTAAAAACGCTCCCATCACCCGTGTCGACTCGGCCACCGCGCCGCCCGGCCTGTCTACTTTCACCGCGTAGTCGCGGAAATCGGGCAGCCGGAGTTCCTTGAGAATCAGACCGCCGTTGGCATGAGGATTGTCACTCATGCGCAGTTTGCCCTCGGGCGCAAGTGCTGCCAGTCCGGCCATGAGACGGCCGTGCTTGTCGAACAGTTCCTCGGGTTTGTAGCTCTTCATCCACTGCTCGAGCAGCGGGATGTGCGCTGGCTTCTCCGCCAGTTGCGACAGCGGTACTTGGTGCGCCCTGAACGTGCCCTCGATCTTTACCCCGTCCACTGTCTTCGGTCCCGTCCAGCCCTTCGGAGTGCGCAGCACGATCATGGGCCACATGGGACGCTCGGAAAAACCGTTCGTCCGCGCCGACCCCTGAATCGCCTGTATCTCGGCGATCACCCTGTCCAGAGTGCCCGCCAGCAATTGGTGGACCCGCTCCGGCTCATCCCCGCTCACAAAGTACGGCTTGTAGCCGTAGCCCATCATGAGATGCGCCAGTTCCTCCTCCGGTATTCGAGCGAGCACCGTCGGACCCGCGATCTTGTATCCGTTCAGATGAAGGATCGGGATCACCGCACCATCGCGCGCCGGATTCAGAAACTTGTTCGAGTGCCAGCTTGCCGCCAGTGCGCCCGTCTCGGCTTCTCCATCGCCCACCACACAGCACACCATCAGGTCCGGATTGTCGAACGCCGCGCCGTATGCATGCGCGATGGAGTATCCAAGCTCACCTCCCTCGTGAATCGAACCGGGTGTCTCCGGCGCCACGTGACTCGGAATTCCGCCCGGGAACGAGAACTGCTTGAATAGCCGTTTTAACCCTTCGGTGTCCTGGGAGACATGCGGGTAGTATTCGCTGTAGGTTCCTTCGAGGTACGTGTTTGCCACCAGCCCTGGACCACCGTGTCCCGGGCCGGCAACGTAAATCATGTTCAGCTTGTGCTTCTTGATCAGACGGTTCAGATGGACATAGATCAGATTGAGTCCCGGCGTGGTGCCCCAATGCCCAAGCAGACGCGGCTTGATGTGTTTGAGTTCTAGCGGTTGTCTTAGCAGGGGGTTGTCGAGCAGATAGATTTGACCAACAGACAAGTAATTGGCGGCTCGCCAGTAGGCGTCCATCGCTTTCAATTCTTCGACTGCCAGTGGATTTGTGTCTATAGAGACCTTAAGGTCGGCGGGGGTCATACTCTATTCGCCAGTCTACTCCGCTCGTGCCGGTACCGGCGTAGCGCCGCGTGTACTGATCAGTGTCGCCGCCAGGCCGGCCAGAGCTGCAAACGATAGCCACACTCCCGGCATCGCCCGGTTTCCGGTCGCCTGAATCAAATAGGTGCAAATCGCCGGCGTGAATCCGCCGAAAATCGCCGTAGCCAGGCTGTAAGCGAGTGAGAACCCGGTAGCTCGAACTTCGGCCGGCATCATCTCAGTGAGAAACACAACCATCGCGCCGTTGTAGCTTGCATAAAGGAACGATAGCCATAGCTCCACTTCGAGCAGGCGCGAGAATGAAGGACTCATGGCTAACCAGCGCAGCGCGGGATAGGCCGTCAACAGAGCCGCCACCGTGCAGGCGATGAGTATGGGCCGCCGTCCCACACGATCGGAGAGCGATCCCATAATCGGCAGCCAGAAGAGATTCGAGACTCCCACGCACAGCGTCACCATCAGGACGTCGCTCTCCGCCAGTTTCAGCGCCGTACGGCCGAAGGTTGGCGTGTACGCGGTTATGAGATAGAACGACACCGTCGTCATCGTCACCAACAACGTTCCCAGTAACACCACGCGCCAGTTCGCCGCCACCGAGCGTAGAATCTCCCGAACCGCCGGGTGTTCCTTGCGCGCCAGAAATTCCTCCGTCTCCGTGAGGGACCGCCGCAGGAAGAATACCAGCGGAATAATCATGCAGCCGACCAGCAATGGCACTCGCCAGCCCCATTCGTTCATCTGCGACGGCAGCAGCCTCGAACTCAACGCCACCCCCAGCAACGCCGCCGTGATCACGGCCAACTGCTGGCTCCCCGACTGCCAGCTTACGTAGAACCCCTTGTGTCCCGGCGTCGCGATCTCCGATAGATACACCGAGACGCCGCCCAGTTCCACACCGGCTGAAAAGCCCTGCAACAGTCGGCCCGCAACCACCAGAATTGGCGCCGCGATTCCGATGGACGCGTACCCAGGCACGCAGGCGATCGACGCCGTCCCTACCGACATCAACGCGAGCGTGAGAATGAGGCCCGCGCGTCGTCCGTGACGGTCAATATACGCGCCCAGGACAATCGCACCCAGCGGACGCATCAGAAACCCGACGCCGAATGTCGCCAGCGCCAGCATCAGCGACGCGAAATCGCTACCCGCCGGGAAGAAGGCGCGGCCAATCGGCCCGGCGTAATAACCGAACACCATGAAGTCGTACATCTCCAGGAAATTGCCCGCCGCCACCCGGATTACCGCACTAACTTTGCCCGCTCCTACCATCGCGAAAACCGCATCCCTTCATCTTCGCTGACGAGCTCAATCACGCACGCGACGCATTATTGTTGCGCTATTTATCTCGACGTAACCCGAACGTAACTTCTGGCCGTTAGCGTAAAACCTAAACCAATCTAAGTGAGGCTCCGGTTGACTCAAAACTCCAAGCTGTCCTCGGCGATTTGTACCCTTGCCACTGTCACACTGCTCACAATCCAGATGGCCGCCATCGTCAATGCCCAAACTAACTCGGCGGCAGTCGCCGGTAGGGTTCTTGACCAGGCGGGGCAACTGCTTCCCAACGCCACTGTCTCTATTCGCAACCAGGCCACCGGCGCCGTGCGCACAGCCACCACCGGAGCCGACGGCCATTTCAAAGCCGACGGCGTGCCCACTGGCTACTACACAGTCGTGGTATCGGCACCCGGGTTCGAGACCACCAATAAAACCGAAGTTGAAGTAGCTCTCGGCAAGAGTGACGACCTCTCGATTTCGCTCGCCGTTGGCAGCCTGAGTCAGTCAGTCGAAGTCCGCGCCACGGCTTCGGTTGCCGCGCATGCCGCCCCATCCCAAGGTTCATTGGAAGCCCAAAGTGCAGTCTCCCTGATCAGCCCTCAGTTCATTCAGAACTTTGTCTCGCCCGTGGGCGACTACTCCGACATGGTGCAAATGGCGCCCGCCACCTTCAGCGTGAGCGCCAACGGACCCGGCTTGGCGGATACGAAAATCTTCTTCCGCGGCTTCAAGGACGGGACCTACAACATGACCTTCGACGGCCTGCCCTTCAATGACACTAACGATCCTACCCATCACTCCTGGGTGTTCTTTCCCGGCCCCTTCATCGGCAGTACTCTCTTTGACCGCAGCCCTGGCGACGCCACGGTCATCGGTCCCGCGAATTCCGGCGGCTCCATCAATCTGCTTTCCAAGGACCTCACCTCCGATCCGCTAATCCGCGGTACTGTCTCCTACGGTTCCTTCAACACACGCCTCCTCGAAGCCGACTTCGATTCAGGACCATTCGGCGGCGTCTCGAAAAGGTCGAACCTTCTCTTGAATGTCCACAACCTCAGTTCCGACGGTTACCAGACTTACAACTTCCTCAATCGCTGGGGCGGCAACGCAAAATACCAGCTTCGTATCAATGACCGCACGATCCTCACCGCTTATACCGGAATCATTGACCTCGCCTCGAACGCTCCGAATGTCAAAGGACCCACTCGCGCCATGGTTGCGCAGTTCGGCGACAATTACCTGCTGAATAACAATCCCGCTGACCCCCTCTACTACAAGTACAGCTGGTACCAGATCCCCACCGACTTTGACTACGTCGGAATCAATTCAGAACTGGGTCACGGCTGGAGGATCGAAGATAAGGTCTACACGGATCGCTATTACAACCACCAGCAATACAACGGCAGCACCATCACCGCCACCAGCGGCACCGACAAGTTAAACAGCTATCGCAAATTCGGCAACACCCTCAACGTCGTCCATGACTCCCGCTGGGGTACCTTCCGCGCTGGCTTTTGGTACGAAGTAGCTTACACTGACCGCTTTCAGATACCCACCGACCCCCGTTCCTGGATCGACGCCGCCATCCCCAACTTCCACGAGAAGTTCATCACTCAGTCCGCTCAACCCTTTGCGCAGTACGAGTACAATATCACTCGCCGTCTCACCCTTACCGCTGGATTCAAATTCTCGAACTACAGCATGCACTTGAACCAGTTCGCCGACAATGGCAAGACCGTCGGCAACCTGGGCGGCCTGCAGTTTGTTACCCACGACGGTATCTATCACTCGTTCCAGCCCACCGGAAGTCTTCGATATCGTGTGAAGAACAATTGGACCGCGTACGCGCAGTACGCCACCGGAAACGTAATTCCCCCGAGCAGCGTCTTCGACGTCAAGAATGCGTCCGTCCTCACCACGCCGAAGCCCACTCAAACCAAGACCTTCCAATTCGGCTCGGTGCTCAAACTCAACCGTCTCACGCTCGATACCGACGTCTTCTTCCTGAAAGCCCAAGGCCCCTACGCCTCGGCTCCTGACCCCGTCACCGGCGAACCGGTCTACTACCTCTCGTCCAACACCGTCTCGAAAGGCTTTGAAGCTGAAGGCAACATCGCCATCGGCTACGGCTTCAACCTGTACCTGAACGGGACGCTCCTCAACGCTAAGTACAACGGGTCAAACCTCTGGGTTGCGAACTCTCCACACGATACCGAAACCATCGGCGCCACCTACCTCCACCGCAACTGGGACATCGGTTTCTTCAACAAGCGCATCGGGACGCTCTATAACGACAACGGAAGCCTCAACCAGGCGATCGCCATCGATCCCTTCAACATCACCAACCTCTACTTCAACTACACGATCAAGGAGTCGTCCCGGCTTCGAGGCACAAAGTTCAGATTCGCGGTGAACAATCTCTTGGACAAGCACAGCATCATCGGTGTCGTCCCGGCTTCCACCAAATCGAACCTGCCGCAACCAGGCGACACCCTAACGCTCATGGCAGGCCGGAGCGTCTCGATGACCGTGACTTTCGGCTACGCGCCCAGGCGGTAGGCAGTCCGCCCGCCTCCCCGGGCCATGAGCGAGATGCCCCATGCGCGGGATATCACACCGGAGCGTCCGAAACTAGGCTTGAGCGAATTCACCCAAGTGTCGCGTCTCCCATCACTTAGTAAATGAAGGTGCTTGGCCACCCAATTGCTCCCTTACCCTTCCAAGGTAGGAGACTCTATGGCCACCCCGGTAAGCGAGACCCGAACCGAATCCCTGCGCATGCTGCCAGGCGACGACATCCGCCAGATTATGTGGCGCTTCTCCGATCGCCTCGACCTTCAAATGCTCGTCCAGTCCGTCCGGGCCGTCGCCCGCGGACCCGTTGCACACCTCGTTGCCGGGGGTGCCCGTAATACCCACGAGTGGACTCCCCAAAAAGCCGAACTGCTGAAATATTACGATGAGTCCGGAATCTCGGCCGCATTCCTCGAGCCTGAGGACGGCGGCTATATCGCCGGTCCCAAGAACCTCGCGCTGGCGCTCATCGCCTTTGAACTCGCCTGGGTCGACGCCGGAGCCGCCACCGGCAGTCTCGCCGGATGCCTCGCTCTAGCCCCCATTCATGAGCGCGGAACGCCTGAACAGCGGACCTATTATAAGAGCCGTTGTGCGCCCGCCCTCCCCGGTGAGGACCGCAAGCCCTGGCGCGGCGCTTTCTGCCTCACTGAACCGCTTCCCTTCGTCGGCGTTGAAACCGGACTGCTCGCCGGCCGCGTGCGCGTGGCCGAGTGGGACGATGGCGCCGAGCCCATCCTCGAAGTCGATAAGCGCGGCCGCTTCATCACCAACATGGGTTTCGCCAACTTCGTCACCGCCGCGGTCGACTCCGGCGACTCCCGGATTCGCGGCACATGCATGGTCATCCTCGAAGAGACCGACCCCGGACTCTTCGATCGCGGCACGCCCACCCGCAAGCTCGTCCATCAGCTTTCCTCTACCTGCGATCCGGCTTTCCGCCTCCGCGTCCCCGCTAGCCGCATCATTGGCGGTTACACCGTGAAGGACGGCGTCATCATTCCGCGCTACTCGCATAGTGAAGTCATCGAGGCGGTCTTCCGCCGCACCCGCGTCACCGTGGGCGTTATGACTTCCGCCAAACTGCTCTCCGCCGTAGAGCCCGTTATCCGCTATCAGCGCGACCGTTTCCGC
The DNA here is from genome assembly GCA_038212445.1 of Bryobacterales bacterium. Taxonomy (GTDB): domain Bacteria; phylum Acidobacteriota; class Terriglobia; order Bryobacterales; family Bryobacteraceae; genus TMP-7. The sequence goes on from JBBQUM010000017.1 coordinate 148,792, forward strand.
GGCGCCGGAGCCATTCCGCCCGGCTCTCCCCGTTACGAACTCGGCCTCCAACAGAAACCCGACGCCGTCAACCGTCTGGTGGATGTCTGGGCCACCGGAGAGGCCGGCGCATCCTTAGGCTTCACCGCCTCCCGCATGTTCGACGAACTCGATCCGCTTGAGAAAGCGAAGGATCGCATTCTCGCCGAGCAGGGAATCTCGGGCGGCATGTCGGCCTTCAAAGCGCTCCGCAAGTTTCAAAAGGACGCACTCGAGTTCCTTGCACTGGAACGCATGCCCGCCGGACGCCGCAATCAGGCACGCATGAACGAACTCGCCGCCAATCCCCTCATCCCGTTCATGCTGCTCGACGCCCAGGCCAACGTATTCTGCCCGGCCTGCAAACTCTGGAACACCGGCCATGGCGCGAATATGATGCGCGAGGCCGTCAGCCTCATGGGCGGCTACGGCATCACCGAAGATTGCCCCGGCTTCCTCGGACACAAGTGGATGGACTCGCAACTCGAAGCGACGTACGAAGGGCCTGAGTCTGTCCAGCGGCGCCAGCTTTCCATCACCATGGTCTCCGACCTGTTCCTGGCGCAGTTCCGCAACTGGATCGCCGACATGCGCGACGTCGCCGGAACCCGCCCTGGCACCGGCGCCTGTGCGCTCGCCACCGGCATGCAGATGTGGCTGTGGAGCGTGGAGCACCTGCAAGTGGCCAAAGACGCCGATGGCGACACGCTCTATCACAGCAACCGCCAGGGTGTCACGTTCCCGCTCGCCGACGCGCTCTGCTGGCTCCTCTCGGCTCGCGCATTCATTCTCGACGTCATCGAACTCGAGGAGAAGGGACCTGCGAATCCTGTGGTCGCCGAAGGCCTCGCTGGAACCGTGAAGTTCTTCAGCAACCTCGCTCATGTTCAAACCTCCCGCGCCGCCGGTGAAGTGGGCCGCATCTGCGCCGAGCTGGTCTACGGCTACAATCGTCACCCGGCGTGGGATGACGACAGCTACCAGGGCTGCTATCACACCGACGAGTTGATTCAGCTCGAAAGCATCATCCCCGGAATGGCCAGCGTGGCTATCGATGTCATCGGTCCCGACGGCTCTCATCCCACAAAGGCCGGCCCCTGCGCCAGTCACCGCGGCCTCGACTCTTTCGTCAAGCTGCGCACCAAGCTCGATGGCTGCCTCACCGGCTCCCAACTGGCCAAGGACGCCGCAGCCGAAGCGCTCACGCAGGTCATGATTCCCGCCGCACTGGACTATCCCGTATGAGCGACGCGCCGCAAGCCGGTCGACAGTCGATGGAAGTCGACATCGTTTGTGTCGGCTTCGGGCCCGCGATGGGCGGCTTTCTCACCACGCTGGCGCCAGTGCTCTCCGAATTGCCGGTGCCTCCGCAAGTCATCTGCTACGAGCGGGCCGACGGCCTCGGCTTCGGCGTCTCCGGCGTCGTCACCAAGGCGCGCGGCATCCGGCATTCTTTCCCCAACCTCGATCCTTCGCTGATCCCGATGGCCGCGTCGGTGAAAACCGAAAAAGTGGTCTACCTGTTCGACCCGTACGGCGCAAGCCGTCGCTCTATGTCGGTCCGCCTCAGCGACTCCATTTCCCGGCGCTTCATGGACACTGCCACGCAATCCATTGAACTGCCCTGGACGCCCGCGTTTCTCCATAAAAGCGGCGGCCTCATCCTGTCGCTCGGCCAGTTCAATCAGTGGGTGGGCGAGCAGTTGATGATGACCGGGATGGTGCAGGTGTGGCCCGGCATGCCGGTGGCTGAGCCGATCATCGAAAACGAGTCGGTTTGCGGGGTGCGCCTCGCCGATCAGAATGGTCAACCCGGCATGGACATCCGCGCGGCGTTGACGATTGTGGGCGACGGTCCGGTGGGTCCCGTGGGCCGTAAGATCGACGCCGAGTTCGGCACGCCCGCCACTTTCGAACGCAACGAATGGGCCGTCGGCGCCAAGATGGTGTTCGACCTTCCCGACCACGTCGACCTCGAACCCGGCACCGTCCTCCACACCCTCGGCTATCCCGAACCCGAGATCTTCGGCTTCTTCTACGTTCATCCCGATCGCATCGCGTCAGCCGGCATCTTCATTCCCAGCTGGTTCGACAGTCCCGTCCGTACCTCCTACCGGTACCTTCAGCACTTCATCCAGCATCCTTATTTGTGGCGTTACCTCAAGGGCGGACGGCTCCGCAGTTGGGGCGCTAAGTCGCTCCTGGAGTCTGGAAGGCGCGGCGAACCGCACCTTTGCGGCCACGGCTACGCGCGCATCGGCGAAGGCTCCGGATCAACGAATGTGCTCACCGGATCCGGTGTCGACGAAGCTTGGACCACCGGTATTCAATGCGCCGAAGGCGTCATCGAACTGTTGCGCGAGAAGGCCCCGTTCACTCGCGGCAATCTCGAGCGCGCCTACGTGTCGCGCCGCCGCGCAAGCTGGGTGGAATCGGAAGGACGAATTGCAGAACATGCGCGCGACGGCTTCCAGCGCGGCTTCCTTACCGGCATGATCGGCATGGGGCTCGCCGGCCTCACCAGCGGCAGCATCGTCGTCCACCAGAATCCCAAGTCGGCTGAGAGCCGTACACCCAGCGTCGAAGAATATTTCGCCGACCGGATTCCCCAAACCGAGATCGAGACGATTCGCGCCGAATGCAAGGCTTCAGGAACGCCCCTCCACGACCGTCTGATGGAGCGCAGTGGATGGCCCTCTATCCCCTACGATGGTCAACTCCTGATGACCCATCAGGATGCCCTCCTCATCGGCGGCAAGGTCCAAGCGGTCCCCGGCTTCGGCGATCACGTCCGCTTCATCGACCGTCAAATCTGTGACGACTGCCGCAATCAGGTCTGCGTCGAAATCTGCTCGGCTGAAGCGCTCTCACCCAACCGCGATGAGGGTAGGACTCCCACCTTCGATCGCGAAAAATGCGTCCATTGCGGCGCTTGCTATTGGAACTGCACAAATATCGAATTCGAGGCCGGTGCAGGTGGTCTGCACTCGGCCGAAAACTAACATGCCTACTGCCTTTCAAATCGTCGTCTGCGGCGGCATTGTGCCCGATCCGCTCCAAACTCTCGAACCCATTACCGGCCCCGCGGGACCGGCGCTCAAAAATGAGATGATGCTGCCTCACGTGATCGATCCGTGGGCCGCCCACGCCCTCTACGAAGCCGCGAACCTGGCCAAACAGAATCCCGGCTCCAAAGTATATTTGCTCAGCCTTGCACCCAAGGCGAAACTGCAGCAGGTCATGATGACCGTCGGCCAGCGCGTAGCACTCGAACTGATTGCGGTAGACGCCAATGGTGGCGGCTTCTCAGATTCGTTTGAGGTCGCCGCCGCGCTCGCCTCCGCCATCGAAGGAATTGCCGGCCTCGACCGCACCCGCCTGTTGATCTTCGGCGGTTGGGAGTCGGCCTCGCGCGGCTCAGGCTCTACCCTCCAGATGGTCGGCGAACGCCTCGGCATTACCGAACAGTTTCTGGGCGTCGACGAAATCAAGATCGGCGAAGATGGCTCGCTGCGTATCTTGGAACGCATCGAAGGCGGACAGCACCAGGTTTCTGTGTGCCAGAGCGCCCCGGCCGTTCTCGGCTGGGCCACCGGTAACCTTCCCGAGCCGGCAAACAACCCGCAGATCGGCATGCTGAATATGCGCGCCATCATGCCGGCGCTGCAAAAGGCCAAACCCGCACCCCTCCCTCACGGCGCGGCTTTTAAGAATGTCGCGTTGCCCAAGCAGCAGCGCGAGACCCGCATCGTCAAAGACATGCCGGCTGACCAAGTCGCGCAGGAAATCTTCGAATGGATCACCGCGGAATAAACAATGGCTGAAACAATTCTCTTCCTTGCATTCACCGAGCCCGACGGCTCACTCTCGCGTGTGGCCCTGGAGACACTGGCAGTCGCGCAGTCCCTCGGTGCATTCTCAGTGGGACTGATCGGCGCAGACGTGCAAGCCGCGGCCGATTCCATCGGCAGATGCGGCGCATCAAAATATTTCGCCGTTTCCGGCAGCGCGTTCGCGCAGCCTCGTTACTCCACCGATGCCGCTGCCGCCGAAACCATCTGCCGGATAGCCGCTGCCACCGTCGTCATTACTGCCCATACATCGCGTTCAGCACGCGCTCTACCCGGCGTCGCTCAGCGCCTGAATGGCCGCGTGGACACTCACATCACTGGCTTAACGCCGGACTTGGACGTATCCCGCTGGCTCTACCGGCAAAGGATGGAGGCAGTCATTACTCGCGTCCAGCGTCCCTGGATCCTGCTGCTCGAATCAGGCTGCGCCGGCCCGTATGCAGGCGGCGCCGCGCCGGTGGCGGTCGATCATCTGAACGTAAATACGAGTTCCCGGACGCAGGTAACTGGACGGCAGTCTCCAAGATCCGAACAGCAAACCATTCGCCCCGACGCCCCGCTGCTCTTCGTTGCGGGCGCCGGTTGGACGAAAAAACAAAAGGACGGCCAGCCTCACGTCGCTGAGGCAGGCGAACTCATTCTCGGCCTCTTGAACTCCACGAACGCGTCGCTCGGCAGCAGCAAGTCGCTCGTTGACCTGAGCGGCGAAGGGCAGGACGTTCTGCCATTCCTGTCTCATCTCAATCAAGTCGGGCAGACCGGCGCTACGCCGCGGCATCCCAAGGGACTCGCCACCTGCTGCCACGGTGAAGAGCCTCACGTTGTCGGCTGGCGCTTCATCACCGAACGTCGCGCCGTCAACCTCGACGCGAACTGCGGCTGGGCGCGTCGCAAAGCGGATGTTCTTTACGTAGCCGACGCCTTCGAGGTGATGAAGCGCCTCAACGCGCTCCTCGCCGCAACGGGATAATGAAAACGGAGATTCGATGAGTCAACTACCCTTCGAACGCGTTTTCCGTTATTCGATTTGCGGCTTCTTGTCGGCGTTAATTCTGTCGACCAGCCTTTTCGCACAGCCTCCATCCGGCCGCCAGCCCGGCGCTAAGCCGCAGGACACCGAAGTATGGGAACCCGAGCCCAAGGTGATCACTCCCGGTTCAAATGACTCGGCGCCGTCGGACTCCATCGTCCTCTTTGATGGCACAAACCTGAATCAGTGGGTCAACACTGCCGATCATTCGCCCGCGAAGTGGATCGTCGCCAATGGCGTCATGACCGTCAGCAAGGCGCCCGGGGCAGGGAATATCGAAACCACCCGCACCTTCCACAACTACCAATTGCACCTCGAATGGAAAATCCCCGCCGGAGTCACCGGCACCGACCAGATGCGTGGAAATAGCGGTGTCTTTCTCGCTTCAACCGGTCGCGGCGATGCCGGCTACGAGTTGCAAATCCTCGACTCCTATCAAAATCGGACCTACTCGAACGGGCAGGCCGGCAGCATCTATAAGCAGGGCATTCCACTCGTCAACCCCGCGCGCAAACCAGGCGAATGGCAGAAATACGACGTCGTCTGGACCGCGCCCACCTTCAATGCGGACGGGACACTGAAAACCCCAGCCTACGTCACCGTCTTCTACAACGGCGTGCTGGTACAGAATCACTTCGAACTCAAAGGCGAGACCTTGTACATCGGCAAACCGTCTTATCGCAAATACGATTCCGCACCCATTAAACTCCAGGCGCATCCCGATCCCAGCGAGCCCGTCAGCTTTAGAAACATCTGGGTGAGGGAACTGAACTAGTCGAACCGTCCACCACTCGTTGAGGCGCACAGCAAAAAGGGAAGTAGAACGAGCCTCCCGGCTCGTTGAGGCGCGCAAGGGGAAAGTCATGAACGGCATGGCCCTATGCCTAGCTACGCCATAACATTCAGAAATCTCGGGAACAATACTCTAAATCCATATCCCTTCAGCACCGATAGAGTAATAGTACTTACTACGAATTTCAGATTATAATACCTGAAACTACCATTTAGTACTAGTAGCTTCAGGAAGGAAAGAGGTTTTGACCCCGGTACTAGCAGTGCACACGAGAAGGGCGGCCGCTAAACCCGCATCAACAATCAACACCAAGCCCGTTGAACAAAGTGGGCGGGTGCAGCAGCTAGACGGATTGCGCGGAATAGCCATGTTGTTCGTCTTTTTCGGGCATTTCGCCACAGTCTGGTCGCCATTCATGCAACCGGACAACTCGGCTGGTGCTTTCCTCAAAGTCGTCGACGCTGACGCAACCTTCGGCAGCAGCTTCTTTATGCTGCTTTCGGCGTTTTTCGCCTACGGTTCGATGCGACGCGGAAAGACGAGATTCGGGACGTTCATACGTCGCAGGTTCTGGCGAATCTACCCGTTGTACCTGGTCATGACCTGCCTTTACATCGCCGGGTCTCTTCTGATTCCAAAAATGTCGAAACTTCCGGCAGATCCCGGCCAGGCGGTGATCTTTATCATCGAGACACTGCTGTTTCTGCCAGGCCTGCTGCCCGGCGTTCAGCCAATGATGGATGTGGCCTGGACCTTGAGTTTCCTGATTCCGTTTTACTTTGTGGAAGCCGCGTTCGCAGCGGTATTCAGGAGTCTAAGAGTGCCCAGGATCCGGCGATTCGCGCTCCTGTGCAGCATAGGCATCCTGTGGGGGCTAACCGGAGATCTTCTCAAATGCTGGGAGCCGCGAACTATGATGTTTTGGGCCGGTATGGCCTTGTGGGAAGCCGTCGAAGCGATGTCTGGTGAGCGGCGGGAGTGGGCTGCTAAGGCGGTCGGGCCTGCCGCGCTGATTGTGATCCTCGGGGTCTGGCTTCGCACTCGTCTAATGCTGAGTCAACCGGAGACTCCGTTCGTGTCTATCTTTGGGTGGAGGGCGCTGATCACTGCGGTCACGCTAGCCGCATTCATGTGGGTGTGCTATTTCGGTCCCAAATGGTGGAAAAACATCCTTTCGGTTCCGCTCCTCTGCAAGTTAGGCTTGTGCAGCTATTCTTTCTACCTGACACATGGAATTGCAATTAAAATGTTCCGCTTTGGGTTTGTTCCGGCGCTCGGAGACCTCGCCCGAATGCAGACGGTCTTCTGGTTGAGCCAAGGGATTGGTCTCTGCCTGGCTCTCTGCATTGCCCTAGTGGTATATCGGTTCGTTGAGCATCCGCTCTCCACGTTAGGATCCGGTGCTCGCAACGCCAGTTTCACGCCAGTATCGGCAACGCTGGACCTCAATAACCAGCTCGTCTCTGCAACTCCATACCACCAGATGGCACGCCTCTCACGGCCAGGCGTATAGCCATACACTCCAGTCAGCGAAAGGGACAGCCTGAGCTGTCCCACTCGGAAAGAGCGAAAGGGACAGCCTGAGCTGTCCCACTCGCAATTCGCCTTCCGGGACATACCTGATCGGCCGATTCGGCGGTGATGCGCATGCACAGGAAGCCCGATTGTTGGGCCTGGAAGCGCTGGGGCACACCCAGGTCGCAGTGCTGGCCTTGAAAGAGATCACCAACCGAGAACGGCCAACCGATCACGACGGGCGCGGTGGGTTTTGAAAAGGTGGAACCTCGTTCCCATCGGGCCACGCGGCGAGTTCATTTGCGTTGGCCACAGTGTTCGCATGTGAGTATCGGGATCACACAGCCGTTCCGATCGCGGCGTATTCGCTAGCAGGATTGGTTTCAGCTTCTCGTCTGAGCGCACGGAGGCACTGGGTTTCCGATATTGCCGTTGGCGGGTCGCTTGGTTTCGTGATCGGCCGTTTTACCTACAAACGCAATCACAGCCCAGCGC
>JBBQUM010000018.1:0-155226 GCA_038212445.1 Bryobacterales bacterium
CTGGGGCGCGATGCGGATTGACGGCGACCTGGGCACCGGAGCGTGGTCGACACTGACTGCGGCAGGTACAACTGAAAACATCCCGTGGCCCCCGCTGATGCGTCGCCAGGTCATGCAAGAGCTAAAGGCGTCGGGCATCCACTGGCTCGTCTTCCGCGACGGCGAACTCATCTCCGACGATTTGATCTTCCGGTCAAAGCAGTGGGGAATCACGCTCGCAGCCTACCGCGACCGCTGCCGCCTCTGGCACCTCGACTAACAAAGCTCAGCGCGCGCGTTCTCGTATTCGCTGATCAGCCGCTCAATGAATTCAGCCGCCGGCGGGACGCTGGTTACCGCGCCAATGCCCTGCCCGGAGCCCCAGATGTCGCGCCAGGCTTTCACCGAAGACGATCCAAAATTCATCTTCGACGGGTCGCTCTCCGGCAGATTCTCGGGGTCGAGCCCCGCGTTGACGATGGAGGCACGAAGGTAGTTCCCGTGAACGCCCGTGAACAGGTTGGTGTAAATGATGTCCTCCGCCTTGGAGTCGACGATCGACTGCTTGTAGTGCTCGCTCGCATTGGCTTCGCGCGTCGCGATGAAGGCAGAACCGATATAGGCGAGGTCGGCGCCCAGCGCTCGTGCGGCGAGCACCGCCCGGCCAGTGGCGATTGAGCCTGACAGGATCAGCGGACCGTCCCACCATTGCCGGATTTCCTGAATGAGCGCAAAGGGCGACAAGGTCCCCGCGTGTCCGCCCGCCCCCGCGCAGACTGCGATCAAACCATCGGCGCCTTTCTCAATGGCCTTGCGCGCGTGCTTAACGTGAATAATGTCGTGCAGCACGATGCCGCCGTAGGAGTGGATGGCCTGGTTGACTTCTTCGCGCGCTCCTAGCGATGTAATGACGATGGGCGCTTTGTACTTAACGCACATCTGCAAATCGTGGTCGAGCCGGTCATTCGATTTATGAACAATCTGGTTCACCGCAAACGGCGCCGCCGGTGAATTCGGGTTAGCGGAGTTGTACGCCTCCAGTTCGCCCGTGATCCGCATGAGCCATTGGTCCAGCATTTCCGCCGGCCGCGCATTGAGTGCAGGGAAGGATCCCACTACCCCTGACTTGCATTGCGCGAGCACCAGGTCAGGATTCGAAATGATGAAAAGCGGCGCGCCGATAACGGGCAGCCGCAAGTGCTGTAGGATCGCAGGCAAGCTCATGTAAGTTTGGATGCTATCAAACTTGCCTCTTCGGCAGAAGTAGACGCCTCCCCTCATCCCGATACAGCGGCCACGTCATTTTCGCTTATGCTTGTTTCTAATAAGCGCTCCATGAATGATCCGCTGCCAGCCCAAACCGCGACCGTAGCCATTGGGCACTCAACGGCTCCGCCCACCAGTTCGTCGACACCTGACGAGGGCCGCTTTGTTCCAGGTACGGTGGTAGCGGGACGCTATCGTGTAATTTCGCTGCTCGGCCGCGGAGGGATGGGCGAGGTCTACCGCGCCACTGATCTCACGCTCGCACAACCTGTCGCTCTCAAGTTTCTTCCAACCACGATCGGCGAGTTCCAACGCACCCTCGAGCGTTTCCACAACGAAGTCCGGGTGGCGCGCCAAGTCTCGCATCCGAATGTCTGCCGTGTTTATGACGTCGGCGAAACCGATGGCATGCCGTACATCTCGATGGAGTACGTCGACGGCGAAGACCTCGAGTCGCTGCTCCATCGCATCGGCCGTCTCCCCGCCGAACGTGCCGTTGAAATCGCTCGCAAGATCTGCGCCGGAGTGGCCGCCGCTCACGATAAAGGCGTAATCCACCGCGACCTCAAGCCCGCGAACATCATGCTCGACCGTCGCGGCAATGTCGTCATCATGGACTTCGGCCTCGCCGCCGTGGCCAGTGAACTCACCGGTGCTGAAGCACGCAGCGGTACGCCTGCCTACATGGCGCCAGAGCAACTCCGGGGCGAGGAAGTGACCTCCCGCAGCGATATTTACGCGCTCGGCCTTGTCCTCTATGAGCTCTTCACCGGCAGGCGCGCGTATGATGCCGGGTCCATGGCGGACCTCATGCGAATGCAGGAGAGCGGCGACCTCGTCAGCATGACGTCCATCGCCGCCGATATCGATCCGGCTGTCGAAAAGGCGATTCGCCGCTGCCTCGACCCGGCGCCCACCCGGCGTCCCCCAACGGCCTTGGCAGTCTCGATGTCTCTCCCGGGCGCCGACCCGCTAGCCGCTGCGCTTGCCGCCGGAGAAACGCCGTCGCCCGAGCTCGTCGCCGCATCGGGACGCACTGAGGGCCTGCCGCTCAAAAAGTCCGTGCCCATCGCGCTCGGACTGATCGCTTTCTTCGTCGCCGTTCCCTTCTTGCTGTACAACGCGGAACTCCATAGCGTCACGCCCATGGACATTCCGCCGCAGGCGCTCGTCTCAAAGATCAGGGACTATGCCGCTTCGTTTGGCTACATCAACCGGCCGGCGGACTTCGAATGGGGCGTCGAATGGTACCTGCCCGTGCTCTCCGACGCCAAAAAGCACGTCAAGACGACTTCTGAATTGCGTCACCGGTTCGAGATAGAACCGCCGATGGGGGTCGGCTATCGGGAGAGTCCGACTCCGCTTCTGCCTGCGCCCGACGGCAGCGTCACCTACGACCGTCCAGCGCCGACGCTCTCGGGAATGCTCGAAGCCCAAGTCAATAATAAAGGTGAGTTGCGCCGCTTTCTGGCGGTTCCAAATCAGGTGGACACCAGCCCGCCTACCACCTCAATTGACCTCGGTCCAGTTTCACGGGCCACCGGTTTCGACGTGCAGAACTGGCCTGAGATTTCGCCCCGCTTCACCCCACTCTATGCAACGGACTGGCTCAAGGCGTGGCAAATTAAGCATCCGCAACTCGGGGTGGATGTCGCGGTACAGGTGTCCGCCTGGCATGGCCGCATTACGGAACTGCAGGTGATCTGGCCCTGGAGCAGTCCGGGCCGCATGCCCCAGTCCCGCAGCCGTTCCTTTCGTGACTCCTTATTCCTGGCCGTCACCCGCGTCACTTCTGCTGTATTCCTCGTATTCTCACTATTGCTCGCCATCCGCAACCTTCGCGCCGGACGCGGCGATCGCAAGGGCGCGATGCGCGTCGCCGTTTTTGTTTTTGTGGCAGTCACGCTGAACTGGGCTTGTCGGGCTCACTGGGTTGCCGACGTCGGTATGCTGACCATCATTTTCCCTAACGCGCAGGAATGGTTTGCTACTGGTGCCGCAGTTTGGCTGCTCTACATCGCGCTCGAGCCGGCCATTCGCGCTCGCTGGCCCCATGCCCTCGTCACCTGGAGCCGCGTGCTGGCAGGAAACTGGCGTGATCCACAAGTCGGAGCTCACGTCTTGTACGGGGCCATTCTCGGTGCCGTTATCACGGCCTTCTTTACCGCCGATAGCTGGTCGCAGGCCAGCCGCGGCAACCTGTTCAGCGCGATTGATCCACAGACCGGCACAGGTGCTCTATTCTGGATCGCCCAGGTCGCAACCGTCAGTTGGGAGGCTGTCGAGGACGGCCTCGCTGTGATCTTCGTCATCTTCTGTCTTCGGGTTGTCTTCAGACGCGATTGGATCGCTTCCATCGCCGCAGCCACCCTTTTCGCCGCCCGTGAGAACAGTGTGTGGAACTCCGGCGGAGGCTTCATCGCACCTCTCAGCTACATCGCGATCTTTTCACTGCTGGCCTTCATCATGCTCCGCCAGGGACTGCTATCGAGCATCATCGCCATCTTTACGGTCAATCTTCTGTCCCGCATCCCGGGACCGCAAAACTTAACTCACTGGTACGAATGGGTTGATGTGGCTATTCCCGCAGTGATGGTGGCATTAATAGTGTGGGCTTTCTGGCGCACCTCTGGGATGATTTTGATCGACTCGAAGAACGCAGTTCAGCCGGCCCTCTCCTCGAAGTACAACCGCTAGATGGCTAAAGTTTCGGCCGAGAGATGCCGAGTAAACCCTTGGGTAGGATCGCGATCTTTCTAGAACCGCCCGAGGGTTCGACCAACGCATGCAAAATCGGCTTTCAAAAGCTGCGATCGGTGTAGTGCTGGCTTCGCCCTTGTTCGGGGCCGAAGCCACGCAGGCGCCACTTCAATACGCGCCAGGCGCGGTGATGATGGCGGCTACCACCGTCGTCCTGTGCGTGATATGGAGTTGGCGCGTTCGTCGTCTCAAGCATCAACTCAATGATAGTGCCGTCCAGATTGAAACCCTTCAGGCAGAGGTGCGGCATCATTCTGATGTAACCGGGCGACTGCTTGCCAGTGTCAGCCACGAAATTCGGACGCCGATGAACGGCATTCTTGGCATGACGGAACTTACTCTCTCAGAAGAACTCACGCCCGAGCACCGGGCCAACCTTCTGTTGGTGAGATCCTCTTCTCACGCCCTGTTATCTGTTATCAATGAGATCGTAGACCTTTCCAATGTCGAGTCAGGCAAGCTTCAGCTCGATACCGTGGGGTTTTCCATACGGGAGCAGGTGAAGGAAGTCGCTGACGTGATGCGCGAACGGGCGAACGAGCGCGGTCTTAAGCTGGAATGGTCCGTCAGTGATGCTTTGCCGAAGACCGTCCGCGGCGACCCCTACCGGCTTCGACAGCTACTCCTGAACATCATTGGAAACGCCGTCAAGTTCACCCAGGCTGGATTCGTCCGCATCACAGTGGATGGCAAAGTCCGTGGCGAGGGCATCGAAGTCCACGTCAGCGTAATGGATACGGGCATCGGCATGTCCCCCGAACAGAAGGCGCTTGTGTTGCCGCCCGAAGGCAAAGACTCGTCGGAATCGACAGGCTTCGGCCTCGTTTTCGCCCGCAAGCTTGTGCCTCTCATGGGAGGCAAATTGTGGGCCGACAGCACCCCAGGCAAAGGCAGTACTTTTCACTTCACTGTCCAAGTCGCAACTGGCCAGCAGTCAGGTGAACCGGACGCTGATGCTTCAGACCGAGGCTCCGCCCTGCGCCGCCCCCTCCGGGTTCTCGTCGCCGAAGATAACCTCCTGAACCAGAAAGTGATCGCCTCCATCCTTCAGAAGCGCGGCCACTACATGACCGTCGCTACTGACGGCGTGTCAGCCGTCTCCATGTACGAAAGAGGCGACTTCGACGTCGTGCTCATGGACGTCCATATGCCCGGGATGGATGGATTGCTCGCCACCAAGGCAATTCGTGAAAGGGAAGCCCGCCGCGCTGGACCACGGATCCGCATCATCGCCGTCACCGCCGACGCGCTCGACGGCGACAAAGAGCGCTGCATCAACGCGGGGATGGACGGCTATATGGCCAAACCCATCGACCTCGAGCGTCTGCTGGTTGCCCTGGAAGAACCTGGATCAAAGCGGGATTCCACCATCACTTCCGCTCGAAACGAATCGGCTTGATCTTCACTGGCGCGTCGACAAAGCGCAATTCGGCGTGGCCCGCGCTGACTACCTTTAGTTCCATCTTCATGCGTCCGCCGCCGTCCTCCTGCTCAAACTGGAGCGTTTGATCCTCGATCGTGGGATTCAACACCGGCGAAGGCTCATTGGGATCTCCTTCGAACTGAGTGTCAATGAGATCGCCGTCCTCGTTCACGTGGACCGCGCAGCCGTACATCGCGCCTGAAATAGTGTCGCCGGCGCTCAGTTTTATAGTGCAGATCACCGAGCCCTTAAACCGGGCTTCCCAGGTGCCGCCAAACTGCTTACTGTCCTGCTTCTGAGCGGCTAGCAGACTCACCAGCACCGCCAGCAGAGCAACCACTCGCGAAATCCGCATGCGGACTGCTAAGCATCGCTGAGCCCAGCCGACAAGCTATTGCAAATAAAGGATCGGCGCTCCCGACTGGCTGTGACGTTTAGGCCCTACTGTGCCTTTGCAGGCAGCGCGAACGCGACATAGACGCCCTGAATCGGCGACTGCGTAGCCGGCGTCAAGCCCTCCTGGGCCGCCGCGCAGAACACGATGAATTGCCGGCCTCCCACCTCGTAGATCGCCGGAATGCCTTCCAACGCCGTAGGCACTTCCGCTTCCCACATCAGTTTCCCGTTCTCCACGTCGAAGGCTCGTGCCTTGCGATCACGCGTGCCAGTGAAAATTAGACCGCCGGCGGTAATCACCGGACCCACTTTGGGATAGTGCATCCCGGTATTCCGGATTCCCTTCGCCGCCAGTTCCGGGACCTCGCCCAACGGGATCGCCCACTTGATCGTCCCCGCATTCAGGTCATACGCCGTCAACATCGTCCACGGCGGCTTGATCGCCGACAACCCATCGCTCGCAATCATGAACCCGAACCCGCTCACGTAGCGGACAGGCTCACCCAAGGCAGGCTTTTGCGCCGGATCGGGCTCAAGTTTCAACAGGCACGGCACATCCTTTGAAACAACCACCAGCGTCCCGTTCCCAGGATCCACGGCCGCTCCGCCCCAGTTCGCGCCGCCATTATTCCCCGGCATCTGAATGGTCCCGCGACGGCTCGGCGGCGTGAACAGTCCCTCGTTGCGCGCGGTGAGGATCTGATCGCGGAACTTCGCCCGGTCGGCCGCACTCAGATAAGGACTTAAGTCGTCCACCGTGAACTTCTGGCGCGCAAACGGCGGCGGCGCGGTTGGAAACGGCTGCGTACGCGAGGTGGTCTCGCCCGGCATGTCCGACTGCGGCACCGCACGCTCCTCAATCGGCCACAAGGGCTTGCCAGTCACACGGTCGAACACCCACACGAAGCCCTGTTTACTCACCTGCGCCACGGCATCGATCGTCTTGCCGCCTTGCCTTACAGTCAACAGCTTAGGCGCCGTTGCATCGTCATAGTCGAAGATGTCGTGATGGACCATCTGGAAATGCCAGATGCGCTTCCCGGTACGGGCATCGAGCGCCAGCAGACAGTCGGCAAACAGATCCGCTCCCTCGCGCCCCGCACCCCAGAAGTTGTACTTGGCACTGGCCGTGGGGGCGTACAGGATCCCTCGCTTCTCGTCGAGCGACATCTCGCCCCATACGTTTGCGCCGCCGGCTGTCTTCCACGCGTCCTTGGGCCAAGTCTCGTACCCGAACTCGCCCGGATGGGGAATGGTGTGGAACGTCCAAACCAGCTTGCCAGTCCTTACGTCGAACGCACGTATGTCTCCAGGACCCGACCCATATCCCTCATTCGTAGCCGACCCCAGGATCAGCAGGTTCTCGAAAACTCGCCCAGGCGTCGTCGACTGTACCAGCTTCAACGTCGCTGCGTCCCGGCCCAGTCCCTCTTTCAAATCCACTCCGCCGCCGTTACCAAACGACGTGATCGCCTTGCCGGTACGCGCATCCAGCGCCCGCAAGACGTGGTTGCTCGCAAATAGCAACCGCCGGTCGCTACCGTCCGCACTCTGCCAGTAATTGATGCCGCGATTCGTAATCACCTTGGTGTCGGCGCCGGGCGAGTAGGTCCAAATCTCTTTGCCGGTCCCTGCCTCTAACGCGACAATCGAATTGCTTTTCGCCAGGACGTACATCACACCGTCCACGACAATCGGATTGAACGAGTACTTGTTGTGGTCCCCTGTAGCAAACGTCCAGGCGATCTCCAGTTTTTTCACGTTGGAGCGGTGCACCTGCTTCAGCGCCGAATACTGCGCGGTGTCCGCAGCCCCGCCGTACTCCCGCCAGGAAGCATGCGGGTCGCTCTGCGCCACCGCCAGCACGGATCCCAGCAACGCCAATGAGCTTCGAAAAATTAGCAATGACCTCTCCCTCAGGTCAAGTGTAAGTCACCGCCTCACCACATTTCTGCTCGCCACAGTTCCGGTCAAAATGGCGCCCGTCCACCCACCCTTAACCGTAAGATCCTTTACTGTTTGGGGGCGGAATTAAAGCATTGGCCGCGACATCCGATAGAAGAATAAAGCTCACCCTGATCGAAGATGGCGGACAGTCCTTGATTAGCGGCAAATAGAGACCGACGGGAGAAAATGCTTCTCAAATCGACCGAGGACGTCGCTTCACTGTTCGTGGCCCGTCAACCGATCTTTAATCGGGACAAGTCGGTCTTTGCGTATGAGCTTCTCTTTCGCTCATCGAAAACCAGCCAGGCCTACGACGGAACGGACGGAAGCCTGGCGACCTCACAAGTGATCGCAGCTACAATGTTCGCCTTTGGGCAGCAGGACATCCTGGCCGGTAAGCGCGGCTTCTTTAACTTCACACGCGATCACCTGCTGGCCGACTATTCCCGAATTCTCGATCCGGCCAATACGATTATTGAAGTTCTGGAGTCGGTTGAGCCCGATCAAGCTGTGCTCGCCGCCTGCCTCCGCTTGAAAGCGTCCGGCTACACCCTGGCTCTCGACGATTTTGTCGCCAAGGACTGGGCCCATCCGCTGGCTCACCTGGCCGACATTATCAAGGTGGATTTTCGGGAAACCCACGCGAAGGATCAAGAAGCCCTCGCGAGTGAATTCGGCGGTCGCGGAATCACCATGCTCGCCGAGAAAGTGGAGACCGAAGCTGAGTTCCGCCTTGCCAGGAGTTGCGGCTACTCGCTATTTCAGGGATACTTCTTCGCGCGTCCCGAGGTTGTGCGCGGCAAGCGGATTCCGTCATTCAGAAAACATTACTACACGCTACTGAAGGCGATCCAGCGTCCCGATTTTAGCTTCAACGATATTGAGGCACTCATCAGGAAGGATCTCTCCCTGATTTACAAGTTTCTCCTCTTCTTGAATTCAGCACGCTTTGACTGGCTCAGCCGGATCAACTCGATTCATCACGCACTGGTTCTCCTCGGCCAGCAGGAAGTACGGAAGTGGATGTCGCTCGCGATCATTGCCAGTCTGGGAGCGGACCGGCCGCCTGAACTGATCGTGACCGGCGCCACTCGCGCGCATTTTTGCGAGCTGCTGGGAAGCCGCGCCGGCTTGGAAGCCCGCTCCGACAGTCTGTTGATGCTCGGCATGTTCTCGGTGATGGACGCCATCATGGAAACAACCCTCGATGAGATCCTGGCCGGCATCTCGCTCGAGCCGGAGGTCTGCGAGGCGTTGCTTGGAACTGCAGCGGAAGGCAATCGCCTGGCCGTCATTTACAGAGTCGTGCGCGCATATGAGGCGGGCGACTGGCAGTCCGTGCTAACCGGCGCCGATCAACTCGGAGTCCCTGGCGATGCCATCCCGGCTATGTATCTGAAGTCGGTGATCTGGGCTGAACAGACTCTCGCATCGGAGTCCTCTAACCTGGTGACCACGAGCTGAAAGTTTAGTTCTGCTCGAGCAGGCAATCGGATTCGACGACGGCACCGTTTGCGCACTTAGGTAACGCGAAACGAAATGTGGAACCCTGGTCCGTCGTCGACTCTACCCAGATTCGTCCTCCAAATCGCTCGATAATCCGGCGGCAGATCGCCAGACCAATACCCGTCCCAGGCACGTCGGGACCGTGCAGGCGCTTGAACAGGCCAAAGATCTGCTGGTGATACAGCGCATCGATGCCGATCCCGTTGTCCTCAACTGCAAAGATCCACTCCCCGCTCCGGCTCTCCGCCGAGATGTGGATGCGGGGCGTTCCTGGACGTCTGTATTTGATTGCGTTGGCAATCAGATTTTGGAATACCTGTGCCAGCAGCCGTTGGTCCACGGCCACTTGTGGCAGCGTGTGAGACGTCACCGCGGCTGCACTCTCCTCAATCGCCGCGCGTAACGTCGATAGCGCATCGTCCAGCGCTACCTGCGCGTCGATCGGTTCCACTGGGCCGGTGATGGCCGCCCCGGCACGCGTATATTCCAATAAGTCCTGAATCAGCCCGCTCATCTTGTTGACGCCGCGTACCACGTAGTCGATAAACTCATCGGCGTCGGGTCCAAGATTTCCCCGGTACCGGCGGGCCAGGAGTTGGGTGTAGCTGCCGATTGTCCGCAGCGGTTCCTTGAGATCATGGCTCGCCACGTAGATGAACTGCTGGAGATCGTCATTCGATCTCTGCAAGTCGTCTCGCGCCTTTTCGGCGGTCTCGCGTGCTCGAGTCGAAATCGAGAACAACCGTGCATTGTCGATCGCAATTCCGGCTTGCGCTGCCAGCGCACAGGCCACGTCCTCCTCGCGTTCAGTGAAAGCGTCAGCCATCGAATGCCCAAAGATCAACACTCCGGAGTTGGCATAGGTGCGGGATGGAATCTGGAGCGCAAGGCAACTTACAAAGGCGAGCGGCCCTTCAGCCAGGTCCTCCAAGCGGCGCTCCGGATCAAAACGATGATCGGTGCGTGTGTCGCCCACGCGCAGCACGCCCCGCACCAGTCGCGCCTTCGCCACCGTTCCGGCGAGAACGGAAATGGCATCCATCATCTTAGACACGTCCAGCCCCATGGCGTAAACATGAGGCAACTTCATTTCAGGACGGTCACCCATCACATCAGCGGACGGAAGAAAAATGCCGAACTCCGCCCCGCTTACCTTCGCGCCCGTCTCCACCACCGACTGCAGCAGTTTGTCGATGTCAGGTTCGGCCGCTAGCAGTTTACCCAAATGACTCAGAAGTTCGAGTTGCGCCAGCACTGCCTGCTCTCGCGCATACGCTTCCGCACGCCGTCGTTCAGTGCCCTGAACCTCGGCGATGTATCGCTCCGCGTCATATTGCCTCCTCCGGCCCCTCAACCCCGCGCGAACCGCGCTTAGCAGAGTAACCGCGTGAAGCGGCCGTTCGAGAAGCGTGACTTTGCCAAGCGAGTTCCACAACTCCATCCGTCCCGGCGCATATGAATGGCGCCCGCCGGCCGTCAGCACGATGAAAGGAAAATCTGACCAGGGCGGCTGTTTCTGAAGCCATCCGAGCAGCGACCCGATATTAACCGACGAGAGCGCTTCATCGGCGACAACCGCAGTGCCGGCGCCAGCCTCCAGGCATTCCAGCAGTTCAGCTGTGCCTGTACAACACCGGGTCGTCAGTCCCTCCCTTTGGAGTAATCCTGACGCTAGTTCGCCGTCCCGGCCCGTCGGCGCCAGAACAAGAACGCGCTCTGGCAACGATTCAACTTGCTCCGCCATGATTGCCTCGAAGCAACGGCTCAAGTCCCCCCACATAGGTCGGAACGCCAGTCAGAACGCCCTGAAACTCTGTCAGTGGGGGACCAACTTGAATGCCGCTTGACGATAATCGTAATTCGCGGATCGTATCTTCGTGCCCGCCACACCGTTTTTTAATGACGGAAATCGCCTTCTTCACCGATCCGCGTGACTCGAAGTAGCGCACCAGGACGACCGTATCGGTGAGATAGCTGAGGTCAGCCGGGGTCTGCATCTGACCCACCAATCCGTGCTGCGCCACCACCAGAATGCTGAGCACTGTCAACGAGCCGCTTTTGAGGTGCGTATTGAGATCGATGCCAAGGCTCGCAGAACGTTCGAGCAGGATGGCTCGGCCTTCATCAAAGGTGTAGACGGCCGCCCGCTCTCCCCTTTCAAGCGCCGAGGAAATGTACTTTGTGCCTAGCGTCGACTTGCCCACACCCGCCGGCCCCATGAGCAACATGCTGGTGCCTCTGTGTACTCCCCCGCCGAGCAATGCGTCCAGTTCCTTCACTCCGCTGGATACCATGTGGCTCAAGCTGCCCACGTAGTCCACCAGTTCGAGCCTCGGAAATACCGTTACCCCGCCTCGGCGGATAACGGAGTCGTGATAGCCGCCGCGAAATCCCGATCCCCGCAGCTTAACCACCCTCAGCCGCCGCCGTTCAGCGCCGTATTCGCGAGCCAGGTGATCGAGAACAATCACCCCATGACTGATACTGTGCAACTGGATCTCCTGCACCTGCGCCGTTCGATCATCAAGCAGGAGCACCGTGCACTGTCGGCCAATAAAAAATTGCTTGAGCGCCAGCACTTGACGCCGGTAGCGCAGTGGATCCTGCGCCAGCAGCCTGATCTCGGAAAGCGAATCAAACACCACCCGGCTTGGATTCGTCAGTTGGACCTGATCGAAGATCATCTGCGTGGTCTCGCCCAGTTCCACTTCCGACGGGTGCAGCAAGGTGTATTGATGATCCGGACGCAACGCCGACTCTGGCGGCGTCAATTCGCACACCCGCACACCTTCCAAAGACCAGCCATGGCTCTCTGCCACCGCGTGCAATTCCTCTGCCGTCTCGGATAAAGTGACGTACAATACGTCTTCTCCGCGCCGCACTCCTTCAAGCACAAATTGCAAACCGATAGTGGTCTTCCCGCTTCCTGGATCCCCTTCGATCAGATAAAGCCGGTTCGGGATTAGTCCACCCGACAAAATTTCGTCTAGCCCCTCTACGCCGGTGAGGAGACGGTTGGCATGGTTTTTCTTCGGAATATTTTCTTTTCCGCTTATAAAGCTTCTCCCGGTGCCCACTGTCTCCTCGCGGATTAGATGCCAGACTCCGCGCTCCGTTACGCCGGCTGAGTAACACTTTTTATGCCATTCAAAATAACCATTTACACGACAAAGTTTTTTATCGGATACGATAACTTCGATGAAACCTTTAGTGCGTGTTTTGGTAGCGGCAGCAGCGTGCTCGCTAGCGTCTATGGCTCAGCCGCCGGCCGGTCAGCCAAACCGCCCGGCACCTGTCGTCTCGCCGGAAGTCGCAACGGATCGTCACATCACTTTCCGCCTGTCGGCGCCCAATGCCGAGAGCGTAAAGGTAAGTGCCGGCGACATCCCGGGCAACAACCAGGGAACCGCCATGACCAAAGGTGAAAACGGAATCTGGGAGACGACGCTCGGCCCCATCGATCCCGGCGCCTATCGCTACAACTTCAATGTCGGGGGCGTCAACGTAATTGATCCGCGCAATCCTTCCATCAGCGAATCGAACAACAACGTCTGGAGTCTGGTTGTGGTTCCCGGTTCGGACTTCATGGACACACGTCAGGTGCCGCACGGCGCCGTAGCAGCGGTCACTTACTACTCCACCGCCTTGGGCCGCTTCCGTCGTATGCACATCTACACGCCGCCCGGGTACGAGCTTGGGAAAGACAAGTATCCCGTCTTCTATCTCCTCCACGGCGCAGGCGACTCCGATGAAGCGTGGACCTCGGTGGGTCGCGCCGGATTCATCATCGACAATCTTCTCGATGCGAAGAAAGTGAAGCCGATGATCATCGTCATGCCCGCCGGCCACACCAACAGTGGTGGCTTCCGTGTGCCCGCTGCTGCCGACGAATTCTCGAAGGACTTTCTCGAAGACATCATGCCCTACGTAGAGAAAAACTATCGCGTCATCAACGACCGTCAGCATCGCGCCATCGCCGGACTCTCCATGGGCGGCAACCAGACCCTCGCCATCGGCATCCCGCATCTTGAGAAGTTTTCCTACGTCGGCGTCTTCAGTTCCGGACTCATCGGACAGTTCGCAATGCCGCGTCCCAACGGCGGCGGTGGCGGCGCTCCCCCCGCGCCAACCGGACCTTCCTGGGAAGAGCAGCATCGCGACGCGCTTGACAATGCCGCCGCCAAAAAGGGACTGAAGCTGTTCTGGTTCGCCACCGGCAAGGACGACTTCCTGCTGAACACCACCAAAGGCACAGTCGACCTTTTCAAGAAGCACGGCTTCAATCCGGTCTTCAATGAAACCGCCGGAGCCCATACTTGGATTAATTGGCGCAACTACCTCAACGAATTCGCGCCTCAGTTGTTCCAGTAGAGTGGAAGCTGAAGCTAAGGAAGGTGCACATTGGCAAACCGGATCTGGATGGGCGTCGCCGCGCTCGCTTTCACTCGTATCGCAGTGGCGCAAAGCAGTCCGTCCGACTTCGAAGGACTTTGGATCGACTCGCAGTCCAATCGCATTGAGCTGAAAGTCTCCGGGGCTGACGGCGTCACCATCAACTGCCCGTCCTGCCGCTTTGACACCAGTGACCGCGTCTACGAGGTCCCCCTCAACGCTCGCGGAGTTCTGAAGGATGGCAAGCTCTCTGCGAGCCAGGCGATCGGCGGCAATCTGCTGTGGACCGCGCTTGCTCCGGTCAACGGCCTTCTCCGTGTCCGCATTGAGATTCCCAGCGTCGAGCCTTTCGACCTCGTCCTCACCAAGGATCCAATGCCCGCTCCAGGCCCGGGCGCGGTTCGGTATATGGGAGCGGCGGACAAGCAGGGACACCGTGTGGTTGCTGAGTTGCTTCAGGCCTCCGCGGTCGCCGGCACTGGCTGGGCGCCCATGTATGTCTACCTCGTCGATCGCGACGGCAAACCGGTGACGCCCGAGAAGGAGACGCTCATCCAGCTCAAGTCCGAAGGCGGCACAGCATTTCCGCCCGAGGCTCGCATCACTCCGCAATCCCCAAAGGTACCCGCCGGAGTCGCTCCTGACGGCAAATCCGCGACCGTCACCGCTGCCGCC
Organism: Bryobacterales bacterium; assembly: GCA_038212445.1. GTDB lineage: Bacteria > Acidobacteriota > Terriglobia > Bryobacterales > Bryobacteraceae > TMP-7. The sequence goes on from JBBQUM010000018.1 coordinate 14,345, forward strand.
GCCGATGGTCCCCCCGCGCGCTTCACCGCTATTGGCTGCGCCGCGGGGACACCCTCGCACTTGAAAGTCACGGCGCCGCCGCAGCGAGCTAAAGCCGACGGCGTCTCTTCCATCCCCATCACGATGGTGATGGTGAACGCGAGCGATATTCCACAAACCGACGGCACGCCCAAACAGGCAACGATCGAAATCGGCGGCGTCAGCTCTCCCGCTTCGGGCATAGGCGCCAAGAGCAATGTGGACATTCCCGGTGACCAGTGCGCCGCCTCAAGAGCCCTGGTCGCCACCAGCGCCGGCTCCGGTTCAGCCACCGTCTCGTACGGCGGTCGTATCGAGACCGTGAAGGTGTCATTCGAACCGTCCATCCGCCTCGCGCTCATGCTGGCAGCCATCGGCGGCCTTATCGGAGGCTTCGCCGTCATCGCCCGAAAATTCGCCGCGCTCTCCAACTGGCAGTTCCCCGACTGGGTCACCTGGCTTCTGCTCTCTCTCGCCGGCGGCTGCATCATGTGCTTCGTGTACTTCGACGCACTGCCGAGAGTCATCCCCTGGATACCCAGCGCCGTAATCTTTTCCCTGATTGCCGGAGTGCTCGGCGGCGCCGCGGGTGCTTACCTGGTTCGCAACGCCGGAGCCAAAAAAACGGATGGGCGGCAGGGCCGCGTCTTGGGATAAGCTCGATTCAAATGATGAAGATCTTCTCCGCCGCTGTCGTTCTTGCGGTCCCGCTCATCGTCCCGGCTTACGCGCAAATGGTCGACGACTACAAGCCGCCACGAGCCAATTGCTGCCTGGCCGCCACCGCGCAAACGCTGGCCGATCAGCTGCAGGATTGGAATCAACTCGGCCGCTACCACGATGACAACGACCGTCTGTCGAAACTGCCTGCCGAACCCGGCCGCGTCGTCTTCTATGGCGACTCCATCACCGACGCCTGGAAACTCGATCAGTCCTTCGCCGGCAAGCCCTACGTCAACCGCGGAATCAGCGGTCAGGTCACTTCGCAGATGCTCGTGCGCCTCTATCCCGATGTAATCGACCTCAAACCCGCCGCCCTTATCCTTCTCGCCGGCACCAACGACATCGCCCGCAACAACGGCCCCGTAACGCTCACCATGATTGCCGAGAACGTCAAGGCCATCACCGAGCTTGCTCAGTTGCACAACATCAAGGTGATTCTTTGCGCTCTGCTTCCGGTCAGCGACTACACCAGCCGCAAGCAAACCGAGCACCGTCCTCCTGCGCAGGTGTTGAAGCTGAACGCGTGGCTGCGTGAATATGCAGCCAAGGTGAATGCTGGCTTTGTCGACTACTACGGTGCGCTGGCCGACGAGAAAGGCTGGCTGAAGGACGGTTTCTCAAATGACGGCCTTCATCCGAATTTGAAGGGCTACGAGCTGATGACGCCCTTGGCCGCCGACGCTATCGCCAAGGCTCTTCAGTAGGCTGAACCGCGCCGCTCAGAATCCGTCGCGCCAGTCGCGCCGCCAGATAAACCAGCAGCGCGACACAGCCGATCAGGATTGCGCCTCGTACATACGTTGCGGTCGAAACCGAGACCCCAATGCCGGTTCCCACCGCAATGTACGCCGCCAGGCACACCGGACATTTCGGCAGCAACGCAAGCGTCGCGCCCGGTACCAGCCATCCCGATAGCCGCCTGATGCGTCCGCCTACCGCGCGGTCAGTTGAACAACAGATTGGTCGACGTAGCGATCGTGGTGACGTACCCATGACATCGTAAACTCCAGATCAGCTTCGTCGCGCCCCTTCGGAGCGATATCCAGCAACTGGTAAGCTCCAATGACGTTTTCGAGACCGCGTGCATAGCTCGAATACGTGTGATAGACCTCGCCCTTCGCGTGCTTGAAAAATACGCTCGCCCCGGGACCCTCGCTCGACGGAAACTTCTGCGTCTTGAAGTTGTACTCCATCGCGCCCTTCGCGATCTCATCGTCGGTGAATGAGACATGGTAGTCGAAGTTGAAATCCGTTCCGTTGGAGGACACCCACTTGAACTTCCAACCCATTCGCTTCTTGAAAGCCTCAATTTCAGCCAGCGGCGCACGCGAAATCACCACTAGGGATATGTCCCGCGCCTCGAGATGAACCAGCGCGCCATCGAGATGATCGGAAAGGAGCGAACAACTCGGACACCCCTCTTTCCAACCAGGTCCGAACATGAAATGGTAGACCACGAGTTGACTGCGTTTGCCAAAGAGGCCCGCCAGCGTCTCCTCGCCGTCTGGTCCGTCAAAGACGTACTTCTTCTCAACCTTCTCCCAGGGCATGTCTAACCGCTGCTTTGCCACCTGGTCGTGCTGCCGCGTCAGTTCCTTTTCCTTGCGTAAGAGTTCCCGGCGAGCGGCAAGCCACTCGTCGTGCGTGACAATTTTGTGCTGTTCCATCACTTTTCTCCCTCTTCGAAATCGTCCTTCAGCCGCAGCAGATTATCCGCCCAGAAGTCGCTGTACCGGCTCACCCACCGTTCGTAAATCTGGCGGATGGGCACGGCATTCAGCGAGTTCATCCGCTGCCGGCCTTCTTCTCTCGTATTGATTAACCCGGCCTTTCGAAGCACGTCGATGTGCTTCATCACGCCGAATCGTGTGAGTTGAGGAAATGCCTCGACCAGTTCGGTCGTGCTGCGCGGACGCTCGTGCAGCAGATCGAGAATGGAACGGCGTGTCGGATCCGACAGCGCCTTCCAAACATCGTCGAGGTCATTGGCCATTGATCACTTCGTAAAATCGCCCTTGACGCTGTCGAGCATGTGCTGCCAGCCGTGACTCACGCCTTTGGCGTGGTCTTCACTGATCAAACCGATCGCACGATGGTGTAGCGTGACCAGCGTCCCGCCGCTTACTTCCGCCAACCGCACCTCCACATGGTTCATCGCGGGGTACGACATGAACATGGGTCCGCTGAGTTCGATGAGAGTCGGCGGCTTCAGGACTTGAACGTGCCCCCACAAATGGCCCACGCCATTGCCAAGGTCGCGGAACCAGCGGCCGCCCGGCCACTCCTCAATCTGCAGTTTCAACGAAACGCCGTCCGGTCGCGTGTTTCCCTCGCCCAGCCTTCTCAGCATTCCTTTGTAAACATCGCCGATCGCAGCCTTCACCTCTATGTGCTGCTCGACATCCAGGGTTAAGTCTTCAAGCTTCATGTCCACAGCATAACGTGACTATTTAGTAACGTCAATATGATTCTTAATGAGTAACAGTTTTTTTTGGACCCACACCGATACGACTCCGGCCACCGCCACCCCGCCGTAGACGGGCCAGCGAAGCCAACTCAAGCCATTCCATTCTCGTAGCAGCGCCCAACCAATCACCGCCTCGTAAAAAACCGGCACCAGGCAAAGGAACAACAGCCCGGCTGGAACAGGTTCCAAAACCAACATTGGCAATAACCACGACGCGTACCAGGGATGAACATTCGAAGACACCAGCAGCATCGCCGCCACCGTCGCGAGCATCTTCCGCTCCAGGGTTAAATGCGTCGCCGAGATGACCAGCGCAGCAACTGCCGTCAGCGCGAACGCGATGTATTTCGCACGATAAGGATCTCCACTCAAGGCGAGGATCACGCCAAACAGACTGTCGTTATTCCGCCAGCCGCCTAGGAATCCGGAGGTGAAGTCGCGATTGGAGAGGACCGCCATGCCGAAGGGCAGACTCGTCGCCAATGCGACAGTCGCCAGGCACGCGCCTGCGGTAAGCATCCGCCTGGGTTTCCATCCCGTCAGAGCAGGAAATAGAATCAGAGGCCAGATTTTCGCCGCAGCGGCGAGAGCGAGCCAGAGGTAAGCCGACGACTGACGTTCCCTCGCCGCCGCATGCAGTGCAAGCGCAATCAGTAGGACGACGAAGGCATCATTGTGTCCCGTGCCCCAGAATTCAAAAATCGGCAGTGGACACCACGCATAGATCAACACACGCTCCACCGGCAGTCCTCGCGCTCGCAGCAGCAGCATGAGTACGCCGATCGTCGCCAGGTCAGCTAAGCCGGCTATTACCTTAAATACAAACAGTTGAGCCAATGGCTCTGCGGTCAGCGACGACGCCAACCGGTACACCGCGCGCTCCTCCAACTCGAGCAGCGGACCATACACCGCGCGGAAGTCCTTGCCGTCCACTTTCGGGTAAAGACGGTCGCACAAACCGGTCGCCGACGGATGATTCGGGGAAACGAGGTAGGGATTGCCGCCCGCCGCCTGCAGACTACCCTCCCACCGGTAGCGGTAAAGATCGTCCGAAAACCCGGTCGTCAACGGCAGCACCGTCACCCGGAACAGCACCCCCGCAGCAAGCACCAGAATGACGAAAGGTCTTTTAGATTCAGGAAGCTTAAGGACTAGCCAGACCGAAACAATGTACAATATTGATGTCGCCAGAAGAACGGTGACAACCTCCCCCACGTGGAGCTGGAGGGTTCCAGCAAAGTGTGTTGCGGCCAGCAAGAGTTCAAAAACTGCGGCTGAAAGGAACAATGCGGTGAGGGAAGATCGTCTATGTAGGGGACCGCTCGGCATGCAGTCGAATCGTCCAAAGAGAGACTTATGGTAACAGGTTCGTTGTTCGCACTCCTTGCACCGGGAAGTCTCGTCGACTCGTTGTTCGACGATACGTTCGCCGGTATCCATCGCTTGGATTGGTTCGACTACGCGATCCTCGTTCCTTATTTCCTCGTCCTCATCATCCTCTCGTTCTACGGACTTCATCGTTATGAAATGATCCGGGAGTACTGGAAATTCAAGAAGAAAATGCCGACGGAGCCGCCCGGCCGCTTCGATCAACTCCCCAAGGTCACCATCCAGCTTCCCCTCTACAACGAGCGTTACGTCGTCGCCCGCCTGCTCGAAGAAATCAGCAAAATGGACTATCCGCATGAGTTGCTGCAAGTCCAAGTGCTCGATGACTCTACCGACGAGACGCATCCTTTCACTGAACGCCTGGTGAATGAATATCGCGCCGCCGGCTTCCCCATGGAATACCGCCACCGTACCAACCGGCACGGCTATAAGGCAGGCGCTCTCCAGGAAGCGATCCCTCACGCTACAGGCGATCTCATGGCGGTGTTTGACGCCGACTTCCTTCCGCCGCGCGACTTCCTTCAGCGAACCGTTCACTACTTCGCCGATCCCAAGGTCGGCGTCGTGCAAACGCGCTGGACTTACCTCAACCGTCATTACAACTTGCTCACCGAAGTGCAGGCAATGCTGCTCGACGGCCACTTTGTCCTCGAGCACGTCGCGCGTTCCGGCGGCGGTCTGTTCTTCAATTTCAACGGTACGGCTGGTATCCTGCGCAAGGAAATGATCGCCGACGCTGGCGGTTGGGAGCACGACACGCTGACCGAGGATTCTGATCTCAGCTATCGCGCCCAACTCAAGGGATGGCGCTTCGTCTACGTCCCATCTATCGAATGCCCGTCTGAATTGCCGGTGGACACCTACGGTTTCCAGGTACAGCAATCGCGCTGGGCCAAGGGCCTCACGCAAGTAGCGATGAAGCTGTTGAAACGCATTCTCACCGCCGACCTGCCGTGGCGCGTCAAGGCCGAGGCATTCTTCCACCTCACGCCCAACATTTCCTACCCGCTGATGCTGATTGTCAGCGCGCTCATGCTGCCCGCGATGGTGGTCCGCTTCTACATGGGACTTTGGCAGATGGTGATGCTCGATCTGCCGCTGATCATCGCCTCATTCTGGTCGATCTCCGCTTTCTACGTGGTCGCGCATAACGAGCTTTATCCGAAGGACTGGAAGCGCGCTGTCCTGTTGCTTCCGGCTCTCATCAGCGCCGGCGTTGCGCTCACCATCATCAACGCCCGCGCAGTGCTCGAGGCTCTGTTCGGCTATCAGACCGCCTTCGCCCGTACTCCGAAATACGCCGTTTCCGGCCAGCAGAAAGTGAAGTCCGATGCGGGCTACAGAAGCCGCAGCGGCTGGCTGCCTTACGCCGAGCTCGCAGCGGGAACGTACTTCGTGTGGATGGTGGTGTTCGCCGTCGACACGTTCAACTTCTTCGCGATCCCGTTCCTGCTCTTATTCGTGAGCGGATATTACTGGGCCGGATTCTCGACGCTCTACGACGAATTCCAGAGCAGGCTGGCGTGGCAGAGATCCCGCAAAACCGCCGAAGTTCCGGATACAGCGTCCAAACAAGCCGTCTAACGCTGCTCGAAATCCAGATTTACCGGATTCACCGGCGTCGCCTTGTAGACGGCCCCGGCATCCTTCTGCGTTGGATCCTTACGGCGCTCAATAGTGGTAGTAGGCACTGCCGGCGGCGCGGGCTCGATCGTCACATCGTCCATCCAGACTTGCCCCTTGCCCCGCATCCTGAGCCCGAAGGTGAGTCCAGCGGCATCCGCGGGAATCGACGCTACAATCGAAACCTCTTTCCAATCTGCCGGCGCCGACTCCAACATCCCGTCCAGTATGTAGTCGCCGTTCTTCATGTCAATTCGAAGCCAGAGCGCTCCACCGTCTCCGCCTGGCGCGGCGCGCAGCCACGCTGATATCTTGATTTTCTTGCCCCGGTAAGCGTCGGCTCGTATTCTTTGCCGCGCAGCGTACCCGGCCGCGTCCCCCGCCTGAGACTTCAGATATAGGCTACCGACACCCGAGTGGGCCGCCGTACGGTCAATGCCCGCCTCATAGTTCTGAGAGGTGGTGGCAGTCCAGCCAGTCGCAAGGGAACGCTCGATTGGCGCAGCGGCGAGGAGAAGCAGTATGTGGAGCAACGCCCCAAGGATATCAGGCAACCTCGGCGTAGTGTTTCGGCACGTAAACGCATCGCGGATCCTCGGCCAGGTAATTCCCCGTCAAACCCCATGCCCGCGACCGCGAACCGCCACACCAGTTGACATACTCGCAGGCGCCGCAGCGCCCTTACACCTCGCCCATGTGCGACACCAAACGTAACCACGGCGATCATCGGCTTCCATCGCACGCCCAGTGCCGATAAGGAAGCACAAACTCCACCAGGCTCATCGCGATCGGCGCCGCACCGGTCGCCTCGGCGGTCAGCAGCGGTGTACCGCTCGGCGTCACGTTGGTCCGCAACCCGAGTTTCACTGAATGCTGGATCAGTTCAAACAAATCGGGACGCTTCAGCGGGTCGCCGCCCGTAAACACAACCAGCAGACTGCCGATTGGCTTCGTTCGCCAAACGCCTTCACCTGCTCAACAATGTACGCACGCTAAATCACAGGCTTGCGTCAAGTTCCAGAAAAGTAGATTAGACCGCAAGAACCGGATAGTTCAAAATCCCAATCGCCCCTATCCTCATCTCATGAGGACAACCGACATGATCTCCCCTAACCTGGAGGAAGAACTGGAGATGATGACAGACGAACTTATGTGGCACGCCGTAACCCGGCGCGACGCCTCCTTCGATGGCCAGTTCTTTTTCGGCGTCATGACCACCGGCGTCTACTGCCGCCCCTCCTGCCATTGCCGCCAACCGTTGCGGAAAAACGTGCGTTTCTTCGTGACGCCCGCCGACGCTGAACGCGCCGGCTTACGCGCGTGCCTGCGCTGCCATCCACTCGCCGCCGTCGGCGCCGATCCAGCCACAGCGCAGATCCAGGAGACCTGCGAATACATCCGTGCCCACGCTCAGGATTCTCTGTCGCTCAGCGATCTCGCGGCACGCGCCAAACTCAGCCCGTTCCACTTCCAGCGGACCTTCAAAGCCATCGCCGGCGTCACACCTAAGCAGTTCGTTGACGCCTGTCGTCTCGATTCCTTTAAGGGTGCGCTCCGTTCCGAAAGTTCGGTCACCGGCGCCATCTATGAGGCGGGGTTCGGTTCATCCAGTCGGGTCTACGAGCGCGCTGGCACTCGCCTCGGCATGACTCCCGGCGAATATCGCGATGGCGGCAAGGGCGTCCGCATCAGCTGCGCCACAGCCGACAGTCCCCTGGGACGCATGATGATCGGCGCTACTGACCGTGGAATCTGCTTTCTCCAATTCGCCGACCGTGACGACACGCTGCTAGACATGCTCAGTCGCGAATATCCCAATGCCACCGTCACGCCCATGCCCGACCATCGCTATCCCGAGTTCAGCGAATGGATATTGGCGCTGCGGGCGCATCTTGAGAACGGCGAGCCCCACCTCGACCTGCCTCTCGATCTGCGCGCCACTGCGTTCCAGATGAGAGTGTGGCGCTACCTCCAGTCCATTCCGTCGGGCAGCGTCGAATCCTACGCGGAAGTGGCCGCCGCCATCGGCCAGCCCACCGCCGCCCGCGCCGTGGCTCGCGCCTGCGCCACCAACCGCGTTGCCCTGGTTATTCCCTGCCACCGCGTCATCCGCGGCACCGGCGAACTAGGCGGTTATCGCTGGGGACTCGATCGCAAGCGTACGCTCATCGACCGCGAGCGCGCCGCGAGGACCCGATGATCGACTGGGCTCACGCAGAAACAGCATTGCGCGACTCCGGCTACGCATCGCTCGGCACTCTGCTCGACGCCGCCGCCTGCCGGACGCTCTCCGCCATGTACGAGGACCCGGAACATTTCCGCAGTCGCATCGATATGGCCCGCTATCGCTTTGGCCGCGGCGAATATCAGTACTTCAACTACCCGCTCCCTGGGAATGTCGCGGGAATGCGCTCTGAGCTTTACGCCGGCCTCGCACCCATCGCCGAACGCTGGTCCGCGGATCTCGGAAAAGCGGAGAGCTTTCCCGCGGATCACGACGCCTTCGTCGCGCACTGCCACCAGCAGGGCCAACTTCGCCCCACGCCGCTGGTGCTGCGCTATCGCGAAGGCGACTACAACTGCCTCCACCAGGATCTCTACGGTGACGTCTACTTCCCGTTCCAGGTGGTCTTCGGACTAAGCGTGCCGAAACATGACTACGACGGCGGAGAACTATTGCTGGTCGAACAGCGCCCGCGCGCGCAGTCCATGGGCACGGCCATCCAACTCCAGCAAGGCGAAGGTGTCGTCATCACGACACGCTATCGCCCAGTGAAGGGCACTCGCGGATTCTACCGCGCGAGCCTGAAACACGGCGTCAGCCCGGTGCGCCGCGGTGAACGCTTCACGCTGGGCATCATCTTCCACGACGCCGCCTGACTGGTCACCTCGATTGATAGGGGCCGTGCACAGCCTTCACACGATAGCTCTCCGCCGAATCGTCCAGGATGATCACGCGAAACGTGTCACCGCCCGGATCCACCCGGACCACGATATGGCCCTGCATGCTTTTCAGGCGGTCGAGCATTGGCCCGATCACAAGGCGGTTCGCCTCTAGCATGTTGGTGGCGAAGACGTCACGCGGCCCCGGATACGTTCGCGGAGAATATATTCGGTCGAGCACATCGTGACCCGGATGGTCCGCCGACCATACCGGGATGATGAACACCTGCGGTCGCAGCGTTCCCAGAAAGAATGCATTCTGCGAATCGCGATTGCCGTGATGATTGAGGACGCTCACCTCAACCGGTCCAAGCGCCTGCGCCACCGGCGTCTCCATGTCATTCCAGATCGGAGCCCCGTCGCGCCGCGCGCCCGGAATATCGCCACCGCTATAGAAATCGAACTTGCCGTAGCTGAGACGCATCACTAACGAGCACATGTTCTCGGTCGGGTATTCCTCCGGCTTTAAATCGGCCAGACGTGGATGATGCTCGCGCGTGTTCGTTCCCACGCCGGTCCAGACCTCGCCGTTTGCCGCAACTCCGCGGACTTCGAAGTTCGGATATTTCGTAGGATCGCGCCGCAGCACGATCTGGTCATTATGCCCCGGATTCAGCCGCTCCACTTTCATGCCGTTGTTCTTGATTTGCTGGTCCAGGAACGCACGGTATTTCTTCATCCCCGCATCATTCAGCGCAGTCGGGTAATTGTAGTCAGGCCAATCCCGGTCGATCATCAGCTTGATCGGAATCTGCTCGCCGACCTTGGCCAGCGCCCCCATATGATCGTCGTGGAAATGCGTGAGGTAGCCGTAATCGAGCACCGGCGAAGCGTCGTGCGCGAGCATGTGGCGGATGTATCGCGCAATCCATTCGGCCGGGGTCCGCGACCCATCCGGCTTCGGCGGCGTGCCACGCGGAGGAGGATTGCCGCCGTCCCCTGCATCGAGCAGCATCGTCGTACCGTCGGGAAAAATGAGGAACGCCGCATTCCCCCGTCCGGTATTGATCTGGTGGATGTCGAGGATCCCTGGCTTCCACGACGGAAAAGGCTCTCCCACCTGCTGTGCCAAAGCACCAAACGTCAGCAGAAGCAAGAGCCCGAAACAAGTTCGCATGTCCGATCAGTGTATCGCGCAAGGGGAAGTAGCACAGGTCTCCCGACCCGCGTAGGGCGGAGGCGGGAGCTCGCGCAGGAAGAACAGAGGAAGAAAGGAAACTAATCCCCCGCCGCCACCGGCAAAGCTCCAGCCGGCGCCTCAATCCGAACGCGAACAAGGAAGAGCCCGAAACAAGTTCGCATGTCCGATCAGTGTATCGCGCAAGGGGCAGTAGCACGGGTCTCCCGACCCGTGTAGGGCGAGGCGGGAACTCGCGGAGGAAGAACACAGGAAGAACAGAGGAAGTAGAGCGGGTCTCCCGACCCGTTCCGCACCCGCCAAGGAGGAAACTAATCCCCAGCCGCTACCGGCAAAGCGCCAATCGGCGCCCCAACCTCGGTGCGCCTCACCCGGCCGATAAACACAAACGCCACCAGCACCACCGATCCGAACGCGAACAGCGTATCCCCCGGCGCTCGCATCCAACGCAGAGTCTGCATCAGCGGCGTACCCAGGAATTCCGTACTCCTCGCGTACCAGTAGCCATGATCCACCGACGCCCACGTCTGCGCCAGTCCCACCGGTAACAGGCTGCCGACGCACATGAAGAACAAGCCCGCATTCATCGACCAGAACGCGATCCGCAGCCAGCCTTCCTTCCAGTAAAGACCTGGACTCATTGCCCGCAGACAAACCAGCATGAGGCCGATTCCCAACATCCCGTACACGCCGAACAGTGCGGCATGACCGTGCAGCGGAGTCGTATTCAAACCCTGCATGTAGTAAAGTGCGATCGGCGGATTGATCATGAAGCCGAATAATCCCGCACCCACCATGTTCCAGAAGGCCACTGCGACAAAGAAGTAGATCGGCCACTGGTAGCGCTGGGCCCAAACCGCCAGCCGTCCCCGCCGCAAATCGTCCATCGCCGAGTACGCAACCATCGTCAGCGGCACCACTTCGAGCGCGCTGAATACGGAACCAAATGCCAGCGCCACCATTGGTGTGCCCGAGAAGTACAGGTGATGGCACGTTCCAATGATGCCGCCCGCCAGGAAGATCGTCGCCGAAAGCAGCGCAGCCTTGGCCGCGAATGCGGGTCGGATTAATCCGAGCCGTGTGAAGAAGAACGCGATCACCGTGGTCGCGAATACTTCGAAGAAGCCTTCAACCCAGAGATGGACCACCCACCACCGCCAGTACTCGACGATGGACAAATGCGTGTGCTGCCCCCAGGTGAGGCCGGCGCCATAGAACAGTCCGATAGCGGCAGCCGAAAGCAGGAAGAGATAGAGCAGCGGCCGCGACTCGCCCGCTACCTTCAACGCAGGCCGCACCGCACGCACCACCAGGAACAGCCAGATCAGCAGTCCCACGAACAAGAGGATTTGCCAGACTCGGCCGAGATCCACGTATTCATATCCCTGGTGTCCCCATAAAAACGCGTTCGCGTCCGAGAATCGGTTGTGGATGCTCAGCCATTCCCCGGCCAGCGAGCCCACCACAATCACCAGCAGGGCACCAAACAACACGTGGACTCCCAGGCTCTGGAATTTGGGCTCGTGCCCGCTGATCAACGGTCCGATGAATAATCCGGCGGCCAGCCAGGCGGTCGCAATCCAGAAGATCCCGATTTGCACGTGCCACGTGCGCGTCACGCTGTAAGGCAGGATCTCTGAAGTCTTGATCCCGTAAAAGCCGTCCCCTTCAACGCCATAGTGCGCCGTGATGACGCCCATTAAAATCTGGACCAGAATCAGCGCCGAGACCACCCAGAAATACTTGAGCGTCGCCCGCTGCGAGGCCGTCGCAGCCCACCGTCCGAGCGGATCCTGCTCCGGTATCGGACCCTCTGGCTCTTCCGCCTTCTGCGCAGCGTACCACCAGACCATCGCGCAAATGCCCGCGAGCAGCATGATGATGCTCACGCCGGTCCATAGTACCGCTTCGCCAGTGGGACGGTTGCCGATCAGCGGTTCGTGCGGCCAGTTGTTGGTGTACGAGATCTTGTCGCCGGGCCTCGTGGCCGACGCCGACCATGCCGTCCAGAAAATGAACCCCGCGAAATCACGCATTCGCTCTGGACTGCTCACCGAGCCTGGGGCAATCGCGTAATCCTTGTTGCCGCCAATAAATACTTCGCTGAAGTGTGCCAGGCACGCTTCAAACGCCCTCGCCCGCACCGGTTCCACACGAATCGTATTGGTCTGCGCGTCGTAGTTGTTACGCCGGTACATCTCTTGGAGACGGCCGCGAAACTTCGCCTGCTCCTCCGCACTCAGGCTGTCGTAGGGCTTGCCGCTTTCCGCCTTTGCCCAATCGTTCAGCACAAAATCGGCCTCACGGTGCAGCCAGTCCGCCGTCCAGTCAGGAGCGAGGTAACTGCCGTGACCCCAGATTGACCCCACCTCCATGCCGCCCAACGCCTGCCACACGTTTTGGCCGCGCCCAATGGCCCCGTCCTGAATAACCACCGCGCCGGCGGTGTCCACAACCTTCGCCGGAATTGGGGGCATTTCCTGATAAATGCGAGTTCCAATCCAGCCCAGAACGGCAAAAGACCCAAAGAATACCACCGCAAAAGCGATCCACAGCTTCTTCATAAGCTCTCCCAAGTTGAGTTCTAAGTGACTACAGTAGGGGGACCCGCTTAGAGAAGCTGTGACTTTGGTCACTCACCTCGTTAAACTCTAGATTCCAGGCAAACGAATGCGCCTTACGTACATCGTCCTCTTCGCGTTACCGGCTTTGGCCCAAACGGCGGACACATCTTTGTTTTGCCGCGGAACTATCAGATCCACGCTATGGCAAGAGCAAGCGACGGGCTAATCTTTACGGGCGGCGAAGTATCCGGCCACGCCTTCATCGCCAAAATCGGTTCCGATCTTTCGCTGATGTCGAAACGGGAATTCGCCGGATCGAAGACGGAATCAATTGACGCGATCACCATCGGCGACGACGGTGCGGTTTACGCCGCCGGCACAACGCAGAGTGACGACTTCCCTGCCCAACCCCTCGACGACGCCGTTCATGCCGCCGGCTCTCCTCGCGCCTTCGTCCTCAAATTCACGAGCTCTGGCGACCTGCAATATGCCGCCCTCGCGCCCGGCAGCACCACAACCTACGCTCGCGGCATTGCCGTCAATGCGAAGGGCGAAGTCCTGTTGAGTGGCCAAACGGTACCCTCCTCCGGACTGCCGTTCCCCGCTACTCCCGGCACCGTTACCATCACCCCCGGCGACAACTTCGCATTTCTGCTGAAGATCGACTCCACCGGATCGAAAATGCAACTCGCCATCCACGGGTTCGGCCTAGGACCAGTGGCGTACGGGCCCGGCGGTGACATCTACGTCGCAGGCGCCTATTTCGATTCCTATTCCATCTCCGCTACTGCAGGTGCGTTCCAGACCCGGCACGTTGATCACGCTTGCGCCGGAACGGCATTTGTCGGCATCGGCTGCAACTATCAGGGAGTGGCCCGCATCTCGGCCGACGGCACCAGGCTCATTTACTCCACCTTCGTCGCCGGCGGCTACGGCGAACAACCCATGGCGATCTTCGTCGACTCCGACGGAAACGCTCTGCTTGCCGGTTTCACCTTCTCCAATGACTACCCGATAACCACCGGCGCCTATCAAACCACCTACCGCGCTACCAACTATCCGCCATTGGGACCTCCCACGCCGCACCCGGGCAATGTGCGTCCCCCCGCGAGCGGCTACCTCACCAAGTTGAATAACTCCGGTACAGCGCTCATCTGGTCAACCTTCTTCGGCGGTACAGGCTCTGAATCGATCACCAGTGTCGCGCTAGACGCGCAAGGCAACATCGCCATCGCCGGACTGTCGGGATCCAAGGATCTGCCCGGCGCCTCCACGGCGCCATCCGGATGCACTGCGGCCTACCATCTCGAATTGCCATATTTTGCACGTTTCTCGCCCGATGCAAAACTGCTGCTTGAAAGCCGCTATATCTATGGATTCGATTCCGCTATCGCGCCATTTCTCGCCTTGGGCCAGGACAGTACAACCGTAGTGGGCGCCGCTGACCGACTAACCGGTGTCTCGAGCGCGGCATCCCGCCTCAGCTGCACCAACGACAGCGCTGACTCCCGCCGCATTTCGCGCGTCGTTCCCGGCCAGCTGCTCACGCTGTTCGGCAGCGCTCTCGGCGACACCGCCAATGCCTGGGGCGGAGAGCAGTTTCCCGATACACTCGGCGGCGTCCGCATCTCGTTCGACGACACCCCGGCCCCGCTTCTCTACACTTCCGCAGACCAGGTGAACCTGCAGGTTCCATACGAAGTGGCCGGCAGGGACGTCGTCACACTAACCGCTACCACGGGCGACGGCAATACCTTTTCACGCCTTCTCCGTGTTCTCCCAACATCCCCATCGAGCTTCCTCACCGCGCCCTATATTCCCGAAGCGGCGGTGTTGTGCAAGGGACTGGCATATGGTCCGAGTGCGCTCGCGCTGATCCTCAATGAAGACGGCACTCAGAACTCGTGTGAGAATCCGGCCAAAGTCGGCACCGTCATCTCCGCTTTTCTGAACGGACTGGGACAAGCTATCCCTGGATTGAAAACCGGCGACGTCAACGACGATGGCATAACAGCGGCGGCGCCCGTCATCACCATCGCGTCGAACTCCGGCTTTGAATTCGTCGCGGCCCGCCCCGCTCCCGGCTTGATCTCGGGGGTCTGGCGAATTGACGCGAGAGTGACCACAGCTTTCTCTGCACCTTCGCTCATCCCGCTGGTCAACGGTCAGGGACTGCCATCGCCCTACCTTGCTGTGTGGGTCACTCGGTAGGCGTCGTCTCTGACCGCAGGCCCTCGACGTCGAGAATCGTAATCTCGCGTCCCTCCACCTTCAGAAACCCTTGCACGCGGAAACGCGCGACGTTGCGTGAGACCACCTCGCGCACCGTGCCCAGCCGCGACGCCAGTTCCTGGTGCGTCACCGCAATGCCTCCCCCGCCCTGCTCTGTGTGAATATCGAGCAGCAATTTCGCCAGGCGATTGGTGACGCTGCCGAACGTGATGCTCTCCACCACAAACACCAGTTGCCGCAGCCTGCGCCCTACCACCGCGAGGATCTTCAGCGGCAAATCCGGATTCTGACGGCACGCCTGATAGAAATCCTGCCGGTTGATGAACAGCGCCAGCGATGGCTTCACCGCCCTCACAGACGCGGGGTAGGCGCCGCGATCGAAGAGCGGAAGCTCAGCCACCGAACTCGGCGCCTGCACCAGGTCGAGCATCATCTCCCGCCCCGACGCCGAGGTCTTGAAGATTTTCACTGTCCCCTCAGCCAGCAGGAACATGCCCTGACACTCGTCGCCTTCCCAAAACAGGACCTCGTCCGCTTCAAACCGGCGATCCACTGCCCGCGATGCCAGACTCTCCAACTCGGCCGGATCCAGTCCCGCGAACAGCGGAATTCGGCTCATCACTTCGACACGGTTCATTCCTTAGCGCCTTTGATCCATTCCAGAATCGTAGTGTATTCGGCCGAGTTCTTGTCAAACCGGATACCGCCGCCGTGCGCGAGCGTCGCTGCCCCCACCACTCCTTCTGATTCCGAACTCGACGTCGGCTTGCGCAGTATCAGGCTCTCTTCAGGATTATCAGGATCGACGACATTCTTCACCGTCGACCATGTAGCGTCGAACAGCGTGTGCGTCGCATGGCATTGCACACACGCATATCCGTCCTTGCCGCGCTTCTCGAGAATCGGCTGCACATACCCGCGGAAGAAGTTCTCGTCGAGCTTGGACATGTTGGCCCGCTTCCTTGGCGCCGCGCCCGCCACCGTGGCAGGTTGCGGCGGTGGCGGATGGTACGTCTTCGCCACTACCGCCAGCGTCTTTGGACCCCGCGTACCCGCCAGCCGGTTCACGTCGGCAAACTTCACTTCTCGTACCAGCAGCGCCGCGTTTTCAGCTAGCCGCTTCATGTCCGCGTCCGGGGAATCGAGCAGCGGCGTCAGGCTCGCCGCGAATCGCTCGCCCGCGTCGCCGAAGAATGCAATCTGCTCGATGTCGTTCCCAATCCGGTTGTAGATGGTCGGCCCGGGCTTCGCGAGATCGGCCTTCAGGTCGTAGACATCGGCGCGGCGCAGCGGGAATTCGGTCAGCGCTGCCAGCAGCATCTTCCGTTGATGATCGTTGCCGCTATCAAGCACTTTGGCGAACTTGTCGGCCAACCGGCTTTCAACGCTTAAGCGACCTTGAATGGCTCTCTCTCGGTCCGCTTGTTGAGAGAGCAGCGGCACCCAGTTGTTGTAGAGATAGCGTATATTCTCGTCCGCAAGATTGTAGATCGCGCGCTGGAGGTTCACCTCTACCCAGGGCTGTTGCGGTTTGGCCGTCGCGGCGAGAATCGCATCTTCGATGCGGCCTTTCACCGCCGCGTCGTTGCTCCAGAACCAGTACTGCCACAAGCCCCGCACCGCCTGCATCTGTACCGCGGTACTCTTCGAATTCAGGTCAGCCAACAGCGGCACCGCAAATTCGGGACGCCGGGCCAGCGCGGCAAAATGCTGCGCAAACACCCGCGTCGCTCCCCAACTCACCCGTTCGTCCGAGGATCCTAGCGCAGCGATCAACGGAGGCGCGGGCGTGTCCGTGTGACGGCTGTAAATCTGCCGGACCGCCCAGGCCGCCGTCCGCTGCACCAACTTACTATCGTCGCCCAGAGCTCTGATCAATAACGGCATCGACGCGGGATCACCCACCCGTCCCAACGCTTCAACAGCCGCCTGACGCACCAATGGGAACGTCGACGCTGCCGCGGCTGCCACCTGCTTGGACAACTCCGCCGTCGGTCGCGTCCAGATGCGATCTAGCTCCTCGAGTTGCTTTCCCGCCTCGGCGCTGAGGCTCGAAGGCAGTGCAGAATCCCAACCCTTCTTGTGATCCTCGGCCGGATAATACGCACTGAGCGCCAGCACCGACATCTGCGTCTCGCGGAACGGCGTGCGGAAATTCTCGAACGACTGCAGCGGATCCATCCAGCCGCCAAACGGTTGCTGCCGCATCAACAAGTACGCCAGTCCCTTCGCCACCTGCGGATTGCCGCGAGGCACCCCTGCGGCGTGCAGCGCCCATAAAGCGTGCCCCGTTTGAAATTCGACCTCGGGCTCCTTCGGCGCAAACCGCATCGACCACTGCCCGCTCGCGCGCTGCAGCGAAAGAATGCGATCCGCGTTCGCCTTGATCTGATCGTGATATTTCGCGGGATCAATCTCGGCCAGCGCGAGTGTCTGGTAGCACAGGTCCACCATGTTCTTCACTTCGCCTTTGGCAATCAGGTCGGGCAGCTTGGGATCGTGCGTCACGCCCCACGAATACCAGGCGACCTCATGCGCGCTGACTAGCGGAGTGTTCCCATTGGTTTCGTCCGGCGGCAGCTTATCGCGATCCCGATAGTAGATCTTCAGGTAGCTCGCAATCCCGTTATGAAAATCGTCGCGGCGCTCGCCGGTCACGTCCTGCTCCAGCATGCCCATCAAATAAGACATGCGACTCAGC
This sequence comes from Bryobacterales bacterium, assembly GCA_038212445.1. Taxonomy (GTDB): domain Bacteria; phylum Acidobacteriota; class Terriglobia; order Bryobacterales; family Bryobacteraceae; genus TMP-7. The sequence goes on from JBBQUM010000018.1 coordinate 32,143, forward strand.
ACGTTGGCCGACGCAGAGATCATTCGCGCCCACGTCGCACCCTCCGCTTCAAATCCGTAGAACGGCCGCGGGTTATTGTAGAAACGCTCGCTCAAGAACTGCAGTTCCTGCCGCTGGTTGATGGCATATCCGTTGCGCGCCGCATACAGCGCAGCCCGCTGCGTGAAATGGGTGGCGTGGCAGGCAACGCACAGAGAAGTTTCCTGGTGAACTGGTTCAATGCGATCCAGCACTCCGCCTCGCCGGGGCGTGTTGGCATGCCACGAATCGCCTGCTCCCAAAGCAAAATCCAGGGCAGTGCGAACCGCCTGTTCTGGATCGTTGTAAGGCGGCGGATCGTAAACTCGCGTGCGGAACTTGTATTCCGGATGGTTCGCGCGAACCCGTATGTAGTAATCGCCCGGCTCTTTCAAGATACGCGCGACAAACTTGTTCCCCTGCAGCGCCTGCACTTCATGCGGGAACGAGACCGGATCCTCACCTTCGTAATAACCCTCGAGCTTGCCGTCCTTCATGCGGTGAATGGACACATCCACCGGCAGGTTGTCACGCTCCATCAGGTCAACCTGGAAATAGACGAGTGTGGGAGCGCCCGCGAACGCCACCTTGTACCAGTCTTCTCCGATAGGATTTTCCTGAGCCGCCGCCCGGCCAGTACCGGCCACGGGAATATAAGGCGACTCGTCACCGGACGCATAAATCGTGCGTCCCAGCGCGACATTCATGGCGTGGGCTGCATCGTGAGTGGGCGCTGCCTTCACCGGCGAACCCGCCGGCCATTGCACTACTTGGAATTTGAAATGCCCGGCAGTACCGGCAGCCACTACGCTCAACGTCGCCGCGCCGTTCGCAACCGGCCGGAAATCCGCGTAGAAATCCGCGTCCCCATCATGCAGAGTCTTTCGCAGAAGCGTCGACGGCCCTTGCTTCAGTTCAACGGTAACGCGCGTATCCGGCGCAACTGTGTCGAGCGAATACAGCAGACCATACGAAGTCGAGGAATCTAGTGCGGGAAGCTTGAGTTCGCCTGTGCGTGTGGCTCCCGAACGCTCCATTACATAAGAATTCGCGGCCGCGCACACCACCGCCCCCAGCGCAACAAAAAAGCCCAGTCGCATCGCTCTTATTATGTCCCGCGCGAGGGCCGCGCGAAGAAACCGGCTACCGGAGCCGCAGGTTTTCTTTCGACTTGAACAGTTGCAGGCTACTCAGAAACGCCCCCACAGCTCCCACCACCAGAAACACCACCGACCGGAACTGATCCGGTCCGCTGTAGGCGAACGGCGAGAGGAAAAAGCCGCGAATCATCATCACTACCACCACCAGGCACCACAACGGAAACAGCTGCCGCAGCAATCCGGTGACGGCGAGCAGCACCGACACTAATCCCGCAATGGACAGGATCAACAAGTAGTGCGTCAATTCCGCACCCTTCCAGGGCAGCATCCCGAGAACCAGATTGTGGGCGCCACCAATGGTCGCGACGATTCCCAGCCCAAGTAAAAACAGGCAGAGAATGGTGTGAAACAGGTAGCTGTAAATTCGCAGAATCAGACCGAGCAACTTCAAGAACAAGCCTCCCAATCAAAAGGAAACGATATTGTATCAGGGTCGAAGCGCGCATCCGCACTCCCCGGGTTCTACTTGCCGGACTCTCCACGGTGGTTGCTCATGAACTCTTCGTCCACTGCCCTGCGCCCGCGGAATCCTTCCTCAATTCGATGCCAGAAATGGATGCCGTCCTCCCCGAGTTTCCAGCACAGCAGTACAACTTCGCCGTGGTACAGAGTCGGAAAATCGATGAGACCGATATCCAGATCCTTCACCTGACATCCAAACTTCTGGATCTCCTCAATTGCCGCGCCGAGTTTTTCCGCGGCCGCATGACGCCGGCGTTTGTCGTCTGCAAACTGACCTCGGTCCATGTTGGCCCCGCCCAGCGAGGTCACGCGCCGTGTGGCTTGCCGCATACTCTCTTCCGCATCGACGAATTCCTGCTTCAGTTGAATCGCAGCCCGGATTACGCGTTCCACTGCAGGCAACAAGCTTTCCGCCTGCGCCAGCGTGAAGTATTTCTGCACGATCCCTATTCTTACACTCCACCGTTGTGACGGCGAGCCGCTACCAGTACAATCCTCAACAGCATGAAACAATTCAAAAGCAAAACTGCCGTCATTACTGGGGGCGCGAGCGGCATCGGACGCGCAATGGCCGACCGCTTTGCCGCCGAAGGCATGAACATCGTTCTCGCCGACATCGAAGAAACCGCCCTCGGTCTCGCTGTCCGCCAGATGCGAACCGCCGGGGCGAATGTCATCGGCGTCCCCACCGACGTCTCCCGCGGCGATCAGGTGGAAGCGCTCGCCCGCGCCAGTCTGGAAGCCTTCGGAGGCGTCCATATCCTCTGCAACAACGCCGGCGTCGCCTCAGACGGCGCCCCTTCCTGGGCCCAGACTGCGCACGACTGGCAATGGGTGATCAACGTCAATCTCATGAGCGTCGTCCATGGCATCCGCGCTTTTGTCCCGCTGATGATCGATCAGAATGACGAAGGCCACGTCGTAAACACGGCTTCGCTTGCAGGACTCGTCGCCATGCCAATGGCTGCCCCCTATCACGCCACCAAATTCGGCGTCGTGGCCATTACCGAATCACTGTTCCTCGAATTCGCCATGCAGAAGACAAAGCTCGGCGCATCCGTCCTGTGTCCCGCGTGGGTCAAGACCCGCATCCTCGACTCAGCCCGCAACCGCCCCGCCGAACTGAGAAATTCCAACCAGCCCAAGCTCGACTCCAACCTGAAGGCCGCGTATAGCAAACGCATCGAGCAGCAGGGACTTGAACCAGCCCACATAGCCGAGCGCGTGTTCAATGCCGTCCGCGACGGCCAACTGTACATCCTCAGCCATCCCGAGTTCAATAATGCGATCCGCTGGCGGCACGAAAACATCCTCAACGAGCGCAATCCCACCCTCGAAGGTGCACTTGGCGGCATGGCGGAAGAGCTCAAACGCTAATAGGTCAACACGCGCTGGACGCCTTCACGAAACACGTCCGGCGCGGTCAACAAGCTCACCACCAGATACGCCTCTTGTTCGAAGTCGTAGAAGAAGCCGGGCTGCACCAGCACACCGCAGTCGCGCAACAGCCTCAGCACCCACTCTTCCTCACTGCGAATACGCGGGACCTGCAGGATAACGTACCAGCCGCCCTCGACATCCAGCAAGCGGATCGACGGCGCGCTCGCAAGCGCCCCCGTCAGCCACGCCAGGTTCTCTCGCGTCCTCGCGTTGATCTGCGACTGCACGCCGCCGTGAAGCGCGAGTAACCGCGGTAGAGCCAGTTGCACCGGCGTTCCCACCGAGAGGTAGGTGTCGGCGATCAACTCGAGCCGCTCAAGTGCCGGGTCATCATTGACGAGCATCCATCCGAGCTTCATCTGTGGCAATCCGGCTATTTTTGATAGGCCGCTCAGCGCAAACGCCGGGACATCGCGAAGGCCGGCCACAGTTGTCGCGCGATCCGCGTCGTCGCGCAGCGCGTAGTCCGAAAACACTTCGTCGGAAATGATTGCCAGACCGCGCGACGCGCAGATCGCCACCAGCCGGTGGAGTTCTTCCCGCTTCAGGTACGAGCCCGTCGGATTGTTCGGATTCACCACCACCACCGCTCGCGTGCGCTCGTTCACGCACGCCTCCAGCGCCGCGATGTCGACATGCCAGCCGTGGTCATAGAACAGCGGATAGTGCCGCACTCGGACACTCTCCAGCCGCGCCAGGTATTCAAACAGCGGGTACGACGGTCGCGGGACCAACACCTCATCGCCCGGATCCGCCAGCAGCTTAAAGAGGAAAGCGTAGGCCTCGCTGGTCGACGCCGTAAGCAGCACCCGCGCTGCGTCCACCTCGATTCCCCGCCCTGCATAGTACTCAACCACTGCCTCGCGCGCGCTCAACAGTCCTGTAGCCATCGGCTCATACAGCACGGCGCGCTCATCGGCGAACGACGCCGCGATCTCCGCGCTCGGGTAAACGATCCCCGCGTGAGTTGGATTGGATTCCGTCAGATCGAGAATCGGCTCACCGCGCCGGTGCTTGTCCGCCAGCAGGCAGGTCAGCGCATTCGGACGAGCCTCCCAATCGAGCCTGCCAGAGAACATTAGGTCGTGGCCGCCTCGGTGAGCGTCAGCGTGCCGCGGTCGGCATCCAGTTCGGCCATCACGCCCTCCGGCAGCGTCAGTTGATCGTCGGTATGCCCGATCGTCAGTCCCGTCAGGACAGGAATGTCCAGCTTGCCGAAAATGTTTCTCACCACTTCCGTAGTCGAGAAAGAGCCTTCGACGAATGACGGCTGGTACTCTTTCGGACGGCAGTCGCTGCACTCGCCCCATACAATGCCGGCTGCCTGTTGCAATTTCCCGGCGAGCCGCAGCTGCGTCAACATGCGGTCAAGCGAGTACGGCTGCTCGTCTACGTCCTCGATGAAAAAGATCTTTCCCCGCGTGTCGATTTCCCACGGCGTCCCCATCGTCGACGCGATCAGCGAGAGGTTGCCGCCAATCAGACGTCCACGCGCCTTGCCCGGACGCACCGGATGCAAATGGTGTTTGGGACGCAGTTGATTCGACTCCTGGGGATTGCTCAATTCGCCCAGCGGCCGTGCCTCAAACAGCGCACGTTTGTAGACGGCTTGCGTATAGTCCGTGAAAGCCGAAACCGGCACAGGTCCGTGGAAAGTTACCAGGCCAGTCATCTTGTGGATCGCCAGATGCAACGCCGTGATGTCGCTGTAGCCCACAAAGACCTTCGGATTTGAACGAATCAGCTTGTAGTCGATCCGGTCGAGCAAGTGCGCCGCTGAGAAGCCGCCACGCACGCAGAAGACCGCCTTGACGGACGTGTCCGCGAACATGGCGTGCAGATCGTCCAACCGTTCGTCGATGGTCCCGCCGGCGTAGCCCCACTTGCGCCCGACGTTCTTCCCCCACTTCGGTTCCAGTCCGAAATAACGGACGGTGCGCTCAGCGGTCTCCAGCCGTTCCGGATCGGATACAAATGTGGACGGCGTGATCAGTCCCACCGTGTCGCCCTTGGAGAGCGCCTTCGGTTTCAGCAGACCAGCCGTCGAGCCGTTCTGCGCTGCCGCCAGTCCCACGCCCGCGGTCGCCGCCAGCCAGGCAAACTCTCTGCGCGTTTTCATACCTCATCGTATACTCACGTTGGATGTCCGAGCCGATTGAAATCACCCCGCAAGAACTGAAGACGCGTCTCGACGCTGGCGAGAGAATCTTCCTCCTGGACTGCCGCGAACCGTTCGAATTCCAGCAGGCGCGCATTCAAGGTGGGGAGTTGATCCCCATGCGCAGCGTCCCGGCGAGTCTGCAGAAAATTGAAGGTGAGTCCGACCAGGGCGCCGTCGTCGTTTATTGCCACCACGGGATGCGCAGCCTGCAGGTCGCAAATTGGTTGCGCGAGCAGGGTATGGCCAACTGCCAGAGCCTTGCGGGCGGCATCGACCTGTGGAGTTGTCAGATCGATTCAGCCGTGCCCCGCTACTAGCGCCATCGGATCATCCGTTAAATATCGCTAACTCCGTAAGCCATTTCCCGTCTCTCTCGTCAGTATGAGCAGGGAGACGAACTCTAAAATGAAAACACAGATTGTTCGATTTGCGGCGATCGCCGCGTTGGCAACGGGGATGGTATTTGCGCAGACGGCAACCACCACGCCGGACCAGGGCCACAAGGCCGGCCGTCGTTCCCATTTGCAACATCTTGTAAAGCAACTCGACCTGACTGCGGACCAGCAAACGCAAGCCCGCGAGATTTTCCAGGCCGGTTCTCAATCCACTCGCCCACTAGCGCTACAGATGCGCGACGCGCGGCGTCAACTCCGCCAGGACGCCAAGAATGGCGCTACGCAGGACGTGATTAACAAGGATTCCGCGGCGCTGGGTCCGCTGACCACGCAAATTGCCGCCGCCCGCGCCGAGACTTTCCAGAAGTTCGTCGGAATCCTTACGGCTGACCAAAAAGCGAAGCTTGACCAGATGCACGCCCAGCACAAAGCGCGGCGTGGCTAGTTCGAACGGATGGGGGCGGGGGCCGGACCTCGCCTCCACCGTTCTAGTGGATACTCGCCGACACCGCTTCTAAATTCCCCCGGTCCTCCTGCATCAATCGCCGCGGATCCAACATATGCTGCGGCTCGAAGTCCCGCAGCGACCACTGCGAGCCCCCCTCAAACTCAACCCCCAGAAAATACCCGATCTCTCGATACACGCAGTAACGCACTACCGCCTTCAGTTCACCCTTGGGATAGGTGATCCGAATACTGGTCTTCAGTGGGATCGATTTCTCTACCTGCAGACAGGCTCCCGATAGAGAGATGTCCTCGAGATTGGCGACCAATCGCTTGTTCTTGCCACCGGGGTCCTTCCAATGCACCTCTACAAGGTCTGCGCAAAGCATCCGGGGTTCTATACGCCTGTCCTGCATACACTTGTTGTATCGGCGATGAATCCGCAAAGGATTACTAGTCCGGGCTTTTCTATTTTGCCCTATGGCGTGAGTAAGGCGGGTCACGCAGAACGGTCGTCCCTGTTAGCCGTACATGAGTACCAGGGTATATGTCGGTACTCGAATGATAGGATTAAGACGAATGTCCGACAGCCCGTCGAGCGTATGGGGGATCTGGAAAGCCGTCATCCTGCGCTCCATCGATCGCAGAAGCCTGCTCCTGAATCTAATGATCGTCGCGGGATTCGGCGTCTTGGTCCCCTGGAAATGGGGTTTCGACTTCTTCAGCCCGATGATTATCGTGGCCTACTCTGCGGTGGCGCTGCTGATTGCCGCGTCGACCGCCTCCGACATCCTAGCCGCCTCCGGCTACGATCCGCCCTTTGAATCATCCATCTTCGTCGGCGCCTTCCACTCCTTCGCCCTCCTGGCCCTGATCTACGGACTCGGCATCGCCTGCGTGAACCTCGCCCTCAGCGCTCCTAGCTTCCTCCATCCAAATTGGAAGCTGACCGGAGCAGCGCTCCTGTTCGCTTTCTGCGGTTCGCTCTGCATCGCCGCGTTCGCCGCGACCCTCGTGCTGCTGTTCTCCCCAGCCATCGCCCGCAACACGATACGCGTGATTTTTCTGGTGATGTTGCTTGCCATCATCTTCGGCAAATCGCGGCTCCCCGCCGACTGGCAGTTCACCATAGACCGACACCTCACCACCCCCGGCCTAACCAGCCTGGCCCTCACCAGCTCAGCCATCGCCCTGGTCCTAGCCGCCGGCATCATCTTCGCCTTCAAAAAAACCCGCCCCTAATTAATCGGTGTCAGAGACCGATTCTTTTTAATCGGTGTCAGAGACCGATTAAATCTGTAGCGAAAATCGACAGGCGACCAGCTGCAATCCGCACATAACAATCAGCTTGCCCCACCCCTACTTACCCGACTGCGGGACCGCCTTGCCGATGCTCAGCCGCACCACCGCCCCCGCCGCCATGTACCTCACCGCTACGTTGTTCTCCACCAACAGCGGCATCAGCTTCTCCACCGCGTCCTGATCCCCGCACTTTCCAATCGCCTTCGCCGTCGCCGCCTGCACCAGCGCGTTGTGGTCCGCCCCCAGCGACCAATACATCAACTCCACCGCCCGTGGACTGCACTCCTGAGCCAGCGTCGTGATCGCCAACGCCCGCCCCGGCGCTCCCCCGTCCTTCAACGCCTCCTGCGCCATCGTGATTCCCATCGAAAATGGACCCAGCAGCGCTCCCGACGCCTCGTTTACCCCAATCATCGCCAACTTCTTCGGATCCCGCATCTTCGACTTCGCATCCCGAACCGCGCTCTCAATCATCCCCGGTTCCTTCTTCGACTGCCCGGTGTAGGTATCCTCCAGCACCTGCGTGCCGTTGCGATCCCCCAAATCCCAAAGCGCCTTCGCCGCCGTGAACGCCACCTCGCCCACGTCATCCAACGCCGCCCGCAAATTCGGCATGCAGCCCCGAATCTTGTTCTCGCCAATCGCCGCAGCCGCCGTCTGCCGTACGATGATCTCCTTATCTCGTAACGACTCGTTCAGCAAATCGATCACTTCCGGCGCAGGTCCAATCGTCGACAGCGCCAGCACTGCCTGCTTCCGCTTGTCCGGATTCGTCTCCGCCAAGCCCTTCTTCAGCACATCCCACGCGGTCACGTTCGGCTGCCCGAACCCCATCGCCGCCGTCAACACCATACCTGCCAGAATTCGCTTCATCTCTTAAGCCCTCAACCCTGTTTCACCGGCAATGTCGCGTCCAGCCACTTCAACATCGCCATCTGCTTCTCAACCTTCCCTAGCCCGGCTTCGATATTCACGTACCGAAACCGCTCCACCACCGACAGCCTCGACAACGATCCATCATCGGTCTTCGGCGCCCGCCGCTGTAGCACCACGTTGTACACGCCCTTGGACAGCAAGTCGAAGTCCCGCTCGTCCGTACACAGGCAAAACTCGTGCGGATTCGGCTCGTCGTTCATCGCCACCCGGTCCGAAATCCCAACCTCGTCCTTCACTGAATATCCTGAACTATTGTTGTGAACCGCGATCAGCACGTCCCCGCCATGCGGCCTCACTGCATCCACGATCTCGTGACGTTTCCGATCCAACACGATCAGCGACGACACGATCTGCGCCTCAGGCCACCCCGGGTTCAGCGTCCGCAAATTGCGTTCCGCACCCTCCCGTGAGAACATCCTGTTCGGGTCCAGAAACCCACCCTTGAAATCGACGTTCCGCGTCGTATTCCGCACCAGGTAAGCCCTCCCGTGCGCCGACCGTATATGCTCGCTCAACACCTGCCGCGCCGTCGACTCATTGCCGTGGATCAAGAGATAACGGCGTCCCGCCCCGTGTCCTTGCCGCACGTCAAACTCCACGCCGCCAAGCTTCTTGTGGCCATGCCGCCAGAACACCAGCCAGCCCAGGCCCAAGCCCATGAATTGCCGCCGGCTCGACGGCTCAATACTGTATTCAGGAGGGGTCACATTCCCCATAGTAGAATTGTTTCGGAGGGCAGCGTGATGACCAAAGCACTGTCGTTATTACTCAGTACTACGCTCCTGGCAGCCGCGGCTGACACCATCTATTTCCGCGACGGCCGTACCGCGTCCGGTTCCTATCTCGGCGGCGACGCCCGGCAGATCCGGGTTGTCGTGGGCGAAAAGGTCCAAACCTACGCCATCGCCGACGTCCAGCGAATCGAGTTCGGCGGCGCTTCAGCCAGCACCCCGCCGCCTGTCGCCAATCCTCGCGCCGAGGGCCTCCAGCCTTCCCGCATCAACGACAATGAACCGCCCCCGCCCTCTCGCGCCGATTCTCGTGCAGACTCCCGCGGCCCCTCCTCCGCCGACATCCCCGCCGGCACTAACCTCGTCGTCCGCCTCATCGACCCGGTCGATTCCCAAACCGATAGGCTCGGCCAAACCTACCGCGCTACCCTCGACGAGCCCATCGTCCTCAACGGCGAAACCGTAGTCGACCGCGGCGCCGACATTACCGCCAAGCTCGTCGAAGATACACAGTCCGGCAAACTCACCGGCAAAACCGTCATCACTCTCGACCTCGTCAATATCAAAATCAACGGCCGTTTTCAGGACATCGACACTGAGGAAATCACTCGTCAGAGCGGCTCCCGTACCGCCAAGAGCGCTAAGGTCGGCGGCGGACTCGCAGCCCTCGGCGCCATCATCGGCGGCATCGCCGGCGGCGGCAAGGGCGCGGCCATCGGCGCTGTCTCTGGTGCCGGCGCGGGCGGCGCGGCGCAAGTCCTCACCAAGGGCGAGCGCGTCAGGATTCCATCGGAAACCCGGCTTACATTCCTTCTCCAGAACCCGGTTCGCATATGAAGCTCGCTCTCGCGACACTCTGGTTGGGATCATCCATGCTCGCCTCCGGTCAACTCCCCGTCGAAGGGAATGCGTCGAGTTCGTTCCGCGTCGTGATCTATGAGGATCTCCAGTGTCCCGACTGCGCCGACTTCCGCGAGATGCTCGACAAACACCTTCTGCCCAAGTACGGCAAAAAGGTCGCCTTCGAGCATCGCGACTTCCCTCTCGCTAAGCATGCCTGGGCGCGCAAAGCCGCCATCGCCGGCCGCATGATCGCCGAAAAAGATCCGCAGCTCTCGCTCGAATGGCGCCGCTACGCCCTCAGCCACATCAAGGAAATTACCGCCGAGAATTTTCACGACAAGCTCATGGCCTGGGGCAAGGAACACGACATCAACCCCGTTAAATTGTCCGCGGCGCTCGACGACAAGGACCTGAACGCGCTCGTCGAAAAAGACCTGCAGGAAGGCCTCGCTCGCGGCGTCGGCCATACGCCCACCGCCTTCGTCGACGGCGAACCTTTCGTCGAAACCTTCACCCTCGCCGAGATCTCCGTCGCGCTCGACAAGGCGAAATAGCTCGCTGATCAATTTATGAAACCCGTCGCCCTCATCACCGGCGCGTCACGCGGCATCGGTCGCGGCATCGCCGAAGAACTCGCCTCCACCCACCAGATCATCGCCACCTATCGCGGACGCCTCGACGCCGCTCAGACCCTCGCCGCCGCCACCGGCGCATCCATCTTCCAATGCGACATCGGCAAGTCTGAGGACCGCGCAGCGCTAGTCGACTTCGCCCTCCGCGAACACGGCCGCATTGACCTCCTCGTCAACAACGCCGGTATGGCCCCCCGCGAACGCCGCGACATCCTCGACGCCACCGAAGAAAGCTTCGACGAACTGATGTCGACTAATCTTAAAGGTCCCTACTTCCTCACCCAACTCGTCGCCCGCCACATGCGCGACGCCAAAATCGAAGGCCGCGTCGCCTTCATTACGTCCATCTCCGCCTACACCGCCTCCGTCAATCGCGGCGAGTACTGCGTCTCCAAAGCCGGACTTAGTATGGCCGTCGCTCTCTGGGCCGCGCGCCTCGCCGAATTCGGCATCAAGGTTTTCGAGATTCGCCCAGGTATCATTCGTACCGATATGATCGCCGCCGTCGAAAAGATTTACGACGAGAAGATCGCCAACGGACTCCTCCCGCAACGCCGCATGGGTTCCACCGCCGACATCGCCCGCGCCGTCCGCGCCATCGCTGAAGGCGCACTCGACTACTCCACCGGCCAGGTGCTCAACGTCGACGGCGGATTCCATCTGCGCACCATCTGATGCCGTTCTTCCTCGACGCCGCCAACCTGCCCGCGCTCACCGCGCACATGCAGGAGTTGGGCTGGCTGTCTGACGCCGAGACCATCCTCCAAGCCGGAAGCGCAGGCGAAGGCAATATGAATTGCACCCTGCGCGTCCGCACCAACACGCGTAGCGTCATCGTCAAACAATCTCGCGCCTGGGTTGAAAAGTATCCCCAAATTCCCGCCCCCGAAAATCGCATTCTCGTCGAAGGCGCTTTCTACCAGACCGTCCACTCACCGTTTTTGCCCCAACTGCTCGGCTTTCATCCGCCCTCTCGCCTGCTCATGCTGGAAGATCTCGCCCCCGCGAGGGATTTCACTTTCATGTACTGCGGAAACCCGCCGATTACGTCTCATCTGCTTGAACTGGTCCGCTTTCTGGAACAGTTGCATCGCGTCCATGCCGCCGGGAGTGTCTTTGAGAATCACGACATGCGACGCCTGAATCACGAACACATCTTTCACCTTCCCCTACAGCCCGCCAACGGCCTCGGCTACGATCACCTCGCCCAACCTCTCTGGTCTGACTCCGCCTATTGCGACCGTGTTCGCACCCTCGGCGATCTCTACCTCGCCAACGGACCCAGCCTGGTGCACGGCGACTACTTCCCCGGCAGTTGGCTCAATACGTCGAACGGCCCCAAAGTGATCGATCTCGAATTCTGCTTCTACGGACCGCCTGAATTCGACCTGGGCGTCATGCTCGCCCACCTTCACCTCTCCCGAAACGACTTCGATCCCATCGCCCACTATCAGCATCCCTGCAACGCAACACTCGCCCGTCAGTTCGCCGGAGTCGAAATCATGCGACGACTAATTGGTGTCGCGCAATTGCCGCTCACCAGGACACTCGAGGAAAACCGCGCTGCGCTCGATCAATCGCGCCAGTGGGTGTTGGCGTGAGGGCTCTCGCAATCCTCCTGCTCTGCGCCGCTGCTGCGGTTCGCGCCGCCGAACCCGTCTGGATCGACACCGACCCCTCAGTCGCTCGGGGCGGTCATGAAGTCGATGATGGCTTCGCACTGGTCCAAGCGTTCCGGTCGCCTGAGATCGAAATCCGCGGCATCAGCATCGTCTTTGGTAACGCGCCGCTCGAAAAAGCGATGCCCATCGGCGAGGAAATCGTCCGCCGCTTCGGCCCGCCAGGACTCAAGGTCTACGAAGGCGCTGCTTCAGCAGCCGACCTCGGCCAGGAAACGGAAGCCTCCCGCGCCCTCGCCATCGCCCTGCGTCGCGAGCGCCTCACAATCCTCGTGCTTGGGCCCGCCACCAACGTCGCCACCGTCATCGAACTCCACCCCGAACTCGCCCGACGCATCAAACGCTTGATCGCCGTCGCCGGACGCCGCCCTGGCCAGCACTTCACCTCCGGCTCCGGCCACCACAATTTCCGCGACTTCAACTTCGAGCTCAATCCCCAGGCCTTCCACGTTCTCCTGAAATCCGGCGTCCCGCTCACCCTTACGCCCTGGGAGATTTCTTCGAAAGTCTGGATCTCAAAAGCCGACCTCGACGCCCGCCGCTCCGACCCTGCCATCGACTGGATCTATGACCCCGTCATGGACTGGCTCGCCATCTGGAAACGCGACCTCGACGTTGACGCCATCAATCCCTTCGACACCCTCGCCGTCGGCTACCTCACCGCCCACAACGACTACGTCTGCGACATCCTGCCGGCCGAGATTCAGCGCAAGTCTGACGACACCGGCCCGGGCCCCGACAAGCCGTATCTACAGGTCGCGGCCAAGATTCACTCGAAGTTCAAAGTCGAATACTGCACTGATGCCGGCCCCGGTTTTAAGGACTACCTCCTGTCCAAATTCGGCAAGCAGCCCTAAAACATAAACCGTCGCGCTTGTAATCTCCCCGAATCCTATGGTAAGAAACGAGATGCTGCTGTTCGTTGTCTAATCTCTGGGAGGCGTCGTCCTATGGCCAGCACCGTTTGGAAAGGTCACCTGACTTTCGGTCTCGTGTCTTTGCCCGTCAAGCTCTACTCCGCCGCGCGCGGTGAAAGCGTCAGCTTCAACCAGCTGCATAAAGAGGACGGCTCGCGCGTACGCCAAGTGCTTTATTGCGCCCAGGAAGACAAGCCCATTCCCCGCAGCGAAATCGTCAAAGGCTACGAGTACGAGAAGGACCGCTACGTCATCATCGACGACGAGGACATTCGCAAGGTCGCGCCCAAAACCGCGAAGCTCATGGAGATCCTCGAATTCGTCAAGGACGAGCAGGTGGATCCCGTCTACTTCGAAAGCTCCTACTACATGGCGCCCGACGAGGCCGGCGAGAAGCCTTACGCGCTACTCTTCGACGCCCTCAAGCGGACCAGCCGTGTCGGCGTCGCCAAGATCGCCATGCACAACCGCGAGCACATCGTCATCCTGCGGCCCGGCGAACGCGGCATCCTTCTCCACACCATGTACTACAGCCACGAGATCCGCAAGGTGGAGGAATTCCGCACCGACATCTCGCTCGTCAAAGACAACGAGATCAAGCTCGCCACGACGCTGATTGAAGCCCTCGCCGCCGATTTTGAACCCGAGAAATACCACGACACCTACCGCGACAATCTCCTCGCCATGATCGAAGCCAAGAAAGCCGGCCAGGAAGTGGTGGAGACGCCCGCACCCCAAGCCGCCAAGGTCGTCGACATTCTTGAAGCCCTCAAGCGCAGCCTCGAACTAGCCAAGAAGCCACCCACCGCAGCCCCCACCGCAGTGGCAGAGCAAGAGGATGAAGCCATATCCGCCACCGGCACCGGCGGCCCTGTAGCCGTGCCCTCAAAGCCCAAAAAACGCAAAAAGGCATAGCCACTTTCCGCTTCGCACGCCACTTCAGGAAGTAGAACGGGCCTCCCGGCCCGTTGAAGGCGAGGGGAGGGGCAAGAGGAAGCACAAGGAAGCTAACCGCGCTTCCGCACAACCCAGGTAGTCATCGACCGCTGCCCCGACACGACAGTCGTCTTCAACGGATCCAGCAACTCGCCGCCAAGCGTGTCCGTGAGCGACATCAGCATCGCTTCATCCACCAGGTACCTCTCCGACCCATCAGGCAGCAGAAACCGACGTCCGTCAATCTGCCGCACGAGTCCTTCAATGCCAATCGAAGAAGCCAGCCTGCAAAACCACATCCCCCCAGGCTTCAGCACCCGCCACGTCCCTCGCAACATCGCATCGAAATGCGCATCGTCACGCGCAAAATGCAGGACCGCGCTGCTCAACACCACATCCGCAAATGCATCCGGAAACGTCATAGCCTCCAGCGTCTCCGCGCGAAAATGCGACGCCGGCAGTCCACCCACCGCCTGCGGATCTGCATCCACGCCAAACACCTCGTACCCCGACCGCATCAGGTAGACCAGGTTTCGACCTCCCCCGAACCCCGCATCGAAAACCGTCATCCCCGGCGCAATCCGCCCCTTCAGCAATTGATCAAAGAGGTAAATGTCGATTTGCCCGAACTCTTCCTGAAGCGATGGCATGCCCCAGTGTAGCCACCCTACCGGTCTCCGATGATCGACTCCGCTTGAGCCATCTGCGCCACCGTCCCCCTTAACGCCACCGCCCTCGAAGGACCATAGAAGAAAGCCCTTCCGGCAGCAGCCCTCGCATTCACCATCAACTCCCGAATCTTCGACCAATCACTCTCCCGCAAATAGAACACCCGCACCGCGTCCCCATCCTCAGTAACCAATTCATGCTTAGCCGTCTTGGTTGAGGCGAACGGCCGATCCAGGACCCCCAGCAGCCATGCCGCAACCTCTAGCTGTGGCGACGGTGCCCGCAGTACCGCCGCGCGCAGCGAATTCACTGTGAACCCGCTCCGGATGTCGGCAATGCTGCGCACCGTCGACGCCAACTGCTGAAAACTCCCTACGTCGCCCGTGTAACCGGCGTAGTAAACCCGCGCCACGTCCCGGCTCGACCCGCCAACCAGAAATTGCTTCGTCGAAGAACCCGTCATGCCCGCACCAGCAATATCCAGCACATCGAACAGCCACTCCGCATACGCCAGCTGCTCCGCCGTCCCCCGCATCACCACCGCCCGCGGAGCGTTGTAAGTGAAAACGCGACGGATCTCAGTCGACGAGCGAATAGCCGTCACCATTTCTTGAAAATGCTGAATAGTGTCAGCATGCGCGAACCGGAACACCCGCGTCTTCCCGTCGCGATCTACGGCAAAGTCATAAACGGTCGACATCTCATGCCGGGCAGTCTCCGGCGTAACGGCAGGCCGGTCCAACTGCTCCATCAGCCAAGTAGCCAGCGCCGTTTGCTCGGGCGTCGCACGAACACTCATCGTTCGGTCCCCCGCATTCACCGAAATCTCACCAATCTCGGCGATGGACCGGATCACTGTCGCCACCTCGTTCACATCCTGCGCGGTCCCGGCATTCTTCACAGGCAGAACCCGCGTTTCGAGCCCCTGCCCCTGAAGTTGAAGTCCAAACAGCAAGAAAACAGTTCCAAAGACGACGGTGCGATGGTCCATATAGTACTCCGGCGGACTTCGGTCCAGTCCGCATGTGCTTGACTGATTGACTGACGGTACGCGGCACCCTGCCGTGGACCGCGCTTGTAAAAAGATTGTTCACAAAACTGTGCCGCCCACGATGCGCGGCTGTCATAACAGTTGTGAACCGAAGGTTGAACTATAATCGACACGATGGAGCCGCTGAGCGACGAGCAACTTCTCGCGCAGTACCAGTCGGACTCAACCTCGACGGCTGGCGTAAACTCGCTCGACGAGCTTTTTGGCCGTTATCACTCCCGTATCGCCACTTGGTGCTTCCGCTTCACAGGCGACCGGAACTCGGCCGGCGACCTCGCCCAGGACATCCTGCTTCGCGCCTACAGAAACCTGGACTCGTTTCGCGGCGCCTCCAAATTCTCCACCTGGCTTTACACCATCGCCCGCAATCATTGCCTCAACGAGGCCAAAGCCCGCTCAACCAGAGCCCACGATGCAGCCGAAGTACTCGACTTCGATCTCGCCGATCGCAGCACCAACAGCGTCCTCTCCCAGTTGGAGCACGACGAATCGGTTCAGGCGATGCGTACTTTGATGGAAGAGTCGCTCGATGACGTGGAGAGAAAGGTAATGGTCATGCACTTTGGCGAGGATGTGACACTCGAATCCGTCTCGAGGCTGCTCGGCCTCAACAACCCTAGCGGTGCCCGCGCCTACGTCGTGAGCGCCAAGCGAAAACTGGCATCTGCCGTTCAGCGCTGGAATGCCCGTCAACGAGGAACACGGTGATCAACATGATGGATGATCGCTCCAGGAACATCTCGGAAGCTTTCGGCCCCGGCGCCGACTGCCCTTCCATCGAAGACCTCGTCCTCAATATCGAGGGTCTGCGCGGACTCGACACCCGCCGCAGCGCCGAATCGCACGTCGCCCAGTGCGCCTACTGCGAGACCGAACTCGCCATGTACCGCGAGTTCGTGTCCCCCGAACCGCGTCCCGACGAACGCCCTCATGTTGAAGCCATCGTCCACCGCCTCCGTCAGAACTCGCCTGTAGAGCGCGTCGCCTGGTGGCAGCGCCTGCTCTCGGTGCGAATCCTGGCACCCGCGTCGCTGGCTCTCGCGGCCGTCGCCCTTTTCATGTTCGTATCCGTGCCGCAAAGATCTTCCCTGCCGCCCCAGGTTTCCACCGTCGACGATACTCTCCGATCCGGCTCCGTAAGTCTGATTTCTCCGGTCGGACAACTTCACCAGGTACCGGTTTTCTTTGAATGGCAGCCGCTGAAAAATGCCGCACACTACAAAATCGCTGTCCGGGAAGTCGACGACACGCCCGTCTGGCAAGGCGAGTCTTCCGTTCCAAAAATGCCTTTCCCAGCTGAAGTCAGAAATCAGATAACTCCGCTCAAGACGCTGAAATGGAACGTGATCGCGCTTGACGACAAGGGTGTTGAGATCTCCACGTCCACCACTCAGACCTTCCGTCTCGGCGGGCGATAGTTTTACTTTTCTTTTACAACCCTGTCACGACTTGGACCGCCTAGTACCTGTAAGATTGAAGTACTTCGCTGGAAGGGTGATTTCTCAAATTAAAATGCAATTCAAATTAGCCATGGCGGGCACCTTCGCCACCGGACTCCTTCTTGCTGCCAGCGGCGCCGCTAATCCTAGCGGGGTAGGCGGCGTCACGGCCCCGGGCGCCGGCGAAGTCCGGACCCTCAGCGAGACCATCCCTGCTGGCGGCACCGTCCAGGTCAAATACCTGTTGACCCAACCACGCCCCATCTCCACCGGCGGTCCGCGGAAACTCGCCACTGACGGCTTCCTGGTCAACGGTATCGGCATAACCAGTCCGAACGGCGACGCCGCCGGCGTTGGATTGGTAAAGGATGGCTTCCTGTCCGTCACCATTATCTCGCCCGACAGCGACTACGGCATGAATCTCGACTATCCTTTCCTGACCGTCGCGATGACCATCCCCGCCACCACGCCGAAAGGCTCGAGCTTTCCTTTAGATTTCACCGACGCGGTGTTCCAAACACCTACCGGGCAGTTGACGCTCGTGGATCCAAAACCTGGCACTCTTACGATCGGCGGCAGCGTCTCGGTGCACGGTCTCGTTCCCGGCGGCGGCATCTGGCCCGCAGGTACAGTCATCAAGGTTGAAGGTACCGGCTTCCAACCCGGCACCAAACTGATCACCAAGCTGCGGACTACCAACCCCATCTACGTCAGCCCCACCGAGATGCGCTTCAGCCTCATCCAGGGCGACATTCTCGACATGCAACCGGTCACCGCCCAGAATCCTGACGGCTCCAAGGCAACTTACTTCTCGTACCTGCGCGGCGTCCTGGTACAACCTCCGTCCCGCGCACTCTTGAATGATGCTGAGCCGATTTTCCAGGGTCAGACTCACGCTTTCGCCATCGTTGGACCAATCGCCGCCCTCGCGCCCACCGACTTCATCGCCCTCGCGATTCAGAATCCAACCGCCGGTCCCGTTGTCGTCACGTTCCACCACGACCAGTCCGGTATAACAACATCAGTCACGCTGCCTTCGTGCGGCCGTGTCGTTGAGGACTTGGCTAAACTGCTTGGAATGAGTCTATCAGCGGGTGATACCGTAACCGTCACCTCAACCGCCGCAGTGCAGATCGTCGGTATCAACGGCAACGAAATCGCCCAGACGGTGTCGCCCTTCCTACCGGCCTTTTAATCGCAAGAGAGCGACGGCGAGCAACGCTGCCAGGCAGAGCGCCGCAGCCATCCACCACCATCGGATCAGCCGCGGCAACTCCCAGTCGGAATCGCCGCTCAGGACAAACGCCGCCCAATGCGCCGGGTGCGCCGACTGCGGACTGCGCACAAACTGCAACTTCGCCTCCCGCAGAGCGTCCGCCACCGGCATCCCTCCGGCTAGCGCCTCGTAGAATCGAACCATCAGTTCCGCCGTCGACCGGTCGCCTACCTTCCACAGTGACGCCACCACCGACCGCGCCCCAGCCGACACCAACGCGCTGCTGAAACTCTGAATTCCCTCTCCCGGCACAAACTTCCCCACGTTGGTTTCGCATGCCGACAGCGTCACCAGGTCGACCTTCGAGAGTGGCAGACCCTCGACTTCCTTCAGGAACAGATATCCCCACCGCTGGTCCGCCGAGTTCGGCGCCAGCAAGATATAGGAAAGGTCTGGATTTTGCGCGTCCGCCAAGGCGTGCGTGGCCAGGTGCAGCACCGGCGCCAACTTTCCGGTCAACCAGACCTTCCGCGCATCAGCGCCTTCATGCACTTCCGAACGCCCCCCCAAAACCTGGCCAATCTCGGCGACTTCCGTGCGAGTTTGCGGCAGCGCCGACCATCCGCGATTCGCCTCGAGTCCCGCACTGCCCTTCGGCGACCCCGCCGCCGGGTCAGCCAGCGCCGTCAGGCTCCGCTGCCACGGCCAGCGAAACCGCGCGCCAGCCGCTCGCTCCGCCGACGCTCGCATCGATGGCGCATAGGACACCACAAATCGCTCAACCAGCAGCTCCGATGATGTAAACGGCAACGCCTCAAAGGGTAACTTCGCCAACACTCCGTCCGGGACGATCTCCAACCGCCGAATCGATGGCTGTTCCAGGATCGGCCGAACCATACCCAGCAACCACGGCGTAACCGGACCCGACAGCTCCCGCCAGTCCGCGCGTCCGGGATCCGACATCGCCGCCACTAAGCCCTCCACTGCCGCCGATTCCTGCTCGCTCCACTTGAACCTCTCAAACCCCGTCTGCTCTCGCGTGATCCACAACACCGCTGCCGAGTGCTCCCCAATCCAATACTCGAGAATTAGAGTCCCAACTTGTACCTCTCGTTGGATTTCTTCAAGTGGCCGAGCGCCCGAGATCCCCAACTTGTCCCTCAGCGTCCGCGCCCGCGACTCCTCCATCCAATGGAAAACTTCGCTCGCACTCGAGGCGTCCTGGATCAGCAAATCGTAGACCGCGCGCTTGTCCGCCAGGAACGTCGACCGCAGTTCCGCTCCGCCCGCTTTGAGCCGCAATGACTCAATCGCCTTCACGGCATCCTGCAGCAACCGTTTGCCCTCCGCCATGTCACCCCGCGCCCGGGCCACCCGCGAAAGTCCGTAAAGCGCTTTCCACTCCTCTTCCTGTTGCCCCAGCGCCTTCGCCAAATCGCCCGCCACCTGGAAATCCGCACCCGCCTGCTGCTGGCGTCCCGCCCTGAATATTGCTTCCCCTCTATATATGTGCGCGTGCACCATGAGCGGACGGTTCCCGCTCGCTTCAGCCAGTTTCAGCGCCTCGGTGAAGGTCGACTCCGCACCCTTAAGATCGTTGAGATCCATCACCTGCACGATCCCTGTGTTGTTCAGGACCGCGATTTCACCATCCCGGTGCGCCGACCTCCGGTAGAGCGCCTGCGCCGCCCGGTAGGTCTCGAGCGCTTTCTGCGGATCTCCCAACCGCCTTCGCAGCACGCCGATGTTGGCCAGCATTTGCGCCCGCTCGAATGGTTCCAGTGTCTGCGCCGACTTCAACAGTCCGGTGTACAGCGCCAGCGCCCGGTCGTTCTGACCGATCGTTTGATAAAGAATCGCGATGTTGGCCGTAGTCAGTTGCCTGCCCCAGGCACTCCATTGGTCATTGGGAACCGCCCGGATACGCGCCTGCGCCTCCTCGTATTTGGCCATGGCCTCCCCATATTGGCCGCGAAAGTAAAGCGCGTTGCCGATGTCGTTCAACCGGGCGATCTCCGGTCCAAAGTCGTGAACGTCGCGGGCTAAACCCAGCGCATCCTCAAAATTCGCGATCGCGGCCGCGTAGTCACCCGAATACATTTGCGCCAGGCCCGCTGTCGTGATGGCGCGTGCCTGGTCCTCGGCATTCCCAGATTTCTTGAAAGAAGCGGCGGCCCGTTGTGCCTTTTCCACCGCCACCGCGTATTGCCCACCATCAAGAGCGGCATCGGCTTGTTTCAACTGCGCCTGCGGATCCTCCTGCCCGTATGCGGCGAAGGCAAGCAGCACGAAGAAACTGGCACGGAAATTCAACGCCCATTCTAACGCTCCGGGCACAGAATACCGATAAGTAATGCTGAGACTATTTGGATGATCGACGCTGGCCGTATCTGTTATGAATCGGCAGCCGGAGTGGCTGAAGAAGCTCGTATCAAACGAGTGGCCGCTTGGGCTGCAGAGATGGAGGGGCTTCGCCCTGAGAGGGCGTTTGAGTTAGCAAAGCAGTTCGATCAAAGCATTGAGTTTGACGTCTATCTATCTGACGAAGAACGCAGCGACGCCTTCCACGCAATCGAACCACATCTGCGCTTAGTCAGAATCCGGCGTCTCGCCGATCTCCCCGAACGGCTCCCCGTCTTTCCGTCTGCGTCCCGGGATGTCATACAACTTGCCTGGGACAAGGATATTACCCTCGAGGAACTCGAAGGCTGTGCCAAATGCGATCCCGTGATCGCCGGCACGGTGGTCGCCGCCGCCAACTCCGGACTCTTCGGCGGCGCCTCCAGAATCTCCGACCTCCATCTTGCCTTAGCACGCCTGGGCACAGATTTCGGACGCAACGTGCTGCTCGCCGCGGCGCTGCGCGGCGCCTTCAGCCATCCCCGCTACAAACCACTCTGGCGTCACTCACTGGATAGCGCCGAAACCGCCGCCCAGCTAGCGGAAAAATCCGGCACCGTTCATTCAAGCGAGGCATTCCTCTGTGGACTCGTGCACGACATCGGACGCCTCGCCCTGCTCCTCGCCCCGCGTGAGGCCATCGCCCGCGTCGACCGTCTGCGTGAGGCCGGGTGCCCGCTTACCGCAGTCGAGCGCGCAGTCTTCGGCACGTCACACGACGTATTGGGTGCCGAAATCCTCGACGTCTGGCAGTTCGATCAGCGCCTCCAGGACGCCGTCCGCTGTCACCACTCGCCTGAACACGCCCAGTCCCCGTACGCTTCCCTGGTCTACGCGGTGGAGTTCCACACCCAGTCCGAGGAGGATCTGCCGTCACTGGCACGCCTCAATGCCGCCTGCGCCCTGCTCGGCATCGACCTCTCCGCCCTCACCGGCAGGTCACTGAATACCAACCGCACCTTCCAAACCCTGGCCGGCTGACCCGCTATCGCAGACGCTCGTCCGCCGCCAGCATCCAGCAACTATGGTGCTGCGTCATGCCAATATGCGGATAGTAGTCCACCGCCGCCGGTGCCGATAACAGGATCACTCGCGCCTCGCCACCAGCCTCCTGGGTCCGCCGGATTAATTCCTTGCCAATCCCTTCCCTCTGATGCGTCTCGCGCACCGCCAGGTCAGACAGGTAGGTGGCATAGGCAAAGTCGGTAATCGAACGGGAAATGCCGACCAGCAGATTCCCCTCCCACGCCGTGATCACCAGGTTGGCATTCGTCAGCATCAACCGCATCCGCTCCCGGTCGCCCACCGGTCGCCGCGCGCCAAGACTGCAGGAGTTGTAAACCTCAATCACTTGATCGAGGTCGAGATCGTTACCGGTTCGGTAAGTAATCATGTTGAGTGAATATCTACTTCCGCGTTAAATTTTCAAAGAGGTACAACCCGCTCTTGCCCGCCACCGCGAAATCCAGATCGCCATCCCGATCAACATCTGCCACCGCAATCTGCATGCCCGCGCCCGTGCGCGTCGAATAGTCCACGATGTGCCGGATCCACTCAGGCTTGCCGCCCGCCATCCGGCTCTCGTACCAGTAAATTCCCAGCGGATCCCGGACGCCCGGATCGTGGTCATGCGCCATGTAGCGTTTGCCCGTCAGCCAACCCTCACGACCGCCGCCCCAATCCACCGGCGTCATCGCATGCGCCTGCGACCATGTGTCGTCGATCATGTGCTTGGTCCACTGACCTCCTGTGCCCTGCTCCCACCACATCACTCCATAATCGTGCCCGAGCGAGGTGACGATGTCTGGCCTGCCGTCCCCGTTGACGTCGCGCACGAAAATGAATCCGGTCTGCCCAAGCTTGAAATCGCCGTGGAACTTCCAGTCGCCGCTGCGCGGATCAGGCGGCGCCTCAAACCAACCCTCCGGCGTCAGAATGTCCGCCCTACCGTCTCCATTCACATCACCCGCGCCAATGCCGTGACCATAGCTCTTGGGAGCAATCACGTGTTTCACCCATTGCTTGTCTTTGATCTCGTACCAGGTCAGCGGCGCATTCGCGTTCCCAAACTCCGGCAGCAATTCCCGCGCCTTGCCGTCGTTATCGAGATCCACCAGAAAAGCGAACTCGACATTATTGCCGGTCTCGATCGCGGTCTCCGTCCAGGCACCCTTCGTCCGCCCTGGGTTGTGCCACCAGGACAGCTTCTTCGAGAACCAACTGGCGCTGACCAGATCTACCGCACCGTCTCCATCTACATCGATCGGCAGATCGCTAAAGACATCAATGTAGCCGTTCACATAGTCGATGTCGCGAAAATGATGGCGCGTCCAGGACGGCGCTTCGTACCAATACTCGCCGCTCACGATATCGAGTTTCTGATCGCCATTGATATCGGCAAAAGCGCAGCTTTCGCTAGCGCCGTTGTCGATTGAGTGCTTGGCGAATCCGATCTCGGCCGTCCGGGGCGCGGTAAACGCCGCCGCTATCAGCAGTACGGTCAGCAATCCCTTACGAATCTTCATTCGTGGCGATTCTATCAGCATCCCTCCTCATACACTCCCCCACCCTACCGATATGCTTCTCAGGTCTCCCATGATCCATCTCACACGTATCAATCACGTTCCGCTGGTCCTGAACTCTGACTTGATCGAGCATCTGGAGACCACCCCGGACACGGTAATCAGCCTCACCACCGGACAGAAATTTCTCGTCCTCGAGAGTGCCGATGAAGTCGTCCGAAAAATCGTCGAGTTTCGCAAGTCCATCGTCCAGGGATGCAATATCGATCCGCCTAAACCCTCTCACCTTGCACCCGCTGAATCGTAAGGTAAGGAGCGGTCTCGATGGACGATACCCAAGAACAATCCGCGTCACCTAAAAAAGCATCTTCACGTCCCGACTTCGCCACTATCGGCGGCATCGCGCTCGCCGCCCTCGGAATCATCGGTGGACTACTGCTTGAAAAAGGCAGCATCAACGATATCGCCCAAGGCACCGCGGCTCTAATCGTCCTCGGCGGCACCTTCGGAGCCGTGCTGGTCAACACGCCCATGCCTGTGGTCTTGGGTGCACTCCGCCGCCTCAAGCATGTCTTCTTCGACCCCGCTGAACCCCCGCAATCGCTCATCGAGGAGTTGATCCGCTACGCCACCAAGGCACGTAAGAATGGCTTGGTCTCGCTCGAGGCCGAAACGGACGAAATCACTAACCCCTTCCTGAGAAAAGCCCTCACCCTGGCCGTCGATGGCGCTGACCTTCAGGAAATTCGCAAAATGCTCGAACTCGATCTGATGATGCACGATCAGCGCTCTGACGCCGAAGCCAAAGTGTTTGAAAGCGCTGGAGGCTATGCTCCCACCATCGGCATCATCGGCGCTGTCATGGGTCTCATCCAGGTAATGAAACACCTCGAAAACATCGAAGAGGTTGGACATGGCATCGCCGTCGCCTTTGTCGCCACCGTCTACGGTGTCGCCATCGCCAACATCTTCCTGCTGCCCGCCGCCAACAAAATCAAGTCCCGCAACCAACAGGAATTGCAAATGCGCGATCTGATTATCGAGGGCGTCGCCGGCATCGTCGAAGGCATGAATCCTAAGCTCATTCGCAGCAAACTCGAGGCCTACGTTCCACCCGTCAGTCCGAAATCCGCCAAGGCCCAGACCGCCAAGGCAGAAGCGATTTCTCAACCCGCTGAGGTTTAACAGTTGAGAAAACGACCTCCCGAACACGCAAACCATGAACGCTGGCTCGTCTCCTACGCAGACTTCATCACCCTTCTGTTCGCCTTCTTCGTGGTGATGTTCGCAACATCCCAAGCTGACAAGGGCAAAGCCAAGCAGGTATCCGAGTCTGTAAAAAACGCTCTCAATGAAAGCACTGTCGCCAACGTGGTGGCGGCAATTCTCGGCGGCGCCAAGGACGACAAAGGGAAAGGCAACGCTGCAATGAAGGGTCCTGGTGGGAAAACTGTCGAGGAACCCAAAAACGACCGTCAGATTGCCGAACTCCTGCCGTCACTCAAGATCCTGTCCACCAACCTTCATAAGGAAATCGAGTCCGGGAAGATTCAGGTCTCCATGGAGGCCCGCGGCCTCACCATCAGCTTCAAAACCGCCGCCACCTTCCCCAGCGGCACTGACGAAATCTCTCCGGAAGTCTACGAGAGCGTGGGAAAAGTCGCTCTTGCTATCCGAGCTATCCCCAACCCCGTCCGCCTTGAAGGCCATACCGACGCCATTCCAATCCACACTCCCAGGTTCCGCTCCAACTGGGATCTGTCAGCCGCCCGTAGCATCGCTATGCTCGAACTTCTGACAAACGAATTCAAGATACCGCGCGACAAGCTGTCAGTAGCAGGCTACGCCGACACCGCACCTGTCGAAAGCAACGATTCCGAGCAGGGCCGCGCCCGCAACCGGCGCGTCGATATCATCATCCTCAACCAGACCGGAGTGCTCGGCGAACCCGGCTCGCACGGCGGTCCTCAAAAAGCCAAATAAACTCAGCCAGGCAAAGAATCGATGCGCGCCTTCACCGTCCGGCGATCGATCCCTAACCTCCGCGCCGTCTCTTCGTAACTTCCCGTCTTCCCATAAACGATCGCGCAATAACGGCCCATCACCTCGTCCGCCGACAACCGGCCCGCGCGAAATCCGTCGTAGAACGCCTCCAGCGGATCAGCGGACTCCGCCCTCGCAGGCCGGTAGTCACGGCGTATCAAAACGTTCTTCACCAGTTGCTCCAACTCCCGATAATTCCCCGGCCATGCATAGCCCTCCTCGAGATTCTCCTTGATCCAGGTCATCACCTCCGCCACCAGCGACTCCGACTCGTCACCCGCAATCTTCCGCGACATGAACACCACCAGCTCATCCAGCACTCCCGGCGACGCCTCAATTTGCGATGCCAGCGAGGGCGTGACAATCTGATCTGAGCAAAGGCGATAGTACAGGTCCTCGCGAAAGCGCCCGTCACGGATGTCCCTCGCCAGGTTGCGGTTGGTAGCTGCCACCAGCTTTCCGCTGAACTGCCGCACCGCCGTATCGCCGACAGGATGGAAGGTCCGCGTCTCAATCACGCGCAGTAGCTTCACCTGAATCGCCGGGTCCAGATCGCCCAGCTCATCCAGAAAAACGCTCCCCACCGCTGGACACGCCTCGAGCCAGCCTTTGCGGTCGCCCGTCGCTCCAGTAAACGCCCCACGCCGGTGGCCAAACAGTTCGCTCTCCACCAGCGTCGGAGACAACGCGGAAATGTTGATCGGAAAAAACGGGACCGCCCCGTCATCGGCAAACGTCAACCGTCTCTCATCAAACGGCACATACCGCGACTGCCCGATCGCCCTCGCCACCAGTTCCTTCCCGCTCCCCGACGGCCCCGTGATCAGCGTCGCAAACTCCCCCATGCGCTCGAACAACGTCCGCCGGTACCGCCGTATATCGTGCGTGAAAATCGATTCCCATACCGCCGCTCGCAGTCTGGCCGCCGGCAGCGAGTTCCCGACTATCGCCCGAAACGTCTGCTCAAACGCTCGCTGAATCTGCCGGAAACACGCGAACGTATGCCGCACTTCGTGGTGCGATGGAAACTCCACCCCTGCGTTATCGAAGAACCCCATCCAGTCCACCTGAAATTCCTGATAGAATCGCCAGTTTCGCGCTCCAGGCTCCGTGCTGAAACTGGTGGCGAAAAACTTGGGATAGTAACGCTGATACAGCAGGTGGAGTACGCCGTCTTCATACAAAACCAGGTCATCGCTCGCGCCGCGCGTGCCGTCGCGCAGTTTGTCCCTCAACCGCATCACCAGCGGTTCCAGCAATTCGAAGATGCGCCACACGTTGGCGCGAGGACGCTCCGGCTCATTCACCGGCATGCTCCACACCGATTCCCCGTCCACATACTCAGCTCCCAAAGCCTCCTGTTCGTACGTCGCGCGGACCGGCAGAAAAGGATTACAGTAGGCTAACCGTGCCACAGCACCAAGAAAGTTGCGCTCAGACGACGTCAGTAACGACATGTACATTTATTGTATGCCGATGTTCGTAAAATGCATGGCGAACCAAGCCAAGCCTCCGTTAAGTCGTTGATTCAAAAACTGGACCATCCGGCAGTCGCCGTGCCCTATTGATCGCTATGACGAACGACCTAAAAGAAAACCCCGGCGCCCACGGCGGCTTTGGACCGCTCCTGCGGAACCGCGGCTTCCAAAGCTTCCTCTGGACCCAGTTCCTCGGCGCCTTCAACGACAACATCTATAAGATGGCCGTCCAGATGCGCGCCGTCCACGTCGCCGCATCCAGCGAATCGTCGAGCATGTACCTCGCGCTCGCCGGCGCCGTCTTCGTCATTCCCTTCCTTCTGTTCTCCGGCTACTCCGGCCACCTCGCCGACGTCATCAGCAAACGCCGCGTCCTGGTGGCCGTCAAGATCTTCGAAATCGGCGTCATGCTTTTCGGCATCGCCGCCTTCTTCTCCACCAGCATCGAACTGATGCTCGTCGTCCTCTTCCTGATGGCGCTGCACTCGACAATCTTCAGCCCTGCTAAATATGGCATCGTCCCCGAGATGCTCCCCGACAGCGAACTCTCCCGCGCTAACGCACTGCTCGAAATGAGCACCTTCGTCGCCATCGTCATGGGCACCGCTCTCGGCGGCGCGATGTTCGCCATCTGGAAAGCCACACCGTGGTACCTCGGCATCGTCATGACCGGCGTCGCCATCGTCGGCTTCCTCGTCAGCCTCGGCATCCCCAAGGTCCCGCCCTCCGGCTCCAAACAACCGTTCCTCTGGAACCCCGCCGCTGAAGTCATCACCGGCACCAAACACCTCCTCCACGACCGTCCCCTCTGGCTCACGGTCATCGCCATCTCCTACTTCTGGTTCCTCGGCGCCCTCTTCCAGATGGACCTCCTGCTCTTCGGCAGCGAAGTCCTCAAGGTCAACGACTACCAGGTGAGCCTCATGGTCACCTGCCTCGCCGTCGGCATCGGCGCCGGCAGCATGCTCGCCGGTAAACTCTCCGGCAACAAAGTGGAACTCGGACTCGTCCCGCTCGGCTCCATCTTCATGGCCATTTTCTCCGTCATGCTCTGGGCCGCCAGCGGTTCCTACATCCTGTCAATGATCATGCTGACGTTCCTCGGCGTCGCCTCAGGACTCTTCATCGTGCCGCTCAATGCCTACCTCCAGCAGCGCGCCGACGCGAAGGAGAAGGGCCGCATCATCGCCACCAACAATATCTGGAACACCTTCGGACTGCTGATCGCCTCCGGCGTCCTCGCCCTACTCCACGACAAGTTCCACCTCCGCGCCGACACGCTCATCCTCGTCGCCGGAGTCCTTACCCTCTTCGCGACATTCTGGATCGTCCGCGCCGTCCCCGAATTCTTCTTCCGCCTCGTCCTGTGGATGCTCACCCATACCCTCTACCGCATCCGCATCGTCGGCGAGGAGAACATGCCGCTCAACGGCCCCGCCCTCCTCGTCTCTAACCACGTCAGCCACGTCGACGGCTTCCTCATCACCGCCTGCATGCAGCGCTTCATCCGCTTCATGATCTGGAAGCCCTACTACGAGCACCCCGCGTTGAACTGGTTCTGCCGTCTCGCCAAGTGCATCCCCGTCGGACAAACCGGACCTCGCGACGTCATCGAATCCCTCCGCGCCGCCAAGCGCGAACTCACCGGCGGACACGTGGTCTGCATCTTCGCTGAAGGCGCCATCACGCGCACCGGCAATTTGCTCCCGTTCAAACGCGGCCTCGAACGCATCGTTGACGGACTCCCCGATGTCCCCGTCATCCCCGTGCACGTCGACGGCATGTGGGGTAGCGTGTTCAGCTTCGAAGGCGGCAAGTTCTTTTGGAAATGGCCCAAGCGCATTCCGCTGCCCATCACCATCTCCTTCGGTGCGCCCATGAAGGCCGTCTCCTCCGCGCACTCCGTCCGCCAGGCAATTCTCGAACTCGGCGCTGAGGCTGTCGAAGAGCGCAAACGCCCCACCGACACGCTGCCGGCCCGCTTCGCCCGCAACGCGCGCAGCAATTGGAATCAGTTCGCCATGGCTGACTCCACTGGTCGCGAACTCACCTACGGCAAGGCCCTCACCGGCAGCACCCTCATCGCCGGTTGGCTCCGCAAGCATCGTCCTAACGACAAAATGATCGGCTTGCTGCTGCCGTCCTCCATCGGCGGCGCGCTCGCCAACGTCGGCGTCTCGCTCGCCGGACTCATTCCGGTCAACCTCAACTTCACCGCCGGCCGCGAAGCCATGGCGCACGCCGTCGAACAGTGCGGCATCACCACGATCCTCACGTCCAAACAGTTCCTCACCAAAGCCAAGCTCGACGCGCCCGTCGGCGCCGTCTACCTCGAAGACCTTATGGCCGGCTTCTCGAAATCGAACAAGCTCGCCGCCATGCTCCGCGCGCGCTTCATGCCGCTCTCCTCCCTCATCCGCACCGGCGACCCCGACAGCCTCGCCACAGTCATCTTCTCCAGCGGCAGCACCGGCGTCCCCAAGGGCGTCATGCTCTCGCACTACAACATCATTTCCAACATCGAAGCCATGGTCACCGTCTTCTCCATCACGAAGCACGACCGCATCATCGGCGTCCTCCCCTTCTTCCACTCCTTCGGCTTCACCGTCACCGTCTGGCTCCCGCTCGTCGGCGGCTGCGGCGCTGCTTATCATCCCAATCCCACTGAAGCCAAGGCCATCGGAGAATTGATCCACAAACAAAAAGGAACCTTCCTGCTTTCGACGCCGACGTTCTGTCTCGGCTACGCCCGCAAGTGTACCCGCGAGCAATTTGCCACCCTGCGCTTCGTCCTCGTGGGCGCTGAAAAGCTGCGCGCCTCCGTCGCCTCTTCGTTCAAGGAGGTCTTCGCGCTCGACCTGCTTGAAGGCTACGGCTGCACCGAAATGTCCCCCGTCGTCGGCGTCAATCATCCCGACTTCGAAATGGGCCGCGACACCCAGACCGGCAACAAGCCCGGCACCGTCGGCCATCCCCTGCCCGGCGTCGTCGCCAAAATCGTCGACCCCGCCACCTTCGAAACCCGCGGCGCCAATGAAGAAGGACTGCTCGTCGTCAAGGGATCCAGCCGCATGCTCGGCTACCTCGGCCAGCCTGAGAGGACCACCGAAGTGATACGCGACGGCTGGTACGCCACCGGCGACATCGGCTTAATCGACGACGAAGGCTTCATCACCATCACCGACCGTCTGTCTCGTTTCTCCAAAATCGGCGGCGAGATGGTGCCGCATCTCAAGGTGGAAGAGCACATCTATAACGCCATCGGCGACTACGCCTGCGCCGTCTCAGGCATCCCCGACGACCAGCGCGGCGAACGCCTGGTGGTACTCTATGCACGCCCCGACATGACGCCTGCCGAACTCTGGCAGAAGCTCGCCGACAGCGATCTGCCCAAGCTCTGGCTGCCCAAGCGCGAGAACATCTATCAGGTGGAATCGCTCCCCACCCTCGGCACAGGCAAGACGGATTTGCGCGGCGTGAAAGCCAAAGCAGTCGACCTCGCAACCGAAGGAAAGGCGCAGACCGCATAAGGGTGCCTTATGGAATTCGTCGTCTTCTTACTCTTCGCCGTTATCGGTGTGTTTATTCTCCGCTGGCTCATAATCCGAGGCCGCTTCCAGCGCATCGAAGAGCGCATCAACCTTCTCGAATTCGAGTTAGAGCAACTTAAAGCGAGTAGGACGCGCCTCCCGGCCGGTCTACCGGAAGCGCAAGCACCAGCGCAAGCACGAGAGGAAGCACCAGCACCAGAGCCCGTCGTAACAGCGACCCCAGCCGCACCCCCGCCTCCTATCCCAACCTGGGAAGAACCCATACTCGAGCGGCCCCCGCAACTGCCACCCCCACTTCCCGTATTCGAGCCATACCAGCCCGCACCCGAGCCACCGCCCATCCTCGAACCCGCCGGCCCAACGTTCTCCGAACGCATGCGCGAGAAGTTCAGCCAGGACGAGTGGGAAGCGCTAGTCGGCGGCAGCCTCCTCAACAAGCTCGGCGCCCTCATCTTCATCATCGGACTCGCCTATGGCGTCAGCTATCTCTATCCCTACATGACGCCCTGGCAGCGCGCCGCCCTCGGACTCGCCGTCAGTTTGACCATGCTCATCTCTGGCGTCTTCGTCGAACGCAAAGAACGCTACCGCGTCTTCTCTCGCGGACTCCTCGGCGGAGGCTGGGCCGGCCTCTACTTCACCACCTACGCCATGCACGCCGTCGACGCCACCCGCGTTATCGACTCTCCCTGGGCCGGCGGCATCGCCCTCATCCTCGTCGCCTGCGGCATGATCGCCCATTCCCTCCGCTACCGCTCGCAGACGCTCACCGCACTCGCTTACTTCATCGCCTTCGCGACCCTCGCCATCACCCCCGTCACCACGCTCTCAGTGGTCGCGCTGGTTCCCCTCGCGGCGTCCCTGCTCTTCATCGCCGTGCGCTTCAACTGGTCCAGCATGGCGCTGTTCGGACTCATCGCCACCTGGGGAACGCTGATCTCGCGCGGCAGTTCCGACGCGCCCGCCTCGCAGGCGCAGTTCCTGTTCACCATCTACTGGCTCTTGTTTGAAGCCTTCGACCTGCTCCGCGCCAGGCAGCGGACCGCCTACGCCTGGTGGGAAAGCCTCATCCAACCCCTCAACGCACTCGCCTTCGCCGGACTCACTTATCTCAAGTGGTCCACCTCCGCACCCCAACATCTCGCCCTGATGGCCGCCTTAGTGGCCGCCGCGTATCTCGCCAGCGCCGTCCTGCGCACACGCCTGCGTCCGCCTTCAAGCTTCAGCGACGACCAGAACACGCTCACCCGCATTCTGTGGGGCGGCTATGAAGGACCCATCACCATCGCCGCGGCATTGTCCGCCGCCGCCGTCCTTCTCAAATTCCACGGCATGTGGGCGACTTTCGGATTGCTCGCCGAAGCCGAGTGCCTGTTCCTCGCCGGCCTGTACTTCCGCCAAGCCTACCCGCGTCAACTCGGCGCCACACTCTTCCTCGTCGACGCTGTGAAAATGCTCTGGACCGACCAGCCTGTGCCCCTCGCCTGGACCTGGCCCACCACCGCCATGGCCGCGCTGTTCTATCTCAATCGCTACCTCCAGCGGTCGGCCATACTGTACGGCTACGCTGCGTCTGCCGCTTGTGCAGTGCTCATCGGCATCCGCGTCCCCGAGCCTCACCTCGGAGTCGCCTGGTTCGGACTGGCGTCGGCTCTCTTCGCTTTCGGCTGGCTGCGGCGACTGGAGGACTTCCGCTATCAGGCTTACGGCGCGGCCGTCATCGCGCTCTTCGGCACCGGCATCCACCAGGGCAATGTCGCCGCCGGCGTCCAACCGCCCGCCCGCTTCCCCTGGATCGCACTCAGCGCTTCCGCGCTCGCAGCCTACCTCGGCGTCTGGAGCGCACTGCGTTCCGCCGACGACCGCTTCGGCGAATCGGAGCGCAACTGGCTTCGCACCTCTGCCTCCTGGGCCGTCAGCGCACTGCTCGCAACGCTCGTCTGGCGAATCGTTCCGGCTGACTACCTCGGCCTGGGCTGGCTCGTCCTGGCGCTCGCCCTCCTGGAACTCGGACTGCGCGAACTGCCTCCCGAATTCAAGTCGCAGTCGTTCGCCGTCTTCGCTCTCGGCGCGTGCGGCGTGCTGGTCTCGAACATCGTCCCCGTCCACAACGACGGCCCGGTAGCGCTCCGACTCATTCCCGTGTGGTCCGCGCTCGTCGCTTACGCCTTCGCCGCGCGGCTCCAGATGGCTCGCGACAAGGCGATCGGGATCACCGCCTTCTCCTCCGTCGCGACGTTCTTCGCCGCCATCGGACTCTGGGCCATTCTGCCGCCCGCCGCTGTCGGCCCCGCCTACGCCGCGCTGGCTCTGCTGCTGGTCGAAACCGGCCTCTCCTTCGAACTTCCAGGGGTCGCCGCTCAAGGCCACATCATGTCGGTGGTCACCTTCGGCCGCCTCTTCGTCGCCAACTTCGTCACCTCCGGCAGCACCGCTTTCCTGTCTCACCGCGTCGTCACCGTCGCTCCGGTGATCGCCGGGTTCTATCATTTGTGGCGCCGCCTGGGCGACAGCCGCTTCGCCCGCTACTACGTGCACGCCGCTGCCATCCTCGTGGTCGCGCTCATGCGCTTCGAACTCGGCCGGACCTACGCTGTCCTCGGCTGGGCCGCCTTCGCCATCATCGTTCTGATTCTCGGGCAGCGTCGTGATTGGCCCGACCTCCGCTGGCAAAGCTACATCATTGCCGGCCTCGCTTTCGCTCGCGGCGTCGCTACCGGCTTCAACTCACCCGATAGTTTCTCCGGCGCCACTGGCCGCATCGGCGTTGCCGCCATCGTCATCGCCTGCCTCTACGCAGCGCAATTACTGGTTCCGCAATCGCCGCGCCGCGAAGGCATCGAGCGCTTCGCCCGAACCTACTTCTCCGTACTCGGCACCGTGCTGCTAACGCTCCTGCTGTTCCACGAAGTCTCCGGCGGCATCCTCACCGTGGCTTGGGGACTCGAAGGCGTCGGCCTGCTCATCGCCGGCTTCCCCCTCCGCGACCGCGTCCTGCGACTCTCCGGCCTCTTCATGTTTCTGATCTGCATTCTCAAGTTGTGCCTCGACCTGCGCAACATGGAGCAGATCTACGTCATCCTCACCTGCATCGTTCTGGGCCTGCTGCTCATCAGCGTGTCCTGGGTCTACACCCGCTATCGCGAACGCATTCAGCGCTTTTTATAAAGGAGCACGGACATGAAGAACATGAGACTCGTCATCATACTCGCCGCCCTCGCCGGTGGCGCAATCCTCGGCGCGCTCGGCCAGCCCGACCGCCGCGTCAGCCTCGCCTCCGTCATCGATCTCTGGACCGACGCCGTGCGCGACGCCGACCAGATTCCGATGCAGGCCACCCGCTCCTCCGATGCCGAAGAAATGCAGTTGGGCGACGACATCGCCAAAGAGGTACTGGCGGTCAACCAGGAGGATCCGGCGCTCTCCATCTACGTCACCGGCGTTGCCGCAAAGCTACTCCCCAAGGTGGATCGTCCGGGCATCCGTTATAAATTCCACGTCATCGAATCACCCGCGATCAATGCCTTCGCCATACCCGGCGGCCATGTATTCGTTAATCGCGGCCTCATCGATTTCGTCGACTCCGAAGCTCAACTCGCCGCCGTCCTCGGGCACGAAATTTCGCACGTGGACTACCGCCATTGCATCGAGCGCTATCAGTACGAAGTGAAGATGAAGAAACTCGGAGTGCCGGAGGCCGGTTGGGTTCTCGCCTTCGCACGGCAGGTGGTCACGTTAGGCTTCAGCCCGAAGCAGGAACTCGATGCCGACGCACACGGCGAGATGCTCGCCACCCAAGCCGGCTACAACCCCAACGCCGCCGCCACTCTGTTTTGGAAGATGCAGAAAGCCTTCAATGAGGCGCCACGATCGTCCCCGAACACTCCGGATGCCGAAGCCGTATCGACGGTCGCCGGCGGCCTGACCGATTTCTTCCGCTCCCACCCACCGAGCCAGGACCGCGCCGAGGCCATGAACAACATCGTTACCCACAACAACACGAGGCTAACCGGGCGGAGATTCTACGACGGCGTCAAGAATCTCCACCAGCGCCTCCCCTGGTCCCAAAAAGAATTCCCCGACGAATTCCGCCAATTCTAAGACGGTCGGTCTCGCCAGAACCGGTCGCGATCGCTCGGCGAAATGCGTTCAGCACAGACCGTAGTGGTTGTAAGCGGCGAGAATCTCCACTGCCACCGAAGAGTATTTTCCCCTGGGACCAGCGTCTTCGCGGCTGAACCAGCGGACGAACTCTTCATGAACCACAGATGCGGCACCATCAGCGGTCATGTCCGCTGTGAGCCCGGCGATGATCGTGCCCGCTTCGGCATCGTATTCGTCTGTGTTCTCTTCGAAGTCAATACCTATTGGATCGTACCGGAAAAGAATGGCGACAACCTCATCGAAAAGCTGTTTGTATGCTCCTGAGAGTAATTTCCGCTGCTCAGCATGAGATCTGATCTCTCCCGGTGTCATAACCCTATTAGGCGCCAATTCCGCGCCACTGAAGCGATTGTCCAATGAGCTCCCGCAATGGCATGATATCGGAAAGCGTGGATGCGTTAGCCGATCAACTCGAGCAGCCCGTTGACCAACTGACCGAGCAATTGGGAATCGACGGAAGCGACCTTCTTGCCAAGGCGATCAATGGAAATGGTTCGAATCTGCGAGATCTTCACCCAGGATGGCTTAGGGAGCACTTCCGACGGAAGCTCCAGCGTCAAAGGAAACCCTGCCCGTTGCGGCTGGCTTGTAATTGCCATCGCAATCACCGTCTCGGATTTTTTGTTGAACAAGTCCTGGCTCAGGATTAAGACCGGCCGCAAGCCGGCTTGCTCGCGGCCGCGGACTGGGTTCAAATCCGCCCAGTACACCTCACCCCTCAGTATTCGGGCCACTCACCGTCACCCAGGCCATGTTCGGCCAATTGCTTTTCTTCCAGTGGATCGATTCGTGCCAACTCCCGCGAAAGCCGAGTTCTTTTTTCGCGTTCGCTGAGCAGATTTACAGCCGACTGTAGCGCACGGCTGCGGTTCGGGTATTTACCCTCTCGGACCCAGCGGTCGAGATCTGCGACGGTATCTTGATCCAGGGTAACAGCGATCTTCTGTACCATACTAAAGAGTATGACAAACTGTCCTACTGACGCATATCGGGCTCCGTCCCACCACGACCGCACTCGAAACGACTAACAAAGGAATCGCCGGCAACAACGCCACGTTCACCCACGATTTCTAAACAGCAATAATCTGCGCTGACGGATCCAGCCGCCGGAGGTCAACCGGATCACTAGTAACGATTGGGTCTCGCCGCGCTCTCGCAAGGATCACCACCGAGGCGTCAACAATATCCGACGAGCCAGTGGCGCCGCAAAGTTCTCCACAGGAACGAACAAGCTCTTCATCAAGCGGGATTATCTCCACTTCCTCGCTCCGCAAGAACCGCGCTAGAGCAACCTGAACCCGCCCATTGCGCCAGGCTTGACCCACGACGCCCACGGGCACTCGAAAAACCCGGCCTTGAGCTAACGCCCTCTGGAGCAAGGCGATCATGCGTTTATCACCTCGATCTAAAGCGATCAACGCGCCAGAATCCAGCACTATCCCCGTCGCGGCGCGAGTGCGCGTTCTGCCCATCTTTTGTCCTTAGCAGCCGGTGCACCATGTTGTTCGACCAGATCCCGCAGCAGTGCCTTGAGGGACTCGCGCTTCTCGTGTTCCGCTAGAACCCGTGCAATATAACCCGAAACCGAATCGGCTCGTCCAGCTCGGACTTCCCGGTGGACTCTCATCACTTGCTCCTTTGGCAAACTGATGGCAATCTTCGATCTGGTCATACCAGCATCATACCGCCCGTGACGGGACAGATGCGAACCCCGCCAGTTGCAGAACAGCCCGCCAGTTGACACTCCCCCCGCCCCAGTGCGACCCTTTACCCAGTGCGCTCTGGGGCGCCTCCTGTCCGCGGCAAGGGAGCTAGCTCCCACCCTCCTTCAACGTCAGTTTTCCGGACCTTTCATCCGGCCCTGTACTCAGCGGACTCTGGGCAGCAACGGAAGGAAGGTTTTTATGATCCTCGACAATCTCAAAAAAGAAGCCAAGCGCTGGCTCAAGGCCCTGCGTCTCAACGATGCCGAAGCCCTCAACCGCTTGACCACCATCTACCCCAAAGCTCCCGCGCAGCCCGTACTCCGCGACGTCCAACACGCCCTCGCGCTCGAGTACGGCTACTCGAATTGGAAAGCCCTGTCTGCTGCCTCCAGCGCTCCCGCCACCGGCCTTCACACCGCCGAACAATATGCGCAAGCCGCAGCCGACTTAGTGCTGGCCTGCGATCACGACGACGCGTCCGCGCTAGAGCGCCTCAATCAGCACTACCAGCGGTCCTTCACTCTCGACAACCTCCACGCCGAAATCTGGCGCCGCGACTACGCCTATCGCCAGCGCTCTTCACGCGTCCCTCAGAACTCACTGCCGCTCGCCGAAGCCCAGTTGATCGTCGCCCAGGACGCCGGCTTCGGCAACTGGGACGCGCTCCTCCAAGCCGTCGCCTCCGGCACTCCCCCGCAAGTCGAGCCCTACGCCATCGACCCCAAGGAGAACCGGATCTCACCGCGCCGTCAGCTTAACCGCAACGACTGGGACCAGCTCATTGCCGTCCTCACCGAACGCCGCCTCCCCGCCGTCGACGCCAACGGACTCATGACCGACTCCATGCTCGAGCGCATCTCCATGCTCAACCACGTCACCCGCCTCACCCTCGGCGGTTCTCGCGAACTCACCGACGATGGACTCCTCCACCTCGCTCGCATGCCCCAATTGGAGTACCTCGATATCGGCGAATATCCCGGCGGCAAAATTACGGACCGCGGACTCGAGGTGTTCCGGCATCTTCCCAATTTGAAGACTCTGGAAATGACGTGGCAGGGCGGCGTTACCGACACCGGCGTCGCCAATCTGCGTTTCTGCGAGCAACTCGAGCGTGTCAACCTCATGGGCTCTCCCACTGGCGACGGCGCCATCGAGGCTCTGCAAGGAAAGTCGAAACTGCGCGACTTCAGCACCGGCCGCCGCGTCACCGATCACGGACTCCCGCTCCTCCACAATTTCCCCCGGCTCAAACACAGCGACGGAGCACGCCTTCTCATCGACGGTCCCTTCACCAACGCCGGACTCGCCAACCTCGCCGGACTCCACGGTGTCTCTGAACTCGATCTGTTCTGGCACGTCACCGCCATCACCACCGAAGGCTTCTCGTGCCTCGCCGCCCTGCCGAATCTCAGCGTGCTCGGCTGCGACGGCAAACTCAGTGACGACACCGCCATGGGCCACATCGCCGCAATTCCGCGTTTGCGCAAGCTGCGCGCCCAGGAGTCGGTCGCCACCGACGACGGCTTCATCGCCCTCAGCCGTTCCCGGACACTCGAAGGGTTGTGGGGACGCGTATGTCCCAATTTCGGCAGTCGCGGTTTCCTGGCGTTCGCAAAAATGCCGTCACTACGCAATCTGGCGATCGGCTGCGCCAACGTGGACGACGCCGCGCTTTCCGCGCTGCCCGACTTCCCCGCCCTGAGAGAACTCACGCCCATCGGCTTCGAGGACGACGGCTTCCGTCACGTAGGCCGCTGCGTCAATCTCGAGCGCCTCACCTGCATGTACTGCCGCAGCACCACCGACGCGGCCACCGCCCTCATCGCCAATCTCAATATCAATTACTACTACGCCGGACTGACGCAGATCACCGACAAGAGCCTCGCCATCCTCGGCGCCATGCCAACGCTGGAGCAGATCGAATTCTACGAGTGCACCGGCATCACCGACGCCGGCCTCCCCCACCTGGTCAAACTCCCAAAGCTCCGCGAAGTCCACCTGGACGGACTCCCCGGCGTCACCCTGGAAGGCACTCGCGTCTTTCCGAAATCCGTCCACGTCTACCACTCAACCTGAGTAGGCGGAGGAACTCCGTGCCGGTTTCCTGAACCTCCACCGAGGATTAGCTCGAAACGGCGAATTACGATGGAAACATGCGGACCCCGTTCCGTCTTATCGTGCTTCTTGCTGCCGGCAGTCTCGGCGAGTATGCGCTCTCAGCATCTTCGCCTGACTTTGCGCTCTTAGCGTCAAGCTCCAAGCCTCGGAATGGCAAGGCCTTAAACTTTATCTGGATGAACTGGTTGATTCCTCCGGCACGTTGAACTGCGTCGCATGGTCGGATCCGAGTTTCAGCTGTGCGATTTCAAATTCGGCCCGCAAACACTGCGACTGGGAATGAACGGATGTTCCCCGCTCGCGATCTCGAATCTGGAAGTGAGGCTCGGAAAGCCAATCCTGCTGGATGTAAAGCTACCCCAATGTGCCTATGGACGTGAGATGTACGGCTCATCTAACGGCGAACCGGCATGTCTCTCTTACTTCCGAACAACGACAGATAAAGGGGAGCCACTGCCCGAAGTAGAAGTCTCCCTCCAACTCGGACGCAATGCCCCACTCACCCACTCGCACGGTCGGTGGCAGGAAACAATGGACGGAACACTCGACATGATTTAACAAGGTGGGCTATGCGTCGAAGACCGTTCGTGTCAGCTGTCCAAAAGCGGGTCCTCTTGAGGTAAGCGTAGCCTTCACCGCGGATCATTGAGCCGTTACCTGCTTTGTCGCACTGGCTCGCGGCAAAGAATGCCGGCATGGGGACGTTAGTCTAAGCACCTTGTGGATTGGAGACCACTCAGTCCGCCACATGGCTGTCGGAGGCGTTCAAACTCCTGCTCGCTAATACCGAGCTGGTTCAAAATCCCGCCGCCAACGTTCATGACTTCCGGTTTGGCGGGCCTTTTGAAAACCCAACTTGGCTGCGGCACGACGGAACTCGTCCGCCCGGGCGCTACGCGTGCACGATTTCAGTCGTGTCGGCGGGCATGGGCTGGTTGCGCTCTTTTTATTCCTCCGAAATCATCTGGAAGACAGTAGCCAGTTCTCCAAGAGCCTCCTCCGGAGTAGACATGAGCGCGTGGCATCCCGAAATCGCTGGCACTTCCGCAACCCACCCGTGAGGTTGGTTTCGGTAGAGCACTACCTTGTAATCGTCCAAGGTCATTGCATTATTCTAATGCGATGCAACGAAGTGGCGTCACCGCCGGCGATCCCTCGCTGCCGTCTGCGTCATAACGCCAAAAACGCTACTGCAATGACACTTCGTCGCCAATCCGCTGCGTCAGCACACGGTCATGCCCAGCCGATTCCAAAAACCTCTCGATCGGCTCATACACTGGTTCCCTGCTCAACCGGAACGTCTGATGGTGGACTGGCAAAAAGCGCTCCGCCCCAGCGTCATCACCCATCTGCCGCGCCTGCTCCGGCGTGCAATGCGCATAAATCCACGGATCGTACGCGCCAATCGGCATTACTGCGAGATCCACTGGCTTCGACGAGCGAATAGCCCGAAATTCATCCGTCATCGCCGTGTCGCCGCCAAAAACAACCCGGTGTTTAGATGTTTCGAGCAAATAGCCGTTATAACCGCGGAACGTATCGGTGCGCATGCGTGCACCCCAGTGCCGTACCCGCAATCCCGTAATGCTCAGCGGACCTACCCGGGCGTGTTCGCCCCAACCGATCTCCTGCACCGACGCGTATCGCTCCACTCGCAGCAGATCGCTGGTGGCCCGCGCCGTCACCACGTGGGTTCGCTCGTTCTCCAAGGCACGCAGCGAGGCGATATCGAAATGATCCATGTGCGCGTGACTCAAGAGGATCAAATCGATCGGCGGCAGTTCCGGAATATGCAGCGCCGGCGCTGAGATCCGCTTGATCCCTACCGTCACCGGACCCATTCGAATCCCGCATCGCCGCCCGAACACCGGATCGGTCAGCACAGTGAACCCGTCGATTTT
The DNA here is from genome assembly GCA_038212445.1 of Bryobacterales bacterium. GTDB lineage: Bacteria > Acidobacteriota > Terriglobia > Bryobacterales > Bryobacteraceae > TMP-7. Next base: position 72,457 of record JBBQUM010000018.1, read on the forward strand.
CAGCAGCACCGTGCTGTGGCCAATCCACGCCGCATGCAGCCCGCTGTCAATCCAATTCATCGGACGAGGTCTACCAGCCATACCGCTCCTGCTTCCACGGGTCGCCATTGTTGTGATAACCGTTCCGTTCCCAAAACCCCGGACGATCCTTCTCTAATAGCTCGATGCCCGCAATCCATTTCGCACTCTTCCACGCATACAACTGCGGAACGATCAGCCGCGCCGGACCACCGTGTTCGGCCGAGAGCGGGACGCCATCATGATGCGTCGCCACCAGGGCATCTTCCGCCAGCAAAGCCTCCAGCGGAAGATTCGTGGTCCATCCACCATCATGCCCATGAACCGCCACAAACCGCGCTTCCGCCTTCCCACCGCCCGCCAATTCAAGCAACTCGCGGGTCGACACACCCTCCCACAAGTTGCCCAGTCGCGACCACCTCGTCACGCAATGAAAGTCGGAAAACACCCGCACGCGTGGTAAACGGCTGAACGTTTTCCAATCGAGCGAAACGGGATGGTTCACCAGTCCCTCGACCTTCATCGTCCAGTTCGCCGCCTCCACCGCCGGAGCCCCGGACGCATCCAGAATCGGCCACTTCTTCGTGCGTGCTTGCCCCGGCGGAATTCGGTTCTCCCGGCGTGTGTCAGGACTTACGATGGCTCCTTCCGGCACATCGGCCGGCCCGGCAATGACGTCACCCTGCGTTTTTGTCTGGTCCATTGCAAACATATTGGCTAAACGGGAAAGCACAAGACTATAGATGTTGGAATCTGGCGCGCGGATTCTCGCATGGACCTCCTATAATTCTGGACGTCTCGCCGTAACCCGCAGTTCCGTTCATTTCGGGCGCACCGTCACGGTCACCCGGTCCACGTAGGTCATCGACTTACCCGTCAACACCAGGTTGCCCAGCGCGCGCATCACCGCTTGGACATCGAATTCGCCGCGGATCCCTCGCTGCAACTGCTTCCGGTTGGCTTGGGTCACCAGCAAGTCCCGGCTGACAAACGTGAGCAGCACCTCCTGCGTGTTGTTGGCAATCAGCATGTTGTCCCGCATCGCAAGGCTGTCCAGCGCCGCCATCTGCGGCACCGTCTTGTCTGGAAATACCAACTCCAAGCCCTTCTCGAGGGGATTGCTAAAAATGTCGACTACGTGCGCATACGTCGAGCCCCCGAACAGCGTGCCCCCGCCCGCCAGCACAGGACCCAGACCCTTCACTACGTTGATTCCTGTACTCCGCAATCCCATCATGTGCTCGCGTTCAAGACTGCCGCGAACGATGCGATAAGGATCCACCGGCACGGGGGCCGTCACCCCGGTCGCTTCCGGCAATTGAAAAAGAATCGATGAAATCTGCAAGTCGTAGCCACTGTTGTTCCCAACCACGGCCACCACCGCGTAATAGAGCTTCGCGACACGGGATCCGAAATTATCGGCAACCACTCGCCGCGGCAGAACCTTCCACGCGATGTCCACGTGTTCCGCTGTTCCGGCACAAGCAAGCGCCGCAGCGGCGATCAATGAGATTAGTGAGCGCATTTGATCTTCCCGCCCTCAGTCTCATGCCCCACGCAACAACCGGCAGGGGATCAAATTCCCTAAACTACTGAGCCGATTCGAAAAATAATCCGTTCCAAATCTAAAATGCCCACGCTACACTCGACTAAACGATCTCTATGATCCTCAAACAGTACTACCTGGGCTGCCTCGCTCACGCGTCCTATCTCCTCGCCGATGAGGCCAGCGGCACCGCCATCATCGTCGACCCTCAGCGCGACATTCAGCAATACCTCGCCGATGCCGCCAGCCTCGGACTTCAGATCCGTCACGTGTTCCTTACCCATTTCCACGCCGATTTCATCGCAGGACACCTGGAACTCCGCAACGAGTGCGGTGCCACCATCCACCTTGGGGCCCGGGCCAAAGCCGAGTATTCGTTCGTCGCGATGGAAGACCGTGACAGCCTCAACTTCCCCGGACTTCGCCTCCAGGTTCTCGAAACTCCCGGACACACCATCGAGTCCATTTCCATCCTCGCCTTCGACCTTCAAATGGACTCGGAAAAACCCTATGCCGTGCTCACCGGCGACACCTTGTTCATCGGAGACGTCGGACGGCCCGATTTGCGCGCGTCGCTCGGTTGGACCGCCTCCGATCTCGGCGGCCGCCTCTACCACTCGCTGCATCACCAGCTATTGCCGCTACCCGATGAGACCCTGGTCTACCCGGCTCACGGCGCAGGCTCACTCTGCGGAAAGAAACTCTCGTCCGACACCTTCTCGTCCCTCGGCGATCAACGGCGGTTCAACTACGCGCTCCAACCCATGAGCCAGGAAGAATTCGTCCGGCTCGTCACCGCCGACCAGCCGGATGCGCCGCCTTACTTCACCTACGACGCGATCCTCAATACGCGCGAGCACGCCACCCTTGATCAGACGTTGGAGAGAGTGCTCCAGCCCATTGAACTCGACGAGGTGCTGCGGATGGGCGACGCGGGCTCCCAGATTCTCGATGTTCGCGATCCCGCTGAGTTCGCCAAGGGCCATCTCGCCGGCAGCATCAACGTCGGGCTCGGCGGCCAGTACGCCACCTGGGCTGGCACTGTGCTCGACCGGTCACGACCCATCGTCATCATTGCTGAACCCGGCCGCGAGCAGGAAGCGGCTCTTCGCCTCGGCCGCATCGGTTTCGATCATGTCAAAGGATTCTTGAACAGCGGCATGGCGGCCCTGAGCGATCGGCCCGATCTAGTGTGGCCCACCGAACGCGCCGGTGTACCGGTGATCGTCGAGGAACTGGCGTCTCCCCAGCCTCCGGTTGTGCTCGATGTCCGCTCGGCCGCCGAATGGTCCACCAAGCACATCCCCGACAGCAAAAACGTTCCGCTCAACCACCTTCGCGAACGCATCGACGAAGTTCCGCGCGACCGGCGAATCCTGGTCCATTGCGCCGGCGGCTATCGCTCCTCCATTGCCGCCAGCATTCTCCACCAGTACGGAATCACAAACCTGGTTGAAATGGCCGGTGGACTCGCCGCATGGGAGTCGGCAAAACTTCCGCTGGCTTCCAGCACCTGAACTCAGGTGGCTTCCGGCGCCTGCAGGGCGGACACCTTGTCAACGCCAAGCGCCGCCTCTGGCAAGATGCCCAGCCGTTGGTAAATCGGCCGGATGATCGTGCGGATGTGCGGCAGTTCCCGTGCAAACCAGACCGCTCCTGCAATGCAAATGACGCCGCTCAGGATCAGCGTCTCTTGCGTCCCGATGCGCGCCGCCAGCGCTCCCGCCATCAGGGCGCCAAATGGCGCCATCCCTTGAAACGCCATCGAGTAGAACGACATCACCCGGCCGCGCTTTTCGTCGTCGATGATCGTTTGGAGAATGGTGTTGCTGGCGGCCATCTGTTGCATCATCGTGAAGCCAATCACCGGCAGAATCATCAACGACAACCAGAAGTTTCGCGACAATCCAAAGCCAGCGAGCGCCACCCCCAGCATTCCGGTACATACGATGATTCGCATGCCCAGCCCCAGCACCGTGCGCCGCATCGCCAGCGTCGCAGCGCCCGCCAGCGCGCCCACACCGGACGCTGACATCAGCATCCCGAGCGTACTCGGCCCGCCGTGAAGCACCTGCGTCGTGATAACCGGCATCAGCACTGAGTACGGCATTCCAGCGAAACTCGTCAGCGCCAGCAGCAGCAGAATCGAGCGGATGGCTACCGACTGGCTCACGTACCGCCAGCCTTCGGCCAACTGCTCGACGACGTTGCCCCGCTGCCGCCGCACTGCCGGCGCCGACACGTGCATCATCATCAGCGACGCAATCACCGCCAGGTAGCTGATCCCGTCGATCAGAAAGCAGTAGCCTTCGCCAACTGCTGCAATCACCACACCGGCGATGGCCGGGCCCAACAGGCGCGCCGCATTCACCATCGAGGAATTCAGCGCGATCGCGTTGCCCAAGTCCTCTCGCTGATCCACCATCTGCACCACAAATGACTGCCGCGCCGGCATGTCGAACGCATTCACCACGCCCTGAAAGATGGCGAGCAGGATCAGATGCCATACCGTGACGGCGCCGGCCAGCGTCAGTAGCGCCACCGCGAACGATTGGAGCATCGAGAGTATCTGCGTGACGACGAGCGTCCGGTGCCTGTCCCACCGGTCTACCAGCACGCCCGCTATCGGCGAGAGGAAGAAGGTGGGCACTTGCGCCGCAAAGCTCACCGTCCCCAACAGCACCGCGGATCCGGTCAGCTTGTAAACCAGCCAGCCCATCGCCACCCGGGTCATCCAGGTACCGACGAGCGAGACGCTCTGGCCGGTAAAGAACAGCCTGTAGTTGCGCGACCGTAGCGCGCGCACCACGAAGGTCCAATTGTTCACGATCTAATGACGCGCAACTGAGGCGAAACCGGACGTCAGTTTTGAATAGCGATCACAAGATTCTGCGGCCCTGGCACGCCATCGAGCGTGTAGGCCACCGGCACCGTGTCGCTCGGGGTCACCTTCGGCACCGTGACGTTGAACTGATATAGTCCGACGAAATTCGGAGCCAGCCCCTTGTAGGTAACGTTCGCGGAAACACCGGCGAATGTGATCTGGAAGTTCGGCTGAAGCTGATTCAGCTTATCCACAATCTGTCCCGCCGGGATGTCGGGCGTCACCGTACCAAATCCGATCCCGTAAAGTGTGATGCTGTCACCGGCCCTCGCCCGTGACGTGCTGACTCCTGACACCGCAACGGGCAGGACGAAGGTCAACGTATTCGAGAATAACGCCGCGACATGCTGTGATCCATTGATGATGAACGCAGGCGGAGCGAGTAAGCCCGGTTCCACCGTGTTCACCTTGATCGGATAAGCCAGACTGCTGCCGCCGGCCGTCGTCACAATCACCGATTGAGTGCCCGAAGGAATCCCTGACGGTACCTGCACGTTCACCTGTCCCGGACTCACGAAGTCGACATAGGCCGCCTTACCGGCTACCGTCACCGTTGTGCCGCCCAGCGCGGATGGCGCTTGATTGCCAACGAAATCACCGCCCCCCCAGGTTTGAGATCGGACGTTCGCCAGGTTGAAGCCGTATATCTCCACCCAGGTTCCTGGAGCGATGTCAGGGAAGCCTCCGTAATTGCCGGCGCTGATCACACCCGAAGGACTGATTGTGGGAGCCGGGTTAAAGCTGCCCGTAATCGGCCCGGTGATGGTTGCGTTCGCTGTGGCACCCACCTGGCTTAGGCTACAACTAGTGGCGGGAACGCCTGTGCACGTCGGTCCGGAGTACAAGAAGTTGAAATTGGCGAAACTGTAGAACGAAATTTGAGCGCCCGTAATCGGAGTGAGCGTGATGACGAAATCGTAGTTGCTTACCGCCTGCGCAAAAAACAAATCGCTGCCGGGCTGATTGATGGCATTCAGAGGGAACGGTCCGTTGCCAGAATATGAAACGATAAATGCGTAGCTTCCGCCAGGGCCCAATCCGGTGTACGAACCTGAGAGGGTACAGGTAGTCGTAGTCCCGTCAAAAACGCAGGCGCCCCAACTCATCTTGCTCTGTCCTTGCCCTTGAGCATTGGGACCAATACCCGTCAGTGTGAAGTTCTGAGTGCTCTTTCCAAGAGTGATGACGGCGCTCGCTCTTGGCGCAACTGCTAAAAATAATAGAACTACCGGTACCACAGCCAGTTTCATGAGCACTAGGGTACCCCGAATCGGTGTGATAAAACCGAGGACGCATGCGCACACTGCTCGCCCTCATCCTGGTGCTGCCCGCGCTGGCCGCTGAAACTCCGCCCTTGAAAGTCAGTTTGAACGGCCGGTTCCTCGTACACGCGGACGGGACGCCGTTCTTTTATCTCGCCGACACGGCCTGGGAACTCTTCCACCGGCTCGACCGGAAGCAGGCCGTTGAGTACCTGAACGTCCGCGCGAGTCAGAAATTCAACGTCGTCCAGGCGGTGGCCTTGGCCGAGTTGGACGGTCTCACCGACCCCAACGCCTACGGTAAGCTCCCCCTGACCGGCAAGGATCCCGCGCGCCCGGCTCCGGATTATTGGAACCACGTTGAATACATCATTGACCAGGCGAATCAGCGCGGCATCTACATTGCGCTGCTCCCTACCTGGGGCAGTTGGGTCACACGGGGCAAGAGCGACGATCCAATCTTCACGCCGCGCACAGCGCAAGTCTACGGGGAATTCCTAGGCAAACGCTTTGGCCGGAAAGGAATCATCTGGATCCTCGGAGGCGACCGCGTTCCTGACGGCGTCGAGGAGATCTGGCGCGCGCTCGCCCGAGGTATCGCAATCGGAGTGTCCGGCAAGGAGGACTACGGCGCGGTCCTCATGAGCTTCCATCCTCGCGGCGGCGGCACTTCGTCCACCGCGTTCCATCATGACGCATGGCTCGGTTTCAATATGCAGCAGACCGGGCACGGGCTGGCCGCCCAGGTCCAGTCGTGGGCTCGAATCGCCTCCGACTACAACCTCACCCCCGTCAAGCCCGTCCTGGACGGGGAGCCGCTTTACGAGGATCACCCGCTGGCCTTCCGCGCCAGGGACAACGGCTATTCCTTCGACGCGCACGTCCGACAGCGCGCCTACTGGGACGTATTCGCCGGGGCCTGCGGTCACACCTACGGAAACCATTCCGTGTGGCAAATGTTCTCGCCTGGCAAGAAGCCGATCAACGGCCCGCTGTTCTTCTGGAACGAGGCGATTCACCGGCCGGGCGCCGCGCAGATGCAGTACCTGCGCAGCCTGATCGAGTCGCGGCCGTTTCTTTCGCGCGTTCCCGATCAGTCGATCGTGGCTGATGCGCTCGAGGGCGCCGATCACATTTCAGCGACGCGCGGCGACGGCTACCTCTTCGTTTACACACCGCAGGGCCGCAAGTTCAGCGTCAATCTGGGCAAGATCTCCGGCACACGTTTGAACGGCTACTGGTACAACCCGCGCAACGGCAGTTCGATCGCAGTCGGCTCAATCGACAATCAGGGCACGCACGCGTTCGCAGCCCCGTCCGAGGGCTTCGGCAGCGACTGGGTATTGATTCTCGATGACGAGTCGAAACACTTCAGCACACCTGGTCCAGGGGCTGGTAGAATATAGCTAAGTGAGCTCAAGTAAGACAATCAACAGCCGTTCCAACAAAGAAATTGGCGACACCATCGAGGAGAACTGGGAGATTACGGCGAAGAAGGTTATCGCCGAACCTGTCATCGGTGATCGCGCCCGTGACATTCCCCCTCGCCACGGCATTTACCAGTACGAGGTAAAGCCGATCATCCAGCACGTTCCGGTGAAAGCCGCTTCCACCCGGAAGCAGCCGGCGGAGCGTAGTGTCGGCGGTACTCGTCGTGAAGCTTCTACGGCACCGCTGATCGTCCGGCGCGTTAACTAAGCCGGACTTTCTAAACCCGATCCTATATAATAGGACGTGCCCCCTGCCACGTCCGCACCGCCTGAAGCCAACACGCGGCGCGCCCTCATAAAACTACTGAAGAACGAAGGTCCGATGGATTCTGCTCAGCTTGCTGAGCGGCTCCAAGTGACCGCCATGGCCGTCCGCCAGCACCTCTACGCGCTACAGGAGGAAAAGCTGGTGCTCGCCGAGGAACGTCCGGTGCCCATCGGCCGCCCCGCCAAGTACTGGCAGCTCACCCGCGATGCCGACCGCCTCTTTCCGGATGCCTACGCCGAACTGAGCCTCGCGCTCATCGAAGCCATGAACGATTCCTTCGGCAGCGAAGGCGTGAACCAGGTCTTCCAGTCCCGCTACGCGCGTCAGCATGCCGCCTATACGAGCCGCATTCCAGCGAACCTGCCGCTCGACCGGAAGCTCCGGCAGCTTGCCAAAATCCGCACGGCGGAAGGCTATATGGCTGCGGTGAAGCCGGGCGCGGACGGTAAGGTCCTGCTGGTGGAGAATCACTGTCCCATCTGCGCTGCAGCAACCGCCTGCCAAGGCTTCTGTTCCACCGAACTCGACTTGTTCCGGGAGATCCTCGGCCCGGGAGTCCGTGTCGAGCGGGTAGAGCATATCGTGAGCGGCGCGCGCCGCTGCGCATACCAAATTTCACCCGTAGTCTAACCTGGGCGATACTTCACCGAAATCGGTCTCTGACACCAATTCTTTTTAATCGGTCTCTGACACCGATTCTTTTTACAGGCCGGCGACCTTCCATCCCTGACGGTACTTTCGGCGCACCAATGCGTTGGCGGCCTTCTCATTTTTGAAGCGGAGTTTGGGACCGTCCCACTCGAGGGTCGTATCCTTGAACCGCGTGGCGACTCCGCCGAGCAGCACGGACTCGGTCAACGGCCCCGCGTATGCGAATGGCGCGAGCGTCTTGCCCTTGCCTGCTACTGCGTCAATGAACTGCTTGTAGTGATTCGATCCTTCCACCTTGGGAATGACGAAATCTTTGAACTCGGCAGTCGGGAACATCTGAGGCATGCCGATATGCGGTAGCAGCACGACGCCCTTCGTGCCGATGAAAATCGAGCCCTGATCCGAAATCTTGCCTTCCACCAACTGCTGCACATCAGCCGAGGGCTTGGCATCGCCGTCGTACCAGGTGATGGCGATCTTGTCGCCATCGGAGAATTTCGTTCCGGGGAACGTGTACTTCACCACGCAGTCGATACACCAGTTGCCGTTGGCCGGAGAGTTGCCGGTGGAGCGGACGGTGAGCGGCGCGGTGAGGGCGAGCGATTCGAAGACGGGGTCGAAGATGTGGCATCCCATGTCGCCGAATGTGCCGGTGCCGAAGTCGAGACGCTTACGCCAATTCACCGGATGATAGTATTCGTCGCCGATGTAGGGGCGCATGGGAGCGACGCCGAGCCAGCCGTCCCAGTTGAGAGTCGCAGGCACAGGATCGGTGCGGCTGGGCACGGGGTCAGGATCGCCCCACTTTTTCGAACTCCACGCATGGACTTCCTTAATCTTGCCGACGGCGCCGCTTTGGATGAGCGCCACCGCGGTGCGGTAGGTGGTAGCGGAGTGAACCTGGATTCCCATTTGCGTCACGAGCCGTTTGCGGCTGGCGTACTCCGTGAGTTTCCGCGTTTCAAACAGGTCGTGGGTGAGAGGCTTCTGCGTGTATGCATGCAGACCGTGGCGCATTGCCGTCATGGTCTGGGCGGCATGCATATGATCGGGCGTACCGACGCACACGCAGTCGAGATTCTTGTGCTCCTTGCGAAGCATCTCACGCCAATCCTGGTAGACGTGGATCTTCTCATCGGGAAACAACTTCCTGAACTGCCCCAACTTCGCTGAGTCAATTTCGGCGACGGCGACAAACCGCGCGCCCTCCTGTTTCGCGAGATCGCGCAGCGTGTTGTACGCCATGCCATCGGCGCCGAAGCTAGCCAGCCGCACGGCGTCGCTCGGCGGTGCCGAAATCAGGTTCGGGACGAAGAAAGGCGCGACGCCTCCAGCCACAATGGACTTGAGGACGTCGCGCCTCGAAGGACTGTTCATTCCTTCAGAATGCCACGGATCAGAACGAGAGCTTCAGTCCGAACTGGACAACGCGAGCGGACTCTCCCGTTTGAATAACGGTCTGCGTGCTCGGCGGGGCTACGGTAGCGCAGCAGGACTGTCCGAAGACGGTGGACAGGATGCTCGGGCTGCCCACGCTGGCGTTCACCGGGTGATCGAAGTTGGGATGATTGAGCGCATTGAAGGCCTCGGCGCGCAATTGCATCTTCACTTTCTCGGTAACGTTGAAATACTTGGTAACGCCTAAGTCGACGTTCCAATAGCCGGGTCCGATGAAGACGTTACGGCCGATACCATCCTGTCCGGGATCGGGGATTTTGAATGCGGTGGCATCGGTGAAGAGGACCGGGCCGGCGACTCCGGCTTTCTCTTTCAGGTCCGTGGATGGCTTGGCGCCCACCAGATCCGCACGGGAGTTGTGCGAGAAGTTGGAGGTGAAGACCCCGCTTCTTACGCTGAAGGGTTCGCCGCTCATGGCGGTGAAGATGCCGTTGGCATTCCAGCCGCCGACGAAGTAGTCGAGGAAGCGGGGGATGTTGGAGACGTAGCGGCGTCCTTTACCGAACGGGAATTCATAGACGCTGTTGAGAGTGAAGGTGTGGGTACGGTCGAAGTCAGACCGGGCGCGCTCATTGCGCCAGGTGCGGGTGTCGGCGGGGGTGCGGGAGTTGGTGGTGCTGAGGCCGCCGCCGGAGGACGCTCCGACCGGATCGACGGACTGATCATCGATGGACTTGGCGAAGGTGTAGGCGAAGCCGAAGAGCAGGCCGGCGTCGAACCGCTTGCGCAGGGTGAGCTGGCCGGCGTGGTAGTAGGAGTTTCCGCCCGAATCGATATAGGTGATCTGCCCGAACTGCTGATTGGGCCGCAGGTGCAGGGCGAGGGTGGTCTGCTCGATGCGTCCGGCCATGTTGCCGGCGCCGTTCTGTTGGAGGTCGGTCTTGCTGGTGGCGGAGTTGACGAAAGCCGAAGTGACGGCGCCGGAAGTCACGATGGGAACGGGCTTGCCGTTGGCGCAGCCGGTGCCGTCGGGCTGGCAGCCGGCAGCCACGTTCTGCTGCATAAGGAGGAACGAAGGCAGGATGGGGTCTGCATTGATCTGGTTGACGTCGTAGGCACGGAGCAGGCGCAGGCCGCGGCGTCCGATGTAGGTGGTTTCGAGCAGGAAGCCGCCCTTCAGTTCGCGCTGGATGCCGAAGTTCCACTGATGAACGGTCTGCAATTTCAGATTCGGATCGAAGCTGACCATCGACGGCGCGTTGGAGAGCAACTGCGCGGGCGGCGTCAACTGGGCCTGTGGTTGAGTGGTAGGAGGCGGCAGGAGATTGGGGAAACCCTCGGCGATTCGGATGTCGGGGACCGAGGTACAGCCGGGCGTGGTAGCGCCGCCGACGGTAGCCGAGCAGTTGAAGACGAGTCCCGGAACCTTGCCGGCGACGGCAGTGACCTGGAACGAAGAGATGGGATCGAAGGCGATGCCCCAGCCGGTACGGATGACGGTCTTGCCGCTCGAGCCAGGAGTCCAGGCGATGCCAAGGCGGGGCGCGAAGGCATCGAGGTTATTGTTCTTGAACCAGCGGTCGGCGTGGACGAAGCTGACGGGGCCTTGGGAGCCGTTGATGGCCTTGTCCGGAACGTAAACGCGACCTCCGGCTTCAGTGGGAGCGGGGTTGATTTCCCAGCGGACGCCATAGGTGACGGTAAGGTTACGGCGGACCTTCCATTCATCCTGGAAGAACCAGTTGTACTGCTTCATGCGATGGCCTTCATCCCAAAGGGTGACGACATTGCCGGAGATGAAGGGCAGGAACCCGTTGGACTTGATGTCGCCGAGAAAATTTTGCGAGAGGCGCGCGGGTATTCCGAGGATGTCGTTGATGGTGCCCAACAGCCGCGTGTTGTCGGTGGAGTTGATGCCCGCAACCGAGGCGCCGGCCAGGCTGGGCGTGTTGAATCCGGTAGGCGGGCGGGTGGTGGCGCTGAAGGAAAGCGAGGGGGTGACATTGGTGCCGCCGGGCTGTCCGCGCTGATCATTGTGCTGGTAAAAGCGGAAATTCACGCCGGTGCGGAACATGTGGGTGCCCTTGACGATGGACAGATTGTCGATGAGCTGGGGCGTGGTAACAGCACGAAATGTTCGCGGCGTATTGATGTAGGGCAGCGAGGCGTTGGCGAAGGTATAAGGCACAACGTTGGGCCAAGTCGGGTTGGCTTCGCCTTGGGTGAACAGAAACAGGAAGCGGGATAGTCCTGCGGTGAATTCGTTGACGATGCGCGGCGTGATGACGCGGCGATAGCTGGCGGCGAAATTACGGGTGGTGCGGTAGACCTCGCCGAGAGGGGTAAAGCCGGGGAAGACAGCGGGGCGACCGTTGAGAGGGTCGCCTTGCAGGGTATTGTAGTTGCCCCAGAGAGCGCGAAAGAAGAACGAGTTGTTCTCGTTGAACTGATGGTCGATACGGGCCATGAAATTGGGGCCGCGGAATTGGGCCGGAGGATTCCAGGTGTAACTGGCGGTATTGAGGCCGTCGCCCGAGCGGAATGAGTTCGGTTTCGGGTAACTGGCGAAGAGCTTGGCGATGGAGGGATCGGGGCCGATCTTGCGAGGGTCGTCGGCAGCGAAGTTGTAGCTGGCGACGCAATTGGCATCGGTGGGAGTGGCGCAATTTCGGACGCCGGGAAGCAGCGCGCCGGTGGAGGGGTCAACCAGGGCGGTGGAGTTGGCGCGGATGGTGGTGCCGTTGAGCACGAAAGGAGAGTTCGGATTGGCGACCCAATAACGGTAAACGCCGGAGAGCGCGGAGGGGGTGTACATGCTGATGGCGCCGAAGGTCTGGTCGACGGGCTGAGTGGTATTGATCTTCTGATCGGCCCAGCTAAAGAAGAAGAACGTCTTGTTCTTAATGACGGGACCGCTGATTTCGGCACCGTACTGATTCATCTTGATGTCGGGTTTGATGCCGCGTTGCGCGTTGGTGTAGAACTCGCTCGAGTTGAGGGCGGTGTTACGCAGGAACCAGAAGGCGGTGCCATGGACGTTATTCGATCCCTGGCGGGTAGCCACCGAGATGGAGGCGCCGCTATTGCGTCCTTCTTCAGGAGTGGCGTTGCTGGTGGTGACCTTGAATTCCTGGATGTTGTCGGGCGTCAGGCGGAAGAGGTTCGAGACGGGATTGGGAACGGTGGACTCGTTGGCTTCGATGCCATCGATGGTGACGTTGTAGGCACGGTCGCGCGAACCATTGACGTGGATTCCCGACCCGGCGCCGCCTGCGGAACGCTGCACCACGCCGGGCTCAAGCACGAGAAGGGTGAGGGGATTGCGGCCGTTGAGGGGAAGTTCGGTGGCTTCCTTGGAGGACACGACATTCCCAATGGTGGCGTTGCTGGTTTGGATAGTTACGGTGGCAGCCTCGACGCTGACCACTTCCTTGAGCTGGCCGACTTCCAGTGTCACGTCGACGGTGAGTGGCGTGTTGACGACGAGTTCATTTTTCGTGAGTTGAGCGGTCTTGAAGCCCTGCATCTCGACGCTGACCGTGTAATTTCCCGCCGGGATGGAAGGAAAACTGTACACACCGGCATCGCTCGTTTGCTGACGATATGTCAGACCTGTGGCATCATTCTTCACTGTGATGGAGGCGCCAGGCACCACCGAGCCGGTGTTGTCCCGGACGGTTCCGTTGATCTGAGACGAGGATGTCTGCGAGAAGACAGACACCGCAAGAAGTACGAGAAGTACTGCCGTTTTCAGGCAATTCATGATTTCACCCCGCGAAACGAATGACGCTAGTATAGCTGGAAACCTCAACTTTGAACAAGCTCTGAGTGCTATCCTCCAATCAGAAATGCGCCTGCGGATCGCGCTTATGACACTGGCTGCCGCCACGCTTCTGGCCCAGCGTCCGTTCCGCGTTTACAACTCGCTTGAACCCTACGACGATGTTGAACTGCCCTCCGATTTCGCCGAGAAGACGGAATGGGTATTCGCGCGATTGATGTATCCGCCGCACCCGGAGGCGCGGTTTGGCCGCTACCGCTGGGGTAGTGTGGACTGGCGGCGGGGTGGAACGAGCTGGAGCCAGGACTATCCGCGCGCCGACCGTCATTTCGCTGCGGCTTTACGGCGGCTGACTCGTGTCCATGCGCGCAGCGTGGAACAGCCTGTGAATCCGGACGATGACGATGACATTTACAACTGGCCGTTTCTGGCAGCCGGTGAAATGGGTGACTGGAAACTCACCGTCGACCAGGGGAAAAAAATCCGCGAATATTTAGAGCGCGGCGGATTTCTGCTGCTCGATGATTTCTGGGGCACCGAGGAGTGGAATCGTTTTGAGGAGTCGATGAAGCTGATCTTCCCCGACCGGGAGATCGTCGAACTCGAGAATTCCGAAGCGGTCTTTCACACTGTTTACGATCTGGATGAGCGTTTCCAGATTCCGGGCGACTGGGCGATCCGCCGCGGGAGCATGTACCGAAACGACGGGGCGGTACCGCACTGGATGGGCATCTACGACGACAAGCATCGCCTGATGGTAGCGATCTATTTCAACTCTGACGTCGGCGACTCATGGGAGTGGGCGGACGACCCGAGTTACCCTGAAAAATTCTCCTCTCTTGGGATTCGTTTGGGCGTGAACTACGTGGTCTACGCCATGTCTCACTAATTTATGTACGCTCCTCAGGATGAGCTAGTGGCGATTGTTGACGAAAGGAACCAGATTACTGGTTCCGTTACGCGCCGCGAGATGCGTGAGCGCAAACTCCTGCACCGGGCGACGTACGTTTTCGTATTTGATTCAGACAACCGGCTGTATGTGCAGCATCGAACGATGACCAAGGATGTTTATCCCGGGTATTACGATCTGGCGGCAGGCGGTGTGGTGCTGACGGGCGAAGCGTACGGCGAGAGCGCGGTCCGCGAGTTGGAAGAAGAGCTTGGCGTATCCGGGGTTGCGCTAGCGCCATGGTTCGAATTCTTCCACGAGGACGAGTACTGCCGCGTGTTCGGCTTCGCATTTGGCTGCCGCTATGATGGGCCGCTGAAGTTGCAACCGGAAGAAGTTCAGAGCGTGGACCGGATGGACGTTGATGAGGTGCTAGGCGGCCGCTCGGACCGGCGCTTTGCACCGGACTCGCTGCATGCTTTGCGATTGCGGTTTGAGCCGGGCTAAGCGCGTTTACGGCGGCGGAGGTCGGGGCGGTCGGATGGTAGGGAGTTGATGGAATACGGTTTCTCCGGCGGTGGGATCTCGACTATCTTCGATCGCTTGGAACCTGCGGTTGCGGCACGGGAGCGGATAGCGGAGACTTTGGCAGCATTGATTTCGTTGGCCTGAGCGTCGCGGTCGGCGAGGCGCTCGCGGCGGAAACGACTGCCGGTGACCACTTCGATGCGACGGATGGCGCGGTCGAAAGCGATACCGGCGTCGCGGATGGCGCGGAGAATCTGGTCGTAGGCGCGGTGAGGTCTGTCGACCCACATGAGAACTTCGATGCCTTCCTTCTCGAACTCCTTGGGAGGCTTGCCGGCGCGAATGGCTTCTGTGTGCCGCTGCAGGTCGAAAAAGAGTTCTTCGTGTTTGCGGGCGCGTTCAAGACGGCGCCATGCGGAAGCGACTTCGTAGACAAGAAGGCGTTCCTGGGCACTGGCGGGGTTGTAGTCGCGCATTAAGTCAGCGCGCATATTCGCGAAATCTGCGTAATCATTCATATTCTTTACT
The DNA here is from genome assembly GCA_038212445.1 of Bryobacterales bacterium. Lineage (GTDB taxonomy): Bacteria > Acidobacteriota > Terriglobia > Bryobacterales > Bryobacteraceae > TMP-7. The sequence continues at coordinate 87,700 of JBBQUM010000018.1, forward strand.
CCATTTCTCTGGCTTGTCGAAAGAGGCTGTCCCCCTGGACTGTCGAAAGAGGCTGTCCCCCTCGAAAGAGGCTGTCCCCCTCAAGTGGTTCTCTCCCTCAAGTGGTTCTCTCCAACTGCCTTCTCGCCTTGAGTGTAGACCCCGGGTGCAAGCGTTTTGGACGGGTTGGCCGGTATATGAATGAAAATAGTAGTGAAATATTTTGGATTTATCTAAACTCGTGAATTGTGGAGGCGCTGAATGAGGCGTCTACGCCAGTACCGCTCCCTATGGTCGCGGCTCAGAGTGGGGTTTTTTGGCGTACTGGTGGAGAAAGCGGGAGAGGTAGGGGGCGGTGCGGCTGTGGGGCGACTTCGCTACTTCTGTTGGTGTGCCCTTGGCTACTACTTGGCCGCCTTCTTCGCCGGCGCCGGGGCCGATGTCGATAACCCAGTCGCTACCCGCGACTACGCGCATGTCGTGTTCGACGACAATGACCCTTGGCGACGTTGAACGAGAAGCGTCCGGCATCGTAGTGCCGTGTGCGTGCGCTTTGGTAGCGGCAAAGAGCCGGCGCACGGGATCGAACAGTCCTGTGTAGGTCGCGAGGTTGGAGCGGGGAGTGCGGCCGATGGGTTTCTGATCGACGCAGACCAAGCGGCGAATGGAGTCCATACCTTCAGTGATCTCGCCGTCGATCGAGATGGGCGCGGCTTCCTCCAGAGCCTCAGGGCCTTCGTCGCCCGAGCCGAGCTTCTGGCCGAGCTTTTCAGCGACGAGTTCGACGAGAGCCTGGCTCACGAGGAGTGCGATGGGCGATCATCTGACTGCCGAAGAGGTAGCGGCGGGTCTCAGACTGCTCAACCTGCTTCAGCCCGTCGGGCGGACCGCTGTAGAGGACGTAGCCGCCATGCTGGCCGGCGGCGGGTTCATCAAGCACATAGACGACGCCGAAGAGATTCGAGCGCACCTGGGTAGCGAGGCGGAGACGCTGGAGTTCGCCAGGAGAGAGAGTGGGCGTGCTGCGCTCGAGGGTGAGGTAGCCGAGTCCGAGGTCTGGATGCATGGCCGCGGCCTTCATCCGGCCGTCGGCGGCGGGCCTGAAGATAGCGCTCAAACGGCCAAGTGGGAGGCGCGCCATATCGGCGACGTCGAGGCCCGCGAAGGTGACTGAGAGTGACTCGGGGCGCAGCCGCTTGCCGTGGCAGAGCGAGCATTCGGTGCTAACCAGGTACTGCGAAACGCGCTTCTTGATGAGGGCGCTCTCAGTGTGGGCGAAGGTGTGGAGGACGTAGCGGCGGGCACCGGTGAAGGTGCCCTGATAGCTGGGCGGCTCTTTGCGCTTGAGGGCGCGGCGCGTTTCTTCAGGAGTAAAGCCGGCGTAGACGGGGACGGTGGGGTGGTCGTCGGTGAACAGGATCCAATCGCGGTCTTCGCGCGACAGGTCGCGCCAGGGACGGTCGACGTCGTAGCCGAGCGACACGAGAATGTCGCGAAGATTTTGCCCGTGCCAAGCGGGGGGCCATGCGGCGATTGCGCGCTCGCGAATGGTGAGCGAGGGGTCAGGCACCATGGACTGCTCGGGGACTTCGTACACGCGGCCGAGGCCGTGGCACTGCGGGCAGGCGCCTTCAGGAGTGTTGGGGGAGAACTGCTCGGCGTAGAGCAGGGTTTGATTGGGAGGATAGTCGCCGGCCCGCGAGTAGAGCATGCGGAGGAGATTGGAGAGCGTGGTAACGGTGCCGACGGAGGAGCGGGTGGTGGGCGAGCCGCGCTGTTGCTGAAGGGCGACGGCCGGAGGGAGTCCGTCGATTTGGTCGACCTCGGGCACACCCATCTGGTGGAAGAGTCGGCGGGCGTAGGGCGAGACCGATTCGAGGTAGCGGCGCTGAGCTTCGGCATAGAGGGTGCCGAAGGCGAGCGAGGATTTGCCGGAGCCGGAGACGCCGGTGAAGACGACGAGAGCGTCGCGGGGGATGTCGACGTCGACGTTTTTGAGGTTGTGTTCGCGGGCGCCGCGAACGCGGACGAAGCCGCCGGATTTGGTATCCATGCAGACCTTACGCCGGGTTGGACTCCGCCGTGGCGCGAAAGTTACGGGTGCTACTTTTTGGGCTCTTCGCCGTCTTTTTCGCCTTCGAGGAGGCGGAGGCCTTCGAAGGTTTGTGGACCTAGGAGGCCGGCGTGGGCATAGACGAAGAGTTTGGCGCGGCTGTCGGTGATGTCGAGATTGCGCATGGTGAGTTGACCGATGCGGTCCTGCGGAGTGAAGGCGCCTTCGCCCTTTTCCATGGTGAGACGTTCGGGCGCGTAGGTGAGGTTGGGGCTCTCGGTGTTGAGAATCGAGTAGTCGTTGCCACGGCGGAGTTCGAGGGTGACCTCGCCGGTGATCGCCTTGGCGACCCAGCGCTGGAGCGTTTCGCGCAACATCATCGACTGCGGGTCGAACCAGCGTCCTTCGTACAACAGGCGTCCGAGACGGCGGCCCATGTCGCGATATTGCTCCATCGTGCCTTCATTGTGAATACCGGTGATGAGCCGCTCGTAGGCGATGAAAAACAGGGCCATGGCCGGCGCTTCGTAGATACCGCGGCTTTTGGCTTCGATAATGCGATTCTCGATCTGATCGGACATGCCAAGGCCGTGGCGTCCGCCGATGATGTTAGCGTCGAGCACCAAGTCGACGGCGCTCTTGTAGGACTGACCATTGATTGCGACCGGCAGACCTTCCTCGAAACGAACCGTGACGGTCTCGGGCTTGATCACAACGTCGTCGCGCCAGAATGCGACGCCCATGATGGGCTCGACGATCTTCATGCCGTTCTTCAGGAATTCGAGGTCCTTGGCTTCGTGGGTGGCGCCCCAAATATTGGAGTCGGTGGAGTAGGCCTTCTCCTTGCTCATGCGGAAGTGGAGACCGGCTTTTTCGAGAAGCTCGGACATCTCTTTGCGGCCGCCAAGTTCGTCGATGAATTGCTGATCGAGCCACGGCTTGTAGATGCGGAGGTGCGGATTGACCATCAGGCCGTAGCGATAGAAGCGCTCGATATCGTTGCCCTTGTAGGTGCTGCCGTCGCCCCAGATATTGACGTTGTCCTCCTTCATGGCGCCCACCAGCATGGTGCCGGTGACGGCGCGACCAATGGGGGTGGTGTTGAAGTAGGGGACGCCGGCGGTGGTGATATGGAAGGCGCCGCATTGCAGCGCCGCGAGACCCTCGCGCACCAATTGTTCGCGACAGTCGACGAGGCGGGCTTTTTCCGCACCGTATTCGAGGGCACGGCGCGGGATGTCGTCGTAGTCGGTCTCGTCGGGCTGGCCCAAGTGAGCCGTGTAGCAATACGGGACCGCTCCTTTTTGACGCATCCAGTAGATGGCCGCGCTGGTATCGAGTCCGCCGGAGAAGGCGATGCCGACATTCTCGCCGGCGGGCAGTGATTGCAGAATGGTGCTCATGTGGAGGGGTAAGAATTTATTTTACTATTCGGGGTTGACGGTGAGCGTCTTTTTCGCTTTCACATTCGAAAACGGCATCGGAAAACTATGGCCGACCCAATAGGCGTTCCACTGATCCTTGAAGTTGCTGGAGAGATAGTGGGCCGACTCTCCGATGGTGATGTTGTTGAGCGACTGGTCCCAATTGGAAAGGTCGGCGACAAAGCGCATGGACGGGCCGAGGCGCTGGGTGGTTTGTTTCACGGTAGTGGACGAGCCGCTCATCCTTACGGGGCCGATGTTGAAGTAACTGCCGATGAGTGGCAGGTGACTGTCGACGGGCTGAGCGATAGTGAGTTCGTTGTATTTGCCGTACTTCCAGATTTTGGGATTGGAGCCTTGGAGTTTCGCGCCGGCTTCAACGCCGTCGACAAGCGCCTTGACGAGGGCTTCGTCCCAATCCTTGAACCAGCCGGTGGGGCGGGCGCGCAGCAGTCGCTCGATGACGGCGGGCGCCATTTGCGACGTGTAGTTGGAGCCTCTGCCGGGAGCGGCGCGGTCAGCGAGCATCTTGCGGAACTCCTGGAAGACGGTGGCGGCGATCATCGGCGCGGCGCCCTCCTTGTCCATTTGACCGTCCCAGCCGCGAAGAGTTTCGATGGCGCCGGCGGCTGCGGGATTATTCGCCTTGCGCTTGTCCCACGCGTTGACCACCTGCTGCGCGAGGTAGATGGAAAAAGCCGAGTAAACGTCCTTCTGAACGACGAGCATGTCTTCAGGCTTCCAGCCGTTGCGATTGGTGAGCAACTGACGGATCTGGTGTGAGCGGTAGTGCGACGCGAAGTCGCCGCCGATCCTATAGGGGAAATCCGAGGGGAAGGGATTCTGATTGGCGGTGACGATGAGGCCGGACGCGGGGTTGAAGGACGAGGGGAGTTCCTCATAGGGGATGAAGCCGTCCCACTCGAACTGACCGGAGGAACCGTCGAGCGGCACGTCGCCGTCGAAGTTGCGGCGGACGGGCAGGTGGCCGACGGCGTGATAGCCGATATTGCCGTCGACGTCGGCGTAAACGAGGTTGGATCCAGGTCCGGGCATACGCTTGAGTGCGGCGTTGAACTCTACCCAGTTGCGGGCGCGGTCTACGTCGAGAAATGGAAACTCGAAACCGCCCGGCTCAGACGCCACCCAGCGTAGCGAGTAATATTGGCCGCCTTCATTTAGAAAGACAGGACCATGGCGCGTTACCCAAGTGGTGAAGATCTGCGAGCGCTGACCCTTGACGGCGATGACGTCCTGCTCGGCGATGGCCTGCTCCACCTTGCCTTGAAAGAGGTACTGGCCGGTCTGCGGATTGAACTGTTCGCGATAGAGATCCTGGACGTCGTAGTGGAGATTGGTGATGCCCCAGGCTATGCGGTCGTTGTGACCGATGATGACGCCGGGCAAGCCGGGGAGCGATACGCCGGTGACGTTGAGGCCGGGGGCCGTGAGATGGACCTGGTACCAGGTAGACGGGTTGGAGAATTCGAGATGGGGATCGTTGGCGAGGATCGGCTTGCCGCTGGCGGTGTGGGCGCCGGAGATAGCCCATGCGTTGGACCCGGGCGACACTTCGAGGCCGGTACGAACCGGGAACAACTGATCGACCTTGGCGCGATCGCCGGCTTCGCGCAGGGTTTGCTTCTGCACATCGGTACGCCAACTGGTGGTGAGGCTGCGAAACATCTGTAGCGCAGTGAGGAGGCTATCGGCGACGGTCCACGGCCTGGGATCGTAGCGGAGCAAGGCGAACTCGAGACCGTAGCGGCCGCGGTGGGTTTCGATGTAGTGATTGACGCCGCGTGCGTAGGCTGCCAGCGCGGCGCGGTCGGCCGGGGGAAGCGTTTTCACGTGGGCCTCGGCGATGCGGCGGAGGCGAAGGCGCTTGGCTTCGCTGTCGCGCTCGACGGCGTCGGTGCCGATGATTTCGGCGAGTTCGCCGCCGGCGAGACGGCGGAGTCCATCCATCTGCCACATGCGGTCCTGAGCAGTGACGTAGCCCTGAAGGAAGAGGGCGTCCTCGGCCGATTTCGCGACAATGTGCGGCACACCGCGCTGGTCGCGCGCCACCGAGGCGCTCTGACTAATGGGAGCTTTGATGACGCCGGAGGTTTCAGGCAGGGGCCGCCAAGCATACCAATAGGTAGCGACAGCGAATATCACCAGCAAACCAGCTATGCTCAGATTAAGGAACTTGACGACGCGCTCGATGGGCACCGTACTCAGTCTATCCCACGGCCTCCGGTTCACCCGCCAATGGCCTACCGGCTTCTAATTCTCATCACTATTCTTTTCCTCAACGCCTTTTTTGCGGCGTCGGAGGTGGCACTGGTGTCGGTGCGACGGTCGCGCCTGCGCGCGCTGGCCGAACGTGGATGGACCTCGGCGCAAAACGCGCTCTATCTTCTCGAAAAGCCGGAGCGTCTGCTGTCGGTGACGCAGTTCGGAGTGACGCTAGCGAGTTTGGGACTGGGGTGGGCGGGCGAGGACACGGTTTTCGAATTGATCGTGCGGTTGTTCCATCCGATGTTCACTCCGGCGAGCGAGGCCATTCTGCGGGGCGTGGCATTCGGGCTGGCATTTCTGATCATCAGCTACGCGCACGTGATCATCGGCGAGGTAGTGCCGAAGAATCTGGCGATTGAAAAGTCTGACCGGCTGGCACTGCTGGTATCGCCAGCGCTTCTGATTTTCTACCGGATTTCAGCGCCGTTCGTGTACACGATTGAGCGGTCTGCAGTGGCGATCTCACGGGCGTTAGGGCTGAGGGGCGGGCACTCCGGCGGCGGGCATTCGGCGGAAGAGCTGAAGTTCATCGTGCGATCGAGTCACACCGAAGGTCATCTCGAGCAGTTCGAGAAGGACGCGATCCAGAAGATGCTCGAGTTGCAGGATTACTCGGCGCGCGAAATCATGGTGCCGCGCAACAACATGCTGTCGGTGCCGGTGGACGCGAATCTGGACGAAGTGCTGCGCACGTTTGACGAGCACAAGTTTTCGAGGATCCCGGTGTACGAAGGGAGTCCGGAGAAGATCGTCGGAATTCTGCACTATAAGGATCTGATCCGGTTGTGGCTGGAGCGGAAATGGAGTTGGGAGCGGCGGCGCCCGGCGCGCGGGTTCAAGATTTCCCGATACATGCGAAAGCCGCTGGTGGTGCCGGAGTCGAAGCCCTTGACGCAATTGCTGGGCGAGTTTCGAGAAGCGCACACGCATCTCGCGCTGGTGGTGGACGAGTTTGGGACGATCGTGGGGCTGGTGACGCTCGAAGATGTACTGGAGCAGGTGTTTGGCAAGATCGGCGATGAGCACGATGTAGCGCGTCCGCCGCAGCCGGCCGAGTCAGACGTTTTTGAAGTGGAGGGGAACCTGCCGATCCGCGACCTCGAGACGGTACATGGAATTGTGGTTCCGCCGGATGCGGGATTCGAGACGCTGGCCGGCTTCATCCTCTTTCAGCTGGGGCATATTCCCAAGGAAAACGAAGTGGTTTCATTTCGTGGACGGCGATTCAAAGTGATCCGCATGGACCGCAACCGGATTGAGCGGGTGAGGATTGAGAAGGAAACGCCGGCGGCGGGTGCGCCCACGGCTCTGGAAGCGTAACGATCAGTGCTCGAAAACCACTCCGGCGGAGGGCACGATGGGGAAGAGCTTAGTCAGCGTCAGGTTGGCTTTTCCTGTTTTTGAGTCGTATCCGTTGAAACTGTCGAAGCGGTAATTCGATTGATTGAACAGGTTGACGACTTCGCCGTACAGCGTGATTTTCCATTTGTCATGGGCCCAGGCTTTGTTGATGCGCACGTCGGTTCGCTGATAGTCCCCGAGGCGCGCTGCGTTGCGCTGGGTGGAGAGGACATACTGAGAGCCGCTTTGCTGGAAGAAGCCGGGAAGGGGAAATCCGCTTCCATAAAGCCACTTCGCGCTCAAGTTCAGGGTGGGCCTGAGGCGGTAGCCGGCGTAGACATTCACGGTGTGGCGCTGATCGAAGTCAGAGGGAAACGTGTTGCCCGTGAGCCCGTCGCGCAGACGCGTGTAGCCAAGCGAGTAGGAAACCCAACCGGTGAGGCGATTGGCGCTACGGCGTTGCAGGAAGATCTCGGCGCCGCGAGCGTAGCCGCGCACTGAGTTCGCGTAGGGAGCATTCACGGGCGGATTGAAGATGCGGCCGGCAACGATGCGGGGGTCAAAGAACGAGCGGAAGAGCAGGTCGCGGTCGTCACGCTGGTAGACCTCTACGCGCACGCGCGTCCGGGCGTCGAGGCGTTGCTCGAGAGCGATCACCACGTGGTTGGCACGTTCAGGAAGTAGCTTTTTGCTGCCGTAGGGCGACAGGAGTTGCTGCAGTTCAGGGAACTGCGCGTACTGTCCCCAGCCGATGAGGACGCGCGTAGCGGCAAAGGGTGCGAGCGAGACGGAGGCGTAGGGTGAAGCGGCGGTGGCTCCGGTGAGTGTCTGCGTGTCGTAGCGGCCGCCGGCGGTGAGGGTGACCAGACCGTGGCGCGCGGTCCAGCTTTGTTGGAGGTATCCGCCGGCGAGCGTGGTGGTGCCGGTGTAGGCGTTGAGGACGCGAACGGCGGCGGGGCTGAACTGATACTGATTTTCGAATCCGGTATCACGCACCTCGCGAATGGACGCGCCGAAGTCGAGCGGCGCATTGCTGCTCCAGGCCCAGGAGGCGTTGGTGTTTGACACCCACTCGCCGTAGTGCTGTCCGCCGAGCGCCTGATTGGCGGGGTTCGACTCGTCGGACTTTTCGCGGAGGTAGGCGAAGCGGGTAGACAACGTGAAGGTATCGACGGGCGTGAATCGCCAACCGAGGTTAGCGACGGTGAACTGGTTGCCGGCTTCGAGCAATGAGTTGATACCGAGCTGGGAGCGGAAACTCGCGCGGTCGAGCCCGGAATTTCCTTCGATGGCGCTGAGGGTTATCTGGTTATGGCTGTTGATCGAGTAGGCGATTCTTCCCTGAACGTCGGAGAAGCCGAAGGCGATGGAAGGATCGGAGGAGGTGCGATTGAGGATGTACTGGAGGTAGCTCTTGCGTGCGCCGACGAGCCAGGACCCCTTCTTGCCGATAGGCCCCTCGCCCATGAGGCCGGCGCTGGCGGCACCAGCGCTACCACGGAAGCTGAAGCCGTCGCGATTGCCGTCGCGCATGTGGATGTCGAGCACGCCAGCCGTGCGGTCGCCATAGCGGGCGGGGGGCGCGCCGCTGTAGAGCGACATTTCGTCGAGCATGTCGCCGTTGAAGATGGTGACCGAACCACTGGCGGAGTTGGAGTCGACGGTATGAAACGGCGCGTGCATGAGCACGTCGTCGAGGAAGAGACCGATGTGGTTGTAGCCGGCGCCGTGAATGGAGAAGCGGCTGTTGTAGTCGTCGTTGGAGGTGACGCCGGGCATGCTCTGCACGGCTCGTAGCGGATCGTCGGCGAGGACGCTGGACAGATTCTTGGCTTCGGTGCCGCTGAGTCGCATCTCGGTGGCGTTGTCCTGACGGGCGACTTCGAAGACGCCCTCATGGACTTCGACTGACTCCGAGTGGCTGAGGGCTTCGGGACTGAGAACGATCTCGAATTCCTGAGTCTGGCCGCCGGCGAGCGAGAACGGCTTGTTGACCATGCGATAGCCGACGGTGGCAACATTGAGTACGTAGTCGCCAGGATCGACATCCGCGATATAGAACGCGCCTTTGGAATCGGTGGAGGTCTCCCGAGTGGTGCCGGCCAGTTTGACACGCACTCGCGCCAGCGGTTCGCCGCCCCGAGCGTCCACGACTGTGCCGCGGATCAGTGCGTTGGGATCAGCGAACGCGACCAGCAACAACAGCGCTTCAACACACACGAACTAATCTTATTGCTTCTTGCCGCCGCCGAGGAGACCGTCGAGCAGACCTTTGGCAGCCTTGCCGACGTCGCTCTTGTCGAGGATGTCCTGCACTGGTTTGCTCTTGAGCACGGAGTTGACGCCCTCTTTGGCGAGCGCCTTCGAATCAGGAACGAACGCGGGACTTGACGCCGTGCCCCGGACAAAGAATGGAACGGGCAGGTCGCCCTTCTGACCGAGCACAGCCATCACGCCGCCCTGGGTGTGGAGCTTCACCAGCATTTTGAAATCGAGGTCGTCAGTGGAACTCACAGTACCCGCACCTGTCAACTCGCCGATAGCGGGCGCGATGAGGGTGAGCGCGTTGATATCTGTTCCGGCGGGTGAACGCTTGAAGTGCGCGCTGAGCGTCTGCACGTCGGTGTTAGGGCTGATGTTGATTCCGGCGAGTGCTGCCACGGTTTTGATTTTCGATGCGAGATCGAAGCCCACGAGGCGGGTGCCGTTGAGGGCGAGCGGCCCTTCGACGGTGAGGTGGTCAACCGGCCCTTCGATAGAGACTTTGACGGCCGCGGTGCCGCCTTCGAGATGCGAACCTTGCGGCAAGACGATGGCGAGCGGCGGCAGCATCTCGACGAGATCGGAGATGGCCATCTTGGGCCCATTCAACTTCATATTGATGGACGGCGTGGCGGCGCGCGCGGCGTAGGTGCCAGTGAGGCTGGCGGCGGCGCTGCCGATGCGGATGTCGCCGCGGCTCAGCGTACCAGCGAGGGTCCGGACGTCGTGATGAATATTGAAATCAAATTCGACGGTGCGGCGCGCGGGTTTGCCGACGGGCGAGAGCTTCAGCTTGTCGGCTCGGATGGTGCCTTTGGTTTCGACGACGCGGCCGCTTGAGGAAAGCTGACCGTCGACGGTGACGGCGCCGTCGACGCCGCTGGCCTTGTTGAAGAAGCCGGAGTCAGACAGGTCGAGGCCGGCGACATTGAGCTTGGCTTCAACGGGAGTCATGGCGGTGTCGGTTGGATTGATCGGCCCGACACGGCCGTCTAGCTTGATTTTGGTGGTCCCGGTTTGCGCGGCGAGGACGAACGGAATGGTGCTGGAAGGGGAGAATTCGCTGACGTCGATGTTGACCTTCTCGAAGATTCTGGTTTTGCCGTCGGCGGTGGCGGTGACCTTGCCGTCGACGATTTTTATGGATTTCACCAGCAGATCAAGCTTGGTTTTTTCAGCAGACTGATCGGCGGGGGTGGAGTCGTGCTTGGCGCCCAGGCTCGAGAAGTTCCAGACTGCGTCGGCCGTTTGGATCAGTGTGATGTCGGGTTCGTTGATGGACAAGCCGGTGACGTTGAGCTTGTGATCGAAGATCAGAGGCTTCATGTCTACGCTGATTTTCAGGGATTTTGCCTGAATAAACGGCTTTTTACTGAACGCAGGATCTTCGGCGATGGAGAGGTCGGCGGCCTCGACAGAGCCCGCCCGCAATGCCAGTTTGAGGTCGCCGACTTGCACTTCGCGGTTGAGCACCTTGGTGAGTTCAGCCTCGATTCGCGGGCGGAGTTGATTGGCGTCGAAGAAATAGTAGACCGCTCCGGCAGCGGCAGCGAGGAGCGCTACAATGACGGCCAGCGCGATGAACAGAGTCTTCATTGTTTCCCAGGCTTGACCCGGTACTTGCCATCCGCGGTTTTCTCGCGATAGGCATCATGGCAGGATTTGCAGGTCGCGCCGATGGCTTTAAAGGCCTCGTCGGCTTTGGCGGCATCGGCGGCGAAGGCAGCGCTGGCCAGACGGGTGGCGGCGGATTTACCTTCCTCGCTGAGTTTGACGGCGTCGGCAGCGCCGCGCGCGCGCCAGTAAGGAATCATCAACTCATAGACCATGGCGAGGCGTTCGGCCGATTCCATGGCCTTCTCGCCGGATTTTGTTTCCATTTTGGCGAGAGCGTCCATTTGGTTCTTGACGGCTTTCATACCGTCCTCGAGGTCCCTCATCTGCGCGGTGAGCGCGGTGGCAAACACCAGTAGCAGTACGGCGCCTATGTTCTTCATCAAGCCGAGTGTATAACAGGATAGATGGATGAGAAACGGCGTTGTAGCTGGGCCGCGAGTGAGGCGATGTGGGCGTATCACGATCGCGAGTGGGGCGTGCCGGTACACGACGACAACGTACTGTTCGAGTTTTTGATTTTGGAAGGCGCGCAGGCTGGACTGTCGTGGTCGACCATTTTGGCGAAGCGGGAGAATTACCGGAAGGCGCTGGTAGAATTCGATCCCGTCAAGGTGGCGCGTTTCGATGCGGCGCGCGCGGAGAAGTTGATGCAGAACGAAGGCATCGTGCGCAACCGGCTGAAGATTGCGTCGACCATCACCAACGCCGAGGCGTTTCTGGCGGTGCAAAAGGAATTCGGGAGTTTTGACGCCTACATCTGGCAGTTTGTCGGCGGCGCGCCGAAAGTAAATCAATGGACGTCGATGAAGCAGTTGCCGGCAAAGACCGCGGAGTCAGACGCGATGAGCAAGGATCTGTTAAAGCGCGGCTTCAAGTTTGTCGGATCGACAATATGTTACGCATTCATGCAGGCGGTAGGCATGGTGAACGATCACTCGGTGGATTGTTTTCGTTATCGCTGCTGACGGCTTTCACACTGGACGCGCAGTGCGACGTGAAGCAGACGATGGCGCGAATCGCCGCTACCTACGAGGGCATCATTGATTACCGGATCAGCGTGACGGTGCGCGTTGCCGGCGAGCCTGAAACCAGACGGCATTTTGAGATTGCGGCTTCGAAGCCGAAGCGGTTCAGAATGGTGACCGGCGACCTGCTGATGCTGGACGATGGAGAGCAGGTGTGGGGCTATGACAAGCGCCGGAAGCGGTACACCCGGGATCCCGTGACCGAACCGATCGGGATATCGAACGAGATCCGCACCGTGCGCGAGGCCTATTTCAACCGCTTTGAGCATATTGACCGGCTTGGCGTAACGTCGGCGTCATGCACGAGAAAGGGTGACACGCTAGTGATTCGTCTTGGGGATGATAAGCGCTGGAAGGAAACTTTGACTGTAGACGCGGTGCGGTTTCTGGTGATCGAGTCGGTGTTTGAGGGCAGCAGCAAGAGCCGGATCAAGTGGCAATACCGGCAGACGAGCGGCGATCTTGATCCGGCGTTTTTCCGCTTCACCCCGCCGGCGGGTGCGGACCGGACCAACGCCCTCGAGATTCGCTAATCTGAAAGTCATGCTCCATATCCCGATTCTCCGCAAGGGCGTGCCTTACAGGAGCCTGGACGTCCAGCGCACACCGCACCATCAGACGCGTGAAATGTTCGTGGAAATCAGCCAGGCGAACGTCGGGCTGATCCGGCGCGACCTGCTGGACCAGCGGGCGAACCGCGAGGCACTGGCTGAGTTCAGCACGTCGCAGTTGCTCGACATTTGCAAACGCGCGGCGGAACATTTCTCGAACGACACGTTGCCGCTCGGCGATGACGCGCAAACACCGGAAGACTACGTGAAGCAGGTTACGGCGACCACCGGGTTGCCGCACGCGCTGGTGCGCCGCAATATGCGCAAGATCCACGCGGCGATGGCGGAGATGGAGAGCGTCCTCAACGGGCTAACGCGACGGCTGAATTTCCGAACTCTCGATGACGGCTTCGGGTCGCTCGAAGGACAGGCGGTGAGCTTCTTCCCGCGCGCCGATTCGATGGGTGTGGTGCTGCCGTCGAACTCGCCGGGCGTCCACTCGCTATGGGTTCCCGCCATCGCGCTGAAGATTCCGCTGGTGTTGAAACCGGGCAGCGCTGAACCGTGGACGCCGTATCGCATCATACAGGCGATGCTCAAGGCGGGCGCGCCACCGCAGGCTTTCAGCTACTATCCGGCCGATCACGCGGGCGGCGGCGAGATTCTCAGGCAGTGCGGCCGCGGTATGGTATTCGGCGATGTGTCGAGCACGAAGATCTGGGCCAACGATCCACGAGTGGAGGTCCACGGGCCGGGGTACAGCAAGGTCCTGATTGGCGAGGACGAGATCGACAACTGGGAGAAATACATCGACGTGATTGCGGCGTCGATTGCGGACAACTCCGGGCGGTCGTGTGTCAATGCATCGGGAGTATGGGTGCCGCGGCACGGCGCCGCCATCGCCGAGGCGCTGGCCGCCAAGCTCTCGAAGATTATGCCGCGCGATGCGGCGGACGAGAACGCGCAACTCGCGCCGTTTGCCGATGGGAGTGTCGCGGGCAGGATTTCGGCGATCATCGACGCGGATAGCGAAGGGGCAGTGGACGTCACGGCGAAGTACCGGGGTGCCGATCGCGTGGCGACGCTCAACGGGTGCACGTACCTGCTGCCGACGGTGATGAGTTGCGACCGGTTGCACTCGCTGGCGAATCGCGAGTTCCTGTTCCCGTACGCGAGCGTTGTGGAAGCTCCGCAAAGCGCGATGCCAGACTGCCTATGCTCGTCGCTGGTGCTGACGGCGATCACCAACGATCAGAAGTTCCGCCATCGCTTACTGGCGTCGCCACATGTGGGGCGGTTGAATTTCGGCGCGATTCCGACGAATGTCATCAGCTGGGATCAGCCCCATGAGGGCAATCTGTTCGACCATCTGTATGCGCGGAGGGCCTTCCAGGCAGCATCGTGAGGATTCTGCAGATCACGGCCGGCGCCGCGGGAATGTACTGCGGCTCTTGTTTGCGCGACAACGCGCTGGCCGCTGAACTGCTGCGTCAAGGGCACGAGGTGACGCTCGTGCCGCTGTACACGCCGACGCTCACCGATGAGGAGAATGTCAGCCAGGAACGCGTTTTCTTTGGCGGCATCAGCGTGTATCTCGAGCAGCACTCGGCGCTGTTCCGCCACACACCGGCGCTGCTGGACCGGCTTTGGGACTCGCCCGCGGCGCTGAGAGCAGCCACCAAGAACAGCATCGCCACCGATCCTGAGATGCTGGGCGGGCTGACGGTTTCGATGCTGCGCGGCGAGGATGGGAACCAGCGCAAAGAAGTGGCGAAGCTGATTCGCTGGGCGCGTCACGAACCGCGTCCCGATGTGATCGTGCTGCCGAATTCGATGCTGATCGCGCTGGCCGGTCCTCTGAAGCGAGCATTGGGCGCTCCGGTTTGCTGCACGCTGCAGGGCGAGGACCTGTTTCTCGAAGGGTTAAGGGAGCCTTACCGGTCGACGTCGCTTGAGTTGATCCGTGCGGCGGTGGGCGAGGTTGATTTGTTCCTGCCGACGAGCGACTACTATGCGCGGTTCATGAGCGCGTACCTGAGCATCGAGCCGGGGAAGATGGCGACGGTCCCGCTGGGGATCAATCTCGATGGTTATGCGCGCGTGGAGCGTCCGGCAGACCGGCCGTTTACGATTTCGTATTTCGCGCGGATCGATCCCGCGAAGGGATTGCACGTGCTGGCTGAGGCTTATGCCCAGTTCCGCAAGATCTACAGCGGCCCGGCGCGTCTGGAAGCGGCAGGTTACCTGGGACCGGAGCATGCCGGTTATCTGGGCGAGATTCGGACGCAGGTGGAAGCAGCGGGATTCGCCGGGGAGTTCAGTTATCACGGCACTCTCGACCGCGCGGGCAAGATCGCGTTTCTGCAACAGGCTGATGTGATTTCGGTGCCGGGCGCCTATGCGGATCCGAAGGGGATTTACGCGCTTGAGGCGATGGCCTGCGGAGTGCCGTTCGTGCAGCCTGACCACGGCGCGTTCACCGAAATGCATGCGGCCACCGGCGCGGGTCTGCTGGTTCCGCCGGGCGACACTGCGGCACTGGCCGGAGCGCTACGCAGCCTGGCCCTGGACCCGACGCTGTTACGAGCGTTGAGCGATCACGCGCTCGCCGCAGTCCGGCAGAATTACGCAGTGTCGAAGATGGCTGATCGCGCACTCGAAGTCTACTCACAATGCTCATTGCCCAGAAGGTCACAAAAAGCTACGCCACCGCGCGAGGTCCAATCCCTGTCCTCCAGGACCTGACGCTTCAGCTCGAGACCGGGCAGGCAGCATCGATCATGGGCCCGTCGGGGAGCGGGAAAAGTACGCTGCTGCACATTCTTGGCGCCCTGGATCCGCCGACTTCCGGGAAAGTGACGCTGGATGGCGAGGACCCTTACTCACTCGGCGAGAAAGAACTCGCGGCATTTCGAAATCGCAAAGTTGGTTTTGTATTTCAGGATCACTGCCTGCTGCCACAGTGTTCGGTGCTGGAGAATGTCCTGATCCCGACCGTGGTGGCGGAGAAGAAGACGGACTATCCGGCGCGAGCTCGCGAGTTATTGAAGCGGGTGGGACTGTCGGACCGGTTGGAGCATTTGCCATCGGAATTGTCAGGCGGCGAAAAGCAGCGGGTGGCGATTGCGCGGGCGCTGATTTGCGGTCCTGGGCTGCTGTTGTGTGACGAGCCGACGGGGAGCCTGGATGCGAAGTCGGCGGCGGCGGTGGTGGAGTTGCTATTGGAATTGCGCGGTCAGCAGAACCTCACGCTGGTGTTGGTAACGCACAATGAGGCGCTCGCGCAGCAGGTGCCGTTGCGGTATGTGTTGGAAGATCAGAGGCTGGTGGCGCGATAGGCCTGTAGCGACTGCTGGACCCGGTATGCCGTGATGCGGCCCACGACGCAGGCGACAAAAGTGACGACGTAGCACGGAAAGACCCAGGGTAGTCCCTCCAAGCCGATGTCTGCGGCGGCTATATAGAGTGGGGCGGTGCACCCGAGCAGGAGAGCAGCTGAAGCGATCCAGTCAATTTTGCGCCGTTCATTGGAGCGCCACTTAGCTGTTAAGAAATCGGCAGTCACGATCGCTCCGGCCGCGGCCAAAACCGTGGCAGACGTCTCGAAGGCGGCTCGAAACGTGTCCTGCGGGTGAAGCGACAGTCAAGTGATGGCGGCAATGTAAGCAAGCCGCGTAGGTAAGATCGAGGTTCCGGCAAGCATCTTCACGCCGAAGCGGGCCGCGCCGAATAGGGTGAGGGTGGCAATCATCATCATTGCCGGCACTGCTCGTGCGGCGACTCCGCTACCGAGTGCCATGCCAATATCCGGACGCAGGCTGGGACGGTATAACTCAGATGCGCTTGTTGCAACCGCGAGGATGCCCTGAGAGCTCAAGGTGAGGCAGAGAGGAATGGCCAGCCCGAACAGCGCGATCTTGGCGACCTGTTTCGGACTGCGGCTGCGAGCGCCAAACGAGGATGCGAGGAAGAGTAGTGGAGCGACGGAGAGCGAGAGATACAGAATTCCGTGCCATGCGTTGATCGCGATGTCACGGGCGGGCCAATCCAATGCTCCTCGTAGTGCGGCCGGGAGTCCGTGACGGGCTCGAATTATGGCAGCGATCAGGAGAACGATGCCGAGACGGTTGCTGAAGAAAGCCATCCTGGCACTCGTTAGCGGATTTTGAAGACCGGTAACAAACAGGAAGATCACCAGACCTGCGGCAAGGGCGGCCGTTTCGATCGGAGGCAGGTTCCTGAGTAGCAGGAACGCCGGAATCCCGATGAGGTAAGCGAGCCACCGAATTAGGTACAACGTGCAGCAGATTTTTAGCCCGAGGGCCGGAAGGGTGCCAAAGGACTCCTCCAAGAGCCCTTGAATCGAACGCGAGTTTCCGCGCGTGGCAGAGCGCTGCGCCGCCAAGGCGGGTCCGAGAAAGAAGAGAACGGCGGTCAGCGCTGAAATGAAAGCGATGAAGGCCACGCTCCGCAGGACGGGGCCAGGCTGCCAGAGACTCGAGCGGGTAATCGTCAAGAAAGGCGAAGTTCAAAAAGATTGTTGCGATGATCAGCGATGGGATGCGCGGATGGAGCGATGTCGACGGATCATCGACATCTGGGTCGGTCCAACGGATGCGGTGCACTGTATAGATGGACACCGTGCAGAGGCGCTGGTTCCCATTTTCGGCGGGCGGATCAAACGGCTAACTGCAAAAGGGTACAAGAAGTGGCCCAAATCTTCTTCTTGGGCGCTGACTTGCGGGCATTCATGCCCCCCCGGAGTCAGGCGAGGTTGACGGGGTGGCTGTCAGAGACCAGCGGAACGCTAATGGTGAAAGTGGAGCCCTTGCCACATTCGCTTTGAACGGTGATCTCGCCGCCCATTAACTGGCAGAAGCGCTGGCTGATAGCCAGGCCCAGACCGGTGCCGCCGAATTTGCGTGTCGCCGACGAATCCACCTGCGAGAAGGCCTGGAAGAGCTTGCTGGTGTCAGCGGGGGCTATGCCGATTCCGGAATCGCGAACACGCCACTCGAGCCAGCTGCCCTGCGAGTCGGGGCGGGTCTCGACTTCGAGTTCGACGGTACCGTTTTCGGTGAATTTACAGGCATTGCTGAGCAGGTTCAAGAGACTTTGCCGGAACTTCAGAGCGTCAAGGTGAACCACGCCGCGATAGCCTTCGTGGATGACGAGGCGGTTTCCGTTGCGGCGGGCGAGAGGCTCCACGGTGGAAGCGACGTCGCGAATCATACTCTGGACCGACACCGGTTCAAGGTGTAGTTCCATGCGGCCCGCCTCGATTTTCGAGAGATCGAGCACGTCGTTGATCAGGCTTAGAAGGTGGCGTCCGGCCTTTTCAATCTTCTTCAAATCCGAGACTACGCTGTGATTTGAGACTTCCTCGGCGTCTTCCCGAAGCATCTCGCTGTAGCCGATGATGGCGTTTAGCGGAGTCCGCAATTCGTGGCTCATGTTCGCCAGAAACGTACTCTTGGCGCGATTGGATTCCTCTGCCGCCTGTTTGGCGTTGAGCAGATCCTGTTCCACCAGTTTCCGCTCGCTGATCTCATCCTGGAGCTCATGGGTGCGCTCTTCGACGCGCGTTTCGAGCTGATCCTGAGCAGTCTGGAGATCGCGATCACGGGATTGGATCTGGTCCATCATCACGTTGAAGCTCTCGATCAGCGCTCCCAGTTCGTCGTCGGCGCTCTTGTTGGCACGGATGCCGTAGTCCGTTCCGGCTGATACCTTGGCGGCAATATCGGTGAGATGGAGGATGGGCCCCGATATGACGCGCTGAAGCACCCAGGCCAGTAGAGCCGAGCCGAGAATAGCGGCCAACAATACGAGGGTGGCCATCGCCGCGCTGCGATAAAGGCCTTGATACATCTCGGTGAGACTCATCCGCAGGAACACGGTGCCAATGCGTTCACGCGCCAGCATCACCGGCTGCGAAACCAGCAGATGGGTGGAGGTATAGAGCGACATGTCCTCCGGAGGCGTGGCAGGGCAGGATCCATCATCCTGATAGCGTGCCAGCAGACGTCCGGCTTTGTTATAGAGACAGCCGGCGTCGATGCGATTCTCGGCGTGCAGAGTAGCGAGCGTCTCACGAGCCGCGCGTAGGTCTTCAAACGACACAGCAGCGGCGCTGCTATCGGCCAGCATCTGGGCGATGGTGACAGCTTGACGGCGGGTGGTGACCCGATAGGCGGCCACCTCATAAATGATAAACATCGCGCTGATGACCGTGAGGGCAAGGGTAGCGGTGGCGGTGAAAAGCAGGATCAGCTTTTGCTGAATCGAACGATTGTAAAACCAGCGCATCTAGTCGCCATCCTTTACTACCGTCACAAGACGGAGAAGGCGTGAGCTGATCACCAGGCCGTGGCGCTGCGCGGCGGTCAGGTTCACCTCGATTTGAACGCGATTGTCCCGAACCACCAGGCCGACCACGCTGCCAGACGCCGCAAACTTGTCGCCGTCGCCGACCGTTAGTACTGAGGCTTTGGCCAGTGCGGGAGTGGCCTCTTCGAGCTTCTTTCGCTCGCCGCGGCTGACAAACAGGAGGTGACAGCTCTCCAGGTGCTGGGTAGAGGAAAGCCGCTGTATGACGATCGGATGTCCAGAGACAGTCTTGCCGCCCAGCAGTTTGTCCAAATCTCGACCGAATGGGTCGTGACCGACAATGCCGATGACGAACGGTGCGGAATGGTCGCCGAGCTTGGGCCCGGGCCACTCCACAAAGCGCGTCAAGTTCAGCAGCATTGCGGCTTTGATTTCGTACTCGTCAGCAGAACCCAGCTCGCCGGCATGAAGTCCGGCAAGACAAAGGCAGAAGGCGACGAATGCTCTGAGGGAGCGGTTCAAAAGGATTTCCTCAGAAGGTCCAGATCAGGCGGAGATAAGCCGTCCGGCGAACGGCCGAATTTTGTGAGTAATCCTCAATGGAAAACTCCGTATGAAGGTCCGACTGCAAGTTCTGCATGCCGGCGCTGAATTCGAGCGACTCACCGGCTTTCCAGGCAGCACGAGTATCTACGCGTCCATACTGTGGAATGGTGCGACCGGGAATTTTGGAGACGTAGTAGAGCGACGAGTCAAAGCTCCAGCGGCGGGTGAGGTCGAGACTCGAGTGCACACTGAATGTGTTTCGAGGAGTCAGCCAGATGCCGCTTTGGAAGGTGTCGTTAACCTGATCGGGACCTCTGAGACGCGCGTCGATGAGGGCATGGCCTGCCTGCAATTTCCAGCGCCGGTTGACGGTCCAGGCTAGCGATGTCTCAAGACCGAAGGAATGGCCGGATCCCGAGTTTTCGAAAGAAGCGGGATAGATCAGTGAAATCTGCCCGCCGGAGACGTCGAAGCGTGGAGCACCGGTGACTGCGCTCTCCAGACGGTCGTAGACATTCACGAAGGCGGCGATGTCCAACGAGACACGCCGGTTGATTTGAGTCCGGTATCCGCTCTCGTAGGCAATCATGGTTTCCGACTTAAAGTTGGGGTTGCCGGTAAGAATGGACCGTACGGGGATCGGGGTTGGATAGGGAACAGGAAAATCGAGAATCAGATCGCGATCACGACGGGAGGGTGTGCGGACCGCCCGAGCCACCGATACCCACCAGGTCTGCCCCGCCCGAGGAGCCCAAAGCATGCGGATTCCGGGCTGCACTTCAAGACCGGTGTAGCTGTTGTGAAGGAATTTCGATCCAAGCGTAATGACCAGCTTGTCCGGGATGATTGACACATCATCCTGTAGGAAGACGCTCATCAGCTGGTCGGTCCTTGAAGGCGGATTGAAGGGCGGCGAAGGACCCTGCATGCTGTCGTGCATGACGCGATACCCGGCGCCCCAAACAATATCGTTCCGCTCTTTCCAGTTGAAGTGATGCTGGAAATCAAAGTCGGCCACCTGCATCTTGCCGCTGCCCAGCCATTCATGGCGATTTTCACTGGTAATACTGCTCTGTAGCGCTATGTCGGAAGTTCGCAGAGTACGCTCCCAACGCGCCATTCCAAAACCGCCGGACACGTCAACGACGTCCGCCTTGAACGGCGTGTCTGGAACTGTGAACAAGGGGTTCACCGTCTGATGCTCACGGCCGCGATCAAAGTCACCGCTGAAGCTGAGCCGATCGTGTTCCGTCGGTTGCCAGTCCATGCGTCAACCGGCACGTCCGGACACCCATCCGTCGTTGGCGGCCGAGCTATCGCGGTTGGCAAGCGCCCGCCGGTCGAAGAACTTCGAGTAAGCCTGGTATTGCAGATGCTCACCGCTTGCGCCACCGTAGCGGATGGCTCCGGCCCCCACCTCGTCGCCCCCGGTCTGGAGGCTGACCAGACCGCCTTGGGTGGCCTTGGCCTTTTTGGTGATGATATTGATGCCACCGTTCACAGCATTGGCGCCCCACATAGTAGCTCCGGGGCCGCGAATGATCTCGATTCTCTCGATGTTTTCAAGCAGTACGTCGTTCTGGTCCCAGTAAACCCCGGAATACTCGTTGTTATAGACACTACGCCCGTCAATCATGACCAGCATCTTGTTCGCAAACCGGCCGACGAAGCCGCGGGAGCTCACCGGCCATTTGTTGGAATCGATGCGGGCCACGTTGAGACCGGGGACGCGCCGAAGCAGTTCAGGAATGCTGGTAGCGCCCGATCGTCGAATCTCTTCGTCAGTGATGATGTAGGCGGCTGCGGCAACGCGCGACAATTGCTGATCGCGGCGGGAGACGGAACTGACAGTGACGTGGGTCAATTCTTCGAGGCTCATGCCGGTGAGCCCTTCTTCGGGGTCAGGCGCCGAGGGGGACTGGGCGTAGATGGGCGCGGACGACAGCGCCAGCAGGGCGACCCACAGCGGGTAAGATGTCAGCTTCACTTCGGTTCCTTTTCATAGATGGACTGAATTTCAATTAGAGACTCGGCAGATGCGGCATCCACTGGACGCGAATAGAAGAATCCCTGTCCGTATTCGCAGCCGGCGGCCTTCAGCAATTCGATCTGAGCCACATTCTCGACGCCTTCGGCGATGGCTTCGAGCTTTAGGTTTTGTGCCATGGCGATGATGGTCTTCACCAATTCCTCGGAATCGGGATCGCCCTCCGCCAGTCGCTGGGTAAACGAGCGGTCGATCTTCAACGAGTCGAAGGGGAGTTCGCTCAGGTAGCGCAGGCTCGAGTACCCGGTGCCGAAGTCATCCACCTTCAGGCCGACACCGATAGCCTTGAGGCTATCGAGAAGAACTTTCGCCTCAACCAGGTCAGTCAACAGAAGACTCTCGGTAATCTCGAGTTGCAGACTCGCGGCAGCCAGTCCGGTTTCAGCGAGCACAGCTCGGACATTCGCCGCCAAGTGGGGTTCATGACACTGCCGTACGGAGACATTGACGCTGATATCGAGCGGAGGACAAGCCGGAAAGGAGTCTTGCCAGGCGCGCATTTGCCGGCATGCTTCACGCAACACCCACAGTCCCAATTCGTTGATGAGCCCGGTTTCTTCCGCGATAGGGATAAACTCGTCGGGCCCGACAATCCCGCGTAGCGGATGCAGCCAACGAACCAGCGCCTCAAAGCCGCAGATGTGGCCTGTTTCGAGCCGCACGCGCGGCTGATAGTAGACTCTGAACTCTTTACGCTCAAGCGCTAGCCGGAGTTCAGTCTCCATGTGCAGGCGGGCGCGCGCGGCGTCACGCATGTTTCCGTTGAAGAGCGCCCAGCGACCTTTTCCGCTGGCCTTGGCTGCATACATCGCTGTATCGGCGTCGCGGATGACATCGTCCGGATTCCGGTAGCCGGCATCTCCCAGGGCGAGTCCGATGCTGGCCGAGCAGAACACAGTATGTCCGTCGACGTGAAACGCCTGCCTGCAGACGTGGAGCAATCGCTCGGCGAGAGAACCGGCGGTTTCGGGGGAGATGTTTCGGTCGAGGAGGACGGCGAACTCATCGCCGCCTATGCGTGCGACCATCGATGACTCGGCAGCCAGTTCGCCGCTAGTTGAGAGCGCCTCCCGAAGGTTGCGGCCGACTTCTATGAGAAGGTGATCGCCGGCAACATGGCCGAGGCTGTCATTCACCAGCTTGAAACGGTCCAAATCCAGGAAGAGCAGAGCGAACGACTCGCCGTCCGACGCAAGCCGTGCCAGGGCACCGGTGAGCCGGTCGGTCAACATGAGGCGGTTGGGCAGATTTGTCAGGACGTCGGTGGATTTCTTGAGCGTGACGTCGCTACTCGATCCGGCGAGGCGGACGGCCGTACCCGCTGCATCCATAACAGCAACGCCGCGGCTGGACATCCAGTGGCACGAGCCATCGCGATGGCGGATCCGGAACTCGTGTTCAAACGCGCTGGTGGTGCGGGAGAGATGCGCCTGAATGGAGGCTTCAAGCCCGGCGCGGTCCTGCTCGTAAACGCGACCGAGCCATTCCTCGGGACTCTTGCCGATTTCTCCGTCCTGGTAGCCGAGCATCGATTTCCAGCGCGGCGAAAAATACACTTGCCCGTTAGCCAGGTTCCAATCCCAGAGACCGTCGTTGGCGCCGCGAACAGCCAAGGCATAACGCTCCTCGCTGATGCGCAGAGCGGACTCGGCTCGTTTCCTGGAAACCTGGGATCGGATGCGGGCGAGGGCGATCTGAAAATCGATGGGCTTGATGACGTAGTCGTTCGCGCCCAAGTCGAGGGCCTCAGCCACGCGGTCACTGTCGGTAACAGCGGTGACCATAATCACCGGTAGCTGATCGGGTGTGTGCACCGCGCGCAGCAGTTTGAGCACTTCGATTCCGCTCATTCCGGGCATCATGGAGTCGAGTAGAACGACGTCGTATTGAACGGTGTCGATCAGGCCGAGGGCACCCTTGCCGCTGTCGGTGCAATCCACTCGGAAGCCGCTGCGTTCTAGTCGCCTCGATAGCAGATCCCGGTTTGCTTCTTCGTCATCCACCACCAGTACTTTCGCAGTCTCGGTCATTTTCTTTCCTTGCGACCAGCAGGGCGTGCATCATAGCCAGCAGTTCGGCGAATTCGACTGGTTTTGTCGCGAATTCGTCACAGCCTGCTGCCAGCGCATTCTCGCGGTCGCCAGCCATGGCGTGGGCGGTGAGTGCGATAACGGGAATCATCCGCGTTGCGGGGTTCTTCTTGAGCTGTCGGGTTGCCTCCCAGCCGTCCAAAACCGGGAGACTCATATCCATCAAGACAAGGTCAGGCCGCTCCGATCCAGCCAGATCGACGCCTTGCCGGCCATCGGTCGCGATGATTGCATGCCATCCGTGACGTGCGAGGCGGCGGGCCAACATATCACGGTTCTCCTCGTTATCCTCAACGAGCAATACTCGATTTGTGACGCTGCCCGGCTCCGCGCCGGCCGATAAAGACACTTCACTTCCCTAATTGACCTATCGGCGATCACACTTGCGATCTTTATAAAAAGGTCACAAGTTATTGATCTGAAGAGGTTAAGGCTAGACCGAAATGGAAAGGGTACTAATCCGATTGGAAGGGGAAGAGTAGCGTGGGGGTGTTCAATAGCGGATAGAGAGCAACCAGCAAGACGGGGCACGGAGCCCCGTCCTACCAGCTTCAGTTTATGCGGGCTTATCTACTTCTTATCCAGGACGTACTTGAGATCGATTTCGCCCTGCGGCGAATTGACGTGGGCAGCCTGCGTCATAACTTTGCCGTCGTCTGAAATGGTCCAGCGGGAGATGATCACGATGTCGGTGCCGCCAGCATTCAGCTTGGTGTTCACAACCAGGACATCGCCTTCCCATTTGGCGGTGCTTTTCGCTTCCATGGGGCCGAAGCTATTGGTGGTTTCGGCGCCGTCGGTGGAGTACTTGGCGTCGAAGGTCATATCGCCTTGACCACCGGACTGGCTCTGAGTGATATTCATCGTCGGATCCTTATGATCGACTTTCATCGTCATCTTGTCCGGCGCCGGCATAGGCCCGAAGTCGCTCTTCGCGGAATTCAGAGTCCAGTCGCCTGTGAAATTCGGTTTTGCCTGAGCCTGTCCCAAGCCGAGGGTAACCAGGACGATGGCGCCGAGCGCCAGGAGCATAGTTTTGCGGTTCATTGTTGTTCTCCTACTGAGAGTCCACTACTTACTGCTTGTCCATGACGACGGTGATTTCAAAATCGCCCTGCGGCGTGTTGATCTTATTAACGATTGTCATTGCCTTACCATCCGCGGACAGCGTCCAGCGTTCGTTCATGGTAATTTCCATGCCTTGGGCTTCGCGCTTGCTGGTGACGGTAAGGGCATCGCCGTCCCACTTGGCTACCGACTTGACGTCCGCGTCGCGAATTTTGTTGACGCTTTCGGAGCCGTCGGTCTTGTAGACGAGATTGGTGGTCATTTCGCCTTGCTGGCCAGCCTGGGTGGTGGTGATCTTCATGCTCGGATCTTCATGGTTGATCTTGCGCTCCATTTTGTCGGGAGCCGGCATGGGACCAAAGTTACTCTCCTTGGCGTTGAGTTTCCACTCGCCGGAGAAGTTGGGCTTGGCGGCAGCAAGGCCGGCGACGGTCATCGCCAGGGCAGCCGCTAGTGTGAAAATTCTGCGTCGATTCACGCGGTATTCCTCGTTTCCTGAGTTGGGACTATAGCCGAGTATAACCCACCGACGTTTGCGTACTGAATCGTGTTACAAGATCGTACTAGCGTGACCGAAAACATTCGACTGCTGGCGGACCTGGTTTCAATTAACTCTATTAATCCCGATCTGGTTCCGGGGAGTCCGGGGGAGGCGGAAATTGCGCAATTTATTGCCGGCTGGATGGAGCGGGCGGGCCTCGAGGTGACGCTGGATGAAGCCGCGCCGGGGCGGCCGAGCGTGGTGGGAGTGGCGCGGGGCACCGGCGGCGGTCGGTCGTTGATGCTGAACGCGCACATCGACACGGTTGGCGTCGCGGGCATGGAGAATCCGTTTTCGCCAAGGGTGGAGGCTGGTCGACTCTACGGGCGCGGCGCCTACGATATGAAGGGATCGTTGGCGGCGATTCTGATGGCGGGTGCGAGCGCCGTGAAGCAGCGCTTGCGCGGCGATGTAATCGTAACGGCGGTGGCAGACGAGGAGTTTGCGAGCCTGGGAACGGCGTCCGTTTTGAAGCGCTGGCGGGCGGATGCAGCCGTGGTCACCGAACCGACGGGACTCGACATTTGTGTCGCGCACAAGGGATTTGCCTGGTTCGATATTGAGACACGCGGGGTGGCGGCACACGGATCGAAGCCGGAGGCCGGCGTCGACGCTATCGCGAAGATGGGCTCGATCATTCTAGGGGTCGAGCAACTGGACCGCGAGCTTCGCGCCAACGCGCGGCATCCTTTGCTCCGCAGCGGTTCCGTTCATTGCTCGCTCATCTCGGGCGGACAGGAGCTGTCGAGTTATCCGGAGCGCTGCCTGTTGCAAGTGGAGCGCCGCACGGTTCCCGGAGAGACGCTCGCCGCAGTCTGCGCTCAGATGGACCGGATTGCGCCGAACCGGATGACGCTGTACCGTGAGCCGTTTGAGGTTCGGGAGGACGCCGAAATCGTGCAGGTATTCCGGCGCCGTCTGCCGCAGGCGCGCGTTTTCGGGGACACGCCCTGGATGGACTCCGCCCTGACGACCGCGGCCGGCATTCCAACAGTGGTATTTGGACCGGGCGGCGCGGGCGCCCACGCAGTGGTGGAGTATTCGAAGCTGGACGAGGTGGATCGCGCGGTAGAGATTCTGAGTGCGGTGGTCGCGGAATGGTGCGGTTAGCGGATTAGAGAGGAAGCAGATCGAGCGCCGCTTGCAGTTCACTGCGGGTGTGGCCGTCGCCCGACCGCGTGGTGACTTCAATGCCGCGTTCATACATCGCGCGGGCATCTTCCACGCGATGTAGCTTCTCGAGCGTCTGTCCGGCGTGGAAATAGCCGGCGGCGTAATTGGGATTTGCGGTTAGGAGGGCATCGAATTCGCCCACAGATTCATCGAGTTGGCCTGAATTGGCGAGTTCAAGCGCAACGCCATATCGCGCGAGCGTATTGGCGGGATCTTGAGCCAGCATTGCCCGGAGCGCATCGAGTCTATTTAACGCCATGATTTCATTGTACAAACTAGGGGCTAGTAACGCGCGGCGATTGGACGTATAATCGCGCCTGACAGCATAACTTCGGGAGGTATCTCCATGTTTGATAGCCTCGACGAGCAGATCAAGCACGATCTGGAAGCCCAATCGAGCAAAAGCCAGCGAATCATCAAGTGGATCACGGTCGGATTTGTCGCTGTGCTTCTGTTCGGTGGGATTTATATGGGAGTCCGGCTGGTAGGCTGATCCCGACGGCGGTCTCGCTAGTTGATCTGGTTAGCCGCCGCAACCTCAGTAGAACCAATCATTTCCATGACTGCCTTCACTTTTCTGGGGTAGTCACGGCGCTCGGGGTTGTAGGTTCGGAGAACGGTGTCGAGATCCTTGTCTTTATAGATCGTCCAATTGGCCAGACGATCGGCGACGATGTGGATTCCGGCTTTCACCGAAGGAAATCTCTCGCGACAACTATCCCAGCCGAACACGTTGTTATTTGTGTAGAACTTACCGCCGCTCGACTCGATCATCGCGATGCTCGGAAGCAACCGCCAGTCGAGGTCCTCGCGATCTGCCGCCTCAATGAAATCTGCCGCTAACTTATTGAGTGGACAATCATTTACTTCCAGATAACTTTGCAGTCTTGCCAGCCGCGAATCTTCAGTCTGCCGATGTTCAACCGCTTGGAGTCTAATCTCACGCGCCATGGGTGCCGCTAACAAACCGGCGAACACAAACAGACCTCTTGATGCTGTTCTCAAACTGGACCTCCAGATTTTTGTTTTTTAACTATATTGTGGATGCCGTCTCGTGGGAATCTGAGACAGCCTTTGGGGATCGATCAGGAATTCATAACTGTCAGTATACCATCCAGGGATCGGCTGGTAGTTATAGCAGCATTAGCCCGCGTCATAGAGGCTTGGTGAACTGCTAGATGGATTCAGACCAGAGTCGAAGAAGCCAAAGCATGAGGCACAGACGGAAGTGTCGCCATCCAAGGGTGGAGAGCATCGAAGCACAATCCTCTTCACTTCCCACTTAGCGCCAAAAACACGCAAAGTATCACTAGGGACATTCCCAGGATTAAGGCGCGGCTGCCGCGCGATCCAGGCGGCAAAGTCCTTCAGCGAACATCGCGCTGTTCACGCCCAGGCCGATTCTGAAATGACTGGCTGAATTGAAAAAGCGGCCCGGCGCGATCGAGACTTCCTCGACCTCGCGTAGGACCTGCTCGAACTCATCCACATCCCCGCCGATCAGGCGAAGAAACGCCGTAGTCCCGAAGGCTGTGCGGGCAGCTCGAAAATGGGGCGTGGACGCGAGAAACTCAGCGAGCGCCTGGCGGTCGGCGTCGACTATGCGCCGGGCAACTTCGCGAATCGCAGGCAGGTGCGCGAAAGCGGCGACGCTGATGATCTCAGCCGGATGTGCGGGGGTGGCGGCGAACAGGTCATTGAGCCGCCACATGGCGCGGGCGAGATCCGGCTGAGCGAGGATCCAGCCGCAGCGAAGACCGCTCACTCCATACACCTTGGTGAGGCTGCTTGTAACGACGAACTCCGGGCCGAGGTGGAAGGCGGAAGCGGGCGTGTCCGGGTAGACGGCGTCGAGGTAGACTTCGTCGACGAGCACACGGGCGCCGGCGTGACGCGCGATTTCGCCGATGGCCTTCAATTCTTCCTGGGACGCGAGGACGCTCGATGGATTGTGCAGATTCGTGATGACGATCAGCCGGGTGTTGGGGGTGAGCGCACCGAGCACCTCGCTGGCACGGAGCGCGTAGCCATCCTCCTCGCGACGCAGGAAGCGGACTACCCTGCCGCCGATATAGGCCGCGGTGGAGACCAGTAGTTCATACGCGGGTTGCTCGATCAGCACGTCGTCGCCCGGCTCGATCAGTGCCGCCATCGCGAGGTGGTTCGCAAACGACGTACCCTGTACGGTCACCACGCAATCGGGGTCGGCGCCGGTGTGCGCCGCGATGGCGTTAACCAGAGGAGCGTAGCCGTAGGAGTTGTTGCCGTTGATTTCGAGATGGTCGAGTGCGTTGGGAATCCCGCTCAGGGGGTAGGCGCCGACGCCGCTGGTGGCGAGATTGTAGCGCGCGCTCTGCCTGGTTTTAGCCCAGTACATATAGTCGGAATGCTTAAGTCTCATGTTCGTTTGCGACGGCTCCAAAGCCAATATACCGGGATGCCGGCGGCAAGAATCGCCAGGCCACCGGCGCTGTTGAGCGGATAGGTAAGAATCGTCGTAATGACGATGGCGGCGCAGGCGAGGACAAAGAGTCCGGTGGTGTAGGGATGGCCGGGGGAGCGGTAGAGGTGGGGACCGTCGCCGAGGCCGGTGCGGCGGAACACGAAGAGAGATGCAGCGGTGAACGCGAAGAGGATGAAGTCAACCGACACCACATAGTTGAGGATTTGCTCGTAGCGTCCGGACAGGCAGATGATGGTCGCGGCGATGCCCTGCAGGATGATGGCTGGAACGGGAGCTCCGGTAGCGGGCGAGATCCAGCCGACTCGCTTGAAGAACAGCCCGTCGCGAGCCATGGCGAAGTAGACGCGAGGCGCTGTGAGGATGCCCTGGCTGAGAAAGCCGAGCGTGGACACGGCGATGCCGAGCGCGATCCAGAAACCGCCGCGGGGGCCGAGCGCGAGCCGCATCACCGCCGACGCAGGAGCGCGCGTCTCGGCCAGTCCGGCAGCGCCGAGCACTTGTACGCAAACGAAGTTCACCGCCAGGTAGAGAGCAATTACGCCGATGACGCCAGTCACCAGACCGCGGGACAGGTCGCGGCGGGGGTCGCGCATTTCGGCGGCGACGAAACTGGCGGTCTGCCATCCTCCGTAAGCGAAGGCGACGGGCACCATCGCGGCACCCATGGCGGCGAGCAGACCGAAGCCGAGTGGACGGTCGAGCACGGGCGTGATGTGGACCGATCCCCCGCCCCACGCGAGTCCCGCGACCACTAGTGCGGCGATGGCAGCGGATTTGAGGATCATGAGGACGCTCTGGACGTTGGATCCGGTGCGTGCGCCGAAGCAGTTGACGGCGGTGAGCGTGAGCAGTGTGGTGGCGGCGATTACGCCGTCGCTGGCCGTGGAGCCGGTGACCTCGCGGAAGTAGCGGGCGAAGGCGACTGCGACGGCCGCCATGCCGCCGGTCTGCGTCACCAGCAGCAGCACCCATCCATAGAGGAAGGCGACCGACGGATGGTAGGCCTCGCGCAGGTACAGATACTGACCGCCGGCGCCGGGAAGGCGGGTGGCGAGTTCGGCCCATATAAAAGCGCCGAGCATGGCAAGGACACCGCCGGCAGCCCAGGCTCCCAGGATGAGCGTGGGAGTGTGGACGTGCAGCGCCACAACGTATGGATTGATGAAAATGCCCGAGCCGACGATGCCGCCCATGACGATCATCGTCGCGTCGAACACTCCCAGCTTCGGGCGAAGTTCTGCGATTTCGTTACGATAGCATGCGATGGGCGGGGCGGGAGCCGTCACTCATCCCGCAAGGCGATCATCGGCTCGAGCCTTGATGCCGCCCGCGCCGGAACATAGCTGGCCGCCAGCGCGATCACCGCAAGCAGCCCGATAGCCGAGACGAGCGAAACCGGGTCATAGGGCTTGAGTCCGTACAGCATGGTGGACGCGGCACGCCCAGCCCACAGAGAAAGGAGTACACCGGCAACGGTACCGACAGCCAGAAGCAGTCCAGCCTCGCGCATCACCAGTCCGAGTACGCTTGCCCGATCCGCGCCAAGCGCCATCCGCAAGCCAATCTCGCTGCGCCGCCGGGCCACCATGTACGCAATGACACCGTACAGCCCGAGCGTCGCCAATAGAGCGGCAAGGAACCCAAAGGCTCCAGACAGCGTCGCCATCAGGCGCTCCCGCAGCAACGACTCCTGGAGTTGAGCCGAGAAGGACCGGACCTGCATCCCGATGGCGGGACTCACAGCAGCCACCGCCGCCTTCATCCCGCGAGTCACCTCCGACGGCGACCCGCTGACCCGTAAAACGAAGTTCGCGCCGTTGCCCGGTTCAGGGTCCTGCGCAATCGGAAAGAAGCCGACCGGCGAGAACTCTTCCTTGAGCTCGTAGTATTTGGTATTGGCGACCATGCCGATGATTTGGAATAGCGGCTCCGGCTTCCCGGCGTCGGCATCAATCCGGAATGTGCGGCCAACAGGATTGGCCCCGTTGAAGTACTTCTTGGCGAACATCTCGTTGACGATTGCGACCTTGGGACCGCTTAGATTGTCCTGCTCGGTGAAGTCGCGTCCGGCGATGATGCGGGTACCCATCGTCTTGAAGTAACCCGGGGCAGACCGGTTCAATAACGAGTCCTTGCCGCTCCCCGCGGCTTGGGCACCATCAGGGCCGACACCCTGATCCCAGCCCGATCCGCTCACCGGGGTGAACCCGATCTGTGCCGCGGACAGCACGCCCGGCACGGCCGACAAGCGTTCCTGCAACTCACGGTAGACAGCCGGCCGCCGGTCCTTGCCGAATGGGGCTCCAGTGAAGTCGACGCCGAGGCTGATGATGCCTTCGGGCTTGAAGCCGGCGTCGGTTGTCAGCAGATTTCGAAGACTGCGCACGAACAGGAGCGCGCCGACGAGCAGTACCAGCGATAGCGCCACCTGCGTAGCTACCAGGCCCCGGCGCAATGAGAAACGCTCGCGCCCGGACGTCGTTCCTCGGCCGCCGTTTCGCATGGCTGAAGCGGGAGAAAGGATGGTTGCGCGCATTGCGGGAATAAGACCGAAGAGCAGGCAGGTGACCACGGCGAGCGCGGCCGAGAAACCGAGGACGGTCCAGTTCATTCCGAGCCCGACAAAGAGCGGGTTCTCGGTGGTGCTGATGAACCTGATTAGCCCTTGCGAGACCACCTCGGCGAATAATCCGCCCAGCACTGCGCCTGCGACGGCGAGCAGCAGGCTCTCGGCGAGCAACTGCCGGATGAGCCGCCAGCGCGACGCGCCAATTGCCAGCCGTACCGCGATTTCACGCTCGCGGACGCTAGCTCGGGCGAGCAGCAGATTGGCGAGGTTGGCGCAGGCGATGAGCAGGACGAGTCCGGTGGTGGCCATCAACAGCCATAGCGGACGCTCGTACTGGCGACGCAAGCCGCTCACGCCAGTCGCGCCCTCGGTGGCTTCCAGCTTGTTGGCCAGGTAGCTTTTCGCGCTACTTGGCTGATAGGTCGGCGGCAGAGTAGACTGCATGATCGCCGGCGACACAGCGAGGAGCTGGGCTTTCGCCCTCTCGACTGTCCAGCCCGGCTTCAAGCGCCCCATGGCCGACAACCACCAGGCGATGGTGTTCGCGGCGCGGCCCTTGTGGTCTTCGGCAAACACGCGGTCGGCACAAAGTGGAATCGCCAGGTCGAACTGATTGCCGACTTCCACACCGAAGAACGCCGGTCCCGTGACGCCGATGATCGGGAGCGGGTTGCCATCGAGGCTGATGGAACGGCCGACGATACTCGGATCGCCGCCGTATTCGCGCTGCCAGAAGGAATGGCTAAGGACGGCCCCGGGAGAAGGACAGGTAGGACTGTCATCGGCAGGTTCGATGGTCCGGCCGATCATGGCCTTTACGCCGAGCGTGGAGTAGAAACCTCCGCTGACGTAGAGACCCTCGGCGAAGCGGGATTCGCCGCCCTTGGTCAGGTTGAAGCGGTTGGCGCTCCAGGCGAAGACGCTGGTGAAACCTTCCTGCTGCCCGCGGATGGCGTCGTATTGGGCCGAGGTCAAGTGGGCGCTTCGCGTGGACGACCAGCCTGAGCGCATTGAACCGCGAACAAAGTCGATGTAGGCGAGCCTGTTCGGTTCCTGGACCGGTAGTGTTCGCAAGCGAACAGCGTCGATCAACTGGAAGATGGCGGTGTTGGCGCCGATCCCGAGCGCCAGCGAAAGCACGGCGACGGTCGTAAACCCAGGATTCTGGATGAGTTGCCGGATCCCGTAGCGAAAATCCTGTAACGCTGAGAAGAACATGATCGACCTCGGAAAGAAAATGGGAACAATGAGATACGAACGGACCGTAGTTGTGGTTAGCAAACAAATGGCCGACGCGTGCGTCCAAGCCTCACGGTATATTAAGAGGACTGCAAATAAATGAGGGGCAGCTTTTGAAACTTCAACACATTCTTCTGACTCTGTTGTTGTGCGCGTCGGCCGACGCGCAGAGTGTCCGCGGCGCGATCGGCGGCTACGTAACCGACGCGACCGGGAAGGTAGTGCCCACAGCACACGTCAACCTGACTCAGGTAGATACAGGGCGCACGCGATCCATGGTGGCGACGCCGCAAGGAAGCTTTCTTTTCGCCCAGCTCTCCCCGGGCGAGTATCGCGTTGAAATCGAGAGTGATGGATTCCGCCGGCACATTCAGCGGGTGTTGCTTTCGGTGGACCAGGAAGTTCGCGTCGATATCGGGCTGCAATTGGGCGCCCGATCCGACGAAGTGACCGTCACCGGCGCCGCCCTCACGCGACCAGATACAGCGGCAGTCGGCGGCGTCATCGACACCTCGCAGGTCCAGGGTCTGCCGCTCGACGGTCGCAACTTCTATGAGCTTTCTCTGCTCCTGCCCGGCGTTGTTCCCCCGGCACAGGGATCGGCCGGCAGCGCGCGCGGCGACTTCGCGATCAACGTGAATGGCGCTCGTGAGGATTCAAACTCATTCCTGCTCGACGGTGTCTACAACGGCGACCCGAAGCTCAACGGCATTGCCGTGAACCCGCCTGTCGACGCGATTCGCGAGTTCGAAGTAGCTACCAGCAGCTACGATGCGTCCTTCGGCCGCAATGGGGGCGGACAGGTGAACGTTGTGCTGCGGTCCGGTGCCAACGATGTCCACGGTACGGTCTACGAGTTCTTCCGCAACACGCAACTCGACGCGCGCAACTTCTTTGCGCCCGAGCGTGAGAAGTTCAACCGAAACCAGTTCGGCGGTTCAATCGGCGGTCCGATCAAACGCAACCGGACATTCTTCTTTGCCGACTACGAGGGACGGCGCGTGCGCGAAGGCATTCCGAGCGTGACTAATGTCCCAACGCTGGCCGAACGCACCGGCGACTTCTCGAAGAGCCAGTTGCCCGCCATCGATCCCCAGACGGGCGGATTCATCCCTGGCGGTGTAATCCCCTCATACTTCCTCAACCCAACCGGACTGGCGGTAGCGGCGCTCTTCCCCGCCCCCAATCGCAATTCGCCCGGCGCCAACTTCGTGAGTTCGCCTACCGAGCAGGATCGCGACGACCACTTCGACGTCCGCCTCGATCATTCCTTGTCGAGCAAGGACGAACTGATGGGCCGCTACAGCTTTGGCGATCGCACGCTGTACACGCCCTTCTCCGGACCCACATACTCGCTGGTACCCGGATATGGCGTGAACATCCCGCGCCGCGCCCAGAATGCCATGCTCAGCGAAACACACGTCTTCACGCCCAGCCTGATTAACGAAGTGCGGGTTGCCTTTAACCGCGTAGCGCTGGCGGCGAACCAGCAGAACCAGAACGTCAACCTGAACCAGAAGGTGGGCCTGCCGACGGTCTCTTCAAAGGCGCGCGACGCCGGGTTGAGCCTGATCACGGTCAACGGCTTTTCTCCGATCGGCGACGAGATCAACAACCCGCAATTCAGCGCCACCAACACCTACCAGTTCACTGACCAGGCCAGCTACACGCGCGGGCAGCACCTATTCCGCTTTGGCTTCGACTTCCGTAACCTTCAGCAGAACGCCTATCGCGATGTGGAGTCACGCGGCTTCCTGAACTTCACCGGCCAGTTGCTCGGCAACCCGCTCGAGGAACTTCTGTTTGGACTGCCGACCGTAACCGGTATCGCGCGCCTCGACAATCCGCAGCACCTGCGTGCGCAGAGTTATTCGGCATACGGCCAGGACACCTGGCGCCTGCGTCCCTCGCTCACGCTGACGCTCGGCGTGCGGTACGAGTACACGACGCCGCCCTACGACACCCAGAACCGCGCGAATCTGTACAACACCAGTACCGGCGGTCTGACGGCGGTGGGAACCAACGGTATGCCGCGAGGAGGCTTTGAGCCCGACCGCAATAACATCGCTCCGCGCATCGGCATCGCCTACACGCCGGGCGGGCGCGGCGAAACGGTGATTCGCGCAGGCTACGGCATCTATTACGATCAATCATCGCTTGCGCCGAGCGAGGGTCTGTATTTCAGTGCCCCGTACTTCACGCTCAACTTCTACTTTCCGCTCGATGCGACGCACGTGATTTCGATCAACAATCCGTTCCCCTCGGACTTTCCGTTCCCGACACCGAGTTCGGCCACGGCCATCGATCGCAACCTGAAAACGCCTTACATGCAGGATTGGAACTTCAGCATTCAGCGCCAATTGGGCAGGTCGCGAATGGTGGAGGCGGGTTATGTGGCATCCAAAGGCACGCACCTCTACGGCGCTCGTGACATCAATCAACCGGCTCCCACGAACGCGGCGAGATACCAGCGTCCCAATCCATTCTTTGAGGATGTGAACCTGATGGAGTCACGCGGCGACTCGGGCTACAACAGTTTGCAGACTCGCTTTGAACAACGGATGCGGTCACGCATGACCATGCTCGCGTCCTATACGTTTGCGAAGTCGATCGATGATGGCTCGGGCTTCTTTACCAGCGCCGGCGATCCGAACTTCCCGCAGAACAGCTACAACCTGCGCGCCGAGCGTGGACGCTCCAACTTCGACGTCCGGCATCGCGCGGCCATCAGCTACAACTACTCCCTGCCGGGACGCGGCAAGCTTCTCGGCGGCTGGCAGACGTTCGGTATCCTCCAATTCCAAAGCGGCCGTCCATTCACGGTGGCGCTTCTCTCCGACCTCGACAACAGCAACACCGGCCGCTCGAATCTTGGGTTCGGCTCCAACGACCGGCCGAACGTTGCCGGCAATCCGAATCTCTCCAGCCAGTCGGTAACCCGCTGGTTCAACACGGCAGCGTTCGGGATTCCGCCGCGCGGCACCTTCGGCAACTCGGGCCGCAATATCCTCGACGGTCCGGGATCGCAGACGGTTGACTTGTCGATCGTCAAGAACACCACCCTCACCGAACGCGCGACTCTGCAATTCCGCGCTGAAGTCTTCAATGTCCTGAACCGTGCGAACTTCGGATTGCCGGACAACTTCCTGGGCTCACCGACATTCGGCCAGATCCTGTCGGCCGGCACGCCGCGACGGTTTCAGCTAGGTCTCAAGCTGCTTTTCTGATCTGGGGCGACCCGGTCAGGTGTAAGGCACACCTTACCGACGAGTTCTGAATTTCAGGCCGGCTCGCCTCCGCGATGAGGTGAGCCGGCCTTTCCTTTTCATTTGCTCGAGTGACCGTGAAGTGTTCCCGCGTGGAGCCGCCCGTCGCGAGGGTATGTTGGCCAGAGCGGCGCGGAGACGGCAAGGGCGCGCCGTTCGTTTGGCGCGGCGAAGCGGGAACACCTTCTTGATGATCCGTCGGGAACTGCCTGAAATGGAGAGAGAGCGTTCTCCATTAGTGAGTATTCCGCCCTTCGGGCGGGGATTTTCAAGGCGTCCTGGTCTACCGATCCGATGTATTTTTGAAGAGCAGAAGCGGGCCTCCGCGCTCCGATCATCGTCTCGATGAGCCCATCGGACTATCCCTCGGCATAGTTGCGTCCCCGCATTGCCAGCTTCCGTTTCGCCCGGCAAGAACGTTGTAGCTCTGCCGCGATCCACGTTTTTCTGGTTTTCTCAACTTCCGGTTTCCCGTAAACCCAGGCAGCGATGATCGAGGTATCTGCGGCAGCATCATTCGGGACCTTGGCAGGTGCTGAAGCTTTGGGCCCATCCATTGCCAAATGTATTTTTCTGAAGTTCGAGACGAAATGATGTATAATCGCTGCGCTCTCTAGAGGGGTGAGCTCAGTTTATGACCAGATTCGTTCAGGTCGCCGGTGTTCTTGCGCTCGGAATCGCATGGAATCCGATGGCCTTCGGGCAAGAGTCGACGGAGTACATCCGCGATACTTGCGTCAAGGTGAGGGATGGAAAGGCCGCGGAATACTCCGATTATCTTCGGGACTCAGCCAAGCTGGCGAAGGTCCGCGTGGATAGCGGTGTATACGAAACGTATATTATTGCGCAAGCATCGTATCCGACCGGCCGGTCGGCCCGGTGCGACTACCACCTTGTTATCAGCTGGAACAAGTTTCCGGGAGAGCCGCCTACTCCCGAGCAGACCGAGGCGGACATGAAAAAGGCGGGCATTTCGATGAGCCGGACGGCAAGGGCCGCTAAAGGCGCCGAGTTGAGCTACATCGTGGGCGCGGATCTTATGCGCGGGCGGGCGGCAGCAGGGACTGGGGTCGTCAAGAACGGCTACGCGCGCGTCAACTACTTCAAGATCAAGCCGGGCATGCAAGGGGATTGGGTACGCTTGGAGACAACGGGCTGGAAACCACTGGCTGAGAGCGCCGCGAAGGACTCGGGGACCAGTTGGTCGGCATATACGATGGTGATGCCCGGCGGCGCGGACCTGCCGTACGACGCCATCACCGTGGACGGCTACCCCAGTTGGGAGGCGCTTGGAAAGGGCATTCCCGTCCGGTCGATCTGGAGTAAAGTGCATCCGGAGCAGGACTTCGCCGCCTTCACGGCAAGACAGGCCACAATGTCAGACCGTCCACGTATTGACGTCTACAAGATAGTGGACGTCATCAAAAAGTAGGCCAGCTGACCAGCAAATGCGCACTCCAGAGCGGCGTCCGGCTCCGCGAGTGATGGATGGTTTGTCGGCAAACCGGAAGTTGAGATAGCGCGCCCCTCGGCAACGCGAGACTTATTGTCAGCAGCAGGAGCTTGCGAGGGCCCGATCTCATTGGTGTGCCTCACGCGGCTTGCCGGCGGCGACTCTGCGCTGCTGTCTGGCCGTTTCCGCTTGCGGCGCGATCTTTCCCAGGGAGGAAGTAAAGAGACTGCGAGACACCCCAGAGCGGTTTTCACTCTTGGTCCAGCTATTCCGCGGGTGTCGGACGAGCAGTGCGATGCTGTGATCCCGAACCGTCTGGAGTCGATTCGGAAACTGATCGGCAGTTGACGCAGATGGGTGTGGTCTGTGAGGTGATTGCGCCGAGCCTTTACTAAAAGACATCGAGGTCGTGCGCGGCTAGTGTGCGACCTCGATACCCTCGCTTGATCTCATCCAGAATCTCCTGCTCATGGATGGACCGGGTGACGAACAGCAGGTGGTAGATCAAGAGCGTCTTCGGCTTGGCCTTTGACGCCAGGGCAGCCAATTCGGTCGATGAAGTGTGGAAGTCATGCATGTACTCTAACCAGGGCCCCGGTTGGAGTCCGGTCTCCTCGTAGACCTCGTGTACAAGAATGTCGCAGCCGTTGCAGGCCTTGACGATCTCTTCGCTGGGAGCACAGTCGCCCGAAATGACTATCACTTTGTCCGGCGTCTTGATCCTATAAGCGAAAGCCTGTTTCCAGCTTCCGTGGTGCACCGGCACGGCGCGGATCTCGACATCGCCGTCGCGATAAACGAACCCCGCTTCGATCTCATGAACGACGGTCTGGTGGCCGGTCTCGTTCCCGTGCTCGAGACCGCTCAGGCGCATATCAAGATCGAGGCTCCAGGCTGAGCGAATGTGGTCCACCATGTCCTTTGTGCCCTTGGGACCCCACACCTCGAGGGCATCGGTGCGGCCCACGGGCCAGGGAGTGAACATGATATCGGGTAGACCGAGTGTATGG
This sequence comes from Bryobacterales bacterium, assembly GCA_038212445.1. Classification (GTDB taxonomy): domain Bacteria; phylum Acidobacteriota; class Terriglobia; order Bryobacterales; family Bryobacteraceae; genus TMP-7. The sequence goes on from JBBQUM010000018.1 coordinate 126,034, forward strand.
TCGGTATGCAGGTGAGTGAGGAACAACCGCGTCAGGCGGGTTGCGGCGAGAGCACTGACACCGCGCTTCATCGCCATTTCATTGGCCCGGCGCACGACACCCGGTCCGGCATCGAAGATGTAGGACTGGTCGCCATAGACGACGGCGACGGCCGGCCCTGAGCGATCGGGGTACGGAACTGGCGTACCCACGCCGAGAAAGATCAACTGCGTCGCCAAAGCCAGCATGGTGCCATTGTAGGGCAGCAGCTACTTTGACTGGTTTGCCAGATAGAAGTCGCGAATAACAGTGCCGATGCTGAGGTACTGTTCCAGCTCGGGCGGCTTGGTGATGTAGCAGACGCGGTGAAACGCCGGCAAGGACGAACGCTCCTGGGGTGACGGCGATGAGCTCAGGATCGCCACCGGCATCTGGGCGAACATCGCGTTTCCACGTGCAGCTTCGAGGAGTTCGGTCCCATCATGTTTGGGAAGATTCAGGTCGAGCACAGCCAGGTCGGGAACAAACTGGGTTGAGGTTCCAGGCTTCTGGCGGAACAGAGCGAGCGCATCGGCCCCATCGTTCAATACGGTCATCTCGCATTCGAACCTGGCCTGCTCAAAAGCCATTCGAAGCAGCAGGACGTCGCCCGGATTGTCTTCGATGACCACGATCTTGACGGGTAGCACGTTCGCTGATTCAGCCATGAAACGCCTCCTGTTTTTCGACGTACAGATCATCGGGCAGAGTGAAAACAAATGTGGAGCCGTTACCCGCCTCCGACTCAACCCAGATTCGCCCTCCGTAACGTTCAACAACACGCTGGCAAATCGCCAGACCGATACCGGTGCCGGGAATCTGCTTGCCATGAAGCCGCTTGAATGCGACGAAAATACTTCCGTGATACTGCGGATCGATTCCCATACCGTTGTCGGCAATTTCGAATCGGAGCACGCCGCCAGTGTGTTTCACGCTGATTCGAACCTCGGGAGGCTTTTCGCTGCGGTACTTAATCGCGTTCCCGATCAGATTCTGAAAGAGCGGAATGAAGTGCCCTTCGTGACCGCGTAAAGAGGGGAGAGCATCTGCATGGATGGCTGCGCCGGACCCTTCAATGGACGAGCGGATATTTTGGGTGGCCTTCTCAAGCACTGTATTGAGGTCGAGTTCGTGGACTGTCTCCTCAGGGCGGACGCCGACCTCGGTATACGCCAGCAGGTCTGACAGAAGATCACGGATTCGCCGTGTGCCGTCAACGATGTTGTCGACGAAGGCCTGCGCATCACTCCCAAAAGACTCCTTGTGAGACTTGAAAAGTAGCTGCGAATAGACGGCGATCATACGCAAGGGTTCCTGAAAGTCATGGCTAGCTATGAAGGCGAACCGCTCGAGGTCCTCATTGGACCTCGCCAGCCTTTCATTGGACAGGTTCAGATCGGCGTTGAGTTGAGCCAAACGCTCAGCGGCTTGGACCTGTACCGTCATATCGCGAGCAATCTTGGATGCACCTACGATCCGGCCGAAGGCATCGAAGAGTGGCGACACGGTAATGGATACGTTAATGGTCTTACCGGAGCGGGTGCAGCGTAGCGCGTAATATTGCTCGATGCGCTCCCCCCGGCGAATCCGGTCGAGCACGCCGATCATCTCGTTGCCGCCGGCCGGTGCGATGACGGCAGCGGACTGTCCGATCATCTCCGCCGCCGGATAGCCGAAGATGCGCTCGGCGCCTTGATTCCAGCTGGTGATCCGGCCATCCAGGCTGTGCCCGATAATGGCGTCGTCGGATGACTCGACGATGGACGCAAGCAGGCGGCTTGTCTCAGCGGCGCGACGGCGCGAGCGGACGTCGCGGAACACCAACACCGTTCCAAGAATGGCGCCGCTGGCGTCACGGGTAGGTGCGGCGCTGACGTCGATGGGCGTTTCAGCTCCGTCCCGGCCAAGGAGAACGGTGTGATTGGCGGACTCGATAGGCGGCCCTTCTCGAAGAACACTGGCGAGCGGACTCTCCGCCGGTTCACGCGTCAGTTCGTTGACGGTGCGGAAGACCTCACCAATGGGCTTGCCGAGCATTTCCTCCTCCGGCCAGCCAAGCAGGATTTGTGCAGTACGATTCACGAGAACGATGCGGCCTTCGACGTCGGTAGAGATCACCGCCTCGCCGATACTGGCAAGGGTGGTGGCCAGCGAATCACGCGCCCGCTGAGCATCGCGGAGCGCCTCTCCGCGGGCTTCGAGCGCACGACTGAGGTCGGACTCTCTACCCTGAATGCTGGCCAGCATCTCGTTAAAGGTGTCCACCAATGCGCCGAGTTCATCGCCTGAGAGTTTGGGGGCGCGGATGCTGTAGTCCTTGGTCACCGAGACTTGCGAGGTAGTGCGAACCAGCTGGGCGATAGGCGTGGCGATGATGGGTCTCAGCCTGGATGCCAGCACAAATCCGACAATGCTCGCGGCGATGAGCAGCACGAGAACTGTAGCGCCGTAGAGCACCATCCGTTCGTACAACTCGCCGAGATCATAGAAGAGGACCAGTGCACCGATCCGCCGCCCCTTGAGCAGAATGCCCCGGGATGCGACGGCTGTGCGCCGGCTCCACTTTACGCCGTCGGGAGGCGCCGACGCTGGGCACGCGTTGGTGTCCGCATCGCGAGAATATCGCGCAAACATGGCCGCGTCACGATAAATGCAGACTGCCACGACGTGGGTCTTAGCACGCAGGGCCGCGAGTGTTTCCTCAGCCGATTTAGGATCGTCGAAAGCTAAAGCTGCAGTGGTATTGTCGGTGAGAATCCGAACCAGCGTCTCGATGTCGCGCTGCAGATAAGAACTGAAGAAGGCTGAATCCGACAGCACGATTCCGATGCCAGCCACTAATAGTGCGACTGCAACTGGCGCCATCATGAGCACCAGCAGTTTCCGCCCAATCGGCATTTCGCGGAAACGCTCGACGATTCGAGATGAGGCCGCTGCGGTCATATTAGTTCTCGACCAGCCTCGCGACGCTGAGCAACCGCGAGCTGAAACGTAACGCAGACTCCCGGGTAGTCGCCAGGCGGACGCCAAACCGCACGCGGCGGTTCTCAATAATGAACGCGATCATCCCACCGTCTCGAAGAAAATTCTCGCCCTCGCCAACGGTGAGCACCTCGGGTCCAGCGGCTTTCAGAATCTCCGAAACCGCTTTCTCCGATTTGCTGACATAAACGATATTGCAGGCCCCTAAGGATTCCCGATTAACTCTTTTCACTTCCAGGCGGCGGCCCTCCACGCTCTCGCCCCGGACGGTCTGGTCGAGGATTGAGCCGAACGGGTCGTCGCCGAGAATGCATAGGTTGAATGAGGCTTCCTGCGCAGTCTTCGCCGGGGATGGCCACTCGATGAACTTAGTGAAGTTCAACAGGAATGCGGCCTTCACCGGATACTCGAGCGTTTGCGAGTCCTCGCGCGCTGAGACGCGGGGCTGCCCTATGATCGCAGTCGCAAGCAGGCACAGCACGGCCAGGATCCGCAGATCGTGTCCGCGCGCTAGACCGGACGTGGGGTTCCGTCTCGGCATTCACCTCGTCCAGGTTAGTTTAAGATAGACGCTTCTCTTGATACCTACCAGTGGTCCCGGGTCACCGCGAGCTTCGATATGCCAGGGCTGGAAGAGGTTGCGGCCCACCAAGGCCATCTGCAGTTGTGGATGGGGACGCCAGGCGAGTCTTGCGTCACCCGTGGAATAGGACGGAACGGATTGGGCCGGCAAGGCGCTCACGTAGCGGTAACTCAGATCGAGTTCGAAACGCTTTGAGAACTCGAGAGCGGAGGTAACCAGTCCCTGGTGCTGGGGACTTCCACCTTCAATCCCGGGTACGGAGCCCGCATCCTGACTGCCCGGCGCCTTCTTCAGATCCACATGGAGGTAAGAGTAGGAACCTCGAAGCCGCCAAAACTCCTTGAGCCGCCATTCGGGCGCAATCTCTCCGCCTGTTGTGGTTCCGAGCAAGCCGTTGCCGAATCGAGCCGGCAGCAGCAAGTGCGTCGGGGCGGGATTCGATTCGAGAAACGGAGCGCCGGTGATGTCCTGGCTGAACAGGTCGTGGTAGTGGTTGAAGAACGTGGCTACATCGACGTACACGTTGTGGCGAAGCAGCCGGCGGTAACCGAGTTCATAGCCGTTCAGTTGCTCTGGCGCGAAGTTCTTATTGGCGATAAAGCGTGCGAACACGGGCAGGTTGGGAGGCGAGTTGGGGTTATATCCCGACAGATTGAAGTCTTCTTCAGCACGGGAGGGCGTTCTGACAGCGTGAGTGAATGCGGCCCAAACGGTCTCATTGGCCCGCGGCGTCCAGGTGAGGCGGGCGCTCGGTTCAAGCGCGAAGCCGGTGAAATTCGTATTGAGGATCTTCGTGCCGAGCGTCAGGGCAAGCCGGCGCTCCACCAAGGTGATTTCGTCCTGAAAGAACGCGGTGAGCAGGCGATCGGTTCGCTCAGCCGGATCGAAGGTCAGACCTGAGACAACCTGTATGGCATTGCCGTCGCTAAACCGGGCGCCCAAACCCCAAAGGATCTCCTGACGATGGGGCAAGCGCATCCGATGCAGCAGGTCGACGTCGTAGGTATTGCGGATTTCAGCGAAGTTCGACTCGTAGCGGGTGGTACGGTCAAAATAAGCCTGAACTTGGATTTGGTCGCCGTCCTTCAAATCACGAGTCCACCTGGCTAAGATGTTTCCGCCGGAGAGACTTGCATTTGCATCCACGTCGCGAGCAAAGGGCGGCGTATAGCTGGTGGCGGTGACTCGCTCACCCGCCTCCTCCTTATAGATGTCTCCCTGGACTGTGATGTTGTCCCGCTGGGTACGTTCCCAGTCCATGCGGAAGCCGGTCTGAGCGGCTCGCCAGTCGTCGAAATTGGCGTTGTCCTGATGATGCTCAGGGGAGCGCGTGAAGCCCTTGCCATACGCGCGGTAGTTCAGATTCCTGCCATTGCCGCCGCCGTATCGAAAACTGGCGAAGCCTTGAGCTTCATTGCCACCGCCCGCCGACGCCATTAAACCATGAGTGTCTTTGGTGGTCTTGGTGATGATGTTGATCACCCCGTTAACGGCGTTGGGACCCCAGATGGTCCCACCGGGCCCACGGATCACCTCAATTCGATCGATGTCGTCCATCACGGTGTCCTGAACTTCCCAGTATGTTCCTGCGAAGAATGTAGTGTACACGGTGCGGCCATCTATGAGGACCAGCACGGACCTCGAGAGCCGGCTACTAAATCCACGAATTCCAACCGACCACTTGTTGCCGTCAATGCGAGCCACCTCGACGCCTGGGGCCAACTGCAATGCTTCCGGAATACTCAAAGCTCCGGATCGCCGGATCTCATCGCCGGTGATCACATAGATTGCCATGGGCACACCTGAGGCTGGTTGCGGTTCTTTGGACGGCGACGTGACCTCGATCTGGGACAGTTCTTCCAGGCTGAGAGCCTTTAGGGACGCTCGCTTGTCCTGGTCGCTGGGCTGCCGCATTTGCTGGCCGAATGCGGCTGCTGCCATCATGGACAACGTCAGGATAGCAACGCTCACAATTCGCCTGCGCTTACAACGTGGTTTCGCTTTCCTCATCCGGTCGAATGGAACTTTAAAGACTCAGATGGCCGGCAAATGTTTCACGAAAGTGACGGATCTGTTTGGCCCTTCGGCGAGCCTAGGAATTACCCTGGCGGACATGAGGCACTCGTAGAACTCTTAAAGGTCGGCCTGCGATGGTCGATGACAAGAATATGAGCCCGAAGCAAGCTGGGTACCGTGCGAAGAACAATGGAGCGACAGACTGAGGATCTGAATGCCCATTTCTTCAAGCCTCGATCTCAACGTTCTCACCGCTGCCCTGCGCGCCTCTGTAAACGGAATCGTAATCACCGACGTTGAGGGACTGATTGTCTGGGTAAACCCCGCGTTCACAACGATGACTGGATACGGGTTGGACGAAGTGTGGGGTAAAGAGCCACGTCTGCTCAAGTCGGGATGCCATGGTCCGGAGTTTTACACGGAGATGTGGAGGACCATCAAATCGGGCAAGCCGTGGAAGGGAGAAGTGACCAACCGCCGAAAGGACGGGACGTTATATGTAGAAGAAATGACGATCACCCCGGTTTCGACTAACGATCAGGAGGTCACTCATTTCATCGCCATCAAGCAGGACGTGAGCGAGCACCGGCGGGCGGAAGATCTTCTCCGGCAGAGTGAGGAGCAGTTGAAAGCCGCGCAAAGGCTGGCTGGCCTGGGCTACATTCAGACTGATCTCAGGAGTGAAGAGGTGAGGTGGTCGCAGGAAGCATTCAGGATTTTTGGAGTAGATGCGACCGCCAGGCCGTGGTCCTTTGACAAATTCCGAAATCGGATTCGTCCGATGGACCGTGAGGCTTTGGAGGGGTGGAGATCTTCCGGCAATGACCGTAGCGAAGGTCAGTTTCGGGCGGAATTGGACGATGGAAGTATCCGCGTGGTGCAGTACCGTGCCGAGATTCTGCGAGGCACTTCCGGCGAGGCAGAAGGCAGCGCACTTACTGTTATCGACGTCACCGATCAGGCGGTAGCCGAGGATCGCCTGCGGTTACTGTTCGAGCACTCGCACGATGCGCACATTCTGTTCACCATACACGGCATCGTGGACTGTAATCCGGGGGCCTTGCCCATGCTGGGTGCACTGTCAAAGCACGAGCTTCTGGGAAAGAAGATGACGGACCTCTCGCCGGAATTCCAGCCTTCCGGCAAGTCTTCAATGGAGGCCGCGCGACACATGGTGACCGTAGCGCGGGAAAACGGCTTCAACCGGTTTGACTGGGTGCTCCGCCGCCTGGACGGCCGTGAACTGCCGGTTGAAATCACGGCCACTCCGGATCACGTAACCGGTGAGAGGGCGATGTTATTGGTGATTCACGACGTCGCCGAGCGAAGCCGGCATCAGGCGGATTTGGAGAAGGCCAAGGAGGCGGCAGAAGCAGGCACGAGGGCAAAGAGCGAGTTTCTGGCCATGATGAGTCACGAGATTCGAACACCGTTGAACGGGATCATTGGGATGACGCGGCTGTTGCTGGACACACCGCTCAACCCGGAACAGTCTGACTTTGTCGAGACGATTCGATCGTGCGGGGATGGACTCCTGGGAGTGGTAACCAACATTCTCGATTTTTCGAGAATTGAAGCGGGGCGGCTAGAGCTGGAGTCGATCGAGTTCAATCTTCGGAATCTGATGGACGACTCCATGCGGTTTATCGAGGATGCGGCAATTTGTAAGGGTCTGGCTCTGAGTCTGATGGTGGACGAAGGAGTACCGGAGCGAGTTACCGGCGATCCGTTCCGAATCCGCCAGGTGTTGTTGAACCTGCTTTCAAACGCAGTGAAATTCACGGGCCAGGGGAAAATCGTCACTAGGGTGGTTCTCGAGACTTCCGAGGGTGCAGCAGTGCTCCGGTTTAGCGTCACTGATAGCGGGATCGGCATCTCCGCGAACTCACGGGACAAACTGTTCAAGTGTTTTTCGCAAGCGGACTCGTCCACCACCCGAAAGTACGGCGGGAGCGGGTTAGGGCTGGCCATTTCCAAACGACTGGCAGACGCGATGCAAGGGACAATCGGCTGCGAGAGTCCGGCGAGTGGAGGCAGCACGTTCTGGTTCACCATACCGATTCAACCGTTGGCCCACGCGGTCCTGGCACTTGATCGTGCAAGGCGCGCGCAGGAGACGGCGACTGGGGCGGCACCCGAGGTCTCGAAAACGTTGAAGGCCAGGAGAATCCTGGTAGCGGAAGACAATATCGTCAACCAGCGAGTGACCGCAATGATCCTGAGGCGGCAGGGATACAGCGTTGACGTAGCCAACAATGGGGTTGAGGCCGTGGAGGCTCAGCGAAATCAACGCTACGACGTGATCTTGATGGACTGCCAAATGCCTGAAATGGATGGTGTAGACGCCACTCGCGCAATCCGGCATCTCGAAGGTGGTGACCGGCGCACTCCAATCATCGCCCTTACCGCCAGCGTCGGCGAGGACGAGCATGAGCGTTGTATTAAGAGCGGAATGGACGGGTATCTGTCGAAACCGGTGAGCCGGGATTCGCTGGTGAATATGCTCGACCGCTGGCTTGACCCAGTGGGACTTCCAGACGTATTGGGAGTTTCGTAAGGCGCGAACATACGGCGGTCTAAGTCTGCTAAGCTAACCCACCAGAACGGTAGCGAGGAGGGCACTGTGCAGATTGTTCCTGGGCTTTACAGTATGGGCGATCACAGCGGCGGGTACGTCCGGTCGGTCCTGATTGACGATGGGGACGGGCTGACGCTGATCGACACCTTACTCGACAAGAGCGGCACCCTGGTGCTCGAAGAACTGAAGGCGCTTGGGAAGCAGCCGTCAGATGTGAAGAGAATTATCCTGACACATGCCCATCAGTCCCATCTGGGCGGGCTGGCGGCGTTGAAAGCAGCCACAGGAGCGCGGGTCTACTCCCATGATTGGGAGGCGCCCATCATCGAAGGTAAGAAGAAGGTTGAGGTTCCGCCCACAACTACGATTTTCCCGCAGAAGCCGCTGGAGATTTATTATCTTCAGGTGGCATTTGTGTTGGGACTTGGGGTTCCGCCACCATGTCCGGTGGACGAGAATCTCAAGGATGGCGATCACATCGGTCCGTTGACGGTGATGCACGTACCCGGGCATACGCCCGGCAGCCTCGCCTTCTATTGGCCAGAGAAGAAGGCTCTGATTGCGGGCGACATCGTGGTGACGTGGCCGGGTCCGGCGTTGGGCTGGCCGCAGATCACGTTGGACAACAAGCAGAATCGCGATTCTGTGGGCAAACTGTGCGACATGGTCAGCGCTGAGGTCTTGTGCGTGGGGCACGGGCAACCCGTCGTCGACGGAGCCTCGCAGTACATGCGCGACCTCGTGGCGGGTAAAGAAACCCATCCGGATCTGGCGGCTGAAGCGAAGGCTGCGGGGCAGTAACCCACGATCCCATAGACTGTTTGCTCCATCCGGAGCGACTGGCTGCTCCAGTACCATACATGTTTTTGGAAGCACTTTAGTTGTAAGCGGATGGACTAACAGCTTTGGGGACTGGCAAAAGTGCGCGGTATCGCCCAGACTCCATGTCATGCCTTCGCTGCGTAAAGCTGTTGTTCCCGCTATCGGTTTGGTCTGTTTACTGTCGAGCACAGCGTTGGCCGCCATTGCGCCACCAGCGATCGTCAAATCTTACAATGCTGTCTCCATTAAGCTGGGACAAACGACGACGTTGCAGTTCGTGGTCACCAACTCCAACGCTACGCCTCAGTTTCTGACCGGCGTCGCGTTCAACGATACGCTGCCGCCGGGCTTGCAGTTGAACAGCGTCGACTATACCTTTAGTTGCGGTCCCGGCGTCATAGCGACTACGCCCGGATCAATATCGCTCACCGGCGCGATCATTGGCTATGTGGGGTACATCGGCGGCAACACTTGCACAATCGGTGTGACTGTACAGGGCATCGCCGTCGGCAAGCAGATAAATACGACGGGTACTGTAACGTCGAACGAGGGTGCAGGCAACACCGCGCAGGCAACCATCAACGTCGTAGGCCCGCCGCAATTCACCAAGGCGTTCAACACTAAATATCTCCAGATCGGACAAACGACGCCGCTGCAGTTCACGATCGTCAATCCAAACTCGATTCCGCTGACGGGTGTCAACTTCACTGACACATTCCCGGCCGGACTCAAGTTTGTTTCGCTCGACTACACCTTCGGTTGCGATGGCGGCGTCATCAGTACGTCGCCGACCTCGGTGAATTTGACGAACGCCAAGATCAACGAAGCGGGAAACCCGGCCGGCAACCAGTGTGTGATTGGAGTGAGCGTACAGGGCACAGTCTTAGGCGCTCAGAACAACGTATCGAGTACCGTAACTTCTGTTGAAGCCGATCCGGGAGCTGCGGCCGTCGCTGGAGTGATCGTGGTTGGAGATGGAATGCAGGTCACTTATGCGGGCAACCTCTCGGCTAGCGACGCGGTCTTCAACTTCAGTAATGCAGGCATGACCGGCGGGACCATTTGCGCGAATATCTATGCGTTCTCCCCTGATGAACAGTTGATTTCGTGCTGCGCTTGTCCGATCACGCCGAACGGCCTGGCCTCGCTGTCAGTGAGGAGCGACATACTCAGCAATACCCTTACCCCCGCAGTCCCCAGCTCGATTGTGGTGAAGGTACTTGCCACGAATCCCAAGACCTGCAATGCGGCCAATCCTGGTCCGCTGGCGGCAGGGCTGGTGGCGTGGGGATCGAACTCACATTCTCTCCCGGCCATTGCCACCACCGAAATGCCTTTCATCTCGGCGACGCTGTCCAACACTGAACTGACCCGCATCACAGCGCTCTGCACCTTCATTCAGAGCAACGGCAGCGGTTTTGGAATCTGCAAGTCGTGCCGCTCTGGCGCACTGGGCGGATCCAAGAAGTAGGCGGGCTCCGACCCGCCGCATCTGACCCGCCGCATCTAGCACGCGGTCGCAATCTGGTTTACGATCAGAAAATGTCGGTCCCGGTCACTCTAGAAACTGTTCCACCGCGCTGGTTGGCTGCCGTGCGGCGCGAGGTGGCGCCAAGTGCGGTTGGCTCAGCGTGGAAACCGGCCCTCGACAAAGTCTGGCAGTTCATTCGCACCCAGCCGGGCTTGCGGACCGATGGCCATAACATCTTTCTCTACCACCACCCGGCGCAGCCAGGCGTGCCGATGCAGTGCGACTTCGGGGTGGAGGTCACGCGCGCTTTTGAGACGGCAAGCGAGGTGCACGCGATTGCAACGCCAGTCGGCGAGGTAGCGGTCGCGGTCCACCGCGGCCCATACGACCGCATGAACGAAGCGCACGACGCAGTCCGGAAATGGATAGCGGCGAATCAGCGAGAGTCCGCAGGCCACTCGTGGGAGATATACGGAGATCCCACGCCGAATCCGGCCGACACTGAGACGACCGTCCTATATCTCTTAAAGTAATGTTTGGCTGGAGCCAGCTGTCGGACTTTAGCTGGCGGAGAGAGTGGGATTCGAACCCACGTTAGAGTTTCCCCTAAACACGCTTTCCAAGCGTGCGCCTTCAGCCACTCGGCCATCTCTCCTAAGGGCGGACCTGCAATCGATCCGGCACTCCGCTGCGGGGGCCTTTTGATCGCGACTTTTTCAGTCTAGCATAGCGTTAGCGCGCTACCGTATGCTGGGTCCGGCGCGCCAGCGGCACCGGTTTCATGCCAAAAAGAAAGTAGCGAACTCGACACCTTCGACAGCGGAAGGGTGCGAAATTGAATACCTTCATCAGCAGGTCGAACACGCCGGATTGCAGGGATGGCCGTACCTGATTCCAGCCGCACTTGGGACACGCTTGTTGCATTGATGATCTCGGTTTTGGGACTCGTCTACTTAGTGGGAAAACGCCGGAGAGGTTCTCAGTTTTTCCCTGAATTTTCTCAGACGCGCGAGCCGTGAGAAACAACCAGGGCACAACTGTAATAAACGACCGCTCCAACCGTCTTCAGTACTGATGCAAGACCTCGTGATCTCGACGGACGCGGTTACCAAGCAGTTCAAGAGTAAGACAGCAGTCCGCGATGTCAGTCTGCGAGTACAACCGGGAAGCGTGTACGCGTTTCTCGGACCCAACGGCGCCGGCAAGAGCACCACCATACGGATGCTGTTGGGACTGCTCCGCCCCACGAGCGGTGAAATCGCGCTGTTCGGGCTGGACCTACGGCAACACCGCGGCTCGATCCTGAGTCGCACCGGCTCGCTGGTGGAGACACCCTCGGTGTACGAGCATCTTTCGGCGCGCGAGAATCTGGAGATCCCTCGTCGAATTCTGGATGCGCCGCGCTCCGACATTGACCGCGTACTGGCAATCGCCGGACTCGCTCATGCCGGCAACCAACTGGTGCGAACCTTCTCGCTGGGTATGAAGCAGCGGTTGGGGCTGGCGCAGGCGCTGTTGGGAAAGCGCGAGGCGCTGATTCTCGACGAACCCACCAACGGACTCGACCCGGCGGGAATTCAGGAGATGCGCACCCTGATCCGCGACCTGCCGGTGGAGCACGGCGTGACGGTGTTCTTATCGAGTCACCTGCTCGCGGAGATTGAGCAGTTGGCGACGCATGTGGGAGTGCTGTCGCAGGGAGAATTGGTTTTTCAAGGCACGATCGCCGACCTTGAACGGAGACGCCAATCGTGCCTGCGAATCGGGGTAAGTGAACCGGCGCTAGCAATAGGGCTGCTTGAGCGTAGAGGTTGGGACAGTCGTTTGATCAACGGTTTCCTGATTTCGACAGACACAGGCGCGGCGGCGGCGATCAACCGAACCCTTCTCGAAGGTGGAATCGACGTGCATCATCTGTCAGTGGATGCGGTCTCGCTCGAGGAGATTTTCCTGGAAATGACGCACGCGGAGGTTTGTTAGATGCGCATGTTCCTACGGGTGCTGTCCACCGAATGCCTGAAGCTGAAGCGGACTCTCGCGCTGTGGATGGTGCTGGTGGCGCCGCTGGTGATCATCCTGCTGCAATTCGCAGTTGGTTACAAGCGAGCGCCGAGCTTTACGGGCGACGGCAAGGATGCATGGGCGCCGATGGTCCGGCAGACGGTGGAAATCTGGACTCTGTTGATGATGCCGATGTTTGTCACGCTCGAGACTTCGCTGCTCGCAGGCCTGGAAAATACGGGGAGAAACTGGAAGAGTCTACTCGCACTTCCTGCTCCGCGCTGGACCGTCTACGTCAGCAAACTCGTGGTCACCATCGCGATGCTGTGGTCGGCGCACGCGATACTGATCGCCGGGACGATCGGCAGCGGTACGTTGCTGCATACGCTCTATCCGTCGATCAATCTGGGGCGGATGCCGCTCGCTCCCTTCGTCATACCGATGGCGAAGGTATCGCTGGCGGCGCTGCTAGGCGTAGTGATCCAGCACTGGGTGAGTCTGCGGTGGCAGAGCTATCCGGCGGCGATGGGCTTTGGAATCTGCGCGATGATTCTTGGAGTTTTCTCCGTACAGTCGGCGGAATTCGGACCGTGGTTCCCGTGGTCCTTGCCGATTCACGCGGTGATCGCGAACGCGAAGGGCGGCGACCACACGGTGTTGGCGTCGGTTGGCGCTTTGATCGCGGGAGGCGTTGGATGCTGGGAATTCGTGAAGCGGGAGATCGGATGATGGCTAGCGCTTTGCGCCGACAATGCGGTCGCGCAGGCGGAGATACCACTCCGTTCCGTCTGGAACCGGCGATTCTTCGCGGCACCATTTCGCACGGTCGGCGGCTCCGATGAGTTGCCACAATGTGTCCTCGGGGACGACTGACGCCATTGCCATATCCTGAACCGCGTCGCGGGCGATGAACGCTCGCAGGGTTGGCGAGGGATCGGCAATGCCCTTCTCTGCCTTGGCGCAAAGTTTCTGCTTGAGGACACGGCGTGCCGCATAGTCCGCCGGTTGAGCAACAGATGGAAGCAACACTGACGGCTTGGCCAGATTTCCCGGCGCGGCGGTCTCGACGATGCGCGCTTCCATGGGATAGCGGGCCCAGCGGTCAGGGAACGATACCTCGGGTTCAATCTTAATCCGCTGCACCTCGGAGTCGCGGTTGACGTGGAGATCGAGCAGGAACGATTGTGCGGTTTGGCCGGGGATGCCCTCGGTAGCGATAGTCCCCTGGTAAGGAAGCATCACAGGTTCAAGACCGTCGGGAACCCACTGCTCGCCGATCTTTACGTACTTCTCCCGATAGACGGCGACATCGACCGCATGATCTGGGTTCAGCCCGACGTACAGGTTGAAGAGAGTGCCCGGAGGTGCGGAGACCACGAGGTGCAATGAAGTGGAGGCGTTTCGAGGAAGGGCGGGGGAGAGAATTTCGCGGGGAGAATTTTCGCCGCGATCGGCCACAACAACCTCACCGAAAGGATCGACGCGAGTGAGTTCGGAGTAGACCTGAATGGACTGAGCGCCCGCGACCGTGGTGGCCGCGAGCGCCAGGACTGAGAGATTACGCCAGGTCGAACTTCTCATGGTGAAGCGAGTTGTCGCCCGTCACCAGCACCGGACGTTTCAGGATTTCTTCGAGCTCTTCGAGGTAGCGGTTGGTATTGCTCTTGAGCACCTTAGCCACATCGGGATGGACGCGAAGCATGACATCGCCGCCTTCGACGGCCCTGGCGATCTTCACAGCCTCCTGTAGAATCTCGCCGACGATGGTCTGAACGCTCTTCACGTAGCCGGCGCCTTCGCAATAGGGACAAGGCGAGCACAGCGTCCGTTCCAGACTCTGCTTCACACGTTTCCGCGTGATGGCGACGAGTCCGAAATCGTTAAACTGGAGAATCTTGTAGGGAGCGCGATCGCTCCGCATGGCATCTTCGAGCGCCTGCATCACCTTCTGGCGATTCTTGCGCTCGTCCATGTCGATGAAGTCGATGACAATGATGCCGCCCAGGTCGCGTAGACGAACCTGGCGAACAATCTCCTTCACCGCTTCTGTATTGGTTTTGACGATCGTATCCTCGAGGCGGTTCGACTTGCCGACAAATTTGCCGGTGTTGACGTCGATGGCCACCAGAGCTTCAGTCTGGTTGATGACGATGTAGCCGCCGCTCTTGAGCCAGACTTTCGGACGCAGGGCTTTCTCGAGTTCATTAGCAACCGTGAAGGCGTCGAAGATGGGGGACTCGCGGGTGTAAAGCTTTACGCGCGAGACCATGGTGGGCTGGAAGCGTTGCAGAAAGCGAAGGATGCTTTCGTACATCTCTTCGTTGTCCACCCAGACGGCCTTGAACGTATCGTTCACCTGATCACGCAGGATGCGCTGCACGATGTCCAGGTCGTGATGGAGCAGCATTGGCGCGGGACGCTTCTCGGCCTTCTGGCGGAGATCGAGCCAGAGGTTGGCGAGAAACGTCATGTCGGCGGCGATGTCTTCTTCGCTCTTGCCTTCGCCGGCGGTGCGGATGATGTAGCCGCCTGCTACGCCGACCTTATGCTTTTGCAGGATGCGCTTCAGCCGCTGGCGCTCTTCGTCGCTGGCGATCTTACGCGAGACGCCCGTGTGATCGAGGGTCGGCATGTAGACCACAAAGCGTCCCGGCAAGGCGATATGGGAAGTGATGCGGGCGCCCTTTTGACCGAGCGGCTCTTTGGCGATCTGGACGATAATCTCCTGACCTTCTTTGAGGAGATCGGTGATGGACGGCGTGGGTGCGCGATCCGGACGCGAACTTGGACGATGCTCTGAGCGAGGCTCGACGGGACGGGGTTCCGGCCGGAACTCAGCGCGGGGTTCCACAGGCCGGCTCTCGCGGGGAGCTACGGGCGCGGCGCCAGCAGCAGCGTCGGGACGATCGCCGCGACCGCCACGGCGACGCATGCGGCGCGATACACGATGTTGCGAGTACCGTCCGCCCTGCTCACGAACGCTGGCGGAAGCCTTGGGTTCCTCGTCGAGTCCGTCTATTTCCTCGAGCGGTACAGCTTCGCCCTGATTGTGAAGGATTAACGCCTGAATTTCTGGATCCTCGTCGTCGTTGACGAGCACGATTTCTTCGTCAGCGCCTGTTTCGATCAGAGGATCGATGGCATCTTCCTCGGAGGCCAGTTCCACTTGGTCCACCGAGTCCTCGATGGCATCGGTGATATCGAGAGGTTCGATCTCAGCAACCGGCTGCGGGTGGGGCACCGTGTCGAGAGCAATAGCGGTTCCGATTTTGGCGGCAACCTCCTCATGGAGCGGAGCGTCGGGAATGGCGTTGATCGGGGGCTGTTCCTCCGCATCGTCGGTGAGAAGTTGAGGGGGGAGTTCGACCGCCTCTTCCGGCTCTACGGTGGCTTCGACGACTTTAGCGGCAGGAGCGGGGGATCGTTCGGAGTCGCGATATTTCTTTAGTGTCTCGCCAGGGAGCAGTACGATGTCGGTGTCTGTCTCGGGTTCCGGTTCCACCGATGCAGGCGCTTCAGCGGCCTGTGCGGCAGCTTCAGGAGATGCTGCGTCGCCTTCGCGATCGGGTGCCGCGTATTTGGATTCAGGGAAGCCGCGTCCACCACGGCGGCGGCGGCGTGAACGGCGTCCGCGCCGGTCATCTTCAGCGCGGTCGCGCGGAGCACCGGCAGCAGGAGCAGCAACTCCATTGACAGCTTCGGCGACGGGTTCGGCGGCTTCGGACTGTCCATGAACGCCGTCGGCGGGTTCGGCCGCAAGCGACGGTTCAGCAGAGCTGGTTTCAACATCTACCGGCTCGGCGGTGCGCTCTGACCGCTCGGGACGGTCGCCGCGATCGCCTCGCTCAGGACGGTCGCCGCGTCCACGACGATCGCCACGATCACGTTCGGTGCGTTCAGGCCGCTCGGTCCGCTCGGGGCGCGTGCCGATGCCAACCGTGTCCAGTCTTTCGTAGTCTTCGTTTTCCTCGAAGAAGTCCGACACATAGAGGAATGTGTCGCGTTCAAGGCCTAGGTCGACGAAGGCTGATTGCATGCCGGGCAGCACACGAGTGACCCGGCCTTTGTGAACACTGCCGGCGAGCGAATACTCATTAGCCCGCTGGAAATAGATCTCGACCAATTGGTCGTCTTCGAGAATGGCCACTTTTGTTTCGTGGCGATTCGAAGAGATCACCAGTTCTTTGCTCATTCATATCTCCGACCCGGTCCGACGTTCGTCGCCGTGGGGAGACACTAGAGTGCACAGCAGGGATGCTTTCAGTCCCCGGGCATCAAAAGCCATCCGGGAACCGCCGCTCAACCAATTCCTGGGACCAGACTACTGAGCAGGGCCAAATGGAAGCCAGCGAGGCGCTCAAGCTCTACGCCGATCTCCTTCTGCTGCAGCCGATCCTTTCAAATCCGTTACGAGAGCGCCGCCTGCGTCTCCAGCTCCTTATGCGCTGAATCGAGGGACCGCAAATATTCACCGGCTCCGGCCGGCACGCACGGTCCTAATTCACAAACCGCCGAAGCCGGACATTGTTGACCAGCCCCAGCATCAAAAACATCGACAGAATGTTGGACCCTCCCGCACTCATCAGCGGAAGGGGAATTCCGGTCACCGGCATGCGGCCGACAACCATTCCGACGTTCACCAGGAGATGGAACAGCAACAAAGCTGCCACCCCCATGCATATATACATCCCGGCTCGGTCCGGCGCCATCTGCCCGTTTTGCACAATCTGCATCAATAACAGGAAGTAAAGCCCCAGTACAACAACCACACCGACAAACCCATGCTCCTCGGAAAACGCCGAGAAGATAAAATCCGTATGCGGCACCGGGAGGAATCTCAACTGCGTCTGCGCTCCCTTGGTGACGCCCTGGCCCCACATACCGCCGTGTCCGACGGCAATCTTCGACTGAATCACCTGATACCCAGCGCCTTTGGGATCATCCGCCGGGTTCAAAAAACTCACCAGCCGCTGCTTCTGGTAATCCTTTAAGAAGTGCCACCCCACAGGCCCGGTTAAAGCAAGGGCCGCAACGATGATGGCCACATATTTCATTCTCAGGCCTGCCAGCAAAACGCCGACAGCCAACACGGGAACGTACGTTAAAGACGTTCCGAGGTCCGGCTGAGCCATGACCATTAGCATTGGCAGAACCACTAGCCCACCAAGCTTGAGGAGATCACGACCCTCGAGCCGCCCGTTCTTCAACTGCGCCAGATAACGGGCTACAACCAATACTATCACTAGTTTAACGAATTCGGAGACCTGGAACCGGAGCGGCCCGAGAGGGATCCAGCGGCGCGATCCGAAGACCAGTTTGCCCACCGCGAAGGTGGCGGCGAGCAAGGCAATGGAGGTACCGTACATGAGTGGAGTCTGTCCGAGTAACGTATGGTAATCGATGCGAGTGGCCGCCCAGAGGAAAACGAGGCCCATTCCGACCCAGATCATCTGCTTCCACCAGGCATCACGCCAGACGGGAGTTTCGTGGGTGGCGCTGAAGATCTGGAGTATTCCCATGCCGCAAATCACCAGGGCAATGATGATCATCGGCCAGTCGAGGTCCCTGAAAGAGCGGTAGCGCGCCATCTATTGATTGACCTCGGGCTCGGCTTTCTTTGGATTTTCCGCAGGTTCAGGACCGGGCGCGACGGGGAGCAACTGAGGAATGCGGGCTTTCGCTACCTGGGTACTCTGGATTCGGGCCTTTTTGTCGAAATAAGCCTTGACGACGTCGCGGACGATGGGCGCGGCGAGGTTGCCATGTTCGCCGCCTTCAAATAGCGCGACCACCATAATTTCGGGATTCTGCCGTGGAGCAAAGCCGACAAACCAAGCGTTGTCGACGAACGTCTTGCCGAATTTGCTGCCCTTGACGAACTCGTTCGAGGCCAACTGGGCGGTGCCGGTCTTGCCGCATAATTCAAGACCCGGTGTGCGGACGTTGGCGGCAGTGCCCTCGTTGACGGCAGCACACATCCCGCTCTCCACCTTCGCGATATTCTCCGGGTTGATTGC
This sequence comes from Bryobacterales bacterium, assembly GCA_038212445.1. Classification (GTDB taxonomy): domain Bacteria; phylum Acidobacteriota; class Terriglobia; order Bryobacterales; family Bryobacteraceae; genus TMP-7. Next base: position 144,522 of record JBBQUM010000018.1, read on the forward strand.
AAGCTTCCGTGAGACCTCGGGTTTCAATTCCTTCAACAGATGCGGACGCATCCAAACGCCGCCATTAATGATGCCGCCAATCGCGGTCGCCATCTGGATGGGAGTGACGGTGAGGTATCCCTGACCGATCGCTACCGAGATTGTGTCGCCGAGAAACCACTTCTGCCGCAGTGCACGCGCCTTCCATTTGGTGGAAGGGAGGATGCCTTCGGCTTCCTGCGGCAGGTCCACTCCGGTGCGGCGACCGAGCCCGGCATTGCCGGCGAATTCAGCGAGCTTGTCGATGCCGAGTTTGTTGCCGACGTTATAAAAGAAGACGTCACAGGATTGAGCGATGGCCCGGTGGAGTTCGATCACGCCGTGCCCGTTGTGATTGGAGCACGCGTGATAGTGGCCGTAGAAGGTGGCGCCGCCGGAGCAGGACACACGAGTGTTGTCGTCCAGAGTCCCGGCTTCGAGCGCGGCCACTGCTTCAATCGGCTTGAATGTAGATCCCGGCGCGAGCTGACCTTGGATGGCGCGATTCAGCAGCGGCTTGTGCGGATTATTGATGATCTCGTTCCAGTCGGCCTGGCGGATACGGCCGGCAAAGAGGTTGGGGTCGAAAGTCGGACGGCTCACCATTGCGAGCACTTCACCGGTGCGCGGATCAATCGCGACGACAGCGCCCCGGCGATCCGTCATGGCGAGTTCGGCGATGGCCTGAAGGTCGAGGTCAATAGTGAGTTGGATGGTCTTGCCGGGGATGGCATCCTTGAAATCGATCAAGCCGCGCTTACGCCCGAGGTTGTCGACAATCTCCTGGCGCTGACCGTCGACGCCGATGAGCAGGTCGTTGTACTGCCGCTCGATGCCTGCTTTGCCGACGATGTCGCCCTGGCGATACTTGGCGAACTCCGGAGAGTCGAGTTCGCCCTCGCTGACTTCGCCGACATAGCCGATGGCATGCGCGGCGATACCGCCTTGCGGGTAAAGCCGGCGGTCCACGTGAATGAGTTCGAGCTCAGGATAGGCGCCGCGGTCGTGATGGGCGTCGATGAAGGCAAGCTCCGCGCGCGAGAGTTCCTGCTTAATAATGATTGGCCGGTATTTAGGCTCACGCTCAAAGCGGCGCATGCGCGTGCTTAGGTCGTCGAAGTCCATGTTGAGACCTTCGGCGATTCCGGCAAGGTGTTCGGGCTTGTAGACCTGCCGGTCAATCATGACGCTGTACGACGGATAGTTGTCGACGATCACGCGACCGTCGCGGTCGAGGATCTTGCCTCGCGGCGCCAGTAGCGGAATTGACTTCACGCTGTTTCGCAGCGCAGCCTCGCTATAGTATTCCGGATTGCGAACTTGCAGGTCCCAGAAGCTGGCAATCAGGAAGACGAAAATTGCGACAGAGAAATATTGGAAGAAGGCGACTTTGGCAGCAGCAAATTTACTGTCGTCGCGCAGGATGAGCGGTTGCTGCTGCTCGGACTCCGATTCTGTGCGGCGGTCGTTTTGCAGGTGCTTCACGGCTAATCTGTAACCCTCATTTTATCGAGCACGAGGAACAAAGGAGCCGCTACGGCGGCGTTGAGCAGTCCGGAGATCATCGTCTGCTGCGCGTTGAAGTCTACACTTTGTCCCAGCAGCGCGCGCGCCTGCGCCCAATAAATGAACTGGTGAAAGAAATAAAAGAAGAACGAGAGCAGGATGCGGATTACCGTATTGTCGACATCGAAACGCAGGCTGACGGAGCCGGCGAAGTAGCCCACCAGGGTCTTGACGATCCCGAACATCCCGAGCGGCTGGTGAGAGAGCGAGTCCTGGACCAGGCCGATGGACGCGCCGAAGAACACCCCGGCCACCGGCGAACGTCGGATGAGCGAGAAGTAGACCGTGATGAGCAGCGGCAGTTCGAGAAAACCGAGATACGAAACCAGCTGCGGAACGTAGACCTGAAATAGAATCGCAATGAGCGGCGCAATGATAATGACCGCCGGACGCAACCGTGCGATACGGCTCTGGCGAGGCGTATCGGATAGCAGCGGTTCTGTGCGGAATTCGGTGAGCGCCACGGGCTAGTCTCTTTGCTGGGGCGTGGGACGTGTCGCAGGTCGCGAGGGTTGCGCCGGCGGTTGCTGAGTCGGAGCGGCGGGTTTGACGGCGGCGGCCTTGGGATCGGCTCCGGGTGGTGGAGCAGGATTGGTGAAGCGGGCGTCGTCGGGGTTGATGTTGAAGTTTGGCGCCTTACCAGGAGTGCCGTACGTGACTCCTTCGGCCACGCCAATTTTCTTGTAGCGGTCAATGATATGGTCGGCGTCGGTGCCTGCGCCCGACTGCTTCATATCCGGCGAGTTTGGATCCTTGGGCAGCGACTTGTCGGCTCCGGGCGGTGGCAGCATCGGCGCTTCAGCCTCGGCGATGCGCTCTTCGGGAATCGGCTGGTGGATGGCTTCCAGAACCACCAGCACTTCCTCAAAGCCATTTTGGAAACCGCTTGGCGTGAGGTAAATTTCCTTGACGCTCTTTCCCTGGCGAACGGTGGTCACCTGGCCGACGGGCAGTCCTTTCGGAAATACGCGATCGTCGCCGCTGGTGAAGAACCACTCGCCTGACTCCACCTTCTCTTCGTTTTGAACGTAGTCGACCATGCAGCTAGGCCTGCCATCGCCTTTGAGCGTTCCGCGTGTGTGATTCTTCTGGGAGATGACACCGGCGGCGAAAGTCGGATCGGTGATGAGGAGGACTTGCGCAGCCATCGGGAACGAGTCGATGATCTTGCCGACGATGCCGTCGGGCGTAATCACAGCCATTCCTTTTAGAACTCCGCTAGTGGATCCGCGGTCAATATAAACCACCTTTGAGTTTGCACCGGTGCTGTTACCGATGATGCGCGCGGCCGTGGTGCGGGAAGGCGAGCGTGTCTGAAACGCGGCGAGGGCACGGGCACGGTCGGCAGTGGAGAGTTCAGTCTTGAGAAATTGATTCTCGAGCTTAATGCGTCCAAGCTCGGACTTCATCTTCTTATTCTCGTCGCGAACGTCGAGCAGGTAGAAATAATCAGAGAAGAAACCCGCGGTGCCGCTGCGGGCAGTTTCGATGACACGCGCCATTGGGGTGATTCCGGTTACTGCCCAAACGCGAATCAGCCGCACCTCCTGATTACTCTTCACCTGGTAGGCGAGCAGCAAGAGCTGCGCGGCAATCACCAGGCCAAGAACAATTTGGTTGCGGAAACGGCCAAGCAGCAGGTCCATCGCAAACCGCTCAATTCCTATTCGATCGCAATCCGGCGCAGGAGTTTAAAATCGGTGAGCATCTTACCGGTGCCCAGAACGACGCTCGCCAGGGGATCCTCGGCGATGGAGACGGGCAGACCGGTTTCTTCGCGGATGCGGCGGTCGAGGTTCTTGAGCATGGCGCCGCCGCCGGTGAGAACGATACCGCGGTCGCTGATATCGGCGCTGAGTTCAGGCGGCGTCCGTTCGAGCGCGACGCGGATGGCGTTCATGATCGTGGCGACGCATTCCGAGAGCGCGTCGCGAATTTCGCTGTCGTCGATGGTGATGGTCTTGGGAACGCCTTCTATAAGGTTACGGCCCTTGATCTCCATCGTGAGCGGCTTGTCGAGCGGGTAGGCGGAACCCACTTGCATCTTGATGGCTTCAGCGGTACGTTCGCCGATCAGGAGATTGTACTTTCGCTTGAGGTACTGCATGATGGCGTCGTCCATCTCGTTACCGGCAACGCGCACCGAGCGGGAGTAGACGATACCGGAGAGCGAGATCACAGCGACGTCGGTAGTGCCGCCGCCGATGTCCACCACCATGTTGCCCGACGGTTCAGTAATGGGCAAACCCGCTCCGATGGCCGCGACCATCGCCTGTTCCACGAGGTGAACCTCGCTGGCTTTGGCACGATAAGCCGAATCAATGACGGCGCGCTTTTCAACCTGCGTGATTTCGCTGGGCACACCGATGACGATGCGCGGATGGACCAGCATCTTTCGGCCGTGCGCCTTCTGGATGAAGTAGTTGAGCATCCGCTCAGTTACTTTGAAGTCGGCGATGACGCCGTCCTTCATCGGCCTGATGGCGACGATGTTGCCGGGTGTGCGGCCCAGCATCTCCTTCGCCTCCTTGCCAACAGCCTCAACTTCGCCGTTGGTCTTGTTGATGGCGACGATGGATGGTTCGTTGACGACAATGCCCTTGCTTTTGGCAAAGACTAGCGTATTGGCGGTACCGAGATCGATGGCGAGGTCGGAGGAGAGAACACTAAAAATAGAGCGGACATTCATCGATGTAATTAGGTCCCACTGAGCCGCGCCGAGACTCTCAAAAACGTTTCAAATTTCCAGAAATTTCGTCCTGGGGGAGTACCAGCGGACCCTAGATGAGGGTACCATATGGCGCCGGCCGACGCCAAACAATCCTTTATTTTCAATAGTGAACGGGATCACTTTTTACGGAGGGCTTCCAACTCGTCGATGCTGCGAGGCCAATCGCTCTTGAGCAGTCGAGACAAACTGCGGTCGGCTAAGAGGCGTCCAGCAGTCTGACAAGCAGGGCAATAATTAGTTTCGTTGTCTGCGTAACGGATCCTTTGAACCGGGGTTTGGCAGTCTGGACACGGTTTCCCAAAACGGCCGTGAACCGCCATGTCTTCGCGAAAAGCGGTGACGCCTTCAGGAAAGCCGCTGGCGGTTTCGGCGCGAAGTTGATCGATCCAAAGCTGCAACGTTTCGCGGGTGGCCTGGAAGAGGCGGCTGATATCGGACGGAGAGAGGCGCGCCGTTTGAGCCACAGGGGATAGCCGGGCGCGATGCAGAATTTCGTCGGAATAGGCGTTCCCAATCCCACTGAAAGTCCGGGGATCGGTGAGCGACCGTTTGAGCGTGTGATTCTCCGCGGTAAGGGCTGCGGCGAACTCGGCTTCGGTGATGTTGAGGACGTCGATGCCGCCCGGGTCGATGTCCTCCAGTCCCTTGACGCCTTTCACCAAGTGGAGCGACGCGCGATGGCGCGACCCGGCTTCAGTAAGGATAAGAGCGCCGTTGTCGAAGTCGAACGCGGCGAGTCCGCGTTTGCCTGGAAGCTTGGCGGCGGGCTTGGCCCAGTGGAGGCGACCGGCGATCATCAGGTGGACCACCAGCCAAACATCATTGTCGAAGCCGATAGCGATACGCTTGCCCACTCGGCGCAGGGCCGTCACTACGCGCCCGTTTACCGCGCTCAGCGGAGGATCGACGGTCCGCAGTAGGAATGGTGTGCCAAGGCGGACCGCTGTCAATGTGTGCCCGACAATCCGGGTTTCGAGCGCTTCGATGTAAACAGTGATGTCCGGGAGTTCGGGCATGTGCTCGCATCATAATCGATTGCGGGCAGCCTCCGCCCGCACGTTAGGATAGGATTTTCTGCGCCGCCTCCTCATACTCACGCTGGTTTTCATTCTCTGGGGTTCGTTGTATCCCTGGGCGCCGCATGCTGCCCCGCCCTGGATGACGTGGCATCGCATTGTCAGCCGCGCATTCGATCCGTGGAACCGGTGGGTGGTGGACGACATCGTCCTGAATGTCGCGCTATTCGTTCCGGTGGGGTTTCTGTCGCTGCGCTGGCTGGCTGAACGGCTGCCGGCATGGCGCGCCGTGATGCTGTCGCTGTTGCTGGGAATTTCGTTCTCAAGCACTGTGGAGTATCTGCAGCTCTACTTTTCGCGCGAGACGAGTTTAGGCGATGTTATTGCCAACTCGGTGGGGACGGCGGTTGGAATTGCTGCCGGCCTATACACGCTGCGACATGCTCTGCAAGGTTGGGCCAACCGTTTCTTTCGAAGACCCGAGCTAGCGATGCTGTTAGTGGTATGGTTCACGAGCCAGCTCTACCCACTGATACCGTCGTTACGGAGGCCGCACATCAATTGGTTCACGCGATCGTGGCCGGAAGAACTCGCGGTGGTTCTGCTAATGGTGGTGGAAATCATGGCGCTCGGCGCTATGGTACGCGCGGTGACCGGGGGACACCGATCGGGAACGCTGCTGCTGCTGGCTGCGGTTGTCGCAATCGGAGTACGCACGGTGATCGCCGGGCGATCGTTGGGAGCGGCGGAAGGAGTCGGGGCGTCCATCGGTTTAGTGATGGCCTGGTTTGCGCCGCGACTACCGGTGGTGGCTGCGCTGCTGGCTTGCGCGGTGTTATGTGCGGGGCTCGCGCCATTCCATTTTCTGCAGTCGCCAAACCAGTTCGACTGGTGGCCGTTTGAAGCAGTATTGTCGTCCCCGTGGGAAGGCGGCGTACCGCTGTTAATGGGTAAGATGTTTCGATACTCGGCTCTGATCTGGCTGTTGCACCAGACGGGATGGCGCTGGAGGACAGCGGCGTTGGCGACCGCGGTGCTGCTGGGCGGAATCGAATGGGCGCAGGTGTGGCTGCCGGGCAGGTCATCGGAAATCACCGATCCGCTGCTCGCGTTGATCGCGGGCTACATCCTGTGGGAGCTGACGAATTTCGAGGAGGGACCGAGTCGTCCCTCCTTCATTAAAGCTGGTTAGGTTTGCGAGCCGGCGGCGACGGCTTTCTCAGGATCGGAAACCACGCTCACGATCTTGTAGCCGGAGGCGATTGCGTTATTCGCCACATCAAGGTTCGACGGCCTCCAGGTGTTGTCGTGCGCAAAGCGCAGAGCGGCACTGTTGGCGATGTTCGAGCCTGCGGGAATCTTGCGCGGGCGCGGAAAGCCCCACACAGGATTCCAGGATTCGTGCAGTTGATCGAGTGCGTACTTAGCGTCGAGCGGAAACGGATATTTGGTGATCACGTCGGCCGAAACTTCGAGGCCGAGAGCGATGGCTTTACTGAGCATCCAACTGAACGTGATGTCGCCCAGCGCGGTGCCCGTGGCAGCGTCCGGACCGTACCCTCCGCCGACGTCGCTGTGTACTCCGGGAAACCAGACCTGCTCGATGGTCTGTCCGAACGCCGGAGGATTGCTCCAGAGCGTAGCCGGGAATTCCATGCGGCGCTCATTGATGGCGAGCGCGTGGTAGGCGTTGACGACGTTGGGGCTGAGCGAGGTGTCGAGGAAGCCATAAAGCAGCGGGCTCACACCGCCGAATAGCGACGGAATACCGAGCGAACCCACCGTATCCCACACACCGAGCATGGTGATTTTGGCGGGAGACATATTGCAGTTGCTGAGCTTCGCGAGGATGGACGCGCGTTCATTTTTATTGCGGTAGGCCTCGAAGGCGGTGTCAACGAGATCGTCGGTGAAGTTTTTCGTCGGCAATCCACAGGCTGTGATCATTCCGGACAGACTGCGCGCGGTGTAGGCGCCCCGGCTAAAGCCGAACAGGAACAGTTCGTCGCCCGCTTCATAAACATGAGCGAGTTGGGTATAGGCGCTCTTGATCTTCTGCCAGAGGCCGAAGCCAAAGGCGCCACCAACGGCGCGGCCAATGGGAAGACCGTCCGCGCCCACGCCATCGTCGTAGAAGGTAACTTGCTTGGCTGTAGTCGCGGCGGCTTTGAACATGCGGTAAACATTGGTGTTTTTGCCGCTATCGTCCCAGGTGCCGTCCGTGCAGCCGATGATTCTCTTAGCCATATTCTTTCGCCCTCCGGAGCGAGTGAATAGTGTAATTAGAGCAGAAATCGTTACAGGCGACGGGTAAAGGCGGTCAGGAGCAGGAACGCGAGCAGTGCGCCATCTAGGTAAGCGAACCAGTCACCCCAGGCGTTGTAGAGCGTGGTCTCGTGCTGCATTGAAGCCGCGGCGAGGAGCGTAGAGAATGGTGCGGCGTTGCTTGGTTGTTGCGCGCGAATCGTGCCGCGAGTGTTAGTAACGGTGATGAGGCCGGTCTTGGCGACCCGTACAAGATTGAAGGCGTTTTCCACGCCTCGCATGATGGCCATCCGGCTGTGAAGCCAGTCGTCCACGACGAAATCGAAGGCGGGGCGAGCATCAGGCCGGCACCGGCGACTCCGTAGCGGCGAGCGAGCGGAAGGTGCTCCATGTCCTTGCAGATATCGATACCGATGGTCTGCGACTGCTAGGGGAAGGTTGCGAGTGCGGTGCCGGGCATGGTGCGATCCTCGAAGACCGGGACCAGGTAGTGCTGGCGGTATACGGCCTGGAGGACGCCTTCGGGAGAGTAGAGGCGGGCTCCGTTGAAGCGGGCGGGGGGCACCGTAGTTTTTGCGGTATCTCAGTAGGGAGCGTCGAGCCTCGCAATGGCGGCATCGAGGGTCACAGCGGTCATCTCGGGAAGCAGGATGATCTTTGCGCCGCCGGCGAGTTGCTTCACGAAGGGAGTGTAGTCGTTGAGCAGACGGCTCGCGTCGGCGGGATCCTCAGGGAGGATGTTCTGCTTCAGGTCGGAGGCCACGAAGGCGGCGCAAACGGCGTTCGGGTAGCTGTGTTCAGCGTCGAGCCTCTGGACTCCGTAGGTCAGGGCTGATCCCACGATCGCTACGGCGAAAGCCGCTGCAGGGGCGGCGGAGCTTCTGAACGGAATGACTGCGGAGAGGGTGGCGAGTTGAAGGATCGGGAGGCAGTCCGTCCGTGTGTAGGCGATGTTGGTCTAGGTGCCGTTCGACAGATTATTGATGAACTCGTAGAACACCCAGGCGCAGGGCTGCGAAAGCACCGCGAGCGTAGGCCGGTTGCGCTCGATGAAGTTCCGGCAGAGGAGCGTCGCGAGGCCGAACGCCACTGCTGGGATGGTGAGTGCGAGAAGCACGACCGGCAGCGGGATGCGGAGGGTCCAGTAGTAGCTCCAGCAGTTGAGTCCGCCGGAGAACCAAGCGAGCGTGCCGGAGGCGAAGGCTGCCTTTCTGGATGCGCGAGGCGCCATAAGCAATACAGGCCGGGGGCGCAAGCCCATCAGCCACCAAACGGGATGGAGTCCGTTATCGGAGCGGGCTGCTCACATCGGAGAGCAGTTTAGGACACTAGTTCCATGCTGTGGATGAACTGTTAGTTGGATTGACAGGCGCGGGTAGGGTTTGGTGTAATGATGGAGGTCCCACCGCTATTCCTCGGTAGCTCAATGGTAGAGCATTCGGCTGTTAACCGAAGGGTTGTAGGTTCGAGTCCTACCCGAGGAGCCAAAGTTCTACAGTGAGCGCGCTCTTCCCTCACGGTTGACGGCTAAGAACTTCAGGTTCGCCGAAATGGCCAGTATTCCTAATGGCTGCTCTCTCCCGAACACCGCACGCCAGGATTGTTCACCCTCTCCAAACAGGCGCGCACGTTGGTTAACTGCCGACTTTGGAGGTGGTTGGCTCTTTCCTCGCCTGGGCGGCTTCCGAAACACAAGCTTTAGTGGAAGAATCACGTGTCGTCCCCCGGGAGAGCAAAAATCGGGCAAATGAATCTAATAAGACCAGGACTCCGGCCACAACTAGGATCCCAAGTGCCTGGACCGGATCTGGCGATATCTGGAAGAGCGTCATGGAAAGAGTAAAGGGACGCGGGAGATGATCACGCTGGTCCGCGCTGGGTCGGGGAAGCAATGGGAGAAGATGATCGCGGCGGTGGAAGAGGCGTTGCGTTTGGGCCTGACCGAACAGAGCGACACCGTTCGATGATGCAACTCCAGTTTCAGGGTACTCGTGCATTCGCTCCGCGTCGCATTCGAAACGGGCTTCAGAATGTCAGCAAAACTCGGCACCTCACTCTACTGAAGAGGATTTACTTGCTACTGGTGGTCGAGGACGTGCGTGCGCTCATGAGCATGCCGAAGGCCGTGCCAAAGCAGAACCCAGCGGCGACAAGCCGCACAATGTCAACCCCGTGGAGCGCAGCAAGCCGCGGGTTATCGAGACTATTCAGCAACGGCAAAAACCCAATCGCCAAAACGAAGAGGGCGGCAAACACCGTCCGCTTCTTGCGCGTACCCTCTTTCTGTTCCATAGCCAATCACCATACCACCCGGCGGCGTTCCCGAAGCACCAAGTTCCTGTGGCGTCACGCCTGCATCCGCGAGAGCCTGTAGTTGTGAATGAAGCCGAGGCCGAACAGATCCGGCAGATTTACGGCCTCTACCTCGAGCGGCAGAGCAAGGTTTCCGCGAGACGCTTCGCGACTACCTTTGGCTCGCCGAGTTCGGCCCGGAACCGGGACGTCAAGCGTTTCCGCGCAGATGTGATGCGGTGGTGGCGGAGTGTTGGCGCACCCGGCGGGGCTCTGCGTGGGCACTGGAGTCCGTTGCCCGCGTGGCCGCGAACACGCGTTGAAGTGGGCGGTCGAATGCGCCGAGCCAGTAGGCCAAACCGCTCAACCAAGTGACGTGACGGCTCCGTCACCTCACACCCCGGTGGCGCAGGGTTTGCGACGTGTTGCGTACGTTCCTCGCCAAAAACGTTCAGCCGCGACACGAGCCGTGCTGCCGCCCGTAACCACGACCCATAGGCTCCGAAACGCGCCTTGGGCGGTTTCTGCCCCAACGCGGGCCTATTCCCTGGCGCGCCGAGCTCGAAACACGCGGGCCGCTTTCTGTTTTGAGAGTAAGCACGCCTACACAACGAAAAAAGCCGCCCCGGTTCGATCCAGAGCGGCCTGTATGCGCGGGTGTCGCTAGCTAGCTCACCTTGTACGTCCTCTCGCCGTCAGCGTTCTTCGATGACTCGATCTTGTGCCCACCCTTCGAGCCGAGGATGCTGATGAATCCGCGAACCGTGTGCGCCTGCCAGTCGGTGTGAGCCATGATCTCGGCCAGGGTCCCGCCGTG
>JBBQUM010000019.1:0-152047 GCA_038212445.1 Bryobacterales bacterium
CCATTGGCACGTGCAGCATCGAGCTTTCGTTGAGAAGGCATTGGATCATCTCCTGGCTTCATTAGAGGAGGAGGTCAAGGAATTTGAAGGGGGTTGAAATGGGGAAGTGGCTTGGAATGTGGGAGAAGAAAAATATTTTGAAAATAAATTCGAGTTGGGGGAGGTTGCGGATTCAGGGATCTGATTGGGGCAGGCGCTTCGGCATGGGGGAGCGGGCTTGGTGGGCTGATGGGGTCGGCCTGCATCGAGTCTCGGGGCCGAGGATCCGGGCGAACGCGACGCTAATTTACCGCTAGCATGCCCGACTTGCGGAGACCTTTCGAATCGGCGGATGTCGGCAAAGGCGACTCCACGTCCTTTGCTGTCATTTCAACTTTCCGGTAACGCCGTTCTCTGTTCTCAATGTCCGGATGGCCGACAATCCGGACAGAGTTTTCTCACCGCGTCCTCCAGGTGTCTCCACTTGGAGGCGATTCGAGTTGGAACAAGTGAAACGACGGTTGTCACGATCTGGTAACGCAGATCTGGCCGATGCTTTAGCGGCGATCAGACGCCGCTCGTAGATCGCAGTCGTCGCAAACCTAGAACCTTCAATAGGAGCCAAGACTACATAGGTTGCCCCACTCAGCAGATTCGCTGTCGTTAGAAGTAACATGGATCCAAAATCAAATGATTCTCGTGATCGCTTACTTGGTGGGCGAGACTGAGACGCTTCTTCTCGATTGTTCAGCCAACCGCTTGTTGACCCTGCATACTGCGGAGAAGGCAGATCGCCTGCTGAACTGATACAATTGGCTCCTCATTTCAAGTCTGAATTGTTCCTATTGAGGTTCCGTGTCGAGAAGTATGGTGCCGGTTTTCGTCGCCTCATCTATTCTGTGCCTCAGCACAGTGAGCCTCAGTGCGCAATGGCGCGTAAGAATCAAAACTCTCGGCGGAACTCCAACGTCATTCAGTCCGCCTCTGAACGAACCGGATGATCTTCGTCGATTGATCGGCTCTAACCTCTCGGACGTTCGTACTGTCCTTGGCAAACCGGGCACTGGCTGGACAGGCCGCATCGAAGACCTCGAAAGAGCGGCTCATCTCGGAAAAGTTGAGGCGTTCTCGCTCGACACCGGAAAACGAATTCCCTGGATGGCGATGCGGCACCGAGGACGACCAACAATCTATAAGCCAAAAGACGGAATGATCTGGGATGGCATCGCGCCGCTCGAAGCTTATTCAATTCTCTTTGCTTCAAATAATAGAGCCTGGACGCTTATCGCGCCGCGGGCGTGCGGAAACCTCTGGGTGGCATCAGCGCCCCTCACTCAGGAAATCCGGAAGAAGATCGTCGACGACCTCGACTGTTTTCATGAGAAGCAAGAAATTCAGTTTGCGCCCACCGGCTCGCCCTACGGCAGGGACGGCTTAATTATGCATGACAACGCCGATTTCGGCGATACCGCCCAACGTGAAGGTTGGTACTGGTTAGGTGCGTGGATCAGGGCGAATGAAATCCATCAACCGTGGTCAGACTCGCCTCCCCGAAGCCTGAGCTTCGATGCTGTCGAGCGGAAGCTGGAACCCGACCAAAACGGAATATTCGTTCGTGCACCCGGCAAGGACCCTTTTGGACGGCCCACAGATGGTAACGAAAATCACGGCATGACCAGAGACCAGCTTGTTCCGGTCATTGGTGCATTGAGTGTATGGGCCAGGCAAGATGCTCTTCAAAGACTTTGGTATGCCTTGCCTGAAGACGTTCTGGGAAAACACGATTTCCAAGGTCACTGGCACGATAATCTAAACGGCCAGGATTTGTATACTTCCGATCCGGTAAACGACATCAGAAATCGGAATTGCATGTCGAGCCGTGATTGCAGTCTCCATTGGGACACGCGTAATTGCGGCGTCGATGTCGACTGGGGCTGGTTTGGCAAGCACCATTTCAACAATCCAATCTGTGAGTTGGCGAAGGCTGCGCAGAATGCACTCTACGTCGCTCAGAAATGGGCCTGCGAAGGTCTGAAGGCTGCGGAACAAGTGACTTGCGAGGTGCAAAAGGGCATTGACATTGCCGCGGCCGTGCTAAAAAAGGAGACTTTTCTTCTCCGCTTTTCTGGAGACCCGCTACCGCCGACAACATATAACCTGTTGGTTCGTTCTGGCGTGGTCCCGATATCAATTTATCCAGTCACGATTTTCGCGACTTCTTCACCCGGATTGGTTATCGGAGAATGGAATCTAAAACTCGGAATCGATACGCTAAGAAGTCAAGCGACCGGGCATCTAGCTTGTGGTTCCCAATCTGAACCCGACCCGCTTGATTGCGTGGACCAAGATATGAATAGCATTGTGATGCTTTGGATGTCGCGTCATACGGTTCCCACACCAATGAGTATCTGGGCAATTCAAAGCTATCGGTCCCGCGCCCATTCGTATGGATCATATTTCGGGGCCTATTGCGCTCGGTACGGGCCGCTCATCGTCTATCCTGCGCCCGCGCAGTGTCCTTCCTGGGAACCAGATTGTTGCCCGGACAAGGGCTGCCTGAATGCCAAAGTCACGTCAAGGATGAAGGCTGGAATTGCGAGCGGTTGGGCTCCGGATGGCTCAGGTTTTGGGCCGTACGGCGCAGTCCGCTGGTACAACAGATGGAGCACGGGAGCCAACCCGAGACTAGCGACTCTTTGGGAGCCAATCGTCAGCGACTTGGTCAAATGAGCAGCTGCCGTGAGTTCAGGGCATCAGCAAATAGAGTTTGTTGTTCAGGCGGTCAGAGCAGTGCGTTTCGATTTTGAAGCTGCCCGGACAGCGGTTACGAAGATCAAGCCAAGAAGGACATAAACGGCAAACCCGAAAGGCGAAGGTAAAATCGCGAGCGCCCCTATAATGCAGATGGCGAGGCCGCCTATGGCCCATCCGAGTGAATTCTTGCTTACTCGCCAGGCGATGATCGCGAAGAGAATACCCGCGCCCATCGTGTACCAAACGAATTCCGTGGCCGCTGTCGTTTCGGTTGTCTTCGGCGCCACCATCGTAAGGCTGACAACTAGATCCAGCAATCCGATTGCGATGAGCAGGATCGACCATCCAAAAACCCATTTAGCCACCCGCCGTGTTGACGTAAGAGCGGATCGTTCGTCTGAAATCTCCGGCCAGAATACGTTCCTGAGCGGGGCAATGAGTCTCATATCTGGGAACAGTATCACAATTAAGCGTTCCGCGCAGGGAATCTCCGCGCCGTCGCGGAACGCGCAGGTCATTCGTGAGGAACTGGAGCAGTAAGTACGAACAATAGAAATTTCTAGAACTTGGCCTCGGTACCATTCAACGGTCCTTATCCCTTGGCCCCATACTATTGCCGAGTGACGCGCCACTCGGAAGTTGAACTGCACTCTGCGGTCTCACCCGGCGCTCCTTCGGCGACTTATCGGGAGTCATCCCGTCGTTGCTGTCCGCACCTTATTCGATGAACGAGAGTTCCTTCATCGGGTAGTGTTTGCGATTTCGAGTCCAGAGCATGGCGTTGTGGGCGACGGCGGTTGCCGCGATGAGTGCATCGCCCAACTCGAGACTGTGGCTCTTTCGATATCGCCGCAAGTAGTCACCAGCGCGCCGCGCGACTGCAGCGTCGACCGGGGCGCACACCAGCGCGCTAAACAGCGCTTCCAGGCTGTCATATTCGGTGGGACGCGCTCCCGCCCAAAGTTCGGCCTCGTTCACGGGGGAGAACAGGATGAGCGCGTCGGACCCGCTCAGATCAGCCCACCTGGACAAGATCGACTCGTCTTGCCCTCGGGAGACCTCGATCAGAATGTCGGAATCAATGAGGACGGTCACCGTTCAGCGAGCCTGTCCAGCCGGCTGCCCTGGCGCAAGCGGCGGACCTCCGTGGGTGCGTCGAGGTCTTTGCCATGAGTTTTGCGGATTCCGACGAAGCCCTGCATTGCTGCCCTTCGCCTATCGAGGTTGCCGAGGTAGCGCTCCCGGACAGCCTGCCGGACCAATTCGGAGACAGTGGTTTTCTCGCTCTGTGCCCGGGCGTGGAGCGCGCCCCAGAGCTGGTCGTCCAGATAGAGCTGTGTCCGTCGCATGATGTATATTATACATCGTCGCTGCTACACACCGGACTACGCCGCGTTCCGGCTGGACGCGGGCGGAGACAAGCCGACATATGGGACTAATCCGGCCAACTTACTATTTGCCGAGGATCGGCCGGGAAGCGGCAAGGCTCTTTAGGCCAGCCCAGCGGCGCTAGCCAGTTCACCGCCCGCGGTGGAGAGCGAGTTGCGCTGTTTGGTGAGTTCGGTCTCGTTAGCCACAACTCGGAAGCAGCGACTACGTGAGACCTCGGAAGTGCTCCCCGGCTTCTGCGTCTGCAGTTTCTGGAATGAAGAAAGAGATGACATCGGCATGAGACTCGAGAATGCGGCGAACGGGTTGTCCCAGTGCTGCGCGAATCAGAATATTGGCATCCAGCACCAGGGCCTTACCTGGCATCTCGCTTCTTTTCGCGGCTGGCGCGACGGATGTCGTTGTACTCCTGCATCAGTTCGACTTCCGGCGCGCCCCACGCCGCGATCATGGCATCAAGTTCCTTAGCGGCCGCCCGCATGGCGTCCACCTGAGCCTTGCGGCTCTGCTTCCGGGCAGGAATATAGAAGCCAAGGGTCTCGCCATGCCGGGTGATGGCAAGCGGCTTTCCGGCCTCAAGGTATCCCGCGAGGTTCTCGCGAAACTCGCGCATGCCGATTTTTTCCGTTTCCATAGTTGCGTACCCTGTGTACACAATATCATTTCTTTAGAGTCTGACGCCGGGGCTTGAGCGCAAAAAGGGCCTCCGCTTGAAGACGGAGGCCCGGGTTTTTCGAAACGCCTTAGTGCTTGGGAACCGGCGTGAGTTCGCGATTGGCGATGACGCGGTCGACCATGCCGTACTCGACGGCCTGTTCGGCTTCCATGATGTAGTCGCGGTCGACGTCGCGGGCGATCTTGTCCACCGCCTGTCCGGTGGCGTTGGCCAGGATTTCGTTCAAGGTATGGCGCATCCGGAGGATCTCTCGGGCGTAGATGTCGATGTCGGTGGCCTGACCGGCGAGTCCGCTCATCGAAGGCTGGTGGATGAGAATTCTTGAGTGCGGCAGGGTGTAGCGTTTGCCCTTCGCGCCGCAGGCCAGCAGCACGGCTGCCATGGACGCTGCCTGACCGATGCAATAGGTCACGATGTCGGGCTCAACCAGCCGCATCGTATCCAGGATTGCCAGACCGGCAGTAATCGACCCGCCGGGCGAATTGATGTACAGCGAAATATCCTTCTCCGGATCTTCTGCGGCCAGAAAAAGCATCTGGGCCATGACCAGGTTTGCGACGTTATCGTCAATCGGGGTCCCAAGAAAGATGATGTTCTCTTTCAGCAGGCGTGAGTAGATATCGAAGGCGCGTTCGCCTCTCGACGTCTGTTCGACGACCATGGGGACCAAAACCGAATTCTGCATGAGACCTCCTCGTTAGACCCGCTTGAGCGAAGCCACCTTCTCAGGTGCGCGACGCGTGCGCTTCGCCGGTTTGTCCAGGGCGCGGCGCTTTACTTCGAGGGCTTTGGCCAAGTCTTCGACCGTTGTGCCCTCTAAATACTCCATGATACGCGACCGGAGGGCTTTCCAGCTATCATGCATGCCGCAGCGCATTTGATCGTTGCACTCCGTCATGCCGCCGATGCAGCGTTGATAGTCGGCTAAGCCATCTATGGCTTCAACGAGTTGGAGCAGGTTCATCTCGGAGGCGGGGTGCCTCAGGCAGAAGCCGCCGGTGGGCCCTTTACTGGACCGCAGGAATCCCTGCCGCGCTAATTGTTGGAGTATCTTCGCGAGGAAGTGGGAAGGAATGTCCGACTCTTCAGCGATCTGCTTCACCATTGCGAACTTGCCAGGTGGCACCGCCGCAAGGAATACAAAAGCTCGAATGGCATACTCAGCGGATCGCGAATAGATCATGTGTCCTCGATTGTGACGTTTGGATAATATTACTCTTTTATCTTAAATAAAATCAAGGTCTCACGGGGAAACCCGGGTCACGGCGTCATTGGCAGGCGGTGGTACCGGGCCAACCAGTACGCCAGTAGATAAGTAGCGCCGTCATCTTCTGACCGGCCCCCGTTTCCGCCCTTGAGGCGAAATGGATTACTGTTCCACTTCATAACGGGACGCTCATCTGGAGGAATCAGTTTCGCCGTCTGGTGTTCATTGAAGCGCTCGGGGGACTTATCTGACGGCAGGTCCGAACGGTGCGAGTTGTCGATGTTCCAGGTGATGAGGTCCATAGGAAAGCGCCGGAGGGTCCAGACAGCGCCGGCGTAATCCTCGGTGAGTTCGAGTTCTGGGCGGCCCAGGGCGTAGATGGCGGTCCACAGCGGGTTCAATTCACGTTTGATGTTCTTCCACCACTGATCGGCCGCTTTTGAGTAGAGGGCCTGATATTTCGGATCGTGCTCGTAGATGAAGAGCGGGTAGAAGGAGAGCATCGCGAGTTCCTCATCGGAGTAGTTGATCTCGTGGCAGAGTTCGGTGTAGCGGGCGGTCCTCTCGGCGTAGTTCAAGTCGACGGCAACCTTATCGTACTCGCGGGCATACTTCTCGTCCCCGGTAATGTGGTGTGTCGTACGGAGGAAGCTGAGGAGTTCGACGGCGTTGAGCGGGCTATCGGGATTGCCGCCGGGCGTGTCGAAGTAGGCCTGCGACCATTGGCCCCAGGTGGTGGGCTTGCCGGTGACATCGATGAGGTTGTAGCCGTTGGCGATGATGTGATCCATGATTCGCCGGCAGGTGGCAGCGATGCGTGGGCGAAGGGGGTCGCTGGCGGGCAAGTGATCCCAGCCGAGGGCGAAGGCGAACATGTGGCCGACAATCTCGTCGGAGCTGGTATCGCCTTTCCACTGGAGTTTGCCATCGGCGGTGGGGTGCCAGGTGCCGTCGCTGGGGCGCTGTTCGGTGGCATCGATGTAGGACCGAGCAGGGAAGCCCGGCCGTCCCGTAATCTGCTCGAGGAATAGCAGGGCTTCCAGCCCCTGACGGGCGTTTGCCAGGGCTTCTTTGGAGTGCGAGGCGGCGAAGCGGAACAGTTCGGCGCCGACATACATGGCGGTCCAAAGCCCGTCGTTGTCGGTGGAGATGGTGTAGCTGGTGGCGAGATTGCCTGGCTCGCGGAGATCGGAGTCAGCAGTAAATCCGTGACGCAGATGACGGAGGCGCACACGCTCTTCGAAGGCGCTGGCTTTCTCCTCGAGGGTCATGGGGCGGAATTCGATGTGGGAAACTCCTGAGGCGGTAGCGACGAAGACACCGCCGGAACGGTCTGGGGCGAGGCCGGTGATGGGTCCGTCGGGAAGGTAGCGCCGGCCGCCGAAGAACTGGACGCGGTCACGGACTGCGGACTTGGGGTGGCGACGGTAGAGTCCTTCGCGTGTGGCGGTCCAGCGGGCGCCGTCGGAGGCGGTTACGTCGGTAGATTTCATGGCGGGAACGGACGGATCGCCGAGGGGTACGAATGTCCGGAACTTTTGCGGGTAGTCAGTGGGGCGAACCGGTTGAGCGGAACTGAGGGACCCGATAAAGAAGAGAAGAGCGAAGAGCTTAAGGTTTTGCATTCTACTGACCGATAAAGAAGTATGAAGGGAGTTTATCGCTTTAGGGGGATGGGCTGCTTTAGTTGCGAACGTTCCGCCAGTGTGATGCAGTAAACTCAGTCGGCGCGCCTTGATGAAGATATTGATAGCAGATGACAGCATCGTCTCGCGCCACCTGCTCGAAGCGACCCTCCGCAAATGGGGTTACGAGGTGGTGGTGGTTTGCGACGGGCTGGATGCGTGGAACGAGCTCCAGAAGGACGACGCGCCGTCGATCGCAATTCTCGATTGGGTGATGCCGGGGCTCACCGGCCCTGAGGTATGCAGCCTGGTGAGGCAGCGCACGCGGGAACTGTACACCTATCTTCTCTTGCTGACCTCGAAGAGTTTAAAGGAAGACCTGATTGCGGGGATGGAATCGGGAGCCGATGATTATCTCACCAAGCCCTTTGACCAGCATGAGTTGAAGGTGAGGCTGCGGGCGGGACGTCGAATCATCGATTTGCAGTCGCAGTTGATGTCGGCGCGCGAAGCGTTACGCGAGCAGGCGACCAAGGACTTTCTGACACGATTGTGGAACCGGTCATCGATTTTGCAAATACTTGATCGGGAGTTGGCCCGGGGCGAGCGGGAGAACCGGCCAGTGGGCGTGGTGATGGTGGATCTGGACTGCTTCAAGTTGGTGAACGACACCTACGGACACATTGCGGGTGACACGGTGTTATGTGAATCGGCTCGCCGACTGCAAGCTTCCGTACGGTCCTACGACTCAATTGGGCGGTACGGTGGCGAGGAGTTTCTCTTGGTGTTGCCCGGTTGCGACGAGCAATCTACTTTGATTCAATCAGAGCGATTGCGGAGCCTCGTTAAGGGCGAACCGATGAGCATGATTGATGGCGTTCTGGAGCAGACTGCGAGCTTCGGTTGCACGAGCATGGCGCCTGGGCTTCACGCCACGGCCGAAGCGCTGATCCGGATAGCGGACACGGCGCTTTACCAGGCGAAACGTCAGGGACGGGACCGGGTAGTTTACGGAGACTTTCGGGTTTCGGTGCCGGTATAGAACGAGCTATTCGCTCGAGGTCTTATGTTGTGCAACCTGGAAGTGGCTTAGGCCGGAAGCGTATTGGGCAAGGCCGCGGTACAAGGCTTCTGCGATCTTCTGACGATTCTCGGGCCGCTTCATCATTCCCTCATCCTTCGGATTGGTAACGAAGCCGATCTCAGCGAGAATCGAAGGCATCGATGCGCCGATCAGAACGATAAAAGGCGCTTTCTTGACGCCACGATCGCGCGATGCCACGTTGTTCTTGACTGATTGAGCGACCAGGGAAGCCTGCACTTTGGCGGCGAACTCCCTGGACTCATCCAGTTTCTCGCGCAGGGCGATCTGTTGAAGCAGGTCCTTCAGATCAAATAGAGAATGCCCGCTGCTGGCGTTCTCGCGCGCCGCGACATCGAGGGCAGCGCGGTTGGTGGTGAAATTCAGATAGTAAACTTCGACCCCGGAAACGGTTTTCACCGAGGACGAGTTGGCATGGATGGAGATGAACAGGTCAGCTTTGGCCTCGTTGGCCAGTTGAGGACGGCGTTCGAGGGGAATGAAGGTGTCGTCAGAGCGGGTCATGACGACTTCGCTTTGCATGCGCGTCTCGACGAGCGCGGCAAGTCGCTTGGCGACGTCGAGCACGAGGTCCTTTTCGAGCAAGCCGGAGGCTCCGGAAGTTCCAGTGTCGTGTCCGCCGTGGCCCGCATCGATCACGATCCTGCCGAATTTCAAGCCTAGTGCGCGGGTGAGCGAAGTATCTCCGCTGGTGTACCGTTTGGCAGGTGAGGGAGGTGCGAGCGCGGGACGTCCAGGAATGCGAGGTGAAGTCGTCGTGTCGATGGCCGGCAGCGATTCCTTGGGAGGTTCTTTCGAGACAGACGCGGCGGGAGGTGGCGAGGTGAGCATCGCAACCTCGGCGGTGGCCGGAATTTTCGGGGCCAGGGGCTCGACGCGCGGTGGCGGGTCGAGACGGACGGGGGCGGAGCCATCCACCACGGTGGGACGCGATGCCACAGCGGCGACGGTCTCGGGTTTCTGTACTCCGGTCTTTTTCGCCGATCCGGGGGGCCGGATCTCAATCATCAGCCGGTCGGGACTGGTGAGCTGAGAGGCGCTGTAGTCGGCCTGTGCCTCCAGATCGAGAACGATACGGGTCGTACCCGGCTGCGTTTCGGCGATGCGGATCTGCTTCAGAAAGTGATCGCCGACGCGAATGATCTGAATGCCCTTCAGATCGCCCTGTGGCTTGGCTCCGATGATGTCGAAGAAGATGCGATCGGGGTTACGGAGGCGGTCGACCTTCAGCTTGTACTCGCTACTAATCTCAACGGCGACCCGGGTGGTGTCGGCCAGCGACCAATACCGTATGTCGCTGACGTGTCCGGTGGCGGCGGCGGGAACTTCTTTTGCGTCCGGCTTTTCGGTCTTGTCGGTTTTTTTGACGGGATGCCTGGCACGGTTGGCGGCGGGCAGAGCGATTGTAGACAGAGCAACGGCGGCCATCAGCAAAGTAAGGAGACGATGGCTACGCCGAAGGCTCATGATTCTTATTGCCTCGTAGTTCTGATATACAGACGGCCTTGATCGTCCTGAAACTGCTCGAGCTTCGGGTGTTCGGGAAGCGGGGGCGGTGGAGGGGTAACAGCCGCGACCTGAGGCTTCTGGGATAGAGCTTTTTTCTTACGGGCTTCGCCCCAGTTACGTCCCACCTGGTAGACATAGTTGATGGTTTCCGGGTACGGCGGAATCTGGAAGTTGTAGCGTGTCACGGCGCCTTCGCCGGCGTTATAGGCGGCCAGCGCCAGGCGGTCGTCGCCGAACATCAGCCGTAAGTACTTGTAATATCGAACTCCAGCGTCGATGTTTTCCTTCGCGTCGAATGAGTTCTTAACTCCGAAACGCTGGGCGGTGGAGGGAATCAACTGCATCAAGCCTTGGGCTCCCTTGTTCGAGACCGCATAAGTGTTGTAGTTACTTTCGACTTTTATGATCGAATGCACTAGGGCTGGATCAAGGTCATAGGCGCGCGCGGCTTGGTCAACGAGTTGCTCCAGGTTCAGGGCTTCGGCGGCGGCGCTGGCTGCGGCGACGGCTTTGGGCAGCACGGGCTTTGGCGTCACCACGACGGTTCTGACGAGACGTCCGGTGCGAGAGTCCGCGCGAACGACGGACGTCACTTTACGGACGGGCTCAGCGGCGGAATTTTCGGCTCGCGAAGCGGCAGACACAGACAGTCCTATGATTACTACGGAACAAAGATACCACAATTTGTTTGAAACAAAGAGCATTGATTCTGTACGTTTCAGGACGGCCGGAGCCGTGATCAGCGATGCTATTATTCTCTCATGCATGGGGCGGGCTTTGTTCTGGTGGGAGGCAGGAGCAGCCGCATGGGCGTGGATAAGGCGCTGCTGCCGCACGGCAACGGAACGCTCGTGGGACATGTTGCAAATGAAGTTTTGAGCGCCTGCGGTAACGTGACACTGGTGGGCGATCGGAGCCGGTACGAGTCGCTTGGCTTTCGCGTGATTGGCGATCGCGTGGCAGGAAATGGTCCGCTCGGAGGCATTGCCGCCGCGGTGAACGACAGTCCGGACTGGGCGCTGGTAGTTGCCTGCGACATGCCGGAAGCCGGATCTGATTTCCTGCGCAGCCTGTTGACTGCGGCAGCCGAGGCCAAGCCAGGAACCGAGTGCGTGGTGCCGGAATCGGAGAACGGGCTGGAGCCGTTGTGCGCGGTTTACCATCGACGGGCGCTCCCGCTGCTGGACTCGTTCATCGATCATAAGTTATTGAAAATGCAAGACGTAGTGACTTCGTTACAGATGGTGTTGATGCCGGCGCTGGGCTTGCGCTGGGCTCGTAATCTCAACAGTCCGGAGGATCTGCACGCCTGATGAGCGAGCACTACGCGCACTATATCGATTTCCGTCAAGTCTATAAGACGTTTGACAGGCCCATTTTAGTCGACACCAGTTTTTACGTGGATGCCGGCCAGACGCTGGCGATTATAGGCCGGTCGGGTGTTGGCAAGTCGGTGAGCCTGGGCCACATCATGGGTTTTCTCAAGCCCGACAAGGGCCGGGTGATTGTGGCCTACAACGACATTACCGACATGAAGGAGCAGGAACTCCGGCTGATTCGCAAGAAAGTCACGATGGTTTTCCAGAGCGGCGCCTTGTTTGACTCGTTGACTGTCGGCGAAAACATCCTCTTCAGCCTGGAATTGCGCAACGACTACAACGAGAAGAACAAAGAGGACGTAGTGAAGGGCCTGCTCGATCTGGTGGACTTGGGCGACTACGTGGACGTGTACCCTACCGATCTTTCGACCGGGTACAAGCGCGCAGTGGCGATTGCGCGAGCCCTGGCGGCGCAACCAGAGTGCGTGCTGTACGACGAGCCGACAACGATGGTGGACCCGATCATGTCGGAGCACTTGGGTTCGCTCATGCTGCGGCTGAAGCGGCAATTGAAACTGACGAGCGTGGTGGTGACGCACGATCTCGAGCTTATGCGGAAAGTGGCCGACACGGTGATGTTCCTCTACCAGGGTCAGGCGATCTTCTTTGGCCCGATTGAAGATCTGGAAAAATCGGACCATCCGCACATACAGGAGTTTCTGGCGATGGACCGTCTTGAGATGGATGTGATCAAGCCCGCGGAATCATCCTAGCTCGCGAATCATATCGAGAAGCTTCAGGACGGTGTTCCAATTCCTCCCGGTGCACGACACTTTCAACGCTCGCTCAACAGAAGCAAGCGGAGTTTTTGCTTTGCCGATGCCGTTGGGAAAGTACATGTAGAGCTCTTTCCCGTGGAAGAACAGTTCCTCGGGATCCTTGCGAAAAGCGAGTGCTTTGTGTCGGGCGTCGGCGGAGGGCTCACGGTCAAAGAAGCTCACCAGCAGTTTGCTGGGTTCGGCGTCCTTCCGGGCGTGGAAAGGGTTGCACTTAATTACGGACTCTATTTCGCTGGCGTTGCGGACAATGATGTCGCAGGGGAATCCGAATCGTCCCTCGATCGCGTTCGCCAGCTTCGCGCAGACCGCCTGATCACTCTTCAGGGTGGTCTTGAAAACCAGGTTACCGCTTTGGACGTAGGTCTGCGCTTCAGTGAAATCGAGCGACTCGCAGAGTTCGCGAAGTTCGGCCATCTTGAGTTTTCGATGCCCGCCGACATTGACTCCCCGGAGCAGCGCGACCATTGCAGGCATGGCTATCAGGATAGAACGGGCGGAGCCGGGTTAAAATGACTGCGTCACCTGGAGGTTTCTTGGAAAATACTCGTGCATTGCCGCAGAGCACGCCCGCTGAACGGCGGCGGTCACTGGTGATGGTTGCCGCCTGCACGATTATCGGCGCAGCGGCACAAGTCCTAATCAAAACGGGCGCTTCAAGTGTCCATACGCAAGGCCTGATTCCGACGCTCACGGCGATGGCGATGAGTCCGAGCCTGGTGTTCGGTTATTCGCTCTATGGACTGAGTGCGGCGCTGATGGTGCTGGCTCTGCGTCACGGGGAGTTGTCGATCCTTTACCCGATTATTGCTCTCACCTACGTGTGGGTAGCTATCCTGTCGGTGATGTTGTTCCACGAACACATCAGCTTGCTGAGGGCGGCGGGAATTCTGGTGATCGTCGCGGGCGTGGCGGTACTCGGGAAGGGCTCCCGGAATTGACGACACCACTGAGTTCGGTCCTCCTAGTCCTGGTGGCGGGTTTCATTGGCTCCATCGGGATGGCGTTCCTCAAATCCGGCGCAGGCCGGCTCAGCATGGACGTCCGGGCACTGCTTAGCAACTGGCCGCTAGTGGCCGGAATCGCGCTGTTCGTTCTCTCCTCAGCCTTCTTTGTTCTGGGCATCCGTCAAGGCGAATTGACCGTGCTGTATCCGATGGTGTCGCTCGGCTATGTGTGGGCGCTGTTGTGGGCGCGCCTCTTCTTCAACGAGCGCCTCACCAAGACCAAGGTGGCGGGATTGAGCATGGTGATGGCCGGCATTGTTCTGCTCTTCATCGGCAAGTAAGAGTGCGCTTTTTGCTCTGTTAGACTGAAATGAACCGCCTGCCCATGAAGAGGACTTTTTACATTGAGACGTTCGGCTGCCAGATGAACGCCCACGATTCCGAGAAAGTGATTGGCACGCTGCTCTCAGAGGGCTACGCGCAGGTTGAGACTCCGGAGGCGGCGGACCTGGTGCTTTACAACACCTGCTCCATACGCGATAAGGCCGAGCAGAAAGTTTTCAACCGGCTCCAGCAGTTCAAGCGCGACCACGGCAAAGGCAAGACCTTCGGCGTTCTGGGGTGCGTGGCACAGCAGGAAGGCGAGAAAGTTTTCGAGAAGGCGCCGCACGTGAGTCTGGTGTGCGGCTCAGCCAGCTATAACAAGCTGCCGGAGTTGTTGGTGCAACTCGAGGCGGGCAACAAACGGGTGACGGGACTGTCGCTCGATACCGAGGACACGTTTGAGACGCCGTTTGCCCGGCGTGATAATCCGCACCGGGCCTACATCACGATTATTGAGGGCTGCGACAAGAGCTGTGCCTACTGCGTGGTTCCGTTCACGCGCGGTCCTGAGCGTAGCCGCACGGGCGAGAGCGTGATCCGCGAGGCTCGGATGCTCACGGAATCGGGATATTCAGAAGTTCAACTGCTTGGGCAAAACGTTAACAGCTACCGAGACCCGTCTGCGGCGGGGTGGGATTTCGCCATGCTTCTGCGGCAGATGGGCACAGTTGAGGGAATGCGCCGCGTTCGTTTTACGACGTCGCACCCGCGCGATTTCGTCAAGGACATCATCGACGCGATCGACGAAATTCCTTCGCTTTGCAACCACGTTCATCTTCCAGTGCAATCGGGTTCCACCCGGATTCTCGACCGGATGCAGCGTCAGTACACCCGCGAGGAGTATCTGCGCCGCATTGAATGGATGAAGAACGCCAAGCGGCCCATCGCAATCACCACCGACATCATTGTTGGCTTTCCCGGCGAGACGGAGCAGGACCTCCAGGACACACTCGATCTGCTGACCGAGGTGGAGTTCGAGTCGATCTTCAGCTTCAAGTATTCGCGACGTCCCAACACACCGGCATTGCGCTACGAAGATCACATGAGCGAGGAAGAGAAGAGCCGGCGGTTGGCGATCGTGCAGGATCATCAGCGTCAGATTCAGATTCGCAACAATGCCAAGCTGGTGGGCACGGTGGAAGAAGTGCTCGTTGAAGGGTTCAACAAGGCCACGGGCCAGTGGATCGGCAGGACGTCTCAGCACAAGACGCTGAACTTTATCCGGCCGCTGGACTCCAACGAATCGTTGATTGGCCGGTACCTGGACGTGAGGGTGACACGGTCGGGGCCCAACTCTCTGGTTGGCGAGAGCGTAAACTGAAGGCGGCGGGAGGAGGGCGAAATGGAAGTTGAAATGAAGATCAGGGGTCTGATGATGGATCCCGTGACAAACATGCCGATCGTGGTGCTCAAGGATGTCGGCGGTAGCTCCATTCTGCCGATCTGGGTAGGAATCTACGAAGCCAATGCCATTGCCCTCGAGATTGAGAAAGTGTCAACTCCGCGGCCGATGACGCACGATTTGATCAAGCTGCTGCTGCTGGGCACGAACACGGGCGTCCGGAAAGTGGTGGTGAGCGAGTTGAAGGACGACACGTTCTACGCGGTGATCTGGCTTGAGAGAGACGGTGAGCTGATCAGCGTTGATTCGCGGCCGAGCGATGCGCTGGCGCTGGCGCTGCGGCTGGACTGTCCGATCTACGTTGAGGAGCAGGTTCTAAAATCCTCGAAGCAATCGGCAAACGTCAGCGACAAGATGAACAACGACGAGATGCGGAAACTGCTCGAAGGCTTGAACGACGAGGACTTCGGCCGGTACAAGATGTGAGTTTTGACGCCGTCATCATACCTGGTGGCGGAGTTTGCGACGACGGCCGGCTCACTGATTGGGCGGCGCAGCGATTCGATTGCGCAGTCGCGATTCAGCCTGAGGGTCCTTTTATAGCTTTGAGCGGAGGGACGCCTCACAAGTCCGCTCCGGTTTTCGAAGCCTACGCGGGCGCGAAGTATCTACTCTCGCTCGGTGTTCCTTCTGATCGAATTTACACCGAGATCTCTTCCTACGACACGATCGGCAACGCGTTTTTTGCGCGCGTGCAGCATTGTGATGTGCGTAGTTGGCGGCGGCTGTTGGTGGTCACGAGTCTCTTCCACATGCCCCGGACCGAGGCGATTTTCCGCTGGCTTTTCGGGTTGGCGCCGCACGCGGGCTATGAGCTTGCGTTTGAGGCGTCGCCTGACGGCCTGATGACTGGGGAGTTGCTGGAGCGGCGGCGAGAGCGTGAGGCGGCTAGTCTGGCGGCATTTCTGGAAAAGGCGGATCGGTTTCGTTCTCTGGCCGAGGTGCACGCGTGGATGTACGCCGGTCATGAGGCTTACCGGGCGGAATCGGTCGCGAATCCGCGTCCTTTTGACCCGGAGTTGGCGGGACTTTACTGAGCGGCATTGCCTCGTGCGTGCGTTCGCGAAACCGGGCCTTCATGCCGGCGGCGATGGACACGCTCGATTCGCCGAATTTATCCCGAATATGATCCATGGCGGTTAGCGCCTTTCGCCACTGCTCACTCTTGCCGCCGTCGAGCAGATTGAGCTGCCCCTGTTCATCGTCGAGCGAACCGGCGTGGACTCCAATCAGGCGAACGGCGCCGCGGGTCCAGTTGTTGCGGAACAGGCGGCGTGCTTCCTCGAGGAGTTCGATATCCAGATTTGTGGCGTGGTCGAGCGTGTGCGAGCGGGTGAACGTCGAGAAGTCGGAGTAGCGAAGTTTGATTTGAATGGTGCGGGCGAACAGACGATGTTCGCGAAGACGGCGTCCGACCATTTCAGCGAGCCGCGCGATCATGCCTTCGATCTTTGCCGCATCGGGCGTGTCCTCATTAAACGTGTGTTCATGGCTGATCGACTTAGGATCTTCGTGCTCCCCGACTTCGCCGTCAAACCAGCCGCCGGCGTCCAATCCGCGCGACTTGCCGGCGAGCGCAAGCCCCCACTTGCCGAAGCGTTGCTTGAGGAAGGGCTCGTCGAGAGCAGCGAGGTCGCCTACCTTGCGGATGCCGAGCGAATGTAGACTGCGTTCGAAGACTTTGCCCACACCGGGAATCTTGCGGACGTCGAGGGGGGCGAGGAAGGATGACTCCTGGCCAGGCACAATCCAGAGAATGCCGTTGGGCTTGGCTTGGTCGGACGCAACTTTGGAAACGAGCCGTGAGTTTGAGACGCCGATGGAGCAGTTGAGGTCGGTCTCGCGCTTTACAGCTTCGTGTAGCTTGTGAGCTGCTTCAAGGGGCGGTCCATGGAGACGCTCCGTGCCGGTGATATCGATATAGGCTTCGTCAATAGAAGCCATCTCGACCTGCGGCGAGAAGCGGTCAAGAACGATGCGGACCTTGTGCGAATAGTCACGGTACCGCTCGGGGTGTCCCTCGACGAAAATGGCGTGGGGGCAATGCTGGTAAGCGGTGCGGAGCGGCATCGCCGAGTGGATGCCGAATTTGCGGGCGGCGTAGGAAGCGGCGGAGACGACTCCGCGTTCATTCGATTTACCGCCGACGACGACGGGCTTGCCTTTCAGCGAGGGGTCGAAGAGTTCTTCCACCGAGACGAAGAAAGCATCCATGTCGATGTGGAAGTAGGTGCGCACTGAGGTCTTCGCTCTGTACCAGGATACCTTCGAGTTATCGGATAGGCGTTGCTAGTCCCGGGGCTTCTGGGCGGAGATGACGCGGGGAAGGCCAGCCAAGTCGCGGGTCAGGGTGATGTCGCGCCATTCCGGTGCCAGCATGCCGCGGACTCTCTCCTCGGCGTTATAGGCCGTCTCCATCACCAGCCAACCGCCGGGTTGGAGGACGCGGGCAGCGTCGGCGATGAGGCGTGCGTAGATAGCGAAACCGTCAGCTCCTCCGAATAATGCGACGTGCGGCTCGTAGTTGACAACTTCGCGCTGAAGCACGGTCTTGTCGGCTTCAGGGACGTAGGGAGGATTAGAAGCTACCAGCGTGCAGGACGCCGTTGCGACGGCGGAGAGCAGGTCGCAGCAGAGGAACGTTGCGGACGCATGGAGATTGGCTGCGTTGCGTCTGGCGACCGCGACGGCGGGCGCCGAGATATCGGTGGCAATCACTGGCGCGCCGGTTTCAAGCTGGAGGGTGATGGCGATGGCGCCAGAGCCCGTTCCGGCGTCCACAATCCGACCCGTCTTGTATACCTCAAGCGAGCGTTCCACTACGTGCTCGGTCTCAGGACGCGGAATCAGCACGTCCGGCGAGACGGCGAACTCCCGTCCGTAAAACTCCTGCTTCCGTGTGATGTATTGCGTTGGCTTGCCTTGCAGGCGTTCATGCAGGTAGCGGCCGTAGTGGATCCACCAGACCTCGCGCAATTCGTCCGTCGAGTGACCGTAAAGCCACGAACGGTCGCATTGGATGGCGTGGGCGAGGAGGACTTCAGCCGTAAGCCTTGGCGCAGAGACAGCTGCCTCTTCGAGCAGTTGTGTGCCTTGGAGGAGGGCGTCCTGGAGGGTCACGCGACGGTGTTCTGTTCCTTGAGCTTTTCGGTGGTGTAGTGGGTACGGAGGGCGTCAAACAGCGATTCGAGCCGCCCTTCCATCACTTGGTCGAGCTGGTGCAGGGTGAAGTTGATGCGATGGTCGGTGACGCGGTTGTCTTTGAAGTTGTAGGTGCGGATTTTCTCGCTGCGGTCGCCGGTGCCCACCATGGAGCGGCGCTCGGCGCCGAGCGATTCCCGCTGTTTTTCAAGTTCGATTTCGTACAGACGCGAGCGTAGAACGCGAAGGCCCTTCTGCCGGTTCTTGATCTGCGACTTCTCGTCCTGGCAGGAGACGACGGTGCCGGTGGGGATGTGGGTGATGCGGACCGCTGAATAGGTGGTGTTGACGGACTGGCCGCCTGGACCGGATGAGCAGAAGGTATCGATGCGAAGGTCCTTCTCCTCGATCTTGATGTCCACATCTTCGGCTTCGGGCAGCACAGCGACGGTGACCGCGGAGGTGTGGATACGGCCCTGCTGTTCAGTGGCCGGCACGCGCTGGACACGATGAACGCCGCCTTCGTACTTCAGGCGGGAGTAGACCTTGGTGCCGCTGACGAGCGCGGTGACTTCCTTGAGACCGCCGATGCCTGATTCCGAAGACGAAGTAATTTCGAACTTCCACCCGAGCGTCTCGCCGTAGCGGACGTACATGCGATACATCTCGGCGGCAAACAGCGAAGCCTCGTCGCCGCCCGTGCCGGCGCGGATTTCGAGCACGCAGTTCTTCTCGTCGTTGGGATCCTTGGGAAGAATGAGAATCTTCAGCTCTTCCTCGATACGGAGGAGGGCTGGCTCCATGCTGTCGATTTCTTCCTTGGCCATTTCACGCAGATCGGGATCGGTCTCGGCGACCATGGCGCGTGCCTGGCGAAGGTTCTCGTCCACCTGCTTCCACTCGCGATACTTAGCCACAACGTCGGAGAGGTCGCTTTGGGTTTTGGAGGTTTTCCGATAGAGATCGGAATCGTTGATCACAGCCGGATCGGCCATCTGGCGCGTGAGCTCGTCAAAGCGCGACTCGATGTCCGCCAGCTTCTGTGCAAATTGCATTTTCGATTAGGCGATTACCAGTTCGCCGCCCTGCTGTTTCTCAAGTGCCATCGCGCCCTCGAGGGCATGGATGGCAACGGCAGTCTGCTCGTCTGAGGGAGGCTGGGTAGTGATGCGCTGAAGCCAGAGGCCGGGCGCCGTCAGAAGTCCCATCAGCGTTCCCTGGCGCTTAGCGGCAAAGCGAATCAATTCGTAGCTGAGGCCTGCCACCAGAGGCATCAAGGCGATGCGGAAGAGAAGCTTCTGCATGAAGCCGTCCACTGGAATGAACGCGTAGACAATCATCGAGAGAACCATAACGACTAGTAGAAAACTCGTGCCGCAGCGTGGATGGAAAGTGGTGAAGCTCTGCGAATTCTCAACGTTGACTGGTTTGCCGGATTCGAAGTTGAACACGACTTTATGCTCAGCGCCGTGATATTCGAAGACGCGCCGTATGTCTTTCATGCGCAGGAGTATGAACATGAAGACGATCAGGATGGCGATACGGATTAGTCCGTCCACCATATTGGTGGCGAAGCGGCCGTGCACGGCGGGATAGATCTTTCCGAGCTGGGTGGCGAGGTAGAGAGGAACAAACTTGTAGAGGAAGATGAAGAAGCCCAGGGACAGAACCATGTTCAAGGTCATCATCCAGGGAGAGATTTCGGTAGGCCCCTGTTTAAGGGTTTTGTCGCCCTCTGGCTGGCTGCCGTCGTCGAGGGCGGCATTTGCGGAGAACCGAAGCGCCTTGACGCCGAGCGACATTGCCTGCCCGAGCGTCCCGAGTCCGCGAAGAATCGGGTATTTGAACAAGGGATACTTCTCAGACATGCGGTGCAGCGGATATTCCTCGGTGACGATGGTGCCGTCAGTCTTGCGGACCGCGACGCAATAGCTGTGCGGGGCGCGCATCATGACGCCCTCCATTACGGCTTGGCCGCCGACGAGGGTCTCCTCACCGCTTTCGAGAATCGGAAGCATCTGGACGTGTTTGGCCAGACGCAAAAATGCACGAATGTTCAAGCTGGGGACTCCAGGTATGATTATAGCCTGTGCCGTAGAGAACGGAAATGGGGCTTCCAGCCGTCCTCGTACTGGACCATTCGATTCCCTTCCGGCTAGTTCTTATGTTCTCCCGGATGATACTTGCTCTCGGTATGCCCCTTCAGTTCCGCCAGCGAGAAATAAGCGGGCTTAAACTGCTGTTGGGCATAGAGTTCTGACTGGTCAAAGTAGTGAGCCGAGGACGGGTTGGAGTTCTCGCCAAAGACCAGGATCGACCGCGCCTTCACTTCGGGTCCAAAGTCGACCACACTAATGAAGGAGTGTCCGGCGACTCCGTAGCGCCGCTTCTGTCCCTTTTCCGGTCGCGAATAGAAATTGAAGACGATGCCTACATCACCGGGTGCACCTGCAACCGGCAAGCTCTTCAGATCGTCGCGGAAGGGCTCTTCCCCGCCCGACTGCCGGCGCTCGAGGCGATTCAGATCGCCCCAGCCGACGCGCCAGGTACCGAACGCTGCCGTGAGTTCGTCGACAGTCATTTCGAGAGCTTTGACGGCCTCCGGGCGGACTTTCGGAGCATGCATGACGGCGGTGCCATAGACCTTCTCGTGCCAGAGCATGAAGAGAGTCATGGGAACAGAGTCGAGGCGGCTGTTGTGGTCCCAATTCTGAAGCTCGGCGATGGGTTCAGCAAGCTTGGGATTCGGCGACTTCTCAAACGCCTTGACGAGTTCAGGGATCTCGGTTTCTGTTTGGATCACGTAGGTGTCAAAGCCGGCTTTGGCCCAATCGTCGAACGTGAATTTGTCCTTGTTCCAGAGGATTCGTCGTGAGATGCGAGCACGGGCATTGTCGGGTTCGCCCACCATGTACTTTGGGTATTCGTTGGGGTCAGGGTTGCCGAACACGGTGGTGGAGAACGGACTGGAGTTGCAATTCTGCAGGAAGCCCGATTTCGGATTGAAGATTTGCGGCAGTTCATTGAACGAGTGATAGCCGTGCCATTCCGTCTCGGGAGTGCTGCCATCCACGGGCTTGCTCCAATCGAATTGGGTGGAGCGCTTGGGAATGGCGCCGTTATAGACGTAGAAGATGTTGCCCTCGCGGTCAGCGTACACGGCGTTGAACATGGGGATGGCGGTGGACGACATCGCCTTCTTGAACTCTTCAAAGTTTCGAGCGCGGCTCATGCCGTACCACTCCTCGATCTGGCCGCCCTCTTCGAACTGTGCCATGCGAACGGTGAGCGACTTACCGTTGCGACGGGCGACGACGGGGCCGTGGTGGGTCTTGCGGAAGGTGAAGTTGCGGTCCGCTAGTCCGGAGTCAGTCTTGACGCGGATCACGTCTTTCCATTCGGTGGCCTGACGGTATCCGCCATCGTAACGATAGGCCAGCGGGTCGCCAGCCTTGTCGAAGGTTTCTTCCCAGACGTCTGCTATGTCGGGCGCATTGACGGTGTGGCTCCAGCCGAGAAACTCGTTGTGTCCGATGGTGGGGAAGCCCGAACCAAAGAAGGACGCGCCGGACATATTCCAGCCTTCATCGCTGTGGACGTGTCCCTCATACCACTGGCCCGTGCCGAAGAAGGGCTGGTGGGGATTGATAAACAGCATCGGATGTCCGGTGGCGCTCTTTGATTTCGAAATAGCCCACATATTGGACCCCTGCGACTCCGCGACGGCACTTTTCACCTCGGAGGTGTCGACACCCGTCCGTTTGTAGATGAACTGGACGTAGAGGGCGTAGCGGTTGAAGGCGAGCATGTGCCAAGGCTCGAACTTCGTAATGAGGCGCGGCTTTACCTGCGGATTGGTGGCCAGGAAATAATTGAGACCGTTGGCGGCGGCTCGCAATAGCTCTTTCATGCGTGGGGACGAGCGGTCGTACTCGCCCTGGGCCATGCGCGGAATTTCGAGAGCGTGGACAAGTTGATCGTCATCGAGCGTCCGTGGGCCGTAGACCTCGGAGGCACGCCCCAGGGCGCGGAGGTAGCTGTCCTCGATCTGCCAGAAGTTGTCCTCTGCCTGCGCATAAAGGTAACCGAACACGCAAGCCGCGTCAGTGGGCCCATAGACGTGTGGGACACCGTAATTGTCGCGATGAATCGTGATGGACCGGGCAGTCTCGGCAGGCGTGGAGGCGGCGAGACTAAACGAGAAAAGCGCTACAGCAAACAAGGCGAGTCGGCGCATGAGGGGAAGTTTAGCAGGTGCGCGACCGGGGCGATGGCATGTCCGGCGGGCACGGTCCCACGTCAAACAGGTAAACTGGAGGATTCAGTCCAATCGAATCTCACCATGCAGCTATCCGATATCTTCCTTGGCCTTGGCCAGGAGAACTTTAACCAACTCTTGCGCTCCATCTCCTTTGGGCGCTTGAAGACGTTCCAGATGTACGAACGATTGAAAACGCGGCTCCATCTTCAGAAGCTCAATACAGAGGGCTTGAGGAAGGCGTCTGACCGGTTGTGGCAGCGACTGTCGGAGCGCGATGACGAGTATGCCTCCGATATTTCTCAATCGGTGCTTGTGTCGCAGATTGAGCTGATCAAGGCAGTCCTCGATTCACTTGAAGTGCCGCATGATAGCGGCTTCTTCATGAAAGACGTGGACACCGCGAGCTATCTCAAGGAAGGCTGGCAACAGGCTGCGTTTGATCAATTCAAGGGCAAGTACTCGGACGCCGTTCTATTGTTCTATATCAACCATCTGGCCTGGGAAGTGCAGAAGGCAGAAACGGTTTTCATTCCCGCCGCATGAAGCAGCTGTTTGACGCAATCAAAGCTGGTGATGGTGCTGCCGTTCAATTCCTGCTTGACAGCGACGCATCGCTCGTCGACGCGGTGGATGAGAACGGCGCTAGTGCCATTACCGTGGCCGCCTACAACCGCAAAAGCGACATCGCCGACTTATTGCGCGAGCGCGGGGCGAGGCTGGACGTGTTCTCCGCGTCGCTTGCCGGCGATGAGAATCGCCTTCGCGAATTACTGGCTGAGGACAAGAGCCTGGCCGCCGCTTTCAGCCGTGACGGCTGGACTGCCCTACACCTAGCCGCCTTCTTCGGCCATACGCCGTGCGCCAAAGCGTTGGTGGAGGCAGGCGCTCCGGTGAATGCGCGAAGCACGAACGCGATGAAGAATCTGCCGATCCATGCGGCTGTAGCGGGGCGGAAAGTGGACCTCGTGATCCTGCTGGCTGAGAGTGGCGCGGCGGTGAATGCCCAGCAGCATGGCGGATGGACGCCGATGCACGCGGCCGCGCAGAATGGCGACATTAACATCGTCCACGTTCTGATCGGCACCGGCGCACAGGTGCACGTTGCGGCTGACAACGCACAGACGCCTCTGGACCTGGCGATGCTCAAGGGCAATCAGGATATGGTCGACATTCTCGAACATTACGGATCGGCGGCCTAGTGGAAATCGAACGAACAATATCGGATCTTGGCGCAGGGGCCACCGGGCGTATCACCGCGGCCAAGACGGTGGAGGAGCTCGAGGCCGTTCGAGTCGAGGTATTAGGCCGCAAGGGGATTCTGTCCAACGTCTCAAAGGAATTCGGCAAGCTCACACCTGAGGAACGGTCGCGAATCGGCAAGCTGCTGAATGAAGTGAAGCAGTCGCTCGAGGCGGCACTTGATACGCGAAAGAACAGCTTTGAGTCGGCGGCGCTGGAGTCGCGTCTCGCATCGGAATGGATCGATTTGACGCTCCCGGCTCCGGGAGCGCGGCGAGGCAGTTTACACCCGATCACGCACGTCCAAAGCGAAATTGAAGAGCTCTTTGTGTCGATGGGATTTACTGTGCTCGACGGCCCTGAGGTGGAGACCGAAGAACATAATTTCGATGCGCTAAACATTCCCGGCGACCATCCTGCACGCGAAATGCAGGACACGTTCTGGCTGGAGGGTGGCAATCTTCTGCGCACCCACACCTCACCTGTCCAGGTGCGCGGGATGCGCAAGCTTGGACCACCGTTCCGCATGATCGCGCCGGGCCGAGTCTTCCGAAATGAAGAAGTGGACGCGAGTCACGAACATACGTTCTACCAGGTAGAGGGCATGATGGTGGACCGCGAGGTTTCGGTCGCCAACCTGATTTTCTTCATGAAGCAGATGCTCAGCGCCATCATGCATCGCGACGTGAACATTCGCCTGCGCCCGGGCTATTTCCCGTTCGTTGAGCCAGGGTTCGAGCTGGATATCCAGTGCCTCATTTGCGGAGGCTCGGGCTGCTCGGTCTGTAAACAAAGCGGCTGGGTGGAACAGCTTGGCTGCGGCCTGGTGCACCCGAGCGTACTGCGGATGAGCGGCATCGATCCCGAGGTCTGGAATGGTTTTGCCTTCGGGCTGGGCCTGACGCGACTGGCGATGATGCGTTACGGCATTGACGATATACGCTGGCTGCAATCCGGCGACTTGAGATTCCTGACACAGTTCTGAAGCGATGAAATTCTCCTATAGTTGGCTCCGCGAGCTTGCCGGCACTACCGCCTCGGCCCAGGAACTGAGTCGTCTGATCACGATGAAAACGGCGGAGTCAGAAGGCGTGGAAGAGCATGCGCCTCAACTCGCCAAAGCGCATCTGGTAACGGTGCTTTCCGCCGAGGAAATTCCGGGGACGCACAATCGCAAGACGGTGATCGACCAAGGCAACCGCGTGGTGGTGTGCGGCGCGCCGAATTGCCGTGCGGGCATGCGCACCGTTTGGCTCGATATCGGCAAGAAGACGGTTAACGGGATTGAGAGCGACGGCATGCTGGCGAGCGCTCAGGAATTGGGCATCAGCCGCGATCACGCCGGCATCGTCGAAGTGGACAGCTTCGATCTGCAGCCCGATTCTATTATCGAGATCGACAATAAGAGTCTCACGCACCGACCTGACCTGTGGGGTCACTACGGCATGGCGCGGGAAGTGGCTGCAGTCACCGGATCGACGCTGAAGGATCCTGTGAAGCCGCGCGATCTCTCGGCCCCAGCGCCGATCAAAATCGTCATTGAGGACTTTGGTCTCTGCCCGCGGTATTCAGCGCTTGTTTTCGAAAACGTCACAGTAAAGCCAAGTCCGCTGTGGCTGCAATATCGACTTGAGGCGATCGGGCTGAACCCGATTAACAACATCGTGGATGTGTCGAACTACCTGATGGCTGAACTGGCACAGCCGACACACGCTTTTGATGCCGACAAGATCGGCGACACCATCATCGTGCGCGCCGCCGAGGCGGGAGAGTCGCTTGCGGCGCTCAACGGCGAGACCTACGCGCTCACGCCCACCAATCTCCTGATCACGGATGCATCGGGCCCCATCGCGATTGCGGGCGTGATCGGCGGTGGTCCGTCGGCGATCAGCGATGGTACGCGGCGAATCGTATTTGAAAGCGCGAATTTCAATGCAGCGAGTATCCGCAAGACCAGCGGCGCACTCAAGCTTCGCACCGACGCATCCATGCGTTTCGAGAAGTCGCAGGATCCCGAGAACACGGTTCGTGCGCTCTACCGCGCCATCGAAATGTTTGAGCTGGTATCGCCCGGCATCAAGCTGGTGGGGGGACTTGCGGACGCATATCAACCCAAGCCCAAGCCGGCGACAATCACGCTCGACCTGGCTTGGCTGACGATGAAGTTGGGGTGTCCGGTAACTAAGGATCAAGTTACGAAGATCCTCACTTCGCTTGGCTTTGCCGTGTCCGATGGGGGCAACGCGCTGACGGTGGGAGTGCCGTCGTGGCGCGCGACGAAAGATGTTTCGATCCGTGAGGACCTGGCAGAGGAAGTAGGACGGATGATCGGCTACGACAACATCACGCCAGTGCCGCCGATGGTGCCGACAACCATTCCGCCCGGCAATGAAGATCGTGAATTTCATCATCGCGTCCGCGATCTGATGGCCGACCTCGGCTTCACGGAAGTTCATAATTACTCCTTCCTAAGCGACGCGATGGCGCAGAAATGGGGTCTCGATCCGCAGGCCCACATCCGCGTCGCGAACCCGATCGCAGAGGATCAGAATTTGATGCGGTCCAGTTTGCTCCCGCGCATCGGGCTGAACATTGAGGAGAATTCCAAGCACTTCGATCAGTTCCGCCTCTTCGAAATCGGCCACGAGATTCATAAGCAGGCCGGCGGGCTACCGCTTGAGATTCCGCATCTTATCGCGGTAATTTACGCAAAGGCCGGCGATGGCACGGCGAATCTATTCGAGTTGAAGCGGGTTGCGGAATGCCTTCTGCCCGGCGTGACGGTGAAAGCCGCTGATGCCCTCCCGCACGAGCATCCAGCAAGGGGCGCGTCAATTGAGGGAATTGGACGGCTGTTCGAACTGCATCCGTCATTCTGCGAGACCGGACGCGCCGCGATTCTTGACATCGATCTCGTAGCGCTCAGCGCCCGTGCTCCCAAGTCCGTCAAATACACCGCCGTTCGACGCTTCCCGACCAGTGCGTTCGACCTGTCGATCGTAGTGGAATTGCGATCGCCAGTGGGCGACATCTTGGCCGACATCCGCAGTGCCGCGGTGAATCTTGTGGGCCTCGAATTTGTGCGCCAGTATTCCGGGCCGCCGCTCGCTGACGGAGCGAAGAGTGTCAGCTACCGGGTTACAATCGGCGCGTCCAACCGGACGCTGTCGTCGGACGAGATTACGGCCAGCCGCAACAGTCTGATTGAAGCTCTCCGCGCCAAGAGCTACGACCTTCGCGTCTGATTGCGTGCCGCCTTGCCATTTGGTGGAGGCAAATAACGATTCGGCACTCCTGGTTGATATGATCGACCGGGAGTCACGATGCAACTCAATCGCCGTCAACTGGTCGCGGGCGCACTCGGCGCCGCCGCGCTTCCTGCCTCTGCCGCAAAATCCTTGTACGCTGCAAAACCGCGAACCGGACCGTCGATGGATGATCTCGCCAAGGTGGCGGCTCGGCCCGTCCTCAAGCGCGAGCGTTTCAAAGAACCTGTAATTATTCAATCGATCGAGTTGCTGCGCGCCGAGAAGGAGTATTTCGTGCGCGTCCGCTCGACGGGTGGCGCGGAGGGAATTTCTGTTTGCAACCCGCCGCGTGCCGACTACCTTGACCGCATCTTTAAGAACCTGGTGGCGCCCGCCTTTCTGAAGAAGGATGCGCGCGACCTCGAGGATTTGCTTTGGGAGTGCTACCGACACGACGACAACTACAAGCTGTACGGCATCGCGCTCTGGAGCCCGCTGGCGTGGCTCGAGATGGCGATTCTTGACATGCTCGGCCGGATGAGCGGGCAGTCGATTGGCCAACTGCTCGGTGATGTCCGCCGGAAGGACGTTGCAGTCTATGTGGCGAGCGGGCGCCGCGACACGACGCCGGAGCAGGAGATCGAATTCCTTCAATCGCTGGTCGAGAAATCGCGTGCCAAAGCCCTGAAGTTCCGCCTGGGCGGGCGCATGAGCCGCAACGCCGACGCCATGCCGGGACGCACGAACACGTTGATTCCCTTAGTCCGTAAAACCTTCGGCGACGATTTCGATCTACATGGCGACTCAAACTCCAGCTACGACCCCGCCCACGCGATCCCGGTGGGGCGAATGCTCGAGGAGTACAAGTACGTGTACTACGAGGAGCCTTGTGAGTTCGATGCTCTGGAGGACAACAAGAAGGTGCGTGACACGCTGTCGATTCCCATTGCTCTCGGCGAGCAGGAGTACAGCGAGTGGCGATTCCGGTGGACGATCGCCAACCACGTCTGCGACATCGTCCAACCAGATCTTTTCTATTACGGCGGATTGATCCGCTCCATGCGTGTGGCCCGCATGGCCGAGCTCGCAAAACTGCCGACGACCGTCCACATATCCGGCGGATTTGGGTTCGTCTACATGCTGCACTTCGCGAGCGTCGCGCAGGATATCGGCAAATACCAGGAGTACAAATTGGGCATGGAGAAGTATGGCGCCTGGTTCGATCCGCCGATCACGGTGAAGAACGGAATGATGACGGTACCTTCGGGCCCTGGAGTGGGAATCAAGGATCCAGTCGCACTGCTGAAGGATGCGAAAACGGTGTAGCGCCGGCCAGGCTGAGCCTCATCCGCTCGAACCCTACCGGCCCCGCGAACATGAGACAGGCCGCAGCGAGCATGGGCGCGATACCGGCAATCGCGATCGCCACCTCGAAGTGTTTTCCTGGGCCGAGAATCCAGCCCGTAACCAGGGGCGCGGCCGCACCGGCTAGCTGCGAGATGGTATTCAGGTAACCGAGAGCGCGTCCTACGAGGTTCGAGGGGACGGCTTGTTGGGAGAGTGCCCAGTAGTTGGAATTGCCGATGCCGGTGGCGCAAACGGCGAGCAACAGCACCGGTAGAACGGCTTCCCTGCCCGGCAATACCAGTAGCAACAACACGGCGCCCGACCCTAGGTAGCCTGCGGCGCAGAAGGCGAGACGGACTCGAAACACTGAGCCGACGCGCTTCACCAGGCGGTCGGCGATGACTCCACCGGCGATGTTCACCGTCGCCATCGCGAACAGCGGGACGGATAGCACTCGTCCCATTTCGGCCGTGGAAAAACCGCGTGAAGCGGTGAGATAGGTAGGGACCCAGGTGAGCAGAAAGTACCAAAAATAGGAGGACAGGAAGATGCACAGCGACGAAGCCCAGAAGGCGCGCATCGACACCACCTCCGCCCACGGCAACTGGCTGAGGGGAGTGGCAGGAGTGGCTTGATCCTTCGGCCGTCCGTCATCGCGGGGTGCGAGCAGCAGCCAGCCTGGCAGCCATATGAGCGCGCCCAGACCGGTGGCCAGGAACATAGCGCGCCAGCCGAAGTGAACAATGAGTTGCGTGCCGATGAGCGCACCGGCGGCGGGTCCAAGATTCTGCCCGGCGATGTAAATGGCGGTGGGAAGGCCCGCTTCGGCGCCCGCGAAATTGCGGCGGATGAACGAGAGGCTGGCAATGGGGCCGACGGATTCAGCCAGCCCCAGCAGCATTCGAAACAGCAGGATGTCAGTTAGACCGCGACTCAGTCCGATGGCGGCAGAGGCTAGAGACCAAAGCAGGAAGCCGGCAGCATAGACGATCCGAATTCCAAAGCGATCGACGATGGTACCGGCGGGGATCTGAAAGATGGCGTAGGTCCAGAAAAACGCCGACAGCAACAGTCCCATCGATGATGGTTCTAAGGCGAAGTCGCGCATGATGGATGGCGCGGCGATGCCCAGGTTGCCGCGGTCCACGTAGCTGATGAGAATCCCAAAGAAGATTAGAGTGACGACGATCCAGCGCCGGCTCATGGATGCGACCGGGTCTGAAAATCCCACTTGGCGAATTGATCCAGGAACCGGATGACACCCTGCGCCGCGGCTTCAAGAAAGAGCGTGCCTTTCGCGGCGGTGGCGTAGTCGGGCATACCGATGACGCCAGTTTCCGAAAACTCGTCGAATTCATTAATCATGAAGAACGACTCGCCCTTCAGCATGTCGATGGTTTTGTAGCCGCGCTCTTCGCTCGGGCCGCCGCGGACCGCCTGGGACACATCCACCTGGTCGGGATTTGTGGCCAGCAGAATCGACGTCTCCATCTCGCAAGCGTGTCCCATGCCACCGGCGGGAGACTCTCGAATTTTCATGAACTCTTCAGAGGCAAGGTGCCAATACGTGGCGTAGGCGATGTAGAGGTGGTGTAGGTCCTCGAATTCGCTCTTCAGCTCACGCAGTGCAGCCTTGCAGGGAATCTCGTTCCCTCCGTGCCCATTCAGGAGCAGGATTCGGCGCGCCCCCATGGCAATTAACGACCGGCAAATGCCGCCGATTAAACCCATATAAGGCAGCAGATCAAGACTCACGCAACCGAACCGGCGGTGATGCGGCGAGTGCCCGAGCCACTGCACCGGCAGCATCACAATCTGATCGGTCCGCAACTCCTCCACGCGATCGGCGACGCGCCCGATGATCATCGAATCTGTGAAAACCGGCAGGTGCTTACCGTGCTGCTCAAGTGATCCCAGTGGAACAACGAAAGTTCTTCCAGCCAAGTCCGGCAGTTCCGGCCAGCGAGCATGCTCTAGTCGCATCTCTCTACGTTATCCGAATTGCGCCGGAACTCAGCTTACCGTTCCTGATGACGGCTTCAATTCCCTGCGGCGACAGATTGGGCGTCTCGTACGTAGCGAGACTCCGAATTTTGGCGGGATCAAAGAGTGTCAGATCCGCGACGTAGCCTTCGCGGATGAGTCCACGATCGTCAAGCCCGAGGCGGGCTGCGGGCTTGCCGGTGATCTTGTGAACTGCGGCGGTGAGGCTCATCCAACCTTTATCCCGGGCGACGGTCCCCAACAATTCCGGGAACGTCCCGTGCAGCCTGGGATGCGGCCGCCCGTTCACATAGAATCCGTCGCTGATCACAGAGCACAACGGGTGAGTGAGCAATTGGCGAAGGTTTGACTCACTTTGATTGAAGGAGATCACATTCACGGCTGCGTGCTCGTCGCGGAGGAGATCGAGTGCAGCGTCGACGGAAGCCATGCCTCGAAGCGCGCCCAGGTCCTCGATCGACATTCCGACAAACGCCTGATTGGCGCTACTGCCGACTCCGGAGATCGTGATATCGCTCCATGGCTGAGCCTTCGATCTCTCTGCCTCATCCCGAATCTGTGCCCGTAAAGCGGGATCGCGCAGCCGACCGATTAGCGCGTCAGCACCACCATCGAGGGACCACGAGGGGAGCCATTGCGTCAACACGGTGCTGCCGCACTGATACGGATAGATGTCGAATTCGACGTCGATGCCCTCGCCCCGCGCGGACTCGATCTCGTCGAGCGCCCGCTGCTGCAACTCCCAATTGGCACGTCCGGCTGCTTGAAGGTGCGAGATTTGTAGACGGCAGCCGGTGGCTCGAGCTAGCGCGATCTGTTCGCGAACCGC
This sequence comes from Bryobacterales bacterium, assembly GCA_038212445.1. Taxonomy (GTDB): domain Bacteria; phylum Acidobacteriota; class Terriglobia; order Bryobacterales; family Bryobacteraceae; genus TMP-7. The sequence continues at coordinate 31,199 of JBBQUM010000019.1, forward strand.
ATCCACCAAGCCTGCCGCGTAGCTGCGCATGTGCGTCGCGTAAAGCTTGTCCCGTCGCGCGACGATGCGGCACAGAGCCTCGAGTTCGTCGACGCCCGCGCTCGATCCAGGTGCGTACATCAAGCCGGTTGAGAACCCCACACATCCGGCGGCAAGAGAGTCGTCAAGAAGGCCCGACAGTTGGTCCATTTGTGCGGCGCTGAGTGGTCCTTGCGAAAGTCCCGCCACCGCCACCCGTAGACTTCCATGTCCAGCCAAAGGGGCGACTCGAACCGGACCAGCCGCCGCCTCTACGGCATCCAAATATCCGCGCGCGGTTGGCCAGCCCCATCCGTCTTTCTTCCCAAGGATGCCGCCGCCGAACTCGCACAACTCGTGCTGATGTTCACCTTGCGGAAATGGCGAGAACCCGCAATTGCCAACCACTTCTGTGGCGACGCCCTGCAGGACCTTCTCTCGCCGCGCATGGTCGAGCACCTGCAAGTCGGAGTGGCTATGCAGGTCGATAAAGCCGGGCGCGGCCACCAGACAATCCGGCGGAGGAGGGCTCGCGCGTCGCAGTACCTGGGTAATGTGCCTGTCGTCGATCTGAATGTCCCCACAGAACGGTTCTGAGCCCGACCCGTCCATCACCAGAACATTTTCGATGGAGAGCATCGGCTATGCCTGTGGATACTGCGAAGTGGCAGGCGCATTGTACGCAACATTGAGATGCGGTGTTTCCAGCCGCGCGTGCCCTTGAACCTTCGACGTCAAGCAACTCTCAAGAATTCCGCTCGTCAGCAAAGTCCGCTCGACCGGATAAGGCGCCTTGCGGCTTTCGAACATTTCTTCGACTTTGTGCATCAAACAGGCGGAGTAGGTAACGTTGGGCTCAGGCGTCAGTAAGAACTGGAGCGACTGGGGCGCCTTTACCCCGCGGACGCGCGCCGCGAAGTTAAAATCCCGCAGGGCGCCGTTGAGCATTAACAGTGTCGCCTTGAGCCCGTCGCGATACTCAATGAAGTACGCCGCCGGGTTGGGCACGAGTTGGGGCAACACGCCGTCGCGGACCATGTCCTGTGGGCGACTATCGTCGAAAGACAAACCGAGCGGCGTATCGCTACGCGACAGGGCCGAGGCTAACAGCTCCTTCGAATATTTTCCTTCTTCGCCCGCTTTCCACACGGCGTCGCCCTCAATCAACTGAACCGCTTTCACTCCAGTCTCGCCGTGCCCGCGCCGCTCGATCATGCACTGCATGGCCTCGAGGGCGTGAAAGTCCATGGGGTCTGAACCACCTTCGCCCACCATCAACGCTTCTTCAATGTGGCAGCCCGGCGGAAGATCGAACGCCGGCAGGCGCCACGTCACCGGAAGGGACGACCCTGCAAGCATCGGGAAATGGAGCCGCCGCGACGCGTCCACCATCGACTTCGCTTTCACGAAGCTGTAAGAGAGATGCTTGTCGTTGAAGACTGGAACTGCGCGGCCGTCTTTCTCGAAGACCTTCACGCACTGGTCGAAGAGCTCGTAACGAGGATAGAGGATCTGTCCCTTTTCGTTTCGCGGATAGTCGCCGTGCTCCCCAATGATCAGTACGGCATCGACGGCAAGCTTGTCGCCGCCGCAACGTAGCGTCTCGGCGACCGTCGGATATATCTGGAACCCAAACTCGCGCGCACGGTCGCGAGAAAGATCATTTTCTGGCGTCTGATCCACGTAGAGTGACACCACCTTTGCGTTCGGCTTATGCCACGCACCCTCGAACGGGTAGCCCGTCAGCCAGCGATCGCCCATGTGCTGGCCGTGGGACAGGTAGCGGTAGACGGTGGTGATAATGGCGAGGCGCTTCGGCTCTGAGCGCTGCGCAAACGCGACGCCGGTGGCAGCAGCCGATTGCAGAAATGTTCTTCTCGTCAGCATTGGCCTAGCTCCTCTCAAACGTCGACTCTTGCGTAGGCTGATACCGGATCGCAAGATGAGGCGTGTCCAGTTTCTCGCCCTTACGGTAAAGGCTCTCGACTCCCGCCGCTGTGAGTCCTGTCGTCAGAAGTGTCCGCTCCACCGGATAGGTAGGCTTTCCGGTGAGGAACATTTTCTCCGCGTTGTAGACGAGTGGACTGAAGAAACTCGCGAGCGTTGTGCGCCCGTCGGGCATTGGCAAATACATCTGGGTAGACCAGGGTTTCCGCTGCCCGTCGACTTGCGCAGCAAAATTGAAGTCGCGCAGCAGCCCGGACATCAGCAGCATCGTGCATTTCGTACCGTCAGCATGCTCGTAGCGATAAGCCACAGGATCCTTCACCAGTCGTTGCATGTCGTCCACCGTCGGAAACACATCATTGAAGCCGGGACGCGCAGGAGTCAGCGTATGGCTGCGGCATAGTGCCGACTCCATCAATTCCCTTGGCCACACACCGTCGCGCAACGCATTCCAAAAGGCTGGACCACGGTAGGCCTGTATCCACTTGACCCCGGTCTCGCCCCCGCGCCGGCGCTCGGTGATGCATTGAATCGTCTCGAGCCCGTGAAAGTCATAGCTGTCGACGCCGCCGTAGCAGACGCACATCGCCTCCCGAACACGGGAACCGAGCGCCATTTCGACGGACGGCGTCCGCCACGTCACGGGCAAACTCGACCCCGCCATGAACGCGAAGCCGAGTTCGCGAGAGGTGTCGTACATCTTGCGAGCCCATTCCCAATTCCACGAAAGATGCTTGTCGTTGAACACCGGGACCGAGCGGCCACTCTTCCGGAAGACGTCCACAATCTGCTCGAAGAATTCCCAACGCGGGTACTTTGTCTGGCCCTTTTCGTTGCGGGCATACTTGCCGTGCTCGCCAATCAGCACCACACCGTCCACGGCAAGGCGATTCCCGCCCAGCGTGAGCGCTTCGGCGATGGTGGGAAAGAGTTTCATCTGCGGATGCCGGGCGGCGCGTTCCCGGCTCAGGTCGGTCTTGGGATCCACCTGGTCGACATAGAGCGACACCAGATCCATCGCCGGCCGGTGATGGACACCATTCCATCCGTAGCCGTCGAGAAACCGGTCGACGATATGCTGAGCGTGCGAGTACTTGAAGAAGGTCGTTGCGACGGCAGCAATTTTCGGCCGGGCGGGGATATTCATAGTACGAGATTCATTATGACCGATTGGCCGCTTACTCTATTTCGGTCATTCCTATCTGAAAAACCGATGTCTTAGTTGCCGACATCGAGACAAAAGGGATATCGTAGTGGCATCATTCATAGGACGGCTTAATAGCTACCCGCAACCACTTATGGCAAAATCTACTCCAATCACAGTCGCACACGGCGACGGTATCGGCCCAGAGATCATGGGCGCTACGCTTCACATTCTGAAGGAGGCCGGCGCGCTTCTGGACATCGAAACGATTGAGATTGGCGAGAAAGTTTACCTGCGCGGCAACACGGCAGGCATCGAGCCGGAAGCCTGGGAATCGCTTCGGCGCACCAAGGTCTTCCTGAAGGCCCCGATCACCACGCCCCAGGGCGGCGGCTTCAAGAGCCTAAACGTAACAACGCGCAAAAAGCTCGGTCTATACGCGAATGTTCGCCCCTGCGTGTCCTATCACCCCTTCGTCAAGACCAAGCATCCGAAGATGGACATTGTCATTGTCCGCGAGAACGAAGAGGACACCTACGCCGGCATCGAGTACCGTCTGAGCGCGAACGTGATGGAGTGCCTCAAGCTCATCTCGCGCCCCGGGTCAGAAAAGATCGTCCGCTACGCGTTTGAGTACGCTCGCCTCTACAAGCGCAAGAAGGTCACCTGCTTCATGAAGGACAACATCATGAAGATGACTGACGGCCTGTTCCACAAAGTGTTCGACGAAATCGGCGTGGAGTATCCGGACATCGAGAAAGAAGCCTGGATCGTTGACATTGGAGCGGCGAAGATGGCCGACACGCCGGAAGCATTCGACGTGATCGTGATGCCGAATCTCTACGGCGACATTCTTTCTGACGTGGCGGCGCAAATCGCGGGTTCAGTGGGACTCGCCGGTTCCGCGAATATCGGCGATCAGTGCGCGATGTTCGAAGCCATCCACGGGTCGGCGCCTCGGCGCGCGGGTCAGAATCTGGCGAATCCTTCCGGTCTGGTGCTGGGTTCGGTACTGATGCTAGTTCACATCGGCCAAGGGGACGTGGCCGCACGGGTTCATAACGCATGGCTGCGGACAATGGAAGACGGCGTTCACACCTACGATATTTTCCGCGACGGCGTGAGCAAGCAGAAAGTCGGCACGAAGGAGTTCGGTGAAGCGGTGGCGGCCCGTCTCGGCCAATTACCGCAGACGCTGAAGGCTGCAGTGTACGAGAACAAAGCTGCCGAACAAAAAACTGCCGTCACGTCGACGCAGGTGGCGCCAAAGACGGAACTGATGGGCGTGGACCTCTACGTCGACTGGCCATCGGCGAATCCGGTGGCGCTTGCTGAGCAGATCGGCAAGTCCGCCAAGGATGGTCTGAACCTGCAGATGATCGACGGACGCGGCGTCGTTCTGTGGCCGGGTGGAATGTCGGAAACTTTCTGTCCCGATAACGTTCGCGCCCGCTTCCTTAGTGACTCACCTATTTCCACCCGCGACATCATTTCGCTTCTGACGCGTGTGGCCGACAGTAATATTGAAGTTGTGAAGACCGAGTATCTACGGACATTCGACGGCCAGTTGGGCTATTCGCTTTCGCAAGGGCAGTAGGTGGCGGCAAAGGTCTTGGTGGGCGTGATCATGGGCTCCCGGTCAGACTGGGAAACCATGCGTCACGCCGTGGAAATTCTCGATCATTTTGGTGTGCCGGTGGAAAAGCAAATCGTATCGGCGCACCGGACGCCTGTGTGGATGGCCGAGTATGCGTCCACGGCGGAGTCGCGGGGTCTCGAAGTGATCATCGCCGGCGCGGGTGGCGCCGCACATCTACCCGGAATGGTAGCCGCACACACGCTGTTGCCGGTACTTGGCGTCCCGATGGAAAGCCACGCTCTCAAAGGTATGGATTCGCTGTTGTCGATCGTACAAATGCCTGGCGGCGTGCCGGTGGGAACGATGGCGATTGGCAAGGCGGGCGCCATCAACGCAGGCTTGCTGGCCACGGCCATACTGGCGAATTCGCGGCCGGAGCTGCGGGAAAAACTGCGCACCTTCCGCGAGGAGCAAACGTCCAAGATACGACTGGATTCGCTCGAATGAAGCCGATTCTGCCGGGTGCGGCAATCGGAGTGCTGGGCAGCGGTCAGTTGGGGCGGATGTTCGCCATCGCGGCTCGGCGAATGGGTTATCGCGTCCATACTCTTTCACCCGATTCGGACACTCCGACCGGGCAAGTGTCGGACCTCGAGATCGACGCGCCCTACGACGATCTGGAAGCAGTTGCCGACTTCGCGCGGGGAGTCAGTGCTGTCACTTTCGAATTCGAGAACGTGCCCGCGCCGGCAGCGGAAACGTGTGCCCGGTTCGCTCCCGTCCGTCCCGCAGGCCACGTCCTGCACACCACGCAACAGCGCATTCGCGAGAAGACATTCCTGGTTGAGGCAGGGCTGCCGCTTACGCCGTTCCGGCAGATCCACTCGCTCAACGATTTGCGTACAGCAGCGAACGAACTGGGTTTGCCGGCGATTCTCAAGACGGCTGGATTCGGCTACGACGGCAAAGGACAAGTGCGCGTGGCCTCAATGGAGCAGTTGCCAGCGGCATGGGACGCCATGCTCGGCGGTCCAGCAGTTCTGGAGGCGTTCATCGACTTTGATCGCGAAATTTCAGTAGTCGCGGCGCGTGGCGCGGATGGCACGTTCGTCCATTACGGCGCCGTGGAAAATCATCACGAACGGCACATTCTCGACGTCACGATCGCACCCGCACGGATCAGCAGTGCGCTGCAAGCTCAGGCAGTCGAAATCGCGCGCACGGTGCTCGAGAGGCTCGACGTGGTGGGCGTGTTGTGCGTCGAGTTCTTCGTAACCCGGTCGGGTGAGTTGCTCATCAACGAACTGGCACCCCGGCCGCATAACTCGGGACATTTTACGTTTGACGCCTGCGTGACGAGCCAGTTTGAGCAGCAGTTACGAGCAGTTTGTTCGCTGCCGCTGGGATCAACCGCGCAGATGCGCCCCGCGGTGATGGTGAATCTGCTTGGCGACCTTTGGAGCGGCGGGGAGCCTGACTGGGCGGCGGCTGCGGCGTTCCCGGATGTGAAGCTGCATCTGTACGGCAAGCCGGAACCCCGTGCCGGACGCAAGATGGGCCATCTCACCGCTATGGCGGATGACGTCGACACGGCGCTCGCATATGCTACGGCAGCACGGCGCGCTCTGACACACTCCTGAATTCATGACCGGGCTCGATGAGGCGCGGGAATTATTGGCGCGAGCAAGGCGTGTCGCGGTGATGACAGGGGCCGGCATCTCGGCTGAGAGCGGAATTCCTACGTTCCGTGGAAGCGGCGGACTCTGGCGCGATTTCCGTGCCGAGGAGTTGGCCACGCCCGAGGCTTTCGAGCGCGACCCCAAGCTGGTCTGGGAGTGGTATGACTGGCGGCGAGGAGTGATTTCTCGAGCCCAGCCGAACAACGGGCATGTGGCGTTAGTCGAGCTGGAAAGCCGCGTTCCCGACTTTACCTTGATTACGCAGAATGTCGACGGCCTGCACGATCGCGCAGGCAGCCGGCAAATTCTGAAACTGCACGGCGACATTTGGATGCTCCGTTGTTTGCGATGTGGGCGTGAGCGCCAGGATCTGCGGTCGCCGCTTCTGGAGCTTCCACCGCTCTGCGAATGCGGCGGTACGCTAAGGCCTGGCGTGGTGTGGTTCGGCGAGTCGCTTCCGGCAACGGTCTGGGAGCAGTCGGAACGCGCCGCACAACAGGCGGACGTACTTCTGGTGGTGGGGACGTCGGCGGTGGTGTATCCGGCTGCCGGCTTGATCGACGTATCGCGTACTGCTGGATGCCGCGTCATTGAAGTCAATGTCGACAAGACGGCGTACTCGGCAATCGTCGATTTAACGCTGCGCGGACCCTCGGGCGAAATCCTCCCTTTACTGATGCCCCCGGCGACACGGTTATGATGGGGCATCATGCTCCTCGAAGAGCGGTTCCGCGCCCTACGTGAGGCGTCGCGCCGCGCGCCTTACCCTACTGCATCTGAACGCAGGCAGAACCTGAAAAAGCTGGACCGGATCGTGGCGGCGAACCAGGAAGCCGTCGCGAAGGCAATCGATCAAGACTTTGGCGGGCGGCATAAGGAGGAGATTCTTTTCAGCGAGGTTTACGTCTCGCTGAATGCTGTGAGGCATGCACGGAAGAACGTCAGCGAATGGATGGGTGAACGTCCGAGATTGCTCGACTGGCCCCTATGGCCGGCGCGCGCATCACTGATGCCCCAACCGTTGGGCCTGGTGGGTATCATCGCGCCGTGGAACTATCCGCTGTTTCTCACCATCGCACCACTGGCGGGCGCGCTTGCAGCAGGCAACCGTGTGCTCATCAAGCCGTCGGAGTACACGCCGGCGTTTTCAGAGTTGCTCGAGCGGATGATGGACGAAGCCTTCGGAGGAGACCCCGTGGCGGTTGTCCTCGGCGGACCCGAGATAGGCCGGACGTTCGCTGAGTTGCCCTTCGACCATCTGCTCTTCACCGGCTCGACGGCCGTTGGCCGGGATGTGATGCGCGCCGCCGCGGCGAATCTGACTCCCGTTACGCTTGAGCTGGGCGGCAAGTCGCCTGCCCTGATTTGCGAATCGGCAAATCTGTCGCGAGCAGCGGAAGACATCATCTACGGCAAGCTTCTGAACGGAGGACAGACGTGTATCGCGCCGGATTACGTACTGCTTCCGGCGGCAAAGCTCGAGCAGTTTATCGCGGCGGCTCAGTCGGCGATTCATCGCTACTGGCCGGACGGCGACTTTACCTCGATCATCAACGAGAAGCATCGCGCACGAATTCAGAGCTACATCGATGAAGCGGCGGCTCGGGGCGTGAAAAGCGTGGCCGCCGGACGCGCGGTGCTGCTGATTGATCCTCCTGACGACCTCGCCGTGATGCGCGATGAGATCTTCGGCCCGGTGCTGCCGGTAAAGACGTATAGCGGGCTCGACGAGGCGCTCAGCTTCATCAATTCACGGGACCGTCCGCTCGCGTTTTATCTCTTCGCCAAAGACAGTGCGAGCATCGATCGGGTGACTCGCGAGACCGTTTCCGGTGCTCTCTGCATCAACGACACGCTCGTCCACATCGCCTCCGAGGAACTGCCGTTTGGCGGCATTGGCGCAAGCGGCATGGGGCAGTATCACGGCCGTGAGGGCTTTGACACGTTCAGCAAGTTGAAGCCGGTTTTTCGCAGGTACGCGTTTGGACTGGGACGATCGCTTCGACCGCCGTATGGGAAAATGCATGAACTGCTCCGAAAGGTTCTGATCGGCTGATCTTATGGATTGGTTTTCAAATGAGAATTTCTGGCGGGAACTGTATCCGTTTATGTTCTCTCCCGAGAGAATCGCCGCGGCCCCGGGCGAAGTGGATCAAGTGCTGGCGCTCGCGGGATTTCAGGGACGTTCAGTGCTCGACCTCTGCTGTGGCCCGGGGCGCCATTCAATAGAACTGGCGACTCGAGGGTTCGCAGTAACGGGCGTTGACCGCTCCCCTTTCCTACTTGAGCGGGCCCGCGACCGCGCCGCAAAAGCAGGTGTGGCGGTGGAATGGATCGAGGCCGACATGCGCCATTTCGAGCGTCCAAGCGCCTTCGATCTAGCCCTGAGTCTATTCACTTCATTCGGCTACTTCGAGACCGACGCCGACAACCGGCAGGTTCTGCGGAATGTACGAAACAATCTGGCAGCCGGAGGAACATTTGTGATCGATGTCCTCGGCAAGGAACGGCTCGCCCGCGTCTGGAAGGACACCATTTGTACCGAGGCTGGCGAGGCGCTGCTAATTCAGCGTCCCACCGTAATCGACGACTGGTCCCGTATCCACAACCGCTGGGCCTGGATTCAAGGCAATCGCGTCACCCACTATGAGTTCACTCACTGGTTATATTCAGCTCGTGAGCTGAAGGAACGACTGCACGACGCGGGATTCGCGCAAGTGCTGATTTTTGGTAGCCTGGACGGCTCCCCGTACGACGTCAACCCCAGCCGGCTAGTGGCCGTGGCGCGACGTTCGGATTAAGCGCCCCAGGGCCGCCGAGCCGTTACCCTACGCCAACCAGTGCGGATAGCTGGTCAGCGATGGCCTTAACGGCCTCGGACTGCGCGGTCAGTTCCTCGGCGGCTGACGCACCCTCCTCCGCGTTGGCTGCGGTGGTTTGCGTGAGTTGCTCCATCTGTGACACGGCACTTCCGATTTGCTCCAGACCTCGCGACTGCTCCTGACTGCCGGCATTGACGGCTGTAACCAGTTCTTTGACCTTTCCAGATTCTTCAGTAACAGCCCGAATCGAGCTTGCCACGTCGTCGGTCCGCTGTTTGCCATCCTGGGTCTTAACGATTGATTCCTCGATCAATGTGGCCGTATCGCGGGCTGCTTGAGCGCAGCGTTGCGCGAGATTCCGAACTTCGTCCGCAACAACCGCAAACCCCATACCGGCTTCACCGGCACGAGCGGCTTCAACAGCGGCATTCAACGCGAGAATGTTGGTCTGGAATGCGATTTCGTCAATCACCTTGATGATTTTGGAGATCTTCTGACTGGACTCATGAATCTCAGCCATGGCGGTCATCATGAGCTCGAGCGAAGCATTGGTTTCCAGGAACTTCTCCTCGGAGCTAGCCACTAATTCGGCAGCGCGTCGACAATCTTCGGCATTTTTCCGCGCGGCTGCATTGATTTGAACCGTCGATGCCGAGGTGTCCTCGAGCGATGCGGCTTGTTCAGAAGCACCCTGGGCCAGAGACTGACTGGATGAAGCAACCTGATTGGCCGCACTGAGCACCTGATCGGCTCCCTCCTTCAATTCCGCGATGGAGTGTCGGAGGTTTGCCGAAGTTTTTCGAACGATGATCACAATCAAGAAAGTGCCGCCGAGCAAGGCAACCGCTGCAACCGTCCATGTCAGGGCTCTTCCGCGGGCCGCCCGTGTGCTCGCCTCGTCAGCCACTCGATCGGCATAGGCTTTATTCCAATCGACAATCGCCTGGACGATTTTCTCGAGCGCCTGGGAAGTGGGGTTCACGTCGCGGATGTAGGCAGACGCCGCATCTTCATTCCGGCCTTGGCGGCTGATCGGAAGAATCCGTCCCCATGCCTCCAAATAAAGATCCATGGCCGGCTTGATCGTCTTAAAGCTTTGACGGTCTTCGTCCTGGGTGATCGAAGCCTCGTAGCCTGCCAGATCCTCCGCAATCTTTTTCTTCAATTCGTCTTGGGTCTTTTCAACCAACGCCATCGCAGCTGCGTCTGAGGAAGCGATATGTTTCCAGCAGTCGCCGCGAAATGTCTTAAAGTCTGCATCCAGGCGTCCGGCGTATAGGATACCGGGTATTGCATCTGTGGCAAGCGTTTGGATACTGGCATCAGAAGTGTGGATGTTATATAGAGCTACACCTGCAAGAGCAGCGGCCATCGTCAGGATGGCGGCACAGGTCCGGGCGAACTGCTGTCCAATCGTCGATCCGCTTTTCATTTTTCAAACTATCCTTCTTGGGCACTTATCGGGCTCGTTGAGAATAGTCTTAGAACGTGACGCAGGAAACCACACTAGAGTTCGACGGCGGCTCCCAGCCGTAGAATCAGGTCCTCCCGGTTTGCAGGGCCGACAATCTGCAGCCCGATTGGGAGTCCGTCGCTCTTACCGCTGGGGATTGAGAGTGCCGGATATCCGAGCACATTAATGCCCCGCATGAAGCGTGTCGTCGCCAGCCGGACGTCATCCTCGACCCCTTCGATTACCAGACGCGTCTGACCGATCAGCGGTGCGGGTGTAGGCGCCGTGGGCGTCACCCAGCAGTCCACCTTCTTCCAGAGGCGGTTGAAGTCGCGCCGGAACAGCTGTCGAAGGCGCATCGCCTGAACGTAGTCGGTGGCAGGCAGCAGACGCCCCTGATCGAGCAGCGCCAGGGCCTCGGCGCTGAAAAGCTCGCGTTTGTGCCAGTGTGCCTCGTAGGCAGCCGAGGCTTCGGCCATGAGAATCACGCGAGCGATCGCGTTAAGCTCGTCGACGTCGGGGACGCGTACCGGCACCACAACGGCACCCTGCGCTTCCGCCCGTTTCAAAGCTGCGTCCACCGCCGCGGCAACCTCGCGATCGATGCGGTAGAAGTAGAAATTCTCAGGCTTGCCGATACGCAAGCCGCGCACGTCGCGGGCTTCGGGATCCAAGCTCGTCCCGGCAATCGCGTTCAGCGTCACGGCACAGTCGCTGACACTCGATGCCAGCGGACCCATATGATCCAAAGTAAATCCCAGCGGAAAGACGCCGCGCTTGCTGACTCTGCCAAATGTCGGCTTCAGGCCGGCACAGCCGCAGAAGGCAGCCGGAATGCGGATCGAACCGCCAGTATCGGTCCCCATCGCCATATCGACGATCCCCGCCGCGACTGCGGCTGCTGAGCCGCCACTCGAGCCGCCAGGAATGCGCTCGGGATCGTGGGGGTTTCGGACTGCACCGTAATGCGCGTTGTTGGAAGTGATGCCGTACGCGCACTCGTGCAAACTGGTCTTGCCGACGATAACCGCACCGGCTTTCTCCAGCAACTGAACCACATCGGCGTCACGATCAGGGATGAAATCGTCGAAGACTTTGGAGCCGGCTGTGGTGCGTACCCCACGTGTGAAGAACAGGTCCTTCACGGCGATCGGGATACCATGCAGCGGTCCGCGATCGGTACCAGCTGACAGTTCCGCATCCAGGGCAGCGGCCCGTGCACGAGCAGCGTCGCCCATCACGGTCATGAAGGCGTTCAGCTTGGGATTCAGTTCGTCGATCCGCTGGAGACTCTGAGCAACGAGATTCGCCGACGTGGTCTTGCCTTCACGCAACAACTTCGCGTTAGAGAGGATCATGCCGTTTCCTCGTGATCGTCCACCAGCACCGCGAAATCATCGTCGGGTTGTAGCCGGCTCACCAGGGGGCGAAAAGAGCTCTCAAGCCCGTCCAGCGGCGCCAGCGCAGTCTCGCTGGCCGGCTTCACACCCATGGCTGCCGCTATTGTTTTCCAGTCCTTCGTCATTGGTTACCTATTCTACAATTGAGTCGATATGGTCCCCGTTGAAAATCGATCCGCCGCGCCGTTGACCCAACTCAGCGATGAAGAGCGTATGTTTCAGGCCACGGTGCGGAAGTTCGCCCGCGAACAAATCGGCCCTCATGTGCGCGAGATGGACGCTGCGGGGTTATTCAGCAAGGACGTGCTGAAGAAGATTTTCGACATGGGACTGATGGGCATCGACGTCCCTGAGCAATATGGCGGCCAGGGCGGAACGTTCTTCCAGTCGATTCTGGCCATCGAAGAAATCGCGGCGGTGGACCCGTCCGCCGGCGTGATTGTCGATGTCCAAAACACGCTCTTCCACAACGCAATTCAACGGTGGGGGACCGAGGAGCAAAAGAAAAAGTACCTGACCAGGACCGCTACCGAAATGGTTGGCGCGTACGCCCTTTCTGAAGCCGGTTCCGGTTCCGACGCCTTCGCCATGACCACGCGCGCCAAGCGTGACGGCGACTACTGGATCATCAATGGACGCAAATTGTGGATCACCAATGCGGGCGAGGCCGGTCTCTTCCTTCTCTTCGCGAACGCTAACCCCGACGCCGGCTACAAGGGCATCACCTGTTTTTTAGTTGAGCGCGACTCACCCGGCTTTCAGGTGGGAAAGAAGGAGGACAAACTCGGAATTCGCGCCTCGTCCACCTGCGAGCTCATTCTGGATGACGTCCGCGTACCGGTGGAGAATGTTCTGGGAGAGGTTGGCAAGGGGTATAAGGTAGCGATCGAGACCTTGAATGAAGGTCGCATCGGCATCGGCGCTCAAATGCTCGGCCTGGCGCGAGCGGCATTCGACCATGCCCTGGGGTACGCCAAACAGCGTAAACAGTTTGGCAAGATGATTTCGGAGTATCAGGGCGTACAGTTCGAACTGGCTGAGATGGCGACGATGGTGGAAACAACCCGTCTGTTGGTTTACAACGCGGCCCGGCTACGCGACGCCGGTCTGCCATTCCTTACCGAAGCGGCGATGGCCAAGTATTACTCTTCTCAGGTGGCCGAGACGGTGGCGTCCAAGGCTGTGGAAATTTTTGGCGGCGTTGGGTTCACCAAGGACTATCCGGTTGAGAAGCTCTACCGCGACGCGAAAATCGGCCGGATCTACGAGGGAACAAGCAATATGCAGAAGATCACCATCGCCAAGCAGTTGCTCAGTTAGCCATTTCATTTGAAATGTTGTTCAGTGCACTGTCATCCCACAGGCATGGGACTTTTCTATTTGATGTTCTTCGCCTCGCTCGCCCCCTGTCGCGGTGAGCAATTGGACCTGCGCATCGCCAGCCAGGACGTCGCGACCCCACGTCGCGAGCTAACGATGGCTATCAAGAACCAGGGCAAGACAGCTTGCACGCTTGATGGCTTTGCGACAATCCGGTTGCTCGACCGGGATCAGAAGCCCATTGCGGTTGAGGTCCGGCACAACCAGAACGATCCGTTGTTCGGTCGCGAGAAGATGAAGCGGGTACGCCTGAACCCGGGCGAGGAGGCCTCGTTCTACCTGGGCTACGCAATCGCGCCTCCCGGACAGAAGGAATGTACGTCCACGGCGAAGATCGAGGCGTCGGCGCCAGGCGGTGGAAAGCCAATGAGCGTCAACGCTTCCATCAATCCCTGCGGAGCACTCAACATCTCGCCGATCCTCGAGGGCGTAATTAACTCCTCGAAGTCGCCGAATTTTCCAGCGAAGTAAGTTCTTACCGTTGCTCGTGAGCGCGTAAGTTGTTAACCGATTGAAAATACGGCATCAATGCTTTGGCATACGAGTTGCCATAGTTCTGAACCATGACGGCTATGGAAAACTTGCTAATCCGAGAACTGAGAATGATTTGGGCGATCGAGAATCGGCTGCAGAACTCTCATGCCGCTTTAAAGAACGCTACTGACGACCAGATTGCGCAATTCCGCAATGGTCTTACGGAACTGGAGCGTCGAGCCAACCGGCTTGAGCGGCATCTTAACGAGGGCTTCAATTTCGAGATGCTGGCGTCGTAGGATTGGCGGGCGCTAATTTCTTCGCCGCCTCGACATACCTTGCCGTTTTAGGCTCTGAAGCATTCCATTGGGGTGCCTCCGTTGAATTGGCGATGATCAGCATGCCCAGCGCCACGGCGCGATCCACACGTGCCATGTTGTCGTAATCGATCTTGGACCACTCATCTCCAACCTGGTGGTAGTCGGGAAACTCGTAGGTCACCGAGGCGGTATGAGCAGGTACTCCAAGATCGGCTAACGCCTGGTTGTCGCTGCGGCCGAAAAAGGCATCACTGTTCTTTTCATCCTTCACCACTTGTATGCCGACCGCTTCACCAGCGCGCCTGAAACTCGCCGGCAACGTTGAGAAGTCGAATCCGGTGAAGTTCAGGAGCCCGGCATGGGAGCCTTCACCCGAGTCCGTGCGCCCCATATGTTCAAGATTCACGTCAGCAACGGTGCGCGCGATTGGAAAGACTGGATGGACACCGTAGTAGCGGGAGCCCAACAGTCCGACCTCCTCACCGAAGAGTGCGAGGAAGACAATGCTGCGCCGGGGACGGGGGTTGAGTCCGGCAAGAGCGGTAGCGATCTCGATCACGCTGGCGGTTCCGCTGGCGTCATCATTGGCACCGTTGAAAATCTTGTCGGTACCTTCGGCGCGCGTGCCCAGGTGATCATAATGAGCGGTCACGAGCTCAAAGGTATCCTTTAAGGCGGGATCACTGCCGCGAAGAACACCGATTACGTTGCGAAGCGTAACCGGCTTGTCGATCGGTACTCCGATGTTGACGGTCACCGTGAAAGGCAAGTCGCCGGCAGGGGCGGACTGGACCAGGGCATCGAAAGCTTCGTCCTGAATCGCGACGATCGGCACACCACTTCCCTTCTCGTCGGCCGGAATCAGCATGTTGCGACTCCTCATGCGCGACGCGGCGGCGCCGGTAACGACGATAAGAGTGGGTTTGGCGCTCATCAACTGGCGGCGGACCCCCATAAATGCACGAAAATCACCAGCGTGCACCAACACGACTTTTCCGTTGACCGTAACGCCTTCTCCGAACTTGACGGCGGCGGCGGCGGTGAGCGACAGTCCCACCGAAGTGTCCGGCGTCAGTTTCGCGGCGTCGATCCGCACACCGGTCGACGTCTCAAACCGCAAGCCATCGCGATTCGGCTCCAGCGATAAGAAGGACGCAACCTGAAAGTATCCGCCATCGATCGGAGCTTCCAAACCGGCCCGGCGAAACTGCGACGCGATGTACTCTGCGGCGATATCCAACCCGCGGGATGGCGTGCCCCGCCCTTCGAGCAGGTCCGAAGCGAGAAAGGATACGTGTCCTCGAAGAGAATTTGCACTGATCTGGGTAAGGGCCGCATTCACGGCTGGGGAGACCTCCACCGGACCATCGGCAGCCAGCAGCGATGTGGAGAAACTGAAGAGGAACAACGCCATGAAGCGCCGGCAGGGATACATTTCTACAGTGTACCGAGTACCCGATCCACCAACGTGTCTCAGTGCTTTAACTTAGTACCCCACCCCGCCTTAGTTTGAATTTAGGGCGTTCGCCGCCTACCAATTTTTGACGTCCAGGCCGATTATTGTATCGATGGCGAGAGCGAATCACGCTCGTTGTTTGCATTGCGGTGTACGTCTGCCGCTGTATCGCCAGCTTACCGAGGCGGGTTTCTGCTCCACCCAACACCGCAAAGCGTTCCAAGATGATCAGGCCCGTCTAGCAGTTGCGAGGCTGATCGAGAATCAGCAGATGCTTTCGCGAGTCCATGAAGAGCCTCCGGAGTTGCATCCTGCGACCGAGTCCGAGATTGCGGCGCCAGAAGTCCTGGAACTGTCATCCACCGACGAAGTCAAATCTCATACGGCGGAGCATGACGATTTTGTCTCCTTTGAAAGAGGAGACGACCCTCAAATTGCAGAACTTGTGGACTGGCCAACCGAACCGCCTCCGGAACGGCCATCCTCATTAGCTTCAACCAGCACTTTCGCGGCACCTCTCGAGCCGGAGCCGGCGGTGGAGCCAGCCCAAACATTTGTCCCGGATCCGTGCCGGCCGGAGTTGCTGTTCTCGTTGTATCCGAAGCAGGTGTCGATGTCGACGCCTGACCTGGTGGCAGCGGATCCCATAGCGTTCGATTTTTCGGGCGAGACAATTCTGCCCGAACCGGAGGCAGTCAGTCTCCAGAACGTCGGACTGGGCGATGCTCCCAAGGTCGTGGTCAGGCTGGAAGCGTCTGAGGGATCGGTTGTCCACCGGGATGTCCAAGCGGCTGCGGCCACGCAGAGAAGCCAGGATTCGCCGGCCATGGTATGGCCGGCGTCGCCGGGTCGCGCGCCATTCATAAATGAACTACGGGTGTCCGCGGGACTGCGCAATCCGGGCAGGATCGACGCTGTGGACAATGCCGAAGAGCCTCTAGTCGGCTTGCACGCGGTTGCCCCGAGATGTGCGACCTGGCTCCCCCTGCCTGACGCCGGTGTATTGTCGTCGTTTGTGCCGGCGATGGCCGACCTGTGCAACCTGCCGGACTGCACGGCCGTTGAGGGTCCTGAAGCCGTCCTAAGAGGCGCGGTGGAACCGTCCACTGAGTCGCGGACGATGGTGCCGCAATATGTGGGCAAGGCGTCCGCGCACGATAGCCATATTCCGGAGTTCGCGCCGGCGTTCGCTGAACTCCAAAGTCTCCCTCAGTACGAGCCTACCGTCGCTGCCCTGTCCGGGCTCGCCATCCAGGCCGCACAACCTCCGGCCGCGCCGCCTCCGGCATTGCCGCGAGTCAACTCAGTTTGGGACCGCTCAAGCAACTCGTTGGCTCTACACTCAGAGTTCGCCGCCAATTCTTCGGAGTTGCTGAAGCCTCCTGCGGCTGGTGAGGTGAGTCGCATCCTGCCGGAGCCATCCGGACCGGCGGCGCTCAAACCGCACGAAGCACGACCGCTGCCCGGGACAAAGGTTGCGGATCGCGCCTTGCAGATCCACTGTGCAGTCGGCATCCCGCCGGCAAATCCGGTGGAGCCTCCGCTCACCTTCGGCATCCGGGGTGGAAGTTGGGATTGCCTCGAACGCAAGGACAACCATGCCTGTCCGGCGTTACCTTGCCCGAGCCTGCCCGTTTCTCTGATTACGGCGGCGAAAGTCCCCATTCCGCTCGGCGCCGGTCTCACCATGCCTCACACGCGCGGGCTTGTCTTGAGAGCTCTGCGCGAGCACGACGTATTTCCGGGCAATCTGACTTACCCGCGCGAGAAATTCGAACTGCAACGGTTGGCGGGCGAAGAATTCCTCACCCTGGCCGCGAGAGTCCGCCCTGCCGCGGTGGCTGCTTCGGCGCGCGATACTGCCCGGTATCTGAAGGCTGCCTCGCGCGGCATTCAGTTGATGGCGATTGCTGTACCGGTGCTGCTGTTCGTTGCGTTCCGTCCGCCGCCAAAGGTTGAACCCACATCGGGCGTTCCAGGGCCGGTGGGACGCTTTGTAAATTCGAGACTGACCGCTGTAAAGAGCGCTCTCCAGAGTCGCGCGGGTCTCGAATACCTGGATGACTTCCGCGCGGGGCTCGACAATTGGGAAGGGCAAAACGACCTGACGCGTTCGTGGTCCTACGACCAGGCGGGATTCGTAAAGCCGGGACCGCTGGCGATCTACCGCCCCTCGATGGGGATGTCGGACTACCAGTTCGAGTTTCTCGGGCAGATTGACCATCACGCCATCGGCTGGGTGTTTCGCGCCCAGGATCTGAACAACTATTACGTCGCCAAACTGGTGATGCTGAAGTCAGGCCCGCTGCCCACCGTGGGGCTTGAGCGCTATCCGGTGATTCGCGGCAAGGCGGGACGCCACGTGCAAGTTACGCTGCCGCTCAATGTGCATCAGGACACGGTTTACCGCGTACGGATGGAGGTTCGTGGCGCGGACTACGCACTGTATGTCCAGGATCAGTTAGTGCATTTCTGGAGTGATCCAAGAATTCTATCCGGCGGCGTCGGCTTCTTTAGCGGACGTGGTGAGCAAAGTCGCATCCGTTGGATGCAGGTATCGCATCAATACGACGCAATCGGGCGCCTTTGTGCATATTTCGCCCCGATGGCGATCGCTACTTACAACTTAGATTCGAGCATGGGAGCAGGGTCAAAATGAGTTCAAAAAGAGCGGCTTCTGAAGGACGCGGCGGAGCGCCTCAGGCGGATTCGCGTAAAGCGGGTAAGCCTGCGACGGTGCCACCGCTCGCCAAGGCCGTCGCGTTGCACCTTGAGGGGAAGCGGGAAGAAGCGCTGGCTGAGCTGAAGAATGCCATCGCCAACGGTCAGGAATCCGCCGAGATTCTGTCCGCCAAAGCCCATATTCATTTCGAGTTGGAGCAGTTCGACGAATCCGTTAAGACCTACGAGAAGCTGCTCGCGATCTCGCCCAAACACGGCTCTGCGAATTTCAACGTCGCCGTTTGTTACGAAAAACTAGGACGCTGGCAGGAAGCGTCTGAAGCGTTTAAGCGAGCGCTGGACGCCGATTCCCAGCGAATGGACGCCCGCCTCGGCATGGCAATCTGCCTCTTGCATCAGGAAAAGCCCGAAGCCGCGTTGGAAGCCTTCGACAAGGTACTCTCCAATGATCCGCAACTCGAAAATGCGCTCTTTGGCAAAGCCGTAGCATTACAACTGCTGTGGAAGTTCGACGAGGCTACGACTATTTACCAGGAGTTGGTGGAACGGAATCCGTCCTCCGAGGAATGCCTCGTCAACCTGGTCACCATCGGCATGGCGCGCAAGGACGACGCCATGACCCGCGACTACGCCGAAAAACTGCTCGTCGTGCGTCCAGCTTCGCAGACCGCGCTCGAAGGCCTCACCAGCAGCGCCTTCTCCACCGGCGATTACGAAGCAGCGGCCACCTACTGCTCGCGGCTCGTGGAGTATTCCCCAGCGCATTTCGAGCGCTGGTTCAATCTGGGTGTCGCGCATCAGCGCACAGGCCGTCTAGAGGAAGCGTCCAAGGCCTATCAGGAAGCCATTCGCATCCGGCCCGACGCAAAACAGGCGTACGTCAACCTGGGTATCGTCTTCCAGGAGCAGGGCGAGTTGAAGCAAGCGCGTGAGTGCTATGAAAAAGCGCTGAAGATTGCGCCGGATCTCGCGGACGTTCTCTATAACCTCGCCTCGGTGTTGGAACAGGAAGGCAATCAGCCAGAAGCCGAGAAGCTGTATGTGAAACTGCTCGCGCGTAATCCCGAATGGGAAGACGCCTGGTTCCGGCTTGGTTACATACGCCTTCAGCGCGGCGACAATCGCGGTAGTGCGGAGGCGTTCCAGGCGTGCCTGCGCAAGCGCAGTCCATGGCCCGAAGCTCAGCTCAACCTGGGATTGTCGCATTGGAATCTGGGCGACCACGAGGCTGCGTCCAAGTCGTTCGAGACCGTCCTCGAGAATGATCCGACATCGGTGGATGCGATTCGCGGTTTAGCCGCGCTGGCCATCGATAAAAAGGACTTCGAACGCGCCCTCGACCTCCAGGCCAAGCTGATCGAACACGGCGAGCGCTCGCCTGAGCTGTTCTACAACACTGGCCTGCTGCTTCATAAGTCCGGGCAGGTGGACGACGCCATTAAGCTCTATCACGAAGCCTTGGCCGAACGGCCCGATTTTCCGGAGGCTCTGTTGAACCTGGGACACGCGATGAAATCGCTGGGACAGGAATCAGAAGCCCGCGAATTCTGGAAACAGGCGCTCGAGGCAAAGCCTGAACTCGCACAGGGCTACTTCGAAAACGCATAACCTGAACCTCAATAACAGGCCGCACGCTAAACTGGTAAGCAAGAGCTCATGCCAGCAACCGTCGCGGCCTCCGCACTAAAAATTCCTCACTCCCGCATTCGTGAACTTGCCGAAGTGGCAATGTCGATGGAGGGCGTGTACAAGCTCTACTTCGGCGAGAGCAATCTTCCAACCCCCGACTACATAAAGCGGGCTGCGCAAAAGGCGATGGCCGACGGCTTCACGTTCTACACCGAGAACGCTGGCATTCCCTCCACGCGCAAGGCACTGAGCCGCTATTACCAGGAAACGCACGGCGTCGAGATTGATCCGGCAACCGAGATAGTCGTCACCGCTTCGGGCGTTCAGGCGCTGAACCTGAGCATCCGCTGCATGCTCGACCCGGGTGACGAAGCCATCGTCCTCACGCCTGCCTGGCCCAACGGCTCCGCCAATGTCGAAATGGCGAACGCACAGGTGAAGGAAATTCCCTATGTGCTCAAGGGCAGCCGTTACGAAATCGATTTCGACGCGCTCGAGGCCGCCGTCACTCCGCGTACCCGGCTACTACTCTACACGTCTCCTTCGAATCCGCTCGGCTGGGTGGCCACTGACTCTGACCAGGACCGCCTGCTCGATTTCTCGCGCCGCCATGGCCTCTGGCTTCTGGCCGATGAAGTCTACGAACGCCTCTACTACCCTGAAACGCCCGGTAAGGGCCCGATCGCATCTCCGACGATCCTGAAGAAGTGCACGCGGGATGACGCCGTCGCCGTGGTGCAGTCATTTTCCAAGGCCTACTGCATGACCGGTTGGCGGCTCGGCTGGCTCATCGCCCGAAAGGACCTTGCCGCGCGCGCCACACAACTCAATGAGTTTGTCGTCTCCCACGCGCCAAGCTTTGCGCAGCGTGCCGGTGAAACGGCGCTTCTCTGGGGCGAGATGGCAGTACGCGAAATGCTCACCCGCCTGCGCGAGAATCGCGATTTCTGTCTCGCAGCGCTGTCGACGGTGCCCGGCGTGCAGGTGCCAAAGCCCGACGGGGCCTTCTATTTGTTCCCGAAAATCGACGGGCTCACGGACTCCTTCGCCTTCTGTAAACAACTACTTCTCGAAACTCATGTCGGACTCGCGCCCGGCGTGGCATTTGGCGCGGGCGGTGAAGGATCGGTCCGCATCTGTTATGCGGCTGAGAAACAGATTCTCGAGCAAGCGATGGCGCGCTTTGCTCTTTTCATGAAATCACGATGACGGCGGCAGGCACCGAGAATATCGCGCTTGCGATGCTGCTGGTGTTCGGCGGCGCGAAAATAGGCGAGGAGATATTCGAACGCCTCGGACAACCCGGCATCATCGGCGAAATCCTGGCCGGCGTCATCATCGGGCCGTCGGTCTTAGGCTGGATCGCCCCAAATCAGGTGTTGACCGCGCTCGCCGATCTCGGAGTGATGTTCCTGCTTTTCCGCGTTGGCCTCGAGGTCAGATCGTCGGAACTCATGCGAGTGGGCGGCACCGCGTTGCTGGTTGCCGTACTCGGTGTTGTACTGCCATTTCTGACCGGCTGGGGCATTTTCGCGCTCGCCGGCGCACCGCAAATTGAATCGCTCTTTCTGGGCGCTGCAATGGTGGCCACCAGCGTGGGCATCACCGCCGAGGTCCTCGCGCGGAAAGGCCTGTTGGAACTGCAGGCGAGCCGTATCATCCTCGCCGCCGCCGTTATAGACGACGTCCTCGGCCTGATCGTACTGGCCGTCGTCAGCAGCCTGGCAAAGGGTCAAGTCAACGTGCTCGAATTATCCATCACCGGCCTACTCGCGGCCGGCTTCACGTTCATCATCGCCAAGTGGGGCTCGTCGGCGGCAGGCGCAATTGTCCCGCGAGTCGAAGCGCGGCTGCAAAGCCAGGAATCGCAATTCACCATCGCCTTGACGCTGCTCTTCGGACTGGCTTTTCTCGCCACCGTCGCCGGCGTTGCGGCGATTATCGGCGCGTTCCTTGCCGGCATGGCGCTCGCCGACACCACGGCATCACGGGCCCGCGACCTGGTACATGGCGTCACTGAATTGCTCTTGCCGTTCTTTCTCGTCGGCATCGGTTTGCACTTTGACATTTCTTCCCTGGCAGAGCCGCGAACGCTGCTATTAACCACCCTCATCGTCGTGGCCGCAGTGCTTTCTAAATTCGTCGGCTGCGGCCTGGGAGCGCTGGCTCTTGGCACCACCGGTGCGATGCGCGTCGGAGTCGGCATGATTCCGAGAGGCGAAGTCGGCATGGTGGTGGCTCAGATCGGACTTTCGCTTGGCGTAATTCCGAAGACGGTCTTTGGCGATGTCGTCCTGATGTCCGTGCTTACCACCCTGGTGGCTCCGCCGCTCATCGCTCTCGCTTTCAGAAACGCGAGCACCGGGAAGCCCGTCGAACAGTTCAAGCTCGGATGACAAGATCTCTGCTATTGCTCGCGTGCCTGACGGTGTTGGCCCTGGCCGCTGACAACCCGGTCGACATCGTCCGCCGGTCACTCGACCGCGACAACCGAAACTGGGAACGCGCCAAGGACTACACCTTCCAGGAAACGTCCACCCAACGGCAGTACGACACCGCCGGCAAAGTGAAGAAGACCGAGTCCACCACTCACGACATCACCATCCTGTACGGACGTCCGCTTCCCCGCCTCGTCCAGAAGAACGGCAAGCCGCTAACGCCAAAAGAAAAAACCAAGGAGGATGAGCGCGTCGACCAGGAACTGGAAAAGCGCCGGCGGGCGAGTGAGGACGAGAACAGCAAGGAGAGGAAGAAGTACGAGCAGCGTCGCGCCGAGCAGCGGAAGTTTCTCGATGAGATTCCTCAGGCATTCGACTTCACGCTGAAGGGTACCGAGAACTTCGGAGGACATCCGGCTTGGATCATCACCGCCGAGCCCAAGCCAGGCTTTCGTCCGCATGACGCCCGTGCGAAGTTCCTGTCAAAGATGCGCGGCAAGCTGTGGATTGACCAGAAGGAGTATCAATGGGTGCGCGTCGAAGCCGAGACTACCGACAACATTTCGTTTGGCTGGTTTCTCGCTCGTCTCGGTCCAGGTGCGCTGCTGCGTTTTGAACAGCAGCGCGTCAACGACGAGGTCTGGCTCCCATCACGCGGCTTCATCAAACTCGATGCTCGCGCGCTCTGGAAAACCCTCCGCGGCGAAATCGATATCGAGTACCGCGACTATCGGAAGTTTCGAACCGACTCAAAAATCGTCATTCCTGAAACGCCCGGCAAGTAACCGGGACCTCCCCGCGACTAGTGTTGGGTTTGCGCGTCGTGCTTCTGCTGGTGAATCGACTTGCTCAAGCGGTTCTGTTGCCGGTTCACCTGGGCCTTCCCTTTGTTCGTCAGATTGCCGCCATTCACCACGCGGTCGTGGTGAATCTCTTTGTTCAACGCAGCTTCGCGGTGCTCGAGGTGGGCGGTTTCACGCGGCGTTAGCGATCCTCCCTTGACGCCCTGCGCGATACGGCTCTGCTGGCTTTCCTTGCGCTTCTGAATTGGCCCTTCCGCGTAAGCGGTGGTAACACGGGCAACCAGCATGGCCGCCGTCAGTATGCTTCCTACGATTCTTGTCATTTGTTTGTTGCTCCCTTCGACCAGTTGAAAACGAAGGGAGAGAAAAGGTCGCGCTGTGCCCGGTTAAACTCCGTACACCTTTATCCGAATTAATCAAGCCCTGCTGATCAAGCTTTCACGGCTATCAGCAACAACGACTGTCCGATTGGAAGATCCACACCGGCGCCGATGATGGATGACTCGATTTGTAGCGGCGCAAGCAACACGCGGTCGAGCCAAGCCGCGACAGGTTGCACCCCGCTCGATGGCGCCTGTCGTGTAAGCGGCTCCCAGATTCGAAACTTTGCCAGCGCCACCGGCAGGAGCAGCGAATTCAGATATGTACATCGCTGCACTCGCAATCCATGGCTCTCGCTCAATTCGATCAGGCGGTGTTTGGTGAAGCGCTGTTTCTCGTGGGCGAACTCCGAATGACGGCTCCGCAAGAAATCGAGTGCCGAGACGCGAATAACCGCCCGTCCACCCGGCTTGAGTACGCGGGCAAATTCGGCGAACGGACGATCCTCCTCTCCTCTCGGAAAGTGAACCACAACATCCATGGACAGCAATAAGTCGAACACTGAATCGGCGAATGGCAATTGTGCGATATCGGCCTGAACCGGACGTTCGACGTTCAAGCGCTGCGCATACTGCAATCCTTCGGCGCCCAGATCCACGGGATACATCGCCCAGCCATATCGCTGTTGGAGCGTCCGCGCCAGATACCCGGTGCCGCACCCCGCCTCGAGAACACGCTCGAACCGTCGCTCCTTGGCCAGCGGATCGAGCACGCGCGTGAGAATAGCGAGCATACCGCGGTACCACCAAAAGTCCTGTTCGGCGGCCGCTATGTTGGCGAATTCAGCGGGGTTCATCATCGGGGGCGTATTCCTCTATAATGGATGACACGCCACACTGGGAGGCTAATCATGTTCACCCGCATTGCTGTTGTCCTTGCTGCCGGCAGCGCCCTGTTCGGAGCAAACGTCTCCGGCTCAAAGCCCACGTACACAAAAGATGTCGCTGCGATCTTGAACCAGCGATGCGTGGAATGTCATCGCGCCGGTGAAGCCGCGCCGATGGCGTTTACCACGTATAAGGAAGTCAGGCCGTGGGCAAAGGCGATCCAGGAGCGGGTGGTAACGGGCGCGATGCCGCCATGGCTTGCCGATCCGCATCACGGCTCGTTCAAGAACGACCGCCGGCTGCCGGAGAAGGACATCGAAACGATTCGCGCATGGGTAGCCGCGGGCGCCCCGGAAGGCAATCCGTCCGACCTTCCGAAGGCTCCGGAATTTGAAACCGGCTGGAACATCGGCAAGCCGGATGCCGTGTTCGACATCGGCACGGAATTCGACGTGCCAGGTGATGGGGTTGTTCAGTACAAGTATTTCCGCGTGCCCACTAACTTTAAGGAAGATCGGTGGATTCAGGCCGCGGAGATTCGTCCCGACAAGCGCGCCGTCGTCCATCACATCATCGTTTTCATCCAGGAGCCTGGTTCGCCCGAGGGCGCTCGCGGCGGCGGTGCCGGCGGCAACCTGCTGGTGGGTTTTGCACCCGGAGAACCGGCCTTGGTTTTTGAACCGGGTGTCGCGCGACTCGTCAAAGCGGGATCGATGCTGAATTTCCAGGTCCACTATACGCCCAACGGGAAACCCACCAAAGACCGGTCGTACATCGGCGTCAAGTTCGCCACCGAGGCGCCTAAGTATCGCGCGCTTACCGGCAACGCTTTGAACTTCGCCTTCAAGATTCCCGCCGGTGATCCTAACTTCGAAGTGAAGTCGAGTTGGACCGCCAAAGACGACGTGGTGCTCAACGGGTTCATGCCGCACATGCACGTGCGCGGCAAGGATTTCAAATACACGGTGGTGTATCCGGACGGTAAGGAAGAAGTCCTGCTCAATGTTCCGAAGTATGACTTCAACTGGCAGCTTTCCTACGAACTGAAGGAGCCTCTGAAACTGGCCAAGGGCACACGTATCGATTGCATCGCGCATTTTGATAATTCGCCGAACAACCGCTATAACCCCGATCCTACAAAAGAAGTAAAGTGGGGCGATCAAACCTGGGAAGAGATGATGATCGGCTGGTTTACCTACACGGTTCCGGCTGAACTGCAAGTGAAGGCCGCCGAGGTCCCGACTCGCGAGACGCTGTCAGCTACAGGGAACGCCCAGTAAGAACGATGGGCTTTGAACCGCGCCTCTCCAGCGGGTTAGGGATGATACCTCCGTTCCGCCTGTCGGCGTATTTCTTTCCAGTTCAATAACGCGGTCTTGAACCGTTGTTCTGAATAGAGCTTTGCCTGATCGAAGAAGTGCGCCGACGCCGGGTCGGCGCTTTCGCCGAAAACCAACAGTGACCCGGCGCGTACCTGCTTCCCAAAATCGACCACGGCGATGTAAGTATTGCCCACCGTGCCGTACAGTCGCTTTTGCCCAGCTACCGGCCGCGCACCGAACGTGAAGATGGTTCCAGTGGAACTCGGCGCTCCTGCAACAGGAACGCTCGGCCTATGATCGCTAAACGCTTGCTCTGTGCCGCTCGTATGAATGCGCTGAAGGCGGTTCAGTTCTCCCCACGCCACCCGCCAGGTTCCCCACTCTTTGGTTAGAGTGTCGCGAACGTGCTCAAGACCTGCAAGCGGATCCTTATCGTCGTGCGCCAGGGCCCTCACAAAGAGGGTGGTCGCCACTGAATTCACACGACCCACATGGTCCCAGGCCCGCAGTTCATCCACCATATCTTTCAGACCCGCCGCGCGCGCCGCGTTGGCTTGCAGCAAGCTTTCGTACGCCGAGAGTATCTCCGGAATTCTCGTCGCGGCGATTCCGATCTTCGAGTCGAGCGCAGCCCGAGACCAATCGTCGAATGAGAATTTTTGTGGCCCCTCGAGAACGGCTCGCGACCGCGCCGAACGTGGAGTGTCGTTTTCCGGCGCCATGTAGGCCGGATAACGACTGCGTTCTGGGTTTCCCAGGCCACTTGTAGTGAGGAATGGAGTCGAATTGCAGTTCTGCACCCAGCCACTCCGGGGGTTCTCCACCTGTGGCAGTTCATCGAGAGCGTGGAGACCGTGCCACTCCGCCTCAGGATCCGTCCCATCCACCGGCTTCGTCCAATCGAATTTGGGCGAGCGTCGCGGCATCGCATTTCCGTGCACGTAATAGATGTTGCCCTCGCGATCCGCATAGATAGTGTTCGACCCGGTTAGGCCCATTCGCGATAAGGCACGCTTGAACTCCCCAAGGTTGCGTGCTTTTGCCATCGCCCATCGTTGTTCCAGAGCGCCGCCTTCTACGGACTGGCTGCGGACCGTTAGCGCCCTGCCATCACGCACGCCCACTAACGGGCCGTGTTTCGTCTTTCGTAACCGGACCTTGACGATTTCGAAATCATTCGCGGTTTTCACCCTCAGGATCTCGGTCCACTCCTCGGCGCCGGACAGCGGATCCATATAGACGTCAGCCGTATCGGCATAGTTGTTAGTGTGACTCCAGCCGAGATCGCGGTTGAAGCCGGTGCGGATATATGGCGTCCCGAGAATCGCAAATCCAGAGATGTCCAGACCCTGCTCGCTGTGCAGGTGAGCCTCATAGCGCTGTCCTCCGCCAAAGAAACCGACATGCGGATTGATCATCAACATTGCGTGTCCGCTCGTACTTTTCACAGCGCTCACGGCCCACATGTTCGAGCCTTCATCGCCTTCACGGCTGGCCGCCGGAGGCTGTGGCGGAGCCAACTCCGGGACGGCTGCCCGCATCTCATCAGCCGTAATACCAAGTCCTCCAGGGCTTGCCGGCGAATGCTCCATCGCCAACACATACCAGGGTTCGAAATGAGTCAGTAAACGCGGTTTCACCTCCGGATGCTTTTCGAGGTACCGATTTAACCCTGCCGCCGACCCCTCACAAATCGCCTGGATATTAGCGTCGAGCTTCGCGTAGTGTTCGCGCGCCCGACGGTTGGTTTCAAACAGCCGGATGAGAATGTCCGAACCCAAGCCCGATCGTCCTCGAGCCTCAGCAGCGCGGCCCAGTGCAGCGAGATAGTCCATCTCGATCTGTTCAAAGTTGTCCTCTGCCTGCGCGTACATAAGACCGAACGCCGCCCCCGCATCAGTCTTGGCCCACACATGCGGCACACCCCACCGGTCGCGATAGACCGTTACACTTTTCGCAAGATTATCCCCTAAATCGGCGGCCGCAACGCAGCCGCAAATGGCGGCAAGCACCGCCCCGAGCATCATTCTGCGCATCGAGGCCATTCTTTCATCATTCCGTCACGGGCACGAGACGACACATTAAACATAATCACGCCATTCTGTTCTAGGGACAAAAGATGACGATCCACTTTGAAAGCGCGCCCGGTGGACACCCACCTTACCCCACCGGCGTCTCGCTGCACAGTCACACCAACCATTCCAGGGAGAGCCTGAGCTTCATCTATCGCTATGTTTCTCAAGTGCAGCTGCTTCGCACTTTGGCGGCTCGTTTCGAGAGGCAGTATCAAAGCGCTCACCCGGGTTCGCACCTCGATTTCCACCGAGGCTGGTGGACTCCGCCCTTGTCTCCCCGCGACGCGCTTCAACTCGAGCGAGACCAATTGGAACGGCGCCTGGGACTCCAGTCGCTCGTCTCGCTGAGCGACCACGACGACATAGAAGCCGGTATGGCGCTAAGCGTACTCGACGATTCCCGTAACGTGCCCGTATCAGTGGAATGGACCGTCCCTTATCGCGGGACCTTTTTCCATTTGGGCATCCACAACCTGCCCCGCACGGTGGCCCGCCAAATGATGGCCCGGTTGACTGGCGTCACCCAGAAGCCCGAAGAATCGGCGATCCACGAGGCCCTGTCCGAGATCGCAGGCTGGCGCGACACGCTGATCGTCTTCAATCACCCGTGCTGGGATGAAAGCCGCGTTGGAATTGAAACCCACCAGCAGGCCATGCTCCACTTCGGACTCCATCATGTCGACTGGCTTCATGCTCTCGAAATCAATGGACTGCGGCCCTGGACCGAGAATCAAGCGGCCGTCAGATTCTCCGAGTATCTCGGCTTGCCTGTCATCTCCGGTGGAGACCGTCACGCGCTCGAACCCAACGTAGTTCTCAATCTCACCAGGGCGCGCACCTTTGAAGAATTCACCGCCGAAGTCAGGGATGGTGAGAGCCAGGTTCTGATTACGCGCCAGTATGAGCAGCCATCCAGAACCCGACTGCTTCGCAGTATCGCGGAAATCGTTGACGAACATTGGATGCACCGCGTGTTTTATGCCTGCGATGACGGCATCACACGAAGTGCAAACGAACTGTTTCAGAACGAGCCTCCGCTTGCTGTGCGACTTCTGAGCGCCAGCGCTCACATCCTGAAGCACGGTGTCCGCATTTTGCGGGTTCCCGGATTAGCTCCGTCCAAATCTGAACCCTGCTAGACTGTCAGTCTGGCCGAAATGGATTGGTTTCCCCTGTGGCTCAGCCTGCGCGTCGCCGCTCTGTCTACTGTCATCGCGGCCGCACTCGGCATTTGGATCGCGTATCTTCTCGCGAACCGCAATTTTCGTGGCAAAGAGCTACTCGACGCCGCCGCCACACTACCCCTCGTGCTGCCTCCCACCGTCCTCGGCTACTACCTGCTCGTGCTCCTCGGACGCGCCAGTCCCGTTGGCAAGATTTACGAATGGATCTTCGGCGGCCCGCTGGTCTTTAGCTGGCAAGCCGCTGTGCTCGCGGCTGTATTTCACTCCGCGCCTCTGTTGATCAAATCGGCGAGATCAGCGTTCGAGTCCGTCGACCATAGTTATGAGCGGGCGGCCCGCACGCTCGGCGCGTCGGAATGGCGCCTATTCTGGCGCATCACCCTACCGCTTTCCAGCAGGACAATCGCCGCTGCCGGTGCGCTCGCATTCGCAAGAGCGCTGGGAGATTTTGGCGTAACGATCATGATCGCCGGAAACATCCCAGGCCGAACTCAGACCATCGCAGTGGCAATTTACGATGCCGTGCAGTCAGGCAACGGCGCCTTGGCGCGAGCCCTTGTACTGGTGATCTCCGCGGTCTCCCTTCTGATCCTTTTTGTCGCCAATCGCTTGAATCCCGATCCCCTTGGACCGCGCAACGCATGATCCACGCGCGCATTCGCAAGCAATTCCCCGCAGGTCGCGAATCAGCCGCCTACATGCTCGACATCGAATTGCGCGCCGCTGCCGGTGTCACCGTGCTCTTCGGTTCGAGCGGCGCAGGCAAGACGTTGACGCTCGATTGTATCGCCGGCTTCGTACGACCGGACGAGGGCCGCATCATGCTCGACGACGACATTCTCTTTGATGCTGCCGCCAATGTTCATCTGCCGCCACAACAGCGTCACTGCGGATATGTCTTCCAGAACTATGCCCTGTTTCCGCACATGACCTTGCGGCAAAATCTGGAATTCGCCGTGGGCAGCCGCCCGCGCTTGGAGCGTCATCGCCGGGTAGCCGATCTGCTCGACTCATTCCGCATTAACGACGTCGCCGGGCGCCGTCCACATGAGGTTTCAGGTGGACAGAAACAGCGGTGCTCCATCGCCCGCGCGCTGATCAACTCTCCGAAGGTACTGCTTCTCGACGAACCCGCCAGAGGCCTGGACGCACCGCTTCGCGGCGAGTTCTACGCCGTCCTCCGCCAGGTTCGCCAAGATTTTGGCACGCCCGTCATCCTGGTGACTCACGATCTCGACGAGTGCTTCGAACTCGGGGATGAGATGTTGGTGATGCGCGACGGCCGGGTGGTACAGTCCGGTCCACCGGCCCAAATCCTGGACCATCCGTCAAGTATCGACGTGGCCAGACTGCTCGGCCGTCATATCCTCATCGAAGGTGAAATCCTCGCGCTCGACCCGGGGCGAAATTCGAGCCGAGTGCGCACCGATAGCTTCGAGTTAACCGGCTCTTATTTTCCCGGACACCTGCTGGGGGATCGCGTCTGGCTGTATCTTCGGCCCTCGTCGCTTCGTGCCGCGCCCCGTACTGCCCGGATGAGCGCAAATCAGGTAGCGGTGGTTTTGCAGCGTGTTGTTCAGACGCCCCGCGCCACACGGATGGAGTTCGATCAGGACTTCATGGTTGAGACCGCCACCCGCCCCACTGCCGCTGATCTGGCAATTCGCGAGTGGGCCATCGACATCCCGCCGGAAGCCGTGCGCGTCATCTGAGGCACGGCCGATGAAGCGATATTACATAACCGATCGCCACCAAGCCGGCGGCTTGGAAGCCCTGCTACCAATCATCCTCCGGAACATTGCCGGCGGTATTGATATGGTGCAGATCCGCGAGAAAGACCTAGACTCTCGAACCCTCTGCGGCTTCGTGAAAAAGGTCATGTCACTGCCGAACCCGTTTGGCTCAAAGATTCTGGTTAACTCCAGGGCCGACATCGCTCTCGCTTGCGGCGCTCACGGTGTGCATCTGCCTGCCCGCGGCATTGCCCCCGCGAGCTTGCGAGAAATTGTACCCCAGGGATTCCTCATCGGCGTCTCCTGTCATGAGAGGGAAGAAATCCTTGCGGCGGAACGCGAAGGTGCGGATTTCACTGTCTTCGGCCCGATCTTCAAGCCGAATTCGAAATCGTCTTTGCTACCGCCGCGGGGACTGACAGGCCTGCACGCGGCACTGTGCGACATCTCCATTCCCGTCTTTGCCCTGGGCGGCATTACGCGCGAGAACGCAGCCGGTTGCGTGAGTGCCGGTGCCGCCGGCATCGCCGCTGTGTCCCTTTTTCAGTCATGATGGGTAAATCCGAAGTTTCCAAATGCGTGTACTACTGTGGCTTACGATCTGCCTGGCGGCCCAGAGCTTTG
Source organism: Bryobacterales bacterium (assembly GCA_038212445.1). Taxonomy (GTDB): domain Bacteria; phylum Acidobacteriota; class Terriglobia; order Bryobacterales; family Bryobacteraceae; genus TMP-7. Next base: position 62,569 of record JBBQUM010000019.1, read on the forward strand.
CCGCCGATGTCCGAACCGGCGTGTATTTGGGAAGGACGGTAAGATTCCACAACCTGGATGGCCTCGCCGTCTATCAGGGCGACATCATTCTAGGGACGACAGCGGAAGTGGAACAGCCTGCCTCGGCTGGCGGCAAACAACCGCAGAGTTCAATAACTCCCTTGACCACCAGACTCTGGGCTGGCGGCAGGATTCCCTACACTGTCGACACCACTCTGTCTGCGTCCCTGCAGCAGCGAATCAACGACGCCATCACGCATTGGAATACGAAGACGCTGATCAAGTTCAACCCTCGTGGAAGTGAGTCGAATTACGTCCGTTTCACCACCAGCACCAGCACAGTCTCGTGTTCTTCGAACGTCGGCATGATCGGCGGCCAGCAACTCATTCGCCTTCCGGACGGCTGCGGTACCGGCGCGATTATCCACGAGATGGGACACTCCGTCGGCTTCTGGCATGAGCAGGAGCGCCTCGACCGCAATCAGTTCGTCACGGTACTGTTCGAGAACATCGACAAGAGCTTTGCATCCAACTACGACCAGGTCTTCGCGTCGGGCAAGGACGCTGGTCCTTACAATTTCAATTCGATCATGCACTACGGCGCGTTCGATTTCTCAAGCGACGGCATTCTACCGGCCATGGAGACCGTGCCTGCCGGTATCCCGGTCGGCCAGCGCGCCGGACTCTCGGCAGGTGACCTGGACACCGTCCAGCGCATGTATGGCGCCGCTCCCAAGCAAACCGTTATTTCCACCACCCCGAGTGGTCTGAAAGTTCTCGTGGACGGCGCACTCGTCGATGACAATACCTCATTCGATTGGCCGCCCGGCACTGCGCATCGTGTGGAAATGCCCTTCCAGGGCGACACCAGCATCCGGTTCGTGTTCGGCAGTTGGAGCGATGGTGGCGCAGTGGCGCACAGCTTTACCGCATCTGCCGACACCACGGTCCTGCTTGCCAACTTCGTCAGGCAGCGCCACCTGTCGTTTGTCGCATCTCCTCTGTCAGGTGGAACAGCTCAGGCGTTCCCATCGCCGGCCGACGGCTTCTTTACCGAGCGCTCGAACATCCAATTGACGGCGGTCCCGGCCGCTGGCTTCAGCTTCCTGCAATGGAATCTGACGCCATCACGCTCGCTCAATCCGAAGTTCTACACCGTCGCCGCCTCGGGCACCATCAGCGCACAGTTCTCAACCGGTATTGTTTCCACGGTAACTTCAGACCCGATTGGTCGGACCGTGTTCGTAGACAGCACCACCTTCTCCACGCCAACAAACTTCGCCTGGCTCGCCGGGTCTAGCCACACCGTTGATGTAGATACCACGCAACCAAACTTTGTTCACTACCAGTTCACCGGCTGGAGTGACGGAGGTGCGAGAGCGCACACAGTCCAGGCCACCGCTAAACCTCAAACATTCACCGCAAATTTCACAACGCAGTACCAACTCACCGTGAACTTTTCCGGTGCCGCAGGAACCGTCACCACCACTCCGTCCTCGGCCGATACCTATTACGACGCCGGCACCAGCATCCAGCTTTCTGCGCGTCCGAACGGCGCACTCCTGTTCGGCGGGTGGACTGGCGATCTGGGCGGCACCACTAACCCGATCACTTTTTCGATGGACGAGGAGAAGTTGATCGGCGCAACGTTCGTGTCTTCTATTCCCGCCATCACAGCGGTCAGCTCCGCGAGCGGCCTCACCGGCGCCGTTTCGCCGGGCGAGATCATTGTCATTTACGGCACAAATCTCGGCCCCTCCAACCTCCAGAGACTCGAGGTAGCAGGCGGCAAAGTCACGACGACGCTCGGGGGCACCCAAGTCCTGTTCGATGGAAAGCCGGGGGCAATGATCTACACATCCGCCGGACAAGTGAGCGCGATTGTGCCCTACGGACTCGTGATTGGCCGCACGCTCACCCTGCAGGTGACCTTCAACGGCAAGCCATCGGCGACCATTGCGCTGAATACCGCCGACACGGCTCCCGCGCTCTTCACGTTTGATTCCTCAGGTAAAGGCGCGGTAGCCGCGCTGAATCAAAACGGCAGCGTCAACACGCCGTCCAACCCCGCCCACCGCGGCGACATCATCGTCCTCTACTCTACCGGCGAAGGAGCCACCAACCCCGCCGGCGTCGACGGCCAAGTTGCTTCCTCTGTATATCCCAAGCCAGTGGCTGCCGTGACGGTTAGAATCGGCGGCCAACCAGCGGTAGTCCATTACGCAGGCGCCGCGCCCACCTTTGTCGCCGGCGTGCTGCAGATTAACGCTCAGATCCCCGATGGCATCCGCACCGGCAACGTTCCGATACAGATCATCGCGGGCACAAACGCCAGTCCTTCCGAGATTACACTGGCCGTTCAATAGCACTATCGCGGGGCACTGAAGACCATTTCCTTCGAGGCTCGCTCCGCACGCAGACCAATCTCGGCGTAAACAATAAATTCGCCTGAATCGGGCGGTTCATCACGCTTTGCGTCGTCCATGCGGCGCATTAGAAAACGCATGAACGTGTCTCCACGAGCCCAAAGGCAGCCATTCGAATCTGAGGCCCCGCGGTGCCACTCCGGATGATCGGCCAGGGAGTAGTCATAGTGGCCCCTCGACCATCCGCCCGCCTCCAGCATCGTGCCGAGCATTCCGACATAACGGTCAAGCTCAGGCTTGCGCATCTTCTCGGGCGAGATACCGATGTTGGCTCCCGACAGCCGTAATGGCGGTTGACTGTCTTTCGTTGACAGCCAGTAATAACGGCAACCCTGAAGTAGTGGGCCGCGTTCTCCCAGTTGCAGGTCGAAAGGAGATTGTCCTACTGCCAGGATGTCTCCGGCATGCTTTACGTTGTCCTTTGGGAGCGTTAAGGTCGAACGCCGTTGCAGCTGTTCAAGGGTCCAGCCAAGCTCAAGAAAGAGGATGCCAGCCGACCGGTGGAGTACCCCGTTCAGGAATGCCGGAGGGTTGCATGCGCACGTCAGCAGTGCAAAGACGCACCCAGCAACGCGTACGTTTTGCAATCGCGACATGCCTCTTCAGCGGAGCATTAATTTCTGCACTTCCTTACGAAGCGGCTCTACGGTCTTGCCAAACAGCATCTTGTAGGACTGGCAGAAGTAATCCAGATCCTCGAACTGGCGTCTCGGACCATGCCGGAACTTCGGGCACCCGCCATGGCAGATCCCAGCAAACTCGCACACCTGACACTCGGCGTGCGGCAGCGTTTTCTTCGAAGCAAAGCTAAACCGTTTCGTGCGGCGCGCGATCTCTGTCCAAGAGTCCAGCTCGACATTACCGAGCTTCCAATCTTTCTCGACAAAGAAATCGCACGGGTAGACATCGCCGTTGTACTCCACCACAACGTAGCTGTCGCAGGTCTCGTGCATCGTACACGTACTAGGCTTCTGACCGGCTACCGCTTCGGCGATATTGTCAAAACAGCGGATCCGCACCTTTCGCCGCTCGGGCCACCACAAGTCGAAAGTCTCGCAGAGGAAGCGCCCGTACTGCTCGGGCGTGATCGTGTAGGGTAACCGCTGCCCGATGCCGTCGAACTCGGCGAGCGGAATGTACTGGATGTTCTCAACGCCCAGACTACGGAAAAACTTGTATATCTCGCGCGGCTTCTCGACATTCGCCGTACTGAGCACGCAAAGAATATTGAACTCCACCTTCTCGCGCTTCAGCAGTTCCACTGACTCCATGACGCGACGCCAGGTGCCCTGCCCGGCTTTGTTGTACCGGTACAAATCATGAACATCCTCGGGACCGTCAAGCGACACCCCCAGCAGCCAGTTGTACTCGCGGAAAAGCTCGCACCATTCCGGATTCAGCAGCATGGCGTTGGTCTGCATGGCATTGCTGACGCTGTGGCCATCGCGGCCATACTGCTTCTGCAGCTTAACCAGCGTGCGAAAGAAATCCAGACCGGCGAGCGTGGGTTCCCCGCCCTGAAACGCGAACGTGCTGTTCGGATATGAGTAGAACATCCACGTGTCCACCAGGCGCTCCAGCACGTCGTTCGTCATCCGACGGCCGGGGAGGGCGGCATATGGATCCGCGTCGCGGTCCAGATAGAAGCAGTAAGCGCAGTCCAGGTTGCAGACCGCCGATGCCGGTTTGATCAGCAGCGATGTAATGCGCGGCGTTACGCCAAGCATCGGGAAACTGCTCATACCTGCTTGACGCTGACCTTTGCTTCTCCAAACAGGATTTCCACCATGCCGAAGTGCTGGTTGTAGTAGTCGCTCGTGTACGCTGCCATGCGGGTTGCGCTCACCACTACATGCAGAATCCCCGCTTGGACGATCGCCCGCGCACAATCCATGCACGGCATGATCTCCACGTATAGCGTGCAGGCTTCGGTGGCCGTGCCGGCTCGAGCGGCGTTGCAGATAGCATTGCGCTCCGCATGCTCAATCCACAAATACTTGGTTGGCCTGACGAGCCGCTCTGGAACGTCGTCACGAATGCCGCGCGGAAACGAGTTGTACCCCGTGGACCGGATCTCGTGCGCCGGCCCCACGATCACGCACCCGAGCTGCGTATTAGGATCCTTGCTCCGAGCGGCCACGGCGTGGCAGATGTCGAGATAATACTTGTCCCAGTCCGGAATCTCGGCCATGCGTCAAGGATACCAATAGCCCTTACGCGCAGCGAACACGACATTCTCAAAATCCCCAACCAGCGCATACAATGAACTTTATGCCGGAAGAAATTCAGCCCGCCAGCTTCGAAACAGGGCTCGATCAACTGGAGGCGATCGTCAAAGAGATGGAGTCGGGCGAACTGCCTCTCGAACGTGCGCTCCAGCTATTCGAAAACGGAATGCGGATCAGCGAGGCATGCCGCAAACAACTTCAGGCAGCCGAGACCCGCGTCGAGATGCTGGTTCGCCGGGGACAGCAGGTGGTGGCCGAGCCGCTGGTGGATGACGACTAATCCGGCATGACGCTTCCCCAATATTTGGCAGCACTTCAACAATCCGTCGAAAACACACTGGACCGCTGGGTTCCCGCCGAAACGTGTCCACCAGAGACGCTGCACAAGGCGATGCGCTATTCGCTCTTCGCCGGTGGCAAGAGGATTCGCCCGGTGCTTTGCATCGCCGCCGCGGCCGCCGTCGCCGACGCTCCGGTGGGCGTGGAGAACGCCGCTTGCACGCTCGAGCTCATCCACACCTACTCTCTGATTCACGACGACCTGCCAGCGCTCGACAATGACGACCTTCGACGCGGCCGGCCTACCTGCCACAAAGTGTTCGGCGACGCCATGGCGATTCTTGCCGGCGACTCACTGCTCACGCTCGCCTTCGAGGTACTGGCCGACCTGCCGCAAGTCGACTCGTCGCAGCGCATCCAACTAGTGAAGGAACTGGCGTCGGCAGCAGGCACCGTCGGCGGTATGATCGCCGGGCAGGTCCACGACATCGAAGGTGAAAAGCAGCGGCCCACGGCGGCTTTGCTCGAGCGCATTCACCGCGCGAAAACCGGCGCGCTGCTCAAGGCCAGTGTTCGCATGGGAGCCATCTACGCCGGCGCCGACCCCGATCAACTGGCGGCGCTCACGTCTTATGGCGAGCACATTGGACTGGCCTTCCAGATTGTCGACGACATCCTCGACGTCGAGCAGTCGTCCGAGGAACTCGGCAAGACCGCCGGCAAAGATGCGCAGCAACACAAGATCACCTTTCCCGCCGTCTACGGACTGTCGCGGTCGCACGAAATGGCCGAACACGAACGCCTGGCCGCGCATCTCGCTTTGCAGCCATTTGACGAACGCGCCGAACGCTTGCGCGAATTGGCCGACATGGTGGTCCGCCGCAAAACATGATGGCCACCGGAAGCAGGCCGGCAAAACGTAGGATCGATCAGCTTCTCGTGGATCGCGCACTCGCACCTACGCGCGAAAAGGCTCAAGCCCTTCTTCTTGCCGGCAGCGTCCGGGTCAACGGACAGCGAGTCGAGAAGCCCGGGCATACGGTGGCCGAGGACGCCAATATCGAAGTCGCTGCCACCATGCGCTACGTCGGACGCGGTGGCTTCAAAATGGAGGCTGCACTGGCAGCCTGGAGTATCGACGTGAACGGCAGCATCTGCCTCGACGTCGGCGCTTCCACCGGCGGCTTCACTGACTGTCTGCTCCAGCACGGCGCCGCACGCGTCTACGCATTCGACGTCGGCTCCGGCCAAATCGACTGGAAGTTGCGAACCGACCCCAGGGTGGTGGTCCGCGAAGGTGTCAATGCGCGATACCTCCAGCCGGCTGACCTCCCTGAGCAGGTCCACCTCATCGTTTGCGACGTAAGCTTCATCTCGGTAACTCTCATCCTCCCGGCATTGGTGCCGTTGTTGCGCCCGGAAGGTAGTATGGTTATTCTGATCAAGCCCCAATTTGAGGTTGGACGCGAGCAGGTGGGCAAAGGCGGAATTGTGCGCGATCCGCAACTTCACGCACAGTCCTGCGAAAAGGTGTCTGAAGCAGTTCGAGCCTTGGGATTTGAAACGTTGATCATGGAAAGCCCCATCCTGGGCGCCGAAGGCAATCGCGAGTTCCTTCTCTATGCAACCCATCAATAATGCCACCGCCGGAACCGCCGGTAACGTGAAATCCGGCACCTCTGTATTGACGGAGACCAACGAGGCGGCGCCTCTGCCAATCCAGACGGTCGGCGTGTTTTCCAAACCCCGTAGCGACCTGGCGGCGCGAGTGGTTCCCGAGCTTCTCTTCTGGCTCTCGCAGCGTGGGATTGTCGCGCGGTGCGACGAACAGACAGCTCACTATGCGGGACGCGACGAGTGTTACGAGCGCGAAGAAGTACCCGCCGGCGCTCAGCTAATCATCGTGCTCGGCGGCGACGGTACGCTCCTCGCGGCCGCCCGCGCCGTCGCTGGACGCCCTATCCCGCTTTTCGCGGTGAACCTCGGCGGGCTCGGTTTTCTTACTGCGATCACCATCGACGAAATGTACCCGGAACTCGAGCGCGCCTTCCGCAACGAGCACCGCATCGCTCCCCGCCGCATGCTCAGTTGCGAGCTGGTCCGCAACGACACCGTGGTCCAAACCTATGAAGCGCTGAACGACATAGTCATCACCAAAGCTGCGCTCGCCCGCATGATCGATGTCGAAACCCGCGTTGACCGCCACTACGTCGCAACCTTCAAGTCCGATGGCTTGATCCTCTGCACACCCACCGGTTCCACGGCCTACTCGCTTTCTGCCGGCGGCCCCATCATCTTTCCGTCCGTCGACGCTCTCTGCATAACTCCAATCTGCCCGCACGCCCTCACTGCGCGCCCCGTGATCGTTCCTGGCTCAGCCAAAGTGCAATTCATCAGCCTCTCGCAAGAGTCCACCTACCTCACCATCGATGGGCAAATCGGTGAACCGCTTGAGCCCGAGGACGTCGTCAACTGCCGCGCATCTGAACATGCCGTGCAACTCATCCGCCCGCCCAAGATGTTGTTCTTCGACGTGCTCCGGTCGAAACTCAAATGGGGCGAGCGCTGAAACATCTGCCAATTACCGGCCTTGAATTTCGGTAAGCTACAAAAACGTACCTATGCCTGACACAATCGACCGACAACTCGGCTTCAACACTCGCGCTCTCCATGCCGGGTACTCTCCTGATCCGACGACACATGCTCGCGCCGTACCGATTTATCAGACGACATCTTTCGTCTTCGACAATTCCGAGCACGCCGCCCAATTGTTTGCGCTTCAGCAGTTTGGCAACATCTACACGCGCATCATGAACCCCACCACCGACGTGCTTGAGCAGCGTGTCGCATCGCTCGAGAACGGCGTGGCGGCGCTCGCCATGGCCAGCGGTCAGTCCGCGCAATTTATCGCCATCTCAAGTTTGATGGAGCCAGGTGACCATTTTGTCGCTGCCAGCACGCTCTACGGCGGCACCTACACGCAGTTCGAAGTCAGCTTTCGCAAGTTTGGCTATGATGTGACGTTCGTTGAGCCGGACGATCCGGAGAACTTCCGCAAGGCGATCAAGCCGAACACGAAGCTCATCTACGGCGAAACCATCAGTAATCCGCGCGGCAACGTCCTCGACATCGAAGCAGTGGCCAAGATCGCGCACGACGCCAACATCCCACTGGTGATCGACAATACCTTCGCCACCCCCTATGTCTGCCGCCCCATCGACTACGGAGCTGACATCGTCGTCCATTCGCTCACTAAATTCATGGGCGGCCACGGCACCTCCATCGGCGGCATCATCGTCGACGCCGGCAAGTTCGACTGGTCAAAGAGCAAGCATGCTCAATTGAACACGCCTTCGCGCGCCTATCACGGCATGAACTTCAGCACCACGTTTGGCGCCATTGCGTTTATCATTCGCTGCCGCGTGGAAGGCCTCCGCGACCTCGGCCCATGCATGAGCCCGTTTAACGCATTCCAGTTTATTCAGGGAATCGAAACGCTCGGCATGCGCATGGACCGGCATCTGTCAAATACGCTCGCAGTCGCCAAGCATCTCGAAAAGCACGCGCAGGTAAGCTGGGTGAAGTACCCGTCGCTTCCCGCGAGTCCGTACTATAAGACCGCACAGAAATACACGCCTAAGGGCGGCGGCGCTGTATTCTCGTTCGGCATCCAGGGCGGCTACGAAGCCGGCAAGAAGTTCATCGACAATCTGAAGATCTTCTCGCACCTGGCCAATGTCGGCGACGCGCGCAGCCTGGTCATCCATCCGTCGTCCACCACGCACCAGCAACTCGCCCCTGCTGAACAGGAGGCCGCCGGCGTTACGCCCGATCTGGTGCGCCTGAGTGTCGGTCTCGAGGACATCGACGACCTGCTCTGGGATCTCGAGCAGGCATTCGCAGCCTCAAAGTAATACCCGCCGGGTCCACTCTTTCGGTGTCGATCCCAGCGTCTTGCGGAACATCTGCACAAAGGCGCTGGGATTCTGATAGCCCACCGCGTAAGCCGCCTCCTTCACCGTCGACCCGCCCGCCAGCAACTCAATTCCCCGCATCAACCGCGCCTGCCTTCGCCATGCCTCAAACGAAACTCCCACCTCCCGGCGAAAAATACGTTCCATCGTCCGCGCACTCATCCCTGCCTCACGGCATAAGCTCGACACCGCCAGGCCCGGGTCCGCCAATGACTGCTGCGCGACTTTCTGCGCCCTCGCATCACGAGGTAAAGTAAGTCCCGTCGGAATGGGCGACGCGGCCGTGAGTTGTGCCACCAGCACTTTGAGAAAGGCGCCATGCAGACGGTTGCGGATCCTCAATACTCCCAACCGGACGATCTCTACAATCAACTCGCGCAGCAAAGGACCAACATGCAATACCGAACACTCCGCCGGCATCCCAACCGCCGTGCCGCGTCTTATGTAAAGCGTACGCATCGAAACCGCGTCGGGCATGCGGATGCGATGCGGCGTCCTCGCTGGAATCCAAACGGCAAACTGCGGCGGGATCACCCACAGGCTCTGCCCGGCGCTCACCTCCATCACACCTCGTGTGGCGAAGATCACCTGGTCGGAGCCATGCGCATGCTCCGGCACTTGGTAGCCGGCTGAATATTCCCAGGCGAGCGTGGCCACGCTCGACCCGCGCTTCGGATCCACCTTGCGATTGATGGCTTGTCGCATCTGAGACATTTTATGTCGGATCGTGGCCGTTGCGACAACGGCTTTTCTCCTTCAAACTGTCTTCATGCTGGGAACTGAAAAGCCAATGACCTTTCTCGCTGTGTCCGACCGCGAGAGCGCTCGCACCTACTACCGCGATGTCCTCAAACTCCAATATGTGACTGAAGACCCCTATGCACTCGTGTTTGAGCTTGGCGGCGGAATCCTGCTGCGCATTTCACCCATGGGGAAAGTAACACCGGCGAAGTTCACCGTCCTGGGATGGCAGGTGAAGGGAATCGAGGAAAAGGTCGCCGAGTTGACCACGGCCGGTATCGAATTCCAGAAGTACTCTTTCCTCAGCCAGGATGCGAATGGAATCTGGGCGTCACCTGAGGGCGCCAAGATCGCATGGTTTCTCGATCCCGACGGCAATGTCCTGAGCTTGGCTGAAATGTCATAAAGCGGCGGCTTGCGCTACCTTGGGAACATGGCGAAGAAGTCCACCGGCATGTTTACCGTCGATTGCCCCTGCTGCAAAGCGGAACTAAAAGTTGACGCAGAGACCAAATCGGTCATCGACTACAAGGAACATGTGAAGCCTCGCGAGGTGGCCGACATGGAGGCTGCCATGCAACGCTTTCAGGGTGAGGCTGGCCGGCGCGAGGACGCCTTCCTCAAGAGTGTCGAACAACACAAGGATCACGCCAAGGTGCTCGAAAAGAAGTTTGACGAGATGTTCAAAAAGGTCAAAGAGAATCCCGACATGCCGCTGCCCAAGCGCGACCTCGACTGGGATTAGCGAAACCACATGATATCGGGACGCGCCTTGCCGTCCACTTCATTGCACGGCCCACACTCGAGCGCGTAATCAGCGCGTGCTGCTGAGATGATCTTCGGGATCCGCGCCACGTGGTCCGGCACGTGATAAGCCGACACCGCAATCCGTGGCTTCCATTTCTTCAGCGTCTGGGCGGCGCCCATTAGGGCATTGGGCTCCGCACCCTCGATGTCCATCTTGATGAAGTCCACCTTGTCCAGCTTCAACTCCGCCACCAGGTGATCGATCGTCGTTAGCGGAACTTTCGCGACAGCACCCTCGCCCTTGTGCTCAATGACAAAACTGTCGGCGGCGGAGTTGGTTGGGTCGACATGCAGCGTCAATACATCCTCTTTGTTCCATACGCCTTTGGGCACCACTACCACCTTGCCCGCCGCAATCTCGCTCGCAAAGTTGCGCCGGTAACTCTCCAGGTTCTCGGGCGCCGGTTCGATTCCGATGACCTTGCTCGCTCCCGCGGCCAACGCAACTCGGGTAAACACGCCCACGTTCGCGCCGCAGTCCAGCACTACGTCGCCGCGCCGGACGCCCTTATCGCCGGCGCCGTAGATGTGCACCGCCTGCTCGGCCAGGTTGAACGGCAGCATGTAAGAAACCTTGTCGCCGGTTGGAATCCAGTAATTGCCGGCCGGAGTCTGGTAAAGATCGAAGCCCTTCGGATCCTTCTGAATCACCTTCATCGCGGCGAGAATCCGGTCCGACTCCACCTTCAACAACTTCTGATGCTCGCGGCAGGATTCAACCGTCAGCGTGGGACACTGCAGCCCGACCCAGGCGGTCAGCGGAAGCAAACAAGTGAAACTAAGCGCGGCGGGGGTGAACTTCACAGGCCCACTTTACCATTGCTTAATGCGGCTCTAACTCGCGCCGCGACGTCATCCGGATCCGTGATTCGAAGCACGTCGAATCCCGCTGCACGACCGCTCGTCTCACCCGCGTCGGAATCTTCCACCACCAGAGCGCGTGTCACACCCAGCATCTCCGCTGCCTTTAGATACGGATCTGGCGCCGGCTTCAACTTCGCCGCCTCCCAACCGCATACGATCGCGTCGAACCGGTCACGGACGCCAAACCGGACCAGCGTTGGCTCCACCTCGCTGCGTGCGCTCGAACTCACCACCGCGAGTTTATAGCCGTCAAGCGACGACAACATCTCGATGGTGTCCGCGTTGAACACCGCCGCCGTCTCCATGCGCGCCCTGAACATCTCCTTCTTCCGTGGGTACTCCGCCAGCAGCATCTCCAATTCCACCGGCGGCCCGACGTCGGCGGCAAACTTCTCGAGCATCTTTCTATCCGAGATGCCAATGCAATTGCGTGCATAGGTCTCCCAATCCAGATCGAAGCCGTACGGCTTCAATACCTCGCACCAGCATTCATAGTGGACGGGCTCGCTGTTCACCAGCACACCGTCGAAATCAAATAGGACAGCCTGATATCCGTTAGTCTTCATTTACGACCGAGTCAATCGTAACCGGCGCGTTTCCTTCGAGCCGGTTATTCACAAAAATATAAGCAGAACGCCGCTTCTCGCGTGCCTGCTTGATCAGATCACGCATGGCCGCGCGGGCTGGGGGATTCTCGTCCTGGATGCGCTCGTATGGGGAAAACTGCTTTACGGCTTCCTCGTAAGGACGCCCGCGCCGCAGCAGCGCGCGAGTTACAGTAAAATCCGCCGTGTAGGCTTCCGCTATCTGCGTCTGATACGTGAGATCGGGCATTCGGGTCCAGCTATTGAAAACGTGAGCCACGTTGTAACGGCGCAGACAGTCGAAATATGCCGGCTCGAGAAAGTCGGCGTTGCGCGTCTCAACGGCGTAGCGGAAACCTGGCGCCAGCGACTCAAGAAATGGTTCGAGCGCCGACGCAAAAGCGCGAGCGTCCTCGAAGTGCCGCTTGCCAAACGTGCCGAATTCGAAAATCAGCACCCCCAACCGTTCGCGAAAGGGCGCCAGCACGTCGGTGAACGCACTTCGAAACAGGTCGGAGCTGAGAAAGTTTGGATTGTCCATACCGGCCCGCGGACCGTACCGCGCGTGCACCGGGAATTCCCGGACGGTAATATCCTCAGGCACCTTTAACGCGAAACTGAGTCCGCGCGCTGAACTAAACAATCGTTCCCAATATTGGGGCGCCGGAAACTGATAGAAGGAGAAATCACCGCAGACGATCGGGAATGTCTCGGCATACTCAGCAATGCATTCGGCCTCGAAGCGTTTCTGCGAAAACCTTCCCCGCGTGGCATAGCGATCCCGGCTGTAAATCTGCCCCATCCATCCTTCGTATTTCCACGAACTCGTGCCAATCCAAATTCCTTCATCCGCCAGCGAGCGCAGTTTACTACTCAGCGCGCGGCGGTCAAATGAGGAGGGATCGTCGAACAGTGGAAGCATCTATCGCGGTCCCGCCCCAATCAGCACCACCAGAACGGTGTCCGGCGCGACATTCGGATTCACCGCAAAACGCGCTGCGGAGCCTGTTCCGGTGATGTTCTTGGCCGCGGCAATCATCGAGTCAAGTTCGGTACTCAGCTTAGGGTTCCCTGCGGCGAGTGCGGGCATAATCTGCGCCGCAAGCACCAGCACCAGTTCTCCCCCCGGCGCCCTCAGCGTCACGGGCACGTGCGCTTTCACCGCCTGCGGACCGGCCCACGCGTCCACCCAGGCACCTGCCGAATTACGGGTAAACGCCTGAAGATAGCCCGAATGATTCGGCTCAACTGAAACGCCTTCCGGCACAAAGCTATATTTCACTCCTGGCCTCGAAAAAGGCCTCGCAAGTCCTTCGACCTTCTTCGCCATCGCCGCAGACTCTTCCAAACGTAACGCTTGCGATCGAAAGACCGCACCACCGGCTATCCCGCTTGGAGGTGCGCCGCCTTCAAACAGGACTTGCGCATTCGACGGTGCCGGTGCGCCGGGCTTGCCGACTGCTCCCGCTGCCGCCGGCTGCGCCGCTGCGTTCAACGTCGCGACAGCCTTCTCCTTGTCCTGTGCGTCGGCACGCTCCGCTTGAGCGGGTGGCGGGGCCACTGCCCCTACCGACGGCGGCGCTGGAGCCACCTGCGGACGGGGAGCCTCGGACACTATCGGTGCGGGACGCTCTTGCTCCGAGCGGACCACCGCCCCCGTCCCAGGCAGACTGTCAGGCTTCCTGCTATCCGTTGAGGAGGCCTTTTCATTGCGCTTACCCGGCAGTTTGAGGATCGTCTCGGCAGGGGGCGGCGCACGCACTATTTGCGGCTGCATCGACGATGGCACGGTCATGGCCACATCATTCATCGCGGCCGGTTTGCGATTCACCAACAGCGCCACAGTAAGCGCCGCCAGCGCCAATGCGCCCGCGGGGACGGGCCACCACCGCAACCAGCGGCTCCCGGCTCGCTCAGTTACCACGCCCAGCAACTCCGCCCGAATACCAGCGTCGTCCAACGCTTCCTTCAACACCTGCTCTTTCGCCAGTTCATCGAATAGCGACTGATCGTGGAGGGCTGCGGCAAACAGCGCCTCACGCTCCTCGGACGTGAGCGTACCGGTGGCGTATCCGCCCAGCAGTTTCCTCGCGTCGTCCGGCATCATGGCTGCCACTCCCCGCCCATTCGTTCCAGCAACTCCTTACGACATCGCGAATCCCAGGTATAAATCGTGTTGATCGATGCCGCGCCCATCAGCTTCTGGATCTCGGGGAACGTTTTCCCCTGCAACTTATATTTCATCAAGTCCCGGCATCGTTCGCCGAGTTTCGCCAGCTCCGAACGTAGGCGCTCCACCATCATTCGCTGCCCGGCGATGCGCTCGGGTGACGGCGCCGGATCTGCCAGGGGAACATCGTCCACCGCCGACTGCGTGTTCTCGCCGCGCCGCACCACCTTGCGCCGGGCGCCCATCATCTTGAACCGCAATATCTGCAGAGACAAAGGCAGCAAATCCTCAAGCCGCTCGAGGTGTGCGTATTTTTCCTGGAGCACAATCAGCACCTCCTGCGCCAGATCTTCTGCCGACTCCCGCTGATATCGAGATGCCGCAAAATGGACAATCCTTTCACGCAGAGCCTTTAATATGTCCTGTCGTTCCAAGAGAAACCATTATCTCCCGCGGGTTTGGCTTCGTTTCGTGGTTTCACGCTAAACTTGAACCTACCGCGCCCCAAAAGCATGTTCCTGAGAAGTTTTCGCTCGCTTGCAATCGTTGCGCTGTGCTGGAGTCTGGTGGCTAAACCTCCGGCACGGTTAGGTTGCGGAACCACTCCCACCCTCGCTGCCGAGGAAGCCTATCTCCACAGCAGAGCTGAGCGGAACCGTCCAGCCGGCCGCCTTAAACGCCTCTCCAGCGCCCGCGCCACCAATCAGGATAACGGTAACATCGCCATCATCGACGATTCAGACGGCGTCATCGCCCGCCGCAATCCGTTTAACCTCGACCTGTCGACCATCGTATTCGCCCCATCCATCGCTAACGCCTCCAAGTACCGGCTCCAGAACGGCGACCCCTACGACCGGCCGGCATCGAACAACGGCGCTGTCCTCGCCGGCATTGGCGACGACGACGCTCGCGAGATTCCACTGCCCTTCACTTTTCCGTTCTACGGCCGCACCTACGCCTCCGTGTGGATCAATTCGAATGGAAATTTGACGTTCGAGAAAGGCGACGGCGAATCTGTCGAACAATCGCTCGGCCGGCTCGTGGGCGGCTCTCCCCGCATCGCCGCGCTGTTTCGCGATCTTGACCCGTCCGCTGTCCGGCAGGGTGCCATCCGCGTCCTCAACGAGCCGGCGCGATTTGTTGTGAGTTTTGACCGCGTCCCCGAATACTCCGATTTCGGCACTGGCCTCGAGCAAACTTTCCAGATTCGTCTCTACCCCAGCGGCCGCATCGAGATCGCTTACAACGGCATCTCGTCGGTGGAAGCTGTCGTCGGTATCTCGCCCGGCCATAAGATCGGTTCGTTGTCGCTGCTTCCGTTCTCTGCCGGCAGTGCGTCCGAATTCTCGGGTACCGTCGCAGAGGTCTTCACCGGAGTGGACGAGGTGGATGTCGCCTCGGCGGCTCAGAAATTCTACGCCACCCACGACGACGCTTACGACTACCTGATGTTCTATAACGCCTCCGGTGTGAACGCCAAGCCCACCGCCGTGGCGTATGAGGTCACCGTGCGCAATAGCCACAGCGGGTATGCGGTCTCGGCTGTTGACATTGGCGCCGATTACGGCTCGCCAAGCCGCCTTCAGGCGGTCATAAACATGGGGCCGCTGTCTGAATACCCGCTTAACCCGAACAGCATCGTCGCTCTCAGAATTCCCTCGCGTGACACACCGCTCACAATTCTGGGGCACGAATCCGGGCACTTGTTCCTCGCCTTCACCAGCGTCCCAGCCCCCAATGATCCTCAGGCTCTTCCGATGCTGGGCCAGGCAAACGCTCATTGGGCCTTCACATTCAACTCGGACGCGTCGCTGCTCGAAGGCAATCGGATCCGTGACGACGGAGCAGGTGTCTCCCCCCGCTTCACCACCACCAAGACGGTCGAAGGATACTCCGCGCTCGATCAGTACCTGATGGGCTTTCTGCCGCCCACCGATGTTCAGCCCATGTTCTATGTATCGGATTCGCCCTATCCCCAGGCTCGGATCCCTCAACCAGGCATTAGCTTCAACGGCACACGCCACGACGTTAAGATCGAAGAGCTCATTGCGGTGGAAGGACGCCGGACTCCGGATTCCACCGTCGCTCAGCGCCGTTTCCGCTTCGGCTTCGTCCTCATCTTGCCGGCCGGGATCTCAGCGCCTGCGGATCAGGTAGCCCAGGTCGAGAGCTACCGCGTCGGGTTTGAGGACTTCTTTGCGAAGGCCAGTGGCAATCACGCCATCGCCGATACTACTGTGAAGCGTGCCGTGCACTTTACCGGTTGGCCAGCGGCTGGAGTAGTGGTTGGAAGTCCCGGATCAGCTACCCTGACTCTCGAGTCGCCTGCGCCGGCGGCCACTAGCTTTGTCCTCGATCGCTTGAATGGCTTCATCGACGCACCCTCGACAGTTACCATTCCTGCTGGCGCTTCCTCTGCTTCCTTTGCCGTCACCGGGCTCCGTTCCGGCGTGGAAGAACTGACCATTCGCCCGTCGGATCCGCGTTATGAAACCGTATCCAGCCGGATCCACGTCAGACCCTCACCCGATGGACTGACGCTCTCTGCGGCTGGCTTGAACCTCTTTCGCGTTTCCGACGTTAACGAACTTCCGTATTCGGGCGTTCGTATCCGCTCAGCCGGTCTTTCCGCTGTCACCGGAACCGGTGGCCAGGCGCTTCTCGACCTTCCCCTGGCTTCTACCGTGACGGTAAGCATCGAGGGTTCGTCCAGTCCGGGATTGGTCGTCCAGACCTCCGCGCGTCCAGTAATAAGCGCGTCAACAAACGCGGCTTCATTCGCAACCGGCATCACGCCCGGTGCCTTTGCTACGCTCTTCGGTTCGGCGCTAGGTGGAACCACCCAGGTGCTGGTGGCCGGGGTGGCCGTTCCGGTCTCCTTCGTCAACACCAGCCAGGTCAATTTCCTGGTCCCAGCCCGTATCACTGGCCCCACGGCGGCTATTGTCGCGGCTCAAAGCACAGCCTCGTCGGCGGAGTTCCGGGCACCCGTGTTGAACGTCTCTCCTGGAATCTTCGCGGTGATCAACCAGGGCACCGCTCTTGAAATTTACGCCACTGGCCTCAACGGCGCGGAGCCCACCGTCACCGTAGGCGGAATCGACGCCAAGGTTCGGTTCAGCGGGCAGCCTCAGTTTCCGGGATTGGACCAGGTGAATGTTTTGGTGCCGGCAGGAGTGCCCCCGGGCGCGCAACCGGTTGTGATTACAGCCGGTGGAGTTCGAAGCAACGCGTATCGTCTGCAGTTCTGAAAGTGGCAGCGGTGGTCGTCTCTTCGGAATCGCCTTCATCACCGCCTTCGTGCAGATGATAGTAGAGGGTAATCAAGCCCATTCCGGCCGCGAAGATCAACACCAGCATCATCCAGAAGACCGACCGCAGCGTCCAGATCTTCTCCTGGCCAATCATCGCCGCCGTCACACCAACAATCGCCGCAGCCGCACCTGCGCCGAATAAGAGCTTCCAGTACCAGGACATCAAGTCCATGTGGCCTTGCCCTCCTACCTGACTCCACATGGTGTATATGGCGGGGATCGAAACCAGGAACTCGAAAATATAAACCAACCGTAGCGAAACCGCGTTCATAGAAGAACTTTTCATTGTACGACGCGCTTCGCATCCACCGGCGATATAGTGAGGTCATGACAGAAACTGACCGTCAGCAGATCGTGGCGGAACTGAAAGACTTTCTCCGAATTCCCAGCATTAGCACCGCCCCTGAACATGCCGCTGACGTGCGGCGCGCCGCTGAATGGGTGCGTGACGCCATCGGCCGCGCAGGCATCCCCGGCGCCGAGTTGATCGAAGGTGAAGGACACCCGCTCGTGTACGCCGAATGGCTCGGCGCGCCCGGGAAGCCGACACTGCTCCTCTATGGCCATTACGACGTTCAGCCGGCGGACCCGCTCGACGAATGGAAGTCCCCGCCATTCGAGCCTGAAGTCCGTGGCGAAGACATCTTCGCCCGCGGCGCCACCGACGACAAAGGGCAGGTCCTGATCCTCATCAAAGCTGTCGAGATGCTCATGAAGCGCGATGGGCGGTTGCCCGTAAACGTGAAATTTCTCATCGAAGGCGAGGAAGAAGTAGGGGGCGAACACATCGAGAAATACGTCACCCAAAATCCCCAAAGGCTGAAATGCGACGCCGCAATCATTTGCGATACCGAGTTGTTCGCACCGAATCTCCCTACCCTGTGCGTTGGCCTTCGCGGAATCGTGTACGGTGAACTGATTGTCCAGGGCGCAGGGCATGACCTGCATTCCGGCATGTACGGCGGCGCCGCCCCCAACGCCATCCAGGGTGTCGCTGAGATTCTCTGCAAACTCAAGGACGCTGACGGCCGCATCCATATCCCGGGCTTCCACGATCGCGTGAAACCGCCCAGCCCCAAGGAGCGCGAGGCGTGGGCCAGTCTGCCTTTCAACGAGGAGGAGTATCGCTCTAAAGAAATGGAAGCCATTGCCCTCGTCGGCGAACCCGGTTTCCCCCTGTTTGAGCGGCTGTGGGCGCGACCTACTTTGGAAGTCCACGGCATCCGCGGCGGCTTCATCGGAGAAGGCGCCAAAACCGTGATCCCCGCCCGCGCTGTGGCCAAAGTCAGTGCACGCCTGGTTGCGGATCAACTACCCAACGAAGCCGGTGACCAGATTAAAGCCGCAGTCGCCGCGGCCTGCCCAACCGGGTACACTGCCGAGTTTAAGGTGATACACGCTGCCGGTCCGTCGCTGGTCGACCCCGAGAACCCGTTCATTCAAAAGGCTGCTATTGCCCTCGAAAAGACTTTCAACTGCAAAACAGTGTATATTCGCTCCGGCGGTTCGATCCCGATTGTAGGACTCTTTGAGTCAAAACTAAGCGCTCCAAGTGTCATGATGGGATTCGGACTTCCTGACGATAATCTCCATGCGCCCAATGAGAAGTTTCATTTGCCAAACTTATTCAAAGGGGTGGAGGCCATCGGAGAGTATCTAACGGTACTTTAGTACTATTAGTCCTAAGTACTGTGCGCTGAATAATGTACGGACAGACACTAACTAATTTTGCAGCTTTATTCGATAATAGGACTGTGCTAACATCCTTAGCACAGGTATCCACGGAGGTACTATGAGTAGATGTGTCGGAGGAACTCTGGCGGTACTGTGCTTTCTTATTGGCACAGCCTCTGGAGATGTGATAGTCAACAGTACGTTTGGATCCAACGGTCCAGCTTACTGGAACAACCCATCAGTTGATGGCACGGGATGTTTTAATGTTGGCTGCCTTGTAAGCGGTCAGTACGGTACGTCTCAATCCCTCAATCTGAATGGCTTATCGTGGGCTACTAACTCGTCATCTGGGCTGTCTGATTTCTATTTTCAAGGAACCGGATCAGCCTATAAGATGCAGGTCCTTTCAAACGCAACGGTGAATATTATTGCGTTTGGAATTTATGATCTGAGCGCACCGAACACCAAGATTGCTTTGTTTCAGGGCGTTGCTAATGGCCCTCCTCTAGTGCAGGGTAGTCAGTTCTTTTCTCATGTGGGGAATTATGGTTTCTATATCGACGTAGCTTACAGCTGCGACCCGGGCTCTTGCCCGCCGAATCTTCAGGAGACCTATAGATCCCAATCATCAACCAACACCCATGTTTTCACGCTGTCGTCACTGGCAAGCACGCAGCACTTTGCCGTTTTCCAGACCGCTACAGGGTTTGTAGTCGGTGCTGAGGATGGCCTGTTCTGGAACGGACTGAACCCGATTGAAGGGGTTGGTGACTTCCAGGATTTCGCAGTTAACTTCGTTCAGGTTGTTCCGGAACCGGGAACAATCGCTCTCTTTAGCCTCGGAGCCGTCGGACTGCTGGCGTACAAACGCCGTCGAAAAGCTTAACTAGCTAAAACTCACCGAAACCCAACCGCCCATCGCCGGTCTCTAATCTGGTATGGGCGGTTCTTCTTTTCAAGACACTTCCAATCCAAATGAGACGGTCCAGCGCGATTCAATGGGATCGGTGCGGGTGCCCGTCGATGCATTATACGGCCCACAGACCCAGCGCGCAGTCCTGAATTTCCCCATCAGCGGCTACCGGTTGCCTCCTTCGTTCATTCACGCCCTTGGATCCATCAAGAGTCTGGCCGCGAACCTCCGGGGAAGGTCCGACATTGAGCAGGCAGCCTCAGCCGTTGCGCGCGGCGAACACGACGATGCCTTTGTGGTCGATGTCTTCCAAACCGGCAGCGGCACCTCAACCAACATGAACGCCAATGAGGTGATCGCTCACTTAGCCTCGAGGGATAGCGGCCATGAAGTCCACCCGAATGACGACGTCAATTACGGCCAATCGAGCAACGACGTCATTCCGACCGCGTTACATGTCGCCGGGTCCCTTGAGATCAGGGATACGCTGCTTCCGGCGATGGAAGCACTGCGGTCAGCCTTAACCATAAAAGCCGAGGAGTTCGCCGAAGTCGTGAAGATCGGAAGGACTCATCTTCAGGATGCGGTCCCGATGACGCTGGGGCAGGAATTCAGTGGATATGCGTGGCAGGTAGACTCATCTGCTCGGCGGATCAGGCTGGCCATGACCGAGCTATTGGAACTCCCACTAGGCGGAACGGCCGTAGGCACGGGCCTGAATGCTCCGGTCGGTTTCGCCGCCCAAATCATAGCCGGACTTGCGAAGGATACCGGAATCCCGTTTCGCGAGGCTGCCAATCACTTCGAACAGCAGGCCGGAAAGGACGCGGTCTGCTTCGTTAGTGGAGCGCTTCGCACCTATGCCATCGCCCTCACAAAGATCGCCAACGACATTCGCTTTCTCGGCTCAGGACCACGCTCAGGTATCGGGGAGCTCAAGCTTCCCGCCACACAGCCTGGCTCGAGCATGATGCCCGGCAAAGTTAACCCGGTGATCGCCGAGAGCGTTCTTATGGTGTGCGCCCAAGTGGTGGGCTACGACGCCACCATCGCGTGGTCCGCAGCAGCCGGCAACTTCGAATTGAACGTCATGATGCCGGTGATCGCCTACAACCTGCTCGAGTCCATCCGCTTACTAGCCTCGGTCAGCCGTAACTTCGCCCAGCGCTGCATCGCCGGCATCGAGGCAGACCACGACCGTATTCAGGAACTGGTGGAGAGATCTCTATCGAGCGTCACCGCACTCGCGCCGGAGATTGGCTATGACCGTGCTGCCGCTATCGCGAAGGAAGCCTACGAATCCGGCCGGACCATTCGGGAAGTAGCCAGCGAACGCGCTGACCTACCTGCTGATCGGCTGGCTTGCCTGTTGAATCCAAGGATCCAAGCAGGCCTTGCCAGTGAGCCAACAGACGCAGATAAATAGCGTCGAATGCCGCAGTTGCGCGCCTTTCTTTCTGCAACATCTTGAAAACCGGACCCAAGCTGTCTGGCTTGGTGATTGCATGAGTCTGTCGTGGAAATCCACACATGCCAATGTCCAAGAGAATCACCGACTGGTTATCACCGCTCGTTCATCTTTCCAACAATCTCATCAGTTTGCTCGGCATTGTGCTGGTTACCACTTCCACGATTCTCTTTCTCTCGCTGATCCCTATGTTCTGGCGAGGCACGGCGGAGAACGCCTACCTTGGACTCCTGGTGTTTCTGATACTGCCGGGCTTCTTCATCGGCGGACTGGTGCTGATTCCCATCGGAATCATGCTGCGAGCCCGGCGCGAACGAGGCAAGGGACTGTATCCATCGACGTTCCCGCCTCTTGACTTGAAGAACTACGAATTCAAGAAGCTCATTGGCTTTATCGGGGTTACCACCGTGCTGAATCTGGTGATCGCTGGGAACCTGACCTACAGCGCGGTTAACTACATGGAGAGCGTGGAGTTCTGCGGGGAAACCTGCCACACGGTGATGCAGCCGGAATACACAGCCTACAAGCTGTCTCCGCACGCTCGGGTTGAGTGTGTGAAGTGCCATATCGGTCCAGGCGCCGGCTGGTTCGTAAAGAGCAAGATGTCGGGGTTGGGCCAGGTGATCGCAGTGACGCTGCACAATTATCCGACGCCGATTCCCACGCCGGTCCAGAATCTGCGCCCGGCGCGCGAGACTTGCGAAACGTGCCACTGGCCGCAGAAGTTCGGCGGCGAGCGGTTGCGCGTCATCAACAAGTACTCCGACGACGAGACGAATACCCAAACCAAGACGGCGCTACTGATGAAGATAGGCGGAGGGGTGGCGCGCGGGATCCACGGGATGCACATGGCTCCCGGAATCGAGATGCGGTATGCGCCCGCCGACGAGAGCCGTCAGACAATCCCGGTGGTCGAATTCACCAGGGGCGACGGCAAATGGGTCCGTTTCGTAGCTGCGGGCACGAAGCCCGACGACGAGGCCCGCCTGGGCGATCCCAAGACCATGCGAGTTATGGACTGCATGGACTGCCACAACCGCCCCAGCCACACCTATCAACTGCCGGAACGCGCCGTGGATAACGCGCTGTCGGCCGGGACAATCTCGTTGAGTCTGCCTTTTGCAAAAAAAGAGAGCCTGGAACTGCTGAAAGGCGAGTACGCGACGCACGACGATGCCACCGGCAAGATCGAGGCGGGATTCGCTAAGTTCTACCAGGACAAGTACCCGGCTGTCTTCGCGTCGCGCAAGGACGAGGTGATGCGGTCTGCTAAGGGGGTGTCGCTGGTCTATCGAAACAACGTGTTCCCCGAAATGAAGGTCAAATGGGGAAGTTATCCCAATAACCTGGGCCACGCCGACTTCCCCGGATGCTTCCGTTGTCATGACGACAACCACGTCGCCGCTGGTTCAGGCGGAATCAAAATCACTCAGGATTGCAACGTCTGTCATAGCCTCCTGGCCATGGAAGAGGCCCAGCCGAAGATTCTGAACGACCTGGGAGTAGCCACAGTCTCAGGTTCCGGAACCTCTAAGTAACTGCCCCGCTTGGGGCAGTTCCCTCAAGCCGCCCATGCCTGCGCACTCTCACGCTGTTGAACTTTCCATCAGTGTGTGCAAATTAAACACTTAGAGGTCTTAAACTCTGGATGTCGAATTGCACTACCCACTACAGGAGGCTTCATGAAGAAGTTGTTTCAATTTGTGGCTCCCGGGTTGATTCTTGGGCTCGGTATGCTCGCCACCACAATGTCATTCGCTAGCGTCAAGATTGTCAAAGAGACTGGCATAAAGACCTGCAAGACTTGCCACACCACCGGCAAAGAACTGAACGACGCTGGAAAGTGCTTCAAAGACAAGAAGGACTTGAAAGCATGCAGCATCGCGGCGCCGGCCGCACCTGCAAAGTAGATAAGGCATTCATCAAAGAGGCTGCAGGTACATGGGAACAATACTTCGTTGGGCATTATTAATCGTAGCGACCGGGACCTTTCTTTTCGGCCAGAACCCAGCCAACGAGACGTGTGCGGGATGTCACGAGCAGGCAACCAAGCTTGTGGGGACCGCGCATGGTTCCATGGCCTGCAGTCAATGCCATTTGAAACACGAGGAGTATCCGCATCCGGCCAAGATAGTGAAACCGGTTTGCGCGAGTTGTCATACGGAGGCGGGACAGGACTATGCCCTGAGTATCCACGGTCAGCAGTCGGCCAAGGGAAATGCGGCGGCGCCAGAGTGCTCAACCTGCCACCAGAACGCTCACGAGGTCCTCAAGCCTAGATCCGCAGATTTTCGAAAATCCGTCCCGGAGACCTGCGGGATGTGCCATGACCACGTGGCGGACGATTACAAGATTTCGGTCCATGGTAAGGCCATCGCTCGTGGGGAACTCAATGCGGCGGTCTGTACGGACTGCCACGGCGAGCACAGGATTCTCGCGACCGATAGCGAAGCGTCGCCGGTGCATGGCTCGCACGTCCGCGACACTTGCGGGCAGTGTCATGGCAACGTCACGCTGGCGCGCCGCCTGGGCATTCCTTCGGACCGTCTAACTACTTTCGACGCATCCTTCCACGGCTTGGCTGCGAAAGGCGGAGCCCAGACGGTAGCCAACTGCGCGAGCTGTCACGGCATCCACAACATCCTTCCGTCGAAGGATGTGAAGTCGATGACAAACGCGAAGAACCTGCCAGCCACCTGCGGGAAGTGCCATGCGGGTGCGGGAACCCGATTTGCGATCGGCGCGGTCCATCAGGCTGAAGGGCAGAACGAACCGGCAAGTGTGGCGTGGGTGCGAAGTTTCTATCTGCTCACCATCCCGTTCACTATCGTCCTGATGCTGCTCCACAACACCGGCGATCTGATTCGCAAACTGATACGGCATTTTAACGGCGCTCCGGTGACACATGAAGCGGCGCGCGAAGGCGAGTTGCGAATGCTGCCGTACGAGCGGTTATCGCACGCCATGCTCGCCACGTCGTTCATTGTGCTGGCCTATAGCGGACTGGCGCTGAAATTCCCCGAAGCTATCTGGGCACAGCCGTTTGCGTTCTTTGAATCCAGCTTGCAGATTCGGCGGAACCTCCACCGGGTGGCGGCGGTAATCATGATGGCGGTCTCGGTGATGCATGTGATCGGCCTGGTTTTCAGCCGCAGCCTCGGGCACCACTGGACCGAGATGTTCCCGAAATTCAGCGATGCCACCGATGCCGCCAAGGGAATGGCCTACAATCTCGGCATCACCAAGAAAAAGCCGGTGCTACCGAGCCATGGATACATCGAGAAAGCGGAGTATTGGGCGGTGGTTTGGGGCACATTTGTCATGGTGGTCACGGGCGTGCTGCTTTGGGCGAATAACTGGTCGCTCCAGTTCCTGCCGAAGTGGATCCTCGACGTAGCGACCGCAGTCCACTGGTACGAGGCCATTCTGGCGTCGCTGGCGATCGTGGTCTGGCATTTCTACTCGGTGATTTTCGATCCAGAGATCTACCCGATGGATTTCGCATGGCTCACTGGCCGCAGTTCCCGGAAGCGTGAACCTGGCGCGCATAAAGTGGTGATGGAAGCAGCCGAGGAACCGGCGGCAACGGCCAAGTAGCCTAGGCCGGATTCTCAGGCCATTTGTGCCTCGGGTAGCGACGGCTGAGTTCACGCCTGACTTGCGGATACAGCCGTTCCCAGAATCCTGCCAGATCAGACGTCATCTGAACCGGGCGCTGGTTGGGAGCAAGCAGATGCACCACCACCGGGGTGCCGTTGATCTTCGGAGTCTCTTTCATCCCGAAGAACTCCTGAAGGCGGGATGCGATCCAGGGCGGCTGGCCAGGTGCGTAATTGACTTTGGTTTCCCGCCCACCCGGAAGCCGTATGCGGGACGGTGCCAGCTGCTCCAATTTGCGTCGGAAACCAGCGGTAAGATTGGCGCCATCGAGTTCAGCAAAGCTACGTTTACCCGCACACGCTGATCGAAGCAGACTCGTGAGTTCGTCGGTGCCTTTGGCGGCGCCAGCAAACTCAGCCCAGGCACGAAGCTCGTCGCCATCCTTCACGAAACGCTCGACTCCCGCTTCGAGAGCCTTCTCCGCGAGCAGCGCTTCGGACAGTTCGGGATCCGGTGAGCCGCTTCGCGTTTCACTAATGGTCAAGCCTTCATAGATCAGGGCGCTCACTTGTTCAACCCGTTCGGCGACACGATTCCACGTGACGCCATCGCGCTCCTTGATGTGATCGGGAAACAGATCGATCAGCCAGTCGGGCTGGATGGGGCTGGCCAGGCGAATCAGAGGCAGACCCTTGTCGCGGCGGCTCTCGATGTCGACGGCGACGATGAACTCGTGAGGCGAGTCGGCGTTCATCATAGCGCTGCCTCCAGCGGCCAGGTTGTATTCCCTGCCCTGCCGGCGCCGCGCCACCCGATCGGGGAAAGCAGCCAGCACGGCCATCAGCGCGCCCTCATCCTCATGACCGCGGACGCGACCCGCGGCGCGCTTGATCTGGTCATAGACGCGGCGGGTTTGAGGCGTCCAGTCGCTCTCGGCCAGATGCAACAAGTCGGCGCTGTTGGACCGTTCCCCGGCACTAAGGACGGCGGCGATGGCGACTCCCATCTCGCCGGCACTTCGCTTTTGAGCCTCGATTACCAAGCGGGCAAGCCGCGGATGGAGCGGGAGCTTCGCCATGGCACTGAAATGTTCTCGCCCTAAGCGGTTGAGCAACGACTGTGCGGAGGCCACAGCGGGTTCTGGCGGCGGTTCGAGCCATTCCAGATTCTGTACCCGCATCGCATCGAGATCCAGCAGTACTTGCGAGAGTTCGCGTCGAGTGATTTCCGGCGGATCGTGGTCACGCCGCCGGGCAAAGTCGTCCTCGGAATATAGACGAACCACGCGGCCGGGAGCCGTTCTCCCCGCGCGTCCGGCACGTTGACGAGCGGAGGCCTTGCTGATGCGCGTGACTTCGACAGCGGGCAAGCCGGTCCAGGGAGAGTCGGCGGCGATGCGCGCGAGTCCGCTGTCGATGACGGCCGTGACGCCGTCGATCGTGATAGAGCTTTCGGCGACGTTGGTGGAGAGAATGATCTTGCGCTGGGAGGCAGGAGCGACCGCGCGGTCCTGCTCGGCTGGAGAAAGATCGCCATAGAGCGGGACTACGAGCAAGCTGGCACGTGCCGCCGCGCGCTCAAGCGAGCGTGCACACCTACGAATCTCGGCGGCTCCTGGAAGAAAGACGAGAACGTCACCGTCGAGGCCGCCGGCCAGGAGTTTGTCGATGACCGCTGACACCTGCTCCTCGAGCGGGGCAGCTGAATGCGGCGTGAAAGACGTGTCGATGGGAAACAACCTGCCTTCACTGACGAGTACCGGCGCGTGGTCAAGGAAACGCGACACGGGCCCGGGATCGAGTGTGGCGGACATCACGACGAGCTTCAGATCACGGCGCGTGGTGGTTTGGAGACGGCGCAGAAGCGCCAGGGCGAGATCGGTGTCGAGATGGCGCTCGTGGAATTCGTCCAGGATAACGATGGACACTCCGCGCAGGTCGGGGTCGCTGAGAAGGCGGCGTGTGAGCACACCTTCCGTGAGAAATCGCAGGCGGGTGCGCGGCCCGGATACGTCCTCGAAGCGGACCTGGTAACCGACTGTAGCGCCGGGATCCTCGCCGAGTTCGGCAGCCACGCGACGGGCGGCCATACGAGCGGCCAGGCGGCGGGGTTCGAGGACGAGCACCTCACCACCGGCGCCGGGTAGAAGCGCGGGAGGCACGCGCGTGGTTTTGCCGGCTCCGGGGGCCGCCTCGATGACCAGATTCGAATGTCCGCGCAGGGTGTCGAGAATGCGCGGAATCAGCCCGTCAATTGGCAAAACGGTCACATCTTGAAGATAGCGCGGTGCCTGAAAACGCTATACTTTGTCTATGATCAAGGCCACCGAGAAAATCTGGCATAACGGTAAATTCATTAACTGGAACGACGCGAAGATTCACGTTCTTGCGCACGTTACCAGCTACGGCAGCTCGGTGTTCGAGGGCCTTCGCTGCTATGAAACCGCCGCCGGACCGGCTATTTTCCGCGCTCGCGAGCACATGCGCCGTCTGCTCGACTCGGGCAAGATCTACCGCATGGAGATCCCTTACACCGTGGACGCGCTGGTGGATGCGAGTGTCGAGTTGATTCGGATCAACGGACTGCGATCGTGTTATGTGCGGCCGTTGGTATTGCGGGGCTACGGCAACGTGGGCGTTCTCGCCACAGCCGAAAATCCGATTGAGGCCTACATGGCTTGTTGGGAATGGGGCAAGTACCTGGGCGAGGAAGCGCTCAGCCAGGGTGTGGACGTCTGCATTTCCAGTTGGACGCGCATCGCTCCCAACACGCTGCCGGCGCTCGCCAAGGCGGGTGCGAATTACATGAACTCACAGCTCATTCGCATGGAAGCTCATGTGAACGGCTATGCGGAAGGCATTGCGCTGGACGCCTCCGGCTATATCAGCGAGGGCTCGGGCGAGAACATCTTCGTGGTCCGCGATGGCCGAATCATCACGCCCCCGCTCGGAGCCAGCGTCCTGCCAGGCATCACCCGCGACAGCATCTTGCAGCTAGCCCGGTCAATGGGAATCGACGTGACTGAGACTCCCATACCGAGAGAAATGCTATATATCGCCGACGAAGTGTTCTTCACCGGTACGGCCGCTGAAGTGACACCCATACGTTCGGTGGATAAGGTGACCATCGGCACCGGCCGGCGCGGTCCTGTTGCCGAGAAGCTTCAGAAGGAATTCTTCGGGATCGTCGAAGGTAAGATAACAGACCGTTTCGGCTGGCTTACGCCCGTGCCTGTAACTGTCGGTGTCAAATAAACAGGAGAGATTGATTAGATCCCGACGAAGCGATTGCGGGCGTTCCACCTCCCCCGAGATTCAACGCCACAATCGCTCCGACGGGGGATCTGTGTTCCTTTGTACCAGCGTGGGCGCGGTCACGCTAGCGGAAAATAGGGCTAGCCGAGAATTATCAACAGCTGTTTCGGTACTGTGATCTTCAACTTGCGGACAGCTGCCTGTGGGTAACTTGTGAATAAACCGGAATCCAAAGAAAATGTTCAGGGGCTTCGACGATGAAAGTCTACGGGATTGACGTCTTCAGCGGCGAGGCGGTAGAAGTCCGAGCTTCAAACGTGATCGAAGGCGTGGACGATCTGATTTCTCCGCCCGCCGATCTGCCTTACGTTGCTCCCGGGTTCATCGATTTGCAGGTGAACGGCTTTGCGGGAGTCGACTACTGCGATCCGAACGCCTCGCACGAATTGATATCGCAGTCTCTCCGTGCTCAGTTCTCCACCGGCGTCACTCGAATATTTCCTACCGTCATCACCGGCACGCCGGAAAACATGCTGGGTGCGCTGAGCAACCTCGCGAAGGCACGAGAAGTACTGGCTGAGGGGCCCGCAATGGAGGGGTTTCATGTGGAGGGTCCGCATATCTCTCCGGAGGACGGTCCACGAGGGGCCCATCCACAGCATTGCGTTAGGCCTCCGGACTTCAACGAATACTTGCGGTGGCAGGAAGCGGCTGGCGGACTGGTTCGCTTGACCACCGTGTCGCCTGAATGGCCTGAGGCATGTGCCTATATCGAACGTGTGGTGCAAGAAGGAGTGATGGTGAGCATTGGCCACACCAAAGCGTCGGCGGAGCAGATCAAAGATGCCGTATCAGCTGGAGCCACGATGTCGACGCACCTTGGAAACGGCGCTCACGCGGTGCTGCGGCGGCATCCCAATTACATCTGGGATCAAATGGCCGAGGATCGCCTGACCGCGAGCTTCATAGTCGACGGGATTCATCTCGACTCGGCCTTCCTGAAGGTGGCGATGCGTGCGAAGGGCATCGGTCACAGCGTGCTGATTACAGACGCGGTGATGCCCGCAGGCTGCGCACCGGGACGGTACAAGCTCGGCGAGGTGGACGTAGAACTGCACGCCGACGGCAGTGTGCGTCTCGTGGATGGCGACCGCCTGGCGGGGTCGGCTTTGATGATGGACCGCGCGGTGAGCAATATCATGCACCTCGCAGGCGTCTCTCTACGCGAGGCGGTGACGATGGCAACGATCAATCCGGCGCGCGCCGGGCGAATCGCGAACCGGCTACGAGGGTTGAAGCCCGGCGAGCGCGGTGATGTTATCGTATTCCAGCTGGTAGACGGGCGGATTCATATCCTAGAGACCTATCTCGCTGGATCGCTCGTGTATTCAGCGTGAGCCAAAGCCGGCGATCGGCAGTCCGGCGTGAGGCAAGCCCAGCTTGAATCTCAAACGATCGTAATCACGCAGCGGGCGGAAGGCTTCCGGTTCCTCAAGCGGCCAGACACCCGCACGCGGCGCGCTAGAGCCGGAGGCGTCGAGGATTGCATTCGTGGCGCGCCGGGCCGCTTCATTCGCACCTTCCATGCAGGCGATATCGGTAAACGTGTGCACGTAGTCGGAGGCGATAAACAAGTTTGGGATCTCGGTGTGCGCTTCTGGTCGCCAGGAAAGTGATCCGGCGGTGTTGATGAGCAGCGGCTCGAGATTCGTAACTTCGTTGGGATTCGGGAACTGAATGTCGGTGTCGAGGAACCAGCCGAGGAGATTTGCGTTGTCGAGTTCACGCACGCCTTCGACGTTCAGGTGCATCTTCAACTGCTGCCAGGTCTCTTCCTTAATCTCTTCCGCGCTGCAGTTCATCGCGGGCTTGTTGTAGATTACACCGGGCGCGGTCCAGTCGGAGATATCGACCGACAGGATGCCGCCCAGCCGGCCGTCCCCATAGCTGTCCATCGCGCCCTCGCGCCAAAACTGGCGTTGTGAAACGGAAGTGAGCGCCCAGGGTGAATCGATATAGATGGTATGACCGTTGACCACCGGGACATCGTGTTCCAAATAGAACTGAATGCCGTTCATCCAGTTCGTCTTGAGCCGGTAGACATTGGCGAGCGAAGGGGCGGCGGCCTTCAGAGCGTCGCTGACGAGAGGGGCCATGCCTTCAGCCGGCATCGCCGCAACATAGTAGTCGGCCTTGATTTCACGTGCGGTGCCGTTGTCGTCAATGCGGACACCGGTAATGCGTCCCTGGTCGACGTTGAACGCGAGGGTTGCGACGCCGGAGGTAAGTTCCACGCCGAGGCTGCGCAGGTAGGTGGTCCAGGGATCGATCCATGCTTCGTTGGTTGGAGCATTCAGCAGCCGGTCCATCCGCTCGCCGACTTTGAGCAGGCCGAGCATCAGTTGGATTCCGATGTAGCCAACGGTACGCGCGCTGCCTTCTTCCGCTCGCAGCGCGACCATGGAGCGTGTCATGCCGCGGGCGAGAAACTGCTGAAAGGCGGCGCTTTTCGAGGACGCGCCGATGAAGTCCCACCAGGCGATCTTTTCGTATTCGGCGACGCGGCGCTCTTCGCAGGTGGTGAACAGAGCAAGCAGGCGGTCGACGTAGGCCAGCACTTCCCAGTCCGGGACGCCAAGCGCCAGACTGTCGATAGCGCCCTTCAGCGCCACCACCCAGTCCTCCAGATTCTGCGGGAAGCCGGAGATGGTGATCACTGACATGCGCCCATTACGGGCAATTTGCGCGCGAGCGCCAGGCACGATGTTGTCGAAGACGCCGTGCTCATTGCCTGGAAAAGGAATGCGCGCCATGGTGTCAGTGACGTGCTTGTAGAAGTTCGGGAAGAAGCGGAAGCCGTGCTCGCCTGGCAGGTGTTTGCGTCCGCCGGTGCCTGTGCCGGGCGACTCCATACTGCGGGCCTTGCCGCCGAACGACGCCTTGCGCTCGTACACCTTGACGTTAAACCCGCGCTCAGCCAGTTCGTGGGCTGCGCTCAATCCGCCGACTCCACCGCCCAGAACAGCGACCGTTTTCCCAGTTGACGGCATGCCGAGTACTCCTTTCCGGCAATTGTACCGTTTGGCTAGGCGGGTTTGAGATCGGCGCCTATGGAGGGGCGGTTCATCAGGAAGGTAGCGGTGGACGCGAAGAAGGCGCGCAGGACGTGATCGGCCGGGGCTGGGAAGGCGGCTTCGTCGAGGGCGCGACTCATGAGCAGAAGCCAGCGGTCGCGCGCCGCCTGGCCGATTGAGAATGGGGCGTGTCGCATCCTCAAGCGCGGGTGTCCCCGTTGCTCGATGTATTGATGCGGACCGCCAAAACGGAAGATCAGGAAGTCGCGGAGCCGCTGTTCGGCACCCGCGAGATCGTCCTGCGGATACATGTGACCGAGGATATCGTCGATAGGCACTTGGCGGTAGAAAGCCGCCACAAGCCGCTTGAATCCGTCGTCACCGATGGCGCCATAGACCTCGTTTTCTTCCACAATTCGATGCTAACAGTGATGGCATACTAGACTGGAGTTAATCCCATGTTTCGCAAATTTGGTATTTTTCTAGGTCTCGCGGCAGCCCTCTTTGCACAGAAGAAGCCGGTTACGCTGGATGCGATTTTAGGCGGAGGCCGTGGCGGATTCGCCGGAATGGGTGCGCCAAACTGGGCACCGGACGGCAAATCATTCGTCACCCAGCAAGGCGGCAAGGTGTCGCAGTACGACATGGCGTCGAAGAAGTCCAAGGAGTTGTTCTCACTGGACGAGGTAACGAAGGGTGCGGTGGCGGCGCCGGCACACGAGCGATTCGACTGGGAGAACCGCCGCGTCCGCGAGGAGACCCTGCAGTGGTCCGATTCAGGGAAGGACCTGCTGGTGCTTTCGAAGGGCGATATCTTCTTGTATCACCTGGACAGCGGCAAGGCAGATCAGTTAACGGCGACTCCGATCGAGGAGCGCGATCCAAAACTGTCGTCTGACGGAACACGGATTTTGTTCCGTCGCTCACACGATATGTATGTGATCGACGTCGCTTCGAAACAGGAGACGCGGCTGACAAAAGATGGCAACGAGACGCTGCTGAACGGGGAGTTGGACTGGGTCTATCCCGAAGAGTTGGATCTGGGCACGGCGTACTGGTGGTCAGCGGACGGAAAATCGATCGCGTTTCTGCAGTTCGACGTGAGCCGCGAGCCACTGTACCCGCATGTTGACCTGCGCAAATACCGGGCGCTGCTGGAACCGCAGCGTTATCCGCAGGCCGGCGAACACAACGCCGACGTCCGGTTGGGCGTAATCGCGGCCACTGGCGGCGCGGTTCGCTGGGTGGACGCGGGTGAGACGCGTGATCAACATCTGATTGCACGGGTTGCGTGGATGCCGGACAACGCGCATCTCCTCGTGCAAAGACTCACTCGCGTGCAGAACCGAATGGACGTGCTGTCGGCGGATGTGAAGACCGGCGCGGTGACGACATTGTTTACGGAGTCAGATCCGTACTGGGTGAATCTGCATGATGATCTGCGGTTTCTTAAGGACAACCAGCATTTCCTGTGGACGAGCGAGCGCGACGGCGGGTTCAGACACCTTTATGTGTCGACGATGGACGGCAAGGATCAGCGGAGACTCACGAGCGGGAATTGGGAAGTTCGGGGAGTTCCGGGAGTGGATGAAGCTAGCGGGACGGTTTACTACTTGTCGAGTGAGCCGAGTCCTCTCGAGACGCAGTTCTATTCGATCAAGCTGGACGGAAGCGGGAAACAGCGACTGACTCAGGAGCCCGGGACTCACACCGTCTCCATGCCGGCCGGCGGCGGCTATTTTCTGGACACGTATTCGAGTCTGAAGGCCCCTTCGCGCCGCGTGTTCCGCAAAATGGACGGCAGCGAGTACAGCGTTTATCGGGAGGCCGACACGAAGGCTTCATCGGAATACGAAATTCTCCCCACTGAGATCGTGAAATTGAAGGCCGCGGACGGCAGCACCGATATGTACGCGCGGCTCATCAAGCCGGCCGGCTTCGATGCGTCGAAGAAATATCCGGCGGTGGTGATGGTGTACGGTGGGCCGCATGCGCAGTCCGTGCGCGATTCCTGGAGCGGACTCAACTGGGACCAGGTGCTCGCGCACAAGGGTTTCGTGATCTGGCAGGTGGACAATCGCGGAGCGAGCGGGCATGGTCACAAATTCGAGTCGGCGATTTATCACAAGATGGGTGCGGTGGAGTTGGACGATCAGCGTGCGGGCGTCGCGCATCTCGTGGGGATGGGATTTGTCGATGCTAAGCGCGTCGGTATCTACGGGTGGAGTTATGGCGGGTTCATGACGGCAAACGCCCTGTTGAATGCGGGCGATGTCTTCCACGCCGGCATTTCGGGCGCGCCGGTAACGAATTTCGCGAACTACGACACAATTTATACGGAGCGGTACATGGGCCTGCCGCAGGAGAATCCGGACGGCTACGCGGGCACAAACCTGCCGCTGAAGGCCGGCAATCTGAAGGGCAAGCTGATGCTTGTACACAACATCGACGACGACAATGTGCTGTTCCAGAATATGCTGCAACTCACCGATGCTTTGCAGCGCGCGGACAAGCAGTTCGAGTTCATGCTCTATCCGCAGAAGAGTCATGGAGTGACGGGTCCGGTGCGCAAGCAAATGATGGAAGCGATGACAGCGTTCTTCGAAAAGGAACTGAAATAAAGCCGCGCCGGAGAAGATCCGGCGCGGCTTGAAGCGCGACGAGAATTTCGTCGCGGGGATTTGATTAAGCGCTAGAAGCGTTTGGCGTGTCCAGCCAAAGCGACGTCAGTGGCGCCGATGGCCAGCATGTACATCTCGGTGAAAGAAGCATTCGTGAATACGAACTCGAACTGAACCGGCCGGTAGCTGTTGTTGACGTACAGGGTACCGGTCGAGCAGTCTGGATCGACGGAGTACCGCCCGCTATCGGTGGATAGCCGAATGGGAGACGATGAGAAGTTCTTGATCGTCTCAGACAGGCTCAAGACTCCCGCGAGCACACCGGCCCGGTTGAGCGCTTCTGTCAGCTTGAACGTTCCAATGGACGGACCGTCAAAGCCGCCGTTGGGGTAGTAACCTGGGAATGTCTTGAAGGCCCATTGAGAGTTGTTGAGCACATCAAGAGGATTGACGGTGCCGGCCGGGCACTGTCTCACCCCGCCGATCTTCGCCGTGCCCCACATTGTATAGGCGGTGGGCAAGTTAGACGTGCTGACCATATAGATTTCGGTGCGCTGCGGCAAGAACACGAATTCAAATTGAATGGCTTGACCATTCCACATGAAATCGAGAGTTCCACCGGAGCAATCGGGATAGAGTTGGTACCGCCCGGTAGCTTGTGCGAGGCGGGTGACGCTACCGTTCGTGCTGATTGTCTCGATGACATCGACGAAGCCAACGCCATTCTTCGGTGTGCCGACAAAGGTTCCAATGGATGCCTGGCCGTGTTCGCCGGTTTGGGTCTGGAATGCCCAGACTGCTCCGAGGAATGGGTCGATGCCACCAACACCTCCAACCACACACGGTTGAGCCTGAGCCAGCGGTGCGAAGAGGACTAAGGCCAGCAGGCAAGCAGTAGCAAGCCCCAATTGATTTACAAACTCATTCATTACTCCTTTCGATTGGCGCGTATTACCTAACGGGTATCGTTACTTCATAGTGCGGCGGAATCGCTATACCCTGGGCTGGATCTCTTTTCAAGACACAAAAACGATAAGTTGAGAATCCATCAAAGGTCCCGGCGGTAGGCTTGGGAAGCCTGCGGCGTCAGTACTCCCGCAACAATAAATTGCTGGGCCAGGAAGGCGTTGATTCGCAATAACGCAGTTTCTATTGACGTCCGAAAACGGCGAGTACGGGCGCGCCGATGAGCGTAGTATCGATGTATGGTACTCGACGCTGACGGCTGTTATCGCGCG
This sequence comes from Bryobacterales bacterium, assembly GCA_038212445.1. Taxonomy (GTDB): domain Bacteria; phylum Acidobacteriota; class Terriglobia; order Bryobacterales; family Bryobacteraceae; genus TMP-7. The sequence goes on from JBBQUM010000019.1 coordinate 97,798, forward strand.
CTCCGGTCTCACGATCCGCGGTTTGACGGCGTCTTTTATGTAGCCATCCGGACCACAGGAATTTACTGCCGTCCGGTCTGCCCCGCCCGCCCGGCACGGCGCGACTCTTGCGTGTTTTATGACACCGCAGCGGCCGCTGAGCAAAACGGTTACCGCCCGTGCTTGCGCTGCCGGCCCGAGTTAGCCCCTGGCAATGCCCGCATTGATGCCTCCGCGAGGCTTGCCTGTGCCGCGCTTGCGCGAATTGAGTCGGGCGCATTAAACGAAGCCGGCGTGGAAGAACTTGCAGCGGAGTTTGGTGTGACGGCGCGGCATCTGCGCCGGGCTGTCGAAGGCGAATTCGGCGTTAGTCCTATTGAGATCGCACAGACGCAGAGGCTGCTGCTTGCGAAACAACTGCTTACCGAGACGGCTCTGCCGGTAACGAGAATTGCGTTCGCATCGGGCTTTGCGAGCCTGCGACGCTTCAATGCGTTGTTCCAGGAACGATACCGGATGTCGCCGCGACGGCTGCGAGGGCGGCACGTGATCGCGGCACCCGCCGACTACATCGCATGTGACGTGGGATACCGCCTGCCGTTCAATTGGGTTGCGATACTCGGATTTCTGCGCGCCCGGGCAATCGCAGGAATCGAGACGATCGACGAGAACCGTTACTCTCGCGTCGTCAAGATGGGTGAGCACCGGGGACGAATCGCGGTTTCCCCGGTTCGCGGGAAAAACGCGTTACGGGTGGAGGTGTCGACGTCATTGACGCCGGTGCTGGCGAGAGTGCTCGCGCGCGTGAAGCGCCTGTTCGACCTAGGTGCGCATCCTGAGTTGATTGAGGACAGATTGGCAGAGGATCCGCGGCTTCGTCCGATTGTCCGCGCTCACCCGGGACTGCGCGTGCCGGGCTCGTTCGATGGCTTCGAGATGGCGCTGCGGGCGGTGCTCGGTCAGCAGATCAGCGTCCGCGCCGCCACTACCATCGCGGGTCGATTTGCGACAGCGTTTAACGGTTTGGACGCCGCGCGGATTGCGCAGTCGGACAATGCGTCCATTCGCGCGCTGGGACTGACGAATGCGCGCGCGGAGTGCGTTCTCGGACTGGCCAGGGCGGCGGCCGAGGGAAGAGTCAGGCTGGAGCCGTGCGCGGATGTCGCGAGCGCAATGGCTGCGTTGAAGGAACTGCCGGGAATCGGTGAGTGGACCGCACAGTACATCGCGATGCGTGCGCTCGGCTGGCCGGACGCATTTCCGCACACTGACCTGGGCGTGATGAAGGCGCTGGGAACGAAGGCAGAACGGCAAATCCTTGAGATGTCGGCGGCGTGGTCACCATGGCGATCGTACGCAGCAATTTACCTTTGGAAATCACTCGCGGAAAAACCTGTGGAGGCGCAATGACAACTTTGTATTCGTTGATAGACACCCGAATCGGTGAACTGATGCTGGTCTCAGATGGAGAGGCGCTCACCGGCGTGTACATGCAGGTTCACCGGCATGGTCCGGGATCGCGGGAGGGTTGGGTGCGGCAGGATGATCTGCCTGTGCTCGTAACCACGGCGCAACAGTTACGTGAGTATTTCGAGGGCGAGCGAATCGAGTTCGATCTGCCGTTAAACCCTTCCGGCACCCCGTTCCGCAAGACGGTGTGGAAGGAGCTTTGCGAGATTCCGTACGGGACCACCATCAGCTACGGCGAACTGGCGAAGCGAATCGGCAATCCAGCGGCATCGCGCGCCGTCGGCCTTGCGAACGGGCGCAATCCGATCAGCATCATCGTCCCGTGTCACCGGGTGATTGGAGCAAACGGATCCCTCACCGGATATGGTGGAGGACTCGATCGCAAAAAGCTTTTGATTGAAATGGAGAGGGAGACGTTAGCGTCCGCGTCCGCTGCCGGACGAAGTGCCACCGCCACCACCGCTACTGCCACCGCCGCCGCGGGCGCTGCCAGCAGAAGCGCCGGCTGACGCGCCGCCGCCAACCGAACCAACTGAAGATCCACCGCCGGACGAAACCGGCACGCCGGCTGAACGGCTGCCGACGTTATAGCCGACGCTCGAATCGTAGCGGGTGCCGCTTGAGACGCCGCCACCACCGGCGCCGGTATAGCCATTGTTGTAGCCGCTGCCGTAGCCGTATCCATAGCCTGGATAAAGGGCTCCAAAGACTTGGCCGGGACTGTAAAACCCATAGCCGAACGGACTGGTATAGTACCCGTTCACGGGCATGTAGGTCATCATGCCGTAATACTGATTGAACACCCAACTGCCTGCGCCACCGCCTGTGTACCCGTAGCCACCGGAGTAGCCCGAATCATACATTTGCTTCGCAGAGGCGATGTTTGCCATGGAGAGATAGCTGGCGCGGCGGGAGGCCCAACGGTAGAACTCGTCGCCGATCTTGCTGTCGAACTTCTCAGCGGTGAGGACGCTCGCGTCGAGGTTCAGAAACTTTGACTGCTTCACCGTGTAGGTGCTGCCGTCGCGGGAGACTACCGCTTCACCATCGTAGACACGCAGCATCCCCTTATCCGCATCCACGCGGTAGAGGCCTTTCTTCTGGACGGCGATGGTCTCGTTCTTGTAGACCAGGGTGATCGCGTTGTCCTTCAGGATTTCAGCGACTTCCAGTAAGGCAGTACCGGAGAGCAACTCTACCTTGGTGTCGCTCAGCTTGTTGGACACCATTTTGAAAGAGCTGGCCTCAGCGAGACGGAGGAAAACACCGGGCGTCAGCAGGACTTCAGCTCGACCTTCTTCGCCGGTCCTGAGGGTTTCTTTTTCGCCTACGATATCGGTATAGACGCTGGTCTTCATCTCGATCGGCTTGTCGTTGATATATACATCGCCGTCGATATAGTGGACCATTCCAGCCTTGGCTGAGATGACGCTTTGCGCGCACAGCGGAATTCCGGCCATCAACGAGATGGAGAGAAATACACGAAGTCCGTTGTTTTTAAGCATATGCCCGTCCTGGAGGTATGATCCCGGATGCTGGCACCGTTGTCAAGCCATACATCTTTCAATAAAGATGCGCGAGGTGGATGCCGGCGGACTCAAGCGCCACGGCGACGGCAGCGGCGATGGCGGGCGAACCGGGAGTGTCGCTGTGGATACAGATAGTCTGAGCGCGACCGGAGTGGGCGATTTCGACTGCCTGCTCCGCGGCTTTCGCCGGATCGCGGATCAGGGCGTCGTCAAAGTTGCGGGAGCGAAGCGTCCCGTCGGGCTCATATTTTCGATCCGCGAAGGCTTCGGCGGCGACACGAAAACCGGCGTCGCGGAAGACATCGAGCATTTCCGATCCGGCGAGTCCAACGAGGACGACGTCCTTGCTGAAGCGGGCGGCGCCGCGGGCGATGGCTTCAGCCAGGGCACGGTCGCGAACAGCCTGATTGTAGAGCGCACCGTGAGGTTTCACGTGAACGATCTCGCCAGCGAAGTTGGCGAGCGCGCGAATCTGGTCGTAGACGAGTTCCTCCACAGCGGCGGGAGGCAGATGGAGTTCGGTGCGTCCGAAGTTCGCACGGTCGAGATAGCCGGGGTGTGCGCCGATAGCGAGCGAGTGGCGTCGCGCCTGCTCCACGGTGCGACGCATGGTTTGCTCGTCGCCGGCGTGGCCGCCGCATGCGATATTTACCGAGGTAAGATGCGGCATCAGGGATTCCTGAGTGCCGTCGTCAATGGCCTCGGGCAACTCGCCCATGTCGGAGTTGAGATCGATGGTGGTCAATCGAGTTTCTGTCCCTTCGTTTCGGGCAGCAAGAAAATCATAGCGCCGCCGAGGGCGAAAAAGGCGGCCGTGAAAGTGAGCGCGGCGCCGATGCCGCGGGCGTCGGCTATGGCACCGATGGTGTAGGGCGCGAGTGCGCTGACAGCTCTGCCCGAGTTGTAGCAGAAGCCTTGCGCAGTGGCGCGAACGCCGGATGGGAACAGTTCGGACAGCATGGACCCGAACAGCGTGTAGTAGCCATGGCCGAACGCGCCGATCAGCGGTCCCATGGCCATCAATAGCCAGGGATGAGTGGCGCCCATGGAATAAAACGGGATGACTGCTGCGGCGCCGAGGACAAAAACGAGGAAGACCGGACGGCGTCCTATGCGGTCAGACACAAAGCCGAACACGTTGTAGCCGATGAAGGCGCCGATCTGCACGGGCACGATGAAGGCCGACGATTTCACCAGGCCGAGTCCCGCGCCGCCTTTGGACAGCGGACTCGAGAGGTATGCGGGAATCCAGGTGAAGAGTCCCCAGTAGGCGAATAGCAGGCTGGTGCAGATGGGCGTCGCGATCAGAATGCGGCGCAGGTATGGGGGCTGGAACAAGACGGAGAACGGCTGGCGGTGGGTTGTGTCGCTCCAGATTTCCGGTTCAGGAACGCTGCGGCGGATCCAGAAGGTTAGCAGCGCGGGCAGCGTCCCGATGAGAAATAGGACGCGCCATCCGAATGCAGGGATGATGGCGGCGGCCAGTACGGCGGCCAGAATGTAGCCGATGGCCCAGCCGGATTGTACGAGTCCGATGGCCTTGCCGCGATGCTCGGCGGGCCACGTTTCCGAAACCAGCACTGTCCCGGCGGACCATTCCGCGCCGAGGCCGAAGCCGACCAGAGAGCGCCAGAGCGCGAGTTCCCAGAGGGTCCGCGAGGTTGCGGTAGCGCCGGTGAAGATGGAGTAGATGAGGATGGAGTAGACGAGGACTCGCGTCCTGCCGATGCGGTCGGCGAGTACTCCGGCGAGCACTCCGCCGAACGCGGCAGTGAGGAGCGGCAGGCTTGCCAGCAGTCCCGCGCTCGCTGAGGAGATGCCGAATTCTTTCTGGATGGTGGTGAGCGCGAACGCGTATAGCATCACGTCCATGCCGTCGAGCATCCAGCCGAGTTGAGCGGCAATCAGGACACGCCACTGCTGCGGCGTGGCGTCGTGGTACCAGTGGCTCAATTGAAAAGGTCCTCGCGGCGCAGAGTTTCTTCCTGCTCGCGCAGGAGTCGGACCGCGGTTGGGAAGTCGACTAGTTCGAAAGTCACCTCGTCGCGCGGCCGCAGTTGACCAAGATTCGGAAGGTCAGCCGCGATGACGTTCGCGATTTTTGGATATCCGCCGGTGGTCTGCTGTTCTACGAAGAGGATGATGGGCTGGCCACCGGAGGGAATCTGAATGGCGCCCAAGGAGACGCCTTCGGTGGTCATCTGGCCGTTGAACACGGTCTCGATGGGCGCTCCGGTGAGCCGGATGCCCATGCGGTTTGACTGTTCGCTGATGCGGAAGTTGGCGGAGAGGAACGCTTCCCTGGCGGACTCGGGAAAGTGCTCCCATTGCGGTCCCGGAGTGACGCGAAACCGGGTGCGGGTGAACGATACGGAGTCGAGGTGGAGGGATCGCCGGCTGACAGCGGCAGGGGGATCGCCGATCGCAAGAACGTCACCTTTCTTGAGCGCGCGGCCCTGGTAGCCGCCGAGTCCGGTGAGGATGTGAGTGGATGCGCTGCCGAGCCAAAGAGGGACGCGGATGCCGCCGCGGACGCAGAGGTAGGCGCGAGCGCCACGGCGGGAGGGTCCGAGGCGAACAGTTTCACCTGGCGGAATGGTCACGGTGGTCCAGGGAGGGACGGACGCACCAAAATCGCCGCCGGCTAAAGCGACGGTCGCGCCGTCAGGGAAGACAAAGGTGCCGCCAAGCATCGTGATTTCGAGCGCCGCCGCGCCGTCCGGATTGCCAACCAGACGGTTGCCAATTCGCAAGGAGAGGGGGTCGGCGGCGCCTGACGCAGAGACTCCGAGGTGGCCGTAGCCGGGGCGCCCGAGGTCCTGGACGGTGGTGAACATGCCTGGAGATTGGACCAGTAGCGTCATAGCGCCACGAACCGGACGCAATCGCCTATCTCGAGTAAGGACATATTCTTACGAGATGTTTCAAACATTTTACTTTCGGTGCGTCCGATGATCTGCCAGCCGCCTGGAGTGATAAACGGATAGACGCCGGTCTGGGCTCCAGCGATGCCAACGCTGCCGGCTGGGACCGAGGTGCGGGGAGTGTCCAACCTAGGCGTAGCGATGCGCGCGTCGAGTCCGCTGAGATAGGCGAAGCCGGGAACGAAGCCGATGAAGTCGACCGTGTAAATGGCCGCCGAGTGGAGGGCTATGACCTGCGCCGGTGTGAGCGCGTGCAGAGCGGCGACCTCCTCAAGGTCGGGACCGGCCGAGCCGCCATAGGTGACCGGGACTTCGACGGTGCGCGGGTGGGGAAGCGGGGCCGCGTCAAGCGCCCGGATGGCTTCCACCAGAGCGTCGCTCACCTGATCATGGTCGGTCAGGGTGGCGTCGAAGACGACGAGCAGCGAGGAGTAGGCGGGATGGAGGTTGAGAACGCCAGTAGTAGGACTGGCCTGCAGGCGTCGTAGCAGCATCTCCACACGACGGCTTCCAGGACCGGGTTCGAGGTCGACGAAAAGGGACTGGTCGCTCGAGTATCGAAAGGAGCAGCCCGCCTCGCGGTTCGACATCATAATAGGGAGAGTATCCCCCGGCGAGCGAGCGTCGCGCAATCTTCAACGAAATTTCTTCTTGTAGAACACGTCGACTCCGAACCGTCCATTTTCTTCTCGAGTCGCAATCGCCGACCACTGCTCATTCAACGCCCATTCGACACGCACGATCTGCGAGTTTGCCTGCGTTAGATTCGTGATGTACGTGAATGTGACGTTGTTAGTGATCTGCTGTTGGAGCGTCAGGCGAGCCTGCGGCAACTCGGATCCGCTGGTGAACGTCGGATCAATCTTCAACTGGTTTACGCCGAAGACACGCTGGAGGCGGCTGGACAGCGGATTCGCAATCGCCTGGCTGACGAGCGCGGATTCGCCCATCTGCTGGAACGACTGAGCCGGCGCTGAGCCCTGCTGCGCCAGGAGCGTCGGATCGGATGTTGGCGTCTTGCCTGAAGCCAACAAACTCACCAGTTCCTGGAACTGCAGCGGCGGATCGGAGTGGTAGGTCAGCTTCATGTCGTCAATGGGTCCGGAAATATTGAGCACCACGTCGACGCCTTTTGCTACCGTCTCAAGATCGATGTTGAGCACAGGCTGAATCGCGTAGGGACTGTAGAACGAGACGGTGCCCTGATTCACGGTGTACTTGGTGCCGAAGAAGATCAGTTCACCTTCAGAGATATTGACGCGACCGGTCATGCCGGGGCTGGCGGCGGTGCCGCGAACGCGCAGATCGGCGTCGGCCTGAAGCTTGGTGGCGAGCGCGGTCTGGAAGCTCACAGTGGGTGCGGTGCGGATGTGAATGTCGAGACGCATGCCGGCCAAGGGTCCTGACGGGGCCGAGGGAGCTTGCACGGGAGCGGCGGTTTTCGAAAGCATCGAACCGAAGTCGTTTCGAGGGCTGAAGCCGACCTGTTGAAGAGTGACCGTGCCTCCGAGTACGCTTTTCTCCATCGTGCCTGTAAGGCTGAGATTCGCGGCAGCGTTGATGGAAGCGCCCTCGGGGTATCGCACGCGGACGTCGTTCGCGTTCAATTTCAGGCCGTAGGTCAACGTGCCGTCGCCAAAGCCGACGAAGCCGCCAGCGTTCACTTTGCCGCCGCCAGACTCAGCGGTGAGTGTCTGGATGGTGGCGCTGGTGCCGTTGAAGAGGATCACGCCGTTTGCGTTCGACAGGCCGTTGGGAAGATCGATCATATTGAACGATGCGTTCTTCAACTCGGCGCGGCCATTGATCAGCGGTTGTGAAAGCGTTCCGCGAACCTGAGCCTGGATGTTCACAGTGCCAGCCGAGTAAATGTCGCGGCTCATCTGCTGAAGCAGTCCGAGGTTGGTGTTGGCAGCGACGTTCAGATTCATGGCCGTGGCCCCCTGGAGGGGAGCGGTGCCCGACAAGTTGATGTCAGTCTGCGGCCCGGTGATGTGGGCGCGTTCGATACGCATTACAGCGCGATCGAGTGCGACGACTATGGGACCGTCGTTGCGAATGGTGATGGGCGAGTTATTAGTGGCGGCGCGTCCGGCGGCGGAAGCCTCGAGCTTGGTGATTTCCAGACGGCCTTTCAGTTCATCGAGTTTGGTGAGCGGTCCCTGCACGGTGAGCTGGCCTTCTGTGAGTGCATTGAAATCAGGCGCCGGACCGGATGTCATTCCCAGCAGCGGCCGCAGCCCGGCATAGGTGACGTTTGAAAATGACAGCTTGGCGTTGACTGGATAGCCGTCTCGCAGTTCCGCGCTACCGCTGCCTTCGATCTTGGACTGTGCGACGTTCGAGTTCAGCGTGAAATTGAGCCGGTCGCCACTGGTTTGGGCCACGAGATGAGCCTCACCGAGATTCGCGCGATTGACAACCAGGCTACTGGCATCCAGATTCGCATTCAGTTTGGATAACTGGACTTCAGCGCCTTCCTTACCCTTTTTCACGTCGGCAACGCCATCAGCGACCAGCTTCACGGCACCTGCCAGACCGGGACGGATCTTCTGGACAACCTTGAGATCGGCAAGCTGCGCCGCCGCATCTCGAACGGCGAAGCGGATGTTGCCTGTCATGTAATCGCCGGCTGGATGCGTGTAGGTGGCGTTCATTGCAATACGCGACTGCCCCTGGGCCAACTCGGCCTCGGTAAGGTCGATCGACAGAGGGGTCAGGTTGATGCGGGCGTGGGCGCGGTCAAGCGGTTCGTCGTACACGACGGCTTTTGCGAGGGTAAGGTCGGCGCTGCCGGTGGGCGCGTTGAGCGTGCCGGAGATGTTTCCCTTTCCAGAGAGAATTCCACGCACGGGAATGTCCTTCCTGCCGGCGAGGGCCAGTATGCGTTCGATCGGGAGATTGGAGATAGCGGCGTCAGCGGTGGTGGGATAGTCGGGTGCGAGTTGCGTCTGTCCGTTGACGCGCACTGTTGAGCCGGCAAGATTGGAGTCGACGCGGTAGGCAACGGTGCGTCCTGAGGTGTTGACGGTTGCAGTCAAGTCTCCGTATGCCTGTCCGTCGGATTGCAGTCCTCGAATGGCGAAATCGCCGTTGACGCTAGTCACGTCCACCTCGGATTTTCCCTTATCGTCTTTCAACTCGGCGGTGACATCGAGGTTAGTATTCGCCGTACCGGCCAGACCGGGCGTTTGCGGGATGAAATGCTGGAATCGCGCAAGGTCAACCTGATTGCTCTTGACGTGAGCTTGGAGACGGCCGGTCTTGAAGCCGTCGCGCGGATGTTGGAACGACGCCGTCAGGTCGATTCTCGATAGGCCATCGGTGAGTGTCGCAGACGGAATCGTGACTAATTGATCGCTGAGATTCACCTGTGCCTGAACCTGGTCGTAGGGCTGATCGTAAAGCTTGCCATTTCTCGCGGTGAGGGTAGCGCTGCCTTGAGGATTGCCTATGGTGCCGCCGATTTTAGCGTCGGCGCTGAGCGAGCCGCTCGCCTGAATGTCAGCCTGACCGGCGAGCGCGAGAAGATCAGCGAGATCGGCATTGCGCATCGTCAGGGTCGCTGAGAGCGGAGCGGCCGGTGGCGCGGTCCATTTGCGAAGACCGATGTCGACTGCGGCATCGGCGCGCATCGTGCCGCGCTGGAGGATCGCGTTTCGAACGCTGGCGCCCGCTGATGTGGCGTTGATATCTGCGGCAAGACTGTCGAAGGCACGGCCTTCCACAGCGAAGCGCGTGGCAGCAAGGTGGCCGGTGATGCGCGGCTCATTGAGCGTTCCGGTCACAGCGGCATCGAGTGTCATCGAACCGCCGTCGAACGTCACGGGGATGTCGGCGATGGGTTGAAGATCGCGAAGATCGTGCGAGGCAACCTTCACGTTTATTCGACTACCAAGAGTCCCGGCAAGATCGACGCGAGTGTTCGGAAGTGCGATGAAGCTGTTCCTTAGAGCGATTGAGTCTGCCTCGCCTCGATAGGTTGCAAATACTCGGCCGGAAACGGGGATACCGCCGCGTCCTGGCGCGATCGCAAGCTTGACGTCCGCGTCGTAGCCGGTGGTTCCAGGCTTCTTGAAATCGGCGGCAACATGGACAGGTCCGGCAACCACTCCGCTATACGGCAGGGGCTTTCCGGCGAGCTTTGCCAATGCGCGAGTGTCGAAACCGCTGAGATTGCCTTCGAGCACGAAGTTGCGCAGAGCGGCCAGCGTGGCACGGCCGTCGAGCTTTCCACCCAACGCCTCCACCTTGAGCGGGTTTAGACTGACGTTGTCGAAGTTGCCGGTGGTGGTGGCATTGGTCGCGAGCCGGATATTGCCCTCGGGAATCTGCTGAAGGCGGAAGAGCCGACCGAGTTCCCCACCGGCGAGAAGTGCGTCTAACGCGAACGTCGCATGACCGGCGGGATCTTTCAGAGTGCCGGACCCGTCAATTTTCGATTGCCCCAAATCGAAATGCCCTTGAGGAATGTCGATACGATCCTTATCCATCTTCAACTCGACATGGCCTTCGAGAAAGGCAGGCGATTGCGCGACCTTGAGTCCGGCGAGCGTGGCGAATTCCTGAACATTCAGCCGGACAGTCAGCGAGCCTGAGGTACGCGGCGAACGCATGTCCTCGAGTACGGCAGCGATGAGGACCTGGGATTGCGGCGTGGTGATTTTCGCATTCTTTAAGGTGATGCGATCCTTCTCAAGGATCAGAGGCAGTTCAGCGTGAATCTTCAACGGCGGGTTGTTCTGGTAGCCGAACAGTAGCGGATCGAGAGCAACCTGCCCTTCGTAAGCCTGCTTCAGCAGGTTGTAGGAGAGTTGAGCTCGAAGATTTTCGCCGCGCGCGTTGAGCGGCGTCTTCGTTTCAGCGAAGGTGAAAGAGCCATTGTTAAGTTCGAAGCGACGGACGGCCAAATCCACCACCGTTTCAAGCGCACTCTTGTCGCTGGGCTTCTTAACCTTGGGCGCAGGGACGTTGGTGGAGCCGTCAGGATAGACGATGACATTGGCCTGCGGGACGTCGACGAGCAGGGCCCGCAGGTCCACCTGCTGCTTAAAAGTGGCGAGGATCTTCAGTTCGACAGTCAGTGTTTTCGCCTGAAACAGCGGCGCCTCGTTGGGCTTCTCCGTTCCATGCAGAACGAAGCCGGTGATGGTGGCGCGAAGGTGCGTCCAATCGAAGTCGAAGCGGGCGATATCAACTTTTCCCCCAGTAGACTCCTCGGTGACGGCGATGATCTTGTTGCGAACGAACTGTCGGAACCAATCGGTCTGCACGACGATGACAGCGGTGATGAGGACGACGGCCATCAAGGCGAGGAGACCGCCTCCGAGCCAGAGCGCATACCTGCGTCCTCGCGTCATCGCAGGTCCTCCTCGCGATATTGAATCGCCATAGTTTTCCGAATATCGTCCAGCCAGGCAATGAAGGGGTCAGCCTTGGCCTCGGATGGTGTCGAACCTTCGGGCTTCGCAGTGCTTGACTCACCGCCTTGGAAGCGAATGTCGATGAAGTGCAGGACCGTCATCTGCCATTTCAGAGCCGACCTGACCTGATCTTTGGTGAGCGAGTAAGCCTGCGGCGCCTTTCGTGATTGCAGGGTACTGGCGAGCAGTTTGTCGACATCCTCGTCGGATGCTTCGGAATACCTGCCGGCTTCGATCTCTCGGCGTATGATGCTCTGATCGATCAGCCTTTGTGCAGCACGTTTGCGCGATTGAGGACTGAGATCGAGCTTTTCGCAGTTCAGGTAGCTGGCTACGCGGATCTCGCGCTCGATGTCGCTATCCTTAATCACTTTGTTCTCGATGATGATGGCGATGCGATCGATGATCACCGCGGATGCAAAGACTGGAGCTAGAAGAAGCATGTAAGAGAGCAGTCGCATTAGAAGGTCTGACCGATCGAAAAGAAGAATTGGAAATGACTGATGCGCTGAGGGACGCCCACGCAAACACCGGTGGCAGGCTTCGAGGGATCGCAGCCCAGCAATTCCGCAGGGGTCCCCTTGAACCCGACGTAGCGCGGCGGATTGATGCTGTAAGCGAGATCGCCGCGGACCGGCCCGATCGGCGTCTTGTAACGCACGCCGAAGCCTACAGCGTGAACCATATAGTTGAAGTCCTTGTTATCGCGCTGATTGAAGCGGAACGAAACATCACCAATACTTCGAAAGATATTTCCCATGTCGTGAAAGAACACGCCGCGAATGTTGTCGCCGATCAGAGGAAAGCGCAGTTCCGTCAGGTTGAAGAACATCGCGTTGCCGCCTAGGGGAAATCCGGTGGGCTCTGTCGCCGGGGCACCGGGGGCCGCCGGCTGGCCGATATCTCTGGGACCTGCCTGATTTTCCGGAAAACCGCGATGAGAAGTACTGCCACCGGCGAAGAAGCGTTCCGGCAGAGGAATCGAGTCAGCGGCCGAAATTCCTGCCGGTACTGAGAAAGGCACAATCACGCCCAGGGTGGTTTCGCGCGCGAGCACGATATCGCGGGTAAGTCGATGGTAGGTGGCATTGCGCGCCAGTGCGCGGCCAAAACTGCGATTGGAGCCGAAGTAGCGGCTGGAAACGCTGACGTCCAGTGTGTTGAAGATTCCGCGAGTGGCATCGGCGGGGTTGTCGCGACGGTCCTGCGCGATATTAGCCGAGAGCAACCCGAGCCGGACTGGCTGAAGTAATTGGGGCACAAGCAGCGTCGGAATTACAACGTTGCTGGTTTCCACGCGGCGAATGGTGTATCGAAAAAGTCCGGTGGTCGCCTTTGAGAATTTCTGTGACATCTGGACCGACGCCTCCTCACGGCGCGACTGGAATGTGCGAACGTCACGCGAGTCGTCGTAGAGAATCGTGAAGGTAATGTTTCTGCCGTCGACATCCAGGAAACGCGGCGCCACATAGTCAATGGAAGCCCGCTTCTGGAGAGTGGAGACTCTACCGCGAAGCGTCGCGTAGTGGCCCAAGCCAAACATGTTGAGGCGACTAATGTCGATGGACACGCGCGGACTGAATCCGGTGGTGCCGGCTGGAGTATCGAGTGAGGTGGCCGTGCCACCCAGGCGTGCGAACTCCGCGCCTACGCCGACATTGAGGTTGTAGCGCGCCGCCTCCTCGATATCGTAAAGGACGAACTTGTGGCGCTCGCTGCTGCCTGGATTCTGGATTGCGGCATTCACTTTGGCGAGTACACCCGAGTCGTACAGGTTGCGCTGGCCTTGCGTGAGAGCGACCAGCGAGAGCGGTTCATCCTTCTTCAGGACAATGCGCTTCTGCACGAGGTTGGGGCGCGTGACCTTGACCCCAGTGATCAGGACGTCGCGGACGAACCGCTGTTCGCCCTCGGTCAGCCTGTAAATCAATTCGACATGATTCGCTTCGAGGGCCGGCTTCGCCTCCCACTGGAACGACGCCTGTGGATAGCCGCGGCTCTGGTACAGAGTGAGGATGGAGGCGCGATCCGCTGCGACGTTGACCTCGCTGAACGGCTGACCCTCGATGGAACTCAAACGCGACTGGAGCAGTTGGGGGTCAAGTTTCGAATTGCCTTGAATCTTGAGACTGTCGACGTACCACTGCGGTCCCTCGGAGATCTGGAACTTGACGTCCATGCGACCGTTGGTGCCGCGATCTACCAGCGACACTACCTTTACGTCGCGATATCCATTCGCCTTATACAGATTCTCGATGTTCTGCTCGTCCTTCTTGCGCAGCGCCTCGCTATAGCGTCCATGCCGGAAGCGGACGAAACCTGCCGGCTGCAGAAACATACGTTCGCGAATGGTGTCGAGCTTGAAGTAGCGATTGCCCTCGACATCCACCTTCGTCAGTTTGTATCGCGGGCCTTTGCTGATGACGTACTCGACGACGACCTCGTCATTCGATTCGGGCTGCTGCCGAAAATCAATATCTGCGTCGTAGTAACCCTGGGTCTGGAAGAAGTCGCGAAGATTGCGCGCGCCCTCGACAAGCAAATCGCGATCCACCCGACGCTCCTGGTAGACCGGCACGTACTTCTTCAGGTTGCGCTTAGAAACCTTCTCCTCTATGGCCTTCACTTCAACCTTCGGTCCGGCGGCAACTTCCACGCTGGCCTTCTCGCGACGTTTCACAGGATCGTAATCAAGGCTCTTGAGTTCAACCTTGGCCATCAGGCGATCCTTCTTCGAGTAGGCGTTCTGGATTCCGATCACGCCATTCCGGGTGCGACCTTCGGTGACTTGGCGCCATCGTCCGATAAAGCGGACCTTCCAGCCGGTAGCGCGAACGATAGTCGAATTTGGCAACTTCGCGTCGCCGGTAATAACGGGATCGATATAGCGCGCCCGCTTTCCGGCATGCACCACAAACGTCAGGTGGACCTCCTGAGCGTCGGGATCGCGCACGATCTGGGGTTGGAACGTGGCTTCGTGAAGCCCGTTACTGTCAAACAGCCGTCGTAGATTCGACTCGGCGGTCTTCACGGCATCCTCGGTAAACAGCGTGCCGAGGTCTAGTTGAGTAGCGTTCACCACCTGCCCCACGTTGGGCGGCGACGGGACCTTGCCTTCAAGACCGACGTGACCGGTGAACCACCGGTTTTCGGTGACGAACCGGACCGCCACACCACCGCCCGGTATACTTTCAGCCTCGACGCGAATGTCATCGAAGCGGCCGGACGAGAACAACTGGTCGATCGCCTTCGCCACCTGCTCGCGGGAGAAAGGCTGCCCTGGTTTGATGGGCTGGAGGCGTTCGAGGTCAACCGGATCGAGTGGTTGGGCGGCCGGCACAAAGGTCACTGATTCAATTTTTCTGCCTTCAAAATCCTCCGCATGAACAATCTGAAATCCGATAAGCCACACGCCGACAGCTAAATAAGGGAAACGGCGATTCACTATTCTTGGACCCCGAAAACCAGTTTTCGTTACATAAGCGACAGGATAGGGGTTCACACGGGCTAGTCAGTCCGGGTTAAGATGATCCCACGGGGTCGAAGTAGTACTATTAGTGTCAAGTCCTGATTTAAGGAAGGGAGAACGAATCCCCGATGTGGAATCGAAGGAAAGACGAGGAATACGCGCCACCGCGATCGGCACAACCGACGCCGGCGGAGCTTACTAAGGAGGGCATTCCGATGTCTACACTTCCTGGACGCGTACCTGACCCGCACATTGATCACACTCCGCGCGGACAGGCAGTGCTAGGCAAGTCGGTGATGGTAAAGGGCCAAATCTTCAGCCGGGAAGATCTGACGATCGACGGCGAGGTGGAAGGCACGGTTGAGTTGCAGGAAAACCGCCTCACCATCGGCCCCAACGGTAGAGTCCAGGCGACCGTGAAAGCCCGGGAGATCGTCGTGCTTGGCACCATCCACGGAAACGTGGAGGCCGCCGAAAAGATCGATATCCGCAAGGAAGCGAAACTTGTTGGCGACATCAAGACGCAACGCATTGTAATTGAAGATGGCGCCTATTTTAAGGGCAGCATTGATATTACGAAGCCAGAAGTGGTGAAGACCCCTACACCCAAACCTCAACCCGTAGCCTCCACGCCGGTGACCGCGCCTGCGATGGGAGCCGCGGCCGGCGACAGTAAACGCTAGAGAGTCAAGCGGAGGGCGAAGTATTGTTCAAGGATCGATTTATGGCGCGTTTGGGGCAGACTACGGCTCTTGCGACCCGAGTTGAGATTTCTTCGGACAACATCAAGCCCTCCGGTCCTCCGCCTACGGCTTTGCGTGAAGGCGCAGTCCGGCGGCAAAGTCCGGGACTGGATCAATTTGTATCGTCGATTAAGGACGAGGAGAATCTTTCGATCCTGGATCTGGCGGGTGCGACTCAGGCGAACATCAGTTTCCTGACCAACCTTGGGCACCGGGTTTACTCAGACGACATCATTCACGCCCTGGATTTGGCTTTTGGAACTGGCCCCGATTTTTTCACTAATCAGAGCGACATGGAACGGATCCACCAGTTCATGACGCAAACCCTGGATTTTCCAGGCGACAGTTTTGGGGGCGCGATGGTATGGGATACGCTCCAGTTTCTAGCTCCCGGGTTGCTGCAGCAGACTGTTGATCAGCTTTACCACGTGCTCAAACCCGGATCATCCCTGCTGGCGTTTTTCCACGCCGATGAAAAGCAAACCACAGTTCCGCTGTTTTCCTATCGTATCGCCGACCCGCGAACCGTACTGCTGGCTCCCAAGGGAAAGCGGCGTGAGGCTCAGTGCTTTAACAACCGCCACATCGAAAAGCTGTTCAGCCGATTCAGGTCAGTGAAGTTCTTCCTCACACGCGACCACCTGCGCGAAGTCATCGTCACCCGCTGAACGGGCGCCGTTCGCGTGACATACCCAGAGCCCGTCCCCCATAATGGGAGATTCAGGAGCTCTATTGTCCCTAGAAGATGATTTATTGCGCCAGCGCCTCGACCGTGCCAAGCAGATAGAAGCACTCGGCTACAAGCCCTACGGCCATCGTTTCGACACGACGAATTCCATTCCGCAGATCGTCGCTGAATATGGAGCAAAGACCGCAGAGGAGCTAGAGCCGCGAGTGAACGTTCGCGTGGCCGGCCGCCTGCAGACCGTCAGGCGGATGGGAAAAGCGGGGTTCGCGCACCTCCAGCAAGGCACCGAACGGCTCCAGATCTACATCAAGAAAGACGGTCTCAGCGAAAAGGACTACGAGCTTTATCAGTTGCTTGATATCGGCGACATCATCGGCTGCGAAGGCTACCTGTTTCGCACACGCACGAATGAGCTCAGCGTGCATGTGGAAAAACTATTCTTCCTGTCGAAGACACTGCTGTCGATGCCGGAGAAGTGGCATGGGTTGGAAGATATCGAGGTTCGCTACCGCCAGCGCTATCTCGATATGATCTCGAATCCGGAAGTGCAGAAGACTTTCATCACCCGCGCCAAAGTTGTGGGCTCATTGCGGAGGCAGTTGGAGGAGCGCGGATTCATCGAGGTAGAGACACCGATGATGCAGCCGCTCTATGGCGGGGCCGCGGCGCGTCCATTCGTCACGCATCACAACACGCTCGATATCGATCTATACCTGCGAATCGCACCCGAACTGTACTTGAAGCGGCTACTGGTGGGTGGGTTGGAGCGCGTTTACGAGATCAATCGAAATTTCAGAAACGAGGGCGTGTCCTTTAAGCACAATCCGGAGTTCACCATGCTCGAGTTCTACCAGGCCTACTCGGATTATCAGGGCATGATGGACCTCACCTGCGAGCTTTTGCCGCAGCTGGCCAAGGACGCGACGGGGTCGATGCAGGTTGAGTATCAGGGCGAGGTCATCGACTTCAGCAATGTCCGGCGGATGACGATGCAAGAGGCGGTGCGAGAGTATGCTCCGGGCGCCAACTGGGAGTCGGCGGGGCATGAGCTGGTGGAGTTGTTCGAGCGTCATGTGGAAGACAAGCTGATTCAACCTCACATCATCTACGACCATCCAGTGGAGATTTCGCCGCTGGCGATGCGCAAGCCCTCGGATCCCCGTTTCACTGAGCGCTTCGAGGTCTTTATCAGCAAGATGGAAATCGCGAACGCGTTTACCGAGCTAAACGATCCACAAGAGCAGCGCCGGCGCTTTGAGCAGCAACTCACACAGCGCGAGGCCGGCGACGATGAAGCGCATCAGATGGATGAGGATTATATTCGGGCGCTGAGTTACGGAATGCCGCCGGCTGGCGGAGAAGGGATCGGCGTCGACCGGCTGGTGATGATCTTTACGAACTCGAAGTCGATTCGCGATGTAATCCTGTTTCCGCTGTTGCGGCCGGAGGAGCCTTTCGGACTCGCGGCGCGATTACGCGAAATGGAGGCGTAGCTGGCCGCGCGATTCGAGTATTTCGTAGCCAATCGCTATCTGCGCGCCAAGCGTAAGCAGTCGGCGATTTCCATCATCACAGTCATCTCGATTGTCGGCGTGGCGGCCGGTGTGATGGCGCTAGTGATCGCCTTAGCGATCAACACAGGGTTCCGCAACACCCTGCAGCGAAATCTGCTGGGCGCCACAGCGCACGTGACGGCGCTGGAGAAGCAACCGGGCAACGGGATCGAGAAGTGGGAACAACTCATGCCGCGGCTGAAAGCGATGCCGCACGTGATTCAGGCAAGTCCTGCATTGTGGGGCGGGGTATTTTTCTCCGGCGTCCAGGGTGCGGGCGGTTACATCAAGGGCATTCCGCTGGGCCAGACGCAAGCTGCCGCTGACGTTCTCAATCATCTGAAGCAGGGGTCCATCGCGAATCTCAAGGAGTCGCGCGGGTTCCCCGGAATTATTCTCGGGTCGAAGCTGTCGCAGACCACGGGTGGAATTCTCGACAGCATCATCACCGTCATTAGTCCGCAAGGCGAGATGACGCCAATGGGAGCGCGACCGTCGTATTTCAAGTTTCGAGTGGTCGGTATTTTCGAGTCAGGCTTCTTCGATCTGGACTCGGCGTTCGCGTTCACTTCACTCGAGTCGGCTCAGAAAGTTCTCTCACTGGGCGACGTGGTGAATTCGATTGAGATGAAACTTGACGATCCCAATCAGGCGCCAGCGGTGGCCGCGGAGGTGGACAAAGCACTAGGTCCTACGCTCGCAGCCACTACATGGATCGAACAGAACAAGCCGCTCCGGAACGCCCTGGCGATGGAGAAGATCGTAACCGTGGTGACCATCGGGCTCATTCAGCTTGTGGCCGCACTGAATATTTTCATCACCCTGATCATGATGGTGATGGAGAAGCACCGGGATATCGCGGTGCTGATCTCGATGGGCGCGCGTCGCGAGCAGATCCGCAATATTTTCGTTGTGCAGGGAGTGTTGATCGGCGTGGTGGGCACCGTGATTGGCCTCATCACCGGTTACTCACTCAGCATTCTTGCAGGACACTACCAATGGCTGAAGCTGAACGAGGAGGTCTACTCGCTGAGCTACGTTCCTTTCGAACCGCAGTGGTTCGACGCGCTCTGGATCGCCGGCACTGCGATTCTGGTAAGCCTTATCGCGACGCTCTACCCCGCCCGCAATGCGACCCGGATTGCGCCGGCTGAAGCACTGCGGTACGAATAGCAGAATGCGCTGGGTCAGGCCCTGGCTGGGCTGCGTCGCGCTTTTATATCCCGCCTACTGGGCCGCCACACTGTTGATCGCTCTCGCATCGATGGCGGGTGGCGCGGGCGCGATCCGTATTTCACCGTTTGGCGCGATCGTTCCCCTACGGCGTCCGGACTGGACCATAACCGCGATAGTCGTCATTATCGCCGTGACGATCAGCTTCATCAGGGTGTGGCCGATCTTCGCCGGTTTGCTGATCGCGGTCACTGGCGCTGCTTTATGGGCGATGCGCATGCCGTGGATAGCCGCGGCTGTATTGATCGCGCTCGGACTGCGAAAGATTCTAGACGCTGCACCGGACTCGCGTTATTTCGCACGGGTCGCGTTCTTAATCGCCGCAGTCGCTCTGCCTTTGGCGTTCGCAGCTTTGGTCCTGCCGCGACCATTCACCGGCAGACTTCTGGCACCGTCGATCGCTGCAGCGATTTTGGCGATGGTGGTTGCGTTGAGATGGCGCGCTGTGGCGACATTCCGGATGCCAGGATGGCGACCGGTGGCGGCCGGAGTCGCAGCGTCCGCACTGCTCCTGACAGCAACTCCTCCCATCGGGCGAGTGCTGGCGGAAAGCCAACGGCGGACGTCCCGTGAGCACGCTCGCGAGGCGGTGGCCGGATTGCCCCTCTTATCCGCTGCGGCGCCATTCGGCAAAGTATTTTTCCAGCGTGGTGTCAGCCTGACGGCGGAATTTCCTGACGGATATCTGTCGGAGACAGCGCGCGAGACACTCCGGATGCTTCCGAAATATGGCGTGAACGCGATCGCGCTTGTTCCTTACGGGAACATCAACTCGCCGGATCGCTTCGGCGGTGATATGGAGAGCGACGAAGGTATTGAGAATCTGTCACGGATCGCTCATTCGGTCGGAATGACGGTGATGCTCAAGCCGCAATTATGGGGGCGTACTTGGCCTGCCGAATTCGATGCGCAGGATCCTACGGCCTGGTTCGCGGCTTACGGAAGATTCGTCGATCACTATGCGCAACTCGCGGCGCGGATCCACGCGGACTTGTTCTGCATGGGAACCGAGCTCGCGAAGATGACACGGCATGAGGCACAGTGGCGGTCGCTGATTGCCCGGGCACGGAAGCAGTACCGGGGTCCCATCACATACGCCGCGATACAGGGTCCGGAATTCGAGCAACTTCGTTTTTGGGACGCGCTCGACTATGTTGGGCTGAGCAATTACTATCCTCTGCCCGACAATCTCGACACTGCGGCGGTTGTTGCCAAAGTGGAAGCGGTACAGAAACGCACAGGCAAGCCTTTGATTTTTGCCGAGGCGGGATTTTCGAGTTTTGAATCGCCGCAACGTGCGCCATGGGACGAGAGTCCTCGCAGGTTGGCACCGTCGGACCAGGCGCGCTGTTACGAGGCGTTATTCAAGGCGTTCTATTTGAAGCCGTGGTTTCAGGGAGTGTACTGGTGGAAAGTCGGCACCAATCGTTTCGGTGGCCTAAACGATGGGTCGCACACACCCTGGGGTAAGCCCGCGATGGACGTGTTGAAGAAGTGGTACACGACGGGCGGCCGGTAAGCGCGTTAGGGCTTGTCCACCTTCGAGTGAGAACTTTCTCCTAAGATTTCCACTTAGGTTTCAGGGGTGAACTTTCTGTCTTAGCGTAGAGAAGCAGGTTCTCGTTTTGTGGAGCATTCGAGCTTCCGGCCCAAGGGCCAAACGAGAAAGCCCGGCTATCGACCGGGCTCTCTACATCAGAAGCGGAAAGGATGGCCTTTCCATGGGCCTATTGTTGGCAGTACTGGTGTTACTTCTAGTGACATCGGTGACAATCACGATCACGTTCCGTAAGGACGTTAGATGGTTGCCGGGGCAAAGGGCAACTTTCGGTCCCGCTACCAGCCTACACCTCGATTCGCGGCTCAATCCTTAGGATTTTTCCGACCCGCATGGCCTCGTGCTGGCGGTCGCCGGGCGCCCGCATGGTAGCCTGAGAGTTTAAAGCCCACTCAGGATTCACTACACGTGTGCGGCATCGCCGGTTTCACGCATCTCGACTTTCGCCCTGATTCTGCGCGCATTCGCAGAGTTACGGAGACCATTGTCCATCGCGGGCCGGATCAGCTTGGCGTGCACGAGACGAGCGTGGTTTCCCTCGGTGCGGTCCGGCTGAAAATCATCGACCTTGAACACGGGCAGCAGCCCATGATGACGGCCGATCGCAGCACCGTCATCGTATTCAACGGCGAGGTCTACAATCACGCGGAGATCCGGCAGGAGTTGCGCGCGCTCGGACATTGCTTCGAGTCGCACTGTGACACCGAGGTGGTGCTGCGAGCCTTCATTCAGTGGGACACCGGCGCATTCTCGCGACTGCGGGGTATGTTCGCTTTTGCCATCTGGGTGGATAGCGAGCGCCGCTTAGTGCTCGTGCGCGATCGCCTCGGAATCAAGCCGCTCTACATACACCGGCGCGGCCGCGATCTTTACTTCGGCTCTGAGTTGAAGACGATTCTCGAGCATCCCGAAGTCGAGCGTCGTATCAGCCTCGACGGGCTCCATCACTATCTGTCGCTCAACTATGTGCCCTTCCCGTACACGCTTGTAGAGGGCATCGAGAAGGTGCGGCCGGGCGCCTGGCTCGAGTGGCGCGACGGCGTGATTCGAACTGAGCAGTATTGGACCAATCGCTTTCAGCCTGACGAGGGCATCACGCTTGCCGACGCCAAGGCTGAGCTTGATGGACTCATGCAGTCGTCGGTGAAGGAGCACCTGGTCAGCGATGTCCCGCTCGGTATATGGTCGAGTGGCGGACTCGACTCCTCCGCTGTCCTGCATTACGCGGCACAGGCATCTTCGACGCCCCTCAAGAGTTTCTCGGTGTCATTCTCGGGTCGCGCATTTGACGAAAGCCAGTACTTCCGCGAAATCTCGCGGCGCTACGGGACCGACCACCACGAATTCGACATGCAGCCGGGGCCGTTTGTGGCGGACGTTGTTCAGCGCATGGCGTTCTACTCGGACGAGCCGAGCGCGGACGCGGGCGCGCTACCGGTCTGGTTTCTGTCGGAGATGTGTCGCAAGGAGGTCACGGTAGCGCTGAGCGGGGAGGGAGCGGACGAACTATTCGGCGGCTATCTGACCTACGTCGCTGACAACTACGCTCGCAATGCCCGTCGTGTTCCCGCGGCCGGTCGTAGAGCCGCCGGGGCACTCGCGCGCATGCTGCCGGTTTCCGACAACAAGATCAGCTTCGAGTACAAACTGAATCGCTTTCTGAAGGGGTCGCTATTGTCGCCCAATGAGGCGCACGTCTTCTGGAACGGCACTTTTACAGAGGACGAGAAGGCGGAACTGCTGGTTCACAAAGGAAGCCGTCCGACGGGTGATTTGCTCGACTCCATAACTGCCGGCTGCGCGGCACAGGACGTTAATCGCTTTCTGTATCTAGACCAACACTGCTACCTTCCTGACGACATCCTGTATAAATGCGACCGAATGAGCATGGCGCATTCGCTCGAAGTTCGACCGCCTTTCCTCGATCACCGCATCGTCGAATTTGCCGGACGGCTGCCGGCGCGCCTTAAGGTAAACGGCAGCAATTTGAAATACGTGCTGCGCGAGTTGATGCGCGATAAGCTTCCTACATCCGTGCTCACTCGCAAGAAAGAGGGCTTCGACATTCCGGCGCACGATTGGCTGCGCGGATTGCTGAAGCCTCTACTGCTCGACACGGTGAATCGCGAGTCAGTCGAAGCGAGCGGGCTTTTCCACTGGCCGGCGATTGAAAGGGTCATTCAAAGTCATCAAGAGCGTCGCGCGAATCTCGGTTACCATCTCTGGGGCCTGTTGGTCCTTTTTCTGTGGATGAAGCAATGGCGAATCCAGCCCCCGGCGTCACTCGAGCGCCAGCCGGAACTCCTCAGCACAGCGAACTAATCGTTATTCTCATCGCCATCCTGGTGTTTGCCGGATGCGCGATTAGTCCGCCTTCCCTCATGGACGATGTCGACGCTGTACAGGCGCAGATCGCCCGCAATATGCTCGACTCGGGCGACTGGGTGACCGCGCGGCTCGACGGCGTTAAGTATCTGGAAAAGTCGCCGCTCAAGTATTGGGCGATCGCCGTGTGCTTCGAAGTCTTCGGCGTTCACGACTGGTCGGCCCGTGTTCCGGTGGTCCTTTCCGGTATTCTGCTTGCCTGGCTAGTGTTCAGGATGGGCCGCTGGGCCTATTCCGAACGCGCAGGTCTCTATGCGGGACTAGCGATCTCCACCTGCATCGGAATTTTCCTATTTACCCGCATTCTGATCCCGGACGTAACACTGGTGCTGACCATCGCGCTGGCGATGTGGTCGCTGCTTCGCGCACTCGACGAAGGCGAGCGGCGTCCGGCCGTTTGGGCGGCGGTTATGGCTGCCAGCATGGGTATTGGTCTTTTGTTGAAAGGACTGATCGCGGCAGTTTTCCCCGCAGGCGCAGCGCTGCTCTACCTGTTCTTCGCAAAGCAGCTATTCGTTCGCCGGACGTGGCAGCGGCTGCATCCTTTTCGTGGACTGCTGATCGCGTTGCTGATCGCTGCCCCTTGGCATGTACTCGCAACCTTAAGAAATCCACCTTTCGCGTACTTCGCGCTAAGCGCCGGGCCAGGGCAATATCACGGCTTTTTCTGGTTCTATTTCTTCAACGAGCACATCCTTCGGTTTCTAAATACACGATTTCCGCGCGACTATAACACCGTGCCGAGGGGACTCTTTTGGGGCTTCCATCTGCTATGGCTGTTTCCCTGGAGCCTCTACTTTGCTTCGGCGTTCAAGCGCCGGCCTGCCGACCCGATGCGGCTCCTTGCGTACTGCTGGATCGGCTTTGTGATGGTGTTCTTCACCCTGTCGACGACGCAGGAATATTATTCACTGCCCATCTATCCGGCGCTGGCTCTGCTGATTGGCGCCGCGCTCGATCAAGAGGATCGATGTGTGACCGTCGGACGGCGGGCATTGGCGACTTTGACCACCTTGGCGTTGATCGCCATCATCTCGATCCTCATAGCTGTCAGGAATGTCCCGACTCCAGGCGACATTTCGGCGGCCCTTACGCAAAATCCCGACCTGTACACTCTGTCACTCGGACACATGGGCGATCTGACGTTGAGTTCTTTTGCTTATTTGCGTTTCCCACTCGTGCTTGCCGGCTTGGCGTTTGCCATCGGAGCCGCAGCAAACTGGATATGGAAGGGACTGCGGGCAAACATCGCTACCGCTCTGATGATGGTGCTGTTTCTGCAGGCTGCGCGCGTGGCGATGGTCGCTTTTGATCCGTATCTTTCGTCGCGACCGCTCGCCGAAGCGTTGAACCAGGCGCCGGCCGGTACGCTCATCCTCGACGATCAGTACTACACGTTTTCGTCGGTTATCTTCTACACGAACAGGCGTGCGCTGTTGCTCAATGGCCGTGTGAATAATCTCGAATATGGTTCCAATGACCCGGAAGCGCCCCAGAACGTTTTTATCGACGACGCGGATCTGAAGCGGCGCTGGGCCTCGTCTGACCGGTACTACCTACTCGCCGAAAAGCCTGCCGTTAGTCGAATTCAGGGTGTCGTAGGCCGGGATAGTTTGCGCATTTCCGCCGAGAGCGGCGGCAAGTTCCTGTTTACCAATCATTGATTGGTTCCTATGCGTCGTGCAGATTCCGCGCGGCCTCTACGCTCATCGCACGAAGCATCGGAAGGGATGCGGCGAGTGCCGCTACCACCAGGGCGATGGTAGCTGCGATGAGCATGATCTGCGGGTCACGCGTACTCACGCCGAACACCATCGTAGAAAGCCAGCGCGATGCAAACCACCCGCCGGCCACGCCCAGCGCCACCCCAGCCGCCGTTAAACGGGATGCGTGCAGGCCCACCCAGCCGAGTATTGACGCCGGACTCGCGCCGAGAGCGATTCGAATTGCGATTTCCTTGCGCCTAATCCGAACCCAGTAATTCAGGACGCCGAAGACTCCAACAGCAGCCAGCAGTGCAGCCAATGAAGAGAAGGCCGAGAGCAAAACCGCGCTAAAGCGACGACGGGCAAGAGTGGTGCCCAGCTTTTCCTCCAACGGCAGCAGGGACTGTATTGGAAGATTGTGATCAAGAGCCGAGACAGTCCGCCGCACCAATGAGGTCAGCGCTGATGGATCCCCGCCGGTGCGAATCATAATCACGGCGGAAGGATTTTGACGCTGAGTCAGCGGAAGATAAACCTCAGCTACGTAGTCCTCGTCCAGGGCCATCTGACGAATATTCCCCACCACGCCGACGATCTCATAGCTGTCACCCGGCCTATAAGGACCGCCATACTTGATCTGACGACCGACTGCCGATTCCGGGCGATCCCACCATTTGCGCGCGAGGGTTTCGCTCACTATCGCGACCTTCGGCGAGGTTGCCTGGTCCGCACCGGTAAAGGCGCGGCCTGCCTTTAGTGGAATGCGCAGTGTCCGAAAGTAGCCGGCGTCCGAAATCTTGAAGAGCGACAGCGGTACTTCTCCCTGGGCCGGGGCCGGGCGACCATCCACTGAATACCACCAGTCCCAGCAACTGCCTGCCGCTGGTGGGCAACTGGTTAACCCCGCTTCGAGAACTCCGGGAATCGCGCGGACCGCTTCGAGCAGCCGGGAATAGAACTGCTCGGCGTCGGAGGGCTTTGGATAGCTCGCGCGCGGTAACTGAAGTTCAAGGGCGAGGACGCCGGCAGCGTCGAATCCCGGACTCCGCGCTTCGACGGCCATTAGGCTACGCAACAGCAGCGAAGATCCAAACAAGAGCACCAACGTCATTGCGATCTCCGCGACAACGAGAAGGTTGCGGAACAGGTTCCCCCCGCGCCCTGAGCCTGACCCGGATGCGCCGTCCTTGAGCACGGAGGCAACATCACGCCTGGCGATGGCGTAGGCCGGAGCCAGTGTAGCCAGCACCGCCACAACGATGGTCACAGCGAAACAAAAGAGCAGCACATGCCAGTCGAGCCTGACTTCAGCCAGCCTGGGGATATTGCTTGAAGCCGACCGGCGGAGCACTTTCAGGCACGCCGCGGCCAGCAGCAACCCCATCGCGCCGCCGGCAAGCGCCATTGTCAGATGTTCGGTTAGCATCTGCCACGCCAAGCGGACTCCGCCCGCACCCATCGCGGATCGAATGGCGAAGTCACGCGATCGCGCGCTGCTACGCACGAGCAGCAGGCTCGCGACATTGGCACAAGCCAGCAGGAGTACAAGAGTCACCGCGCCCATCATCAGCCACAGCGTCGGGCCTATCCCCTCCTTGGCGAGTTCGTCCAGGTACCGTCCGGTAACTCGATGATCATCCTCTGGACCAGGATCATCTTTCGCGAGGCGTTTCATCAGTGTCGACAACTCCTCGCGACCTCGCTCCAGCGTCGCACCCGGGGCCAGCTTGGCGAGCACCCGCATGGACTGGTGGTCAGACCGCAGCGTCGACTGCGGAATGCGGGCTCCAAGCGGGAAGTACACGGCGGTTGGACGCGGGAGAAACGACAGTCCCGGACGCAAGACTCCGATCACTTGATAGGCGGTCCCGCTCAGTGTCAGCGATGTGCCGAGAATGCCAGGGTCTGAGGAAAATCTCGACGACCAGAACTCAAAGCTGAGAACGACGACCGGTGGGGCGCCCGGGCGATCCTCAATCGAGGTAAAGATCCGCCCGATGTATGGCTGCCATCCCGTCAAAGGTAGAAACTCATGAGTGACGGATGCAGCATTCACCAACTCAGCGTCGCCGCGTCCGGTGAGGATAGCGTCCTGCATGACGAATCCAGACATGGATTCAAAAGCGCGGCTCTCCTCACTCCAGTGCTGGTAATTTCGCCATGAGACGCTGATGCCTGCCGCCTTCGGAGTTGACTCCTCGAGTTTCACCAGCCGGTGCGAATCAGGATATGGCAATGGCTTCAGCACCACGGCATACAACACACTAAAAATGGCCGTGTTCACACCGATGCCAAGTGCCAGCGTCAATACAACCAGCGAGGCGAAGCCGGGGGATTGGCGCATAGAACGCAGTGCAAAGCGCACGTCTTGAAAAAACGTCTCAAGACGCCCGAATTGCCAGGCTTCCCGAGCGCGTTCACGTATTCGCAGGGCACCGCCGAACTCCCGTTGGGCCCTCGCCCGAGCCTCCTCAAGTGGCATGCCTCGTTCCACCAAGCCCTCGACAACAAGGTCTAAATGCGATTGGATTTCGTCCTCAAGACCCTCGTCCAAGCCTTCACGGCGCGATACCCATCGGTGAATTTTCGTCCAAAGCTCTCGCATAGAATTAGCTCCCTGGCGCGAGAATCCGGCTCATAGCACCCACGAAGCGCTGCCACTTGGCTGTGGCTGCTCGTAGTTGTTTCTTACCGGCCGGAGTTAGTTGGTAATATTTCGCCCGCCGTCCGTTCGGCGAGGTTCGCCATTGGGAATCGATCCATTCCCGTTGCATCAGGCGCTGGAGTGCGGGATATAACGAACCGTTGTCGACGACGAATTCGCTGTCGGACTGCTGCTCAAGAAACTGCGAGATTCCGTAGGCGTGGTTCGGCGCCAGTTGGAGGCTGCGGAGAATAAGGACTTCAAGCGTTCCCTGGAGAAACTCCAGCCGCTCCCGTGGATCGTCTACCGTAGACACACTACCCATATAGGACGAGAGTCCTGACGTTGTCAAGGATTTTTTGAACTTGAGCCTAGCGTGCGCGGAGCATGCGTAGCGCCAAGCCGGCGCCGCCAAAGCACTCACCGAGGAATTTGAATGGCCGGGTGGGGTTGTATTTCAAGCCGAGCAAAAACGCGAAGGCGTACTTTTTCAACGACGGTCCGGACGGCTCAAAGAAATCGTCCTTACCGTCCAATCTCCAACCGGCGTAACCGTAGATCCAATTCAGTGGTGCGTACCCGCGATATTGCTTGAGGATTTGAAAGACTTCGCGAAAAGTGATCTCGCGCTTACTGAGTGTCTTGTTATCGCCGTACATGCGCGAGGTGGCGAGAAACTTGTCCACTTTGTAGAGCGGGAAGCGTTGCGAGATGCGCAGCCAAAGCTCATAGTCGAGCGTCAAATGGAGGTCCGTGTCAAGCATGCCGACCTCACGGAAAACGTCACTGCGGAGAAACGACGCCGGTTGGCAGATGTAGCACTGGTGGCCCAGCCAATCGTAGTCATAGGGCAGCACCGGGTATTGCTTAATCACGCTACCGTCCTCAGCCGTGTACCAGGCATCGCCGTAAACAACGCCGACTTCAGGATGCTCTCGAAAGGCGGCTACAGCGGCGCTAACAGCCCCTGGCATATAAATATCATCGGCATTCAAGAACGTGAAGATCTCGCCCGTCGACCGCAGGAAGCCCTTATTCACCGCGTCGGACTGTCCCTTATCCTTCGCCGACACCCATCGCACGCGGCCGCCGTATTTCTGCAAAAGCTCGACGGTGCCGTCGGCGGAGCCGCCGTCCATCACGATGTACTCGATACGAGGATAGTCCTGCGAGAGCACGCTCTCAATGGTTTCCGGCAGAAACCGCGCCATGTTGAACGTTGGCGTCACAATCGACACCAGCGGAAGAGAGTCCACGATCTAAATTCTACCGTGCGTGCTGCGATAATCTGGCTGGGTTGATGCTTCCCACTTTGCTTTTCCTCTTCGCCGCTGATTGGACTCACTGGGGCGGCGACGCTGGCGGAATGAAGTATTCGCCGCTAAAGCAGGTTACCCGGGCCAATGTAAATCAATTGCGTCCGGCGTGGATCTTCGACACTCCTGACTTCAGCGACGGTAAGCAACTTGCGGTCACATCGGCCTTTGAAGCGACACCTCTGATGATCGATGGCCGGATGTACGTTTCGACGCCGTTCCATCGCGTGTTCGCACTCGACCCTGAAACTGGTCGCATCCTGTGGCAATTCGACCCCAAGTTCAACACGGCTACCCGCGTCACGCTTTACCAAAGCCGCGGCGTTAGCTATTGGGCAAATGGCAAAGCGATCCTTTTTGCTGACCAGCAGGCGCGCTTATTCTCACTCGACGCCCGCACCGGCAAGCAGAATTGGACAGTCGACCTGAAGCGAGGCTTCGTTGAAGACTTCCCGAGCTCCAACTATGGCCTCACGTCGCCACCCGCGGTCTGCGGAGGCACCATCATCACCGGTTCATGGGTCAGCGACAACGAACCGCGCGGACCATCCGGCGACGTGCGCGGCTTTGATGCCGCCACTGGACGTGAGAAATGGCGCTTTCACACTGTGCCGCGTACCGGCGAGTTCGGTAACGATACCTGGGCGAAGGACTCCTGGCGCGATCGCGGTGGCGCGAATGTGTGGTCGCTGATGAGCGTCGACGAAAAACGCGGATCAGTCTTCCTGCCTTTGACATCGCCGTCCTTCGATTTCTACGGCGGAGACCGCGCCGGCGATAATCTTTTCGGCGACTCGGTAGTGGCGCTCGATTGCGCTACGGGCAAACGCAAATGGCATTTCCAGACCGTACACCACAACACCTGGGACTACGACCTGCCGTCCCAGCCAATCCTGGTGACGGTTCAGCACAACGGCAAGCCGGTGGACGCAGTTGCCCAACTTACCAAGACAGGCTTCGTGTTCTTGCTTGACCGGGATTCGGGTAAGCCGCTCTTCGACGTCGAGGAGCGGCCGGTGCCGCAAAGCTCGATTCCCGGCGAACAGCCATCGCGGACTCAGCCGTTTCCAACGCGTCCACCCCCGTTCGCCCGGCAGTCGTTCAAGCTTGACGAACTCGCCAGCGTGACGCCCGAGTCGCGCAAGGAATGCACGGCACTGCTCGAGGGCGCCGACGTCGAAGGGTCGCTTTTCAAACCGATCACGGAAAAGCCTACCGTCTACTTCCCAGGGACCAATGGCGGCTCCAACTGGGGCGGCGGTTCCTTTGATCCGTCCACGGGCACGTTGTACGTCAACTCGATGGACGTTGGGGCTTTCATGAAGATCGTTCGCCGCCCCGAAGGCGCGGCGATTCCCTACCGTGTGCAAGGCTTCGGCCGCTTCTGGGACTCCAACCGCTACCCTTGCCAGCAGCCACCCTGGGGAAGTTTGACGGCGATCGATCTCAACAAAGGGGAGATCAAATGGCGAAGTGTGCTCGGTGAATACGACGAGCTCACGGCGCGCGGCGTCCCCAAGACGGGCGCGTCGAATCTTGGCGGTTCGATGGTCACGGCCGGGGGGCTTGTGTTCATCGGCGCGACCAACGACGGCCGCTTTCGGGCCTTTGACAAAATGACGGGCGAGGAAGTGTGGACCTACCGTCTTCCCGCGTCGGCGCACTCAACGCCCGTGACGTACACCGGTCCGCGCTCCGGACGCCAGTTCGTCGTGATCGCAGCGGGGGGCGGCAACAAGTACAACCGCAATGCGATGGCGCGCCTAATCGCTTTCGCACTGCCGTCCGCCAGCGACCCTAGTCAGCCGATCCTCACCACCGCCGCTCCGCGCCTGCGAACTAACTACACCGGACTCGCGGAAAAGCTACCGCAGGCTGTGGCGGCTCAGCCGGTAGCATTCAGTCACGCTGTCCACGCGACTCAGGCGTCGATGAAATGCGCCGATTGTCATGCGGCGGACACTGCCGCGATTCCAGCTAATTCGCGTTGCGCCGCTTGCCACGCAGAGTATCGTGATCGTCCGAAAATCGATTGGGTGCGCGTCTATCAAGTCCCTGGCTTCGTCTTCTTCAATCACGCAACGCACGCCAAAGCGCAAATCGACTGCGCCAAATGCCATGGTCCGGTTGCCCAGCGCGACGTGCTGGCAAAAGAAGTCTCCACCTCGATGTCCGCCTGCATCGACTGTCACCGCACGCGGAATGCCCGGACAGACTGTGCCGCGTGCCATCATTTAGGACAATAGTCTTTAGCTCTAAATACTGAATTTTGTAGTATATTGGGGCTGAACTCGGCCCTGTGGACCGGAACTTATGCGCCACGCTGTCGCATTTGCGCTTCTCGCCGTCTTGGCTGCGCCCGTTTCCCGCGCGGTCTCCCGATCGACTGTCACCGTCCTCCTCAAAATCGAACGTGAAGCGCCGCTGCTCGCCATTGAAGAAATGAAGCGCGAGGTGAGTCGCGTTATGCTGCCCGCCGGTATCGAATTCAATATCCTGATGGAATCGGAGATGGCGCCCGGCGAAGTGTTCGACGACCTGGTGGTAGTGACGATCAAAGGACAGTGCACTTTGGAGCAGGACCCGATGCTGATTGACGAGCGCGGTCCGGTTACGCTCGCATACGCCTTTTCTTCCGGAACGGATATTTTGCCGTTCGCCGTGGTCTCGTGCGATCACGTCAGGCATGCAGTGGACCCGGCACTCTGGGGCGGACAGCATTCGTCGCGGGACCGGCTGTTGGGGCGCGCGCTGGGCCGAGTGGTGGCCCACGAGTTGTTTCACGTCCTCGAGAGAACCTCAGTTCATAGCAAGAGCGGCATTTTCCAGCCTCGGCTAAGCGGCGCTCAACTGATCGCTGACGAGATGAATTTCACTCCTTCGGACATCACTCGTCTTCGCCGTTCCTTCGTCCGTCAATAGAAGTGAAAAAGTCGTCGATCATCGCGCCCATAGAATTTTTCTATTGTTTTTGCCTCTTCACCCGGTGTTACAATTGCGCCAAAGCTACTTGGGTCCGTTCTGGAATCTTCTATTTTCACTTCGACGCAAGTAGTCTAGCTGCTTAGTCGTCTCAGTAACCCTCCGTCGAGTTCCTCCCCTTCGTCGGGGATTCTCGCTCCTGGTCGGAGCAAAATCGTCCCACGCTGCGACCTCGTGCCCACAACGTTTTTGTTGGTGGATTCGCTCAGGAGAAAACGGGAATGAAAACGAACAGGTCACTCTTTCAGAACTCCAGGATCACTTCAGCGGTTGTTTACGCAATCGCCGCAGCGGTGATGCTACAAGCTCAGTCTTATTACGGGGGACTGCGCGGAATCGTGGTGGACCAGAACGGCGGGGTACTTGCTGGTTCCAAGGTTTCGATGATTAACGAGGGCACGGGAATTCAGCGGGCGACGCTGACCTCAGCCAACGGAGACTTCGTTTTCAATGAAGTTGTGCCGGCCACATACTCGATCATAGTCGAGTCTCCCGGCTTCAAGAAGTTCGAACGCAAGGGTCTTGTCGTAGCGACTCAGCAACAAATATCCGTCGATGTGAAACTGGACCTCGGCCAGGTGACTGAAAGTGTCCAGGTGACGGAGGCGACACCCTTAATTGAGTCGACAAACGCTTCCCAGGGCCAAGTGCTTGACAATCAAAAGCTCGTCGAATTGCCAAATCTTGGACGCAACCCGTTCATGCTTTCGAAACTGGCGCAAAACGTGATGCCGGTGGGCAATCCGGCCTACAACCGCATGGAAGATCAGAGCGGCTCATCCTCGATCTCGATTGCAGGCGGTCCGGTCCGTGGTAACAACTATCTGATTGACGGTGTACCGATCACAGACTCCGCCAATCGCGCGATCATCATTCCCTCGCTCGAATCCGTTCAGGAAGTGAAGATTCAGTCAAACACGTACGACGCCGAGATGGCCCGCACGGGTGGCGGCATGTTCAATACCTACATGAAGTCGGGCACGAACGCGTTCCACGGCTCGGCCTACGGTCATCTTCGCCGGACAGACTGGGACGCCAACAGCTACTTCAATAACGCCGCGGGAATCCCGATCACCAACCAGCCCAACGACACGTGGGGCGCAAGCTTCGGCGGGCGTGTCTGGATCCCCAAGCTCTACGACGGCAAGAACAAGACATTCTTCTACCTCGGGTTCGAGCACTACGACGACCTTCAATCGTCGTCGAACACTTATGCGACGCCAACGGCCCTCGAACGAGCAGGCGACTTTTCGCAGAGTAAGACGAAAGCCGGCGCGCCGCTGGTAATCTACGACCCGCTGAACCTGGTGGCCGGGGTCCGGCAGCCGTTCGTTGGCGGAAAGATCCCAACTACCCGCCTCAACCCCGTGGGCCTTGCCTTGGCTAACTCGTTCCAGGCTCCGCTCAGCACGCCGTCCTATTTTGGCGCGAGCGATCTCGGCGCACCCGGCAGCCTTCCTTGCCGAGCCGCGCAGTACACCGGCAAGTTAGATGAAGACTTCGCATCGTGGTGGCGTTCGAGCGTGAGCTATCTGCGCTATTTCTCGCTCGAGCCCGGCAACACCGAATTTCCCACGCTGTCGAGCCCCAACCAATGGCGTCTGCAGCGTCGCGTTGACTCCACGCAGTTCAATAATCTCTTCACGGTGAATCCGACCACGACAGTAGCCGTGCGCTATGGCTTCAACCGATTCCCGAACTACAGCTACAACGTTAGCCAGGGATTTGATCTTTCGACGCTGGGATTTTCACCCAGCTACGTGAGTCAGGTCAACCGCTCGCTGTCACAGTTCCCCTACATCACCACCAGC
Organism: Bryobacterales bacterium; assembly: GCA_038212445.1. GTDB lineage: Bacteria > Acidobacteriota > Terriglobia > Bryobacterales > Bryobacteraceae > TMP-7. Next base: position 131,211 of record JBBQUM010000019.1, read on the forward strand.
AACTTCTACTCACTTGGCACCAACGACAACAACTCGTTCTTCGTATTTGCCTCGAAGAACTTCTCGGCTAGCGTTTCGAAGTATATGGGACGCCACAGCCTGAAGGCCGGCTTTGACTATCGTAAGATCAAGCTCGCCGGCAACGACGCCAACAATGCCTCGGGCGACTTCGCGTTCAACGGTATCTTCACCAAGTCCGCGCCAACGAGCGCCGGCAGTGGTGGCGCCGACCTGGCGGACATGCTGCTCGGCTACGCTTCCGGTGGCAATCAGTACACCTCAACGAAGCTAACGCAGTTTGCCAATTACTACGGTTACTACGTGCAGGACGATTTCCGCTTCAACAACAAGCTGACCTTCAACATCGGTCTCCGCCTCGAGCACGAGACTGGTCTGCAGGAAGTAGCGAACGGAATCATCACCGGACTTGATGGGTCGACGGTCAATCCGCTTGGCACCGCGTCCGGCATCGCGGCGAAAGGCATTTTGCAGTACGCCGGCACCAACGGCAAGACCAGCGTCGGCAATCCGGTATCGGCAAAATGGGGACCGCGAATTGGTGTCGCCTATCAGCTGAACTCGAACACCGTGATTCGCGCCGGCTACGGCATGTTCTGGGCTCCTCAGTTCCTGCTTTCTTCGCCCATCGCGACGGTCGGCTTCAACCAGACCACGCCCTACATCGCATCCACTGATAACAACCTGACGCCCGCTGGCACGCTGACCAATCCGTTTCCGAACGGAATTCTGCAGCCGGTAGGCAGCAGCGCCGGCGCGCTCACTGGAATCGGCCAAAACGTTTCCCTGGTTGACCCGAACGCGCGCTCGCCTTACGTGCAGCAGTTCTCGTTCGACATTCAGCGCTCGCTCTCGCACGGCATCGGACTGGCCCTCGCTTACGTCGGCTCGCGCTCCAGCCACCTGGCACTCGGCGCGGCTTCGGTCAATGGGAATGCTCTGAATCCCGGCCTGCTGTCGCTGGGCTCGGCGCTCACACAATCGGTTTCCAATCCTTTCTTCGGCAAGGGCGGCGCCGGTGTCGTCGGCACGGCTAACATCCAGGCGTCGCAATTACTACTTCCCTTCCCGACGTTCGGGACAGTCGGAAAGCTATTCAGCGATTACAACAAGGCGAAGTACGACTCGATGGTGGTCAAGGTTCAGAAGAACATGAGCAACGGGCTCACGTTCCTCTCCACGTTCACCTGGTCGCGCAACTGGGATGCCAGCGGCGGCGGCGTGGGCAACACGCTTAACGCCGGAGCCAAGGGTCCTCAGAATCCCTATGACTTGAACGCCGAATACGCGTTCTCAAATATTGACTCCCCCTTCCGTTGGGCGACTTCGATCTCCTACGAACTCCCGGTGGGCAAGGGCAAGCCGTTCCTGAACAAGCGCGGCCTTGACTACGTAGTGGGCGGCTGGGTGTTGAACACGGTTTCGATCTATCAGACCGGTTTCCCGCTCCAGATCTCACAGAGCACGAACTTCAATTCAAGCTTCGGCTACGCCAACCAGCGCCCGAACGCCACGGGCGTTTCTCCCGTGACCAGCGGCAGCCTGGAAGATCGCCTCGGCGGCTACATCAACCCGGCGGCGTTCTCTACCGCAGGGCAGTTCACCTTTGGTAACGTCGCCCGTACCATCAGCATGCGGGGCCCGGGACAAGTGAACTGGGACATGTCGGTGTTCAAGAACTTCAGTATTCTGGAGCACGTGAAGGCGCAGTTCAGAGCTGAAGCGCTCAACGCTTTGAACACCCCGCTGTTCTACGGTCCTAACACCAGCTTTGGTAGCAGCACGTTTGGCCAGATTACGTCGCAGGCGAACTTCTCGCGGCAAATGCAGCTGGCGCTTCGTTTCTCGTTCTGATCAACACTCGGGAATGGTGTAATGCGAGGCCGACCAAAGCATTGCATTACACCGTTTCCTCGCGTATACTTGCTTAAATAAGTCGGGATCCACCGACCATGAGAGCCGGAATCAAACACCCGTCATCGGTTCTCCCCGCCAATCTGGTAACGCCCTGCCCCGTCGCCCAGGAATCTGAAAACAGTAAATCGCGGATGCGCTCCAGGCATTGCGTGTACCTGTAAACGATTTCAGCTAAAGAGGAAAATCCCGCCAATGAATACACAGCTTGCTCCCGAACTAACCAAAGACGTTCTGCGCCGCGGCTTTTCGCGCCGGTCACTGGGTCGCTTCGCCGCCATGATTACGGCCGGCGCATCGCTCCCCTTCTACAACGAATCCGCCCTCGCTCAAGGACTCTCGGCGATGCGCGGTAACATTCCCGCGGATGCCGTTCGAATTAACGCCAACGAGAATCCGCTTGGTCCTTGTCCGGAGGCGGCCGAGGCGATTTACGGCGTCGTGAAAAAGGGCGGCCGTTACCTGTACGAGGAAACGTTCGGCTTCACCAGCCTTCAGGCCGAACTCGAAGGCATCAAGAGCAGCTATGTTATTCCCTATGCCGGATCCAGCGCGCCTCTCCACCAGAGCGTAATGGCATTCACCTCTCCTTCACGGCCGCTCGTCATGGGCGATCCCGGCTATGAAGCGGCAGAAAAAGCAGCGAAGTTCGTCGGCGCCGACGTAATTAAGGTGCCGCTCACAAAAGAAACGTTCTCGCATGACGTGAAGGCGATGGTAAAGGCCTCGCCGAACGCCGGTTGCTACTACGTCTGCAGCCCCAACAACCCCACTGGCACGCTGACGTCGCGGGCCGACATCGAATGGCTACTGGCCAACAAGTCGCCGGGGTCGATCCTTCTTCTCGATGAAGCCTACTTGCATCTGGCAGGCGCTCCCGCCGCATCTGATCTGGTAGCCGCCGACAAGGACATCATCATTCTGCGCACGTTCTCGAAGCTTTACGGTATGGCAGGACTCCGCGCCGGAGCGGCTTTCGGCCGTCCCGACCTGCTCGCCAAGATTCAACCGTACGGCGCAGGCGCACTGCCGGTCACCGGCATGGTGGGCGCTGCAGCCAGCCTGAAGGTCTCCAAGACGCTCGTTCCCGAACGTCGCGCCTACATCGGTTCGGTACGCGAGGATGTCTCTTCCTGGCTGACTTCGAAGAACATCTCGTTTGTGCCGTCGGTGTCGAACAAGATCATGATCGAGACGCACCGTCCGGGCCGCGAAGTGTTCGAGGCGTTGCTCAAGGAGAAGGTGGTCATCGGCCGCACCTGGCCGTCGTGGCCCACTCACGTTCGCGTCTCCATCGGGACCAAAGAGGAGATGGCGAAGTTCAAGACGGCGTTTGCCAAAGTCATGAACGTCTGACGAAATTCAAAGTACGGCGCCATGACCAAACCTGCGGGGAAATACGACTTAAAGCATTTCACGGGTGATTGTTTCGGCGGTATCATCGCCGCGCTGATCGCTCTGCCCTACGGTTTGGCCATGGCGACGCTCATGGGTCTTCCGCCTGTCCTCGGAGTTTTCACTTCTCTCCTCACTGCACCGATCACAGCAATCCTAGGCCGCAATCCTGTTCTGATTGGCGGAACCTCCAGCGTTACCGTTCCCTTCATCGCCATCGCTGTCGCGCAGCAAGGTATCGGCGGCGCAGCTAAGGTGTCGCTGGTGGCTGCGGTCGGAATGCTGGCCTTTTCGGTGCTCCGGCTTGGCCGCTATATATCGATGGTGCCGCACTCTGTGGTCACAGGGTTCTCCGTTGGCATCGGCGGCATGATGGTCGTCTCCCAGTTGAAGACGATGTTCGGATTGAGCATCGCAAACAACTCCACGTCCACAATTGCTCAGCTTTCCCAGTTCTTCCAGAACGTCGGGGGGACGCGTTTCGCTCCTCTGGTGTTGTCGGTAATTGTCGTTGGTTCCGCTTTCATAATCGCGAGGCGTTCGCACAGGCTGCCAGCCCCCCTTATTGGCGTAGTTGCTGCCTTTGTTGCGGCGCAACTGTTTGGACTGCACGAGAAAGAAGTTGGCCGGCTTCCGCTGGAACTGCCACCTTTCGCCGGCTTCACATGGTCACAGGCAGACGTGTTTACCGTGCTGCCGAGCGGGCTGGCACTCGCCCTTGTCGGCGCGATGAACCTGCTCATTACGTCGCGCGTGGTGGAGCATTTCCGGGGACGGCATCGGCCTATGCGCCCAGCCGACGCTGACGCCGAGTTGGGCGCCTATGGCATTGCGAATGTGTGTGCAGGCATGTTCGGTGCGCCCATGAGCGTCGGCATCCCGGCGCGGTCGCTCGCCAACGTGCGCTGCGGCGGCACCACCCGCATGTCCAACTGGATTCACGGACTCTTCTTGCTGCTGTTCCTGAGTGTGGGCAAAGATCTCGTCTCGCACATTCCCATTCCTGCGCTGGCCGGCGTTACCGCGTATGTCGGCATTTGCCTGCTGGAGTGGGGCACCTGGCGCCGCCTTCACAAAATGCGGCGCTCGGACGCCACGGCGTTTCTTGTCACCGCCGCTGCGACAATGATGATGAATGCGGTAGGGGCAGTCCTCATCGGCTGCGCCATCGCGGCCGTGCCGTGGGCCATCGAGAAGTTCAACCGGCAGCGCGGCCAGTTGCCTCCCCTCACCGCGGCACAAGCCAACGATTAGTCGCGAACGCCCATCGATCGCAAGATGGACATCATCGGACACCAGTTGGTGAACGCCGATTGAAACAGATTCGCACCGACGAACGCCGTGAAGAAATACCAGTAGGGATGCAACCAGTATCCGAGCGCAACACTGAGCACGATAAACGCGCCCGCAATCATTCTCAAGTAACGGTCGACGGTCATGCGGGGATTCTCCTTCGGTTCATGATGAAGTAAACGATGGGTACGGTCATGCGCGAGAGGGCGAGCGACGCAACCTCGCCTGCCATCAGCGCGATCGCCAGACCTTGGAAGATCGGGTCGAACAAGATCACCGCGCTGCCCGTTACGACAGCCGCAGCGGTGAGCATCATCGGACGGAATCGAACGGCGCCAGCGTCGATCACGGCTTGATCGAGGGGCATGCCTTCCTTCAGGCGCAGCTCAACGAAGTCCACCAGGATGATGGAATTTCGCACGACGATACCGGCACCGGCAATGAAGCCGATCATTGATGTAGCCGTGAAGAATGCGCCGAGCATCCCATGCGCCGGTAGTATGCCGACCAGCGAGAACGGGATGGCGGCCATGATCACCAGCGGCGTCACAAAGCTTCGGAACCAGCCGACCACAAGCACGTAAATCAGAATCAAAACCGCGCCGAAAGCGATTCCAAGGTCGCGAAACACCTCGTAGGTGATGTGCCATTCGCCGTCCCACTTTATGGCGAGACGGGAGTCATCGAACGGCTGGCGGGCGGTGAGCGTCTCGATCGTGTACCCTTCGGGCGTCTTGATCTTCTCGATTTCCGGCCCAAATTTGAGGATCGCGTAGACGGGGCTCTCGATCGACCCGGCGACGTCGGCGGTCACATAGGTCACCGGCATCAGGTTCTTGTGATAGATGCTCTTATCTTCAATCGATGAAACAACGCGTGTCAGTTCGCTGAGAGGAACCAGCGAGCCGTCACGCCCGCTGACCTTCAGATCGCGAAGGCGATCGAGGTCCGAACGTTCCGCACGAGGCAGGCGGACATTGATGGGGACATCTTCCTTGTCGGCGTCGACGTGCATAAGTCCGACATTCTCCCCGGCGCTGGCGAGCGAGAGTGTCCGCGCGACATCGTCGACTGAGATGCCGTGCAGGGCGGCCTTCTCCTTGTCCACAAGCACGGTTTGCTTAGCTTGGTCATCTTCGACATACCAGTCAACGTCCACTACGCCCGGTGTCTTGTGGAAGATGTCCTTCACCTTGCGCGCCAGGCCAAGGCGGGCCGCCGCGTCCGGTCCGTAGACTTCGGCGACGAGCGTCTGGAGGACGGGCGGCCCCGGGGGAACCTCGGCAACCTTGATGCGGGCCAGACTGCGATCCGCAATCGGCTGCAGCCGCTGCCGGACTCGCTTGGCGATTTCGTGACTTTGCAGCTTCCGATCATCCTTGCCCACCAGATTCACCTGGATGTCGGCAACATTGGCGCCGCGTCTCAAATAGTAGTGGCGAACGAGGCCGTTAAAGTTATACGGCGAGGCGGTGCCGGTGTACACCTGAACGCTGGTGACTTCGGGTTGGCCGAGTGTGGCATCACCCATCTCGCGCGCAACCTTAGCGGTGGTCTCAAGCGTGGTTCCGGCAGGCATGTCGATGATCACCTGGAACTCACTCTTGTTGTCGAACGGCAGCATCTTCACTTTCACCCAGCCGGTGGACACCAGCACCATCGAGCCGCCAAGCATGACGACGACTGCGCCCAGAAAGCTGTACCGGACCACTGGCTGGTGGAGCAGTGGATTCATAACGCGGCGGTAGAAACGCGTGAACACATCCTCCTGTTCGTCCGCACTGGCAGATGCGTGCGGCTTCAGGATACGAACCGCTGCCCAAGGCGTGACGATGAAGGCAACCAGCAGCGAGAACACGATCGCTGCCGAGGCGCCTATTGGAATCGGCCGCATGTACGGACCCATCAGTCCGCCGACAAAGGCCATGGGTAGAATAGCGGCGATGACGGTAAGCGTGGCGAGGATCGTCGGATTGCCCACCTCGTCAACAGCGTCGACGGCGACGTCCATCAGGTCGCGCCCCTGGTTTCCGGGCATACGCCAATGACGCGCGATATTCTCAACAACGACGATGGCGTCGTCCACCAGGATGCCGATAGAGAAGATCAGTGCGAACAGCGTGATCCGGTTTAGCGTGTAGCCGTAGAGGTAGAAGACAGCCAGCGTGAGCGCCAGCGTGACAGGGATGGCTGTGAAGACAATTCCCGCCTCGCGCAATCCCAGCGTGACTGCGATTAGCACGCTCACCGAGATGACGGCGATGAGCATGTGGAACAACAACTCGTTCGACTTGTCGGCGGCTGTCTCACCGTACTGCCGGGTGGTCAGAATGTCGATGTCGGCCGGGACAGTGTTGCCCTTAACGGCCTCGACTTTCCGCAGCACTGCGGACGCCACTTCGATGGCGTTGGTGTTCTTGCGCTTGGATACAGCAATCGTGACGGCGGAGGAAAAGCCATCGCGCGTACCGCTGGTGACGTATTCCGAAAGCTCCTCGCCGGCGTCCTGAACTTCGGCGACATCGCGCAGGAATACGGGATGACCAAGCGGAGCGCCCACCACGAGTTGCCGGGCGTCGTCGGCCGTGCGTATGAATTCGCCGGTCTGCAGCACAGTGTCCTGATTGCGACCGGCGAAGGTGCCGGACCGGCTGCGCCGGTTGCCCGCGGCGAGGGCGCGCTCCACCTGCACGGGGCTGAGCGAATAGGCAGACAGCCTCGACGAATCGAGCCGGACATTCAATTGGCGTCGTTGTCCGCCGATGATCGTCACTTCGGAAACGTCGGCCACCTGCTTGATCGAGTCGTGCAATTGCGCAGCGACACGCCGCAGTTCGTAGGGGCCGTACCGCCGGCTGGTGAGCGTGAGCGCGAGAATCGGCACATCGTCGATCGAGCGCGGCTTGATCAGCGGAGGGCTCGCACCGGGCGGCACCAGATTGAGATTCGCGAACATCTTCTGGTTGAGGCGGACGATGCTGGTTTCCTCGTCCTGCCCAACATAGAAACGAACGATGGCGAGCGCCTGACCGGGCGTCGTCGTAGAATACACGTACTCTACGCCCGGGATCTCCCACAGCAGCTTCTCCATCGGCTTGGTGACTCGCTCTTCCACCTCGCGTGCCGACGCGCCCGGCATGCTCACCATGACGTCGATCATCGGTACTTTGATCTGCGGCTCTTCCTCGCGCGGGAGCCTCCAGACCGAGAAGGCGCCGATGGCGATGGACGCGCCAATGATCAGCGGCGTCAGCTTCGAGGAAATGAAGGCCCTCGCCACCCATCCTGCCGGGCCGAGTTGGCGTGTGCTCACGGACGGCCCTCAACGCGTGCCCCATCCGAGAGTCCCGCCGGCACTGGAGCGATAACCTGCTCGCCGGCAGCCAAACCCGAGAGGATCTCGACGGAATCGCCGTTGCGCTGTCCTACCGTCACGATCCGGCCGCGTGCCTTCCCGCCATCGGCAACAAAGACCCACTGCATCTGGCCGCGCTCGGTGATCGCCGCAACTGGAACCGTAAGGGCAGTCCGCGAGCCCGTGAGAAATTTCGCCTTGCCATAAGCTCCGGTTCTCAGGTTCGGAACTGACGGCAGGTCAATCTTCGCGATGAAGGATCGCGACGCCGAATCGAGAGTCGGCGCAATCTCCGAGATGGTCGCGTCGATGGGATGGTCCAGCGCATCGAGCATCACGACAACCTTCTGTCCTCTCCGCACTTTCGACAGATTGGATTCGTCGACTACCGCTTCGAGCCGGAAGCCGTCGTTACGCTCGATGGTGAGGAGCGGCGCGCCGGGAACGGCAAGGTTGCCGGTCTCGATCAATTTCTCCGTTACCACGCCGCTGAATGGCGCGATGATGATCGAGTATCCGGCTTGAATCTCCGCGCCGTTCCACTCTTCCTGGGCCTGCGCGATCTTCCCGTCGATCTGCTTGCGGCGTGACCGCGCCATCTCGAGACTGGCGCGAGCCATGCGCACCTTCGCCGACGCTTCGTCGAATTCCTGATTGGAGATGGAGCGCTTGTCGAACAGGTCCTTCATCCGCTTGAACGTCACCTCGGCGAGTTCGACGTTCGCCTGGGCCGCGGTCACACCCTGGTCGGCTTCTCGGGCGGCCCACTGCACTTCGGTCCGTCCGGCATCGGCCTGCCGTTTACGGACGCTCAAATCTCGCGCGTCGAGCACCACCAGGGTCTGGCCCTGATTCACGCGATCGCCTGTGCGCACGCGCACCTCGCGAACGTACGCCATTACATGAGACGATACCTGGCCACTAGTGCGGGCGCGGACGGTCCCGGTAGCCTCGTAGAAGGACGGCCAGTCGAGTTGCTGGACGTCGGTTAGGCGAACGGCTACGGCCGGTCCCGCGGCCGGGGCTGCTTTTTCGACTTCCGATTTCGAGCCGCAGCCCACCGTCGCCACCACTAGAGTACCCAGCAGGAATGCAAGATTTCTTCGCTTCACATCGTTCATCGGACCACCACGTCTGAGTCTTTCGTCAATTTCCCTCTAGCCGCCTCGAGCGAGACCGCCGCGAGACGCTGGTCGCGGACCGCTTCGAGCGAGCGGTTCCGCGCTTCGAGCAGTGCTGTCTCCGCACGCAACAATTCGGTCACCTCCACCAACCCGGCCTCGTACCGGTTCTTGATGATCCTCAGGCTCTCCTCTGCCATCGCGACGGTGGCTTGCGCCACTTCAATGCGCTGTGCCGCCGATTGCACATCGAGCCATGCCCGCCGCACCTCCAGCCGCGTCGCCGACTCTACTACCCGCGCTTGGGCTCGAACGCGCGCGGCTTCGTGCTCGGCCTCTTTCACTCCCGCCCGGTCAGCGAAGCCGTTGAACACATTCCAATTCACGCCCGCCGACACTATCCAGTTCGCACCGCCTCGATAAACAAAACGCTGTCGATCGGCCTCGAAGCCAGCGTGGAAGAAGACCTCCGGCAATCTGGCGGCGCGGGCCGCCTTCACCTGCTGGTCGCCGGCCTCTGCGGCCATCCGCACCTGGCTCAATTCGGGACGCTCCTTCAACGCCTCTACCTCGGCGTCGCGAGATTCGCCCTCTGGAACGGAGGCAGCAGTCAACGCCGTGTCGAGGGAGTACGGAGTATCGAGCGGTACGCCCATCGCCTGATTGAGCGCGGCCCGGGCAAGCTCGACATCATATCTGAGGCGAATTTGGCGTTCCTTCATGGAAGCCACATGGACCCGGATGGACAGTACGTCCGCATCGGTGGTCAACCCTGCAGTGCGTTTCGCATCCGCTCTCTGCATGTCGGCCTCGGCTGACCGCACCGCTTCGGCCGCGACTTGCAGGCTCGCTTGCGCGACCACCGCCGAATAGTAGTTACGAAGGACTGAGGAGATCACGTATAGCTCAGCCCTGCGGTTCTCCTGGCCGGCCGCGTCCAACCCAAGCTCCGCAATTCGAATTTGCGCCTTGCGCCTGCCGTTGTCGTACAGCGATTGATCGACAACGACTTGAGATTGGAAATTATTGAGAAATCCCGGATCGTTCAGGGTACCGATGTCGAAGTTGGCCGGCTTGAACTGTTTCTGCGTTAGCAGCGAGCCAAAAACGAACACTTGATTGTCGGAGCGCTGCCAGGCTTCACGGTAGGTCACCTGGGGGAGCAGGGCGCCGCGGGCCTTGTCAATGCGAGCGCCCGCTGCTTTCTTTGCTTCGGCGCCGGCTTCAATCGCGCCGTGGTGGGCGAGACCGGTAGCCACGGCCTGCTCCACAGAGAGTCTGTCCTCGGCGCCGGCAAGCACCGCAGCCAGCACGAAAATCATCAAACTGCGCATTCATCAGCAGAGATGCACTTCCGTGCGCACGGTGACATTGGGTATAGAGAGACGACATGAATCGGCGCGTTTTGCTCTCCTGCGCCCTGCCAGCGCTGGCCTTCGCCGCACGTCCCCGCCTGCCGGACGTCATGCTCGACGAAACTAAGGCGAAGCTGATACCCGAGCCGTTCGGCGATCTAAGCGTTCAATTCGGTGACGGTGTGCTCTGGCGAGCACCGAGAGCGCACACATTGGGGCCGGACCATATTGACGACAGCGACGGACTGTCTGCCTCGGTGACCGCTGCGCCGGAGCCTTGACGACGCCGTTTTTTGGGCGCGGGCGCTCTTGGCGTGGTCACGCAGTCGCCGCTAGAGATCGGCGAGCCGTTTGTTGGTGTCGCCAAAGTGGTCGAGCGAAACGCCCATCCGGTCCATCAGCGAGAGATAGAGGCTGCACGCGCGGCGCTCGTCATCGGGCTTGTTGCGATAGTTCAAAAGACGGCCGGTCTTGAGAGTGCCCCCACCGTGTCCGGCAAGGAGAATGGGCATCTCGTCGGCGGTGTGCTTGTCGCCGTCATAGAGATTCGACGCAAACATCAGGATCGAATTGTCGAGAAGCGTCGTGCCGCCCTCGTCGATCGCCTTCATCTTGTCGATGATGTAGGAGAACTGCTCGATGTGAAACTGATTCGTCTTGAGGTACATCGCCTCGAGAGCGGGCACGTGGCCGTTGTGCGTAAGATCGAGATGCAGCGCGCCTGACACTCCCTGGAGAAATTTGAAGTTCATCTGCGACAGGTCGTTGTTGAGCATCAGGGTGACGACGCGGGTCTTGTCCATCTGGAAGCCGAGGACGGTGAGGTCCATCATCAGCTTCATGTGAGCTGGCGGATCCTGCGGCAGTTCATTGGCGGGACGTGGCATGTTGGGCTTGTCGATGGTGGGACGCCAGCCTTCGAGGCGCTCCTCTTTGCCCGCCCGATCAATTCGCTTCTCGATGTCTCGCACCGAAGCCAAATATTCGTCGAGTTTCACGCGATCTGAGCGGCTGATTTTCGGCTCGAGAGTGTGCGTTTCATCCAACACAGCGTCGAGGATGCTCTTGTCAGTCTTACGTTCAGTGCCGTCGCCCACCAGAAGATCAAACGCTCTCGAAGGATAGATTTCCTTGGCGGCGGGCTTGGTGGCAGTCTTCCACGAAATGCAGGAGCCATAGAGCATGGAGACGCCGTCTTCGAGGCGCAGTTCATTCGGCTCCACGCCCAGCACCATGCTTGGCGCAGTGGTTTGACCACCGATCTGTTCAGCGAGGACCTGATCAAACGACTTTCCGACTTTGATAACGCTGGGATCCAGGCTCACGGTGTCGCCGGACAACATGTTCATGCGGCCCAGATGCGGGCTAGTGGACTCGGCCGCCTTCTGGTGGTACAGACCCTTGATGAAAACGATGTCCTCGGTATGCCCGTTCATCGACTTCAGCACAGGCCCCAGTTCCATGGCCGCGCCGCTGCCTTTCGCCCACCAGTGAGCCGGCGCCACGCCGTTTGAGAAGTAAATGCAGCCGAACCGGACGGGCGGTTTGTTGGACTTGGCCGTGGCTCCAAGGAGCGGCATTGACTCGAGCCATGGAAGCGCCAACGCCACGCCAACTCCACGCAGGAAATGCCGCCGTGAGGCGGGCTGATTCGCGAAATTCGTCCTGATTCGACTCACATCTCACCTGCCTGTGTTGACTCCCGCCGGTAGCGGAACTGTTTACTGAGGATGATCTCCGACAGCAATTTCGCCATCGTTGCCTGACTGCCTTCGGCGATCATCTTTTCGATGAGGGGCTCATCCGAAGGGATCACGGTGCGGCCCAGCGAGTAGCCAGTTAGCTTGCGCGCCATGGTCCGGAGAAACTGGGGCTGCTGCTTCTGCAGGTAGCTCTGAAGTCCGTCCACGCCGCTGATGGCGGAGCCGTCCTTGGCGACGCTGCTATCGTCGATCGATTTCCCGTCGGGATAACGATCGCGCCAGCGTCCGGTCGGATCATAGTGCTCAAGCGGGAAACCGAGTGGATCGATGCGCGTGTGGCAGCTGGCGCAGGTAGCGTTGCGTTTGTGCGACTCTAGCTTTTGGCGCAGCGATAGGCCGGCGAAGAGCTTGTCGTCGGCGGGAATGGAGCCGGCATCGGCCGGAGGAGGCGGCGTTGGCGTGCCCAGAATGCGGCGCAACACCCAGTCGCCTCGCTTCACTGGACTGGTTCTCAACGGCGCTGAGGTCGCGGTGAGGACGGCGCCCATGCGGAGAATGCCGCCGCGGTGAAAGACGCTCGCGCCATCGACCAACTCCGAGTCGTTCTCCGATTTGATGTCCTTTTGAACGCCGTAGTGCTTTGCCAGCGGTTTGTTCAGAAAAGTGTAGTCGGCGGTTAGGATTTCCCCTACAGGGCGTTCTTTGCGCACGATGTGTTCGAAGAACGAGACGGCTTCGTCGTACATTCCTGCCTTTACGCTTTGAGTGAACTCGGGAAATCTAGCGGTGTCGACGCCTTTGTGTTGATCGAAGCGATAGAACCCGAGCCACTGGCCGAAAAACTCGGTAGCGAAGCGACGCGCCTTTTCGTCGGCCAGCATGCGTTTCACTTGATGTTCGATATGCGCTGGAGTCGATAGTTCGCCGGCGGCCGCAGCACGGCGGAGTTCAGCGTCGGGCATCGAACTCCACACGACGTAGCTCATCCGGCTGGCAATCTCCCAATTCGACAAAGGCCGGGCCGTCGCGGAGGCCGGCGTCTCGATGCGGTAGAGAAAGGCCGGAGACACGAGAATTCGAGTTAGCAGAAGACGGATCGCCTTACTGTGTTCGATTTCCTGACCGGTGGCAGCTTTCGTGTAGAACGTGCGCAGGTTGTCTTTTTCCGCCTCGGTGAGGGGCCGGCGCCAAGCCAGTTCCGCAAAGCGAAGGCAGTCGTCGAGGTGCCGCGGACGGGCGGCCCGCTCGGCCTTCTGCACCGAGTCATACTCCGAACGCAAGGGCAAAAAGAACTTGCGCGGTTCCGCGGGCAGAGACGCGAGTTGCAGTTCGGTGAGCTCGGACATGTGCTTGACCTTGAGGTCGAGCTTGAACTTTTTCGCGAGCATGTCGGCGTAATTGTCGAAGTACTCAAACGAGGAGAAGAGGTCGTTCCAGGCCTGGTCGAGTTTGACTCGCGTTGGGTCGTCGAGGACGTAAGTGTAGATAAACCGGTCGTCGCGAAGGTACTTGATCCGTCCTACCCATTCATCATGCTCGGGCGTGTTGTAGGTGCTGTCGAATGGCAGCGGCGCGGGATCCTTGTCGGCGGGCGTCGGTTCCTTATAGGCGTTGGGAGGCAGGATCGCCGCCATCTCGAGGACGCCCGACTTGAAGGTCTGATAACCCTTACTCGGCGGGTCACCGAGCAAAGCGCGGATGGGGATACCGAAGATCTTGCCATCGTCGCGAGTGGAAAAGACGATGCGAACGACAGTGTCCCGATCCTTGCCGATCTCTGCTTCGGAAAGAAAAACCAAAGGCGGCGAACCGGGCGGCGGCTGGGGAACTTCAAACCGGCCTTCGCCGACGGTGGCAAAGTCGTCGGGTCCCAGAACGGTGCCGTCAGGAGAATGGCCGAAGTTCAATTTCTCAAGCCACTCGCGGGTCAGGTATTGGCGCAAGGGCTTAACGTCTTCGATCTTGCTGTTGCGGTTGGTGAGCACCACTCCGCCGGCCTCGGCCGTCTCGGCGGCGACATCCTTGGCGAGCGAGATGCGTTTCCCGATGCGTGCGTTACGCCAGATGATCACCGGCTTGGCGCTCGCATTCGGATTGATCGCGTCGACTTTCAGGAACACCTTCAGGGGTCCCTTTGACGGCAGGTCGGCCGCGCCGGCACTACCAGGACGACGCAGGCCAAGCGGATACAAGAAGCGGTGGGACGGTTCGCCTTTCAAGGTCGCCTCAGAGATGATGAGTGGACTCTCGTCGCCTTGCCCTCCGGCCGCGACGTCGCCTCTGGCGAATAGCCACAGCGGCCATGTCGTGAGGAACTTCTGAATCTCCTCGCAGCCCACGCGGGCGGACGCCGCGTCGGAAGGGAGTCTATTCCAGCGCGCCGCTACTTCAGAAGACGGGTAGCCGAGCACCGGCCGGTTGAGAACGGTCCAGATATGTTGCGCGAAGCGTGCCGTGATCCCTTCGTGGGAGGCCAAATCCTTCAGACTCGCGGTAGATTGTCCAAGCGCAGCGCGATGCTTATACTCCCAGGCGACGTACAGAGCCCGGGTGTACTTGTCGAGGCCGAATGGCGAACCGCCCTCGCCGGAGACGGTGCGGAAGCCGTATTTCGAGTAGATGTCCTTGATGCGGTTGATGGCCGAGAGTTCGAAGCCGGTCTTTCCGGGACTTTCATAAAACTCGAGCGGTCCGGCGCCGATGACGGCGTGGTCGGCGATTTTCTTAGCGCTTTCGAGGTAGCGCTCGAGGCTCGAGTCAGAGACAAACTGGACGTCACCGAAGTTCGAGAAACCCTCGCCACCCACGGCGTCGCCGGCGAACTCATTGTTGAAATCGAGTTCCAGGCCGGTCAAATCCCGGATCGTATAGCCGTATTCGGCGCTGGTGAGTCGACGGACGGTGACAGCGCCGGGGTCGCCGGCCCGTTTTGCGGCGTAGGTTTTGAGGTTGTCGCGAACCCAGGCTACGGCCGCGGCGCGCTGGGTCTCGCTGGGCTGAGGCATTTTCGGCGGAGGCATGCGCTTCTCTTCGAGTGCAGCCGCCACCCTTTGCCATTGCGGGAAACTGCGGTCCGCCACTGGTGTGGAAGTTAACTGCTCCAGATTGATCCCGGCAGTTGCTGCTTTGCCGTGGCAGCCGCTGCAATATTGCTTCAGAACTGCCGCCGAATCACTCGCCGCGCCCGGTTGGGCAAAGGCGCACGCACCAAAGGCAAACAGAGCCAAGGCAGAGATCTTGAAGCGGTTCATAGAGCCCAGATATATGCATTTTATGCCATCCCAGTGGGGATTGGTAGGGGTAATCCCGAGGGTGGAAGTATGCTAAGCTTCGCCATCAGTATTGTTCACTGGAGGGAACAAGAAGATGGGTATGGTACAGAGTCCGCTTACTTTGGTGATGAACATCAAGTCGCCCGAGGATTTCGCGCAACTAAATGGGCTGCTGCAGAAGGTTCAAGGGGCGCCCCCCGACAAGAATCCAATCTGGGTGGCGCTGACGAAGCTGAGGACGGTCCACTTCGCGAGGTTTGTGTTTTTGGGGAACAATACGCAACTTGCGGTAATCACCACCTACGACGGCTCGTTCGAGAAATACATCAACGACTTTATCGACGAGATCGGCGATGTGTTCAACATGCTGTTGATGCACATGTCCGACGCGCCACCGCTGCCTGTGCAGAAGAATCGCGATGCATTTCTTGCCTATGTCAAGAAGAATGACCTGCGCTGCATCGAGCCATTCTACAGCGCCTATCCTGAAGCGCCTGTAGTTACGATTCTGGACGCGCTCGATCAGAAGTAACCGCATGGTGCCGCTCGGTGATGTACAGGGGCTGATCCTGCGCAGTTATGGAATGGACGCCGCGACATTCTTCCTACTGCGCGTAGAGAAACCGGCTGAAGCGCGTCGAAGTCTCGGCGCGCTGCCGGTCACAAGCGGTACCCTCTGGGACCAGAAACCGCCGTTCTGCGTGAATGCGGCTCTGACGTTCGATGGGCTGAAGGCGCTGGGAGTCGCC
Organism: Bryobacterales bacterium; assembly: GCA_038212445.1. Taxonomy (GTDB): domain Bacteria; phylum Acidobacteriota; class Terriglobia; order Bryobacterales; family Bryobacteraceae; genus TMP-7. The sequence goes on from JBBQUM010000019.1 coordinate 147,386, forward strand.
TCGCCGTCGCTCGAGACATTCCCCGAAGAATTCGTGGCAGGCGCCATTGGGCGCTGCGCGGAGGTTGGCGATACGGGGCCGTGCAGTACGGCCAACTGGCAGTATGGCCTGGGTGAGGCTGGATACCTTCACGCCATCGTGTTGCTGTTCGCGCAGACTGACGCCATCCGGGACGCGCAAGTTGCTGTGCTGCGGTCCTGCCTGCTGGGCGACGGGGGCTGGGCTGAGATCGCTGCGCTTCCTGGAGACGTCCTGCCTGGCGAAAAGGCCCATTTCGGATACTGCGACGGATTCTCGCAGCCCACCATTGACTGCGGTCTGCAGAATCCCGTTCCCGACAAGCAGCCTGTGGCGCCGACAGGCGAGTTTTTGCTCGGCTATCCAAGCCAGTTTGACCAGTTGACGTACCCTGTGCCGTCGCCGGATGGACTGGGGCGGAACGGAAGTTTCATGGTGCTGCGGATTCTCGAGCAGGACTGCGCAGCGTTCGACCACCTGATTCGCGAGGCGCAAACAAGCCATGGAATCGATGGCGAATTGCTGGCAGCTAAGATGGTGGGGCGGTGGCGGAACGGTGTACCGCTTACCGTCTCGCCCACGACGGATTCGCCTCAACCGCCCCTGTCTCTCGCGGAGTTGAATCAGTACGATTATGCGCCGACTGCCGAAAATCCGGCTGCGATGAATGACCGGCGTGGATTCCTCTGTCCGATCGGCTCGCACATGCGCCGCGCTAACCCTCGCGGCGCTGCCATTGCTGGAAACAGCGGGTCGCGTCATCGAATCGTGCGCCGCGGCGTTCCCTACGGTCCACCGTACGATCCTGCCAAGCCGGAAGACGGCATAGAGCGAGGACTGCTCGGGCTCTTCATCGGTGTCAGCATCAAGGATCAGTATGAGTTTCTGATGTCCGAGTGGATCAATGGAGACACGTTTGCGCCGGGTATCTACGGGACCACTGATCCGATTCTCGGCAACTCGCCGACGGAGAACAAATTTGTCGTTCCACAAGAAAACGGAGCCCCGATTGTGATTTCGCCGTTTCCACGACTGGTCACCACCAGGGGCTCCGCTTATACCTTTCTGCCGAGTCTCACCGGACTGCGCTACCTCGCAGACCTGAAGTGAACTGGTTAGAACGCATACTTGAGCGCCATTTGAAGTTGGCGCATGGCGATTGCGGTGCCGGTGATTTGGCCGAAGCCGGACGACAGGATATTGCCGTTGGGCGCGCCCCATACCGGATGATTCATTGCGTTGAAGGCTTCGAGGCGGTATTGCAGCCGGTGATTCTCTTTCCAGGGCATCACAAATTCCTTGTGCGCGGAGAAATCGAGTGTCCGGAAGCTGGGTCCGATGAAGGTGTTGCGGCCTACGTTGCCGAAAGTGGCCGCGGGCTGAAGAACATAGGCAGCCGGATTGATCCAGAGGCTCGTGTTGCGGCTATCCAGATTTGGATTTGCACCGGTAGCGTTTGGCCGGTCAAACAGTCCACCTGCACCGGAGCGGTCCGTTCCACCAATGCTGATGGTTTGCGGGAAGCCGCTCTGGAGTGTGAAGATGCCACCGATCTGCCAACCACCAATGACTGCATTGGCAACGCCGTTTTCGATGTTCACCTGACGTCCCTTGCCGATGGGCAAATCGTACAGAGCGGAAGTGACGAACCGATGCTTGGTGTCGAACGCAGAGAGTCCCCGCTCGCACCGGAGGCAGTAGCTGTTCTGCGGGAACAATGTGTCCTGGCCTTGTACGCGGATACCACTGGCCTCGTCAATCGACTTGGCATAAGTGTAGGAGCTGAGAATGCTAAACCCGGCACTGAAGCGGCGAGTCAGCTTGATACTGCCAGCGTTGTAATTGCCGTTGGCTGCGTTATCCACTAACTGAATTCGACTGAAGTTCGGATAGGGATAACGGGTAATGATAGGCGTAGTGCCCGGCAGAGCTTCGTTAACTGCACGAAGCGACTCCAACTTCCGGCTGATCGAGCCCAGGTAGCCTACTTCGACTACCATGTCATGCCCAACCTCGCGCTGAATGTTCAGTAGGTATTCCACAGTGTAAGGGGTCCGGCGTTCGTACTTATTGGCGAAAGCGTACGGACTTCTGACATTGGCGACGCCTCCCGAGATAGACGCGAGTGCATTGGCCCATGACAGTGTGGGATTGTACAAATCCGAATTCACACGGATGCGGCCAGCCACATTTCTCGCCATATCGAAACGTGGATTGCCGGTGTCCTGGTTGTAGAACATGCCGCTGCCCAAGCGGAACACCCATTTAGAGGTAGGTGAATAGGTGATGCCGATGCGGGGCGCAAGGTCGTTGTAGTCGGTCTGAACAAGGTTCTTGCCGAGCAACCCGGCGCAGGAAGTCGTGATATCCGGCCAGCGAAGTGGAATGCCGGCATAGGGGTCGGTACAGCCGGACTGCCGCATGAACTGAGGATACCGGCTCTTATCGGCCACTACCGGAGTGTTGTCGAGATAGGGGAGATAGACCGAGAATTCATTGTTGAGCGAATCATAGAACGGCGGCGTTATTTCGTAGCGAAGACCCAGCGCGAGGGTCAGCTTCGGACTTAGACGCCAAGTGTCGTCGATGTAAAAGGCCCAGGAGTTTCTGAGGTTCTTGGCACTCCCGATGGCGACTGCCGCCTCGGATTGATAAGGAGTGCCCAACAGGAAGTCGGCGAACGAATCGCCGCCGGTTTTAGTGGCTGGATTTACAGTGGCGTTAGGTTGGAAGGTGAACTGTCCACGCGCGAACTGATTGCCAACCTGATCATAATGCTCGCGCCGGAACTCGCCGCCAAAGCGGAAGGTGTGTTTGCCGCGGATCCACGAGAAATTGTCGACAAACTGGAGGGTGCTGTTGGTGTTGGCATACGGCCCCTCGGTGCTGTCGCCGATGGCCGTGTAGTTATTGATGGTGACATTTGGGATGCCCCACTGAACAGGGTCGCCCGACTTCAGCCCTGGAATACCGATCGTTCCGACGACATCCTGCTGGAATGCGAGGAAGGTACCGATCGAGTTGAAGAAACGTGAGTAGCCGAAGCGCGCTTCGTTCACGGTCGAGGGTGAGAAGGTGCGCGTGTTCGATCCCATGTACTGCTCGTAGTTGGTGAGGATCGAGGTGCCGTCGAGGCTGAGACCGGAGTTCGTCTGATTTTCATCGCCCCAACTGTAGCGTCCCGACCACTGCGATCTGGCGGACTCAACGTAGTCCATGCGCACGATGAACAGATCCTTGTTTACCGGTGCGAGACCGCTGCGCTGGAAGTTATTGCTTCTTCCTGCCAGGTTTGCGGCAGGGTAGTAAGCTAAAAGCTTTTTCGAGATCGGGTCAATACGACTCGCGGGAATGATGTTGCCGCCGAACGGGGCGCCGGTGGTCGGGTCAAAGATGGGAGTGGAAATGGCACTGAAGTCGCCACCCTGCTGCGCCGCGGTGGCCACGGTGTAAGTGGCGGGAAAGTTCTGGCGCTGGCGGAACGACTCATAGTTAGCCATGAAGAACAGGCGATCGTTGCCGTTAAAGATTTTCGGAATACTAATCGGGCCGTCGAGTTCAAAACCGTACTGGTTCCACTTGAACGGCGCCTTGTTGACGGCCTTGCTGGTGAACTGGTAGGGCTTCGCGTCCATCACATCGTTGCGCAGAAACTCGAAGAGCGAGCCGTGATAGTTGTTGCCGCCCGACTTAGTCAACACGTTGATCTGCGTGGCGTTGTGACCGAATTCCGCCGGATACACGCCGGTCTGAACCTTGAACTCCTGGAGTGCGTCGATGGAAGGAAGCACGACGTAGGTATTGAAATTCGGGTCAGTGTTGTTCACGCCGTCTAGCGAGTAGTAGTTAAACATCGTGCGTTGACCGGCGACGGCGATGGACTGCGCTGCGCGGTCGCCGCCCTGCCGTGACCCAGCCTGTCCCGCATTGGGCGAAAGCGTGGTGACGTTGGGCGCCAGTGAAACCAACTGGAGGTAGTTGCGACCGTTCAGCGGGAGCTCGACGATACGCTTGTTTTCAATTACGGTACCGACCGTGGCGTTCTCAGATTGCAGTTGTACGGTCTGAGCGGATACTTCCACTGACTCGTTGACCTGTCCAACCTGGAGATTGAAATCGAGGCGGACGGTCTGTTGTACCGCGACCTCAACCTTACCGGTCTCGGACTTGAAACCCTGTTTCTCAATACGAACGTTGTAAGTACCTGGAGGCAGCGACGGGAACGCATAGTCGCCGGTATTACCGCTTACGGTTTGACGAGCGGCATTCGTGTTGATGTTGGTGATTGTGATGGCGGCGGCAGGAACAGGAGCGCCAGAGGCGTCAGCTACTTGGCCGGTGATTTCGCCGAACGTCTGGCCAAAGGCCACACCGGCGATAAGCAACACAGCAGAGGCCACGAGGCCTAGTGAAAACCCAGTACGTGGTTTCAAGGTCACCCTCCCAGAAGGTGAAAATCAATCTATCAGAGCTGAACGCAGAGAGCAAGTGAAACGATTCAGGCTGTCGCTAGTATGTGATCTGTCCGGTTGAGTTCACACATGATGTGTCCGCTCGAGCTAAGCGGCGGAGGCAAGCTTGATGGGTGAACCCAAACACGCTTTACTGTGCCGCGGAAGTGGAGCGGATGATGAAGCTACAAGA
>JBBQUM010000020.1:0-146536 GCA_038212445.1 Bryobacterales bacterium
TGATTCCATTCCACTTAACCCCAAATCCCCACTAAACCGACCCCGGAAATTACCACCACCCCTGCTACCGTCAAATCAGGGAGCGCCCTCTCCCCAATCCCCGCGCGCGCCGCCGCTGCAAACCCAACCCAAAAGGAACAATCCCATGTCCAAGCAGCTATCCGACGCCCAACTCGCCGCCAACCGCGAAAACGCAAAAAAGTCCACCGGACCACGCACCCCAGAAGGCAAGTCCCGCTCCTCCATGAACGCCTTCAAACATGGACTAACCTCCCGCAAACTCGTCCTCGATGAAGAAGACAGGCCGGCTTATGAAAACATGCTCGCCAACTACCGCGAACGCTTCCAGCCCGTCGACGGCTACGAGTCCGGCCTCGTCGACACCCTCGTCATGATCCACTGGCACATGGACCGCGTCCGCTACTACGAGACCGGCTTCATCCAATTCGAACTCATCCGACCAGGCACCGAGTTCTTCTTCGAACAGCATCCGCCCGAGATCCGCGCCGGCGTCGCCTACAAAATGCTCGCCGACAACACCAACCTGCTGCCGCTCTTCAATTCCCATCTCAACCGCCTCAGCCGCGAGTACGCCCGCATCAACCGAGTCTTCCTCGACAACCGCCGCGAACTCCCGCCCCTCGCTCCAGCCATCCCCGGCATAGAATCGCCCGCCCAGGAACTTCAGCCAGAAATCGCATCTCAAGAAACGCCCGTGCAAAACGAACCCGAATCCGATCCCCCGCAGTGCCGCTTCTTCTCCTGGCCCATCTCCATACAAACCAAAGAGATCATCACCGCCGCCTCCACCTCGGGCCCGCCTCTGGCAATGGCCGCCTGAAAAGGCCTACAGGAACAACTCCATGTACGCGGGAACGGGGTCCCCCCCCAGGTTCCCAACGGATCTTTGACAACTGAATATGTGAGGCACACCCCTGACACTTGTCGTGTGCCCAAAATTGTGTGCGAACCTTCTACTCTTTTCCCGACATAAAACGAGAACTTCTCCGAGAGGTTCGCACTATACCTACGAAGGACGTCATCGCTCGCGTCCTTCAGCTGAGTAAGTTAGTTAGCTCTTGTCTCCATCGTGGCGACCGGATCTTTGGGGCGAAAATGGCGAAGCTTGCCTCGGCCCGCTCTCATGACTCCCATTGCCTACAACTCGCAGACGGCTGCACCGCGTACCTGCCCCTGGTATGCGCTCAAAGTCAGGACCCGCGCCGAGGACCGCACTCGCGACGGCTTGCTTGCCAAGGGCTACACTACCTTCCTGCCCACCTACGTGGAATCACGCCGCTATTCCGACCGCATTAAGAAGGTGGACACCGCGCTTTTCCCCGGTTATCTGTTCAGCCGGTTCGACGCTACACGAATCCTGCCGGTGGTCACCACGATCGGTGTGGAATATGTGGTGGGCTTCGGCGGTGTGCCTCAACCGCTGCCCGACCTGGAAATAGCCGCCCTTCAAGCGGTGGCCGAGTCCGGTGCCGCCTCGCAGCCCTGGCCATTTCTCAGAACTGGTCAGCGCGTTCGGATTCAACTCGGAGCTCTTACCGGGGTCGAAGGTCTACTCGTCCGAACTCACGGCGAAGAGCGGTTGGTGCTGTCGGTCGAGTTACTACAGCGCTCCATATCCGTCGAAATTGATCGGACCTGGGTCCGGCCCGCCTCCGCCGCCTCCCCCGCTGTAGTCTCACTGCTCAAATACACCTGACGTCTAGTCCCAACCAAAAACCAACATGAACCTGGCCATCACGCTACTGCTCATTTCCATCGCCGCGTTCGGCCAGACGACCGTCAGGTCGGCCGGCGCCGGCCTGTCCGACTCCACCAATCTGCCAGTGCAGAAGATCGGTGCCGACGACCTCCTCGGCATCAGCGTTTACGACGCGCCCGAACTTACGCGTACCCTACGCGTCGCCTCCGATGGCACATTGCGACTGCCCATGGTGAAGCGGCGAATTAAGGTCGGCGGTTTGCTACCAGTCGATGTGGAAAACCTGATCACCGACGCCTTGCGCGCCGAGGAGTTGTTGGTTGATCCCGTAGTAACCGTCTCGGTGGTTGAATCCCGCAGCCGCCCTGTGACCGTGATCGGCGCCGTGAAAAGGCCGACCTCCTTCCAAGCCACCGGAACCATGACGCTGCTGGACGCCATCGCCCGGGCCGAGGGACTTGCAGATGACGCGGGAGCGGACATTCTCATCTCTCGTACGGGTTCCGGAATCGACGGCGAACCCGCGATGCTGACTCGCCGCATCCTTGCCAAAGCCTTGCTCGAAGGCGGGGATTCGAGTCTGAACATCATCCTCCAGGGCGGCGAGGAAATACGGGTACCCGCCGCCGGAAGAGTATTTGTCCTCGGGAACGTCAAGAAGCCGGGTGCATTTGTAGTCCGCGACGCCAACGACACCACCGTCATGAAGGCTCTTGCCCTCTCTGAAGGTTTGATGCCCTTTGCCGGACAGGTCGCCTACATTTACCGCAATGAAGGCGGCGCCGGCGCAAAATCCGAAATCCCCATTGAACTGAAAAAGATCATGGCGAGAAAGTCGCCCGACGTCCAGCTCATGGCTAACGACATCCTCTATGTACCGGATCGAAATGGACAGCGTATCGCTATCACGGCCCTCGAGAAAGCGCTGATGATCGGAACCGGCTTCGGCACCGCCGCCATGTACGTCACCCGCTAACCCCGAAATACAATGAACACGTCTGATCAATCACGAGCGGTTCTCAGCCCGCCGGTCCGCTCGACTCACAATGTCCCGGCGCTCGGCTACTACCTTCCTGCTCCGGGACCGTCCAATGAACCTGAGTATGGAGAACAGACCGTCCCGCTGTCGCACTACCTGTGGATTCTGAAGCGGCATCTCTGGACCATACTCACATTCGTTGCTGTCTGTGTCATCGCCACCTTCGTTGTGTCGTCCCGCCTGGTTCCGATTTACGAATCCACCGCGGTGGTGGACGTTGATCGCCAGGCTCCCTCGGCCATCGTCGGCCAGGACTCCAATCGCACCCCCGGTGCGAATGATTCAGACCAATTTCTAGCCACTCAGGTGAAGCTGATTCAATCCGACGCCGTTCTCCGCCCGGTGGCACAGAAATATGACTTGCTGAAGCGAGAGCGCCGGTCGGATGATGAGTCACCAGAAGCCGCACGACGCGCCTTCAACGCTCCTGTACTCCTCAAACGCCTCAAAGTTGCACGGCCGCCCAACACCTATCTCCTGCTCATCAGCTACCGCTCGCCTGACCCCCAACTGGCCGCGGATGTCGCCAACGGGATTGCTCAGTCGTACCTCGGACACAGTTACACCATCCGCATTCGTTCATCCGCGTCCCTGGCCACTTTCATGGAACAACAGCTCGACGAGTTGAAGGCCAAGATGGAGAGTTCCGGTTCGGCGCTGGCTCGATTCGAGCGGGAATTGAATGTCATCAATCCCGAAGAGAAGACCAATATTCTCTCGGCCCGGCTCCTTCAACTCAACACCGAGTACACCAACGGACAGTCTGAACGCGTGAGGAAAGAGGCTGCCTGGAATTCCATGAAGAGCGGATCTCTCGAAGCCGCCCAGGTGTCCGGCCAAGGCGAGGCCCTGATTCAACTGACTCAGAAATTGAACGACGCCCGCCAGCGGATGGCTGAGTTGAAAATTACCTTCGGCCCCAATCACCCTGAGCTTCGTAAAGCGGCCTCTCAGTTAAATGAAATCCAGCAGCAATTCGAGGCGGCCAGAGGCAATATCGCAGGACGCATTGAAACCGACTACCGTCAATCGCTGAACCGCGAGCAGATGCTGAAGAGAGCGGTTGCCGAAACCAAAAGCGAGTTCGACAAGATCAACTCCCGCTCGTTCGAGTATCAGCAACTCAAGCGCGAGGCGGAAGCGGATAAGAAGCTGTACGAAGAACTGGTACGCAAGATCAAGGAAGCCGGAATTAACGCGGGCTTTCAGAACAACAACATCCGCATTGCCGACCTGGCGCGTCCAGCGTCCAAAGCAGTGTTTCCAAACTTAACGCTCAATCTCGTACTCGCTCTTCTGTTCTCAAGCATGCTGGCCATCGGCGGCGCCGTGCTGGTGGATGCCATCGACACAACTGTTCGTGATCCCGAACAAACCAGCCGCATGCTCGGTACTGATGTCATCGGAAGCCTGCCGGCAGTAAAGAACATCCGAACGCTGAACGTTCTGCCGGTCGCCGACTCACCCGATAATTCACTCGTGAAGGCAAACGGTGGTCCAAAACACCACCCTGGCTACCGTACGATGTCGAGTTACGAAGAAGCCATCCGGACGCTTCGGAACACCATCCTGCTGGGTGACTTCGATGCTCGTTTGCGATCCATCCTCATGACCAGCGCCGGCCCCAGCGAGGGCAAGAGCACCACCGCCGTTCACTTGGCCATCGCCCACGCCGAGCAGGGCAAGAAAACCCTCCTGGTAGATGCCGACCTGCGCCGGCCGAGTGTTCATCGAAAACTGCGATTGACGATGGAATGGGGATTGTCGAACGTCCTCATGGGCGAGATGCCTTGGCGCAACGCGGTGATTCCCACCGAACAGTCGCCGAATCTCCATGTAATCCTCTCCGGACCACCCTCCCACCGTGCCGCAGATCTCATTGGACCCTTGCTCGGCGACATGCTCGATGAGTTTGGCAAGGAATATGACTTGATCATCATCGATGCGCCGCCTCTGCTCGGTTTTGCCGAGCCCTTGCAGATGGCCACTATCGCCGACGGGGTGTTGATTGTCAGCCGAGCCGGAGAGACCAAACGCAAAGCCGTCAGCAGCCTGCTGTCAGCGCTCCACCGGCTGCGGGCCAACGTAATCGGCGTGGTCCTCAATCAGGTGAAGCGGGATAGCTCGGATGGATATGGCTATTACGGATATCACAAGTCTTACCGCTACCAGGAAAACGAGTCTCACACTTGAACAGTAGCGCCAGTATCCGTATTCGCTCGTTTCAACCACGCTCGCAGTTCCACTGGAATGTCTTTTCGGGCGTCGGCTGCGCCCTGCTGAGTGCAGGAGTTATCGCAGTTACCTCTCCGCTCTACCTCCGCTCGCTGGGGTACGGACCTACGGCGTCTGGCTAGCGCTCTCTGCGGTCCTCGCGTCCGTGAATGTCGGCAACCTGGGATTGACGCCTGCCGTCATCCGCCTGGTCGCGGGCGAATCGGCCAGAGGCTCACGGGAAGGAGTCCTGCCATACCTACCGCCGGTCTGCTCACTATGCTGGTGTTCGGACTGGCTATTCAAATCGGCGCGCTGGTACTGAACGCCCGCATCATCGGCTGGCTCGGATTGGCGAACATTGAGCAAGCATCGCCAGTCCGTCTGCTACCGGCCATGTGCGCCGTCTCGATGATCGGTCTCTTCGCCGATACGCTGGCCGCCGCGGTGTTTGGTCTGAACCGGTCCGACCTCGCGAACTACGCACAACTGGCACCTCAGCTTGCACAAATGAACATGGATAAGGTCGACGGGGTTCACGCGCAAGAACCGAGTCAGAGCAAGGATCTGACTGGGAGAATAGACTCTCTTCGAAGATCCGTAGGCCAGTGGGACGCCGGCCTTCCGGGCCGTGTCTTCCAACGCGCCACCCGATAAAGACCGACACCATCCCGGAGCGCTTCCACGAGCGGCACAGGTTCGCTACCAATGTCTCAGCGCCTCCGATAGTCAGGCTGTCTGTGACGTGAAGGACTCGCACCGGTTGAAAAACATTCGATTCTGGATGCTCGCTCGCCGCCTCTCTAGAGGCGTCGAATCACGTGTCGAGTTTCTGGGTGAGCGCCGTGACATTGCCCAACTCATCGCCATGTCCGATGTCTATCTTCAAACGTCCCGCTGGGAGGCTTTTGCCTCGCGGTTGTGGAAGCGATGGTTGGCGATGCAGGTGTCTACTTCAGCAGCGGTCAGCCTACCGAACTGGCAGTAGCTATCCGCGGTCTCATGCAGTCGCCAGAAACGAGAATCATGCTGTCACAGCGGAGCCGCATCCGCGCCCGTGCATTTACCCTGAGGGACTGCCTGTTGGGTTACGAGTCTCTGTACCGCTCGGTGTTGCTGGCAGCCACGGAGCGCGTCTGATGGATATTATCCATGTCACGACCGTGCCGCAGTCCCTGGCGTTTGTAGCCGGGCAGATCGAATACATGCAGCGTAAGGGCCTGCAGGTTGCAGTTGTCTCTTCACCCAGCGATTTGTTGACGCGCACCGCGGCCTCACTCGGAGTTCAGGCCTTCCCAGTCGAAATGCCGCGCCGTATCACGCCCTTTGCCGATGTCTGTGCTTTGTGGAAGCTATTCTTCCTCTTTCGACGCTTGCGTCCGTTGATTGTCCACGCGCACACGCCGAAGGCGGGACTGCTCGCTACTCTCGCTGCTGCCGCCGCCGGTGTTCAAATCCGTGTGTTCCAGGTGCATGGACTTCCGCATATCGCATGGAAGGGATGGCGGCGAATTCTCCTCCGAAGCTGCACCCGTGTGGCTTGTGCGTTCGCCCACAGGGTTCTGTGCGTCAGCCAATCGATGCGAGACGTGATCGTCACCGAACAGCTTTGCGCCGGCGCCAAGTGCTTTGTGGTTCATAACGGCAGCAGCCACGGCGCAGATGCTACCGGAACCTTTGAGCCGCGCAAAATGTCCGGCAGTCACAGGCGAAAACTTCGGGCCGATTGGAGTGCCGGGGATCGCGCCACCGTCCTCGGATATTTTGGACGGATCGTTAGAGATAAGGGTATTCATGAGCTTGTGGACGCGTTCAAACTGCTGCTCGAGACCCACTGCGATGTCCATTTGATCATCGCCGGCAGTGCTGAGCCACGAGATTCCATCCGCCCGGAGTACCTCAGCTTTCTACGAGCTCATCCGCGAGTCCACATGTTGGGATGGGTCGGTTCCACGGCCGCTATTTACCCGGCAATTGACGTCCTGGTGCTGCCTAGCTACCGCGAAGGGTATCCCAACGTTGTCCTGGAGGCCGCGGCGATGGAGAAGCCTGCCATCGTCTCCTCGGTTCCCGGTTGTACCGACGCGGTGCTCCACGGCGAGACCGGTTTGCAAGTGCCGGTCCACGATGCGCGGGCCCTCGCTGATGCCATCCGTATCTATATAGACAATCCGGAACTTCGGGAACGGCATGGGCGTCGGGCGCGGCAGCGGGTTCTGACGGATTACCGGCCACAGGACCTGTGGGATTTTGTCTTCGCATCCTACCAGGAGCTGTTGGGGTCTTCGCAGTCCGATGCCCGCGCCTGGACACTCGGCCACCCCATACAGGAACGCTTGAAACGCCTCATTGACATACTCGCCTCCCTGGTGACCCTGGTGATACTCCTGCCTCTCATGGCCCTGGTCGCGCTGCTGGTCCGGGTTCGTATTGGATCGCCGGTTCTGTTCCGGCAATCCCGAATCGGATGGAAGGATCGGGTCTTTACCTTTGTGAAGTTTCGAACCATGACTGAGATGCGCGGACCGGACGGTCAACCCCTGCCCGACGCTTTCCGCCTCACAAGCTTCGGCAACTGGCTCCGGGAAACCAGCCTCGACGAACTGCCGCAACTGTGGCATGTACTCACCGGACGCATGAGCCTGGTGGGCCCTCGACCGCTGCTCCTCGAATACCTGAAGTTCTATTCGCCATCGCAGCGCCGCCGCCACACGGTAAGGCCCGGCATCACCGGTTGGGCACAAGTCAACGGGCGAAACGACACTACCTGGGAACGGCGTTTTGAACTGGATGTCTGGTACGTCGACCATCATTGTCTCGCGCTCGATCTAAAGATCCTCTGGACGACATTGCGCAAGCTTATGGTTCGCGACGGTATCCGGCACGCCGGTCACGCCACGATGCCGCGATTTTCGGGTGATCAGCAAGAATTATGAAGAACCTGCTCATCTGGGGCGCCGGCGGGCATGGTCGCGTGGTTCTGGACGTTGCCAGGTCTACGGGGGATTTCACGGCTCTAGCCTTCCTGGATGACAAAACCCAGGAGTATGAAGTCGATGGATGCCCTGTCGTGGGCGGCGCGGACGATCTCGTGCGCCTGTCGAAGCAGTACTCCCACTTCATCATCAGCATCGGCGACAACGCCGCGAGAGAATCCTGCTGGCATAGGGCACTTGCGGTCGACATTCAGGCCGCCACTCTCGTTCATCCATCGGCTTCTATCTCCTCAACCGCGAGCATCGGCGCCGGCAGCCTGATCATGCCCGGCGCAGTCATTAACGCCGGTGCTGTGGTGGGGGCGAATTGCATCATCAATAGCGGAGCGATTGTCGAGCACGATTGCCGGATTGGCGATCACGTCCACCTCTCGCCTCGCGCCGTCCTCGGCGGGGCGGTCAAGATCGGTTGCCGGACTCACCTCGGTATCGGCGCGTCTGTGTTACCTGAAGTGTCGATCGGCGGCGACTGCACGGTCGGCGCGGGTGCTGTCGTTCTGCACGATTTGCCGCCGCGAGTGACAGCGGTGGGCGTGCCGGCGCGGATACGGCCTTCCGCCAGCGAAACAACTTCCACTCATCTGTCAATGTCTCGAGACCCGAGGAGCAGGATCTTACTCTCCGTGCCGCACATGTCCGGCAACGAATTGGCGTACGTACATCACGCCTTTGCGACTAACTGGCTGTCCACCGCGGGTTCTAACCTCATCGACTTCGAAGCGGCATTTCAAAGCCGCGTTGGCCTGCCTTGCGTCGCGCTGTCTAGCGGTACGGCGGCAATTCACCTTGGCCTGCGACTGCTCAACGTCGGTCCCGGCGACGAGGTCTTTTGTCAGTCCCTCACCTTTGCCGCAAGTGCGAATCCTATACGCTACCTGGGCGCCGAGCCAGTCTTCATCGACAGCGAACGCCGCACCTGGAATCTTGACGCCGCAGTTCTTCGCGACGCTTTGAAGGACCGAGCGGCTCGCAACCGGCTGCCGAAAGCGGTGGAAGTAGTGCACCTGTTTGGCCAGTGCGCCGAGATGGACGATGTGCTCGACGTCTGCGCGGAGTTTGACGTGCCGGTGCTGGAGGATGCGGCGGAAGCGCTGGGCGCTGTCTATCGCGGCAAACCCGCCGGTACCATGGGCGCTGTCGGCGCCTTTTCTTTCAACGGGAACAAGATCATCACGACCACCGGCGGTGGCATGCTGGCGAGCCGTAACCCGGCGTGGGTTGAGAAGGCGCGGTTTTGGTCGCAACAGTCGCGGGAACCGCAGCTTGCCTACCATCACCTCGAACTGGGGCACAACTATCGGATGAGCAACGTACTAGCCGGCATTGGACTCGGCCAACTGAGCGCTCTCGATCTCCGCGTCAGGCAGCGCCGGGCGATTGCCTTGCGTTATCGCGAGGCTTTCGAGGATCTGCCGGGAATCGTTCCCATGCCGCAATCCGATCAAGGCCTGCACACCAACTGGCTCAGTTGCTTTGTCATCGACGCGGCTCGATTTGGGTGTAGTCGCGACGAACTGATTTTCCGGCTCGACCTGGCCGGCATCGAATCACGGCCAGTTTGGAAGCCGATGCATCTCCAGCCTTTTTTTGCCGGCTGCGCGCGCTACGGCGGGGACGTTGCCGAGGACCTTTTCCACCGCGGCATCTGCCTGCCCAGTTCGAGCAGTCTCTCGCTGGACGATCAAGCCTACGTGATCGATCAGGTGCGCCAGGCATCCGGCGTCAACAGCCTGATCGCACTCCATGCAGCGCTGGTTGCGGCCTCGCGAGACACGACACAGAAAGACCCAGCATGTCCCACCCATCCAGTCACGACCTGGTGAACCGCCTGACCGCCGGCCGGCCATCCGTCGTGTTCGCGATTGAGGTATTGACGACCGTGACCGCCGCGACTCTCGCGTTCCTTCTGCGCTTCGATCTCAGCCTGCCGCCGGCCTTCCGGCCGGTTCTCCTGACAGGACTCCTTGTTTGGATCCCGGTGAAGCTCCTCACCTTCACAATCCTCGGCGCACATCGCGCATCCTGGCGGTACGTTTCGGTTCACGATGCGCTGGCGCTGCTTGCCGGTAACGTGCTGGCTAGTTCGGTTTCCGCCGGCATCCTTCTCACCCTTGTTCCGGTCTTCCCGCGCTCCATTCTTGTCATTCACCTGCTTCTCTGCGTCCTGCTGACCGCGGGAACCCGGGTCGCAGTGCGGCTTGTATGCGAGATGGCTACCTTCAAGCCCTCGGTAACAGGCGCAAAGCGTGCTGTGATCTACGGCGCTGGTGATGGCGGCGTCGCGTTGCTGAGGGAGATTCGTCACAACCCCGCTCTGCTGTACTCCGTGTGCGGCTTTGTCGACGACCGTCCGCGGCAATCCGGAATGATCATCCACGGATGCCCGGTGTTAGGACGCGGCGCTGACCTGCCCTCGCTCGCGATACGTCATGGCATTGACTTGGCGCTGATCGCGATTCCGTCTGCTTCCGGCGCCGAGATGTTAAGCATTCTCCAGAGCTGTCACGCGGCTGGCATTCCATCCAAAACCGTTCCCGGATTGGGCGAGTCCGTGCGGGAAGGAGGGCTGGCGCGCCAACTACGTAACGTCGATGTCGAGGACCTGCTGGGACGCTCGCCGGTGGGGCTCGAACAGACGCGCGTGAGTGCCAAACTCGAGGGGCGCAGAATCCTGGTTACGGGCGCCGCCGGTTCGATTGGATCGGAGTTATGCCGCCAGATTGCGCGCTTTTCCCCCGAGGCGATTATCGGATTCGACATCGCGGAGTCTGCGCTGTTTTTTCTAGAACAGGAATTCGCCAGAACCTTCCCCCGTATCCCGTTCCATCCGGAAATCGGGAGCATTCAGAATGCCCACCGGCTGGCCGAGGTTTTCGACGAGCACCGGCCGGGAATGGTCTATCATGCGGCCGCCTACAAGCACGTCCCGCTGATGGAGGCGCACGTTTTCGAAGCGGTGGAGAACAATATCTTTGGTACCTTGAATGTCGCGCTGGCGGCCGGACGCCACAGTGTTGACGACTTTGTCATGATCTCCTCCGACAAGGCCGTCCGGCCAACCAACGTGATGGGCACCACCAAGCGCATCGCGGAGCTGGTGATTCGTTCACTTCAAAATGGCGGCGCCAAGTATGTTTCGGTGCGATTCGGCAATGTTCTGGGGAGTAGCGGGAGCGTGGTGCCGATGTTCAAGGAGCAAATCGCGCGGGGCGGTCCAGTGACGGTTACGCATCCGGAGATGCGGCGCTACTTCATGACCATCCCCGAGGCCTGTCAGCTTGTCCTGCAGTCATCCACGATGGGGAACGGGGGGGAGATATTTGTCCTGGACATGGGCGAGCCGGTCCGCATCCTTGACCTGGCCCGCAACCTGATTCTTCTGTCAGGGCTCCGGCCAGACGAGGACATTCGCATTGAATACACCGGCCTTCGTCCGGGCGAGAAGCTCTTTGAAGAGTTGAGCACGCACGACGAGAATACGCTGCCCACCTATCACGAGAAGATCAAGATCTTTTCCGGCACCACGGTTCCGTGGCACTCGATGGAGAGCCAATTGAGCCACCTTCAACATCTCTGCGCGGTGCGCGACTTTAAAGGAATCATTCTGGCGATGAAGGAACTAGTGCCCGAATTCAACCCCGGAGCGCATCTGCTTCGCCGCGCTCTTTCGGATCCGGATGGCCAGTCTTTCCTTGCCAGGCCCGCGGTAGGGTCCGTACAATGAATCGAATGCTGGCCTGCATCCGATGCGGCACCGCGATGACCGAACAAGGCATTTGCGAGCAGTGCCAGCGCGCGTTAAGCGCGCTCCGCATCACCCAAGCCCAATCTGAGTCCGGGACTGCGGCCGCTCCATCAAAGTCGCAATCGCCGCACCCCAAAAGCCAACCAGTAGCGCAGCGAAAGAAGGCGTTTGCTGCATCGGGTAGTCGATAAGGCCGTGCAGCCAGACAAAAACAAAACCTAAGGCCCACCACTCCTTAAATCCCGCTCGAAGTGCTGCACCAAACATGGCGAGAACGATGAGTAGGACGGGCCAACCTCCTTCGATCAGCCATTGAAGCCAGTCATTGTGAGCCTGGTTGATGCGGGCGTACGCGTCGAAGGACGCGAATTGAGGGTAGACAGTGCTCCATGTGCCCAAGCCAGAGCCGAGAACTCCGAATGAACCCACCATCACCAAGCTTGACCGGTCGAGCATCCACCGAACATCGCGCCCCGCATCGCCATTGACCCCTAGTATAAGAACCGTGAATAGAACGAGGACTGCGGCAGTCGCAGCGAGGCGAACCCTTCCGCTTCGTCCCCAGGCCAACAGAACGATCGCCTCGAATGTGATGATCGCCGCGCCTCCCCGTGACCCTGAGGCAAGGACGGAGGCGAACAGCACACCTGCGGCAGCGATGTACAGACCGCGCCGGCGTGGCCTGGCGATGCCAGCCCAAAGCGCTGCCGCAAAAGCAAGCTCCGCGAAGTTGGAAAACTTCGAATGGTTCAGAAAGGGCCCGAACACCTGGTCGGAGTAACCGCTATCGAAGAACCAGAACACAAGCCCTCTGGAGCTGTACTCCTGAACGACGCTCCAGAGCACGATTGCGGCAGAGGCCAGTGCGAAGATTCTGAGAGCTGACTCGCGTGCCTGACGGCGGAGGCAAATGTCGAAACAGATGAAGGCGGCAACTCCATTGGTGGTCCACTCGATGACCGCGCGCCGCGTTTCCCATGCGTTTTCGGTATGTGGCACAACCAGCTGAATCCCGCCGGTGATTGCGACAAGGAGCGGCAAGGAAAGGAGTGGATGGAATGAATGTGGCCCAGGATGTTGCACAATACCGGCCACCACGCATATCAGCGCCAGGCACAGAATGGCCTGGAAAACCGCGAAGGGCCAGGCGTCGACAATCCATAACGTCAGGATGCCGAACAGAAAGGCGCTGCCCGCCAACGACGCAGCGATTGTGCCCGGCCGAAGTGTCATTGCTTGTCCATCCGTACAGATCGGATTCGCAATTCCTCCTGATATCGAACCGTGCCGGGCGATCGACGGTAGGAGAGCACTAATCGAACGATCCGTCCGGCAGGCTGGGAGCGAATCAGTGATGTTTGAGCGGTCCAATCGGATGAGCCCGAAACCGGCAAGGCTAATTCGTCATCGCCGAGTCCGCGTAGCTCCCATCGGATGCCAGTGTCTGGGGCGGGTTGGCCGGTTGTGGTTTCGAAGTGGAACAGATAGGCTGCACCCGGCGGGACGTACAACCGTTGGCTGAGGAGGTCGACCGATTCCGCCTGACGTCCGGAGAGAGAAACGACGGCCGCGTTGAGGTCGGGCCACAGGCTGACAATTGCACCATCATTTTCTACAATCCGCCAATCAAACGCGCCGCCCGACGGCTGGGTCCGGAAATCCCCATTGACGATCAGTTGACGGTCGACCCAGTGACCCGTAGTGACAACGGTTCGGTCGGAGAGCAGGTTCCAAAGGCCGATAGCGGCGGCCGGTTGGTTGTCGTTGAGCAACTTGTCGACGGTTGCGAAGAGGTTGCGCTTTTCGGCGTTCGACGCCGGGTAGGAGGAGGATTGCCTGATGAACGGTGTACGAATCCGAGTGTAGCCTGGCGGGTCTGGAGGCTGATCGGGGATAAGAGCCGCGAGACGTGTGGCCGCGAGAGCAGTCGAGCCGGGTTGCGGCCGAGAGAGCCGGAAAGCGGTGTAGCTGGAGAGCACCATACGGTTGACCGGAAGAATGTTATCGACGACGGCCTCAGGAGTCGCGCCGGCTTTGTCGATCGATTCGAACAGGGATGTCAGGTCGCCGCTGGCTCGCGCTGCTGTGAGCGCGGCCCAGTGCAGAGCTTGAACGGGATTGTTATGCCGGAGATAGAAGTCGGCCAATGACCAGCGGGGCAACCAGGTCTGGCTGTATTGAGCAGCTTTCAATAGATAACCTTCGGCGGCGGTGATGTCCCCGGTTCGCTCGTCGGCCAGTCCGAGACGAATGAGCGATTCGGCATTGCGCGGATCGCGTTGCAGAGCGTCGCGCCAAGCAACGCGGGCGTCCCGGCCGGCCTGCTCCAGCAGTTCAGCACGGAGCGTGTAGGCGTATGGGTTGAGCGGGTCGGCCTCAATGGCGGCCTGGATACGTTCGGGAGTTGGATGACGACGAAACCAGTCAGCCCGGGCGAGGCTGGCGTTGTACACGGTTAACGCGATAAAGGCGCATCCCGCCGCGATCGAGAGCGACCTGGAGACCAGCGTCGCTGGGCGCTTTTCGGGCATTGGCTGCACTATATGCAACCTATTCTCTAACACTCGCGAAACATTTTTACGAAATTGTAAATTCATGACAACACCGTGATGGTCGATAAGCCATTACGGAAAAAGGAGCTTTGATGAACTTTTCGAATTGCAGATTGGTATTGCTGGTTCTTGGCGTGAGTGTCACCTCCGTCTTGGGTGCCGACAGTGTGATTGGTGTTGCATCCACTCGCGGGAGTATGGAAGTGAACCACGCGGCCATCCGGGGCAATGCCAACGTGTCTGACGGTACGCTGATCCGCACAAATGACACTACCGGCCTGGTGAACCTACAAAACGGTGTTCAGGTGATTCTTGGCACCAAGAGCGCTGCTGCAATCTACGCGGGCCATATGCAATTAACGGATGGAGGCGCACAGGTTAGCGCGCAGGGCGGTTTCGATGTGGAGGCGTTGGGCTTCAGGATTCGCGCTGAGAACGGTCAGGCAGTCGCCCGGGTGGCCTACGAGAATCCCTCGCGGATTCTCATCTCCGCGCTGAACGGTCCGGTTCGGGTAGCCGACCGGGAAGGCATCTTACTTGCGAGCGTCGGCGCCGGGACCACCTACTTTTTTGAACCCTCACCGGATGATCCGCCGGCCAGCACAGCGGCCAAGAAGGCGCCCGTCAAGAGCGCTTCTGCCAAGTCCGCCAAGCTCTCCATGCGTGCCAGATGGGGTCTGGTTGGCGGAGTGGCCGCCGCAGGCGCGGGTGTGGGCCTGGGCACAGGTCTCACCGGCGATAACGCCAGCCGTTAGAAGGAAATCGCACCGGTGTCAACTTTTTCCCGGCGTTGTCTGCTTATGGCGCTGCCGCCGCTTATCGCCAGGCCTTTGATGGCTGCGGATGAGCGGCGGAGTACTGCCGTGGACCAACTCCTCGATCGGATCATCGACCGGGAGCGGCAGGTGATCCAGTTACTCGCGGAGCGTACACCGTTCGTTGAAACCTACATACAGGAAAACTCGCCGGGCGAATCCGCCAATGTGCGCGATCACTATTTTCTGGGACGGATGGGCGTGGTTGACGCAGGAGGATATGTGTCCTTCGTCAGGCGCTCGAGCGCACCTCAACCAAAGCCAGTTGAGGCCAAAGCGAAGCCTCGGTTCCTCTTCCTCAAGCGGGGCGGTTCTACAGCGGGCGGTCCAGAATCCGTAACCTACATGCCTGAGGGCTTTGCTCAGATGGCACTCATCGATACCCGGGCGTTCGACCGCAAGACGTACAGCTTCGAATACGTGCGCCGAGAATTTCTGGGCGAAGTGAGGTGTCTTGTATTTGACGTCTCACCACTTTCCAAAAAGCCAGGCCGGTTTACCGGCAGAATCTGGGTCGAGGATCAGGATTCATTCATCGTCAGAGTGAACGGGACCTATGCGCAGAAGAACACGGAGGATCTCTATTTTCACTTTGACAGCTGGCGTGTGAATCCGCTGCCTGGTGTTTGGGTTCCGGCCGTTGTTTACATTGAGGACTCCGTCAATCTGACGGATGGAGCGGGGGCCGCCGACGGTCCTCGGATCCGTCTAAAAGCGCAGACGCGCATCTGGAGCTATAACTCCGCAACTCAAAATCGGATTGACGAGTTGACTTCGGTGCTGATCGAGTCCGCTCGCGAGGTGAAAGACACCAACGAACCGGGGCAGATTTCGCCAATCGAGAGCCAGAGGCGCTGGGAAGGGGAGGCGGAAATCAACGTCATTGAGCGCCTTGAGAAGATCGGGTTGGTGGCCCCGGCGGGTGAGGTTGACAAGGTGTTGAATACGGTGCTGGCGAATCTCATTGCTACCAATTCGCTGGATCTTGATGCGTACTGCAGGTTGCTGCTCACCACCCCGCTCGAGACGTTTACGATTGGTCACACCATCGTCATCAGCCGCGGTCTAGTGGATGTTCTTCCCGATGAGAGCAGCCTGGCGCTGGTGCTGGCGACTGAACTGGCACACATAGCGCTGGCGCATCCAACCCGCACTGAATACGCTTTCAATGATCGAACGATGGTGGGCGATGAGGCGGTACTCGAGGGATTCCGGTTCGCTCGTACGCCGGACGAGGTGGCCAGCGCCTCGACGAAGGCGATTGCCCTGCTCGCCCATTCACCTTACGCGGACAAGCTAAGTGGGGCGGGGCTGTTTCTGAAAGCGATGGCTGCAGGGGCGTCGCGATTTCCACGCCTGATCCAGGCCACCTTCGGCAATGACCTTACGCGCTATCTCGAGATGCCGGAGTTTCAAGAACTGCTGTCGAAGGCGCCGCCGTTAGAGGAAGCCAGACTGGAACAGATAGCGGCCTTGCCGTTAGGGTCGCGAATCCGCCTGGAGCCGTGGTCCGGCCAGACGTTCCTCATGAAGAATAAGCCGGTCTCGCTATTGTCAACGCGGGAGAAGATGCCCTTCGAAATATCGCCGGTGAATATATTCCTGACACGGAGCCGCGTTGCAGCGCCCGTCGAAACGAAGTGATTGATCGTGGACCTGAGGACGCCGGACTTCGAACTCCTGTCAAGTTCCTCCACTCGGGAGAGGGCTTGGGCGCTAGGACGTGGTGCTGCGGCAAATCTCTCTCTTGTCCTACTATTTGTCGCGATGTCGCTTAAGACACCCCGTTCAGAGCCAGTGCGACAGTTCAGGAGCGTCGCGATTGCATCGAGTGTCGACCGAGCGCCGCTCGTCAGAAGGCCGTTGGCCCCTCGATCGCCGGCGCCACCACAACAGCCGATACCCACAGTCGCAGCACCTTCGCAGGAACCGGCCCAGTTGCCGCCGCCGACCCATTCCGTGCCCTCCGTGATTGGCGAGCCACTGCCGGCGGTCGTCGTTCCGGTGCTTGAAGTAAACCCGCTCCCCAAACCGGTAGCCCCGCCGGTAGTTACCGGAACGTTCGCCTCCGTTGCCGTCCTGCAGACGAGCCGGAACAAAGAGATGCCTATCACCAGAGATGCGGGTTTCGGAACACAACCCGGACCGGTGTACTCTCGCGCTGCGGGCACTGTCCGGTTAGGCGGATTCGGCGCTTCGAGCGCTCCCGTGTCAGGCGTCGTCGCGCAGCCACGTGCGATAACCGCGGCCGGATTTGACAGCATTGCCCCAGGCGATCACAGATCGAAGGGAACACCGCTCCCGCAATCCGCTGCTGTTCGAAAGGCTGTTCAGATACTCCGAAAACCGAAGCCGGAATACACTGACGAGGCCCGGAGACTAAAGCTTGAGGGCGAGGTGTGGCTGAGAGTCGTGTTCAGTGCTGATGGCAGCCTCAAGATTCTGCGTGTAGAACGGTCACTTGGTCACGGCCTCGACGAGAGCGCCACGCTAGCTGTTTCACAGATCCGGTTTCAGCCGGCCGAGGAAGATGGACAGGCGGTGGACGAGGCGGCTACGATCCGAGTCCAATTCCAACTGGCAAATTGAGCACGTCATTCAACCTAAGGATCACCCAGCAACATCCAATGAAATGTCCCAAGTGCAGTTCAGAAAACGTGCGGCCTGCCGCCGCTCGCTGGTCGGACTGGCTGAGCAGTGGCGTCGAGGCTCCCTGGCGTTGCCGGCAGTGCCGGACTCGCTTCGGCGCCGCGATACCCGGCGATGAAAATTCAACGGCAAAGAAGCGTCCCCATCGACATGCGCGGCGTTTGACACCGGGACGGCGTCAACGAATCACGGAGGCCTTGATCGTCTGCGTGGCGCTGCTCATTTTCCTGATATTCCTCCGATATCTCTCCCGCGAGGGTGCCTCATCGAATGAAGGCCTCGTCCTAACTTCTTCGAGCGCACGAAACGCCTGACCGAATCATTCGATCACGATCACTTCATGATCGAGTACTGACCCAATCGACACCTCGGCCCATCCTCCGTCAAGTCGGGAAATCGCCGGTCGCTTGGAGACCAGCAGCCTGCATTGTCCCCGGTGAACATCCGGCGGCAACTTCACCCGCAATCGCATCGGGCCGACGGCTACCGGCTCGTCCACTGGACCCCAGCCTGTCCCGGTTAGATTGACCACGTGCACCACCACCCTTGCTGTCTGTGTGTAAGCGCTGCAATCGAAGACGCCAGGGCCCGACAACTGAACCGGTAGAGGGTCATTGGCAGCCCACCGGACGAGGTTCGCCATCAGGCGCGCGTAATCGGGCAGATTCTCGCGAGCATACCGGCGATCGATGTCGGCCGGCAGGTACGCGACGCGCCCTTTAATCACCGCGGCTGGAATTGTCGTAGAAGGCTGCCGCATCCAGGCGGTCTCGGGTGGATAGATTGGGAACGGCGGGATGAGAGTCATCGGCACTGACGTTCCAGTTTCGACTCTGAGACCGCCCAACATCCCGCCGAACGGCAGAATATCCGTCTTCTCAAAACCCTCGAGAATCCGGTGTCGTGTGCCGGACGGACGCGGTTCGCTGCCAGCCTTCGGTCCCCACACCCCCGCCCGCAACTCCGGACTGAGCCGCAAATAAGTATGTTGCGACTGTCCCGCCCAGTCCTTCTCCGCTCCCGCCTTATCCACCGCGTGAGCTCCAAACAATTCGGCTAGCGCAAAGTCAGGACGCGCATCGCCAAACTCGTTGTACAAGCTAGTGACACCGGTGGCGATCACGGCACCGCCGCCGGCAACAAATCGGCGAATCGACTCAGCCTGGGCGTCCGACATCGCCGCGATGTTGGGCAATATCAGCACTCGAAGCGTCTTCGACTCGCGTTCAACGTGGTCGATGTGCACCGGTACATAGGGAATGCGGGTTCGCATCAGCGCCTGCACAAATCCGCGATAAGGCGCGTCGGTGAGGTCCGATGCATGGTCGCGGCCGTAGTAATCGGTGTTTCGCTGTGACCAAACCACTCCCACATTAGCCAGCGGCTTCCGATCCACCAGGTACTTCTCGTTCGCTTCCCACCACCGCATCACCGGCTCGGCCGTCTCATACATTCGCCGATCCTCATGGTAGGCGCCGATGTGGTGCCACCAGGGTTGAATGCCGCCGGCGATGCCCTCGATCATCCACATGCGCGCCTCCTCCGCAGGCTTACTCGCCACGCGGAAAGACGACCTTCCCACCTGGTACATCGCCATGCTCTCGGGCGCGAGCTTGTCCCAACCCAGCACGCCGTGCACTAATTTCCCGGTGTCGGCGTTCTCCTGAAAGCCCGCGCCTCCACGGCTCTGGTGATCGAGGAACACCATCGGCGCCCGCTCCAGAATCGACTTGAAGTCACGGAAGGAGCGGCTCTGGGATGAGATGGACCCGCTGTTCATGCCAAACCAAAGGCAATCCGGGCCACCTGCCGCCTTGGTCGCCCGATTGTTCAGGTCCCACACCTCCAGCCGCCGCGCATAGTTCCAATCGATCCAGCGGCGGTATGTCGAATCGTCCCAATTGTGCTCGACGGGCAGAGCCTGTCCGCTGGTGTCGCGGAACGTGCGCGCGCAATTCTCGCAATAACAGATGCTGTCCCGCGTGAGGCCGCTCCAGCTGTTGTCAGCGAAACCCTGCGGATGGCTTCGTTCAATAATCTCGGTGAGGATGGCGGGAAGATACTCGTCGTAGTATTTGCTGTTCACGCAGGTGATGTACTTGTCGGCGGCGCGATACGGCTCGCCTTTGCGGTCGCGTGTGAACCAGTCAGGGTGTGCCTTCAGGAAATCTTCACCGGCACGATTCGAATCCATGCGGGCGATGACAACCAGACCGTCGCTCTGGGCGGCTTTGGCCAACTGGCCGTAGAGGTCACGATCTTTCAGGAACTCGGCGCGATGCTGGAGCGGGAACTTGCTGGGATAGTAGGCGACGATGCCGCCCGCGTTGATGATCACACCCTGAACACGAGTCCGCTTCCAGAAGTCACGCCACCAGCCGATGTCGTAACGATCGGGGTCGAGTTCGGTAATATTTGTCTGTCCCCAGCGATAAGTGCGCCGGTACCAGGGGCCTGCCGCCGGCGCCGCGGCGCTACTTTGCGCGGATGCCATGGCGCCTCCGGCCGCAGCAAGAAAGTCACGTCGTTTGATCATGATTCAGTTGGGCCGCCGCCCGGCCACTCCTAGAATATGTATTTCCCGGAATAGAATTGGAGTTACCCATCATGACCTCACCCGACGGCGTCCAGATTCTTCCCCACTCGCCCGCGTCCTACGAGGCGATTCTCTCGAGCGAGGCGCTCGCATTCATCGCCGGGCTGGCGCGACGCTTCGAGACCCGCCGGCGTGAACTGGTGGCGCAGCGTCACGAACGCCAGCACTCACTCGACGCCGGGGTGCTGCCGCAATTTCTTTCCGAAACTGCGTCGATCCGTGCAAGCAACTGGACGGTGGCGCCCGTCCCGCCTCCTCTGCTTGACCGGCGTGTCGAGATCACCGGACCCGTGGAGCGCAAGATGATCATCAATGCGCTCAACTCCGGCGCCAGCGTCTTCATGGCGGATTTCGAGGACTCGAATTCGCCCACCTGGGCCAATGCCGTGGAGGGCCAGATCAACCTGCGCGACGCGATTCGACGCACCATCGAATTCCGCAATCCGGATGGCCGCGAATACCGGCTGAACGAGAAGACGGCAGTGCTGCTGGTTCGTCCGCGCGGCTGGCACCTGATAGAGAAGCATGTGCTTGTTGACGGCAGCCCGATCTCAGGCTCACTGTTCGACTTCGGGCTTTACTTCTTCCACAACGCGAAGGAACTGCTCGCGCGCGGCGCGGGTCCTTACTTCTACTTGCCTAAGATGGAGAGCCATCTTGAAGCGCGTCTTTGGAATGACGTGTTCCGTTTCAGCCAGGAGCAACTTGGAGTCCCGCAAGGCAGCATCCGCGCCACGGTGTTGATCGAAACGATTCTTGCGGCGTTCGAAATGGATGAGATCCTGTACGAATTGCGGGATCATTCAGCCGGCCTGAACTGCGGGCGCTGGGATTACATTTTCAGCTTCATCAAGAAGTTCAGCGCGCGGCCGGATTTCATTCTGCCCGATCGCGCCCAGGTGACGATGGACCGCGCTTTCCTCGAAGCGTACGTCCGCCTGCTGATCCAGACTTGCCACCGGCGGGGTATCCACGCAATGGGCGGGATGGCCGCGCAGATCCCGATCAAGAACGATCCGGCTGCCAATGAGCAGGCTCTCGAAAAGGTGCGTCAGGATAAATTGCGCGAAGTACGCGCCGGGCACGACGGCACCTGGGTAGCGCATCCGGGTCTGGTGTCGATCGCCAAACAGATCTTCGACGAGTACATGCCTGGTCCGAATCAGATCTCCCGGCAGACGGATGCGCAGGTGACTGCTGTCGACCTGCTCAAGGTGCACGAGGGGACGCGCACTGAAGCGGGACTGCGGCTTAACATCAACGTCGGCATACAGTACCTGGAGGCATGGCTGGGCGGCAATGGCTGCGTGCCGATCAACAACCTGATGGAAGATGCGGCCACGGCCGAAATCTCGCGCGCTCAGGTGTGGCAGTGGGTCCGCCACGGGGCCAAACTCGACGACGGGCGCAAGGTGGATGCCGACATGGTTCGGCGCACGATCGCCGAGGAACTCAATAAACTCGCAGTGCTGGTTGGTCAACCTCGTTTCGAAGCCGGCCATTTCGTCAAGGCGGGAGAAATCTTCGAGCAAATGATGACCAGTCCGGAGTTTACAGAGTTCCTGACGCTACCGGCTTACGAGTACATCGCCTGAAAGACATGACGCGTTGGATTGTTTTTCTCGCCTTTACCGGTTTGTTCGCGCAATCGCCTCCGCCCCGGAAGAGATTGCTCGTGATTGGTGAAGAGAAAGGCTACCGTCACGAGGCGATTTCTCATGCGATGGCGACCATTGAGAGACTGGGGCGCGAGACCGGAGCCTGGGATACGTATATCCGGACCGACACCGAGCCGCTGACCAAGAAGAAGCTCGAATACAACGCGAAAAATCTCAACGACTTCGACGCGGTGCTGTTCTATACCGGCGGCACGCTCGAACTGGACGACCAACAGAAGGCCGATTTTCTCTCTTTTGTGCATGACGACGGCAAGGGATTCATCGGAGTGCACAGCGCGACCATCACATTCACCAAATGGCCCGCCTACGGAGAGATGCTGGGCGGCTACTTTGATGAACATCCCTGGGGCACTTTCGATGCTCCCATAATGGTGGAGGATCCGGCGTTCCCCGGCATGGTGAAATGGCCGGCCGCGTTCACGTTGAACGACGAGATCTACCAGATCAAGAATTTTTCGCGCGACGGCACCAGGGTGCTGATGCGTTTGGATGCGAGCAAACTGGATTTGGCTAACCCAAAGGTCCATATCACGAACCGAGATTTTCCGGTCACCTGGGCAAAGATGTACGGCAAGGGCCGCGTTTTCTACTCCACGCTCGGTCACGTGGATTCGAACTGGGACAAGCCTGAGATGCAACAGATGTTCGTGGAAGCGATCAAGTGGGCGCTGCAACTGGTGGACGCTGACGTTACTCCACGGCCGCTCACCCACGACTAGCCCGGACGGAACATTAACAGGTCCAGGCTAAACGTGACGCGCGTGGCCGTGGCCGGTTTGGGCTGCATGGGACGGTAGATCGAATGCAGCACATCCTCGACGGCGGCGGCATCGAGATCCGCAAAGGTAGTCGCACGGCGCTGACCGGCGAGCGCGAAATGCGGTCCGAAGTCCTCAATGGTTCGGGCAACGCGGTCGCGTCCGGCGCCGCGCAACTCAATGAGATCCTCGGGCGCAGGTAGCGCCACCAGCAGCCTGCCGTCGTCGCGGAGGACGCGGCGGAATTCCGAGGGGTTCATGCGCGCCGTGATCGACTGGACGATGGAGAACGAGTGGTCCGCGTACGGAACCATGCGGTCGGCATTGCCGACAATCCACTGGCAATCCGGATAGCGCCTGGCGGCCGCGTCGACTGCGGGGATCGAGATGTCGATGCCATGGCCGCTGAAGCCCGCGCGTTCCGAAAGCGTAGCGAGGTAGAAGCCGTCGCCGCAGCCGGCATCGAGTACAACATCGCGGTTAGACGCCCCCAGGATTTCTCCGATGGCGTCAAGCAGCGGCGCCGTCACGCCCCGATCGTGCAACCGCCGTCTGGCCGCGACAGCCACCCCCGAATCGCCCGGCTGTTTGGAACGCCGCTCCTGGGGTTGAAGTAGATTTACGTAGCCGCTACGCGCGACATCGAAGGAGTGTCCACGTTCACAGGTGAACCGAATGCCGTCTCGCACGAGCGCCAGATGGCAGTCGCGAACGGGACAGAGGAGCATGCGTCGAGTGTAGCGAAGGCGTGTGCGGTTAGACCAGTCCGCCGCCGACGTACCATGGAGGCAGGCTGGACCCGCGCACTCTCACCCCCGACGCACGTCTGCTGCTACTGACGCGATTTGTCCGCCTGTTCGCCTACGGTGCGCTGTCGGTAGTCCTGGTGATCTACCTGACGGGCCTGGGCCTCAGTTCATCCCAAACCGGACTGCTACTCACGTTGACGCTGCTGGGCGATACCCTCATTTCCCTGTGGCTCACCACACGAGCCGATCGCTTTGGACGTCGCCGCACTCTCATCGCCGGTGCGGCACTGATGGTCGCAGCGGGCCTGACCTTTGCGCTCACGAGAAACTTTCTCTTCCTCGTGATCGCGGGCACGATTGGCGTGATCAGCCCCAGCGCAAACGAGGTGGGCCCGTTCTTGTCGATCGAACAGGCCGCGTTATCGCACGTCATCCCGGACCGCTTTCGCACTAACGTCTTTGCGTGGTACACGCTGTTTGGCGCGTTTGCCACCGCACTCGGATCGCTTGCGGCGGGTCTGATTTCGCAGGTCGCTCCGGCCGTATCGGGGGATCCGCTGCGGAGCGAACGGATGGTCGTGTTCCTATATGCAACCATCGGGCTGATTCTGCTAATCGCGTTCTCCCGACTATCGAAGGCCGCCGAGGTTGCGCAGGGTCCCGGAAGCAGCACAACGCCAGGATTGCTGGGACTTGGGGCTTCGCGCAACGTGGTGCTGAAACTCTCCGGCCTCTTTGCACTCGATTCATTCGGCGGCGGCTTCGTCGTGCAGAGCTTCGTCGCTTATTGGTTTTACCTGCGATACCACGTGGAACCCGCAACGCTCGGAGGTATATTCTTTGGCGCGAATGTCTTTGCGGGCATCTCGGCCTTGATGGCGTCGAGGCTTGCATCGAAAATCGGCCTGGTGAGGACCATGGTCTTCACCCACCTGCCGTCGAACGTTCTGCTCATCCTGGTGCCCCTGATGCCAAACCTCGAGACTGCGACGATCGTCCTGCTCATCCGGTTCAGCATTAGCCAGATGGACGTGCCCACGCGACAGTCATACACGATGGCGATCGTCCGGCCTGAAGAGCGTTCCGCCGCAGCGGGCGTGACAGGCGTGGCGCGTACCACCGGTGCGGCACTCGCGCCACTGTTTGCGGGATTGTTATTCAGTTCCCCTGCGTTAATTAGCTGGCCCTTCTTCATTGCCGGCGCGTTGAAGATTGGCTACGATTTGTTGCTCTATCGCGCCTTTTCCACGCTTCGTGCTCCCGAGGAGCAATCCTAAGCGTCGAGGCGAGGATCGCCGATCGGGTAGCCGACGGCGAAGTGATAGACCACTTGGTGCGAAGCGGGGAGGTGCAGGTACTCGTTGACGTCGTCGTCGAAAAAAGCGCCGATCCCTGTGGCTCCAAGTCCTAACGAACCGGCGGCGAGATACAGCCTCTGCCCAATCGCTCCCGCTTCGAAGTGGACATACCGGTAGCCACGGTCGCCAAAGGTGCGGACGGCGCGCTCGATATCGGCGGCCATCGAGAACGCGACGCAGGCGTTGCCCGCCAGGTCCTGCCGCAGACTAAGCGCGGCAGCAATCACACGCTGATCGCCTGAACGAAGTGGCTCCAGGGAAGCCGTCGATGGCCAATAACGATACAGGCCCGGCTCGAGCCCTTGCACGCGATGCGCGTAGAGGTAGAGCTGGACGTAGCGCGTGGTCATGAAGTCAGCTTCGTAAGGCTGGTCGGTGGCAGAGAGGAGCGCCGCGAGGTGTTCGAGCGTGATCAGGCTGTCGCCGCCCCGGAAGTCGAGTGCGGAGCGTCGCGCGCGTACGGTCTCGCCGAAAGTCCGCGAGGACGACGAGGGAGGCGGCAGCTGAATGTCGCCTCCGCCGACCGGGGCAGCGTCTTCCGCGATTCCGCAGTAGATGGACCTTGTCGAAGCGTGAACAGCTTTAATCAGAGGACACTCGCCCTGGCGGTCGGAAATCACGTTCGGTGTGCCGCCGTACCAGACTCGTTCTCCCCCGGTAGATGGGGCGGGAACGCCTTCCTGCGTCAACCGCACCGTCAGCATTGGCCATTCGTCTTCGCTCAGGCCGAGCTCGTGCGCGACTTCATGATCGACGAAAGTGCCGCTGGCGAGACTACTCCAGCCCATCGCCTGGGCTGCCAGCGCCAGCGATTGCCACGCGTGGCCCGCGTCGAGTAAGCAATACCGGTAGGCGCGCTCGCTGTATTTCCACGCTTCTCGCCAGGCGATGGTGGTCAGCGACAGCGTAATGCCTGGAGCGAAGGCTCCCTGCGCACGCTGCTCTGCCATATGGGAGGACGGGCGGTAGTGATACAAGCCGTCCGGCCAATCCTTGAGTCCATAAGTTGAAAAGTGAACTTCGGTTGGATGCAGATTCCCGGACGAAGGGTTGACGCGGAGAGCATAGCGGTGCGTCGTGTCCGCGACGCGCTTTGAGGCGCTGATGGCAGCTGAGTAAAAGAAGAGTTGTGAGAGTAGCTCGGGGCCATCGAGTTCAGGGGATGGAGCCCGGCCGCACAGGACATCGACGAGTGGAGACGTCAGATTGGGCGGGTCAGCAGGAAGGTCGAGAAGCGGGACGTTTTCGTAGTGCCGGAACGGGTCGGGCATATCGGCCCAATCGAGGGTATTCCGCGAGCGGCGTATGGAGTCAGGGCTATGCCGGGTCGCCTGGTGATACTCTCTCCAGCCCATTAGCGCTGAGTGCTAGGCGGCGCCGTGGCTTGGAGCGAGTCCTCGAAAGAGAAAGAAGTGCTTACCGCAAAGGCCGCAACGGTAAGGCAACAGGAGCCAGTGAAGTGCGTTCTCCAGCAGGTTCCGGCCACCGACGGCCCGAAAATCAATCGACCGGCAGTGTGGACAGCGAGCAACGAACACGCCCTACAGTACCGCGATTTGCGGTCGGACGCGTCTTTTATCTTCAGCACGCCGGGCGGTCGGTTGATTAATTCAGAATTCGGAGTAAATCCGGTTCGAGCGTTCTCGAGCGCGGAACCTGTAAGTCAGGCATGGGCGCTCCCTGAAACAATCGCCGGCATGGTTTTGCGATCAGCCGAGCCCAGGTGCTCGCGCGATTTCGGCGGGCGCTGTCGGTGGCGATTCCGGTGGTGGCGTACATCTGCCGGTAGAGCTTGGAAATGAGAATAAATGCCAAGCGGGCGCGCAGATTCGGCGTGCACTGCGAACGTTTCCAGATGGAGGGCAGGTCGTAGAACTTATCCCAAACCTTCTGGGTGCGAACGCGCATCTCCTCTGACGTCATCGTCGGATGCGGCATAAACATTTTCGGACGCTTTTCCGGCGGAATCAGCCAGTAGCGGGTAAGGGGGATGCCTTCCACTTTGGCGACGTTCTCGCCTTGCGCCTTTTCCCACTTGTCGAAATCGACGGTTCCGGGGAAGGGCGTGAGCATCACGAACTGCGCAAAAGTGATACCTGCTTCGCGCGCCAGCGAGGCGGTGGCGTCGAAGGTATCGGCGCGGTCGGACGGCAAGCCGAAGATGAACGAGCCGAGTACGTGAACGCCGTGGTCGGTAAACCGCTGCAGTTGCTTCACGAGGCCTGGACCGGCAAGATTAAAGTCCTTAAAGACGGACTTAAGGCCTTCCGCGGTAACGGCTTCCACGCCCACCAGAGCGCCCTTAATCCGTGCCTTCTTCATTGCTTTGAGGAAGTCCGTATCCTCGGCGGCTTCCATAGTGATTTGCGTAAAGAAAATCAAGTCGCTCGGGAGTTCCGAGAGCCGTTCCATCAGCTCGAAGCGCTCTTTGCGCATTGCTTCCAACGAGTCGATCCGGCTTTGATTGTTCTGGCGTCTCGCCAATTCGAGGTCAGTGAGTGTAACGGGATAGAAATTGTCGTCGGCCAGGGCGATGAAGCGGAAGCCGAGGCGGCGCAGTTGGACGATTTCCTCTATCACACTGTCGACACCACGTTGCCGGGGTTTCTGACCGTCCGTGCGCCAAACGGAGCAGAAAGAGCAATGCTTGGCGCATCCGCGGACCGTTTGGACCGAGGCCCACATGTAGCTTTCAGGAGGAAGAAGGTCCCAGCGGGCCTGCTTGAAGTCGTTCGCCTCCACCTTGCCGCCGTCATAGAGCAGCTTTGGGCCGCCGGCTGCGCAATCGGCGAGCACATGCGCCCAAACCTGGTCGCCGTCCCCTTTGACGACTGAGTGGCCGTGGCCGCGTTCCATGGGTTCGTCGGGGTACAAGGTGGAATGGATACCGCCGTAGATGACCCACGCCCCGCGTTCCCGGGCCAGTCGCCCTACCTCGTAGCCCCTCAGGGCGTTGCCGGTGTGGATGCCGATGCCGACAACATCGCCCGGCTGGATAGACGATGGAACGAGTTGCTTCAGTGTTTCGTCGCAAATGACGGGATCCCCATAGGCGCTAGGGGTAGCGGCTGCAAGTACATATAGCCAGCGCGGTGTAATTACCGCGGTGCCGAAAGAATCATCGCTCGGATTTACAAAGTGAACACGCATGTTGAGGCTTTGGCGGACGGGGCTGGTCAGCGACCGTCCCAAGCCTATCATCATTTGAAAAAGTGTGCGCGTTTTCGACACCCATGATGCCGAGCCCTTTCAATATTCAAGTTTTGGTGCTTTCTGGCCGATCTGATTCTAGATGGAACTCTGGTGTGAAGATTTCGCCGTAGGGAGCCTTGACCGCCTCCTGAGTTTGCAGGTCGAGAATCGGGCATGGGGGAAGGAACTCCGCAGGCAGGCTCAGATCCTGGTGGAGAGCCGGCTGGCGAAGAAGATAAGCCAGATTGAATATGCGCACGGGCGCACTCAAAGCCAGGAAGAAGTGGCTGAGTGTCGAAGGCGCGCGGCGGTCCTGGTAAGCCATATCACTCGCGCTGCGCGTGAACCGCTGTCTGTAGAGTAAGTACGCACGTTCCGCACGGCCAATTCATTGCGCGTCAGCACAATACCTGCCATACTTGTGCTGCCTAGACATGAGAGACTCGTCGTGTTCGCCAGAGCAGGGCGTTCCTCTTGTCTTTAGGTAGAAAAGGTGCTGTATGCCTGGGCTCTCCTACAAGCTGCGAACGGGACTGCCAGGCTTCATCGCTCTTCCCTCGGGTGGAACGATGGGAATTACGATTCCTGCGGACCCGATGATCCTGGTTTTGCGACAAGCGATCGACAGCAGCGAACTGGTCCGAGGCAATTGTGGCGGCTTCCCTTACGCGGTACCTTCGTGTGACCTGCAAACATGTGGAACGCCAATCGGCAAGGGAAATTTGCACGCTGAAAGAGAGGCAACAAAGTGAACGCTGTCGAGGTCATGGCGAAAATAAGAGATCTAGCAGTGCAACTGCATCGCGGCAATGAGGAGCAAGCCGAAACGATCATTCAGGACGTGGTCCACCATCTGAAAGACATCATGCTGTCAGGCGCCGATCCCGGCGACGAAGAGATGCTGCGGACTCAACAGACGCTCTTCGCGATGGACGAGGTTCGAACACTAGTTACCCAGCGCGACTTTGATGGCGCGGCAACGGCAGCCCGGGACGCGGCCCGCGAGTGGAAGCAGCAGTCCACACTCGAGCGCACTGTTTAGCACTAGTCTTACGATCCCCAGCACTTCTCTCATCCCGTGCGGATGTAATTTTCCGTCTATTCCTTCGGACCTTTGTGCAGTCGAGTTGCGTCTAATAGGGCATGATTGATCGAACCCCGGCGGAACGGTCTGACCTTGAAGCTCTTCGTTCTGCATATCGGGATAAATTTGAAAGCTGGGCTACGGAAGTCGACAGGCTCCGCAATTTGCGCTGTGCGGGGGAGTCCGGCGGGTTAGCGGAAGCTAAGGCGGACGTTGACCTTGCCGAGAATGAGTATCGGAATAGCCGCGACCGGCTAGCCACAAAGCTACACGAGTCCACGCGCGAGAAAATGCCGGCGCTGTAAGCAGCAATCACCGGCATCTGCGGTTGGCTTTTGGTACTAGCGGTTGTTTTAGACGGGTTTTGGAGCTTCGATGCGCTCCCCGCGCCAAGCTTGGCCTATCTTGCTTGAGAGTGGGGTGCGATGTTGCTTGCGTTTGCGGGCTGCGTCTTCGATTAAGGCGGTACGAGCGTCGGCATGCTTGCGCATCGAATCTTCGCTCATCATCACTGAAACCAAGTCGTCATTGCCCTCGCGTTCCTGAAGAAAGCGGCGGCACAATAACGGTACGTCCTGCAGCGCAATAGCATACTTACGGAGCAGTGCAACGTCGGCTTGAACGTTGTACTTCGTTCGCGACCGGTCCGCGCCGATGCCTTCAAATCCGTAGTGACGGATGGCTTCGACCTGCTTAAACCCGGTGAAAACGTATTCCATGAGTTGATCCTCTTTCAGGCTGAAAGAACGACGCGCGGAAGGATTTGGCAGAGCCGCCGAGAATGCCGGCGGCTCCAGAGATATTGGTTGAAGAGAGTGTCGGTATGGCCTTACCAGCGGGAGCCGCCGCCGCCGCCGCGATTGCCACCGCCGCCGCCGCCCGACCGGCCGCGATTGAATCCGCCGCCGCCACCACCCGCCGGCTTCGGACGAGCTTCATTGACGTTCAACGCACGTCCGCCCATCTCGTAGCCGTTTAACTGAGAAATGGCGGTTTCCGCTTCGCGGGCATCCGTCATTTCAACAAATGCAAACCCGCGCGCCTGCCCAGTATCACGATCGGTTACGATGTTGACGCGTTCCACGCCGCCGTACTGCGAAAAGGCTTGGTGCAACTCCTCTTGCGTGGTTTGATAACTCAGGTTTCCTACAAAAATGTTGGTCAAAATATCCTCTTGGACTGAATTCGTCTTTGTTCAGACTGCGAGCGACCAAACTCTGTTGGGAGATAGGTAGGACGGCCGAAAGGCACTCGGGGGTAAAGCGGATGCGGTCAAAGACACTACCAGAGTGACAGGTTCCAGCTAGGTATACAAGGGAAATCGTCCTAGTTGGGTCGCCGGGGGCCGAATTTGGCCCCTAAACTGCAACATTTTTCGGAAAAACTAACCGTTTACTTTTTACCGCGAGCCGTATCGTCCGGTGCGGACGGTTTTTGAGGCGTTGCAAATTGGGGAATATTCAGTAACTAGACGGTCGCGCCGGGCCCTCTGCAGATTGGGAGCGCATACTTCGAAGACAAAGCCGGT
The DNA here is from genome assembly GCA_038212445.1 of Bryobacterales bacterium. GTDB lineage: Bacteria > Acidobacteriota > Terriglobia > Bryobacterales > Bryobacteraceae > TMP-7. Next base: position 30,675 of record JBBQUM010000020.1, read on the forward strand.
TGGCGAATGCTTCATCACTTCAGGATTGCCATCGTTAAAGTACTGAATCAGCGACTCGCGTATATCATTTGACTCATCGATAATGATCCACTCGCGCGAATTGGAGATGCCGAAGACGCCCGGGACGGCAGGCGCATAGCCTCGAACCGAGTTTGCACTAAAAGCGTGAGGAATCAACTTTTCAAAGGGCATCGATGTGGACCGGCAAGTTCAACCAGGCGGCTGGCATACTACTGGACATCAAGCTCGGACGCTTAAGAAAGAGCACAAAGTTTCGAGGCTGAAGGTCACTCACTGGGCAACGCCAAGAGCTAAACCGGGTGGGTACGGAGCAATCAGAATCTTGATCCACAATATCACGCTTTTGAAACCAGCATTCCCGGCCTGGCATCTACGGTGCGATGCCTGCTACGGTGTGGAAAGGTTATATCAGTTTTGGCTTGGTTTCGTTCCCAGTCCGTCTGTTCTCGGCAGCGCGGGCTGAGGCAGTTCACTTTCACATGCTGCACAAGAAGGATTTGTCGCGCGTGAAGGAAGTTTGGTATTGCGCTGAGGAGGACAAGCCAATTGAACGCTCCGACATGGTGAAGGGGTACGAGTACGGCAAGGGGCGTTATGTCGTGGTGGAGGAGGACGAGCTAAAAAAGATCGCGCCGGCCACCGCTACCACGATGGAGATTGTGCAGTTCGTGGCCATGGATGAGGTGGATCCGCTCTATTTCGAGCGCTCTTATTACATCGGTCCCGACGAGAAGATCACGAAGCCTTATGCCTTGTTTATGCAGGCGCTCAAGGAGTCGGGCTACTATGCCATCGCCAAGGTGACCATGCATTCGCGCGAACACGTGGTGCTCATTCGCGCAGCGGACGAAGGCATGGTGCTGCACACCATGTATTATCCCGACGAACTGCACAAGGCGAACAAACAGGGACTGTCCGCCAAGTCGGACGTCTCTCGTAAGGAACTCGATCTTGCCAAGACTCTCATCGAGCATCTCGCGGGACCCTTCAAGCCCGCTGAGTTTCACGATACTTATCGCGAGAATGTCGAACAGTTGATTGAGGAGAAAAAGAAGGGCAAGAAGATCACCCTCGCGCCTCAGCCCGAGCGCGCTCCGGTAGTGGACCTGACTGAGGCGCTCAGGAGGAGCCTCGAAGCGCACAAACCGGCCGGTCAGAAGAGCAAAGCGCGCTCACACGCGCCGTCTAGCAAGACCGCACGGCGTCGAAAGGTGGCGTAGGAGGATCAGCCGCCCGCGCCGTGCTTCAGAAACGTGCCTTGTTTGAGCTCGTCGAAGGCCTTTTGAAGTTGCTCCTGGGTATTCATGACGATGGGGCCGTACCACGCGACGGGTTCCTCCAGCGGTTTTCCCGATACCAGCAGAAACCGGATGCCTTCTTCGCCGGCGCTGACTTCCACTTCGTCGCCGCGATCAAACAGGATGAGCGACCGGTTGTCGGCCTCAGAAGGGGGCGCTGTGTCCAGCCACTCCACGCTCTCAGTGGGGACTGCCAGTGGCGCGGAAGCGTTACAGAATTTCCCGCCACCGGCGAATACATAGGCAAACGCGTGTCGCGTGGTTTCTACCGGCAATCTTTTACGCCTTCCCGGAGGGATCGTCACGTCGAGGTATACCGGTTCAGCGGCAATTCCATCCACCGGTCCGCGCGCCCCCCAAAACTCCCCGCAGACGATCCGCACGGTCGTGCCATCGTCGTCCTTGATCTCGGGAATCTCCGGCGCCTTCACTTCCTGGTAGCGGGGCGCGGTCATTTTGAGCGAGGCGGGCAGGTTGGCCCATAACTGGAATCCGTGCATACGGCCCGCGGCGTCGCCTTTCGGCATCTCCTGGTGAATGATCCCGCGCCCGGCCGTCATCCACTGGACTTCGCCAGGCGAGATTGACCCCCTGTTTCCCATGCTGTCTCCATGCTCAACGGTGCCGGCCAGGACATACGTGATGGTCTCGATGCCGCGATGTGGATGCCAGGGGAAACCCGCCAGGTAGTCTTCTGGAATCTCATTTCGGAAGTCGTCGAACAGTAGAAATGGGTCGAATTCAGAGGTGTTTCCAAAGCCGAACGCGCGACGCAAATGGACGCCCGCCCCTTCCAGTGCCGGTTTGGATTTGGCCAGACGTTTGACAGGACGAAGTGACATAGCAGACCTCCCGTAATATCGCGAGTCTACCGCGGTTGGGGATCGCGCTGCCTTAGCCGGGGCTATCGCCACCCGTTAACAAGCGCGCATCCAGCAGATCCAGTTCGCGCAGCAATTTCCGCAGTACTTCATCATTGATACGATCCTGATCTCGCAGGCGGACAGCGGCTTCCCGTTCGGCCTTGCGGAGTTCGATGGTGAGCGTTTCATACAGCGCCCCCTCGCGTGCTGCCTCCTGATCCTCATTTAAACCTGCAGCCAGCGCGGTTAAGCGCGTTTGGTAGTGGTGAGCTACGTCATCACAGACGGATGTGGATTTGGGGTCGCGGCAATCCGTGCGCTCCCGCAGCCTTTGAAGAGCGGCGTCGATCAGGATGCGGCGGGCTTCCAATTCTTCACATCGCTCCAGCGGACCCTCGGTCACCTTTAACCAGCGAATCAAAGCCGGCAGCGTGAGTCCTTGGAGGACCAGGGTTACGAAGATCACGCAGAACGTCAGGAACAGAATGAGGTCGCGTTGAGGGAAGGTTTCGGGAAGCGAGAATGCGGCGGCCAACGCCACGACGCCGCGCATGCCTGCCCAGCCAACGATGAGAACGGCCGAGGGACGGGGGTACTCCTCCGTATGATGCAAGAGATTTCGCCGGATGAAGAACGAGACGTACGCGCCGGGAAACGTCCAGATCAGTCGAAGCAGCACGAGGCCGATGGAGAAGAGTCCCCCGCGCATTAGCAGGTCCCACGTGCCTTGCGACTGGATTTGACTGCGAATGTATGGCAGTTGCAGGCCGATGAGAATGAACACAACACCGTTCAGGATAAAAATCAGCGTATTCCAGAAGGCTTGCGCTTCGATTCGCACAACAGATGAGAAGAAGGTAGCGCTGCGGCGCCCAGCGAACAGTCCGCAAGCCACTGCCGCCATCACTCCGGAGGCGTGGATCCGCTCGGCGGCGAGATAGGCGGCAAACGGCGTCACCAGGCTCAAAGTGATTTCAATCGGGGCGTTGTCGATCTTGTGTTCCACCAGGTCGATCAATTTGCCGAGTAGCAGGCCAGTGGCAATTCCGGCAGCGACCAGGTAGATGAGCCTGGCGGCGCCCTCAGTCCAGGTGGGCGTGGACCCGGAGACAACCAGGGCGACGGTGAACTCGAGGGCGAGCAAGCCGCTGGCATCATTCAGCAGGCTCTCGCCTTCGAGGATGTCGACGATGCGCCGGGGCAATCCAACCTTGCGGGCAATGGACGTGGCGGCGATGGCGTCGGTGGTAGAGACTACTGCTCCGAGCACCAGTCCCAGCCGCCAGTCGAGCCCTGGGAAGAGCCAGTTCGACAGAAAGGCGACGCCGATCACGGTGAATGCCACCAGGCCGAACGCGAGCAAGGAGATGCTCACCAGGTTGTAGCGGAAGTCCCGCCACGAAGTCGCGAAAGCCGCGGCGAAGATCAGAGGTGGCAGGACTCCGAGAAAAATGAAGTCCGGTTGCAGTGAGATCCGCGGAATGCCGGGGACGAGGCTGGCTGCGAGGCCGCCGATTACCATCAGGATGGGATACGGCATCTTCAACCGGTGAGCCAGCAGGCCGAATCCGATGACAAATGCCAGCAGAAGAATGAGGACAAATTCCGTATCGTGGATTGAGGTTGCCACCAGGTAGGTGCGCCCCAGTTACACACCTAGCTCCAATGATCGCGCGCTGCGGCGCGTTTTAGCCAGCCATGGCGAGGGCGGTGCCGAGGCGGCGGATGTCGCTGGTGAGCCAGTTGGTGGATTGGAGGCCCGCCATTCTCAAGCTATGCTCGAACCTCGCCGGGACAACGGCTTCCTCAACCGAGCCTGAAACCACTTCGGAAAGATACAGAATCGACGCCAATGGCGAATCCGACTGCTCAGGGGTGTGATGGTCGCGGACGGCGGCGGAGAGATGCGGCGGCAGACGCCAGGTCGACAAGAGGCGCGCGCCGGCCTTGCCATGATCTTGTCCTGTGAGTATCACGTCCGCGAAACACGCGTTTTTGGAAGTGTTTGAGAGGCGGTGGTGCGCAATCACGAAGTCGTCGTTGTGGCTCAGTTCGAAAGCGAGCCGTCCGATGTCATGGATCAGGCCGGCAGTGAAGGCCTCTCCGGCGTCCGCCACTCCCGACTTGGCGGCGATTTGTTCGGCGATGGCGGCGACGTCCACCGAGTGTGCCCAAAGGTCGCGCAGACCGACGGAGGCGAACAGCGGACGGGCAGACGCCGCCAATATCACCCGCTTGGCAGTCTCCAGGCCAATGTAGGCCACCGCGGCCGCCACCGAGCTTACCGGCATGTTTCTTTCGTAGAGAGCCGAGTTTGCGTGGCCGAGCAGCGAGGTCGCCAGGATAGGATCGCAACTGGCTATTTTCTCCAGCTCGGAACAGGAAACGTTCGCCTTCTGAAGCAGCGCAAGAGCCTTGGCTACCACGGCCGGACAAACGCCGAGGCGGCCTGGCGCTTTCAAGGCTTCGGGACCGAAGCGGCGCAAAATGGAGTCTAAGGCGTGAGCGTCTTTAAGGTCCTGAGGGGTCTGCTGCGACGAACTGATCTGTTCTTCGATGACTTGCAGGTAGGGTCTGCGGTCATCGAAATCTGCGAGCGCGTCCACAAGTTGTTCGGCGATTCGCGACTCGCGGCGCAGTTCAACCGGTTCTCCCGTGTCGTCTCCGCGTTCGCGATGGATTTCGTCAGCTAGTGCGGTGATCAGCCTGGAGCGTTCAGAGACGAGCGGAGCGGCTTCAGATTCGCTGACAATGTGCGGAGTCATCTGCTATCTCTATCGGATAGGATTTTCAGATCTTTAATTCTGGAGAATTCCAAGTGCCAGCTTTTCGCAGCGGAGCGCAATAATCGGGTCAATTTGTAAAGCCTTTCTGGCCGGCATGTAGCTGGACAAGGCAGAAGCAATCACCAGCATGGTAGGCACCGCGATGAACGTGGCTGGGTCGGCGGAGGTGACCCCGAACAGTAGGCCGCGCATCGTCTGAGACAGGAAAAAGGCGGCCGGAAGTCCGAGAGCAATGCCGGCCCAGGCAATGAGTACCCGCGCTGAATCACCAGGCGCAGCACGCCGCCGGAGCCGGCGCCGAGCGTCATCCGCAATCCGATCTCGTGCGTTCGCCCGCTCACCGAGTACGAGGTTAATCCATAAATTCCGATCACAGCGAGCGACAAGGCCAGCATCGCGAATACGCCGAGCATCCACACGGCGAGTCTACGCAGCAATAATGAATCCGAGATGACTTCGCTGTCTGTTGTGCGAATCGAAGCGCAAGCCTTCTGGAATACGCTGATTTCATCCTGAACGGTGTTGTGTTCATTCTCATCGGCCTGCAACTGCCATACACGGTGGTTGGTCTCCTGAAGCCTGGTGGTGCACAGCGCGGGGGATGCGGCGAAGTTGTCCGAGGCGGTGAGACGCGAGGTGTTAAACGTGGATCCGGATCAGCCTGTGTCGGACGTCCGGACAATGTTATTAACTGGCGCGAGCCTGCGGCGGCCAGCGCCACGACGCCGCGCATGCCTGCCCAGGATGCGGCGGGCTTCCAACTCTTCACATCGCTCCAGCGGACCCTCGGTAACCTTTAACCAGCGAATCAAAGCCGGCAGCGTGAGTCCTTGGAGGATCAGGGTTACGAAGATCACCACTGCAAGTGCGACCTCGAATACCAATAGTGCCGTGAGAACGGCCGAGGGACGGGGGTACTCCTCCGTATGATGCAAGAGATTTCGCCGGATGAAGAACGAGACGTACGCGCGCTGGCTAGTGTCGCCGGAGATGCCCTTTCCGCCGCCTGCCTTTAGGGCGTCGTTTAAATCCACCCGCGATGCTCGCAGTGCTGGGATGCCACTAAAGATGATGCCCGTCTGGGCAGGAGTATCCGGCCACCGATGCCGGCATCGGTGGCTGGTGATGCGAATCAACGGCATGGTGAGCGGACGTATACGCCCGGCGTTGATCGTACTACTGGGGGCGGTCGGGCTGCTGTTGTTGATCGCGTGCAGCAACGTCGCAAGCCTGCTGCTGGCAAGGCGGGGCGCGATTCCGGTGATCTCCGCCTGCGCCTGCCCCAGACTCACATCTGCCTTCAACCGGGCCAGGATACCGTAGGTGTGGTTGCCGCGCGGCATAGCCGGAAGGTCTTGAGTGACCGGAACTCAGGCCTACCTTCACCAGGGAGTCCACCGCCTGGGGCAGGACGCCGACGACCACACGGTTCACTACGTCCAGCCCGATGGTGCGCCCGACGATACTCGCCGACCCGCCGAAACGGCGCTTCCAGAAGGAGTGCCCCAGTGCAACTACGGGCGTGCCGCTCGGGGTGTCGTCCTCGGCTGGAAATCAGCGGTCGGCGATGGCCTGTATCCGCGGACTTTCAGCAAGTCGATTCCGGCTCGCCGGCGGAAGTAACGTTGAAGCGTACTCGGAGATCGTGAAAGCGGCAGGGTGTCGAGTCGCGCTACTGGTTTGTCTGCCACAGCGTCACAAGACGGTCAGGGTGGGGATACGTCGACGATGCTGAAGATGTCGGTGTTGGGGCCTACTCCTAGTGCGACTGTGAGGATCGCAATCAAGGCAAACCCAGGATTCTTCAGGAAGATTCGCGGAGCAAAATGGAGGTCGCGGCGCATAATTTCTACGACGATATTAAAAGACCTGAAATTCTTAAAAAATAACTTCGGGCCTCTTTGTAGAGATTCACAACGGCGGATGGCCAATTCGGCCTCGGAAAACATCAAACGTGAAAAATGCAAACGATTGCGGGGTTTGATTCGATTCAATTCCCCTTGACTCCGGCGTTGGGCTTGATATAATTCTCATCGGTTGAGTTTCAGACTTCAGGTGGTATTTGTCTGTTTTTTTGGAGAAACGTCGACGGAGCACGGTTGACGGCGGACGAATTAAGAGGTAACTCGCGAAGAGTCCGGGGTTTTTCGGGTAACAAATTCATACCGCCACTATTCGCAGACGTTTTGCGTCTGCAGAGAACTCATGCGCGTGGCGCCGCGGACCCCCCGCGTGGCCGCGCGCCGGCTCTCCGTAAGGCCGGGTCCGAGATCGGAGCCCGGTGAATCCAAGGCGATTCATGGGAGGTTCGTGGATGTTTCACAACAGAGTTCGACAACTATTTTTCGGCTTCGCAATCCTGCTGGCGTTTGCACTTTCAGCGTTCGCCCAGCAGGCAACTATCGTCGGGACCGTAACTGACCCGACAGGCGCAGCCGTGCCAAACGTAGCGATCACCGTCACGCATACACAAACCGGTCAAGTCCGGCACGTCCGAACCAGTGAGCAAGGGCAGTACGTTGTGCCCGACCTTTCGCTCGGCAAATACACCGTCCGCGCCGAAGTTGTCGGTTTCAAGGCGGCCGAGCAGAAGGAAATCATGCTCAGCGTCGGCGACCGCGAACGCGTCGACTTAAGACTCGAAGTCGGCAGCACGACGGAGAGCATTGAAGTAAATGCCGCAGCGGTCTCTGTCCAGACCGAATCCGGTGAAGTCAGCGATGTCATCACCGGCCAGCAGTTATCTCAGTTGGCCACCAACGGACGCAGCGTCTATTCTCTTGCCCTCCTGACGCCGGGCGCCTCCAGCAACATGGCTGACTTTCAGACGCCGACGTCGGTAGGCGGCGATTCAAACATCAGCTTCAACGGTATGCGCCAGAACCACAACCTGTGGACCATCGACGGCGGCGAAGCCAGTGACCGAGGCGGCGCAGGCGGAGCGAGTGTGATGCCGTCCATCGACTCGATCGCCGAGTTCCGCGTCCTCACGTCGAACTACAGCGCTGAATACGGACTCTCTTCGGCCGCTACGATGACTATGGTCTTCAAGAGCGGTACCAAGGATTTCCACGCCGGCGCCTGGGAGTTCATGCGGAACGACGCGCTGAACGCCAACGACTTTTTCTTCAATCGCGCAGGCAATACGACGAAGCCGGAACTTCGGTTCAACACTTTTGGCTTCAACGCCATGGGACCAGTCGTTCTGCCGAAGGCGAACTTCAACAAGAACCGGGACAAGACATTCTTCTTCTTCAACATGGAGTGGAGGAAGATGGTCCAGGGCGGCAATTACAACCAGCAGGTGCCGCTATCCAGCACCTACGGCGGCAACTTCGGCAGCACGCAGATCAAAATTCCGCTTGCCTCGCAGCTTTCGCCGGCACTGGTTTCCAAGTTCCAGGGTCTCGGTCTCACACCGAGTACCGCCACCCAGACGAACTTTTTCCCGAATAACACGATTCCGACTGCGCTCATCGATCCGAACGCCCAGGCGCTTCTTGGTGCGGGGATTTTCCCGGCGGCGACCAGCGGCAACCGGTTCGTCGGCGGCAACAAGATCCCGACCAACGTCCGTGAGGAGATCGTCCGCATCGACCATCGCTTCTCCGACAAGTTCTGGATGTTCGGCCATTGGCTGCAGGAGCAGGTTAACTCGGCCTACGGAACGTCCATGTGGACCGGCGACAACGTGCCCACGATTGGGAACACTTTTGGCAACCCGGCCTACCACGGCGTGATCCGCGCAACCAATTCCATCAGCCCGTCGCTGCTCAACGAGGTCGCTTTCAACCTCAACGGCAACGTGATCGACATCACCCCGAAAGGTGTGTTTGCACGGCCGAGCGGTTTCAACGTTCCCGAGTTGTTCGCCGGCAACAGCCTGAATCGCATACCTAATATCAACTTAGGTGGATCTACCGGCACGAACTTTGACATTGGAAGTTGGCCATGGCACAACAAGGCCGACGACTACCAGATCCGCGACGATATCTCCTGGACGAAAGGGTCGCACCAGTTTAAGTTTGGTGGAAGCTGGGCGCTCTACAAGAAGGTTCAGGATTTGTTCGGAGAGACGCAGGGCCAGTTTGGTTTCAACGGGAACTACACCGGCAACGACTTTGCGGACTTCCTGTTAGGCTACGCAAACTCCTATACCGAACTCGCGCTACAGGACCATGGCAACTGGAACAACCAGTCGTGGGCCATGTACGTCCAGGACAACTGGCGCGTCAATAAGCGCCTGAGCCTGAACCTCGGGGTGCGTTGGGACGGCATTCCGCACACCTATGAAGCGAACAACCGTGGCTCCAACTTCTACCCCGGATTGTACGACCGGTCGAAGGCCGCCATCCTTTTGGCAAATGGCACCATTGACCCCAACAGTCCCGGTCTCGGCGCGAGTTCGAATGCGGCGCTCGCCGGCTTGCAGTTCTATCTGAACGGGATCGGAATCGCCGGTAAGAACGGGATTTCAAACGGACTCGTGAAGAATTACTGGAATAACTTCGGGCCTCGCGTCGGCTTTGCATATGACGTCGACGGCAAGGGTAAAACGGTCATTCGTGGCGGGTTCGGCGTGATGTTCGAACGGATTCAGGGCAACGACATGTACAATGGCGGCCCCAACGTTCCTTTCAGCTCCAGCGTCACTTTCAACAACGTTGCACTATCGAATCCGAAGAGCAGCCTGCTTACGGGCCAGACGCTCTCGGCGCCGATCACAGTGGCCAGCATTAGTGGTCTTGCGGAGACATACAAGATTCCGCAAAGCAACCAGTTCAGCATCGGCGTCCAGCGTGAACTATGGCGTGAGGGCGTGATCGCTGTCTCCTACGTCGGCAACCAGAATCGCCACCAGACCTACCAAACCGACATCAACAGCCCTGCCCCAAGCAACCTGCCTGCCCTGATCAATGGGACGGTCAGCTACAACAATGTGGTGCCGTATCCCGGCTACCATTCGATTGTGCTTGTTGAGGCCGGCGCCAATTCTCACTACAACTCGCTGCAGATGAACTTCCACAGCCAGGCCAGCAAGAACCTCAGCCTGCAGGCGACTTACACGCTCGCGAAATCCGTCGACCCGACTACCAGCTTTGGCGGCGATCTGAGCACGATTTCCAACCCCTTTGACCGCAGCTACGATAATGGCCCGGCCCTTTCTGACCGAACACATATCGGGCTGGTCAACTTCGTTTATAACCTGCCGATCTTCCAGAATGGCAGCAAGTTAACGAAGTCCACACTCGGCGGCTGGCAGCTCTCCGGAATCGTCATGATGCAGACCGGGTTGCCGCTCTTCATCACCCAAGGCGGTACGCAGGGCAGCAACGGTTTGGCCAACGCGACAAATCGCCCGAATATCAACGGTGACGTCACTTATCCCTCCACGGTGGACAAGTGGTTCAGCACCGGTATCTTCTCCTCGCCGGCGATCGGCGCCTGGGGCAACGCGCCCCGTGGCAACGTTCGCGGGCCTGGCCGTCACAACTGGAACACTTCGCTGTTCAAGAGGTTCATGTTGAACGAAGCCAGGGGAAGTTTCGTTGAGTTCCGCGCAGAGTCGTTCAACACGTGGAATCATACTCAGCTCCGCAACGTCAGCACCAGCTACTCGTCTGGCGATTTCGGAAGTGTGACGTCAGTGTGGGATCCGCGCGTATTCCAATTAGGAATGAAGCTCGCATTCTAGCGCCGCTGTCTTTCCGCCGGCGTGGCCGTCTTCGTTACTTGGAGGCGGCTGCGCCGGTTTTCCTTTTACATTCTCCGCTCGTCCGCTACTCTGGATTCAGAACCTCATGAAGTGGGCTGTCGCAATGATCGCGCTTCCCTTGTGCCTCGGTGGCGCGGACAGCCTCAAGGCCGCCGACGAAGCCAATCTCGCACTCTCCCTGGCACGCCAGGGCAAGTATGAACTGGCACTTCCGCATTACAAGAACGCCATCGCGAAAGATCCCCGGCTGCCCGGCCTCCACCTGAACTTCGGACTGGCACTCTTTAAACTTGATCGCTTTGCCGAAGCGGCAGGTGTATTCGAGCAGGCCGCCAACGACGATCCCTCCAATTTCCAGGCCCGCACCTTACTCGGCATGAGCCTCCTGGGCTCCCGCAAATTCGACGCCGCGGCCGTGGAGCTGAAGCGCGCGTCCGACCAGCAGCCTGACAATCTCGAACTCCGGTATAAACTCGCGCAAAGCTACATGTGGTCGGGAAAGACCGAGGCCGCCACCGAGGAGTTCCGCTTTCTTTTGTCGAAGAACCCGGACTCCGCGCCGGTCCACATGCTGCTCGGCGAAGTGCTCGACTCCGCCAACCAGGCGCCGGAAGCGATTGCTGAGTTTGAAGCCGCCGTGAAGGCTTCCCCGCAGGAGCCTGAAGTCCACTTCGGTCTTGGCTATCTATATTGGAAGCAGAAGCGCTACGACGAAGCCCTGCGCGAATTCCGCGCCGAACTTGCGGCTCAGCCGAAACACAGTGCGGCACTGGCGTATGCGGGCGACTCCGCCATGCACTCCGGAGCCGGCGCGGAAGCAGAACAACTTCTTCGTCGCGCGCTAGCGCTTGACCCCGCTCTCCGTCTCGCTCACCTCGATCTCGGCATCCTCCATGCCGCCAAGAATGACTCCCCATCGGCCGTCCGCTACTTTCTCGAAGCCATCCGCCTTGACCCCGCCAAGCCCGACGCTCACTACCGCCTGGGCCGCCTCTGGCTCGCGATGGGAAGAAAGCCGGATGCCGAAGCGGAGTTCGCGGCAGTGAAAAAGCTAGGCACCGACGAGCGCCAGGAACTCTTGCTGAAGGTGTCCAAACAGCCGGGCGAGCCCGCCGTCAAATGAAGTTGCTTCTCCTGTTTCTCGCAGCTGCCTTCGCGCCCCCCGCCGACTCTCCTATCCGCTTCGCCTATCACGCCATCGATTTCAAACTTGAGAGCTGCGAGACCAACGAGCGTCACGCCCCCGAGACCATGGCCGGCGGCGTCGCGATCTTCGACTACAACAACGACGGCTATCTCGACGTCTTCTTTACTAACGGCGCCGACATTCTCACGCTCAAAAAGAGCGACGCCAAGTACTCCAACCGGCTCCTCGAGAACGATGGCCACGGCAACTTCAAGGACGTCACTGCCCGTGCGGGACTCGCTGGTTCAGGCTTTGACAACGGCGTCGCCATCGGCGATTACGACAACGACGGCTTCAAGGACATCTTCGTTGGCGGCGTCCACGCGAATCACCTGTATCACAACAATCGCGACGGCACCTTCACCGACGTCACCGCCAAGGCCGGCCTCAATAATCCCGATGCCGAGTACGGACCGCTATGGTCCGTCGGCGGCGCCTGGTTGGACGTGAATAACGATGGTCGGCTCGATCTGTTCGTCGTCAACTATCTCGCCTGGGACGCTGCAACCGAGCCTGCCTGCGAAGCCGAGCCTGGCCGTCGCGATTATTGCCATCCGAAGATGTACAAGCCCACGCCGAACCAACTTTTCCTCAATAACGGCGATGGCACGTTTCGCGATGTGTCCGCCGAGGCCGGAATCCGCGCCCATCCGGGCAAGGGCATGGGGATCGGGGTCGCCGACTACGACCTCGACGGCTGGTCAGACATCTTTGTTGCCAACGACAAGCTCAACAACTCGCTGTTCCACAACAAGGGCGCGGGCAGGTTCGAGGAGGTAGGGTTTGAAGCCAACGCCGCGCTCACTGAACATGGCCAGTTCATCTCCGGCATGGGAGTCGACTTTCAGGATATGGACAACGACGGCTATCCCGACATCGCGTTCGTTGCCCTCGACAACGAGACGTTCCCGTTATTCCGCAACACAAAGAAAAGCGCGTTTCTCGACGTCACGGTCTCGAGCGGCATGGACCGTCTGAGTCTGCCCATGGCCGGCTACTCGCCGAACCTCGCCGATTTCGACAACGACGGCTGGAAGGATCTCTTTGTCAGCCGCGGCCACGTGCAGTCAACGGCCTATGGCACACGCGCGAAAATCGAGCAGCCCAACACCGTCTTCCGCAATGAAGGGCGCATGAAGTTCACTGCGCTCACCACTGAGGCAGGCTTCACGTCCGTCGAGCCGTCACGCCATCGTGGATCTGCCACCGGCGATCTGAATGGCGATGGCAGATTGGACGTCGTGGTGAGCGCGCTCGCCGCGCCCGCCGAGGTCTGGATGAACGAGAGCCCCGGTGCCAACAACTGGCTGGCCGTCCAATTGGAAGGAACGCGGAGCAATCGCGATGGCATCGGAGCGCGCATCAAAGTCACCGCCGGACCCTCAGTGCAGTACACGCAGGTGTCGTTTGCGAGCGGCTACGCATCGTCGAGCGCCGGTCCTGCGCACTTTGGCGTTGGACGCAGCAAAGTGATCGACGCGGTCCAGATCCGCTGGCCTTCAGGCACGGTTCAAGAGCTGAAAAAGGTCGCCGTCAACCAGGTTCTGAAAATCAAGGAGCCGTCGAAGTAGCGCCTAGCAGCGCGCCACGCGAAACACGCCCCAGTGCCGGCCGTCCACTTCGACATCGCCGCCAGTGGCCTCAAAGCTCAACCCGGAACCGGCTACCAGGTCGCGCACCGTATTGGACGCCAGCGTTTCTCCAGGAGCGGCGGATTTGAGAAGGCTGCGGGCCACCTCCACTGCCGGTCCGCCAACTCCTCCGCCTGCTGGAATCTCACATTCCCCGGTGTGGACCGCAGCGCGCACGGCTCCGAATTCCTCGGCGACGCGATTGGCGATCTCGCACGCGCACCGCACCGCGCGCGCAGGCCCGTCGAAGATCGCGGTCAACTGGCCGTTGGCGTACTGGCAGTTGGACCCGCGATACCACTTCACCTGGCTCTGCAGCGCGTCGGTGAAGCTTTGAATCGCTGGCGGAGCGGAGGCGAACTGCACCACAAGGACGGTTGCCAGCACCGTGTCGTGCTCCAGGCTGAGCTGGACGTTCGAGAGAAAGTCCTCGATCCGGTCGAGAATCTCATCCTGTTCTCCGACAAAGAACAAGTGATCCACACCCGGCAATTCCACAAATTCCGCGCCCGGAATCAATGATGCGACATGCCTACCCTCTTCCACCATGAGGCACCGGTCATGCGCGCGATGCAGGACCAGCGTCGGCACGCGCACCGACGGCAGTACGTGCCGCACATCGATCTCCCCGTTCATGCGTGTCAGGGCGACTGCCGCGCCCGGGCTCGATCCCATCCTCAGATAAGCTGCCCACCATTCGCGGAAATGAGGATCCTGGGCCAGGCTCGGAGCGCGGACGTCGAGCCCTACCGGACCACCCCAGTTCTGCTGGATCTCATCGAGGAAAGCGGCGTGCTGCTCCGCGGTTGGACCCCACGGATAGTCGGCTGAGCGAATGCGCTTGGCGTACGTACCGATCATCACCAGCGCCAGCGTTCGATCAGGATAGGTAGCTGAGAAAACAGCCGACATCGGGCCGCCTTCAGAGACGCCGACGATCGCTGCCTTCGAAGATCCCGCTGCGTCCATCACTGCGCGGAGATCGAACATTCGCTGCTCGATGGTGGGCAATTCGGATATCGGAACGCGATCTGAAAGTCCCGTTCCACGCTTATCGAACAGGATCACCCGGGAGAACGATGCGAGCCGTCGTAGAAATCGCGCAAACGACGGCTCGGTCCAGAAATACTCAAGGTGAGAGACCCAACCCATTACAAAAATCAGGTCAATGGGACCTTCGCCGATCACCTGGTAAGCGATGTTGACGTCGCCGCTACGGGCGTAGCGGGTTTCAGGGATGGCAGGCTGGGCAAGTTTCGGCGGAGGCGCTGGCGCGGGGTCGCCGTCGGCGCCTGCGGACTGTCCGGACGCTTTGCTCACTGCGGCCTTAAAGCAGTACCCGAGACGGTGCCGCGTTTCGATGAATCTTGGAGTCCTGGCATCGTCGCCCAGGGCCTTGCGGATATCCCGAATCTGGACCGACAAAGCGTGGTCGTCAACGTAGGTTTCAGGCCACAGAGCCTCGAGGATCTGGTTGCGCGACAGAATCTGGCCGGGGTGGCTGGCGAGGTACGACAGAAGTTCAAGCGCTTTAGGCGCAAGAATAACTTCCTCGGTCTGGCACCAAAGGCGTCTAGCGGAAAGGTCCAGACGAAACCTGTCGAAGCACAGGGAAACGCTCTGCACTCAGTGAGTAATTCTAGCGCACGTGAAGGCACTCAATCTATCCAGAATCCGAGCGTAGCCCGGGCGCACGACGAAGTCCTCAGGGAGTTGTAAGCGACTGGTAAGCGGTTTAGTGCAAAGGTCTTTTACAAAACCTGACAGATTGCTGAGACCGTTTTGAGGACTTCTTGCGGTCCAGCCTGTAAAGTGAATCAATCGCGGCCATCTGGCTCGGCCGCGCCACTGGGCAACCGGCGCTTTTTCCAAAAGAACAGCGCGCTGGAAGCAGCGGAATCCGCCCGCTCCGCGGACAACCACCGGGACGGCGTCTTTTGCGCCGGGCCACAGACACACGACAGGACGTCGCATGAAACTGACCTTTCTCAAAGTTCTCGCCGTACTAGCCATCTTTGGCGGTGCCGCAAGGCTTACCCGTCAATTAGATCGAGTTACGGCCGACACGGGAATCCGCTTCAGCGGGCCCACCAGCTCTCAGCCAATCGCGCTCAGCGCGGATGACTCGCTGCTCATCGTTGCTAATCCCGACAACAACAGCATCACTCTATTCAATCCCAAGAGCGCCAACGCCCGAGTCGTGGAGGTTTCTACCGGAACCGAGCCTAACAGCGTCGCCCTTTCGCCCGACGGCACCCGTGCCTACGTCGCCAACACGGTGAGCGGCACCGTTACCGTGCTCGGCATCAACGCAGCCAACAGCTACGCCACCACCGTACTGGCGACGATTCCAGTGGGCGTTGAACCTTACGGCCTGGCGCTCACCCCCACCGGCCGCAAGCTGTACGTCGCCAATTCGCGCTCGAACACTGTCTCGGTGATCGATACTTCCACCAACCAGGTGGTTCGAACTGTTGCCAACGTCGGCATTGAGCCGCGTGGGATCGCTATCACCAACAGCAACACCGGCGACGACACGCAGGAGACCGTTTACGTCACACAGTTCCTCTCGCTGCCGGTGGACGGCAAGACCGATGGCGCCGACGATGCCAAGGCCGGCCACGTCACCGCGATTTCCGCTAACTCCGACGCCGTTATCGGCGATATCGTGCTCAATCCGATGGCCGACGCTGGATTTAATGCTGCCGGCGACGCGCTGAAGAGAATCGCGCCTCCGGCCACGCCCGTCGCCACCGATTTCAAGTTCCCCATCGGCGCATATCCAAA
The DNA here is from genome assembly GCA_038212445.1 of Bryobacterales bacterium. Classification (GTDB taxonomy): domain Bacteria; phylum Acidobacteriota; class Terriglobia; order Bryobacterales; family Bryobacteraceae; genus TMP-7. The sequence goes on from JBBQUM010000020.1 coordinate 46,963, forward strand.
CCAGCTGAACAATATCGCTATCAGGGGCAAGTTTGCGTTTGTGCCGAATACGGGCGCCGCTCCCAATGGTCCGGTGCGATTCGACGTTAATACCGAGAGTCTCTTGCACGTGCTGGATCTGAGCGCCAAAGCCGATGCCAACAAGACGATCAACATGCATACGGCCGTCGCAAAGCAGACCGGCACACCGAAGCGCTTCATCACCCAGCCTTGGGCGATGGCCTTCAAACATACCGCTGACGAGGGCTACGTGATTAGCGCCGCGAGCAATATCGTCGTGAAGGTAAAGGTGGATGCGACTGGTGCTCCGACGGTCCAGAACGACCCCGCCGACGCCACACGCGTGCTGGAGATCCCCACGGGCAAGAATCCCCGCGGCATCGTGGTGGACTCCGCCGACAAGACCGCCTACGTCATGAACTACATCTCGCGCGACGTGACGGTGATTGATCTTTCCAGCGGCGCCGAGAAGGTGACGGCCACGCTCGCATCGGCCAGCCTGCCGGCTGCTGGTTCCGCTGAGGACAAGATCCTGGTAGGCAAAGAGCTGTACCACACCTCCATCGGCGTCTTCGATCCTCCAACGGCTGGCGGCGCGGCTATCACCGGAAGAATGTCGAACAACGGTTGGGGATCGTGCGGCGCGTGCCACCCCAGCGGACTCACCGACAACGTTGTGTGGATCTTCCCGTCCGGTCCTCGCCGGACGATCCCGCAGCACGTTGACTTCGACCACACTGCCGGCGCCAACACGCCCAACACGATTCGCGCGCTCAACTGGACTGTCGAGCGTGACGAAGAGGAGGATTTCGAGCTCAACATCCGCGCCGTATCCGGCGGCCTGGGCCTTATCGTGCTCGCTGACGGCATCACTCAGGATCCCAACGTCGCGAACTTCACGCCCCTCGCGAGCGGCGGCCGCAACCAGCTAAAGGTGCGCGGCATTAACGCCTGGGACGCGATCAAGGCCTACGTGCAGACGATCCGCGCCCCCATTTCGCCCGCGCTCAAGAATGATCCGGACGTCGTAGCCGGCCGCCAGATCTTCATCGACTCCAACTGCCAAAGCTGTCATGGCGGCGCTCAGTGGAGCAGTTCGAAGGTGCGCTACACGCCTGCTCCCGACCCGAGCCTCCTTCTCAATACGCAGTTGATCGGCGAACTCCGCGACGTCAATACATTCGATCCAACCGCGTTCAACGAGGTTCGCGCAACGGGTGCGGCACCTCTCGGCGCCAACGGCATCAGCCCCGGCTCGCTGTTGTCGATCTTCGCTTTCCCGCAGACGTTCTTCCACAACGGCTCGGCGAACACGCTCGACGCTGTTATGCAGAACATCCCGCATCGTTCGGCCGGCACCGGCGGCGTTGATAGCTTGAGCAACGCAGGGCGGCGCAGCCAGTTGATCAAGTTCCTGCTGTCCATCGACGCGTCGACGGCGCCCATCGCGCCCAACGCGCCATCGGCGCTCAGCATTCTCTCGGCTGCAGGGTACGTCAATACGTCACTTGCGCCGGACAGCGCGGCGTCGGGCTTTGGAACCGCACTCGCGTCGCAGACCCTGGTGGGTGGCAGTCCGCTGCCCGTAACTCTCAACGGGACCACGGTATCGCTACTGGATGCGGCCGGTGTGCTGCGCCTGGCTCAGTTGTACTTCGTATCGCCCGGCCAGGTGAACTTCGCCGTCCCAACCGCGACCGCGACGGGACAGGCGACCGTCACGCTGACAAACAACGGAGGCTCCCTCTCGACAGCCAAGGTGGCGATCAACAACGTTGCGCCGGGAATCTTCGCGGTCGACGCCAGCGGAGTCGCCGCCGCCACGGCTATCCGCGTCACTTCCAGCGGTGCGCAAAGCGCGGTGACCGTGGTCAACTGCGATGCCAGCGGCTGCCGCGCAGTCCCCATCGACATCGGAGCCGACCGTATCTTCGTCACGTTCTACGGCACCGGCATCCGCAAACGCAGCGCTCTGACGGCGGTGAAATGCACCATCGGCGGCGTCGACGTGCCGGTGGCGTTTGCCGGCGATCAGGGCCAGTTCCCCGGACTCGACCAGTTGAACGTCGAGATCCCGGCATCGCTCAAAGGGAAGGGAAGCGTCAGCGTCGTCTTCACGGTCGACGGTCAGGCTGCTAATCCCGTAATCATCAATCTCCTGTAACTACGCGGCCGGGGGCATTCTGTCGCCGGCCGCAATTTTTCCACAACGTCAGTTAGTACGGAAGCACCACTATGAAAGTCTGTTTCACGATTCTTGCGTTCGCTGCGGCCACGACGTCCTCGAACGCTCAAATCCCGGATTTCACTCCGCCGTCGCCGCTGTCGGGCGCGGCCATGAAGAACAAGTTGTCTGAAGTGCGCAGACTGCTCGAGCAGGGCGCCAATCCAAATGAAGGCCGGATGATCGGCTTTCCGCCTGTATTCTTCGCCGCCATGCATCAGAACACTGTGGCGAAGGATGGGCGGTGATTCAAATGTCGATCAAGTCCCTGTTTGGTTTTGCGGAAGACTCCGAAGTGCTCGAGTGGGACGGACTGCTGGAAGACGATGATTCAGCCGTCTATTCATCCTACGAGAGCATTGGGATTCTCCGAACGCCCGATGACGAGGATGACGATTGAAGGAAAGCATGAGATAAACTGGCAGCACTCCAGTTTGCTCCATGCGTCGAAGCCTCCCGATAGCCGCGCTCATCTTGCTGGGAAGCCTTCCACTGTCCGCTCAACTGGCGGCCGGAAAGAGTGCGTATCTGGCTCGCTGCGTTGGCTGCCACGGTGAGGATGGGAGCGGTGGAGGCCACGGTCCCGGTGGTGTGGACCTCCGTCGTTCCAGGATCACGACACGCGACACCGTTCGCGACCTGATCCTGAAGGGAAGTGCAGACGGCAGGATGCCTGCCTTCCAGATCTCTAAAGAAGAGGCCGGCTCCATTGCCGGCTTCGTTCTGACGTTGAAATCGACCTCGCCCGTCGATCGCCCTCAAGCGGCCAGCAGCACCAACGCTCTCCCATTCGCGGACATCGCCAACCCCAAGCCCGGCACTTGGCCCACCTATAACGGCAACCTCAGCGGAAACCGCTTCAGCTCCCTCAGTCAGATCAATCGCAGTAATGTCGCCCGGCTTGCGCCGCAATGGATGTTCACCATCGCGCACGCGCCTGGATCTCTTGAAGTGACGCCCGTCGTTGTGGATGGCGTAATGTACATCTCGAGCGTCAACGAGGCGTTCGCGGTAAATGCCCGCAACGGCAGAGAGGTTTGGCATTATAGCCGCCCGCGCAGCAAGGGACTCGTGGGTGATGCGTCCGGTGGAATCAATCGTGGCGTCGCAATACTCGGAGATCGAGTATTTATGGTTTCCGACAATGCGCATCTTTTCGCGCTGATCCGTTCCACCGGCGAACTCATCTGGGACGTCGAGATGGCCGACTCGCGCGAGAACTACGGTTCTACCAGTGCGCCGCTGGTGGTCAACGACCTCGTGATCGCTGGTGTGTCGGGCGGCGATGAGGGCGTTCGCGGATTTGTCGATGCCTACCAGGCGTCCACCGGCAAACGCGCCTGGCGCTTTTGGAGCATTCCGGCCCGCGGTGAGCCCGGTTCCGAAACCTGGGCCGGCAGCGCGATGGAGCATGGCTGCGGTGCCACCTGGTTCACTGGCACCTATGATCCCGCCGCGCGACTGCTTTACTGGCCCACCGGCAATCCCTGTCCTGACTACAACGGCGACGAGCGCAAGGGGGACAATCTCTATACCGCGTCCGTACTCGCACTCGATCCGGCCACCGGCAAGCTGAAGTGGCATTACCAGTTCACGCCGCATGATGTGCACGACTGGGATGCTACGGAAACGCCCGTCCTGGTGGATGCGAATTTCAAGGGCGCGCCGCGAAAACTGCTCCTTCACGGCAACCGCAACGGATTCTTCTACGTGCTCGACCGCCTCAGCGGAGAGGTGCTCGTCGCCCAGCCTTTTGTGAAGAAACTGACGTGGGCGAGCGGCATCGGCGCCGACGGCCGTCCGGTCCTGCTCCCGGCAAATGAGCCGACCGTCGACGGTCAACTCGTCTGTCCCGCGGTGGCGGGAGCGGCGAACTGGCCGTCGTCCGCCTACAGTCCGATGACCGGATTGTTTTATATGTTCGCCGAGGAGTCGTGCAGTATCTATTCGAAGAATGACCAGGGATGGCAGGCCGGGAAGTCCTACTACGGCGGCGGAACGCGCCTCGCACCCGGCAGCGAAAAATATTTGAAGGCGATCGACATACAGACCGGACGGACGAAGTGGGAGATTGCCAACGTGGGGGGCGGCATTCTGGCGAGCGGCCTCATCGCCACCGCCGGCGAGTTGATCTTCTACGGCGATGACAGCGGCGCGTTCAAAGCAGCGGACGCCAACAACGGCAAGCCGCTCTGGCATTTCAACACCAACGAACACTGGCGCGCGGGTCCGATGACTTATAGCGTCGACGGCCGCCAGTACGTCGCCATCGCGGCCGGCCGCACCATCATTGCTTTTGGCTTACCGCAGTGAAGAACGCTTTCACGCGCGCGTGAATCTCATCGCGAATCCGGCGAAATGAGGCCAATCGAATGTCCTCGCTGCCCTCTACCGCGGCAGGATCTTTGAAGCTCCAGTGCGACCGTTCTTTAGCGCCGGGAAAAACGGGGCAGTGGTCCCGGGCATTGTCGCAGACCGTGATCACATAGTCGAACGGCTGACCTGCGAACTCCTCAATTGACTTCGAGCGATGGCCGCTGAGGTCCACGCCGATCTCCCGCATTACGGCGATGGCCTCGGGCCGAACCAGCGTAGGTTTGGTGCCCGCGCTTGCAACGTCCCAGCCGGGACCACCCTCGTGCCGGAACAAGCCTTCGCCCATCTGACTGCGGGCCGAGTTTCCCGTGCAAACAACTAAAATACGTTTCATATGGCCTTTGCCTGCTCCGTTGCGGGAAACCAATGCCGCGTGCGATTGCAGAACGAACATACCGACAACATCACGGGGACCTCGATCAGTACGCCAACCACCGTCGCCAGCGCGGCTCCAGAACCTGCGCCGAACAGCGCGATGGCGGTCGCCACGGCAAGTTCGAAGAAATTACTCGCGCCAATCAATGCTCCCGGCGCAGCCACCGCGTGCCGTACCCGGAACAGCCACATCAGCCCGTAGGTGAGCGACGAATTGAAATAGACCTGGAGAAGGATCGGGATCCCGATCAGCAGCACGTGTAGCGGCTTGCCCAGGATGTTGTCAGCTTGAAAGGCGAAAATAAAGATTAGCGTTGCCAGCAGCGCCAGCATGCCTACCGGTGCAAAGCGAGGCAGCAGGTCCTTCTCAAACCAGGCCTGACCGCGCGCCTTGACGAGCCATGCCCGAAGCGCCGTCCCGGCCGCCAGCGGGATCACAATGAAAATCCCCACCGCCCACAGCAGCACCTCGAAGGGAACATGTAGCGATGAGGCTCCGTTCACCAGAAAACGAACGATGGGCGCGAACAGGAACAGCATAATCAGATCGTTCACCGACGCCTGCACCAGCGTATAAGCCGGATCGCCGTCGGTGAGATAGCTCCAGACGAAGACCATCGCCGTGCAGGGCGCCGCCGCAAGAATGATGCAGCCCGCGATGTACTGGTCCGCATCCGCCGGAGAAATCCAGGCCGCAAAGATGAAACGGAAGAACAGCCAGGCGAAGAAAGCCACGGAGAACGGCTTCACCAGCCAGTTGACGAAGAGGGTCACAAACAATCCCTGCGGACGATTGCCGACGTTGCGGATCGAAGCAAAATCGACTTTCATCATCATCGGGATGATCATCAACCAGATGAGTACTGCGATCGGAATGTTGCTCTGGACACGCTGCGCCGAACTCGATGCGGCGCAGCGTGTCCACCAGGCTCGGAAGCGCTTTGCCCAGCAGGTACCGAGCAGCATGCAGGCTCCTACTCAGACGGTCAAATACCGTTCGAAGAGATTCAACCGCTTCGGAGGCGTAGACATTTTGTTCCTTTTCTTTATTCGTAAATCGACGATTGGCGATAGACAGAGGCGGAATGATTCAGATGATCGCCACCAGGCCCTTGAGCCTCCGTAGACCGTCGAAGTTGATGCAATACCCAATGCGCGGACCGTCCTGCGAACTACGCACCAGTCCGGCGTCCTTCAGAATTCTGAGATGCTCTAAAACCGTGGATTGCGCTAATGGCAGTCCATCGACAATCTGGCTGCAAACACGCGCTTCTTTGCGGGACAGCAACCGCAGAATGCGAACGCGCGCAGGATGCCCGATGGCCTTGCCTAATCGCCAGTTCTTCATCCGCCTCGGCGCTCTCGAGGCCTTCAAGGCTGAATTCAGGCCGGCCTGGGTCCGGAGCACAGCAAAAATCATTTTTCGGCAATTTTGGGACACCTATCGTCGTCTGACGACAATACCTCTGCCACAAAAGGTCAAGCGGCACGCAGAAAACAGTTGGCAGATTCCGTATTTCTATTATTATTGAAATATGGAGATAGTTAATTGGGATGCACTGCTCGATGACGAGGAAGATTCCACTTTCCTCGATCGGGAAGAATCCGTCGACGATCTGCTGCGCGAAACCCCCGAAGGCTGCCTGTATTGCCGGTTGAGTGAACTGGGCGAGGGAGATGACGATTGAAGAAGGACGTTTGTAGCGAAGATGTGAGCCGTTATGCGGACATGCTTTCGGCTATGGGAACCGAGCCTCGCCTGAGGATCATGCGCCTGCTGCTCTCGGCCTATCCCGGCGGCTTAGTCGTCGGCGAGATCGGCGGAGAACTCGGGATGGCCGGGTCGTCGTTGTCGCACCATCTCGAAAAGCTGAAGAACGAAGGCCTGATTTCGGTGAAGCGTGAGAGCACTTTCTTGCGCTACTCGGCCAATGCCGTCGCTCTTCAGGCATTGCTCGGCTTCCTCTACGCCGAGTGCTGTACCCGTAACAGTGCGATCGAACCCGAAGCTATCGTTCAGATTGCGAAATAGACAGGAGACATCATGAGTACGGATATCAGAGAAGCAGTGAAACAGAAGTATGGTGAAGCCGCGTTGCGCGTTCAGTCAGGGAAGGCATCCTGCTGCGGCACCCGCTCGGCTCTCGACCACTGTGATCCCATCACCTCGACGCTCTATAGCGCCGAAGAAGGCGGACAGATTCCCGAGGAAGCCCTGCGGGCGTCGCTTGGCTGCGGCAATCCCACCGCACTGGCTGAACTGCATGCCGGCGAGACGGTGTTGGATCTCGGTTCGGGCGGCGGCATCGACGTGCTTCTTTCAGCGCGGCGTGTCGGACCCACCGGCAAAGCCTACGGCCTCGACATGACCGACGAGATGCTGGCTCTGGCGCGGGCGAATCAGGAGAAAGCCGGGGCGCAGAATGTCGAGTTCCTAAAGGGCGAGTTGGAGAACATTCCGCTCCCGGATAACTCGGTGGATGTCGTCATCTCCAATTGCGTGATCAACCTCGCCGCGGATAAGAACGTGGTGCTGCGGGAAGCGTTCCGCGTGCTGAGGCCCGGTGGCCGGTTTGCGGTCTCGGATGTCGTCGTCAAAGGGGAAGTTCCTGCTGCCGTTCGCAAGAGTGTGGAACTGTGGATTGGCTGCATTGCCGGCGCGCTGCAGGATACCGACTATGCCAGTAAGCTCACAGCCGCTGGATTTGAAAAGGTCGGAATCGAGCCTACTCGCGTTTATGACGTCGAGGACGCTCGCCAATTCCTCGGCGGACAAGGAATCGACGTCGATTCAATTGCCCCCCAGGTTGCGGGTAAATTCATGAGCGCATTCATCCGGGCGTCTAAGCCCAAGGCATGATCATTAACACTAGATGAAAGCCGTAGTCGTTCTCGCTGCTGTCGCATCCAATAGGTACAAGGAGGCAGCGATGACGAAGAAATTATTGGCATTGGCGCTCTTGGCGGGTGGGGTGATGCTCGCAGGTCCGCGAGTTGCAATCGGTGTGAGTTTAGGTGGACCTTACGGTTACTACGCGCCTCCGCCGCCGGTGTATTATGGCGCCCCGGCTTATGCGGATCCGTATTACGGGTCGGGAAACTGGGTGGACGGCTATTGGTATTACTCGGGTCCCAGACGCCTGTGGCAAGCCGGTTATTGGGCGGCGCCGGTCTACCGTTCCCGCTTCTATGGCGGCTACGGTTACAACCGCGGCTACTATCGCGGCGGCTACTACGGCGGTGGGCGCGGATACTACCGTGGCGGCGGTCGTTATAGCGGTCACGGCTACAGGCGCTAGACAGAAAACACTCCAGTCGACGATAAGGGCGGTCTTCGGGCCGCCCCTTCGCCTTTGTACAATCAAGCCAGACTGTCTCCATCAATAATTATTTTCAAAGCTGCGGGCGCTGCGGCGAGGCGCGAACTCGGCACGTTCCGCTCCCTCAAGGTCAACAACTTCTTCCTGGTAATTTTGCTGTTCGTCTTCAGCAATCTGCAGAGCGGCCTTGAACCCAAGAGCGCCGAGTTCTTCATCCTGTTGTTGGGACTCTTCCTGCTCTTTCCGCTCTCGTCCGACCCCCTGGCACTGATCCCCGCCAGTCGTCTCGCCTCCTGGCCGCTCACGTCCAATCAGTTGCGCGCCCTGCGACTGGCGAGCGTCCTGCTCAGCCCGGTCCTTTGGATCGCCATCGTCGTGCTCGCCTTCACAGGACGCTACCGGCTCGCCGTAATCTGGCTCGTCATGGCCGCCGCCGTCAGTCTCGTCAAACTCCCCAGCCGCTGGATCGGCTCCACGCCTTTACGTTTCATCCCCCAATTTCCCGGCCCGCTGGGCGGTCTCATCCGTCACGACCTCCGGGAAATGCTGAACGTGCTCGACCCCTACGTCGCCAGCGTCTTCTGTATCGGCGGACTGCTCTACCGGATCTTCAGCAGCCATGTCGATCCGCAAGCTTCGATCATCCTGGCCATCCTCATCGGAATCGTCCTCAGCACCTACGCGCAATGCCTGTTCGGCCTCGACGTTAGCGGATCGGCAATGACCCGCTACCGCCTGCTGCCCCTGCGCGGTTGGCAGATCCTCGTGGCCAAGGACCTTGCCTATTTCGCCGTGCTCATCCCGCTGATTCTCCCGTTCCACTGGATCGCAGGACTCACATTTGGCTTCGTTTCGCTCGCCATCGGGCACCACCCTTCGGTGCTCGTCCGCGCGTCGATTTTTCGCTGGAGATTCGCCGGCAGCCGGCTCTTCCCTGGCGTAGTGCAGGCGGTGGTTGCCATCGCCATGAGTATCTCGGCAGCTCGCGACAACCTCACCTACTTTGCTGTGGCGGTCGCCCTTTATCTTGCGTCCTTAGCGGTTTACGGGCGCCTGCTGGAGTCGCGTACCAGTACGGTGGAAAATGCTTTGGTTCCTGTGGAAAATCGCTTATAGTAGGGATGGCTATGTTTACCCGGCCACATCCCGTCCTTCCTTGTTTGGCTCAGACTAGCAGCCGTCCGGCGCGTCTAATTTCCCTAAATATTAATCGAACTGCAGCTTAGGAGAGGTACGTATGTACACCGCTGAGATGGTTTCCGCGGAGCTTCCGCACATTCTGACGGAGCTTCCCGGCCCGCGCGCGCGGGCAGTTATCGAACGCGACGAGCGAGTGCTTTCGCCGTCGTATACACGCTCGTACCCGCTCGTGGCCAAGAGTGGTAAGGGGGCGATTGTGGAAGACGTGGACGGGAACCGGTTCCTCGACTTCAACGCTGGCATCGCGGTGGTTGCCACTGGACACTGCCATCCCAGGGTGGTGGCGGCGATTCAAAAACAGTCGGCCGAACTGATCCATATGTCGGGCACCGACTTCTATTACGAAGTGATGGTAGACCTGGCAGAGAAGTTGGCCGCCATCGCTCCCGGGCAACAGCCCAAGCGAGTTTATTTCGGGAACTCCGGCACCGAGGCAGTGGAGGCAGCGCTCAAACTTGCCCGCTACGCCACCGGACGCGAGAAGTTCGTCTCCTTTTTTGGCGGCTTCCACGGACGGACGATGGGAGCGCTCTCGCTAACTGCAAGCAAGAGCGTGCAGAAGAAGGGTTTTGGGACTCTGCTGGCAGGCGTCTATCATGCACCCTATCCCAATCCCTATCGCATGGGTAAGTCGCCCGCCGAGACTTCCGCTGACGTCCTGAACTATATTGAGGACCAGCTTTTCCGGCACGTTCTGCCGCCCAGCGAAGTGGCTGCATTCATTATCGAGCCCGTGCAGGGCGAAGGCGGCTACGTTGTGCCGCCGGCCGAATTCTTCACTGGACTCCGGCAGTTAGCCGACAGGCACGGCATCCTGATCATTGCCGATGAGATTCAAAGCGGCATGGGTCGTACCGGAAAGTGGTGGGCGTCGGATCATTTTGGCCTGGTGCCGGATATCATGACGGTCGCCAAAGGCATCGCCAGCGGCCTGCCGCTCAGCGCTATGATTGCGCGTGCCGAACTGATGAACTGGACGCCCGGAGCTCACGCCTCCACCTTCGGCGGAAATCCAGTCGCGGTAGCGGCGGCCCTGGCGACCATTGAGTTGCTCGAGAACGGCCTCATGGCGAATGCCAGCAGAATCGGCGAGCGCATGCTGGGGCGTATGCGGCAATGGCCGGAACGCTTTGAGCATGTGGGCGACGTGCGGGGCCTGGGCCTGATGATCGGCGTCGAGTTTGTCCGCGACCAGCATACCCGCGAACGCGCTCCTGAAATTCGCGACCGCGTTGAGATGGCGGCCTTTGAACGCGGTTTGCTGGTGCTGGGTGCTGGTCCTACCAGCATGCGGCTTTGCCCGCCGCTGTGTATCACCGAGGAGCAGGCGGACTGGGCGGTGGAGACTCTGGAGCAGTGTATTCTCCAGGCGGGACACTAAAACCGCCGTCGTACAATGAAGCCTGCGAATGAGAATTCTGGACGTCGGCTGCGGGATCAACAAGTATCCCGGCGCGATTGGTGTGGATGTGAATCCGCACACGCGCGCCGACGTCCTCTGTAATCTCGACCACTTCCCGTATCCTTTTCGCGATAGTTCTTTCGATGGCCTCCGTGCCACTCATGTGATTGAGCACGTTAGCGATGTTGTACGCACAATAGAAGAGTTCCACCGGCTGGTGAGGGCCGGCGGGACGGTGTACATTACCACCCCGCACTACACCGACTTCAGTTCTTTCTGCGACCCCACACACCGCTGGCACCTGAACACCTACTCCTTGCGCTACTTCGGGGGGGACAATGCGGGGTACGGATACTACTCCCAGGCAAGATTTAGTGAGATTTGTGTCCGCGTAAAGCTACTTAACTTATGGAAGTGGCTTGGATTCGAATTGCTCGTGAATCGACTACCCGCGTTTCGAAAATTTTGGGAGCATTATCTCTGCTTCGTCGTGCGCGGCAAAGTGATTGATTGGGAACTTAAAGTCCTGAAGCCTCTCTGACGATTCCTGAAATCAGGGGAGGGCGTGATGTTTACATCCCTGCTTCAGTTAGCAGATTACGCCCGGCACCAGGGCCGCAGTCGCACCTGGGACGCCGGACGCGCAACCGGAAGGCGCGGAGAAGATATTGCCCATCGATACCTGCAGCGAATGGGAATGGTAGTAGTGGCTCGCAATCACTTCACACCCGGAGGTTCCGGTGAAGTTGACCTGGTTGCCTGGGACCGCGACACACTGGTTTTTGTCGAAGTGAAGTGCCGCGACGTGGCTGACTTCGGTCCGCCGGAACGCGCGATCGATGGCGAAAAACAGCGCAAGATCATCCTTGCCGCCCGCGACTACGCCCGCCGGGCAAACACACCCTGGGAAAGTGTAAGGTTCGATACGGTTAGTATCGTCCTCCGCAAGCCTCCCTATGTAGCTCATTACCGGGACGCATTCTCGGCGCGGCAGGCCGTTCACGCCTAACGGCACAGCGCCCTAAGCTCTTTCCATATATTGGCCGATCATTTCTACAGCGAAAGCCCTAGACGCTGAATCTAGCGCCACGTTGTCGCACTGGAGATATGATGGTACTCGCTTTTATGGTTCGAGGGGTTACGGTTGCCTGAGCTTCGCAAAGATCCTGTCACGGGACGTTGGGTCATCATTGCAACCGATCGAGCCAAGCGGCCAACCGACTTTATCCGCGAACCTGCCCGCGTAGTCGGTCCTGTCAATTGTCCCTTTTGCCCTGGACACGAACACAAGACGCCGCCCGAGGTGCTCGCCTTCCGCAATGGCAGCAGTCCCAATGAGCCGGGCTGGACCCTGCGGGTGGTCCCCAACAAGTTTCCGGCGCTGCGGGTAGAAGGCGACTTGTCGCGCGAGGGCGAAGGCCTTTACGACAAGATGAACGGGATTGGCGCGCACGAGGTGATTATCGAGTCGCCCGAGCATGTCGTCTCGCTCGGGGATTTGCCCGAGAAGCGTGTCGAAGACCTGTTTTGGGCTTTCCGCGAGCGTATAAACGACCTCAAGAAAGACCACCGGCTTCGCTACATCATCCTGTTCAAGAATCAGGGAGAAGCCGCTGGTGCGTCGCTCGAGCACAGCCATTCGCAACTGATCGCCCTCCCGGTGGTTCCCAAGCGCGTCCAGGAAGAGGTGGAGGGCGCCCGCAAATACCACGAGTTCAAAGAGCGCTGCATTTACTGCGACATTATCAAGCAGGAGATGACCGAATCCAACCGGTTGATCCTGGAAACCGAGCAACTGGTGGTGGTGGCGCCGTACGCTTCGCGCTTCCCCTTTGAGTGTTGGATTCTGCCAAAACGGCACGAATCTCACTTTGAGGACGCCGACACCGCGACCATCCAAAGCCTGGGAACCACAGTCCGCACGCTCGTGCGCAAATTCGATAAGGTGCTGGAGATCCCGCCCTATAACCTGATGGTGCATACGGCTCCGGTTCAGGAAGGCAAGATCGCTCACTTTCACTGGCACGTGGAAATCATCCCCAAGCTGACGCGCGTGGCTGGCTTTGAATGGGGGACCGGCTTTTACATCAATCCGACGCCACCTGAAGAAGCAGCAGTGTTTTTACGCGATGCCCGTGTATGATTGAGCCATGGCCTGTGCGGAGTGCGATCGCCTCGACAAAATGGAAATTGACTGTGGGCGTCGTGCCGACGCCGCACAATCGCGTCTCTATGCGTTTACCCCAGAGCCGCCCTATGGCGAAGCGGCCCGCAACGAACTACGATCCTGTGAGGTAGCTGCGGAGACCACCCGCGCGTTTCTTGAAAAAGCGAAGCGGGAACGGACCGCCCATCAGGAAACCCACGCCCTTACGATGTCCCGCTAGCCGCCCCAAGTTCCAACGCAGCACAAATCCGAAGGTAATTGGTCCCAACTCGACCGTATTCAAGCGGGTATTCGTGATGATGCCGCCGAGGAAAACGCAAGTCAATTAATCGGTGTCAGAGACCGATTATTTCTTTTCCGGCGGAACTCCGTAATCACGCGCGGAGATCGCCAGCGGCTGGCAGTTCGCGGACGGAGAGCGAGATCAGTCCGTACAAACGTCCAGCAGCAAGCATCCTTAACCTACGGTTGGTTAGTCTGGCAGCGCCCTACAGCCGGCAAATGAGAAGTTCGCGCTCGTAGATCATCTCGGGCGGCAGGTGATCGTGGATGTCGATGAATAATTCTTCGTGTCCGATCACCTCATGGCGCCAGGCTTCGCGATCGAATGCCTGCAACTCATTGAAATGCCCACGCGAAAAGTCCATGCCATGCCACTCGATGTCCTCGAAACGGGGCATCCAGCCGATCGGTGTTTCGCGACCCAAAGCGCGCCCGCGCGCACGGTCGGTAATCCACTTCAGCACTCTCATGTTTTCGCCGAACCCGGGCCACAGGTACTTGCCGTCGCTATCCTTGCGGAACCAGTTGACGTGAAAAATGCGGGGCGTGAAATTCAGATTCCGCTGCATCTTGATCCAATGCCGGAAGTAGTCGCCCATGTGATAACCGCAGAACGGGAGCATCGCCATGGGATCGCGGCGCACCTTGCCCACCTGACCCGCGGCCGCGGCAGTGGTTTCTGAACCCATCGTGGCGCCCACGTATACGCCTGAGCTCCAGTTGAACGCCTGATAGACCAGCGGCATCGTGGTAGCCCTGCGACCGCCAAAAATGATGGCGCTGATCGGCACGCCCTCGGGATTCTCCCAATCCGGATCAATGGTGGGGCACTGCGATGCGGGCGCGGTGAAACGCGCGTTAGGATGCGCGGCCTTGGCGCCGGTCTGTTTGGCGATTTCCGGAGTCCAGTGCTGGCCCTGCCAGTCGGTACATTCGGCCGGGGGCTTTTCCGTCATGCCCTCCCACCACACTCCGCCATCAGGCGTGAGCGCAGTGTTGGTAAAGATCGTATTCCGCGAAAGCGTCGCCATCGCGTTGGGATTGGTTTTCGCTGATGTGCCCGGCGCAACGCCGAAAAAACCGGCTTCCGGATTGATGGCGCGCAGTTGGCCGTTCGCGTCGGGCTTAATCCAGGCGATGTCGTCGCCCACCGTCCACACCTTCCAACCTTCAAATCCCGCCGGCGGAATCAGCATCGCGAGATTCGTCTTGCCGCACGCACTCGGGAAAGCGGCGGCCAGATAAGTCTTCTCGCCTTGCGGATTCTCGACTCCGACGAGCAGCATGTGCTCAGCCATCCAGCCTTCATCGCGCGCGATGTTCGAGGCGATCCGAAGGGCGAAGCACTTCTTGCCGAGCAGCGCATTGCCGCCATATCCCGACCCGTACGACCAGATCTGGCGTGTTTCGGGAAAGTGCACGATGTACTTCTCTGTGTTGCACGGCCAGGGAACGTCCTTCTGTCCGGGAGCGAGCGGCATGCCGACGCTGTGCATGCACGGCACAACGCGCTTTACATCTTTGTCGATCTCGCGGAACACGTCAATGCCGATGCGCGCCATGATGCGCATGTTCACCACGACATATGGCGAGTCGGTCAACTGGACGCCGATCTGCGACATCGGACCGCCAACGGGTCCCATGCTGAACGGCAGCACGTACATCGTGCGCCCGCGCATCGATCCGTTGAACAGCGCCTTCAATTTGTGGCGCATTTCGTAGGGGTCCACCCAATTGTTGGTCGGGCCAGCGGCGTCTTTCGACAAAGAACAGATGAAAGTCCGGTCCTCGACGCGTGCGACATCGCTCGCGTCAGAACGGGCGTAGTAGCAGCCCGGCCAGAGTTCCTGATTGAGCCGCATGAAGGTGCCGTTGTCCACCAGTTGCCGGCACAGCATCTCATTCTCTTCGGTGGAACCGTCCACCCAGTGAATTGCCGCGGGCTTGGTCAAAGCGGCCATCTTCTCTACCCACCGAACGAGATGAGTATTGGTGGTGAGCGGCGTTGCGACGTCTCGACTTTGAAGACCGGGACCGCTGGTTGCTGTAGTCATACGTTGATGGGCAGGGTGATTTTCCCCAGTAATATCAGACTACACGGAATCACCAGTTTGATGCACGCGCAAGATTCGGCACCTCTTTGCGGTGGTGCTTTGCGGGACCAGGGTATAGAATCCAAGCATGGTTCAAGTGAATGAGACGACTGTGGGCACAGAACTCGCCAGCATCATCGACCGCGTCCTGAGCGGTGAGGACGTGGTGATCTTGAGGGACGGTGTCGGCGTTGCCCGGCTCGTGCCGGTTGTCCGCTCACGTTCGCGCGAGGAAAAGGAAGCCGATGCGGTGCTAGCGGGCGCCGACGACCGGGAGTTCAATCACTTTCTGGGATAGCCTGGGCGGCAGATTCCGCACAGGCGCGGGCGCGGCCCATAAGTAAATCCTGCTCTCGCGTGTTCCGGGTAAGCGTCGCGGCTCGTTCGAATTCGGCGCGCGCTTCTTCAAAGCGGTGCAATTTCTCCAGGAAGTCGCCCCGTACACTTGGCAGTAGATGGTAGCCCTCGAGCGACGGGTCTGAGGTCAACTGGTCTACGAGGTCGAGCCCTGCCTGCGGTCCAAAAGCCATCGCTACGGCAACTGCGCGATTCAATTCCACCACCGGCGATGGGACCAGGGCGGCGAGTTCATCGTAGAAGCTGGCAATGAGCGGCCAATCGGTGTCTTCGGGCGTACGGGCTCGGGCGTGACAGGCAGCGATTTGCGCTTGCAGGGAGTATGAGCCGCGGGTGTTGCCGGTTGTCAGAGCGCGATCGAGCGCCGCCAGTCCGCGCCGGATCAACAGCCGGTCCCAGTGCGCGCGGTTCTGGTCGAACAGCCGGATTGGTTCTCCTGAAGGCCCGGTGCGAGCGCGGGACCGTGATGCTTGAATCTCCATCAGCGCGACGAGTCCGTGGACCTCGGCTTCCTGGGGCACCAACTCAGCCAGAATGCGCCCCAGCCGCAAAGCATCTTCGCACAATGCGGGCCGCATCCAGTCGTCACCGGCAGTAGCTGTGTAGCCTTCGTTGAAGATCAGGTAAAGCACTTCGAGGACCGACGAAAGCCGTTCCGGCAGTTCCGCCCGGCGCGGCATCTCAAAGCGCACCTGCTCCTTGGCCAGCGTCCGCTTGGCGCGCACGATGCGCTGAGCCACTGTGGGCTCGGTCACCAGGAAGGCGCGCGCGATTTCCTCGGTGGTGAGGCCGCCCAGCAATCGCAGCGTGAGCGCCACGCGTGCCTCGGTGGAGAGCACGGGGTGGCACGCCGTGAAGACGAGGCGCAAGAGGTCGTCACCCACGTCATCGTCCAACGTGTCGTCCAGATTCTGCGCGGCGCTCTTTTGCTGAGCGTCCAGGTTCTGGCCGAGTTCCTCGTGTTTGCGCTCCAGCATTTTCTTGCGTCTCAGCAGATCGAGCGCGCGATGCTTCGCGGTGCCCATCAGCCAGGCGCCGGGGTTGTTGGGAACGCCGGCAGTGGGCCACTGCTCCAGTGCCGCCACCAGGGCGTCCTGCGCCAGTTCCTCGGCCACGCCAACATCGCGCACGATACGCGCGAGTCCGGCGATGAGTCTTGCCGACTCGATACGCCAGACCGCGTCGATCGTTCGATGAATCTGGTCGGTAGCTGTCACCACCACCGATCAGACCATCATTTGGAGTGTCCCCGCAATCTAGGCATCCTTCTCGCAGTTGATCATCCATGGAATGCCGTACCGGTCGGTGAACATCCCAAACCGAAACGCCCAGAATGTCTGCTGGATCGGCATCAGGACGGTGCCGTTCTCCCCGACTGTCAAGCGCGCATGGAGAATCTTCTTCCCCCAATTCGCAGGCATGTGCGAGGCCGCTGGTGTCCCCTCGTGAGGAAGCATCGCGTCAATCTTCCCATCGAGGCATTTTTCGTAGAACGTCATGGCCTCCTCGCACTGGCCGTTGAACGTCAGGTAAGCCTGTATCTTCATGGTGGTCTCCTTGTGAGCAGTCCTTTACGATTTGGCCGCTTTTTGCTCTAAATCTTTCCTCATCGCCTGCTCCCGAGCGGCTGCCTCCGGGGATAGGACGTCGGACGGAAAATCCTCCACCTCAAACACTTGGCGAAGCTCGATTTCGATATCCTCGCGACCTGGATTGGGGACCCGCGAGGCCCAATCAATCGCCTCCGCCTTGGACTTTGCCTGGATCATCCAAAAACCGGCGATCAGTTCCTTCGTCTCCGAGAAAGGGCCGTCGACGACAACCGGTTTGCCGGCGCCCAACCTCACGCGGGCTCCCTTGGAACTCGCCTGTAGGCCTTCGGCGGCGAGCATGACGCCTGCTTTCACCATCTCCTCGTTGAACTTGCCCATCTCTTCGAACGCTCTGGAGCTCGGCATTTTGCCGGCTTCCGAGTCCTTGGTGGCTTTTATGATCATCATGAATCTCATTTTCCAGTTGCTCCTCTACTTTTCCGTCGAACAAGCGGCTCAGAAATCGACAAGGCCGGCGAAAATTCTTGCTCCAGGCAAGCGAATCGGTGCGAAATACCGTGACAAGAGTCACAGATCCATACAGGGGTCTGAGCCACACTACTGACGAGGGCACTGAAAATGGCAATGACAGAGACGGTAACGGTGGCGGAGATCGCGGCAAGTTCGCTCAACGCGGTCAGGGTTTTTGAGAAATACGGAATTGATTACTGCTGCGGTGGCAAGCGCCCGCTGTCTGACGTGTGCCGCGAAAAAGGACAGGACGCCGCGGTTGTTCAGGCGGAACTCGATCAGGCCGTAGCCGCGACTTCGACGACCGCACAGGACTGGAACACAGCTCCGCTCTCCGTCCTCATCGAACACATCGTAAGCACACACCACGAGTACTTGCGTCGTGAACTGCCGGCAATCCAGGTCCGGCTCGACAAAGTCTACCGGGTCTACAACGAGCGGTACGGACCGGCGTTAACTGGACTGCCGGAAGTCTTTGGCGCCTTACGCTCAGAGCTCGAGCTACACATTCGCAAGGAAGAGGTGATGCTGTTCCCGGCCATCGTCGCCGGCGAGGCTGCCGTCAACGCAGGTCAACCGGTGCCGCCGTCACCGTTTGGAGTAATTGCCAACCCCATCCATATGATGGAATCCGAACACGAGAGCGCGGGACGGGCGCTAGTGGCCATCCGGGACATCACTGGCGTCTTCTCGATTCCCGAATACGGTTGCGTCACCTATCGCGCCCTTATGAGCAGTCTTGAAGAGCTTGAGCGCGACCTGCACCTTCACATTCACCTGGAGAACAACATCCTGTTCCCTCGCGCCGAACAACTCAGCTAACTCCCGGAGTCGACGATGCTAAGAGATCCCGGTTTGATCCCGCTGTCACACGACCACCATCACGCCTTGAAATTATGTGTCCTGACGCGTAGGGCACTGCCGCCCGGCGCGTCGCCCGCCGCCATCGCCGCACAGGCACAAGAGATCGTGCACAAGTTCGATGAGGAGATTCACGATCATTTCGTATTTGAAGAGCAGACTGTCTTCCCGTTGCTGGTATCCTTCCCAGCCATTCGGAACCTGATTGCCGATCTGCTAAAGGATCATCGGACTATGGAGGCGTTCATCGAACGGATGCGCGCCCCAGTCGACTGGTCCGTGATCGACGATTTCTGCGACACGCTAGAGCAGCACGTCCGCAAAGAAGAGCAGTTGCTCTTTGAAGAAGCTCAAAGGGTGCTCACCCGTCAACAACTGGACGAAATCGGGTTGCAGCGTAAGCGTTGAAGGGCGCACCTGCTCTCCGCGCTAGAGCGGTTTGATGCGGATCTGCTTGTACTCTGTCCAATAGCCTTGGCGGTGCGCCTGCAATTCGACGTGTCCCGTCTCGAGATTGTCGAGCCGATCATATTGCATCACGGTCTCACCGTTAATGCGCACCATGCAGGACGCGTCGTGAACCCGGAGCTGGAAGGGGAACCAAAGCTCCGGCTCGATTCTCGGGTAAGAGGAACGTTGGAAGTGGTACAACGACCCGGTTGGGAAATGCGCATCTTCGACATCGTGCAGTTGGATCTCGTAATGCCGCCCCTTGTTGCCCTGCCCGCTTGACCGGAACAGCACACCGCCGTTGTGATAGCGCGAGCCTCGTATGTAGGCGCGTAATTCGAAATCGCGGAATTGCTGCTTGGTGGCGAAATGACCTGCGCCGTCGCCGCGCAGGATTTCGCCGATGGCTTCGAAATGCGGTTTGCCGTCGGACACGTTCCATTTGGCGAGGTCCTCTGGAGCGCTGTAGAGACTTTGCCATTGCTCCTTGCCGGGCAACTCCTCGACAGTGAGATTGCGAAAGCGTATGGGATACGACAAGGATGCGAGTCCAAGGTAGCCGCGCCTCAACCGGTGGCGGAATTCCGGCGAAGCGCCGAGATCGACATCCTGGACCAACTCGTCGTTAGTCCACACCTGCAAGCGCGGCCAGTCCATGCGAATACGGATGGTGTTCCATTCGCCTTTGTTTCGGACGTTGATCTTGCGCGGCGCGAGCAACGGGAAAAGCGATCCCATCGAATTCGACGACGGCTTCTCGTCGGCCTGGTGAAAGATCTTGAACTGCACTCCTTCCCACGTGGGCCGTCCGTGTAGCGGAGCGTGTATGTAGATGCCCGAGTCAATCCAGCCTTGCACGAAAAACTCGCCGCGAAGATCGAAGTTTTCGTACTCGCGCGAGGATCTCAGCCATGCAGGATAATTCCCGCTGTCGTGGACCACGAGCTCTCCGCGGTCCACATAAAACGCAGTCGGCGGACCTTGTTCAATCACCCAGCCGCTGAGTGTTTTGCCGTCGAAGAGTGCGGTTGGCTCAGACGGAGCGGGCGCCGCCGCGGCCAGTGCGGGCGACATGAGGAATTGGCGTCGTAACATCTCTGGTAATTTTAGTCATGAATCCCGAACGGTTGCGACTGGAGCAGACTGCGCGGCGCGAGAAGCATTGGCGGCGGTGGGGGCCATATCTGTCCGAGCGCGCCTGGGGCACGGTTCGTGAGGACTACAGCGCCGACGGGAACGCCTGGGAGTACTTCCCGCACGATCACGCACGATCGCGTGTCTACCGCTGGAACGAGGATGGCCTGGCAGGCATCTCCGACAACCATCAGCGCCTCTGCTTCGCGCTCGCCCTGTGGAACGGCCGCGACCCGATTCTCAAGGAGCGCATCTTTGGACTCACCGGTCCCGAAGGCAACCATGGCGAGGATCCCAAAGAGCTCTACTACTATCTCGACTCGACGCCAACACACTCCTACATGAAGTGTCTCTATAAATATCCGCAGGCGGAATTTCCCTACGCGCGATTGGTTGATGAGAACCGCCGCCGCGGCAAATACGAGTCTGAATATGAGCTATTGGACACCGGAGTATTCGACGATGACCGCTACTTCGATGTCTTCGTCGAGTACGCCAAGGCGGATATCGACGATATCCTCATCCGCATCACGGTGGTGAATCGTGGTCCGGAAGCGGCTCGACTCCACTTGATTCCCACGGTCTGGTATCGCAATGAATGGCACTGCGGCAGTGCCCCCAAGCCGTCAATCCGGCGGGGTGCCGGTGGATGGCTCGAGTGCCGCCATCCCGAAACCTCCATGTACAAATTGGACCTCGACGGCAGTCCAACCGTGCTGTTCACTGAGAACGAAACCAACACCGAGCGTCTTTGGAACTACGCGAGCGGGTCTGGACACTACAAAGACGCATTCCACGAGCGCATCATCGAGGGTCGCGAATCGGCAGTGAATCCCGAAGAGTGCGCGACGAAGGCCGGGGCCTGGCATGTGCTCGACCTGGCCGCCGGAGAATCGCGAACACTGCGGCTCAGGCTGACAGCAGAGGCCGAGTCTACACGCTTGCTGGGCGACTTCGACGGAATCTTTTCCGCGCGGATCGAGGAGGCGGACGTTTTCTATTCGTTCTGCTCACACCTATCCGAGGATGGCCGCAACGTCCAGCGTCAGGCGTATGCGGGACTGCTGTGGTCGAAGCAGTTTTACCACTACGTCGTCGAAACCTGGTTGCACGGTGACCCGGGCTGTCCGGCACCGCCGATCGAGCGTCTGCATGGCCGCAATAACGACTGGGTCCACATATTCAATGCCGACGTGATCTCGATGCCGGACAAGTGGGAGTATCCGTGGTACGCCGCCTGGGACCTCTCCTTCCACATGATCCCGTTCGCCACTATCGACCCTGAGTTCGCAAAGACGCAGCTGTCGCTATTCCTGCGCGAATGGTACATGCACCCCAACGGGCAGTTGCCTGCCTACGAATGGTCGCTTTCCGACGTGAATCCGCCCGTACATGCATGGGCCTGCTGGCGGGTCTATCAGATCGACGCGAAAATAGCAGGCCGCAAGGACACCGCCTTCCTTGAGCGCGTCTTTCACAAGCTGCTGATGAATTTCACCTGGTGGGTGAACCGGAAGGATTCGGAAGGCAACAACATCTTTGAAGGCGGCTTCCTCGGACTCGACAACGTCGGCCTGTTTGACCGTAGCAAGCCGATGCCCGGCGGCGGAATTCTCGAGCAGAGCGATGGCACCGCATGGGTGGCGATGTACTCGCTCAACATGCTCAAGATTGCCTGCGAGCTCGCCCAGGTCAATGGCGCCTACGAAGATATCGCCAGTAAGTTCTTCGAGCACTTCCTGCGCATCGCCACCGCCATGAACGGCATGGGCGAGGGAAGAGGACTGTGGAACGAAGAGGACGGTTTCTATTACGATCGTCTGAAAATGCCGGACGGCGGGTCGGCCTCTGTGCGCGCGCGATCCGTGGTCGGACTGATTCCGCTGATCGCCGTGGACACCCTTGAATCGTCGGTGATTGAGGCGCTGCCCGGGTTTCGGTCGCGCATGCAGTGGTTCCTCGATAACAGGAAGGATCTCTGCGAGAACATCGCATCAATGGAGCGGCCCGGGGAAGCGGCGCGGCGCCTGCTCTCGCTCGTCACCAAGAAGCGCCTCGCCCGACTGCTCCGCTGGATGTTGGATGAAAACGAATTTCTCTCACCTCACGGTTTGCGGAGCGTATCGAAGCACCACGAGGCGAACCCATATCGTGCTCAGTTCGATGGTACGGAATATGTCATCGACTACGAACCGGCAGAGTCGCTAACCGGCATGTTCGGCGGTAATTCGAACTGGCGCGGGCCGGTTTGGTTCCCGGTGAACTACCTGCTCATCGAGGCCCTTCAAAAATTCGACTACTACTTCGGCGCGGATTTTCAGATCGAATTTCCAACAGGCTCCGGTATTCAGATGAGGCTGAGTGAAGTGGCGGCCGAACTTTCCCGCCGCATGTCGCGGATTTTCCTGAAAGACGGAGACGGCCTCCGTCCGGTCTACGGAGGCATTGAGCGCTTTCAGACCGATCCGCACTTCCGCGATCTGATCCTCTTCTATGAGTACTTCCATGGCGACAACGGCGCCGGTCTTGGGGCAAACCATCAGACTGGCTGGACGGGCGTAGTGGCAAAACTGCTGATGCAGAGCGGTGAGTGATGCTTATCGCTTGACGACAAACCAGCGGCTCGGCACGCACCACAAGAAGCTTGTGCCGGACTGCTTCACTACCTGCGCGCCCGCATTGGTAAGGTGCCGCAGATAGTCCGGGGCATGGTGTACGTCCCAGATCGCGATATGGCCGCCGGGCTTGGTTACGCGCAGGATCTCGTCCAGCGCCTTGGCGCGCTCGGTCTCGTCGCCAACATCGTGGAGCGAGAGGCTGGAGACCACAGTGTCGTAGGTCGCGGGCTTGTAAGGCATTCGGCGCACATCGCCATTCTCGATCTTCACCCGGTCGGCAACGCCTTCCGCGCGTGCATTCGCCAAGGTGGCTTCAGCGCTGTTTTTGGACGAACTCCCGGTGCTCCACGAGTCGATACCCGTCACTTTGCCTTTCGCCAAACGCCGTGCGGCACCAATCAGCAGCAGTCCGCGGCCGCAACCGGCATCCAACACCATCTCGTCTCCACGCCACGGAAGCGCGTCGAGCATGCTGTCGCGGACGGCCAGTTTACCGGTCCGGCTACTCCAAAGCATAAAGCCGCCCATCGCCAAATAGACGACGCCAATGATGGCGAGAACGGTAAACAGAGCGGCGCCGCCGCGTGGATTCTCCACCCGGTTCATATACCAAAGGCCAAACCCAAGCAGAAAGATCAGCGCTCCGCGAATCAAGGTTTCGCGAACCTTCCCCGGCGCGTCGATCCCGTAGTCAGCCTGCGTAGGCGTGGCGACGGCTTTAGCTGTAGTTGCGGCCATTCAACCTATTATTGACCGGAGCCAAGCGCCTTCACCAGTTCGTACAGAAATACCGTTCCGTCAGAGAACGATTTCACAGGCATTCGCTCATCGCGTCCGTGGGCGCGAAAATCATCGCGCTCCATGAAGAGTCCCTGGACGCCGTAAGTGGGGATGCCGGCCGCGCGGAGGTACAAGCCGTCCGTCGCGCCCATCACCATGTAAGGGATCGTTTTCACGCCGGGCCACATCTTATCGGTGAGTGCGGTTACCGCATTGAGCACGTCGGGACGCAGGGGTGAGGCCGGTCCCTTGGCCGATTCGCCGTCCACCTTCACCGAGATCGCGTCGTCGGCAAACACCTTGGTGAGCGTGCTGGTGACGTACTCGAGCGAGTCCTCAGGCATGACGCGGCAATTCACGTTGGCGGCCGCCAGTTGGGGCAGGGCATTCCTGGCGTGGCCGCCCTCCAGTTGCGTCGCCACGCAGGTGGTGCGAAGGGTGGCGTTCCAGGCGGGGGAAATCGCTGCCACCCGTTGCATGGCGGCGCGGTCGCCTTGCGCCACCTTCACCAGGTCGCCCCGGATTGTCGCGGGTTGCAGCGGCGAAATGCGTTCGAAGTAAGTGCTCGTGACCTCGTTGGTCTTCAAAGGAAACGAGAACTCCGACAGCCTGTGCAGCGCGTTCGACAGATGATAAATGGCGTTGTCCTGCACCGGCATGGAACTGTGTCCGCCCTTGTTGCGGATCTCCAGCCGGTAATTCACCACGTACTTCTCGGATACCTGGACCTGGTTGGTGAGGTGTTTGCCATCCACCATCTCGCCCCAGCCGCCTTCATTCAGGCAGTAGTCGGCATCGATCAGGTCCTTGTGATTCTTTAGCAGCCATTGGACTCCGTTGTACGGTCCGCCGCCCTCCTCATCCGCCGTCAGGGCGAGAATCAGATCGCGATCCGGCTTCCAACCCTCCTGCCTGTAGCGTATGAAATTCGCCATCCAGATGGCCGCCTGCGCTTTGTCGTCTGACGTGCCGCGTCCGTAATAGTGGCCGTCCTTCTCGACAAATTTGAAGGGATCCATGCTCCAGTCTTCACGCTTGGCCTCCACCACGTCCAAGTGCGCGAGCAGCAGAATGGGCTTGCGGCGTCCGGTACCGTGGTAGCGGGCAACCAGGTTGGCCTTCCTTGGAATGGCGCCGCCCAGGAAAATGTCGGACTCCGGAAATCCGGCCGCGCGCAGTCGCTTGGCCATCGCCTCAGCCGCCGGCGTGGTGGCGCCGGTCGAATAACTCGTATTGATCTCGATCAGTTCCTTGTAAATATCAAGGGCGAGGTTCGCTCCGCTGGCTGCACTGAACAACAGCGGCAGTGCCAGCGTATACCGGATTAGCATTCGTCCAGTTTAGCGCCTGCTATTCTCGGGATTGTCGTAACGCATGGAACTCATCATTCAGTGGGTCACACAGTACGGGTATGTCGCGATCTTCGCGCTCCTCATGTTCGGAATTGTCGGACTGCCCATACCCGACGAAACGATGCTGGTCTTTGCCGGCTACCTGATCGCGCAAGGACATCTGCATCCGGTGCCGGCGGTGCTCACCGCTTTCTGCGGCAGCGCCTGCGGCATCACGCTCAGTTACGTCATCGGGAGGACGCTCGGTCTTGGGTTCATTCACAAGTGGGGTCGCTATGTGCATGTCACCGAAGCCCGGTTGGCGAAGGTCCACAAGTGGTTTGACAAGGTTGGGCACTGGGCGTTGTTTATCGGTTACTACATCGCGGGCGTCAGGCATTTCACCGCTGTCGTGGCGGGCACGTCTAAGCTCGACTATCGCTCTTTTGCGATGTATGCCTACTCGGGCGCGTTCGTCTGGGTGAGCACTTTCCTTGGACTCGGCTACCTCTTTGGCGAGCACTGGAAGGAGGTCGCCGAGGCTGCGCACCGTAACCTATTGTGGGTCTCCGCTGTCGTACTGCTAGGAGCCCTCGCTTACTGGCTGTACTGGCGGCAGCGCAATAAGGCAAGTGCGTCATGATTCTCCCTCAGAAAGAATCAAAAGGGCACTCGCTCAGCATTACTACCGGGTTGATCTTACTGTTCTGGATCGGACTCTACGTCAAGGCATCACCCGACACGCACTTCGGATCCTTCTACGGAAATGCCATCGCCGACTGGAGTGGATCGCTGGTGATGGTGGTGGCTACCAAATTCTTCTACGAGCGAGGCTCGAAGGAAAGCAATAAGCCCAAGAATGTGAATCTCGGCCCCTTTGTCCATTTCTGCTACGAGCACAGCCTGACGATTTTCCTGGTGGCCACCGGACTCGGCTGGTTTTTCCTGTTTCGCAGCATGGAGCCGAACAGTAAATGGGGACAGGTGGTCGGCAATCTTTTGAGCGAATGGATGCAGGTGCTAGGCCTGGTGCTGATGACCAAGTACCTGACCGAGCGCGGCGCCAAGGTCTAGCCCGCGCTACTTCCGCACCAGCTCATAACGCCTGGGCCTGGGCTGCGCCGCCATCCTCTGCGCCGCAATCACCTGTTCCTCGAGCGCGTCGAGCGCGGCCTCTGACGGACCCGCATTGAAGCCGTCGGCTTCGAGCGCCGTCTGGAGCGTGCGCCAGCGGAAGAAATGGATGTTGTTGTGCTTCAGCGTGAGTGCGTGGACTTCGAGCGATTGCTTGGACATCGGCGTCGGCAGGATGGCCAGATTCACGCCCGCGCCCAGTTGATCGGCCGTAAAATCACCAATCGCCTCGCCGTCGATCTTCAACGTATATCCGCCCTCGGCTAGTCCGCTCACCTTCAGCCTTTGCTGATTGAGCGCATCCACGAAATCGGAGGAGGAGACGGCCAGCGCAAGCACTGCGTCTTTTGGATCTACCGGCATCGGCAGGGCGCGGTCGAGTTGCGTCCATGTCAAACCGTCTACTGCGGTGATCTTGGTGTTCTCCGCGCGCTTCGTCGCACCGTTCTCGATCTCCACGGACGAAACCAGCGCCGGCGCCTTCCACGACTTCAACAGCGCTTCCGCCATGATCATGTGGCCCGCCGCGCCCGGATGCACGCGATCGGGGATGATGCGCTCGGCGTTCTTGGCGTCGGTCGTTTTCGCGCGCTCAAGCATCGCCACCACCGGTTCGTTCAGGTTCGCGACGGCCAGGTGTTCACGCCCTGCCAGCTCACGCAGCCACTCGCCGTAGCGGACCAGAACGCTGTTGTAGCCGCCTTCAAAATTGGGCGCTCGCGTGACATCGTCGTAGGGGGAGGGCTCGATCACGGTAATCCGCAGTCCGGGAAACGCAGCCTTTACCGACCGGATGATGCCTTCATAGCCGGTGGTGAATTCACGAACCACTTGCGGATCCCACGCGCGATACCGTCCGTCGTTCATGCCGAGCATGATGGTCATCACCGTCGGCTTGTAGGGCAGCACGTCACGCCGCAAACGCAGATCGATGTTCCCGCCTCCGCCGCCGGTCACGCGGTCGCCGCCCCAGCCGGAGTGGACGAAACGAACATTCAGGCCGGGGAACCGGGTGACCACGAAAGTCTCGGCGAAGGTGGTGTACAGACGCTGGTCGGTGATGCTGTCGCCATAGAAGACAACGGTGTCCCCGTCCTTGAGCGCGAAGGGCTGAGCCCACGCTGAAAACGCGGTCAGCGCGGCGATGAAGGTGTATCGAAGCATTAGTTTCTATTTGATACTATGCTCACGATGCGATCCAGCCTCGTCCTCCTTTTTCTTGCCTCCGCACTCTCCGCGGCGGTCAAACTACCGGCGCTCATCTCCGACCATATGCTCCTGCAGCGCAACTTGCCGGTTCACATTTGGGGCGACGCCGAGCCTGGGGAAGCCATCACCGTCACGCTCGCCGCTTCCCGGGCTACTGTCACCGCCAACGCCATCGGACGTTGGATGGTCACGCTTCCTCCCATGGCAGCCGGCGGACCGTTCGCACTCACTGTGGCGGGGCAGACGACCGTCGTTGTGAAAGATGTGGCGGTGGGCGAGGTATGGGTGGCGTCGGGACAGTCGAATATGGAATGGCCGATGGGGAAGGTACGGAATGCCGAGGCTGAACTTGCCGGGGCCAATCAGCCGTCCATCCGATTGTTCCGAGTGCGCCACAAGGTCTCCGACGTGCCGGTGCGCGACGTCGACGGATCGTGGCAGTTGTGCACCCCGGAGTCGGTCAAGAGTTTCTCGGCCGCCGGCTATTTCTTCGCGCGGAACCTCACCGAAAAACTCGGTGTGCCGGTAGCGATCATTGAATCGGACTGGGGCGGCACTCCGGCTGAAGCCTGGACTAGCCCAACTGCTCTCACAGCCGACCCTGCGCTACTGCCGCACCTGGCTGACTGGTCGAAGGTTATCGCCAATTATCCCGATACCCAGAGTGCGTACGAGAGGCGGCGTAAGGAGTGGGAGGAGAAACGCGCCACTCCGAATCCGCCCGCCGCGCCGCAGGGTCCCGGACATCCGTGGCAGCCTGGCGGACTCTACAACGGGATGATCGCTCCCCTCACTCCGTACACCATCCGGGGCGTCATCTGGTATCAGGGTGAAAGCAACGCGGGCAGTTTTCGCGCGGCTCTTTATGAACGGCTATTTGAAACGATGATTCAGGACTGGCGGCACGCCTGGGGTCTTGGGGATTTTCCCTTCCTCTTTGTTCAGCTTGCGAATTACAACCGGACCGGCAACAACGGTTGGCCAATCGTCCGGGAAGCTCAGCGGCAGGCGTTGTCGCTTCGTAACACGGGCATGGCGGTGACCATCGATATCGGTGAGCCGCAGGACATTCATCCGACGAATAAACAGGACGTTGGACTGCGGCTGGCGCTCGCTGCCCGCGCCGTCGCGTATGGCGAGAATCTGGAGTACTCGGGTCCTGTACTACGGACGGCGGCCTCCGAAAGCGGGAAGATGCGGGTTTGGCTCGACCATGCCGATGGTCTGGCGATGCGGAGCAGTGGTCAGGGGGGAGGTTTTGAGGTTGCCGGTAAGGACGGCGTCTACCAACCTGCCGAGTGTCGAATTGAAGGTTCCACAGTAGTTGTAGCCAGTCCGCAAGTCACTGATCCCGTGATGGTTCGCTATGCCTGGGCCGACAATCCGCCATCCCCCCTGGTAAACGCCGCCGGATTGCCTGCATCTCCATTCCGCTGGTCCAATTAGCCGGCGAGCTGCTGGCGCCTCAAATGAAGGTAGCCAGTACCGGGGATTCACCCCTTCCTACGTGCGGCTGACACGGGAAAGCCCATGTTTCCTTTAGACCGCGACTAAGGGGTTTTCCCCGTCAAGGCACGTAAGACACCGAATATCTTCGCTCGCCGATGCCGAGTACTCTGGACCAGGATGGTTCTGAGTATGCCCGCCAAAACTCCCGTCACGGAAGCGCGCCGGCGCCGGTGCGGCGGAAATACAGTCATTGAGAGTGTATTTACGCTGCTACCGACCTTCGCCCTGATTTTCGCATTCATCGATTTCGGCTTGGTTGTTTTCCGTTGGAGCACGCTCCAGAACGCAGTGCGAGAGGGTTGCCGTTACGCAATTACTTTCCAGACGGTTGCCGGAAAGAACCAGGACGCCTCGGTCCAATCTGTGGTCCAGCAGTACGCAATGGGCATGGTCACCCCAACCGATAGTCCGCAGCATATTTTTGTGAACTATTACGACCCGGCCGCAATGAACACGGCGATCCCATTCGCCAACGGCGGCAATGTTCCGGGCAACATCGTCGAAGTATCGGTGCAGAACATCTCCTGGCAGTGGCTGGCTCCACTCAGCGGCGGGTTTGGTGGGGGCACCCCGACGATTAACAATTCCGCTCCAATCGGCTTAAAAGTTTATTCCTCGGACATCTTAGGCGGCTACCCGGCGGGGAAAACGTCGGTGGCCCGCTAGGGAGGTTGCAATGATCCAGGTTTCCGAACGACGTCGAAAAACTCAAAGCGGGCAGGAAATTATGGAGTTCGCCGGAACGGCGTTTCTCCTCGTCCCCATGCTGCTCGGCGGCTTCGTAACCGGCATGGGCTTGATCCGCAGTATTCAGGTGAACCATGTCGCACGCGATATCGACAACATCTACATTCACGGCGGCGATTTTTCTACCTACGGAATGCAGTCACTCGCTCAACGCCTGGCTACCGGCTTGAACCTCCAAATTGGCTCGTCCTATACCGGTAACGACCGGGACAACACCGATAATACAGGCGACGCTTTGGTGTTGGTCTCTCAAATTGAATGGATCGGGCCCACTACTGATCCGAACTGCGTAGCGGTCGGAGCGGGTAATTGCACAAACGCCAACAGTTTCGTTTTCACCCAGCGCATCAGGTTCGGTAATGGAACGCTGCTCGCTCAGAGTCCGAACACAGCCGGTGATCCCACCACGCCGACGGTAACCACTTCCGGTGTGATCGTAAATCCTGTGACGGATGCGGGTGCCAAGCTGACTAGCACTGCCCAGACGTCCATGCAATCGCAATGGCAGGTCAGCACCAACGGGCGGACGCCATTGAAAGACGGTCAGGTGATGTACATGGTCGAGGTTTATGTTCAGACGCCAAACTTCGCTACGGGAAGCTTTGGAGGAGGAGCCCAGTATGGCCGTTACTACTTCTAGACGGCGCCGGACTCAAAGCGGCGTTTCACTGCTTTTGACGTCGATGTCGTTGGTGTTTATCATCCCTATGTTGGGATTGATGGTTGACGTCGGTGTCCTGTATTCAGTCCGCTCGCGTTTACAGTCCTCTGTCGACGGCGCTTCGCTCGCTGCTGCCCGAGCTCTGAATCTTGGGCAGACCACCGGTGCGCAGGCCACTGCCGCCAAACAGAACGCCGTTAACTGGTTTTATGCCAATTTCCCGGCGGGCAACTGGTCCACCACCAGCACTACGATGGATCAAACCACGGTAAACGTCTTCGACGACCCGGGCAATCCGAATCTTCGCAACGTGACTGTCACCGCCACTACGATGGCGCCAACGTTCTTCATGAAGTGGTTCGGCACCGCGAATGTGATGGTGACCGCATCAGGCAACGCCTCTCGCCGCGATGTTGTGGCGATGATGGTGCTCGACCGTTCCGGTTCCATGTGCGTTCCCGGTAGTTCGCCGTGCTCCGGTGTCAGTAATACTGCGTGCGGATCCATGGTGACCGCCGCCAAGTTGTTTACCGGACAGTTTGCCGCCGGACGCGATCAGATTGGACTGATCTCATTTAGCGACGGCACCTACGTGCATTCCGCTCCAACAACCAATTTCCAAACAACTCTCGGCTATTCCAACAGCTTCGGATCGTCCAGCGGCCAGATTGACCAGATCGCCTGCAACGGAGGAACGGGAACCGCCCAGGCCGTCTCGCTCGCCTATAACGAGATTTTCAAGAAGGCTCTGCCTGGCGCTTACAACTTCATCATGCTCGAGACCGACGGCCTGCCCAATACGTTGACTTACAACTTCTGGGACGGCGCCGCGGCTGGCATTAATGCGGGTAGCTCTTGTACCGACTCGGCCAGCAAGACATATGCGAATAACGGTTGGCGGTCGCTCGGTTCAATGAGGAATTGGACCGCCGGCTACAACATGAATAGTGGCGGCACTGGTTTCATGGCCAACATCCCTGCTGGTTCGATCGGTGGCTTCTACACCGCTGACCCTGCTCAGGGTACATATCAGATTGTAATGTTCGACCCCTGGCAGGCGGGTGCCAATAATTCCACCAACAACAGTAAGTATGTGGCTGGCAGCGGCCCTGGCTGCAAATTCGTCGGAGGTGGCAATGTCACCGATACTACAGATATAAACTGGCTTCCCGGCTCGGACGTCTTCGGGAACTCGGTGAAGCCAGCCAACGCATACCTGGCGCTCACCCTCAGCGGCGGACACGTCGATCTGACAAATACCGCGGCTACCGACTGGCCAAAGACCCACGCCGCTGCTCTGAACGCCACAGAAAATGCCGCTTACCGCGCGCGTACGAACGCTACTCTGCCAGTGAGTCTGTTCATCGTCGGACTTGGCGGCGCCAACGGCGATCCGCCCGATCCCATCCTTCTACAACGTATGGCCAACGATCCTGACGGCGATCAGTTTAATAATCCGGCCAAATACTCGGCCTGCAGCCTTGAGCCTACTTGCGTCAACTACCCGACGCAGCCGCCCGGGACGTTTATCTTCGCCCCCAACCGCGGACAGCTTGGTAGCGCCTTCCTGGCTTTGTCGTCACAGGTTCTGCGCCTTAGCCACTAGTTCTTACGATCTTCGGTCTCACCACTTTGCGGTTCAGTTGCTGGCCCGACTGAACCGCATTCTTTATTTTTTGATCAACATTTACAAACCTTTACAATCTACTGTCCCATTTAGGTTAACACTGTTAAGGGGACGATGGCCGTTAGGCTGAGACCCTCTGGACTGGGCGTTTTAGCTGGGATTCTCTGGGCGTAGTTGCACTCCCTACGAACTTTCTCCCTACGGCATTCGTATTGTCAGCGCAGAACCACTTGGAGGTTTCGTCGCGATGCGCATTTTAACTCTGGGCCTCACCGTTGTCGGTGTCTCACTTGCCGCCAGTACGGGCAGCACTCAACCCACCTTTTATAAGGACGTCTTACCAGTCCTTCAGAAGAATTGTCAGAATTGCCACCGTCCGGGCGAAGCAGGCCCGATGTCATTCCTGACCTACGAGACCACCCGTCCCTGGGCCAAGGCCATCAAGGAAGCCGTTGCTTCGAAGAAGATGCCGCCATGGTACGCCGACCCGCATTACGGCAAGTTTGCGAATGACCGCAGACTGTCGGCGGCCGAGATTACGACGCTCACCAGCTGGGTTGACACCGGCGCCAAGCCTGGCAATGTCAAGGAAGCCCCGGCACCTGTGTCCTTCACCGATGGCTGGGCGATTCCGAAACCCGACGTCGTCCTCGAGATGCCCGTGAAGTTCGACATCCCCGCTTCAGGCACGATCGACTATCAGTACATCATGATCCCCACGAACTTCACCGAGGACAAGTACGTCCAGTTCGCTGAAGCTCGTCCCGGCGATCGCGAACGCGTTCACCACATCATCGCCTTCATCATGGACAAGGACGATCCGATGGTGAAAGCCATGAAACCCGGCGTGCCTTTCGTACCCGCCGAGGCCCAGCGTGAAGCGGCTCGCAAGGCGCAGGAAGCAGCGGCCAAGCAGGCGGAATCCGGCGGCGCCCAGCCCCAGCAGCGTCGACGCGGCGAGGGTGGCGGCGAAGGCGGAATCGGCGGTGGCGACTTCCTGGTGGGCTACGCTCCCGGTGCTCCTCCGCAAACCTTGCAGGACGGCCAGGCGAAAATCATCCGTCCCGGCGGCGCCATCGTGCTCCAGTTGCACTACACCGCCAACGGCAAGCCCGGCACCGACATCTCGCGCGTTGGCCTCGTGTTCGCGAAGAGCAAGCCCACGCAGCGCGTCCTCACCATCGCGTCGCAGAATAATCGCTTCGCCATCCCTCCCGGCGACGGCAACTATCAGGTGGACTCCACCGTCACCATCCAGCAGGACGCTACCATCACCGGCCTCCTGCCGCACATGCACCTCCGCGGCAAGGATTTCGAGTTCCGCGCCATCTACCCGACCGGCGAAACCGAAGTTCTCCTGAGGGTTCCCAAGTACGACTTTAGCTGGCAGCTCTGGTATGTCCTCGACAAACCGAAGCTTCTGCCCGCCGGCACCAAGATCGAATGCACCGCTCACTTCGACAATTCGCCGAATAACGCGGCCAACCCCGATCCCAGCAAAACCATCCGTTTCGGAGAGCAGAGCTGGGACGAAATGATGATTGGGTTCTTCGACGTCGCTGTGAGCATCGACACTACCCCGATGGACCTGATGCGCCCGAAGAAAAAAGCTGCTGACGACTAAACGACTCTAGGAGATCGCACGCCATGAAGCTGCGCGCTTTGCCTGCATTGATTCTCGGGGCGACGGTTTTGACCGCCGCCCCCATTCCGTCCACGCCCACCTTCACCAAGGACGTGCTGCCGATCCTGCAGAAAAATTGCCAGGGCTGCCATCGTCCCGGTGAATCGGCTCCGATGTCTTTCCTCGACTACAAGGACGTGCGTCCGTGGGCCAAGGCGATCAAGGGCGCTGTCCTCACCAAGAAGATGCCGCCATGGCTTGCCGACCCGCACTACGGCCAGTTCCTGAATGAGCGCAAGCTCTCTGAAGCCGAAGTGCAGACCATCGTTTCGTGGGCCGACGGTGGAGCGCCTGAGGGCAGCCAGAAGGCCGCGCCGAAGCCAGTGTCCTGGGTGGATGGCTGGAACATCTCCAAACCGGATAAGGTCTACGAGATGCCGAAAGCGTTCAACGTTCCGGCTGAAGGCACCATCGACTATCACTACGTCATCATCCCCACCGGCTTCACCAAGGACACCTGGGTGCAGCAGGCAGAACTCCGTCCAGGCAACCGCACGCTGGTCCATCACGTGATCGCGTTCATCCGCCCACCCGGATCGCGCTGGTTGAAGGACGGTCCGATCAACGAAGCCTTTGTGCCGCAGCGCATCCAGCGTTCGCGCCAGGCTGCCGACGCCGCTGCCGGTGACGAGGCCGCTTCGATGGCCGGCACCGAATTGCTTGTCGGTTACGCCCCCGGCTTGCAGGAACAGAAGTTCGTCCCTGGTCAGGCTCGCCTGGTCCCCGCCGGCGCCGATATCGTTTTCCAGCTCCACTACACCGCCAACGGCAAGCCTGGCACCGATCAGACCAAGGTCGGCCTGGTTTTCTGTAAGGAAGAGCCGAAGCAGCGCGTCGTGACGCTCACCGCCACGCAGGCGCGTTTCGCCATTCCTCCGGGTGACGGCAATTACGAAGTGAAGTCGCAGTTTACGCTGCAGGATGAGTCGGCTCTGGTTTGGCTGATGCCGCACATGCATCTCCGCGGTAAGGACTTCATCTACACCGCGGTGTACCCCACCGGCGAACGCCAGGTTCTGCTGAGCGTCCCGAAATACGACTTCAACTGGCAGCTTGCGTATGAAACCGCGAAGCCCGTCGTGCTGCCGAAGGGGACGCGCATTGAGTGCGTTGCCCACTTCGATAATTCGGCCAATAACAAGGCGAATCCCGATCCCAACAAGGAAGTCCACTGGGGCGACCAGAGTTGGGAAGAAATGATGATCGGCTGGTTTGGTGTCGCCATCGACTCCCATGCCGATCCCATGCGGCTGTACGTCGGCGATAAAGCCAAGAAGCCGGCTCCAAAGACAGGCGACTAGTTCTTCAAGCCGCGGCGGACTTTCCTTCATCCGCCGCGGCCCCTCCTTCGAATCAAAACCTATGCTGAAACAGACCTTACTCGTAGTGTCGGCCTCGATCGCCGCTTTCGCCACAACCCCGGCCGCACCCGTCTTCACCAAGGACGTGCTGCCCATCATCCAGGAAAACTGCCAGGGCTGTCATCGACCTGGCGAGATCGGGCCGATGGCCTTCTTAACCTACGAGCAGGTGCGGCCCTGGGCCAAGGCCATTAAGGCCGATGTGCTCTCGCGCAAAATGCCGCCATGGTTCGCTGACCCGCACGTCGGCAAGTTCGCCAACGACCGCTCACTCAGCGAAGCCGATATGAAGACCATCGCCGCCTGGGTGGACGCTGGCGCGCCGCGCGGCAATCCCAAGGATGCCCCGGCCCCCAAGAAGTGGCTCGAGGGCTGGAATATCTCCAAGCCGGATCTCGTCGTCGAACTGCCGGTGGAGTCGAAGATCCCCGCCAAGGGCGAAGTCGATTATCAGTACATCCTCGCCGATCCTGGCTTTAAGGAAGATGTCTGGGTACAGATGGTCGAGGTTCGGCCGCAGTCCCCTTCGGTGGTGCATCACGCCGTCGTCTTCATCCGCGAGCCGGAGTCGAAATGGCTGCGCGGTGAGATTGAGCCGGGCAAAGCCTGGGAGGCGCCGCCGAATCGACGCACTCGCGAGACGTTCGGCGGACAGAGCGACATTCTCACGATTTACACGCCCGGCATGGTGCCTGACATTTGGCGTCCGGGCCTGGCGAAGAAGATCCGCGCCGGCAGCGATCTGGTTTTCCAGATGCACTACACCGCCAACGGCAAGGACACTGTGGACCGTACCAAGATCGGTATCGTTTTCTGCAAGGAGCCGCCCGCCGAGCGCGTGATCACCACTGCAGCCACCAACCTCTCGTTCGCCATTCCTCCCGGCGACGGCAATTTCCAGGTGGACGCCAAGGCGCCCCACATCAACCCCGGCCAGATAATCAGCTTCTTCCCGCACATGCACCTGCGCGGAAAAGCATTCGAATACCGCCTGGTTCAGCCGAATGGCGAGTCAGAAGTGCTGCTGCGCGTCCCGCATTACGACTTCAACTGGCAGCTTTCCTACAAGACTGCAAAGCCCATCGACGTGGTTCCCGGCTCGCGCATTGAGGGCACTGCGTGGTTCGATAACTCGCCGAATAACGCCGCTAATCCCGATCCCAAGGCCACCGTCAAATGGGGAGAGCAGAGTTGGGAAGAGATGATGATCGGCTTCTACGACATCGCTGTCGATGCGAAGTTCGATCGCAAGACGTATTATCAGAAGCGTACCGACTAAATG
Organism: Bryobacterales bacterium; assembly: GCA_038212445.1. GTDB lineage: Bacteria > Acidobacteriota > Terriglobia > Bryobacterales > Bryobacteraceae > TMP-7. The sequence continues at coordinate 83,210 of JBBQUM010000020.1, forward strand.
ACGATGCGCGTCGCGGTTTTGACTCTCGCGGGCCTGGCGGCTGTGTGCCAGGCCCACGATGTCATTAGCACCAAGATCACCTGGACTCGTGAAGTTTCGCGCATCGTGTACCAGCGATGTGTCTCCTGCCATCGCGACGGCGGCTCTTCGTTCTCTTTGGTGAACTACGAGGAGGCGCGCCCCTGGGCCAAGGCGATCAAGGAGGAAGTGCTCACGCGCCGAATGCCTCCGTGGAACGCCGTGAAAGGCTTCGGTGAGTTTGCCCACGATCAGGGACTCACACAGGAACAGATCGAAGTCATCGCCGACTGGGTAGAGGGCGGCGCGCCTGAAGGCAATCCTGCCTATCTCCCGAAACGGCCTGGCGCTGCGGACACTGCAATGCGACGACCGCTCGGTTCAAGTTTCCCGGTTCGCGGTACCCGAAAATTGGCCGCTGGCAGTTCTTTTGCCGGCATCCAGCCGGGAGCCCTGCCGAAGGGCGGCGCCCTGCAAGTAATTGCTACGCTTCCAGACGGCAGCGTAATACCGCTTCTTTGGGTCCAGTCGTTCAATGCTTCCTACAACCAGCCCTACTGGTTTAAGTCTCCGCTTAAGTTTCCGCCCGGTACAGTGATCGAAATCAGTCCTCGGAGTGCCACCGCATCCCTCTTGCTGTCTCCTATCACACCACGTGCGTCCCGGTAGTCCTACAAAACTCATAGAACAATTCCGACTATGTGTTACTCGGTTCGTTTAGTTCAAACGCACTAAGTAAATAGGGGAATTGCGACTAAGGTAGATCACGGGTACTATCGACCTGCGCGACGTCCTGAGCCTAGGGTTCTACGTTGCCTGTTACAACAACGGTTGCGCGGTTCGGCTTTCGCACCTACCGCAATCGACGCTTTGTGGCTACAAGGAAGGTCATAGTGTTTGTGCGCTCCTGGGGCCTCCTGGCCGGCTTAATCTTCGTGTCATCCCTGCGCATGAGCGCGGTCACGGTTGTCAACACAACCGCTGGTACCAGCCTCGGCGCGGGCGCGACAGGCGGACGGACCGGCACTCAGACAAGCGGTGTTGTTGAAGTCGCTAGTTGGACTCAAGCCAGTGCCTACTCCAACGTGACGATTGCGGCGGCGCTCGCTACCACGGACCTCGGGTTCAACAGCATCACCGCCTATTTGACCACCAAAACCGGACCGGGTACCACTTCAGCCGACCTTGTCGCCAGCGCTACCGTCACCATACCGGGCGCAGGCACGGGCCTCCCGGTCTTGACAACGCTGTTCAGTAACTTGACGCTAACTCCGGGCACTTACTATCTGATGATCTCGGGCGATTCGTCCCAGACTCAGTTCGTGCAAAGCTGGTATTACTTCGACAGCTCAACGCCAGTAGTTGCCTCTGGTGTGACTCTCGGATCCGATCAATTCGCCGACGGCCTTCTGCATCCCGGCACTGTTTCGGTCTACATCCCAGCGTCGACTCTCACCAACAGGAGCGGTCGTAACGTCTACACAGTCACCGGCGATCTGATTCAGCCTCCGCAAATCACGAAATCATTCGGAGCGCTCGAACTGCCGCTCGGCGCAACTACTTCGTTGTCATTCGGCATTACTAACCCCAACCCAACGACAGCTTTGGAGAATGTCAGCTTTGCCGATACATTGCCGCTCGGCCTGCCAGTGGCTTCTCCTACCGGCGCCATCGTTACGTGCGCTTCGGGGACGTTTACGGCGCCAGCCAACGCGACCAGCATTTCCCTGGCGGGAGTTACCCTGCCGGCTAACGGAACCTGTACCTTCACGCTCAATGTATCAGCCGTGACGGCCGGGTATAAAACGAATAGCGTGCAAGTGAAGTCCACCACGTCCGGCCCCGGCAACACGGCAACCGCCGCGCTCTTTGTTGTCGCACCTCCCAATCTCGGTACTTCCTTCGGCGTTGGGGCGGTGAATGTGAATGGCGTGACGTCGCTCACCTTCACTCTGATCAATCCCAACCTGCAGTCCTCGTTAACCGGTGTGGGCTTTATTGACTCGCTCCCGTCGGGGCTTGAGGTTGCCTCTCCGAATGCAATATCGAATAGCTGTGGCGGAACATTGAGCGCTACTGCCGGTTCGACAAACATCATTCTCAACGCCGTGACGATGGCGCCGTCAGCGCTCTGCAAGATCTCGATCAACGTGAAGGGAACTACGCCCGGACCTAAGGACAACAACGTGCAGCCCAACTCCGCCAACGGCGGGGCCGGCACCGCATCTCTCGCTACGCTCAATGTCGCGGGACCGCCGCAGTTGACGAAGTCGTTCTCTAAGGCATTCATCTCCGTCGGTGGCGTTGCCACCCTGACCTATTCAGTAACAAATCCCAATACCGTTCCCATGACCGGGGTTGTTCTTTCGGATAGCCTGCCGTCTGGTCTCGTGGTGGCCTCTCCGAACGGGCTGGCCGTCAGCGGTTGCGGGACCAAGATCGTAGTCTCCGCAGCGGGTGGCGCAATTAATGTCGGCAATGCCACCGTGATCAGCGGTACGCCTTGTGTAGTCTCGCTGAGCATCATGGGGACAACCGAAGGAATGAAGGTGCTGGCAAATAGTCCCATCAGCGCCGACAACGCGCCGTCGGCCGGCGCTTTCTCCATCGCCGGAGGACCCAATATCCTGGTGATTCGTCCTCCCGCCGTGAGCAAGGCGTTCGGCGTCGTATCCATTCCCCTGGCTACTTCCACCACCCTGACGTTTACCGTCTCCAATCCGGGTACCCAGCTCCTTACCGGCGTCTCCTTCACCGACACGCTACCGGCGGGTCTGGTTGTCTCCACTCCGAACGGTCTTACCGGAACATGCACATCGACGGTCACAGCCACAGCCGGCGGCAGCACCATCACCTTTGCCGCTCTCGACATTCCAGCTCAATCCTCGTGCACCTTCACAGTTAATGTGACCAGCCAGGCTGTCGGTCAATTCCTGAATACCACCTCGGCGATCACCTCAACCAACAGCGATCCTGGTGACCCGGCGTCGGCGACGCTGAGTTCCGGGAGTCAGTTCCAGGTCCGCTATGCCGGTAATCTGGCAACTGCGGATGCCGTAATCAATCTCACCAATACCGGCACCAACACCATCGGGGCGGGAACCCTTTGCGCCAACGTTTATGTGTTCTCTCCCGATGAGCAGCTCGTTGCCTGCTGCGCTTGCCCCATCACCCCCAATGGACTCGCATCGGTTTCCGCAAAGCAGGATCTGGTCAACAATACGCTCACGGCAGCGGCGCCCGGTGCCGTTGTCATCAAACTGCTAGCCACACTTCCCGGCGCAGGCACAACGTGTAGCCCGACAACTCCCACTGCGGGCACGCTTGCGCCGGGCTTGTCTGCCTGGGGTACGACGACGCATCTGCTGCCCGACCCGAGAGTTACCGAAACTCCTTTCACCGACGCTACACTGAGCGTCTCCGAGCTTTCCCGAATCACCGCGTTGTGCGGATTCATTCAGGCCAATGGCAGCGGGTTCGGTATTTGCAGTTCCTGCCGCTCGGGCAGCCTGGGCGGCTCAACCAGGAAGTAAATCGCTTGTGAGCCCCGCGATTAGGTGCACGCTAGACTGGTCTCATGAATTATTACGGACCGAAAGAGCTGGCAGCATCCTTCCGCACCGTTCGAAACAACACGATTAAGATCGCCGAGGAGATCCCCGAAGACAAGTACGCTTTTCGGGCGACCCCGGAGTCGCGTTCAGTGGCCGAAACGCTGGTTCACATGGCGGTAGCCACGCGGTTGCCGGCCCAAATCCATGTCACCGAGCATCTCAGCTCGCTGGCGAGTTTCGATTTCTTTGCGTTCATGGGAAAAATGCATGCCGAGGAGAAGCAGGCGCGCTCGAAGACGGAGATCCTCGATTTGCTGAGGACCGAAGGCGAGAAGTATGCCGCGATTCTGGAAGGCGCTTCCGAGGGTTTTCTGGCCGAGACTGTGCAGTATCCCCCCGGCATGACACCCGCCAGCCGCTCGCGTTTCGAAATGATGATGGCGTCGAAGGAGCATGAGATGCATCATCGCGGTCAGCTGATGCTGATTGAGCGCCTGATCGGATTGACTCCGCATCTTACGCGTCAGATGCAGGAGATGATCGCGGCACGGATGGCAGCCGCCGGCCAGTCGTCAGCGCGCTAACCGGCGCTTGCAGGTCGCCGCCTTCCGCCCAACGGCGTCGGGGCGGCGTGAGACCTTTTAACCGCGTTCGTGGAGTGCCGGTGATAAGATTGCGGATTCATGAAGCTCAATGCGTACCTTCTTAAGGCTACGATCGTAGCCGCGCTGGGCGGCTTGCTCTTTGGATTCGACACCGCAGTGATCGCCGGCGCCACCGCCGCGCTCAGCAAAGTCTTCAACCTCTCCCCGACACTGCTTGGCTGGACCGTCTCAAGCGCTCTCTGGGGAACCGTTCTCGGCTCCATTTTCGCAGGCGTCCCCGGCGACCGCTATGGCCGCCGGGACTCTCTCCGCGGCCTCGCCGTCCTCTACGTGGTCTCCTCCCTCGGCTGCGCCTTCGCCTGGGACTGGTACTCCTTCATCTTCTTCCGCGGCATCGGCGGCTTGGCCATCGGCGGATCGTCGGTGCTCGGCCCTATGTATATTGCCGAAGTCTCCCCCGCGAAATATCGAGGGCGGCTCGTCGGCTTCTTCCAGTTCAATGTCGTGGCGGGCATTCTCATCGCATACCTGTCTAACTATGCCTTGGGACTGGCCGGCTTCGGCGAATCGGAATGGCGCTGGAAACTCGGCGTAGCTGCCCTCCCCGCGGTACTGTTTCTGGTCATGCTGTTTGGCATCCCGCGCAGTCCGCGCTGGCTCGTCAAAAAGCAGCGTGTGAATGAAGCCCGCGAGGTTCTGACCGCCATTGGAGAGCCGAATGTCGAACGAGAACTCGGCGATATCGTCACCTCCATAGACGCCGGCCACGGTCATAGCGACGAGCCGCTGTTTCAGTGGAAGTACCGTCTTCCAATCTTCCTGGCGGTGTCCATCGGCATGTTCAACCAGCTGTCGGGCATCAACGCGATTCTCTACTACCTCAATGACATCTTTGCCAAGGCAGGGTTCGACAAGGTCTCGGGCGACCTGCAGTCGGTGGCCATCGGCGGCACCAATCTCCTGTTCACCATGATCGCCATGACCATCATCGACAAAGTAGGCCGCAAGACTTTGCTGCTGGTTGGCAGCGTGGGCACTTCCATCTGCCTCGCCGGCGTCGCCTGGATTTTCTTCCAGCATCAGCACGAGAACCTGCTGGTGTGGCTGCTGGTCGGCTTTATCGCCTTCTTCGCCTTCTCTCAGGGCGCCGTGATCTGGGTCTACATCAGCGAAGTATTCCCCAACCGGGTACGCGCAAACGGGCAAAGTCTCGGCAGTTCGAGCCACTGGATCATGAACGCGTTTATCTCGGCGATCTTCCCGGCCATGGCGGCCAAATCAGGCGGTGCCCCGTTTGTGTTCTTCGCAGTGATGATGGCGGTACAATTTGTAATCGTGCTGCTGATTTACCCCGAAACCAAAGGAGTCACGCTCGAAGAGATGCAGAAGAAGTTGGGGATCGCGTAGCCTAAGTTGTTTCCTTAGCCCGCTCTAAGGTTTTCCCTTATCCCTGCCGAACTAACTTCTTAAGAGAATTTCTGGCGGCTCACGCCACTTATAGGAGTACGCATATCGGTGTGGCTATAAAAGCGCCTGGACTGCTGATCGCGCCCGTGCTCGATTGGCGCGCTGCGAGGATCAACGATCCGATCGAACGGCTTCGTTTCCTGCGCGCTGCCACTACCCGTGCGTCTCAGCCGCTGATCGACGTCGGACGGCTCAAAAGTATTCAAAAAAAAGGAGTTGTCTCCGTTCTTCTGTGGGCGTGCGTGCTCATTCCGCTGCCCATTCCTTCCACGGTACGGTCGTCTGTGAACATGCGGACGATGCCGCCCGCCTTGCAGGACCAGAATCAGCCGGCGCGTGTTTGGACAATCGACGACAAACCTACCTTTGAAACCTATAGCAACGGGCTCAGGATCGAGAAGGAGTTTGTGACCGCCAACCGGGCACGGGGGCCCTACGCGGTGTTTCCCACCAAGCGTCTCGACGCCAAACCTGAGATGCGGACTCAGCCGGTCGGGATCGTATTCCACTCGACTGAGAGCCATCAGGCGCCTTTTGAGCAGGCCGAGACACGGAACCTGAGGCGGTTGGGACGCGGTCTGCTCGGATATGTGCGCCAAATACATGCGTATCATTATGTTATTGATCGTTTTGGACAGGTTTACCGGGTGGTACAAGAATCAGACGTCGCATTTCACGCAGGAGCGTCCATCTGGGGCGACGGGCAGCTCTCCTACGTCGGCCTGAACTCCGGCTTTATCGCGGTGGCGTTCGAAGCGCAGACCGACTCCGAAACACCGTTGAGCGCGGCGCAGATCCATGCGGGACGCGTCCTCACCGAGATGCTGCGGGCCAAGTATCAGATCGCTTCCTATGATTGCGTGACACACGCGCAGGTGTCGGTGAACCCGCAAAACGGTAAAATCGGCTACCACACCGATTGGGCAACCGGATTTCCATGGGCAGCCATCGGCTTGCCCGACAACTATAAGCTACCGCTGGCAAGCGTGTACGCGTTTGGCTTTGAAGACGATGATTCGTTGCTGAGCGCGGCAGGTGGACGGCGGTGGCAAGGTCTGGCAGCGAGCCTCGAACTCGTGCGCCAGCAGGCAATGACTGCGGGGTTGCCCGCGGAGGAATACAGGAGACGGCTCCAGCGACGTTTCCAGGATGTTTCGAACAGCGCGATCCTAACGCGCGAGCGAGGAGAGGAACAATGAAGCACGCAAAGAATATCGGAACGGTGGTTGGGCTTGATGTCGGCACCAGCCGGGTGGTATTGGCGGAACGCTTGGGAGAAGAGTTCGCCTATGAGAGTCAACTGAACGCTTTTGTTGCGATTCCATTTTCGAAGATCACCGCCTCGGTGCTTGAAAAGGAAGGTGTTCCCCACAGCGTACAGAATGGCGAAATTATCATCCACGGCAACGAGAGCGAGAAGTTCGCGGAATTGATGAACACCGAGATCCGCCGCACGATGACGCGGGGAACTCTCGATGCGAAAGAGCCGGAGAGCCTGAACCTGATGAGGCAGATCGTCACGGCGCTCACTGGCGGTCCGGCCGATCCGGGCGACCGCATCTGCTTTACCGTGCCCGCCGCCCCGCTCGGCGGCGAAGGCAACGTCACCTATCACGAGTCCACCGTGCGCCACATGCTCGAGGACATGGGCTATCAGACCAAGTCCATCAACGAAGGCCTGGCGGTGATTTACGGGGAGTTGGAGAACACCAACTACACCGGCATCGGCATCAGTTGCGGCGGCGGTTTGTGCAACGTCGCAATGGCGTACCTGTCCGTTCCGGTGCTCAGCTTCAGCATCCCGAAGGCGGGAGATTACATTGACTCGAGCGCTGCTGCCGTCACCGGTGAGCGCGCCAACTGCATCCGCATCGCCAAGGAGCAGAATTTCCATTTCAATGGCTACTTCGGCGAGAAGATCCAGCAGGTGCTCACGGTCTACTACGACGAAATGATCAGTTCCCTGGTCACTGGCTTGAGCGAGGCGTTCACGACAGCCGGGAACATGCCGCGCATCGGCCGCCCCGTGCCGCTGGTACTCAGCGGCGGAACAGCCCTGCCGGCCGGGTTCCGCGACCGCTTTGAGAAGGCGATCACCGGAGCCGACCTGCCCGTGAAGATTTCAGAAGTTCGCTTGGCCTCCAGTCCCCTGCACGCCGCCGCCAAAGGCGCGCTAGTCGCTGCGTTAGCGGAAATGTAGGAAAAAGTGGCGAGTGGCGAGTGGCGAGTGACGAGAGTAGCGCGATGCTCTCAGCACTAGCCACTCCTTCACTAGTCACTCGTTACTCCTTCACTAGTCACTCGTTACTCCTTCACTCGCCACTTTCTTCCCCCTACAATTAGTGAATGGCCGGTTGTACTCACTTCGATCAAATCAAAGACGTCAAACCCCATACCCGTGGCTGCGAGGAGTGTTTGAAAATGCACGATACGTGGGTTCACCTGCGTTTGTGCCTCAACTGCGGGCACGTGGGATGCTGTGACGATTCGAAGAACAAGCACGCCACCAAGCATTTTCACGCCACTCAGCATCCGGTTATACGCTCCATCGAACCCGGCGAAAGCTGGATGTGGTGCTACATCGATGAAGTTGTGATGGAGTAGCATGGCCGAAGTCCCCGAGCAGTTCGAGGAGATGTTTCCCACCCTCGACGGCGGCCAAATCGACCGGCTTCTTCCCTTCGGCGAACCGCGGAGTTTCGAAATCGGCGCCGTTGTCTTCGAGCAGGGTGATGCCGTCCACGGCGTCTTCGTCATCCTTGACGGTAAACTCGCGGTCGAGGGGATTTCGAACGGACACGCCGAAACCATCCGGACCCTCGGACGCGGCGAGTTCACCGGCGAAGTGAATCAGCTCTCCGGACGGCGCAGTCTGGTCCGCTGCAGCGCGCTCGAGCCAAGTAACCTGCTCGAAATCAGCCGCGTGAACCTTCAGCACGTCATGCAAACCGACGCTGCCATCGGCGAGATCATCCTCCGAGCCTTCCTCCTGCGCCGCGTCTACCTGATCGCGCACTCGGTGGGCGACGCCGTCCTCATCGGGTCCAATCACTCTTCCGACACCCTGCGCCTCCGCGGATTCCTCACCCGCAACGGACATCCGCACACTTATGTCGACGTCGAGCGCGACCCGGACGTCCAAACGGTGCTCGATCAATTCAAGATTCAGGTCACCGATATCCCGGTACTGATCTGCCGCGGCGAACTCGTCCTCCGCAATCCCACCAACGCCGAAGCCGCAGCTTGCTTCGGCTTCAATGCGGGCATCGATGAGGGTGTGGTCTACGATCTACTAGTAGTCGGCGCCGGTCCCAGCGGACTGGCCGCAGCCGTCTACGGCGCATCTGAAGGTCTCAACGTGCTGGTGATCGAGAGTACGGCGCCCGGCGGCCAGGCAGGCTCCAGTTCGAAGATCGAGAATTACCTTGGCTTCCCTACCGGAATTTCCGGACAATCGCTCGCCAGGCGCGCCTTTATCCAGGCTGAGAAGTTCGGAGCGCAGATCGCCATTACCCGGAAGGCCCGCGCTTTACTGTGCGCGTCCACACCTTTCAAGATTCAACTCGACGACGGCGGCTGCGTTCGCGGACGTGCGGTGATTGTCGCGGCCGGAGCTCAGTACCGCAAAATTGACGTTCCGAACCTCGCGCAATTTGAAGGCGCCGGCGTCTACTATGGCGCAACCAACGTTGAGGCTCAGCTCTGCGGCAACGACGAAGTGATTATCGTCGGCGGCGGCAATTCGGCCGGTCAAGCTGCGATTTTTCTCGCCGGCTTCGCCAAACAGGTTCACATCCTGGTGCGCGGTCCGGGTCTTGAGGAAAGCATGTCCCGCTACCTCATCGCCCGCATCGAAGCCCACCCTCATATCACCCTTCGCCCGTACACCGCAGTCGAGAAGCTCGAAGGAGATACCGAGTTGGAGCGCGTCGGCTGGCGGAATGTGCAGACCAACGAAAGCGAGCTGCGCGACATCCGCCATCTCTTCCTCATGACCGGCGCCGACCCCAATACCGGCTGGCTCGGTGAGTGCCTCGCGCTCGACGAGAACAAGTTCATCAGGACCGGCTCTGATATCGGCGCGGGTTGGCCGCTTTCCCGTTCGCCTTATTTGCTTGAAACCAGCGTGCCGGGCGTATTCGCCGTCGGTGACATCCGATCGGGAAGCGTCAAACGTGTCGCATCGGCCGTCGGCGAGGGCTCCATGGCCGTCCAATTCGTCCACAAAGTCCTGGCCGGCAGCTGAGCTGCATGTGATACAACTCCAAGTGTGGAACGCCGGGAATTCTTAGCCGCTCTTGGTGCAGCCGGCGTTTCTTTTGCCGGAAGCCCCGCCATGCCAATCCGTTACTACGCAGTCGAGAATTACGAACTTATCAACGGGACCCAAACCGCCCGCGCCCACGAGTACTTCAGCAAACACCGGATTCCGTCGCTGCAGAAAATTCACGACGGTCCGATTCTCGTGCTGGAAGCCGTGGTAGCCCCGCACGTCCCTCAAATCAGCTTTCTCACCGGCTTCTCGAGCCTCGACCAGATGGCGCAGGTGATGGCCAAGGCGGGTTCGAACGCCGATCTGATGAAGAGTTATGAGGAATGGGAAAAGGGCCCTGAGCCGCCGTTCGAGAAGCTGAATAATGTGCTGATTGAAGCAGCTCCCTACTCGCCTGAGTTAAAGGCGGAGAAGCGTGAGAAGCCGCGTTTGTTTGAATGGCGCTTTTACCATTCGCCCACTTTCACCCAACTCCGACTGCTGCATGAGCGCTTTGCCGGACCCGAGATCAAGATCTTTCAACGCGTCGGCATTCATCCCGCGCTCTACGCCAGCACCATGGTGGGCCCCGACATCCCGAACCTCACCTACCTCATCCCCTTCGACAACCTCGATGCTCGCGAAAAGGCCTGGGCGACGTTCGGTGCCGATCCGGAGTGGATCAAAGTGCGGGCGGCGTCAGTCGAAAAAGGCGGCCAGATCTCACAGCGCATGCAGATTTCGCTGTGGAAGGCGACTCCCTACTCACCGGTAAGCTAGTAGGGTATGCCGAGCCCAAAGACAACGATCCCGGTCACAACTTGTCCGGTGGAACAGGCCATTCACGTGATAGGCGGCAAATGGAAGCTGCTGCTGCTGCGCTCAGTGCTTCTGAATGGCCCGCAGCGCTACAACGAACTGCTCGCAAGCGTGGCCGGCATTAGCGCCAAGGAACTCACGCGCAACCTTCGCGAACTGACAGCAGCGGCCCTTATCCAGAACTCCGGTGCGGGACAGTACGCTCTCACGCCGTTGGGTAAAGGGCTCATGCCGACTTTCAAGACCCTGCTCAAATGGGGGCAGAAGCTCCTTCCGGCCAGTTAACCTCAACGAACATTTTGGTTCTTTGACACTAGTGGCGGGCGGAACCGAGAATAGTCCCATGCCAACCACTGCAGGTAGCAAAGATAATCCCTGGACTTTAAAGACTCCGCCTGGGACATCCGAGTTCGAGGCTTACCGCGACGAAACGGCTGATCCGCCGGCGCTTGTTGTGCAGGTTGGCAAGACGCAACTGCGTTATCACCTCCGCTGTCTTAACGACCTGCACGCTATGCTGAAGGCCCACGGCGACTGGATGCTATTAGGCAGCGCCGATGAACAAAAGACGGCCGCGGACGGCACGGTGGAGGCCTGGGGTCGCTCTCCAAAGAATCCGGTGGGAGGCTGGTATGGGCTGAAAAAAGGCTTGCGGGGCCGCTTCGCTATGTACGTCCCGCCCGTTATGAAACAACTGGGTCTCGCCGAGGTCGAGGACAATCCACGCAACAATCGCATGCGCGCTATCTGATCAAGGCCCGGCAGGAATCAGGCAGATTAGCGACAAAGCCACAGCGACTCGATAAACGGCCATTCTGCGTCCTGCCAGCTCAACTCTTCTTCGAAGCCGGACGCTGCGGCCAGCGCTCGTATGCCAGCGGGCCGGAATTTGTGCGAGTACTCGGTCCGGATGGACTCGTCGCGATCGAAGTGGAACCTCCGCCCGGCCGCGCCAATGAACGCCGAGTGATTGCGAGTGCTTTGCAGGTGCATCTCGATGCGCTCATTTTCAGCGTCCCAGCGCGCCACATGCTCAAACCAGCGCAGGTTGAAGTTGGCATCGAGTTCGCGATTCATCCGGGCCAGAACATTACGATTGAAAGCTGCCGTGACACCGGTGGGATCATCGTAGGCGGCCAGCAGTCGCGACCGCTCCTTTACCAGATCAAAGCCGATCAACATACGATCGCCGGGGCGCAGCGCTGACCGCACGGCGCGTAGGAACGGTTCCCGCTCGTTCGGATCGAAGTTGCCGATCGTGCTGCCAAGAAACAGCACCAGCAGCGGTTCACGATTTCGTTGTCCGGCGGCCTCGTGCAGCCCATCGAGATAGGTGCCGACGCTTGGGACCACACAGGCGAACCGGCTGAGGTCGGTCTCGCATTGCTTTAGCGCATCAGGCGACACATCGATCGGATGATAAACTGTCCGGCGGCCGAGTGCCTCGAGAATCCAGCGGGTCTTGCGGCCCGTGCCGCAGCCCAGTTCAATGACGCGGCAGCGGCGGCCAATCGCCTCGGCAATCCGCGGCGCGCACAGGCGCAGCAGCCGCTCGTCGGCTCGAGTCACTCCATACTCGGGCAGAACCGTTATGGTTTCAAACAGCGCGCTACCCACCCCGTCGTAGAAATACTTCGGGGGTAACTCTTTTTGCGAGCGCGAAAGTCCACTTACCGCGTCGTTCAGGAATTCCAGCGTTGCAGGGGCGAACTGCGGGACCAGGGGAAGCGTGGCCATCTCAGAAATTCTCCACTAGCCGGAAGCCGGCATAGACGTGAGGATAGTCGGGCCGGAACCAGTTACGGAAGCTTCGGCGTAAGAGAGCGGATGCAGTGCGGGGCGACCCGCCTTTCATGACGTAATGCTGATTGTCGAAGAAGTTCGCCGAATATCCCGGATATGTTGGGAACGGCTCAAATCCCTCGAACGGGGCAAAGATAGTGCTCGTCCACTCCCAACCGTTACCCACCAATTGAGACACGCCGAACGCGCTGTCGGTTTCTGGAGTCGATTGAACCGCCACCGGATCCCAGTGACGCAGGCCAAAGTTCCCGGGCACTTGATCGGGAGTAGTCGATCCCCAGGGATATTCGCGTTCAACGCCTTCCGGCGTCCCGAACGCGGCGCGATGATATTGGGCTTCGGTAGGCAGCGCCAAGCCTAAGCTCTGCGCGTACGCCTGGGTTTGCAATTGCGTTACGTAAACCGGCCAGTCGAGCGGCAATGGAATATCACCGAACATGCAGCGCAGCCGCCATTCCCCGTTTTGATGCAGCCAGAACGGAGAAGATTCACCGCCCTGCTCGACATACTTAAGATAGTCGCCGTTGGTAACCTTAAAACGGCTGATGCGGAACGCAGGGACCTCCACGCGATTTTCGCTGAATTCGTTGTCCCACCCAAAGCGGCCATCCCGCGGCGCCCCGAGAGTCGCCAGTCCAGCGGGAATGTCGATCATCAACTGCGCTGGCAGCAATCCGCTCGCCTGCGCCTGCGGAGCGGGACCGCGCTTGTGATCGTAGGGCAGCCGGTGTAGCAGGTACGCCAGGGTCTCAATGTGCATCAACCGGTGTTCGATCCCAATGTGAACAAGCTCGGCCGGAGCATGGTCCAGTTGTTCATCGAGCGCGGCCCGGACACGGCGGTTGTAGATCGCCACTTCGGCAACCGAGGGCCAATCGCCCGGCTGGTCCGACGGTTCGCGTCCGATCTCCGGGTCGATCCCGAATTCGAAGAGTTTGTCGAAATCCGGTCGGAAGCCCTTCAGTCCCAAGCCCGCACGGCAGATTTGGTTCCAATCGAACGCTTCAAGATGACCTAAGTAGAAGATGAGGCGGTGCCGCTCGGCGATCGGGCGCGAGTATATGGCGTCCGGCGCAATGGCGGAAAACACACGGTCGGATTCGCGCCGGGCTAAGTCCAGAGCCTCGCGCATGGTGGTTGATTCAGCGATACCTGTTCCCACAGAGGGTGAGATGATCTTAAGCCGGCTTTGTTACTCTTATCGTGCGTTACAATAGGGTATCTGATTTTTCTGTAGCAAGGCGGGCACCGCTGACAGGCGTCCCGTTTGCGCTGCCCGAAGCATGGGTGCCGCCATAGTTAGGCACGACTCCATAAATGCCGTTTCAAATCCAACCACTTCAGGAATTCCTGGTCCGTCCCGCTCTTCCACCCTCGCTCTCACGCTTGTCCGAGCTTGGCACAAATTTGTATTGGAGCTGGGATCATACGATACGTTCGTTGTTCCGGCGGCTTGAGCCCACGATTTGGAAAGCTTCGAACTACAACCCAATTCTTATGCTGGGCCGAGTTCCGCAGGCAGCGCTCGACAAAGCAGCGGCCGACCCGCGCTATCGAGCCGTGTACCGAAAGGCGTGCGACATCCACGACGCCTATATGCAGAAGCCTCCAGATCCAGCGTGGAACGATACGCTCGTCGCCTACTTCTCCATGGAGTACGGACTGATCGACTGCATGCAGATCTACTCCGGCGGTCTCGGGATTCTGTCAGGCGATCATTTGAAATCCTCAAGCGATGCGGGTATGCCGCTGGTTGGCATTGGACTCCTGTATCAAACCGGCTACTTGAAACAGTCGCTCAATCAGGACGGCTGGCAACAGGAACGTAATCCCGTCAACGATTTTTATACGCTGCCCATCACGCCTTGCCAGACCGCCGATGGGAAGGACGTCATCGTCAACGTTCAGCTTCCAACCGGTACCGTCTATATCAAGGTTTGGCGCATCGATGTCGGACGCGTGAAGCTCTACGTGCTCGACACCAATATCCCAGAGAACGAACGTCCGGACCACCGCGACATCACCGACCAGCTTTACGGCGGCGACATCTATACGCGCATGCGCCAGGAGATCGTCCTCGGCATCGGCGGACTTCGAGCTTTGAAAGCCCTCGGCATCGAGCCGACCGTCTATCACATGAACGAAGGGCATTCCGCGTTTCTCGCCATCGAGCGGATCCGCGAAATGATGAAGGCCCATGGCCTGACCTTCTACGAAGCGCTCGACGCCTCGCGCACCGACAACGTCTTCACCACTCATACACCCGTTCCGGCAGGTATCGACCTCTTCGATGCCGGCATGATGTACGAGTACTTCAACGACTACTGCCGTGAAGGCGGCATCGGCTTCGACCAACTCCTCGCCCTCGGCCGCCGCAGTCCCTCCGACCATCAGGAGCGCTTCTCCATGGCCATCGCGGCCATGAATGCGTCCTCGTATCGCAACGCCGTAAGCCGTCTCCATCGCACGGTTTCGCAGGAGTTGTGGCAGGAGCTTTGGCCCAAACTGCCGGTTTGGGAAGTGCCCATCACCTCGGTAACCAACGGCGTCCATCTTCCCACCTGGTTGAGCGGCGACCTGGCCGGTGTCTACGATCACTACCTCCAGCCCGACTGGCGGGAGCAGCACCACGAGCCCAAGACGTGGGACCTGGTGGACGAGATTCCGACTGAGGAACTATGGGAATCGCGTAAGCGCCGCAAGCGCCGTCTGGTCAGCTTCATCCGTGAGCGTTCGGTTGCCGCTGCGATCGCCAGAAAATCGCAGGCCTCCGAGATCCGGCGCCTGCACGAACTGTTTGATCCGGATGTCTTCACGATCGGATTCGCGCGCCGATTTGCTACCTATAAGCGCGCCACCCTGTTATTCCGCGATGTCGCGCGTTTGAAACGTATCCTTACCAATCCGAAGATGCCGGTTCAAATCGTGATCGCCGGCAAAGCGCATCCCAAGGACAATCCCGGCAAGTTGTTCATCCGCGAAATCGTGCAGCTCTCGCGCGATCCGGAACTCTCCAATCACATCATTTTCATGGAGGACTACAGCCTCCAGGTTGCACGTGAGTTGGTGCAGGGCGTCGACCTCTGGCTGAATACTCCCCGCCGCGGCGAAGAAGCCTGCGGAACCAGCGGTATGAAGGCAGCCATGAACGGCGTGCTCAATATGAGCATCCTCGACGGCTGGTTTGACGAGGCATATGAGCAGTCGGGTGGCTGGGCCATTGGCGATCGTGATCCGTACTCCGAGGACCAGGACGAAGTCCATGCGCGCGCTATCTACTCCCTACTCGAAAACGAGATTTTGCCGATGTACTATGAGGGACGGATTGAAGACGTTCCCGAAGATTGGGTAAAGCGGACGAAACAATCCAAGAAGTATGTCAGTCCATATTTCAACTGCCAGCGCATGGTGATGACGTACATGGAAGAACTGTACGTACCTGCTCACCGCGCTTTCGACGCCGTCCGGCAAAACGGATTTCAGCCGGCGCGCGAGCGTGCTCGATGGAATGAGGAAGTCAATCGACTCTGGCCGAATGTCGCGTTTGTAGAACTCGGGCCTGGACCTGGCGCCGCGATCATGAGCGGCTCCGCGATTCCGCTGCGCGCCTCAGTGGAACTGGCCGGCTTGAAGCCTGGCGACGTACGGGTCGAGGCGGTTGTGGGCCGCGTAGGACCGGCGGGGCAATTGGAGAATACGCAAATTCTCACGCTCCCGCCTATAGAACAGAAAGGTACTGTTGTGGTTTTTGGACGTGAGTTCGTTCCGTTCGAGACGGGGAGACTAGGCTACTCATTACGAGTAAGTCCGAACCATTATGACGATCCCCTTACTCGTCCCTGCAACTCTCTACTGCGCTGGGGCGGAAGCAACTGAGCTTTTCACCTGAATTTTGTGACGACACGGATTGTGATGGGGAATTTACTGGATTCCATCGAATGATCCGTGGTACATAGAAGGTAGGACAAATTGGAATCGACTCGAATGGCTGGAACCGAACGGTGTGAGCCGGTTGGTGAGTGGATTCCAAGGATCTGAAAGGGAGTTTTAGGCGCCGATCGGCGCTGTTCGAAATACTTCCAACATTCTGAGCCTTCCACTGAAGAGAGAATCCCCGGATGCCGCCTCGGTCGCGGCCTAGATACACACGCAATCTCCCAATCGCCAACGTTCGGCCAGCGGAGTTGCGAAAAACTGAAGGAGTGCAGCGGTCATGGACGAAGATCGCAGGTACAGGCAGCGCGGTTATCAGGACACCGATCGTGATTCAAACGGATCACGCGGAGACAACCGCTTGCGCCCACCAGGGCCCAAACTGCCTTTAGACATCACCGGTCCCAGGCTGCCCCGTATGGTGCAGTCGGTCACCGCGTCGCGCTGCTATAGCTGTTCGACGACACTGATGCCCGACTCCGATTTCAGGGCCACTTGCCCGAAGTGTGCCGCCGCTCTCCATTGTTGTAAGCAGTGCGCTCACTTCGAACCGTCAACGCGCTTCCAGTGCTTGAAGCCTATTCCGGTCCGGATTCCAGTGAAGGACGCTGCCAACGAATGCGAGCTTTTCAAACCTCGCGTCACTGTCGCTCGCGAGGGCACCGGCAACGGCGGAGCCTCCGCTTCTAACGGAGCATCCATGCCGCGCATGCAAGAGCCGCGTACGCCAACTGACGCGCGCGCAGCCTTCGATAGCCTTTTCAAGAAGTCTTAAGCAGACAGCAATTACACGAACAGCGGCGGATGCATCGTATGCCAGTCTGTCGACTGTTCATATGCCATGGCTACCCGTAAAGGTGTGCCTTCTTCGTACAATCGCCCCGCAAATAACACTGACTGCGGCATCTTGTCGATGAACCCGCAGGGCGTGACAACTTGTGGATGCCCCGTCAGGTTGGTGATGCTCAACGACGAGCCGAACGTCGGCGATACAATCACATCCCATTTCGACATCAGTTCATCCATTTGCTGCATGAGCAATGTACGCGCGCGTTGCGCCCGAATATACTCCACCGCCGGAATCACACGCGCCGATCGGAACGTGTTCGGCCAGTCGTTCGCCGCTTGACCGCGTAGCTGCGTCACGCGTCCATCTCTCGTGATGTCGTCGAACGCCGTCGCCGCTTCAGCCGTCAGCAGGATCAACAGCGCCTGCGTCTGCATCGCGGGGAGTTCCACCGGCTCCAGATTCGCTCCCGCGCGCTTCAGGTCTACCAGCACCTGGTCGTACATTTTCTTTCGATCGCCTTCCTGACGATCGAAGTCAGCCTTCGTGTAGCCGATTTTCAGCTTGCCGATGGGCGACTGCGCGTTGAAGTTGAACGGCACGTCGAGCACCGTGCCGTCCCGCTGATCCGGTCCGTACGCGGCGTTCAGCACCAGCGCGCAATCCTCCACCGTGCGGCAGATGGGGCCGATCTTGTCCATCGTCCAACTCAATCCCATCGCGCCATACCGGCTGATACGCCCATAGGTGGGACGCAGACCCGCAGTCCCGCAGCGCGTGCTCGGCGAGATGATCGAACCCAGCGTTTCGGTGCCTAGCGAAAACCCCACAAGCCCGGCGGCAGTGGCCGAAGCTGATCCAGCCGATGAGCCGCTCGATGTCTGCTCGAGATTCCACGGCGTCTTAGTCATGCCGCGGAACCACAGTCCGCCCTGCGCCAGCGCGCCCATCGACAGCTTGGCCAGCAGCACCGCGCCGGCTTTGTCCATGCGCTCGATCACCGTGGCGTCGTAGTCGAAAATTTGATTCTGGAAAGGCTCCGCGCCCCACGTCGCCGGAACGCCTTTGGTGGCGAAGAGATCCTTCGCTCCGAATGGTACGCCGTGGAGTGGACCGCGGTGTTTCCCGCGCTTGATCTCGGAGTCGGCCCGCTCGGCCTGCTCAAGAGCCAGTTTGTCGGTGAGCGTCACCACGCACAGCAGCTTTTCCGAGTGGCGGTTCAAGCGCTCGAGATACATCTTCGTCAGTTCCACCGAGGTCACTTGACGCGCCCGTAACAGCCGCCCGAGTTCGCCGGCCGAAGAGAAAGCAAGTTCCTCGATCGATGCTGGACGCTTGGGTGCGCGCCGCACCCGCGTCGGCACAAATTGCGCTCGTCCGCCCGGCAATTTCTTGCCCGGCAACGCCGGAAAGAATCGGAACGCCGGCTCTGTATCGAGGGGAACAGCGATCTTGCGCAGATCTTCGTAGTTGCCGAGCGCCCGGTTCACCACCGGCAGCATGATGTCGCGCTGTTCGGCCGGGAACTCCAGCCCCAGGAGCGCGAGCGCATGCTCCAACTGCTCTTTGTTGATTCGCGGCAGTTGGGCTGGCGGTTGATCCGCCGGAGCGCGTCGCGGCTCCTGCGCGTGAAGGCCGCTCTCGGCCGCAATGAGCGGCGCTATCGCAGGAAGCACCCGAAGCAAAGTACGTCGGTCCATGTGCGAATCATGATCGCACAAATGCAACGTACCTCGTCCTCCGACCGCGAACGTTCCTCCGAATCGCTCGCGTCCCTTCGTTCGTGCTTCAACCGATAGTGCCGCGACGGGAAATAACGTTACAGCGTTCGAACGTAAATTTGAAAAGGAGCCCAGAAATAAGGTTTTGATCCGGGACTGTGGAGCATCGCTAGTTTCGCCCGGCGAAGAGCGGTGATCGGATCCGCTCCCGACGCGATGCCGGCGTAGAGTTCATTCATCAAAGGCTCCGTGCGATTGTCGCTGACGTCCGACAGCCCGGCGACCACTGCGCGGGATCCAGCCTTCAAGAAAGCCCAGGAAAATCCGATCAGGCCTTCCCCTGCGTACGCCCTGACGCCCGCGCCCTTGCACGAGGAAATCGTGACCAGGTTGGCGTGGATCGGAATGTCGATCACCTCGCGCGCGTACAGCTTGAACCGATTTCCCTGGCGCGAAAGAATCACTGCCGAGTCCAGTGGATTCTCGCGATTCGCTTCGGCATGAGCGGCGAAATGAATGTAGGAGTATCCAGCGGGGTTCGACGCCCGGTAGCATCCCGGAGTCGCTGCCGCGCCTCGCAAAACCGCATTGCCCGGAAAGCGCGCCGCGATATGGTCCAATTCCACGCCGGCGTTCGCCAGCCTCGGATAGTCGCGGCTCACCTCGAGCGCGGCGCCGATGAGCAGCGCGGACTTCGACTGCGCCGCGGGCTGAACATCGAGCACCGACAGCGACGGCGCCACCGCTAGTTCCACGTCCTCAATCCAGTAGTGGCCATCGGCCATGGGAAGCGCCTCGAGGTTTAACCGGTGCAGCGGACCGTCCGGCACCACCACCACGCGGCTGTTCTTCGGAATCTTCGGCGCTATTGACGCCAGTAGCGCGGCGCTCAGCTTGGCCGCCGAGTCGTCCTTGGGCGCCAGTGGATCGCCTTCGAGCACCTTGCGGTAACTATCGGCCAGCGTCTGGATTTCAGGGGCGGCGGGAAGCTCAAAACGCTCGACTCCTTGCGCTGTGATCAACCATGCAAACGATCGGTTGGGTGCGATCCAAAACGACAACAGGCTCGCATTCGCCGACGCCGCCAGCTTCCGCAGTCCCGTCCGTGTGATGTGGATGGATTCAGGACCGCCGCGACCTAATCGTTCCGTGAGTACCCGTGCCCGGCTCGAGTCCACGATTTCGAGCGCTCGCTCGTCGTTGCCCTGCGCCACCAGCACGTCCACATAATCCTGGTAATACTTGATCAGCCTCGCCAGCAGCGAAATGCGAAAGGTCGAGTCCACGCCCGCCCGTGCATGCTCGATGATCCCAAGCGCGGTCTCAAATTCTGCATTCGCTTTCTTGAACTGACTGGAACGCGCATATATTCGTCCCAGCGCCGCGTGGATGTTCCACGCCAGGTTCGAATTTGGGCCCGACCGCTTCAGGACTTCCTGCAGCCGTTGTATGGCTTCTCCGCCGTTACCCCGCGCCTCCGCCAGCAGACCGTCGTTGAGATTCACATACAGCAGTCGTGTCTCGTCCTTCCGGTCGCCTGCAATCTTGGCGGCGATGCGGTTCCAATGCTCCACTTGATCCCACGCCCCGGCTTCAACGGCACGCGCTGCGAGGTTGCTGCTCCACAACGCCATCCCTTCGTCGAGCGCGTACTCCTTGGCCAGGTCGAAGGCCTTCTCGTATTCCTTCGCCGCGTTTCGTGTGTCTCCTTCCAGGTAGAACGCGTTGCCGATTTCACCCTGTGCGTTCACCAGTCCCTGACGTTCGCCGATCTCCTGGAAAAGCGTTACAGCCAACCGCTCCTCTTCCCGTGACCGTTCAAATTCGCCGAGCCTGTAGAGCGCGATTCCCATGTTGGTATGCGCCCAGGCGATCTGACGCCGCGCGCCAATGCGGGTAGCGGCTTGAATTGCGTCGCGGGCCCATTGAACTTCTTCGTCGTAACGGGACAATCCCTGCTTGCAGAAGGATATGTTCAGGAGCGCGGAGGCTTCGAGCAGCGTGTCCTGGCTCGCTCGAGCCATCTCCAGAGTATGAAGGAGTGCTTCCTCAGCCTCGCGGAACTTGCCTTGGCTCCGCAGGATCAACCCGCGCAGATTCTCGATTCGAGTGATCAGCGACTGTTCGGTCGCCAGACGCCGGGCACGGTCGAGAAACGCCTCGGCATGGTCGATATCCTGGCGAATCCTCGACACATCCGCGAGGTCAACTAACCGCCGCGCCTCCAGTTGAGTCGCCGCCTGAGGCGCGGATTGTCCTAGCAGTCGTTCGGCATCATCCAGCCTTGTGAGCGCCGTCAGAGCCTCGGCTTCGAGCAGACGGTACTGCCAGTTACGGTCGGAGTCGTGTGGATAGCGCAGGCGCTCCGCTGCTGCCTGCGTGCGCGCCCGGTTTAGATCGGCCGTTACAAAAAGATTCCAGGTATCGCGATAAAGCCGGTCGTCATCAGGCTGCTGTTGCCGTGAGCAACCGAAGCAACACGCCAGAAGGACCAGTGCGTTTACGTACCGCCGCCATTGCTGCCCACGTCCGGCCCGCTTCCGCTGCCCCCATCCAGGCCATCGTCCGCAGTCAGCATCATCGCCTTCACGCCAGTCTTCGGCGGCGGGGGCGGCGCATCCAAATCGACGCGGATCATCGAGATCCGGCGATAACCTTCGCCCACCAGAACCTCGCCGATATAAATAGTGCCAAAGCCTGCCCATCGCAGAACGTAACCATCTATTGTTACATCCGGATTGGCCGGGCCCACCCACTTGATGGATTTCACTAGCGTGCAGACGTAATAGCCTTGCGCGTTGGTGGGGATCGCCTTCGCTTTGCCGTCGGCGTTGAACCGCCACGCATACTTGGTTTGTAGGTCATCGCTCTTGGCGAATTCATCCGCCAGCGCCTTGCGGCTGTCACAACGGCCAAAGAGACGCTCGTCCAGAACCACCTTCAGTTGATAGCCGCCTAAATCCAGGCCTTCAATAATGTTCTTACGGGGACGGATGAGCGGTGCGCTCTCGTTTTGGCCGTGGGCGGATTCCAGATGCGCTACGATCCGCTCTGCGCGCACCTTCTCGAGGAACGACCAGCCATCTACCTCGCTATGGGTGACCGTGTGCGCCACTCCCTTGCTGTCCAACGATCCATCAATGAAACTGTGCGCATGCTGGACGCTGAGGATGCTGAGCTTACGCGGCTCCTTCACCTGAAAACAGAAATTGTTCGCCTTGCCTTCGGATTTGCCCCCAATCGTAGGGAGAGCGGCAACCGCCAAAGCAGGAATTGTATGATGCAGGCCTCTGGTGGAATCGATCGCGTGAACTCGCGCGGCCGCGGCAATCGCGTTGGCCTTGAAGATGTACCGTCTTCCGGGCATGAGCGTGAATGGATCTCCTAGCGTACTTCGAATGGATACTTCGTATTACCAACGATAACGCTATACCGGGCTGCCGGCAGCCGCAACTCTGCCAGCTTCAGGATCAGGGGCGTGTCGGGAGGCGGGGTCTTGGCGCTCGCGCTCTCGATGATCGCACCACTTTCCGAACGCACTTCCACGTTGACATCGGGCGTGCTGAACGGCTCCTCGGGCGCCAGTACCAGATTGATGGGCTTGCCTTCCTCGAAAATAGGCGCCGCGCCGCGGGTCTCCCCATGCAGCACCACTCCGGCCATTAGTTGAGGCGCAGCCAACCGCCGGTTCTCCATTACTTCATAGCCGAAAAGAACAGCGAACAGGCTGGCGAGTCCGGTGGCTAGTGCCACCGGCGGCCGAAACCAGGAGAACCAACTGCGTTTCGGCGCCTCCGGTGTCGCTACCACCGATCGCACCGGCCAGACTTCTGCCGGTTCCCGCAAAATGGCCTTCACATTGTCGACGAAAATCGATATTGAGCGCATGTCATCTGCGCAAATCTCACAGGAGAAAAAATGCTCTTCGAAGGCGTCACGCTCCTCAGTCGATAATTCGTTGAGGGCGTAGCGCTCTGCGGCGCTGTTCGTAATTGCTGTTGCGTGGTCCATGGCCTTCCTATCTCAATGGTGACAGGAAGGGGTGCGGCGTTTCAATAATTAGAGCACTGGATGTGCGTGTTGTTCTTCAATTACTGTGCGAAATCGCGATTTTGCCCTGTGAACCAGTACTCTCAAGTACTCTCGGTCTACTCCAAATTCCCGGCAAACCTCGTCCTTATCGCGCTCTTCCAGGAAAACCAACTGGATCAATTGACGGTCTCTAGCCGGCAGTTCTTCCAATGCCCTTCGCACCAGTTCCTTGCGCTGGTTGGTCACGAAGGCCGTCTCCGGATCCGGCCGCTCGTCCAAAGGCTCAGGCGCATCCTCCGGCAGGCTCGGATTGCGGCTCTCCGATCGATAGCACTCAAACAGAACGTGATTACAAACCGAATTGACGAAAGCTCCCAAGCGGTCGGGCTGGTCCAGTCCATTGCGGTTGAGCGTGGTGAGAACCCGCAGGAAGGTCTCCTGCCGTGCCTCCTCCACTAGTTGCGGTGAACGCAGTCTGGTCCGGAGTTTGATGGAGAGTAGATCGTTGAAATAGCGGATAAAGTGGCGCTGTGTAGCGGCGTCACCCGCCTTCAGCAGTTCGACATACTCGTTGTTGAACGAAAAACGCTCCAAGTTGCCTTCCGATCAAACTAATCCCGACAAAGTACCAGTACTCCTACCGGTCTAGCACTACATCTTAGCGCATCCGAGGGTGCGGTTTTGTGCCAGATACCATTCGTAAGTCGTTTGTATTCCAATTTCAAGGGGTATGTGGTGCTTCCACCCTAATTTTTTAAGCCTGGAGACATCCAACAGCTTGCGTGGAGTGCCGTCCGGTTTGGATGGGTCGAAGGCCAGGCGTCCAGAAAACCCGGTGACTCGCGCTATCAACGACGCCAGTTCAGCGATGGTTACGTCCACGCCTGTTCCCACATTGACGATCTCGGGACTGTCATAGTGCTGCATGAGAAATACCGCCGCGCTCGCGAGATCGTCGACATGCAGAAACTCGCGGCGAGGTGTTCCCGATCCCCAGATGCGCACTTCATCATCGCGCCGCATCGCAGCTTCGTGGAACTTCCGCAAAAGCGCAGGCAACACGTGCGACGTTTCGAGATCGAAGTTGTCACCCGGGCCGTACAGGTTCGTCGGCATCAGGCTGATTGCGTTGAATCCATACTGACGCTGGTAGGCCTGCGCCATCTTGATACCCGCAATCTTGGCGATCGCATACGCCTCATTGGTGGGCTCAAGCTCGCCCGTCAGCAGGTGCTCCTCGCGCATTGGCTGCGGTGCGAATTTCGGATAGATGCACGACGAGCCGAGAAACAGCAGCTTGCGCGCACCCTGCCGCCATGCCGCGTCGATGACGTTGGTCTGAATCAGCAGATTGTCGCGGATGAATTCGCCCGGTTGCTGCGA
The DNA here is from genome assembly GCA_038212445.1 of Bryobacterales bacterium. Classification (GTDB taxonomy): domain Bacteria; phylum Acidobacteriota; class Terriglobia; order Bryobacterales; family Bryobacteraceae; genus TMP-7. The sequence goes on from JBBQUM010000020.1 coordinate 107,584, forward strand.
ATTAGCGAGAATGCCTCCTACCTTGGCCGCTGCCAAAAAAACGTACTCCGGTTTTTCAGCCGCGAAAAAATCCTTCACCTCGCTGGCGTCGCGAAGATCCAGCTCATTGCGAGCTCTCAGCAGCAGGTTCTCGTAGCCCGACGTCTGCAGGCAGCGCACGATCGCCGAGCCCGCCAAGCCCCGGTGTCCTGCTACGAATATGCGATTTTCTGGATGCATCACCGCCTCTTGCGCCACTTCAGAGTAGCCCTTGCCGCCACCGCGGTCAAATCATTTTCGGGCAATCGTGTATACTCTCAAATTAGTAAGTTACAGCGGGTAACCCTAGCAGATGATTCACTTGGAGACAGCGTAACTGCCAATGTACGCCAGCCAGCCTCGAGTATCGGTGATTCTATGCACCTATAACCCGAGAAGCGATTTAATCGCTTGGACTCTGACTTCGATTGACCGCCAAACGCTGCCCAAAGCGGACTTTGAACTCATCGTGGTGGACAACCGGTCCACTCCGCCTCTCGACGCCGACTTACTCTGCGCGCAACGGGACCTCTCGCTCCGCATTATTCGCGAAAACCGCGCAGGCTTAACCCAAGCCCGCGTTACCGGAATTCAGAACAGCCGCGCACCGCTCATCGTGTTTGTCGACGACGATAACTACCTCGACCCCGACTATCTTGAACAGGCGCTGGCGATTGCCGCCGGTAATCCCTGGATCGGGTGCTTTGGTGGTCAGTCGCGCGGCGTTTTTGAGTCGAAGGTTCCTGCTTGGAAAAGCCGGCTGCTGTGTTACCTGGGCGTGCGCGACTACGGACCAAATTCGATTACTTCAACTAAGCGTGTGTGGGGTGAGTGGGAACCGATCGGCGCCGGTATGGTGTGCCGGCGTGAGGTTGCCGAGCAGTTTGTGCGATGGGTCAGGCTGCTTCCCGATGTAGTGCGACTGGGCCGTACCGGCTCTGCGCTCATGAGCGGCGACGACACGTTGGTGGCACACGCGGCTTACTCTCTGAGTTACGCCTGTTCCTACCAACCGGCATTACGCTTATCGCACTGGATGAAGGCGCCGCGGCTGCGATCATGGGTTCTGGCGCGGACGCTTGAAGGGCACGGGCGTTCGCATGTCGTGCTGCAGTCACTCAAAGGAGAACCGATTCCCCGGCCTTCATTTGCGGGGATGCTGGTTCAACTGGTGGTGAGGTACCGGCGGCGCATCAAGAAGGACGGCCTGGGAGTGGGGACAATCGAGTGGTTCTGGGATCTGGGTTACTACAGCGAAGCTCGCAAATAGCGGCGCGCGGCACGGAGGCGCCGCGCATCAGCATCGTCATCCCTAACTACAATGGCGGAGCCTCACTCGAACGTGCCATCCGCTCCGTCCTCGATCAGGAATACCCCAACCTCCAACTCATTCTTGCCGACGGCGACAGTACTGACGACTCACAGGACGTGGTCGGCCGCTACGCGGATTCTTTCTGCCACATCGTCTGCCGTAAGGACGGCGGACAAGCCGACGCGCTCAACTACGCCTTCCGCATGGCCGACGGCGATATCTTCGGATGGCTGTGCTCAGATGACGAACTGCTGCCCGGGTCTCTCGATCACGTGTCCGCTATGCTCGCCGACGAACCCGAAATCGACATCGTCGCGGGAGCCTCCGAACGCGTATTCGAGGGTCACTTCCGAAACTACGTCCCGGTGCCTGCTAACGCCTGGGAACAGATGGGCGCTCAAAACGTCTTTGACCAGCCCGGCGTCTTCTGGCGCGCTTCGCTTCACCGCCGCGTCGGCGAGCTCGATACATCCTTCAACCTCGGTTTTGATTGGGACTTTTGGTGCCGCATGCGCGACGCGGGAGCACGACTGCGCGTCACCGACCGTGCCATCGCCCGCTACAACTTCTCCGGCCGCAACAAGTCCAGCGTCGCCGGGCAGCGGCACGTCGAAGAAGGATTTCGCATCATTCGCCAATACGGTCCGCTCGACGGACGTCTGGCCCACATCTTTCGCCTGCTGTACCGTCATTTCGATTTGAAGGGTGCGCTGGATAGTCCGCCCGCCTGCTCAAAACCCCGTTTGCGCGTCTACAAGATCTTCCATGCTCTTCTCCAACGCTATCCCGGACCGCGTTGGATGGACCTCTACAACTGGCACTTCGCATCCCTGCAACAGCGTAATCTGGAGTGGTGGGACTACAAACGCATTCCGCTTGAAGATCTGAAAGCGAGGTTGCCTGTGGCGGACGCAGAGAGATTGCCTTCGGATTGGACCGGAGGAACAAATCTCACCGGTAGCGATCAGTCGCTTACCACCACCATCGACGGAGTGAATGTCGTTCTGAACCGCAAGCGTCTAGCGGACTTCAGCCGCGACTTCGCCGCCGATTGCGACTTGCGCGATTTCCTCCTCCTCGATGCCATCTCCACCTACGCCGGCCTCGGACTTACCTCCAGCTCACTCGCCGATTCCACCGGACTCGCGGCCCGCCCTTCCCGCCTCTGGGAATACGTGTGGTTGTTCAAGGGCATCAAGGCTCGACGCGGCGGACTGCGTATCCTCGACTTGAGCGGCGGCCTCTCGCATCTTCCATTTCTTTCAGCGATGGCCGGCAACGATGTGGTCGCCGTGGAGTCAGACCCGCGAGTAGTCGAAGCAGGACGGCGCGCGGCCGCGGTCCTCGGATTGCCCAAACTGCGCATCGTACAAGGCGACCCCCGGGACCTCGGAGAACTGAAAGGCGTCTTCGACATCGCTCTAGCCTGTTCCGTTCTCGAGCACCAAACCGCTTCCGACCAATCGTTGATTATTGGCGAACTCTCCCGCCTGCTGGCTGCCGGCGGCCGCGTCGGAATGACTTTCGACTACGGACCAGCGGCGCCAAACGCCAGCATCTATATGCCTGGCCCGCACGACCCACCGAAGAATGCGGCAGAGGTGCGCGCCCGCTTGGTGCGCGCCGGCCTAGGGATTCTCGGAAATCAGGATTTGGAGGATCCAGTGCCGGGAACCTTGTTCTCCGCCGGCAACGCCCCCTACGCCATCGCTTCCCTCTTCCTCGGCAAAGGGGAGTGCCCGCCAATGGGGGACGTGCGGCCCGAGTCCGATCCAACCCTGCTTGGCGCCGGATCTACTCCTGACTTGGCCGCCACGGCTCAAGCCGCCGCCTCCAATACGGCGCTGCGTCGCGAACGCGAGGAAGCGGAGAAGCAAACCTGGGTGAATCAGTTCAATTCACTCAACCAGCGGATTGCTGTGCTCACTGATGCTGCGCAGGAGCGACTGGTTTATCTGGAGCGGTCGCACGGCGAGGCCGAGCGGCTCCGCGCCGAGGTCACAAATATCCGAAGTGAGGCCGACAAGCGCCTGGCTGTGATTGAAGAATTAACGGCCGCCGTCCAGGACCGCGAATCGCTTCGCGCGGAAGCTGAACTGGTCAGAAATGAGGCAGAAAAGCGCCTCGACCTGATCAACGCATTGACCGCCGCCGTTGCCGAACGCGACGAAGAGTTGTCGAGGCTCCGACCGCCTCCGGCCTAACCGCGACATTCGGCCGTCCAGAGGCGAATCGGTATAAGCTATAAAGGTGCCAAGCACCGTAGCCCGGCCCCTGGTCACAGTCGTCACACCCTCGTTTAATCAAGGACCTTTCATTCGTGCCACGATTGAGAGCGTCCTAAGCCAGGAATACCCCAACCTTCAGTACATCATCATGGATGGAGGCTCAACCGATGAAACCGAGTCGGTTGTGAAGGAATATGGCAGCCGGTTAACTTGGATTTCTGAAAAGGATCGGGGACAGTCCCACGCCATTAATAAAGGATTCAAAATGGCGCAGGGTGAAATCGTCACCTGGTTGAATTCCGACGACCTGTTTCTGCCCGGCGCCGTGGCGCGCGCCGTAAAGGAGTTGGAGGCGCATCCTCAGTACGCCGCCGTGTACGGCGAGGGCTACCAGATTGACCGCCGCGGCCGGGTTCTACAAAGATTTGGAGTGACCGAGCCGTTTAACCTCTGGAAACTCGTTCACCTTTCCGACTACATTCTTCAGCAGACCGTCTATTTCCGCCGAAGCGTTTTCGATGAAGTCGGCTTTATTGACGAAGATCTCCATTACGTCATGGATTGGGACATCCTCATCCGCATCGGCAAGCGGTATGAAATGGGCTACATCCCCGAGTTCATGGGCTGCCTGCGCGAATATCCGGAAGCTAAATCATTTTCCGGAGGCGCCAAGCGGGTCGCCGAGATCGGTGAACTCATGCAGCGGCACGCCGGCAAGCGGATGACTCCCGGGTATATCGTGTACGGACTCGATACCTATCGCCGTATCTGGAGCCAGCGTGTAGCCGCGAGCTCACCGCGAGTCCTCAAGCTGCCTGCATTCCTGATGCAGTGGACTCTGAATCGTATCTGCCTCCAGATCATCGGCAGCCAGATCTTCAATTCCCAGGGCTGGTCGCGCGACGGGTGGGCAGGACGACGGCTGAGGCTCATGGCGCCGGCCACCGCAAACGCGATTATCCTTCGCGGGATGAACCCTCAGTCGGGCGGCATCGACACACTCGCCGCACGCTCCGGTGGCGCAGTCTATGCACGCTTTCACCTGCCAGTAGGCCCCTTCTCCATTCGCATCCCCATGCCCGACGGACAATCCGGGCCCTATCACCTGGAATTGGATGCCTGCGGAAGACTCGGCTTCCTGCCCAATAGCTCCCGCTGCTATCTCTTGAATCGCATCGAGTGTCAGAGCGGCGGCAAGCGTGGGCAATATCGCGAAACTGCGGCCCCGGCCGCTGATATCGACGCCGTACCCGCCATATAATTGAACTTTTGAACTTGTTGCAGCGCGCACTCCGTCTTCGATGACAATATTCCTAGTCCTGTTGTTGCTGGCCCTCGTGTGGCTATCCGGCCTCGGTGTAACGCTCCTGCTTTTCCGGCGCCCCGAAGAGGCGCCTCGTCTCATCATTGCCCCTTTCGCCGGCATCGCCACCGCGGTTCTGCTCTTCGTTGCGTTGTTGCCCCTGAACCTCGACGCGCTCTCCACCTCACGCGTCGAACTTGCGCTACTCGCTCTGCTCGCCGCTGTTGGATTGTGGCGCTCTCCACTCACCCTCGAGGATTGGCGCGAAGCCAAATGGCCGCTCATCGCCTGCAGTGTGACCCTCTTTGTCGCGGCATGGCCCCTCCTGTGGATCGGCTACCGGGACTACGTCGGCTTCGGTAACCCCGATGTTCCCGACTTCGTCATCCTTATCCGCTATTTTGCGAACAGCATCATCCGACTTCCGGGCGACTTGTACCGCGGCATTAACCCCGGCGTGTTCCTCGGCGTACTCACCTACGTTTTCCAGTTATCCGCGGTTACCGGTGTGGTCCCTGAGCGTCTCTTCGGGACTATCTGTGCCGCACTGGTGACCCTGGGACCGGCTTCCGTTTTCCTGCTGTGCCGTGCCGGCTTGGCGTTCGGACGTCCGCGAGCCGCCCTCATCGCCGTCATCGCATCCGTCAGCGCTCCCCCCGCGTTCACATTCTATTTGCATTCGCTCGGCGCCTTGACCGTTGTGATTACCGTGCCTGCGGCCCTCGGCGCGGCCCTGCTGTTCCTCCGCACCTCCAAGCCGCGCGATGCCTTCCTACTATCATTGATTCTGTCTGGCGCTCTTTATAACTACGGCCCCGGCCTCGCGATTTTGCTGCCGTCGTGCGGCGGCGCACTGCTGGTCGGCATGGTACAGCGCAAGATCTCCTTCAAGACCGGCGCCGTAGCACTCGGGATCTTCCTCGCGACGGTCATCGCCCCCTGCGCTCCCTATCTCCGTGGCATCTTCCTCACCCTCGTAGGACTCAGTTCGCAGAACCGGCTTGGCGCCCACAACGACGAAATCCAGACATCCTTCGCCCTCGTCCTTACAGAACGCGTCATCCCGTTCTTCTGGGGCTTGAACAACCCCTATCTACCCATCCCGGCCTGGCTCGGCTCGTTTTATCCTCTGCAGGTGATTCTCTATAGCGCCGGTGGGCTGTTCTTCCTGCTCGCCATGCTCGCCGCGTTCCCGCGCTTTTCGAAATTGCCCGCGGCTTTCGGCGGAGCGCTCGCTGGCGGTGTCGCGGTGTTCGCGTTCTATCAATTCAAAGAGGTCGGCTACGGTGTCTTTAAGCTCGTAGCCTGGGAGAATCTCTTATTCGTAACAGCGTTCGCGGCCTGCACCACGTCCCTCATCTTGAAATGGCAGAACAACGCCATCCGGCTTCTGCTGGTCGCGCTGCTAGCGGCCTACGTAGGCTTCAACACCGCTCATACCTACCACCTCGGGCGCTATTCAGCCGGCCTCGACGGCGCCATGCTGTCCAGCACGCCGGGCTTCAAGCTCAGCGATTTCGAGTCGCTCGAAGCCATGCCCAAAAACGGCCCGATGGCGGTCGGAATCTCCGACGGCGTCATCCGAGCCTGGGCCAGCGCCTTCTATGGCGGTTTGACCCCTAACAAACCCACTGAACTCGACACGCTCGCCCGTGGCTTTATCCCCATCGGCAATCTGACTTTATGGGTGGTGGACAGCACCCCCATGAGCTTCCTTCCCAATTGCAACGACGCCGCCAACTATCCCGCACTTCGCGAATCGCGCATGACCTGTGCCGACCTCGACGCACACTCGTTTCTCGATTGGAAGCCCGGCTACGATCTGGTGGGGACCAATAACGCCGGCATCTGGTCGTCGCGCGTCTTCACGATGACCCCCGGTGTACCCAACGACACGCTGGTGCTCGGCCGTGGCTGGTACCGGCCAGAGAAAGTTCCCGACGCTCCGGTGGCGTGGCAGCGAAGTCCCTTCCGCTGGATTCGCCAGCGCGCCGAGTTCATGGTGATTCATCCTTCGCCTGGAGCCAAGCGTCTCAGGCTCGGCCTTGTGGCTGGCGTCGGCACCAAGGCCGGCCAACGGCACATCGACCTCCTTATGAACGGCCGCCATCTTCAGACCATCGAGATGACCGGCCTTCGTGAATTGCTCACCGAGCCTTTTGTCATCCCCGGTCCTCTCAGCCAGATCGAACTCGCGATCCAGGAGTCGGTGCCGCCGCTCCCCAGACAGGGAACGCTCTGGAACCATTGGGTTCCTTCGGATTCCAGACGCCTAAATGTCGCTGTCGGACGGCTCGAACTCGTAGACGCAGATCCGGCCCGGTCCGGACTGCCCAGCGAAGTGAATTTCGAGATTCAAGCCGGGAACTGGGGAACCGCAACTAACGGCCTCTTCCAGGACCGCTGGATCGGCCGCCAGGCTCAAGTCGACCTCGGCGTGCCCTCCGGCGCCCGTTACCTCGAGATGAGGGGCTTCGCCCCCGGCGTAAAAGGCCTGAACTTTCCATTCAAAGTCACCCTCTCCTTCGGCGGCGAACCGATCGGCTCCGGAGAAGTGAAAGCACCCGGTGATTTCCAGTTTAAAATTCCACTAAGAACGTCCCGCTCCGCCGGAAAAACGTCGATAGGCATAGACGTGCCCATGACTTTCCGCCCGTCGGAGGTCGGCAACAGCGGCGATACCCGCGACTTGTCGATTCGAATCAACTGGCTAGGGTTCAAAGGGGCCTAGGATATAGATATACTGGTTTGCGCGAGGAGCAATGATTCTGTCAACCACAACAGTCCCCATCGGTAAGAAACTGGTCGGGGATGGCCAACCCTGCTATGTGATTGCAGAGATTGGCATTAATCACAATGGTGACATCGACCTGGCAAAGCGTCTGATAAGTGTCGCCGTCGCCGCTGGTTGCGACGCAGTGAAGTTTCAGAAGAGGACCATCGACGTCGTTTACACCGCCGAAGAACTGGCCAAACCGCGAGAGAATCCCTTCGGCGCCACCAACGGCGATCTCAAGCGCGCCCTCGAATTCGGTGTAGACGAATACAAAGAAATTGACGCCTACTGCAAGTCTGCCAAGATGCAGTGGTTCGCCTCCTGCTGGGACGAGGGGTCGGTTGATTTTATCGAGCAGTTCGACGTGCCCTGCTACAAGATCGCCTCGGCCAGCCTCACCGACGAAAAGCTTTTGCGTCACACTCGCGCCACCGGCAAGCCCATCATCCTTTCCACCGGTATGAGCACCACCGAGGAAATTGACGCCGCCGTAAAGGTTCTCGGGAAAGAGAACCTGGTACTGCTACACGCCTGCAGTACTTATCCCGCGCATTACGAAGAGCTCAACCTTCGAGCCATTCCGGTGATGAAGGAACGCTACAGTGTTCCAGTCGGCTACTCCGGCCATGAAACCGGCATCCCGTCGAGCGTCGCGGCCGCTGTGCTTGGCGCATGCTGCGTCGAGCGGCACATCACCATCGACCGTGCCATGTGGGGTAGCGATCAGGCAGCCTCCCTCGAACCCAACGGCATCTCGCGCCTGGTGCGCGACATCCGCTTGATCGAGCAGTCCATGGGCGACGGCGTGAAACGGGTTTTCGAACGCGAGTACCCGATCATTCAAAAGCTCCGCCGCGTGAAGGCGAACTAGCCGACTATGGTGGGGATCAAGGCCATCGCACTCGATGTCGATGGCGTGCTCACCGACGGCGGCTTCTGGTGGGGCCCGAACGGCGAGGAGTGGAAGCGGTTTTGCTTCGCCGACGTGATGGGCGTGTCACTCGCCCGGAAAGCCGGGCTGGTGGTGGCGCTCATCTCCGGCGAAGAGAGTCCGCTGGTGGACCGTTTTGCCGCCAAAATGGGCATCGAAGACGTCGCCAAGGGCTGCAAGGATAAAGCGCAAGCGCTCCAGGCTTTCGCCGCCCAGCGCAACTTCGCCCTCGCCGAAATCTGCTTCATGGGCGACGACGTCAACGACATTCCGGCCATGCGACTGGCCGGCCTCGCCGCCGCGCCGGCCGACGCCCGCCCCGCTGCTCTCGAATGCGCGGGCTTCATCTCGACAAAGAATGGGGGGAACGGCGCAGTCCGCGAGCTAACCGACGCAATTCTCCTGGCGCGCAGCCAGGCCGCCGGCCGCTCTCAATAGTTCCAGCAAAATATGGTTAGAGTCTCCGACTACGTCATCCAGTTTGTCGCCAATCAGGGCATCAAGCATGTCTTCCTCGTCACCGGCGGCGGCGCCATGCACCTCAACGATGCACTCTCGCGCTGCTCCGAAATTGAATTCGTCTGCAACCTTCACGAACAAGCCAGCGCCATCGCTGCCGAGAACTATTCGAAAGGGACCAATCACCTGGGGTGCGCGCTCGTCACCACCGGCCCCGGCGGCACCAACGCCATCACCGGCCTTGCCGGCGCCTGGCTCGATTCCACTCCCTGCCTGTTCATCTCAGGACAGGTGAAGCGTGCCGACCGTATGGTGGACGCCGATGGCAAGCCGCTCGGTGTGCGTCAGGTGGGCGTGCAGGAAGTCGACATCGTGTCGATCGTCCAGCCCCTCACCAAATACGCCATCACCGTCATCGATCCCCTGTCCATCCGCTATCACATGGAGAAGGCGCTGCACCTCGCCGTTACCGGACGTCCCGGGCCGATTTGGATCGACATTCCGCTCGATGTGCAGGCATTCCCCATCGAGCCCGACCAACTCATTGGCTTTGACCCCGCCGAGCTAGGCGGCAGTACAGTCGCAAGCCCTGCGCTGGCGGCCAGCGTGAAAGAAGTCATCGAGGCACTGAACCGGTCCGAGCGTCCCATGATTCTCGCCGGCAACGGCATCCGCCTCTCGCGCGCTGAAGACGACTTCCATCGCGTCCTGGGCCTGCTCGACATTCCCGTGGAAACCACGTGGCTCGCCATCGACCTCCTCGCACAGGACCATCCGCTGTTTGTCGGACGCCCTGGAACGATTGCTCAGCGCGGCGCCAACTTCGCCGTCCAAAATTGCGATTTCCTCCTCGCTCTCGGCGCGCGGCTTGACCGTGTAGTGACCGGATTCGCGCCCGAACGCTTCGCCCGCGCGGCCCACAAAGTCATGGTGGACATTGATCCCGCCGAACTCAGAAAAATGGGCGACTCCATCCAAACGCCCATCTGCGCTGACGCCGGTGAGTTCATGCGCGAGTTGCTCAGCCAGGCTGCTCAGATCAAAAAGAAGGACCGCACCGCCTGGCAGCAGCGCTGCCACACCTGGAAGACCAGCTATCCGCTCGTGGAGGCCGAGCACAGGACGCCCTCTGGCCGCGTCAGCGTCTATAACTTTTCGGACGTGCTCTCCGACGAGCTGTCCGAAGGCGATTTCATCGTCTCGGGAAGTTCCGGTAGCGGCATTGAGCTGTTCCTGTTGGCCTTCCGCGTCAAGCAGGCGCAGCGCATCTTCCACACCACCGCGCTCGGAGCGATGGGCTTCGGCATCGCCGCTTCCATCGGTGCCTGTCTCGCAGGCGGCCGCCGCAATACCATCTGCGTCGACGGCGACGGCGGCTTCCAGTTCAATATCCAGGAACTCGAGACCGTGTCGCGTCTCCAGTTGCCGATCAAGTTTTTCGTGTTGAACAACGACGGCTACGCGTCGATTCGCGCGTCGCAAACCGCTTTCTTTGGCAGTGCACGCATCGGCTGCGATGCCAGTACAGGTCAGAGCTTGCCCGATGTCCGGCGCGTGGCTGAAGCTTACAGGCTCCCCACCGACACGATCGCCGATCAGACTGACCTGCGATCCGAAATCAGGCGCGTCCTCGCCAGGCCCGGACCGGTGGTGTGCGACGTCCACGTGATACTCGACGAGGTTCGCAAACCGCGTGTCTCATCAGCCCAGCGGGCCGATGGTTCGTTCGTCTCCAAGCCGCTCGAGGATCTCTGGCCTTTTCTCGACCGCGACGAGTTCATGGCCAACATGCTGGTGCCCGTTGTTGATGAGTGACGGAGGACGATTGTGTCTCGTTTAGCGGTGATGCAGGGGCGCATGGTGGCGCCTGAGTTGGACCGGTTCCAATGTTTCCCGTGCACGCAGTGGCGTGACGAGTTTCCCAGGGCGGCCGCCGCCGGACTCCACGCCATCGAGTGGATCTTCGACGTCGTCGGCGAGGACGTGAATCCCATCGCCACTCGCGACGGCATTGCTGAAATGCGGAGCCTGAGCGCTGCGCACGGCATCGCCGTCGTCTCTGTCTGCGCTGACTACTTCATGGATCGCCCTATCGTGCGTGCCGCCGCAGCGGAACTCAGCGAAATTCAGGGCAAACTGTATTGGTTGCTCGAACAGTGCCGGCATCTCGGTATCGAACGGATGGTCATGCCCTTCGTGGACGCCTCGAAGATTCAGGATCAGCAGGCCGAGGATCTCGCGGTTCAGGTATTAACCGAAGCTGCGCCGAAAGCCGCCGCGGCCGGCGTTGAACTCCATCTCGAAACGGACCTGTCCCCGGCGAAGTTCCAAGCGCTGCTCCACCGTCTGCCTCACGCCTCGATCAAAGCCAACTACGATTCGGGCAATAGCGCGTCGCTTGGCTACAATCCGGTCGAAGAATTCGCGGCATATGGCAGCCGCATCGGTAGCGTGCACATCAAGGACCGCGTTCTCGGCGGCTCCACAGTCCCGCTCGGCACGGGCTCAGCGAATCTGCCCGCCGTGTTCCAGGGTCTCGCAAAGCTCGGTTATTCGGGAGACTACGTTCTCCAAGTCGCGCGTGAGATTCCGGGCGGGGAAGTTGCCTGGATTCGCCAGAACCGCCAGTATGTCGCTGCGCAAATCGCCAAAGCGAAATCCGAAGGGGCACTGTCTTGAAAATCCTGCTCGTCGGACTGGGTGGCATTGGACAACGCCACGCCCGCAATCTGCGCGCCCTCCTGGGTGACCGCGTCGAGTTGCTCGCCTATCGCGTGCGTCGACTGCCCGCCCTCATCACTGCCAAACTCGATACCCTGCCGGACAAGGATGTCGAAGCCGAGCACAAAATTCGTGCCTTCGCGGACCTGGATGAGGCCCTCCGTGAAAAACCAGACGCTGCCTTCATCTGCAACCCCAGTAGCCTCCATATGGAGGTTGCTCGCAAGTGCGTCCAGGCAGGCTGCGATCTGTTCATCGAAAAGCCCGTGTCCGACTCGCTCGACGGTATCTCCGAATTGCTCCAGATGGTGGAGGACGGCAAGCGCGTCGCGATGGTCGGCTATCAACTGCGCTTCCATCCCTGCGTAAAGCAACTGGCTGCTGTCGTGAAGAGCGGATCGCTGGGCCGTCTGCTCTCCGTGCGCGCTGTCGTGGGCGAGTACCTGCCTGGCTGGCATCCTTATGAGGATTACCGGCAGATGTACGCCTCGCGCGCCGATCTCGGCGGAGGCGTCATCCTATCGCAGATTCACGAGTTCGACTATCTCTATTCGATCTTCGGCCTGCCCCAACGTCTGTATTCGCTCGGCGGCCACTGGAGCGACTTGGAGATCGATGTCGAGGATAGCGCGCAGACCCTAATGCAGTGCGTGGTCGACGGTCGTCCGCTGCCCGTGCACGTCGCCCAGGATTATCTGCAGAGGCCGCCCAGCCGTCAGTGCGAAGTCATCGGCGACCAGGGCAAAGTTGTCGTCGATTTCCATAAGCTCAGCGTCACCGTCTACCAGGGCGCGAACGCCCTCACTCCCACCGTCCACTCCTTCGAAGGCTTCGACCGCAACGAACTGTTTCTCGATGAACTACGGCATTTTCTGGATTGCATCGAACGCCGTCAGCGTCCCGATGTGGACTTGGCTGCCGGAGTGGAGAGCCTGCGAATCGCGTTGGCCGTGAAGAAATCCATCGCCTCGCGCCGCCTCGTCGAACTTAGCGAAATGACAGTGGGTGCCCATGCCTCCAACTAAATTGAGGACCGTCCGGTCACTGTTCGATCTCTCGGGCCGTGTGGCCGTCATCACCGGAGGCGCTGGGTTGCTCGGCCGTCAACACGCCCGCGCGCTCGCTGAAGCCGGCGGCATCCCCGTCTTGGTGGACATCGCCGGCGATCGCGCGGAAGCGGTCGCCAGAGAAATCACCGCGGATTTCAAAGTGCCGTCGTGGGGCGTGTCGACGGACATCACCAGCGCCGAAGAAGTGAAGAAACTTCTAGCCGGCGTTCTCGAGCGTTACGGCCGCGTCGACATCCTGATCAACAACGCCGCCAACAATCCCAAAATGGAGAATACGGCCGAGATCAATTTTTCTCGTCTCGAGAATTTCTCCATCGAGCAGTGGAATGCCGATTTGGCCGTGGGTCTGACAGGAGCGTTCCTGTGCAGCCAGGTCATCGGATCGGCTCTCGCGCAGCAAGGCCACGGCGTGATCATCAACATTGCGTCAGACCTCGCCATCATTGGTCCGGATCAGCGCCTCTACCGGCAGGACGGTCTCGCCGAACATCTTCAGCCCGTCAAGCCCGTGACATACTCCGTCGTCAAGTCCGCGCTCGTCGGACTCACTCGCTACCTAGCCACCTACTGGGCCGGGAGCGGCGTTCGTGTGAATTCCATCTCTCCCGGCGGTGTCTATAACGGACAGTCGGACGAATTTGTCGCCAAACTCGCGAAACTGATTCCCATGTCGCGCATGGCCGAATTAGGCGAATATCAAGGAGCGATTCTGTTTCTTTGCTCCGACGCCTCGTCGTATATGACGGGCACAAACCTGGTGGTGGACGGTGGTCGAACATGCTGGTGAGATTCAAGCGGAGGCCGTCATGACGGACAGCCTGCGTGATCAACTTCAGGAACTCCTCGCGGAGGGTGTCGAGATCGCGCGTCAACGCGAAATATGGGCCCACGAGGCGGTTGCCGGCGCCTCTACCTCGAAATTGATCCTCCACGGGGCGGGCGGCTTCGGCCGTCGTGCACTCGCCGGACTGCGCAGCCATGGCATCGAGCCGCTCGCATTTACCGACAATAATTCAGCCCTCTGGGGTCGCCAGGTCGAAGGCGTCACCGTGCTCGCGCCCGACGAGGCCGCCCGCCAGCACGGCGGCGATGCTGTCTTTGTCATCACCATCTGGCGCGCTGAATCGAGCGATAAGATGTCCGCCCGCGTCGACCAGCTGCGGAAGTTGGGATGCCGTACCGTCGTGCCCTTCGGACCTCTGTTCTGGAAATATCCCGAGCACGTGCTGCCGCACTATGGCGCTGACCTTCCACACAAAGTCCACGAGCATTCCTCGGCCATTCTCAAGGCATTCGATCTTTGGGCCGACGAAGCTTCACGCGCCGAGTATCTGGCGCAGATTCGCTGGCGCTTGTTCATGGACTTCGATGTCCTGCCGGATCCCGCGCCCCACCCGATTTACTTTCCCAAGGATCGCTGCGCCCTGACTACCGAGGAAGTCTTCGTCGACTGCGGCGCCTTCGACGGCGACACCATCCGGCTCTTCCTCCGCGAGTGCGATTCACATTTCAAGCAGATCGTCGCCTTCGAACCGGATCCTGAAAATTTCGTCAGCTTGGGCCGGAAGGTCGGCGAGCTGCCCGAAGCCATCCGCCGCCGCATCACCATTCAATGCGCCGCCACCGGTGCGGAAAACGGGCGTGTCCGATTCTCAGCCGAAGGCAACCGCTCTTCGTTCATTGGACAGGGCGAATTGGACGTGGAACTCGTTAAGCTCGACTCTGCCTTGGCCGGAGTCGCTCCCACCTACGTGAAGATGGATATCGAAGGCGCCGAGCCGGACGCTCTCACCGGCGCCGCCGCCAAGATCCGCGAACACACGCCTGTCCTGGCGATCTCCAGCTACCATCGTCAGGATCATCTTTGGAGCATTCCGCTCCTGATCCAGTCCTTGAATCCCGGGTATCGCTTCCTGCTTCGTCCGCACGACCTCGAAATGTGGGATTTGGTCTGTTACGCTATTCCCGCTGACCGCTTCATTGCGGGCTAATGGCCCCAGGAGCAAAATGGAGTCTTGATCAAGTGAAGATACGTAGAAGACGACCGTGCCCAATCTGCGCCGCGCACGGCCGGAAACTCCTTTTTCAGCAGTCGTTCGAACAACTGCCTGGCATCGCTTTCCTGGACGGTTACGATGTGGTGGTTTGCGATAACTGCGGTCTTGCGTTCGCTGACGGCATCCCAGAACAGGCGTTGTTCGACGCCTACTACACCGAACTCTCCAAGTACGAGCATGCGCAGGGAGGCGGCAAGGAATCAGAGTTCGACGAACAGCGTCACCGCGACGTCATTCGTTCCTTCGTCGACTTCGTGCCCTCCAAGGAATCCCGCATCCTTGAAATCGGCTGCGCCACCGGCCGACTTCTGGCGTTCCTGAAAGACGACGGCTTCGCAAGCGTTCAGGGACTCGATCCGTCCCCCCAATGCGCGCGGCTTGCTTGGGACTTCTACAAAGTCCCGGTGTTCGCCAGCACGCTGTTCAACCTTCCCTCCGCACCCGCCAGCTACGACTTCCTCATTCTGGGCGGCGTCCTCGAGCACATCGAGGACATCCGTAAGGCTGTGGAATGCCTCTGGAATGCGCTCGCGCCCGGCGGTCGCGTGTTCGCGGAAGTGCCTGACGCCAGTCGCTTGGGTGGCCACCCCGACGCTCCTTATCAGGAGTTCAGCACCGAGCACATCAATTTCTTCGGACCGCGCTCCCTCACCAACCTGTTTGAGACCAGCGGCTTTACCACCATCGCCACCGGCCGCGCCGTCCGCCCCCTGCACGAGCAGACTTGTCCGACGGCTTTCGGTGTCTATCAAAAGGGCGACGGCGTAGCAGCGCCGGTCGTCCGCGACGAAGAGACGGAGCAAGGACTGCGCCGCTATATCCTGGATTCGGAGTCTGTCGACTCACGCATCCGTCAGACCATCCGTAGCGGATCGCGCGGCCGCCCCATTCTCGTCTGGGGCACCGGCACCCACACCCTGCGCCTGCTAGCCACCGGCGCCTTCGCAGACGTTGAGATCGCCGGTTTCGTCGACTCCAATCCGAAATACCAGGGCCAGCAACTTCACGGAGCGCCTGTGTTGAGCCCAGCCGACATCCCCGGACGCTCCGAGCCGGTGCTAATTTCCTCGCGCGGCTTCCAGAATGAAATCCGGGATCAGATCCGGTACACTCTCGGCCTCACCAACGACCTAATCCTGCTCTACGAAGAAACCGCCGCAAATCAATCCCCAGGCGTCCTGGGCCGCCAATGAAGACCATCAGCATCATCACGCCCTGCTTCAACGAGGAAGCCAACGTTGAGGAACTCTACCGCCGCGTGCGGGACGCAGTGGCTTCGGCGGGCGACTACCGCTACGAGCACATCTTCATCGACAACTCCTCCCACGACAACACTGTGGCGGCGCTGAAAGAGATAGCCCGCAAAGATACCAACGTTCGGGTCATCGTCAACTCCCGTAACTTCGGCCATATCCGCTCCCCCATGCACGCCTTCTGCGAAACCTGCGGAGACGCCGTAATCGGCATGGCCGCCGACTTCCAGGATCCGCCCGAGATGATCCCCGAGTTCATCCGCAAGTGGGAAGAGGGCTACTTCATGGTCCTCGCCATCAAAGAGACCAGCGACGAGAACGGATTGATGTTCTATGTCCGCAGCGCCTACTACCGGCTCGTGCAGCGTGTGGCGTCCCTCCAGACGTTCGAGAATTTCACCGGCTTCGGACTGTACGACCGCCGTGTCGTCGACCTGGTCAAATCCTTTGGTGATCCGTACCCGTACTTCCGCGGCATCATCGCAGAGATCGGCCTTCCTCACGCCGAGATTCCCTTCCGTCAACCCCGCCGCAAACGCGGCATCACCAAGAACAATTTCTACACGCTCTTTGACCTCGCGATGCTAGGCCTGACAAATCTGTCAAAGGTGCCGTTGCGGCTCTTTACGTTCGTCGGCTTCGCCTCCGGCGTGGTTTGCCTGTTGGTCGGGTTCGCCTACTTCATTTACAAGCTGCTCTTCTGGAATAATTTCTCCGTCGGTATCGCTCCCCTGATCCTGGGTATGTTCTTCTTCGGCTCCGTGCAACTCATCTCAATCGGAATCCTGGGCGAATACATCGGCGCCATTCATACCCAGGTTCAAAAGCGCCCCTACGTAGTCGAGCGAGAGCGCGTGAACTTCGAATACCCGCCGTCCGAGCCTCTGAGAGACTAGGTCGGCGCGGCGCAGTCCGTCTTACAAACCGCGCCGCCCCTACTGAGAAAACTACCGCGGACCTACCGCACGCCAACCCTCGTATGTCCCAGGCGCCAGCAAAGACGTCCCCAACTGGACCGTACCTTGCGGACCACCCATGTACCAGGCGCCCACTTGACGCGAGCTGTCATTCTGCCAAACCAGATCAGGTATACCGTCTCGGTTCAAGTCCACTAGTTCGATGATCCTCCAGCCTGGATAGGTGCCCGACGCCGGGAATCCCGTTCCCAGCAGGGTTGTGCCTTGCGCACCTCCCATGTACCAGACCCGCACTGTACGGAGTGAATCATTCTGCCAGACCAGGTCGGGAACTCCATTGCGGTCAAAATCCGCCATGCCCACCACTGTCCATCCCGGATAAGTGTCCGGTGCAAGCGACGCCGTGCCGAGCAGCACCATGCCCATCGGCCCGCCCATGTACCAAACGCTCACTGCGCGCGTGGTGTCATTCTGCCAGACCAAATCGGGTGTGCCGTTACGATCTACGTCCACGCAGGACACGAGTTTCCAGCCCGGATTGGTCGCCGGTATGCCCACCGTGGCCTGAAGCGACCCCTGCGGACCCGTCATGAACCACACCGCTACCATGCGCGTATTCCTGTTCTGCCAAACCACGTCCATAACGCCGTCCCCGTTGAAATCGGCAACCGTGATGAGGTCCCAGTAAGGATCGATGGCCCCCTGCGGGTAGGTGTAGCCGATCACCGTAGTGGCTAGCGGATCGTTGAACAGCCAGGTCCCGATCTGCCAGCCTGTATCGTTCTGCCAGATCAGATCCGGAACCCCGTTACCATCGAAATCGCCCGGCGTCGTGGTCTTGTAGGCGACGAAATTCGCCACCTGATTCGCTGCCAAGCTACCAAACGTTTGGCTCGTCGGGCTAAAACGATAGCTCGCTAGAAACGGCGTGACGGTATAGCTGCTGTTCGCGGGCAGACCCGCAAAACTGTAGCTCCCCGACCCCGGTGTGACTACCGCGGGTAGGGTCGAGCCTGTGGGTGTAAGGGTCACCCCGGCCAAGCCGCCGCCCGAAAACGTCACGACACCCGAAATCGTGAACGTCGTCACCACGACCGGCGCAGGATGGATGCGCGCCACAAAGCCATCGGCGAATCCGCGCAGAGTGGGACGCGAGGATGCGGACGCGCCCGATAAGTTGGAAGAGTTGGTGCTCCCCACGACAATCGCATCTCCTGTCGACGTTACCGCGATCGCATTGCCTCGGTCGTCTGTAACTCCGCCATAACGCGTAGACAGAAGCACTCGATCCCCATTGGCGCTCATCTGCGTCACAAACGCATCGGCGCCGCCCATGGACTGCGCGTAGTCTGCCTTCACCGCCGGAAAATCAAGCGAATATGTGAGCCCCGTCACCCACGCCTGCCCCAGCGAGTCCACCGCAATCGCTGTGCTCGCGTCCATGCCGCCCCCGCCAAGCAGAGTAAAGTAGACTATCTGCGCAGCAGTGGGAATGAACTTCGCGATGAATATCTCGCGATCCCCGTGCAGCGTCGTTTGGTACGCGCCCGCAGTTGCAAGCGACGACCCGCCAAGCGTAGTGCCCGTCACGTAGATGTTACTGCTGTTGTCTTGCGCGATGCCTGTGATGTCGTCGTATCCCAGCACGCCCAGGTACGTAATGACACTCCATGCAGCGCCATCATTCCGCATGCAAGCGATAAATCCGTCTCCCAGCCCGCCTGCCGAGCGCTGGTAAGGATTCACCACCACCATGTCCGCCGACTGCGTCAAGCCGCCAATGCAGACGTTCGCCGGACCGAGTGAGAGCGCGTTCGCGACATCCAACCCCGAGCCCCCCACCATCGTTGAGTAAATCAACGCGGTCCCCGCCGGATTTAGCTTCGCCAGGAAAGCATCGCCGTACCCGCCGTGATAAGACTGCGAGGCCGGACCGGACACCGGAAAATCGAAAGATGCAGTTGACCCCGTGACGTAAACGTTCCCGCTCGTATCCACTGCGATCCCCGTAGCGGCATCGGTCCCTGATCCACCTAGATAAGTGGAGTAAAGAACCTTCCCGCTCGCGTCCAGATGAGTGACAAAGGCGTCACCCTGACCCATTGCGACCTTCTTATATGCGGCGGCGGTCACCGGAAAATTCGTGCCAGTGGTCAAGCCCGCCACATATACGTCCCCTCCCACGCCCACGGCTATGGCCGCGCCCGAATCTCGGGCGGAACTCGCCAATATCGTCGTGTATACCACTGTGCCGTCCGAGCGCATCTTTGTGACAAACACGTGCTGCTGCCCCACGAGAGTCGCTACTGTTTGGCTCGGGAAGTCAGTCGAGTTCGTCTCGCCGGCTATATAGATGTTTCCTGCGGCGTCGGTTGCCACGGCCCGTCCATTGTCGATGCCGGTGCCGCCGAGATAGCTCGAATAGGTGATGACTGGATCGATCACCAACGTATATCTCGCGTCATAAGCGCCAACTCTAAAGCCGATTGCCTCGCCGCGTAACTCGAAAGCAACCTCAACTGTCTTCCTCTTTCCATCGATCTCTTGATGAGCGATCGGTGCACGATGCCGGATAACTCCGTCATCCAACCGGACAACCAGGCTCCCGTTCACGAGCTCGATGCCAGTGGCCCCCATCGCTCGAAACTGAATCCTCTCCGGCCGGGCGCCAGGAGACAGGTCGAACTCGTATTCAATGGCACCTTGTGATGCACGATAAAGAAGGTCGGTTCCGCTATATACTCCACGGAAGCGAACGGTGTTATACCCCTGAACTGTCTTGCCTGTGGTGCTCTGACTATAAATGTTCCGGCTCGCGGACGCTAACTCCTCGCCCGCAAAAAGCATCGGTTGTCGACTGCCGACTAACTGCAGTCCAACAGGTCGTTTCGTCGCTCCAACATATGTTAATGACCCATCATTTCGAATTTGAGCAACTCGGTCCGTGGTCCGAGCGATAAATGCTATGTCACTCCCTGGTTCTGCGTCAGACGGAAAGATGACAGTGTGCGACAAAACAGAGCGATCTGCTGATGTCGCTGATTGCGAAAACAGGCTGCCGGTTGTAGTGAGTAATAGGATAGTGACAGTGAGCGTTAAGACGCGCATAACTGTCTATCGGTCGCGTTCACTCAAAGGACGCACACAAAAAGCGACTTGCTGAAACACTCCACAGGGTGTGGCAGACGCTAGTAAGACACTAAGCTGCGGCGATGGCTGGAGTGGTTTCCTTCAACCGGCGATACTTGCTAAAACCAATCACGCCGAGTGTTCCTGTTATCAAATACTGGTTCACCTGCGCGAACAGGATATAGGTGATCGCGTCGGTGCGGCTGAATCCAAATGGCACCAATACACTCACTGCGACGAATTGATAAATGCCGGCATAACCCGGGGTCGAGGGCAGGGCGCTGCCGAGTCCAAGTCCCGCGAGCAAAAGGTACGCCGCTGGCAGTGAAATCGCAAAGCCGAGAGCCTTAGCCCCAATCACCGTAGCCACGGCGTCCACCGTCCAGATCACAGCGGTCATCAGCGCGAACTTCGTCAGCCGTCCAGGATCATGGAAGGTGCGGATAGCGAGGTGCACCTGCCCCAGGATCTCCTCCACGCGCACACGCAAAGGCGCAGGCAGAGGACTTCTCCGCACCAGGCTGATCCAAAAATGTTCCAGCGGCGGAATGATCGCGATCGCTATAACAGCGCCCAGTGCCGCCAGCCCAAATGGACGCGCCGCTTGGGCCAGCCAGCCGGGACGCTGGTCGATAGTGAGCAACACCGCCGCGCTGATTCCCACCAGCACAATCGCGTCTACCGCGCGTTCTGAAAGCGCCGTAGTCAGCACGTACGTCTTGCTCAATTGAGTGCCCGCGCTGATCATGAATGTCCGGATCAATTCCCCGGCTCGCGCAGGCAGAAAAAGATTTCCAAAATAGCCGGTGCATGTCGCCCAGAACGCCGTCGCGACGCTTACTTCCCCCTCGGCCACAAGCAGTAGCCTCCACCGGAACGACCGTAGGAATATGCCTACCAGGCTGAGTGCCAGCACCGCCGCCACCAGCGCCAGGTTGGCGTGCGCAAGGTTGTATCCAAGACGTCCCCAATCCACGCCGCGCATGGAATAGTAAAGCAGGCCAACTGCTAGCGCGATTGCCAGAATCCAATACAAAACCTTCATCCCGTGGGATCCTGAGCACACAAGTTCCAAGCGATCGCGGTATTGACCATAGGTAACCTTTCCATCATAACGGTCGGTCCTTGAGACACCGAATTACGCGTACGGAATTCTGTCTATAATGCGGATGTATCATGATCGACGCATTTCCCGCGCTCTACAAAGCCGATGTGCTCAAGGCCATCGAAACCATCGACCTCAGTAAGGTGAGTCGAGCCATCGAAATAATCTCCCGCGCACGCGATGAGGATCGCCGAATCTTCGTTTGCGGCAATGGCGGCAGCGCGTCCACCGCATCGCACTTCGCCTGCGACATGGTGAAGGGCGCCAGTTTCAACCGGGCCAAGCGTTTTCGCATCATGGCGCTCACTGACTCGCTTCCCACCATCACCGCCTACTCCAACGACGTCTGCTATGACTGTGTGTTCGAGGAGCAGTTGAAGAACTTCGCCGAAACAGGCGACGTCGTCATCGCCATCAGTGGTTCCGGAAATTCTCCCAACGTCCTGCGTGCCGTCGAATACGCAAATTCGGCTGGCTGTCACACCATCGCTCTCTCGGGCCGCGACGGCGGCAAACTCGGCGCCATGGCGAAGCTCAATATCCAGGCATCCAATCCGCACATGGGCCGCATTGAGGACATGCATGTCATCGTCATGCACATGATCTGCTACTACTTCATGGATGCGGAAAAATCCGCGACGGCGCCTACGCCTTAGCCCTGTGCCACGCCGCAGTCCGCCGTATGGCGTCTTCGAGGCCAATCCACGGCATCAGCCCTAACTCGTTCTCCGCGCGCTCTACCGACGGTACATAGCGTTCTGCCGTACTGCCCGGCGCAGGTGTCCCCGTCACTCGAATTTCCGCGTCGGCATTCAGCGTCTTCGACACCAACCGCGCCAGGTCCGCGATCGAAACTGCGTCCCCCGATCCAGCGTTATAAGCGCGGCCCGGCTCAGCCCTCACCAGCATCGTCCACAACCAGATCGCCAGGTCCGCCGCATAGAGATACGAGCGCAACGCCGTCCCGTCGCCTCGAATCACAATCGGACGCTTGCCCAACACATCGCCAATAAAATTTCCGATCGCGAAATGCTGATCAAGCGGCAGTCCCGGGCCCACAAACGCAAAGCAGCGCGCTATCTTCACCGGCACCGCCCGGCGCTCCGCATACAGACAGCCCAGCAACTCCGCCATCCGCTTCGCCTCACCGTAAGTGGACCGCGCCAGCGTCTGGTCAGGACCGCCACAGAAATCTTCCGGAATCCGCGAAAGGTCCGCCGGTTGACGGCCGTATACCGCGCCTGAACTCGCCAGCAGAAAACTGCGCGCACCGCACGCTACCGCACAATCCAGCGCCCGCCGCGTACCCTCGATAATCGTATCGAGCATCGCCAGCGGATCTTCCTCGTAATGCCGCGAGTCTGTATCGGTGGCCAGGTGGATCAGCCGTGTGCAGCCTTCGGGCGGGAACGGGAAAGTTCGTATGTCCCCTTGAATCACTTCTACGGCCTCGGCAAGGTGCGCGGCTTTGCGTCTGAAGCCCAACGCGTCGCGCGTCAGCACAATCGCCGTGGCGTCGAGTTTCAGCCGTTCGTTCGCCCAGAGAAACGTCTCCAGCATCCAGCGTCCAAAAAAGCCGGTGCCGCCCGTAATGAAGATCCGAGCGCCCCGCAGCGCTTCCCAGACGTCCCCGGTGTAGGCGAGTACGTGATCGAGGTCTTGATCGAAAAACTTCGACATGCTTAGGTTACTTAGCTTATCGCTGATGCGAGGTCATGGAAACTCTGGATTACCCATTCGCGCATTTCCGGCGTGATGCCAGGATACACTCCGATCCAAAATACACGATTCATCACGAAATCGGTATGGTGCAGCGTACCCGCCACCCGGTGCGCAATCCCCTGGTACGCCGGTTGACGGATCAGGTTTCCGCCGAATAGCAGCCGCGTGCCGATCTTCCGGCTTTCCAAAAACCTGACAACTTCATTGCGGTTGAACGGCGCGCTCTCCCGCACCGCGATCGGAAATCCAAACCAGCTCGGATGCGAATTCGGTGTCGCTTCCGGCAGCACGAAGAATTCGCTCAGGTCCTCAAGGCCGGCTCTCAACGCCGTAAAATTCTCCCGCCGGCGCTCGATAAAGGATGGCAGTTTTTGCAGCTGACTCACTCCCACCGCCGCCTGCATGTCCGTCAGCTTCAAGTTGTACCCGATGTGCGAGTAGGTGTACTTGTGATCGTAGCCGCACGGCAATTCGCCTAGCTCCCAGTCAAACCGCTTGCCGCAAGTGTTGTCCTTGCCAGGCTCGCACCAGCAGTCGCGTCCCCAATCCCGGAAGCTCTCGACTATCGTTTTCAGCAGCGGCTTGTCACTGATCACACAACCGCCCTCGCCCATAGTGATGTGATGCGCCGGGTAAAAACTGGTGGTCGCCAGATCCCCAAACGTCCCAACCTTTTGCCCGCCATACTCCGCGCCCACGGCGTCGCAGCAGTCTTCCACCAGCCACAAGCCGTGCTTCCGCACAAACGCGGTCACTGCCTCGAGATTGAACGGATTCCCCAGCGTATGCGCAATCACCACCGCCCGCGTACGCTCCGAGAATGCCTCCTCGAGCCGCGTAACGTCGATGTTGTAAGTGGGAATGTCCACGTCGACAAACACCGGCACCAGCCCGTTCTGGATGATCGGATTGACCGTCGTCGGAAAGCCCGCGGCCACCGTAATTACTTCGTCTCCCGGCTTCAACCGACGGTCCCCAAGCTTCACCGACGTCAGCGCCGTCACCGCCAGCAGATCCGCCGACGAGCCCGAGTTCACCAGCGTCGCATTGCGCACCCCGAAGTAACGCGCAAACGCACGCTCAAACTGCGCCGCAAATCGGCCCGTCGTCAGCCACATGTCGAGCGACGAGTCCACCAGCGACATCATGTCTGCTGCATCGCACACCCGTCCCGCCACCGGCACCGCGGACTCGCCCGCTACAAACGCGCGCGGACCATTGGCCAGCTCGTGGTACTCGGCCGATAACTCCAGAATGCGGCGCCGCAACTCCACGGCGTCTGGCGATGTGCTGCTCATTTCAGATAATTCCGATACCAGTCAATCGTCCGCGCCAGTCCGTCATCCAGCGTGAACAGTGGCGCCCAGTCCAGCCGCTCCCGGGCCCGCAGTGCGCTCAGGTACTGATGCCTGATCTCGTTTGAAGCCTCGTTGCGGATGTCTGGCTTCAGACTCGATCCCATTTGCGCCAGCACGCGCTCCACCAGGTCCAAAACCGTGATTTGAATCTCGTTCGAGAAGTTGAAGCCGAGTCCGCGCAGCGAAGCATCACCGATTAGCTTCTCGGCCAGCAGCATGTAGGCCGCCGCCCCATCCTCCACGTAGAAATAATCGCGGACATAGTGGCCGTCCGAGCGAATCACCGGACGCTCGCCCCGCAGCACACTGCGGATCGTCCCCGGCACAATGCGATTCCAGTTGAGATCCCCGCCGCCGTAAAAATTGCCGCAGCGCGTGATCGCCACCGGCAGTCCGTAGGTCTTGCCATAGGCCTGCGCGATCAGGTCCGCACAGCTCTTGCTCACGTCGTAGGGATGCCGGCCTTCTAACGGAGTGCTCTCGTCGTAAGGCAGCTGATCCTGATCCCCATAGGCTTTATCCGAGGACGCAAGCACAACGGCCTTCACCGCCGGCGATCGCCTGCAGCTTTCAAGCACATTCCACGTGCCCGCAATGTTGCTCTCAAATGTCGATAGCGGATTGCGGTTCGCGATGCCGACAATCGTCTGCGCCGCCAGGTGAAACACCGTGTCGATCTCGTACTCGCCCAGTGTGCGCTCAATCAGGTCGCGATCACAAATGTCGCCGCGCACCACCGTCATGCTCTCAATCGCACCGCTGCGGACCAGCTCGCTCTGCGGCACCCAGTCTCTCACCAGGCAAATGACATGAGCTCCCGCAGCGGTCAGGTTGCGTGTCAGCCAGCTGCCCACCAAACCGGTTGCGCCCGTTACCAGAACCGGCCGGTCGCGCCAGAATCCTTGACTCAATCCCATACCTTCCAAGGCGCTTCGCCGCTCTTCCATAGGTCGTTCAACACTTGGTACTCACGGAAGGTGTCCATGGCGTAGAAGAAGCCGTGATGGTGATAAGCCATCAGCTGTCCCTCCGCCGCCAGTCGCTCCAGTGGTTCCTTTTCGAGAATGCAGTTGTCCCCGCTCAGATAGTCGAATACCGACGGTTCAAATACGAAGAAGCCCGCGCTCGCCCACGCATCGGATTTCGGTTTCTCGATGAAGTTCTTCACTTCAGCCTGTGCGCTGATGTCCAGAATGCCGAACCGCGACGCGGGACGGAACGTCGTCACCGTCGCCAGCTTCCCGTGCGAGCGGTGAAACTCGAGCAGCGCCGTCAGGTCGACGTCTGCCAGTCCATCGCCATAGGTGAGCATGAAAGTCTCATCCGGCACATAACGGCGTACCCGCTTCAGCCGGCCGCCGGTCATCGTCTCTTGCCCTGTATCGGCCAGCGTCACCCGAAAATCTTGTTCCTGGTGCTGGTCGTTGAACTCAATTCCCGACTTCTTCCCCAGGCAGATGGTGAAGTCGTTATTCATGGCTTCGTAATTAAGGAAATACTCCTTAATCATGTTGCCGCGATAACCCAGGCACAGGACGAAATCGGCAAATCCGAAGTGCGCATAGCGCTTCATGATGTGCCACAGAATCGGACGTCCGCCCACTTCAACCAGGGGCTTCGGACGGAACTCAGTCTCCTCGCGCATACGCGTCCCAAGCCCGCCGCACAAAACAATGACCTTCATGACTGTTTGGATCGATGGCGGACCCTACCGCCGTATGAATTGTAACGCAAGCGCCGAAAAACCAGGCCTCGCCTCGTGGGTCGCACCCGCCGCAGCCTCGCACAGTCGCACACGCTCCCGCCCCGCACCGTCGCACATGCTAGCTGGTAGCACGGGCCTCCCGGCCCGTGCAGGGGAAAAGGGAAGGAAGCAGAAAGCAGAAAGCCGGCCGCCTAAGCGTGCTGCAGCGCAAAACTCGCCAAGTCCGCCTTATTAATGGACGGCTCCCCACCCGCCACACTGTCCAACCGCCCCGCCTTCATCCAACGCTCCAACTCGTCCACCAAACTGAACAGATGATCGAATCCATCCACCACAAACAACCGCGGCTGATAATGATCGATCTCGAAAGGCTGGTTGATCGCCCGCCCCAAATCCATCGGCAGACGCTCCACTTTCCTCGACTCCACCGCATGCTCCAACTCGCCGTACGAACTCAACAACCCGCTTCCATACGCCTTCAGCTTGCCGTTCTCCCGCATCAGCCCAAACTCCACTGTGAACCAGAAGAACCGCGCCATCGCCTTCACAATGCTCGGCAGCGCGTCGCTGCCCGCCGCAATCTCCGCCGCCGTGTGCGCACAGTCGCCAAACCGGACCAGTGCATTCGCAAACGCCCGATCGGTATGCATCGGCACATGTCCCGCGATGTCGTGGAAAATGTCTGGCTCCGGTAAATAGTCCAGTTGATCGCCCCGCCTGATCGTCACCGTAGTCGGAAACTTCCGGCTTCGCAAGCAATCGAAAAACTCAAACGCCGGCATGTACCCGCTCACCGCCACCGCCTGAAATCCGGTCAGCGGACACAGGAAGCCGTTTACTTCTTCCAACCGCGGGATCCGCTCGGGATTGAAGCACAGCGAGTCGACGCCCTTCAGAAAATGCTGATTCGCGTACTGCCGCCACCTCGGCTGCATCCGTTCGTACAGCCGCTGCCACGTCCGGTGGTTCTCAGCGGTATATAACTCATACTGCTGATTGATGTAAGTCTCGGTGGTCGGCATGGCTCGCACTCCTCGCACCTAATTAGACTAGCCCAATCTGATTTTCGTTGCACCACTTTAATGTGGTGCCTTATCCTGGCTGTAGAGACTGGTAATCTAACAACCTGGAGGCCTATGTTTCCGCTGCAAAAAGGCAAAACCGCAAAGCAAGCCCACGTCGGCCTGCCCCAAGGCACCTTCGAGGAGGAGCACGGCCGGAAGGGGTTCTACGGCAAGAGCGCCCATCTTTATCACACCCATCCGCCCACCGGCTGGACGCGCTTTGAAGGCAAACTCCGTCCCCACTGCTTTGACCTGAATCTGCTCGAGCCCGACGACGCCCATGCCGCCGGCGGCGGACCCCTCGCCTTCCTCGGCAACGACGACGTCAAGCTCTACCTGTCCAAGCGCGCCGAGCCCATGCCGTTCTACTACCGCAACGCCGACGGCGACGAACTCTTCTTCATCCACCGCGGCACCGGGACCATCGAGACCGACTTCGGGCCCCTCTCCTACGAGCCCGGCGACTACATCGTCCTGCCCCGCGCCGTCACCTACCGCGTCGTCCCCGACACCCGCGACAATTTCTTCCTCATCACTGAGTCCAAGACTGAATTCGACCAGCCCGAGAAAGGTCTGATAGGCCAGCACGCCCTCTACGACCCTGGCGTCATCACCACCCCAGAACCCGCGCCCATCCTCGATGACGACACCGAGTGGGAGATCCGTATCAAGGCGTGCGACGAGTACTCCAGCGTCTTCTACCCGTTCAATCCCATGGACGTCGTCGGCTGGAAGGGCGACCTCACCGTCTGGAAAATCAACATGCGCGACATCCGCCCCATCATGAGCCATCGCGCCCACCTTCCCCCCAGCGCCCACACGACTTTCGTCACCGGCGGCGCCGTCGTCTGCAGTTTCCTTCCGCGTCCCCTCGAGCAGGACGCCGACGCCCTCAAGGTCCCCTTCTTCCACCGCAATACCGACTACGACGAGTTCATCTTCTATCACGCGGGCAGCTTCTTCAGCCGCGACAACATCCGTCCCGGCATGGCTACCCTTCACCCGCGCGGCATCCATCACGGACCCCACCCCAAAGCTCTCGCCAATCAGGGTCGCGCCAAGGAAACCGACGAGTACGCCGTCATGCTCGACGGTCTCAACCCCATCCATGTCCTCGCCGCCGGCGAACAGGTGGAGTGGAAGGATTATTGGGCCTCTTGGAAGGAAAAAACGGAGGCCAAGTGATCATCGACCCCGGCGCTCAAGCCGCGCAGAACATCTACAAACTCATGGTCGGCCTCATCGTGCCGCGCCCTATAGCGTTTGTGTCGTCGTTGTCCGCCGCCGGCGTTCCCAACCTCGCGCCGTTCAGCTTTTTCACCGCCGTCAGTGCCAATCCGCCAGTAATCTGCTTCTCTCCGATGATCCGCGGCAATAACGGAACGCGTAAGGACACACTCAACAACATCGAAGCCACCGGCGAATTCGTCGTTAGCATCGTCAGCGAGGACATCGGCGAGCGTATGAACCTGTGTTCCGGCGAATACCCACCCGATGTCGACGAGTTTCAGTTATCGAAGCTCACGCCCGCCGCCAGCGAGGTCGTCCGCCCACCCCGCGTCGCTGAAGCCAAGGCATCCATGGAATGTCGCCTGGTCCAAGTGGTCCACGTCAGCCCCAAACCCCTCGGCGGCAGCCTGGTGCTCGGCGAAGTACTCCGCTTTCACGTCAACGACGATATCTGCGACAACTTCCGCATCGATCCCGACGCCCTCAACGCCATCGGTCGCATGGGCGGACCCACCTACACCCGCACCCGTGACCGCTTCGACCTGATCCGACCGGCATAGCCAGGCGACTGCCATACTAACGCCGCGCCTACGTTCTGCCGATTCTGCAGTCCATGGCCTCCCAACCCGCTCCCGTCTCGAGAATGAGCTTCGGATACGCCTTCAGGTTGCTGGCGCAAACCGCGCTGATCATGGCCATTAGCCTATTCGTGCTGGTTCAGCGGGGCCCCACCATGTGCGATCCCTTCTTTCTGCTCCCCTTCTCTCTGTTTTCCTGTCTGCTGGTTCCACCCATCCTTATCAAGGAGTTCCGCCAGCACCCCGACTTACCGGCTAGGCAGTTGGCCGCCGCAGCCTCCACCCGTGCCAGCAGCGCCGTGCTGCTAATCCTGGGGCTAAGCCTCGCTCTCGCCAATCTCGCCTTCTGGGAAGGCCGTCCGTTGCTGCCCTCACCGGAAACCGCCGCGTGGACCGTCGTCCTGTGCATCACCGCCGCCCTCGCCGCAGCCGCGGGATGCTTAGTGTTCCGTACCGTCGGGGCCATAAACACCTTGAAATGGCTTTCCCGCACGCTCGCCTTAGCCGTCGTTGTTCTCTACAAGTACATGCCGGATGAATTGTGGGCGCCCTGGTATGGACTCGTGTTCCGTTGGGGCATCACAACCACCGCACTAGCGTTTGAAATCGCCCTTGTCTCCATCACTACCGGCGCTCTCGTTGTCCTCAAACATCGCGAGAGTCTAGCGGCTCCAATTTTGCCGGATATCTACGGTCCACCCACTACCCAATAGAAACGGCGGCCACCCACAGCCGCCGTTCCCTGCTTTTGGAGATGCAACCCAATTTCCGTTGTGGTTTGACTGCGCTTCAAACCTGCACTGTTCTTTCCCTAACTATCGGACTGGTGCGGTAGAACTTTAGTGCAAATCGGTCAGTCCCCATCGATCCACCAACCAACTACCCCTCCAGATCAAAAGAATCACGTAAAAAAGGAACTTTCCTTTAGGTCGATCGTCTATGGGAGTAATGCCGCCTCGCGACGCTCACCCACTCTCCGGCGAAATGCTCCAGGGTACCCTCGACCTCCTCATCCTCCAAACCCTCGTCCCCGGTCCCGCTCACGGCCACACCATCGCCCACAACATCGAGCACCGCTCCGACGACGTCCTCCAGGTCGAACACGGCTCCCTCTACCCCGCACTCCACCGCCTCGAATCCCGCGGCTGGATCGCCTCCTTCTGGGGGACTTCCGAAAATAACCGCAAGGCCCGCTATTACCGCATCTCCGCCGACGGCCGTAAACAACTCGCCGAACACACCACCCGCTGGGACCGTCTGGTCGGCGCCGTCAACCGCGTCCTCCGCCCAGCCGAAGAGTAATGCGATGGACTGGCTCCGCTTCTTCCGCCGTAAACGCTGGGACGAAGAACGCGCCCGCGAACTCGACACCTACATCGAGCAGGAAACTGCCGACAACCTCGCCCGCGGCATGTCCCCCGCCGACGCTGCCCAGGCCGCCCGCCGCCGCCTCGGCAATCCCACCATCATCCGAGAGGAAATCTACCGCATGAACACCATTGGCTGGCTTGAGACGCTCTGGCACGACCTTCGCTACGGCGCCCGCGTACTGCGCAAAAGCCCCGGCTTTACGGCGGTCGCCCTGCTCTCCCTCGCTCTCGGCATCGGCGCCACCACGGCGATCTTTAGCGTCGTCTACGGCGTCCTCATCTCGCCCTATCCCTACGCCAAGCCCGGCGAGATCTGGTCGCCCAGCATCCGCGACCTAAAGCATCCCAAGCAGGGCCGCGGCTTCTACCATCCGCGCGAATATCTCCAGCTACGCGAACTCCCCGCGTTCTCCGCCGTCATGGCCACCAGTCCCGGCGCCCAACTGCTCACCGGTGACCGCTCGCCTGAAAATTTCCAGTCCGTCTACGTCACCGCTAATGCCTTCGACTTCCTGGGTGTCGCCCCAGTCCTTGGCCGTACCATCATGGCCTCCGACGTTCGTTCCGACGGCAGCGCCGAGCACGTCATCGTGCTTACCTGGCAGGCGTGGCAGCGCCTCTTCGACGGCCGTCCCGACGCCCTCGGTAAAATCCTCACCCTCGGCGACGAGCCCTGCACCGTCATCGGTGTCATGCCGGCCCGCTTCGGCTGGTGGACCAGTGAAGGCGGCTGGCTGCCCCTGCCCATGACCACGCGCGACGACCGTAACGCCGCCCCCATCGTCCGCCTTAAACCCGGCGTCTCCAAAGAAGTGGCTCTCGATCAACTGAAAGCCTTTCATCAGCAACTCGCCCAGGCCACACCCGCTGACTTTCCAAAGGATGGCTTCACCACAATCCTCGATAACTACCTCGACATTTCCGTCGCCTCAGGCCAGATGCAGTCCAGCCTCCGCCTCCTGTTCGGCGCTGTCGCGTTTCTTCTCTTAATCGCCTGCGCCAACGTAGCTAACCTCCAAATGGCCCGCGCCACCGCTCGAGCCCACGAGATCGCTCTCCGTATGTCCATCGGCGCCGGACGCGGCCGCCTCCTTCGCCAACTGCTCACTGAAAGCCTGCTGCTCTCCGTCGCCGGAGGAGTGCTCGGAATCCTCTTCGCCATCGGCATTACGCGAGTGATCGTCGTCCTGATGCCAGCTTTCTATGTACCGAATGAGGCCCGCATCGAGGTGAACGGCTACGTCCTCGCCTTTTCGGTAGCGGTCTCCGTACTCACCGGAATTCTCTTCGGACTGATGCCCGCCATCCGCGCCTCCCGACCCGACCTCGTCGATGCTCTCAAGGACGGAGGCCGCGTTTCAGGAACCGGCGGCGCGGGAGGACGCACACGCAATGCCCTCGTCATCGTCGAAATCGCCCTCTCCGTCATCCTCCTGATCGGCGCCAGCCTCACCGTCCGCGGCTTCGTCAAACTCCAGAGCCTGGACCTCGGCTTCCAAGCCGATCGTGTCCTCATGGTCGGTCTCCAACTCCCACCCAAGCGCTACGCCACCTACGAACAACGAATCAACTTCACTCAGAACCTGATCAGTTCGCTCGAAAACATCCCCGGTGCTCAATCCGTCGCCATCGGCAACGGCGGACTTCCGTTTGGCGGACTGCAGTCTCCCTTCTCCATCGACGGTCATGACTCCGCCGAGTCTCGCCGCATCACCGTCGGACTCATCAGTGCCGGCTACAGCCGCACCCTCGGCATCCCTCTGCGTGCCGGCCGCGAACTCACGCCTCAGGAAGTCGCCCACGGCGATCACTACGCCCTAATCAACGAGACCGCCGCCAAACTCTGGCCCGCCGGCGAAAGTCCCATCGGCCGGCGCATCAAACTCGACTTCCTCGAACGTACCGATCTCGGCGCGTTGCCCCCACCAAACGCCAGCGCTTCGGTTACCGTCATCGGCATCATCGGCGACACCCGGAACTCCGGACTTCGCAATCCCGTCTCGCCCGCTGCCTACGTCCCCTACACGCTCTTCGCCCCACCCGACCGTCTGGTCGCCATCCGCACCCAGGGCGAACCCATGCTCCTCCTCAACGCCGTCCGCCAGCGCGTTCAGTCGATCGACAAGGACCTCCCCGTCATTCGCCCCAACACTCTCGACAGCGTCCTTGGTCTGCAATCGGTCCAACCGCGCTTTAACATGGCCCTATTCACCTTCTTCGGAGGACTCGGACTCTTCCTGGCCGCCTTCGGCATCTACAGCGTGCTCTCCTACACGGTGGCCCGCCGGACTCATGAGATCGGTGTCCGCATGGCACTAGGCGCGCAAAAAGAACACGTGCTGAAACTGATGCTGTCGATGGGCGGCAGACTAGTCGCCGCCGGACTAGTGACAGGCTTAATCGCCGGACTGGCAATCGCAAGGTATCTAAAAAGCGAAATCTTCGACGTCCCCGAAACCGACCCCTTAGCAATAGCCGGCGTAGTCTCCATCCTGGCCGTAGCAGCCTTCATCGCCTGCATCCTACCCGCCCGCCGCGCCGCCAGCCTAGACCCCCTAACCGCCCTCCGCCGCGATTGAAGAGCAGAAAGCAGAAAAATTGGGACAGTGGACCGAGCTGTCTGTCCCGAATTTTGCACGAGGGAAAGCCAGAGCAGAAGCAGAAAGCCGAAGCAGAAACCAGAAAAATTGGGACAGACTACTGGAGTGCACCCAAAAAATGAGACAAGCTGAATGGGGACAGTTTTCCATTGAATGGAGACTGTATGGCAAAAGCACGCAAGTACACCACGGAGTTCCGGCGCCAGGCGGTGGCGTTGATGAAAGACTGCAGCAGCGTCGCCGGGTTAGCCCGGCAGTTGGGCATTCGGCGGAAGTATCTATACCAGTGGAAGGACGAACTGGCGACTGAACCGTCGCCCACTCCAGAGGTGACCGCGGCAACGAGCGAGATTTCCGAGCGGCTCTCGCAACTGGAAAAAGAACTGGCTCAGGCCAAGTCGGCGAACAGTGAGCTAAAGGCGCTGACCACCGAGCAGGCGCTCAAGCTTCGTTTTTTTCAAAAAGCCTTGCAGCGCATCGAAACAGCACCGGAGAACAACGCCGGCACTGGCAAGATGCTGTCTTCGCGACGATCCGCGAAATGACTCAGCCGCAAGGCGCCGAAACGATCACGGCGTTATGTCTGGCTGCCGGCGTCAGCCGCGCCAGTTACTACCGCTTTCTCGAGGTCCAGCCAAAACTAACCGAACGGACTGCGTTGCAGGATTCGATCCAGCGCGCGGCCCTGAAGAATCGCTTCTACGGTTATCGACGCATCACCGTCGAATTGCGCAAACAAGGTTGCCTGGCGAGTCGGAACCGGGTTCGAAAGCTAATGAAGATGGATAATCTGCTGGCCGTTCGCCGGCGTAAGTTTATCCACACCACCAACAGCAGCCATCGCTTCGAGGTCCATCCGAATCTAGCTGCACGAACCGTGCTCAGCGGACTCAATCAACTCTGGGTGGCGGACATCACCTACATCCGGCTGGCTCATGAGTTTGTCTATTTGGCGCTTGTACTGGACGCCTATTCTCGCCGCGTGGTGGGATGGGCGCTCGGCCGTAGTCTGCAGGCGTCGTTACCGCTGGAGGCTCTGAATCATGCTTTGTGTTCACGCCGGCCGCTTCCGGGACTGATCCATCATTCCGATCGCGGGAGTCAATATGCCTGCGACGAATACATCACCCGGCTCCAAGACAACGGCATCTTTATCAGCATGAGCCGTGCGGGCAGGCCCACCGACAACGCTCGTTGCGAGAGTCTGATCAAAACACTGAAACAGGAGGAGATTGCCTGCCCCCAATGGAACGATATCCAGCAGCTCGAAACTCACATCAAGACGTTCATCGAAGACTATTACAATGAAACTCGACTGCATTCGGCGTTGCGATATTGTTCCCCAAATGAGTTTGAGCGTTCGTTGGTGGGCTCATCGATGCCCGCGACATTGAGTTTTTCAAGGCATCGGGAAAACTCTTCCGATGTTCAACAATTGGGTCCGGCGGGTGAACTTTGACGTTCACCCGCGGACCCATCGGCGTGAGTATCAGCCGGGTATTCCTTGGCGAGTTGCTCTCCAGCAGAGCTCGCCTCCGCTTCCCCGGCCGTTGTTCATTCTGCGGCAACCACCTCGATTCGACCAGCTTTTTTCAGCGAATCGGCACTGTCACCATTGCCCGTTGTCTCAAATTTGGGGTGCACTCCACTACTCTGTCCCCACCCGCGATGATGATCCGAAAGAACCCTTCAACGTGGACAGAGCTGTCTGTCCCGAATTTTGAACGAGGGAAAGCCAGAGCAGAAGCAGAAAGCCGAAGCAAAAACCAGAAAAAGTGACACTGACGAGCAACAACGTGCACCGACCCGTCGATCCCGAATTTTACACCGGGGAAAGCAGAACCACGAAATCCAAATCAGAAACCACCGGCAACACGAGAAACTAGCCCCGGCCCTGAGGCCTCCTCCGCTTCATCAGCCTCAGGACCTTCCACGCCACTACCAACTCCTGCACCGCCGCCGCCCTCGGCAGCAAGCCTCCATGCATCCGGCTACGCTCAAACGCCTGCTGATAAAATCGCTCCACCCGGAATGGATCCAGCGTAGACAAGTGCCGGCTCAACTCCCGCACCTCATCCCGTGTCATCGGTTTGTCATACTCGGAAACATCCGGGCGGCGAGCCATACCGCGCCAGTGTAGCATGTTCGCCTTTTATTCGCCCACTCAAAAGAGCTCCGCGACGCGAATAGTACTTCCGGTACCATGTATCAGGGGAGGCGATATGTTCAAACCGCTTCTTTTTGCCGGCGCAGTTCTTCTGGCCGGCTGTTCGTCAATTCACAAACCCGATCCGCCCGTCCGCCTGACCGCTGAAACTCGCACCGGTTCGATAGAAATCCAATGGAAGACGAACCCGCGCGTCCTCGAAGGAGTCCAGAGCGCTGTCCTCCGCATCGTCGACAACACCGGCGAGCAACGGATCCCTCTAACGTCCGCGCGCCTCACGCAAGGGACCGTCTCTTACCTCCGCCCCAACAGCGATGTCCGCGTTGACCTCGAGTACAAGTTCGCCGACGCCCGCCGCCTCCGGGAATCCATAAGCTATCTGCACGGGACGACCACCGCGCCCCCCGAACCCGTCGTTGCACCGGCAGCGCGGGAGCCGGAGTCAACCGAGGCTGACCGCGCAAAGCCCCGTCCCGCTTACCTGCTGCCACGCCGCGACCCGCGCCGCATCGCCGCTCCCCGCACAGTCCGGTCCTGGCATACGCTCGACGGCGCAGGTTCTAAGGGCGGCGCTGTAGTCCAATCTCCCGCGTTCCCCCGCAAGAGTTCATCCATCGGCAGCGATCGAATCCGCGTACAACCCGTCAAGTCCTCGCAGGGGACCATGGCGTCGTACGTCAGCCGACTGAGAGTAGTCCCACGCCTACCTCTTATTCTGGGCCGCCAACTCACCGGAGCCGTCCAACGCCAAGCCGCGCGCCAGGTCCTCGAAGGTGGCGTCGACTCGCCCAGTCCAGTGGGACGCCTCAGCGTCGTTCCCGTCGCCCAGTAATCCATCTTCGAAGGCAAGCAGTACTCCCATCGCGAAGAGGGCCCGGTGGATTACTATCGAAATCGTTATCAGAGCGAAGCCTCCAAGTTGGGTTCGACCCGCCACAGTAACCGCGAAAAAGCATCATCGACCGGGTGGAACAGCGCCGCCCCGCAACGCCTCCGCGTATAGCCGGTCCAGTCCTCGCAGCGAACCATGGCTTCGCACGTAAGCCGACTCAAAGTAGTCCCGCGCCTGCCCCTTCTCCTCAGCCGCCAACTCTCCCGGACCGCTCAACGCCAGGCTGCGCGCCAGGTGATAGAAAGCCACCGGCTCACGCCCCGCACCCGCCGACAGTATGCTGACGCCGGTCCAGTAGGACGCCTCAGCGTCGTTCCCGTCGCGCAACAGCACCAGCCTGAACTCCGTCTCCGCATCCCGCCACTGGCTGCGGCACATCGCCACCCAACCAAGCGCGCGGTGCGCCAGCGTCTCACTCTTAACGCGCTGCTCCTCCCACGCCGCCGGATCCACCGCTTCCGGCTTACGCTCCCGCGAGTACAGTGACGACGACGTATCGAGCAACACCCTGGCCGACTTCTCCGCCGCCCGTAAAGCCCGCGCCGTCCGCTCCCGCTGGCTCACCACCAGCGTCGCCACCCAAAAATTGCCCAATCCCTTTGGATCATCAGCCGCCATCGCATAGGCAGTCTCGAGCATTCGTTCGCCCTGTCCCAGCCGTTGATACGCATCGAGAGTTAACTGAAATCGCTCCTGCCTGAAGGCGCTAAGCGGATAAAGCTGACGCCACCGCGCGAGTAGTTCAAGTTGTCTTTGCGCATGAGGTTGCACCTGGATTGCCCGGACGAGATTGTATTCGTTCGCGTCCTTGTACCCCGCAGGTGTTTGCGCGCGAAGCGCAGCAGATAACAGCAACAGGCAGGCGCACAGTCGGTACTGAATGACTGGCATCCCCCCAGCATAACTTGCCCCCCGCCACCATCGCGCGGCTACGTTTTGCACCAGCCACTTGCAACGCTAAGCCCTTTTCTAACCACCCTCCCGGCGACGTTGCATAACTTACCAGCCTTGGAACAGACCGCCTTGATACTCTGGTGCTGTGTGATCCCGACTACCGACCAGCTCAAGTTTGCGGTTAAAACTCTTCGCAACCACCCCGAAAAAGAGGACGCCCAAATCTTAGAGCTCTTGGCTGAGGAAGGGCATTTCCCACCCCAGCTAGCTTGCCGCGTCGTCGAATTCATCCCACTGGTTTACTGTCGCGTCTTGCTTGACGGCAGCGGCGTGAGCTTTCCCGACACCTACGACCGTCGACTAAGTTACGGGAGCACTGCCAAAGGCCGGCTCTTATCCAAGCACCCGGTATGGGTGGCAGCTCTCGAACATGCACGGAGTGAAGTAGAGAACGGGGTCGCAGGTGACGACATCATCAACCTCGCCAGCCGCAGCGCGGAGTTTCAGGTGGCCAGCCGTTTGCTCAATCAGCGGTCCACGTTGGAGGATCTCGTCTTCATTCCAATGCTCCTCATGTGGCCCGGCGATGACCTTGCCGAGGAGCCTGCCAAGCCGAGGCGCTGGTGGCAGCGCTCGCCGTGATCCACGTCCTAAACCATAATCCTCAATCTTTGTGACGTTTCACAAAGGACCCTTTCCCGGACGGTACGGGAGATCATGAGTTACCCTCATGGGCTATAGTTGTCCATGCCAACCAATGCATGTGAACACTGCGGCGGTTCACAACTCATCAGCGGTCTCACTGTTTCTGCTTCTGGTGGTGGTGGTGACGTACGTCCCGGCCTCCTCTGCAAACAGAAAGAGAAAAGCTTTTTCAAACGATGGGAAAGGGGGAAAAGGGAGACCCTTTTTGCTGACCTGTGCACCTCTTGCGGCACTGTAAAACGTTTATACGTGAAAGATCCGAAACGTGATTGGGTCGTATAACTTTCACGGTTTCAACCGGGACTGTCCCCGGCCCAATGGGCGCAAA
Source organism: Bryobacterales bacterium (assembly GCA_038212445.1). GTDB lineage: Bacteria > Acidobacteriota > Terriglobia > Bryobacterales > Bryobacteraceae > TMP-7. The sequence continues at coordinate 145,476 of JBBQUM010000020.1, forward strand.
GGACCCTTTTCGGGACGCTGTGAGGTTCCGATTCCAGGGCTCCTTCCCGCCGCCGCTGTGTTGGTCCAAGTCGTTAGGCTTGCCCAATGACGAGGCTCTCTCGCGCCGCCTCCACGACAGCTTTGGTCACCTCTCGCAGCGAGTTGACTTCGAGGATTCGTTCCATCTGCGTGAGGAGACGGTTCAGCAACCGGAAGTTACCGCCCGTGATGCGGATGATCGCAGCGACCGTCTCTTGGTCCAACGGCAAAGCAGGAAGCTGCACGCCGGGCGGCGTCCACCGTTGCTCAAGCAGTTGGCGAATCTCTGGCGCACCCAAATGGCGAAACTCGTGTACGAAACCGATGCGGGAATAAAGCTGTGGATACCGCGCCAAGCGCTTCTCCAGCCCTGGCATGCCGATAAGGTGCTCACCAATCTCGGCGGCGTCAAAGATCGCACGCACCTGTTCGAGGCTGGCCATTCGCAGGCGGTCAGCCTCATCAATAATGATGAGTGTCGTTGGGTCGCCGAGTTCCATATCTCGTACGCTGTAATCTTTGGCGACCTCGCCGTATGAAGGGCGGAGTTCAGGGAACGGCTCATTCAACCAGTCATGTTTGGTGAGAAGCGTAGCCTGATGTTCTTCGTCTCTGCGCCGAATGGCGTCCAACCGTTCTTCCTCCTCCAGTCGCGGGCGTCTGGCCAGGTCTCTGAGTGTGTCGCGAGAATACCTGATGCCGGAGGCGATGGTGCCGGGCACGTTGACAACGTCGGGTGTATAGAAAACCGTGTCGAGAGTGGGACCCACAGCAGGACCTGAGCCCCAGCGGTCTGATTGCTTGACCGTGTCCCAACGGCTGTAGCTCCGTGCAGAGAGCGTCTTGCCGACTCCCGGCGGCCCATAGCAGAGACCGATGTACCGATACCGGCGGCATGCATCGCAGAACTCTGCGAACCGCCGATGCTGAATCGTTTCAACAATGGCCGATGGGCCTTTACTATTCGTTTCTATATCGTTTGAGGGCGGGTGCTGATCGTTTTGTTGGTGGCTTATCTGGTGCTGAAGATGCATCTTCCTT
>JBBQUM010000021.1:0-133700 GCA_038212445.1 Bryobacterales bacterium
CGCAGAACAGACCCTTGGTTTCGATTACCGCCCGCAGCGCCACCATCACCGTCCGGCTGGACTCCTCCTCCACCAGTTGCGCGTAGTAAATCTCTTTCGTCGCATCGTCCAGAATCACTATCAGGTCGTACCATCGCTCATCACAAAACCACTGGTGTTGGCTCCCGTCAATATGCAGCAACATGCCGGCTAGCGGCCTCGGCTCTCGCCTCCGCCGGTGCTTTGCCCGCTTACCCCGGCGCGCTACCAGCCCGGCACCTTGCAACGCCTTCTGCACCCAGGTGTAGCTCAGGTGGATGTCATGCAACGCCTCCAACTTCTCGTGAAAGTGCCGCATATTCAGATCGTAGTAGGTCTCCTGATACAGCTTCAGCACCCTCTCCACCGTCGCCAATGGCACCCGCCTGCGGCTCGGCTTCCCTCTCCGCCCGTCGGCCAACCCCGCATACCCACCCGTCTCCAGCCGCTCCCGCCACCGTCTCATTGTTCGGTCGCTGACCCCGATGATCTCTGCTGCGCTCCACCACGTGATCTTCTTCGCCATCGCTTTCAGCAGCACGTCTTGTAGCTTCATCATCCGCTCCACTTCCGCGGCAGAATAAAGCGTGTTTGGGTTCACCCATCCAGCTTGCCTCCGCCGCTTTGCTCGAGCGGACACATCATGTGTGAACTCAACCGGACAGATCACATACTAGCGACATCCTGTTCTACACAGTTCAAGTTCGATATCGTGGGACTTATGGCGTTCCCCACGAAGATGAAAGCGCTCGTTAAGAGTAAAGCCGAACCGGGCCTGTGGCTCGAGGAAGTTCCTGTCCCAACGTACGGGATCAATGACGTATTGATTCGGGTGGATCGGGCCTCAATTTGCGGTACGGACCTCCACATTCAAAAGTGGGATGCCTGGGCGGCCAAGACCATACCGGTACCGATGGTGATCGGCCACGAGTTTGTGGGTGAGATCGCTGCCGTTGGCGCGAATGTATCGGATTTCCACCCGGGACAGTTGGTGAGCGCGGAAGGACATGTCGTATGCGGACGCTGCCGCAATTGCCTGGCCGGCCGCCGGCATCTCTGCGCGCATACAAGCGGAGTCGGAGTTAACCGCCCTGGCGCGTTTGCCGAGTATATCGTCGTGCCGATGAATAACGTCTGGGCCCACAAGCCGGACATCGATCGCGACGTAGCGTCGATCTTCGATCCGTTCGGAAATGCAGTGCACACTGCATTAACTTTCCCGGTGTTAGGCGAGGACGTGTTGATTACGGGCGCGGGTCCGATCGGACTCATGGGTGCGGCAGTGGCCAAACACGCGGGCGCACGTTACGTAGTTGTGACTGACGTGAATCCGTGGCGGCTCGAACTGGCGCGCTCAATGGGCGTAACTCTGGCGGTGAACCCGCGTGAAACGAACTTGCGTGACGCCCAGAAACAGCTCGGAATGAGCGAAGGCTTTGACGTTGGACTGGAGATGTCGGGCAGTCCCGACGCGTTCCGCGACATGCTTGGAAACATGTGCCACGGCGGCCGGATTGCCATGCTGGGAATTCCGTCCGAACCGATTTCGATCGATTGGAACACCGTGATCTTCAACATGATCACGATCAAGGGAATTTACGGTCGTGAAATGTACGAGACTTGGTACAAGATGACGGTCATGCTCGAAAGCGGACTCAACATCAAGCCAGTGATCACGCACCGGTTTCCGTACACGCAGTTCCAGGACGGCTTCGATGTGATGCTCTCGGGACAGGCGGGCAAAGTCATCCTCGATTGGCGCGCCAGCTCATAGCGCCGAAGGCTGTGAAAGAATAGCCACGTGGAACTAACATTTTGGGGCGCGGCGCGTACCGTGACGGGCTCGATGCACGAGTTGACCGTGGCGGGGAAAAACTACCTGCTCGACTGCGGACAGTATCAAGGAAGGCGGCAGGAGGCGCGGGAGCGAAATGCGAATTTGCCGTTTCTGGGGTCGGCGATAAGTGCCTTAATGTTGTCGCACGCGCACATCGATCACAGCGGCAATCTGCCGATGCTGGTTAAACGCGGCTTTAGCGGCCCTATCTTTACCTCGGCAGGCACCGCCGACCTTTGCGTTCCGATGCTGGCCGACACGGCGCATATCCAGGAGATGGACGCCATATTCCTGAACAAGCGTCTGGCTCGACGCCGCCTGCTCGACCCTATGGCGCGCGGCGGCGGCGCGGAAGTTCAGCCGTTGTTCACAACTGCTGATGCCGAAGCGGTCCACCCTCTTGTCCGTCAGGTGGCGTTACATACTCCGACCGAGGTGGGTCCAGGAGTGCAGTACACAAGCTATGGCGCCGGCCACATGCTTGGATCGACGTCGATCGTCGTCCATGCCACCGAAAACGGGAAAACCGTCAGGCTGGCTTTTTCAGGAGATGTCGGTCGCGTGGGACTGCCCGTGATCACCGACCCGGAAGAGATGCCGCCGGCTGATTACCTGATCTGCGAGAGCACCTACGGAGACCGTTTGCATCAGGACTTGGGTCCCGTAAAGACGAAGCTGGCGGATGTCATAAACCGCACGGCTAACCGTGGGGGCAAGATTATCGTACCGGCATTCGCGGTGGGCAGGACCCAGCAACTCGTCCTGCTGATGCATGAACTGGTGAACGAAAACGCCATCCCCAACATTCCGATCTTCGTGGATAGTCCGCTGGCGGTGAATGTTACCGAGATTTTCCGGAAGCACGCCGAGTTGTGGGACGAGGAAACGATCGCGGCGGCGGCCGACGGACAGGACCCCTTCGGATTTAAGCGCCTACGCTACATCCGCGACGTGCAGGAGTCCAAAGCGTTGAACGACCTGCATGGCCCCTTTATGGTGATCAGCGCTTCTGGAATGTGCGAAGCAGGTCGTATCCTGCATCATCTGAAGAACAACGTGGAGAATCCGAGAAACACGGTTTTGATCACTGGCTTCCAGGCAGAGAACACGCTTGGGCGGAAGATCGTAAACAAGCAGCGTGAACTCAACATCCTCGGCGATGTTTTGCAGCTCAGAGCCGAGGTCGCCAAGATTAACGAACTCAGTGGACACGCCGACCAGAAGGAACTGCTGGATTGGATCAAGCCCATGGCGGCAACCCTGAAAGGCGTGTTTCTGGTTCATGGTGAATTGCCGGCTCAGCAGGCGCTGGCCAAGGCAATTCAGGAACGGTACGGACTGCCGGTGGAGATTCCGGCGCGTGGACAGAGCTTTCCGCTGACGGCTTAGTCGGCGCCGGAACGCTTCTTATAGTCGGCAATGACGCGGTTCACGTAAGACCGTGTCTCCGCATACGGCGGTACGCCGTTGTACTTGTCTACTGCCCCCGGCCCGGCGTTGTATGCGGCGAGCGCCTTGGCTACATCGCCGTCATATCTCACTAGCAGATCGCGGAGGTAGCGTGCGCCGGCCTCGGCATTCTCTTTAGGATTGCGTGGATCGGCGGAGAGTTCAGCGGCAGTGCCGGGCATCAGTTGCATGAGCCCGATAGCGCCCTTCGGAGACAACGCGTCAGACCGGTAGCCGGACTCAGCGCGCGCAACGCTGTGGACGATCGCCGGAGGTAGACCTGCCTTGACCGCTGCCTGCTCAATCAGTTGCCGCGGGGTCATGGGTATTTCGACAACCGCAGGAACAGCGACCAGCGCCACTAGGGGCTCGGCCTTCACCGGCGGTGGAGGGACATATTCTTCGCGTTCAAATTCAGCGATGGCAGAGTCGGGGAATTCGATCACACCGGAAGACGTATGCAGCCTGACGATACCGCCAACCGCCTCATGACGCTCCACATGCAACCGTAAACCATTGGTAAGAATAGCGTTCTCGCCTGCGAACAGCGGTACAACGAGCGCACATGCGAGTACGATTTTCATTCGCTACTATCCAGTATGACGTAACCGTCAAGCGGGGCGTGTAGGATGAACGGTCAGTAATCTTCGTCCTCGGCAGTAGCGGCCCCGCCTCGCGGTCCGGGGGTTGCGCGCCCCGCATCGAGATGATCATAGTTCAGCATCGCATTGAAAAGTAAGAAGTAAGATCCCTGGGTTTGATTTCGCCACATGGGATTGTTGGCAAACAGGAGGACATGGCCTTTGCCCCGCGGGACATCGACGACGGCCGCTTTGTTAGCCAGTTCACGACCGCCTTCCAACATCCCCGAAACGAGCAGGTCCTTTTCATCGGCGAATCGCACAACCACGCGAGGCCGGGCCTCCGGCGCAGGCAGATAGGCGCGCAATGCCTCGCGCATTTCCTCATCCAGCGGTGCGTCTTCTCCCGGACGGGTTGCCGGTCGAGGTGCAGGCGCGACGTAGGTTCGGCCTTGAGGAACGTCAGGATCGGTGGCTGAACCCCGTCCGCTGGTGCGCCCAGCGCCGACATCGCCCTGACCGCGTCCGCCTCCACCACCGAACCCGCCCATCCCGCCGTTCGCGGATACCTGAAGCACCGGCGACTGGTTGAAGTAAACAGCGAGCTTGTCGGTATATCCGTAAGCGATTGGACTCTTCTTATCGGCGATTACGGAGCCTAGCACGCTGCCACGGGCACGCAGCGCCGGTGCGGGCAGGATGGATACGCCGTCAATCAGGCCGTAGTCGATTGGGATGGAAGAATTCGCTGCGATCGTGACAAACAGGCCGCCCTGGTCAACGAATTTGGAGAGTCCAAGGATGCCCTCGAGCCCCATACCGCCACGCATGTCGTCGGTTGTATCGGGTGAATTACCCAGGTTCGGAGTGATATCAGACTTCTTCCAGGGAATAGGATCGCCGCCTTTCGGAATGCCATTCACCACGCGCTGAGAGTTGCCGGGTGTCGGTCCGAGGATGATGACGTCGTAGCGCGAGCGCAGGTCTGCGATGGTCGCGAGTTTCTGATCGGAAATGTAATCGTACGGGACTCCGACCCTGTCAAAGGCCACGCGGTACCAGCCCTCGTTCTGGGTGTTGAGCCAACTGTGGACCAACGCAATACGAGGCACGGCGAGTTCATGCATCGTAACCTTCGGCAGTTCACGGGCCCCGTAAACAGTCACGCCGAGTTCGCTCGATGCCGCTTCAAGCCTTGAGCGCAGATCGGATGGGTTGCCGTCGGTGCGGATGATATAGCTGCCGGGATTGAAGGCACGGTCCTCCGCTTTGAAGGTGTCCTCTGCCGCGAACATCTTGACGTCCTTGAGCTTAAACCGCAGCGTAGCCAGGGTGTTGTCGGCATTGTGATTAATCAGGTAGCCGGCCACCGAGGTTGCACCTTGCACTTTTCCCACGGGCTTAGCCGCATCTGTCAGCAGCGACATTGACGCCTTGAGAATGGCGAGATCCGTGACTCGGGATGTTTTCACATTGCGGAGGGCGCCGAGCGTCCAACCGGTGTCATCGTATGGTGCTGGGTCATTCACGCTATAGAATTGCGTGTCCAGGAGCATGTCGGCCATACGGGAGTACGGCTGATCCATGCGGACAACGTAACTACCGGCGGGATACTTTACCTTGGCGACCTCCGTCTCCGAATCAAGTTTGTGGACTTCGATGCCTTGCGCGCGCAGCAGATTTACGAGATCGGCGCATTCCGCAGGTCGCGGATCATCTGACGGAATCACCCAGGCTCCAGGACCTTCTTTTGCAGCCTTAGCAATGCTGCGCTGGCTCTTCAAATAAAAATTCTCAAGAAACTGCTTCCGGTTGTTGGCGACATTATTCATCGAGAAGAGAATGCCGCTTTGCTGCAGGTTGATGTTGTTGCGAATCGACCATTTCACACGCGGAAGGGGCGGATTGGGCCGAAACCAGGTGCGGGACGTGCTCGCGGCGGGAACTGTGCGCTCGCGAGTGTCGGCGCCGGTCCCACCGAACGTCTCGTAAAAACGCCCAATCGAGTTATGACCATTGGCGACATAGAACATGTAGTTCGGCGCCCAACCGTCATAGAAGCCGTGCGTCCAGACGCCCGGAACGCCGCGTTTGGTCATCTCCTCTACTTCGACATAGGCCATCTTTTGCCACTCGTCGACCACGATCGGGTCGAGCCAGGCATTGTAGGGACCCATGCCGGTAGAGACGTACATAAACGGAACCGATTCGTGCAGGTCATGCAGAACGGTGGGATGCCAGTCCAGAAATGTCGACATCATGATTCGGCTGAGAGCGAGGGCCATGCCCATGCTGTCGCGGTTGTTATCGTGGGCGACATACTTGCCCCAGTAAACGAGGTTGGGAGCGGGTTTATTCGGGTTGGCCTTGCGGTAGTTGTAGACATCCACCTGACGGTCGCGGCCGTCCACCTCGGTCGCCGGCGTGATCATAACAATGGAGTTTTTGCGGATGTTTTGAACCAGCGCTGAATCCTCGACGGCGAGACGGTATGCCAGTTCCATCAGCATTTCAGGCGAACCAGTTTCGGGCGAGTGGATGGAGCCTGTCGCCCAATAAATAGGAAGAGCCTCGTCGATGATTTTGGTGGCGTCGCTTTGCGGAGTCTTGCGAGGATCGGACAATTGAGCGGTGAGCGATTTGTAGTGGTCGAGTTTCGCGATGTTGGCTTCGTCAGAGATCGCAACCAGAAGAGTGTCGCGACCCTCTTCGGACTGTCCGATGACGAATACCTTGACCCGTTTGGACGCCGCTTCAAGAGCGCGCATGTACCGGTAGATATCCTTCGTGTAGGTGAGCTTGTCGGGAGTGCCGATGGCATAGCCGAGCACTTTCTCAGGAGTCGGAACCGTGTCAGACGCAGGTAGATGGTCCACCAGTTCAGTGAGGAAGAACGGCTCGGTGGTGTACTGCTTGATCTTCGCGCCATAGGCTTCGTCCATCTTCTGAGGAGCGGGAGCCGGCGGTGGCGTGGACTTCTTTTTGTCGGCGGCGGCGAGGTGCAAAGACGTCAGGAGACAGACGGCAAGCAGCAACACGAAACGTCTCATAATCGCTATATGATAGCGGAAACCCAAAGAAAAGAAGTCGAGCGTTACAGGCGGACGCTGAAGCGATCCTGGGCTGGCCTTGCATGGCATGGTCCTTCGCTGGAACAGGCATTGGAGGGAGTGACACCGGAGATCGCGGCGCGAACGCCTGCAGCCGGCGAGCACTCGATTTGGGAGTTGACCCGGCATATTGCGCTCTGGACACGAGTGGTCCTCGAGACAATCGAAGGGACGCCGTATCCGACTTTGGAGCCGCCGGCGGATTGGCCGAAGCCTTCTGGATCCTCGTCAGATGCAGTCGTGGAATTGGAGCGTGAGGAGACGGCGCTGATAACCGCGTTAAAGACGTTCCCGGACAGCCGGCTCGACGAGATGGTCACAGAACGTAAGGGCTACACCTTCGCGGTGATGGTGGAGGGCTTGATCGAGCACAACGCCTATCACTCCGGGCAGATAGTGATTCTTAGGAGCAGATAGTGATTCTTAAGAAATGATCGAGGCGGCGGAATCCGCGGGCTGGCTCCGCCGCCGCTGCGATCCTACAACTTCGTGGGAACTTCGAACCCCTTGCGGTAGACGCGCGACAGATACTTATTGGCCTCAGCGTCACCGACAATCTGCATCTTTTCCGAATCGAACTGAACCGAGCGTCCCACACGGTAGCTGATGTTGGCCAGGTGCATGAGGACCACCGAAATCGCGCCTTCCTCGATGGGATTATTCTGATCTTCCTTCTTGCGTGAGCGGACAACGTCAATGAAGTTCTGCCAGTTGCTGGCGCTTTGGTTGAGCGCCGGGCCAGGCTGCTGGTCCTTGCCAAGGAACGAGTAGTAGTTGCTATAGCCTTCGAGCGCGAGATATCCCTTGGATCCGTACCAGACATTCCCTACTGTGTTGGGATCCTTCTTGGCTCCGTTATCACCAATCTTGGCCTCGTGATTGGACATCCAGTGACGGACCTCGAAGGTCAAAATGCGTTTCTTGCCGCCGTCGTTGAACTCGAAGGTGGAGACCATTGTGTTCGGCGTTTCCTGGTCGTCGTCGAACATGAAATGACCGCCGACAGAGCTTACGCGCGTGGGATACTTCACGCCGAGTCCCCATCGGGCGATGTCCATTTCGTGGATGCCCTGGTTGCCGATGTCACCGTTGCCGTAGTCCCAGAACCAATGCCAGTTGTAATGGAAGCGGTTCTCGGTGAACTCGTGAAGCGGAGCGGGTCCGAGCCACAGATCATAGTGGACGCCATCCGGAACCGGCTTCACCGGCTTACGGCCGATGGTGTCGCGCCACTTGTAGCAGAGTCCGCGCGCCATGTAGATATCGCCGATCAGCCCTTCGCGCATCTGCTTGACGCCTTCGATCGCACCGGGATTTGAGCGGGCGTTGACTCCGTGCTGGACAATCTTGCCGTATTTATGCGCGGCAGCTACGATCTGTTTGCACTCGAAAATATTGTGCGAGCACGGCTTCTCGACATAGACATCCTTGCCGGCTTGCAACGACCAAATGGTTTGGAGTGTGTGGTTGTGATTGGGCGTGGCAATCGAAATCGCGTCGATGGACTTATCTTCGAGCAACTTCCGGAGGTCAGTATAGCGGGCCGGCTTTTTTCCGGAAGCCTTCTCCACCATCGCCAGGCGATCGTCCAGGATCGATTCGTCGATATCGCAAATGGCGGCAATCTCGACGTTCTTCATGCGCCCGTACTGTTGGAGGTGGGATCGCCCCTGCCCGCGCACTCCCACGCATGCCACCCGGACGGTGTCATTGGCGCTAGCCAATTGCGGGCGCATTAAGGCGCCGGCGGCCGCGGCAGAACTCATCAGAAAATGTCGACGTTCCATTGAAAATACTCCTCGGACCTTGCCTGGTTAGGCGGACGACTATACTATATCGAAGGGAACGACGATAGGAGAGACTCAAAGTTATGAATCCAGACAACGCAAAAGTAATTATGGAGTTTGTGGCGGACTGCATTGATCGTGAAGCCGCCACCACCAAGAAAGTGCTGGCTAGCGTACCGGAAGGTAAAGGAGATTATTGTCCGGATCCGAAGTCGATGAAGTCATTGGATCTGGCGTGGCACATCGCCTCCGCCGAACTGTTCTTCATGAAGGGCATCGCGGATGGCGCCTTCGTGCCGGATGGATCAAAGCGTCCCGAAGAGTTGTCGACCGGAGCGAAAATCGCGGACTGGTACGCAGCCCAGACGCCGAAAGCCAGCGCCCGGCTGAAGGCAATGAACGGCGAGGATTGTGCCAAAATCCTTGACTTCATGGGCATGTTTCAGATGCCGGCGTTCGCGTTCGCGCAGATTTCCCTGACCCACGCGATTCATCATCGCGGACAACTGGCCGCCTACTTGCGGCCGATGGGTGCGAAGGTTCCGGGTATTTACGGACCAAGCGGTGACGAGCCGCTGGCAGCCAAAGCGTAATCTACTTCTTAGGAGAGGCCTTCAGCGCAGATGCGGGAGGCTTCTCCGCCACTATTTTGTCGATCTCCGCCCGAATCTTCGCCGTCATATCCCCACTCTGGAAAAACGGCTCCGATCCCATAAACTGACTTCTCACGTTGTAATTCCGGTCGATGAAGAAAATGATCGGCACGGAAGGGCGCATATCGGGCGTGTACTGCGCGAAATTCGCAACCACCGTTGGATCGACGACACCCACCGGGAAACCCGGACTGTAGGTATTGATGAACTCCGTCAGTTTCTGCGCTGCGTCCTGATTGATGGCGCCTTCGATTATCTGGACACCTTTGGCCGCGTACTGCTTTTGGATGCCACTCAGAACCTGAGTGGTGGATTGGCAGTGCGGTCAACCAGTGAGAATGAAGGCAAAGACAATCACCTTCCCCTTGTATTGTGAAAGAGAGACCTGTCCGAACGGAAGCTTGATAACGATATCGCCGGCGGGACGGGGTAAATTAACCGCGAAAGCGGACGTTGCAAGTAGGGCGAAGGCAAGAAGGCGTCGTGTCATGGCTATTTTAGGTATTTATCTATTTCGGCTCGAATATTTTTGGCTCTGTCGCCTTGGCTCATGATCGGGTCGGCGCCGAAGTACATCGCGCGGAACTGACCATTGCGATCGACAAAAATCAGCATCGGCGTGGTGGGACGCATTGCCTCGGTGACCTGGGTGAACGAAATCACCTTATCCGGTTCGATGACGCCCACCGGATACGACGGAGTATAGGTACGAATGAACTCGTTGATGTTCAGCGCCGAATCCGGGTCAAACGCGGCGCCGAGAATGATGACGCCCTTCGGCATGTAGTCTTTGTAAACACCGCTGAGTACGCGGGTGACTTCCTGGCAGGCCCGGCAGTTGGTGTGGATGAAGTTCACCACAACCACCTTGCCGCGATACATCGACAACATCTGCGGACCAGTGGGGGTCTTGATTGTTAGATCGCCCGCAGGCCGCGGGACGTTGACGCCGAACGCGGCGGCAGACAAAAGGACGAAAGTAAGAAGACTTCGCATTATTTTTTCGTAGTTGCGCGGGCGCTGGACGGAGGCACGATACCTTTGGTCCGCATATAGCCCACGAGATTTCCGTAGTGTTCGTTGAGACCGGTGACGAGACCGATCATGGGAGTGATTGGGTAGAGTTTGCGGTCGCCGATTGAGACCTCAGTGGCGGCCTTCTTGTCGTCCATAACCTTGAACGCGGCGTCGCAGTATTCGAGCGATTCGCGGATGGAGCGGACCAGGTCGGCTTTCGAGGTTAGGCCGTGGAGGGCAGCAGCGGTAGGAGGAGCGGCCACACCCTGCATGGCGGCGCAACTGTTATAAGCGAGGACCGCGGTGTGAGAGATCCATTCGCCGAAGGGGCGCTGGGCCGGGCTCAGCTTGTAAGCGTAATCCGCTTCGGGCATTACTTCGGCGGTCTCCACCAAGTTCTGGCGGACACGGCCGTAGCTGCTCTTCACCGTGTCGGTGATTGGATTCTGCGCACATAGAGGTAATGCTAGCGCCGTGACGACAAGGAAACCCCGCATCCCTCTATCGTAGCCCACGAGCGGCTATTTGAACGAGGTCTCGACTTCCTGGAGCCAATCCGGACGTTTTAGTACTTCGCGAGGACGGCTCCCGTCGGGCGGCCCGATTATGCCATCGCGCTGCATCATGTCGAGGATACGCGCCGCGCGGCCGTACCCGAGGCGCAGGCGGCGCTGCAATGTCGACGTCGACGCCTTGCCCAGTTCGCAGACCACGCGCACGGCGTCCTGATACATCGGGTCCTGGTCGCCATCGAAATCCTCACCGTCGCCGTCGCCGCCCACGTCTTCGGGCGGAGCGAGCAGGAAGCTCTTGTCGTAGTCAGGCGCGGCCTGTTTCTTCCAGAAATCGACCACACAGTTAGTTTCGGTCTCGGTGAGGTATGCGCCGTGCAGGCGGACGAGGCGTGAAGAACCCGGCGGCAGGAATAGCATGTCGCCCTTTCCTAACAGGTGTTCAGCGCCCATGACATCAAGAACGGTCCGCGAGTCGACGCGCGTGGCGACACGGAAGCTGATGCGCGACGGGAAATTGGCCTTAATCAGACCCGTAATGACGTCGACACTGGGGCGTTGTGTTGCAAGCACGAGATGCATGCCGACGGCGCGGGCCATCTGGGCGAGTCGCGCGACAGATTCCTCGACGTTGGCCCGCTCGAGCATCATGAGGTCGGCGAGTTCGTCGATGATGATGAGGATATAGGGCAGCGTCTGGAGCTCTTCCTGCGGCGGGCCGTCTTCCTCGAACAGACTACGCGGTTCGCGCTGCAGCAGCCGGATCTTCTTATTGAACTGGTCGATGTTGCGGACGCCGTAGCTAGCGAGGAGCTTGAGCCGGCGCTCCATCTCGAGCACGGCATTGCGGAGTGCGTAGGTGGCTTTCTTGGGATCGGTGATCACCGGCGTGAGCAAGTGCGGGATGCCCTCGTACAGCCCGAGTTCCAGGCGCTTGGGATCCACCATGATCAGCCGGACTTGCTCTGGAGTCGACTTGCAGAGCACCGACATGATCATCGAGTTGAGCATGACGCTCTTGCCCGATCCGGTTGAGCCGGCGATCAGCAGGTGAGGCATGGTCTCGAGCGCCGCGACTTTCATGCGACCGCTGATGTCCTTGCCCAAAGGGATCGTCAGCGGCGACTGCGAACCTTGGAACTCCTCAGATTCCAGCATCTGGCGCAGATTGATTACTTCGCGCTTGGTGTTCGGAACCTCGATTCCGACAGTCGGCTTGCCGGGAATACGCTCGATGAGAATTGATTCAGCCTGAAGTCCGAGACAGAGATCCTCGGTCAGCGTCGTAATGCGACTGTACTTGACGCCCGCCTCCGGTTTGAACTCGAACGTTGTGACGACGGGTCCGGGGTTGATCTGTGTTACCGAACCGTGGACATTGAACTCCTCGAATTTACTCTTGATCCGTGCGGCGATTTCCTTCAGCTCCTGGCTGTCGTAGGGATTCTTTGCTTGCGGTTCATTGAGCAAGGTCAGCGGCGGCAACTGCCAGAAGTGCTGATTCGTGGAGGCCACCGGCTTCGGTGTTTGGCGCGCAACGGGAGCAGGCACAGCAGCGACCGGTTCGGGCACAGGTGGCTCTAGTTCCTTGATAGGGATATCGGGTAGGTCGGCAACTGGCAAGGGCGCTGGTTGCTCCCACACCGGAGTTTCGACAATTGGCGGTTCGTCCGTTTTCGAACGGCGGACGCGCTTGGGTTTGCCGTCAATGACAATCTCGGCTTCGGCCCCCGCGCCTTTTGCCGCATGCTGTTCCGCTACTGCGACCGCTTCACGCTCCGAGCGCTCGGCGGCGCGACGCTCCTCACGCTCCTGCGCTTTGATCGCGGCGATCTGAGCTCGTTCTGCGCGCCAGATCTGGAAATTCCCGTATTGCCGGCGGAGCCAAGCCAGGGGACCGGCGAGCCATATGGCCAGCTTGGCTACCGAAAAACTTGAGACGACATAGAGAGAAAGGATTCCGGCGCAGAGCGTCAACATCGCGGCGCCGGTGATGTTCATGTTGCGGACGAGGTATTCGCTGAGTACCCCGCCAGCCAGTCCACCGGCGGGAATCACGCCGGCAATGGGATGCCAGCGTGGGCCAAGAGCGAATGCCGTGCAGATGGCCGCGATCAGAACCGCGAAACCACCGGCCTTTACCAATTGCGACTCGATCGGAGAACAACGCAGCCACTTCCAGCCGACGACCAGGATGATGATCGGGAAAGCGTACGCAGTCAAACCAATCACCTGGAACACAAAGTCGGCCAAATGTGCACCGACACTCCCGGTTAGGTTGCGTGCGTGCGCCGCGCCGCCGGCGGTATTCCAGGAAGGATCCTGAAAGCTATAGGATGCCAAGCTCAGTAAAACAAAGAGCCCAGCGATAAGCAACACAATCGCCCCCGCCTCGTTGATACGGGCGTAGCGCGTGGGTCCTAAAAAATTCATTCTCCCGGTAACGGAAGACAGTTGGCCAGAGCGCCTATCATTATGGCACGGAAGTTGTGTATTCTGCAGGGGGATGATTTTACGCGGCGGTCCCACCAGGCGCGACATGTTGGGTGCGGCAGCGGGCGCCTTCGTCCCAACCAAGATGACTGACCTTTGCTTGACCCCAGCAACCGAACTTGCAAAGATGCTACGCGCAAAGCGGCTTTCGGCGCGCGAACTACTGGAGGCTCATCTCAGTCGGATCGAGCGCGTGAACCCTAAAGTGAACGCTATCGTGACGCTCGTGATAGAACGCGCAAGAGAGCGAGCCAAGCAGGCAGACGAAGCGGCCGCGAGGGGAAAGTTTCTAGGACCGCTTCACGGACTGCCGATCGCGCATAAAGACCTTCTGGACACCGAAGGCATTCGGACAACCTATGGTTCGCCGATTTTCCGGGATCACGTTCCCACTGCCAGCGCTTTAATGGCTGAGCGGATTCGCGCTGCCGGAGCAATCCTGGTCGGCAAGACCAATACTCCGGAGTTCGGTGCCGGATCGCAGACCTTCAACAGAGTTTTTGGAGCGACCCGTAATCCGTTTGACCGATCAAAGACGTGTGGCGGATCGAGCGGCGGCGCTGCAGTATCGGTGGCCACCGGCATGCTCCCGATCGCCGATGGCAGCGACATGGGCGGATCGCTGCGGAACCCGGCGGCGTTTTGCTCGGTGGTGGGCTTCCGCACATCGCCAGGCCGCGTACCGATTGTGCCGTCGACTTCGCCGTGGCAGCCCCTCAGCGTATTAGGGCCGATCGCGCGGAATGTAGGGGACGTGGCGCTGTTGCTGTCCGCCATGGCAGGTCCGGATGCGCGCGCTCCATTATCGCTGGACGATCCAGGTTCGCGATTCACTGCCCCGTTGGAACACGATTTTAAGGGAACTCGCGTAGCCTGGTGTCCTTCACTCACGAATGCAGTGTTTGAGAAGGGGGTAACAGATGTCATTGCGCGGCACAAATCAACCTTCGAAAAACTCGGCTGCGTGGTGGAGCAGGCTCAGCCTGATCTCTCCGGGGCCGACGAGGTTTTTCGGACTTACCGCGCGGCCAGTTACTACAAGGGATATGGGCCATTGCTCGCCGAGCATCGCGGGGAAATGAAGGACACCATCATCGAGGAAATCGAGCGCGGATCGCGACTGGCGGTGTCTGACCTGGGCCGCGCGGAGACGCTCTGGGCCGCCTTGCTCGAGCGTGTCGGCGTGTTCATGTCCAAGTACGACTACCTCGTATTGCCAACCACCCAAGTGGTGCCCTTCAGTATCGAGACACCCTATCCGATGTCAATTGATGGCGCCAAGATGGGCAGCTACATCGACTGGATGCGGTCCTGCTACTACATTACGGTGACCACACTGCCTTCGATTTCGATGCCGGCCGGATTTACGCCTGAAGGACTACCGGTAGGAATTCAGATCGTGGGCCGCCGCCATGCGGACTTCAGCGTGCTGCAAATGGCACGGGCGTTCGAGCAGGCGGCACCCGTCGCAAATCGACTACCTGATAGTCTATTTGCGGATGACAAGTAGAAGAGCGTTTCTAAGGACCGCTGCAGCGGTGGCCGCGACGTCGACGATTCCCGGGGCCCGCGGGCAAAATGCGGATTCACGGGTAGAGATCCTCCTCAACGAGCCGGTTGGGACGATCGCGCCCGAACTCTACAGTCATTTTGTTGAACACCTGGGAGGCGTGGTCTACGACGGTATCTGGGTAGGCGAGTCGTCGAAGATTCCCAACATCGGGGGAATTCGAAAGCAACTAGTGGAAGCGCTGGCTCGGATCAAGCCTGGAGCAATTCGCTGGCCGGGAGGGTGTTTCGCCGACCAATACGACTGGCGCGATGGAGTTGGTCCACGAAACAAGCGCCCCAGGCGAACCAACTTCTGGTCGGACGCTTCGGAATGGCCGAAGGACACTCAGCGTAGCGGTCCGCAATTCTACGAACCAAATCAGTTCGGGACTATTGAATTCGCCCGATTCTGCAAGCTGGCCGGCGGTCAGCCGTACTTCGCCGCAAATTTACGCAGCCTGCCGGCGCAAGAGTTCTATCGCTGGGTGGAGTATTGCAACTCCCCGGCCAGCACTACAACGCTCGCTGAACAGCGCGCGACCGACGGCGAGGCGGAACCGCTCAACGTGCAGTATTGGGGAGTGGGGAACGAAAGCTGGGGCTGTGGCGGGGACTTCACGCCAGAGGATTACGCCACGGAGTTCCGGCGTTATTCCGCTTGGGTGCCAGGTTATGGAAAGCATTTGTCGCTGGTAGGGTCAGGCCCCAACGAGGGCAATCTCGACTGGACGCGCAACTTTTTCGCCAAGGCAGGTCCGGCGCTGGGGCACCTGTGGGGTTGGGCCTTGCATCACTATTCGTGGAATGCCAGCGGCGGGCGCAGTCACGAGTGGGCAGCGGCCAAGGGCGACGCGTTGAAATTTGACACCGAGCAGTATTACGAGATTCTGCACGAAGCGGAAGCCACCGAGGACATGATCAAGGCTCACTGGGTTGCGATGGGTGAGTTTGACCGGCAAAGGCGGGTGAAACTTGTGGTTGACGAATGGGGAGCCTGGTATGCGCCTGGCACCGAGCCATTTGCCGAGGCCCTGATTGGTCAGCAAAACACGATGCGCGACGCCGTACTGGCGGGTCTGAGTCTGGACATCTTCAATCGACACGCCGACAAGATCGGCATGGCGAACATCGCGCAGTTGGTGAACTGCCTGCAGTCACTGTTCTTCGCGCATGAGGACAAGTTCTGCGTCACGCCGACCTATCATGTGTTCGACATGTACGCGGCGCATCAAAGCGGGCAGTCGGTACGGGGCGTGTTCTCCTCGCCGGCGATCGGATACACGCGCAACGGTAAGGCAGTGTCGCTCGACGGCATTAATGGGTCAGCCTCACTCAAAGGCAAGCAACTCACTTTGACGGTGACCAATCCTAGTCTCGACGCCCCGCGCGAAACCGAAATCATGGTGCGTGGAGCGTCGCCGGCATCGGCAAAGGCGACCGTACTGAACGCGGCAGATGCCCATGCGCACAACACCTTCGCAGCTCCGCGGGCGGTTGAACCACACGCTGAGGCGGTTTCAGTTCGAGGATCGTCGATCGTGTTCCGGTTCCCACCAGCCTCAGTGAGCCGGATCGACATCGTGTTGAGTTAGCCCGGATAGGCGCCAGCAATGTAGCTACGCAATTGTTCGATGGACTGCTCGTGGGCGGAGATGATCCAGTTCACGAGATCGCCGATCGAAATGATGCCGATCATCTGGTCATCATTTACGACCACAGGAAGATGGCGCACCCTGTTCTCGGTCATCAGGTGCATACAGCGTTCCACCGTGTCCTGAGGATCCGCTGTGACAACGGGCGTGGACATGATCTCGTGGACGGCGGTATCACGCGACATTCGGCCCGCCAGAACCACCTTTCGGGCATAGTCACGTTCTGAGAGCAGTCCCATGAGCCTGCCACTCGACGAGATAACGGGTAAGGCGCCAATGTCGGCTTCCGACATGATTTGGATGGCTTCAAGTACCGTGGCCGCGGGCGACACAGACCAGAGGCGACGGCTTTTCGATTCCAATACGGAGGCGATTCGATCGGAAGGACTCATGTCAACCACCCCTCCCAGGGTCCCTATGAAATAACAGAGCGGAAGGTGGGAATCAAGCCCCCGGGGTCAGGATGCGCAGGCGGCCATCGCTCGCTCGGGCACGCACAGACGGTTGGCCAGTTGACCGCAATCACAGATGCCGCTCAGAGTTCGTCCGAACGGATGATCCGGCCACGTGCCGCAAAGGTGGAGTCCAGCGTGCGCCTCGCACTCAAACGCAACCACTCGTCCGGCGGAATCGAGAACCTGCTCAAAGATCGGGACCTCGAATAACGACCATAGGTAGTCGCGTGCCGAGGCGTCGAGGAGCGGCACCGCCATCGAATTGAGGACTACGAGCGCGTGAGTGGGCCGGCAGCGCTCGCCAAAGACCCGGCTCAGTTCGAGAATTTGGGCAAAGGACGCCGCTAGCACTTCCGGTTTGAAAGTAGCGGCGCGGCGAGCGAAGTTTGGTTGGCGCGGGGTGAGGACTAGTGATGGCGATCGGGCGGTCAACCGCCAGTCCACAATGAGCGACCGTCGTGGACCGGCCGCCGGGTGTTGGAATTCAGGGCGAGGAGCCCTCTTCGGAAAGAGGATGACCTTCATTCGTGGCCTCGGATCTCATAACTAAAGTGGGAAACGGGCGCGAAGATTCTCAGGGAATCTTGTTTGGAAGGCGGGAAAAATGAAGTGGTGCGAACGGTGGGACTTGAACCCACATGGCTGTTAACCGCTGGAACCTAAATCCAGTGCGTCTGCCAATTCCGCCACGTTCGCGCCGTGGGTTGACGTCTTCAGAATACCATCGGCGACGGGTTACTTTTTCGACTCGGGACGCGCGTCGGCGTTGGCCACTGCCTCTGTCATCGCGCTAAAGAAGCGGTGAAACTGAGCCGCCCCCACCCAGTCCACCAACTGCTTGGAGTCGTCAGCCGGCTTGTGATAGTTGCTCTTGTACCAGTCCCGATAGATGGTTTCCTCGCGCGAGCCCTTCTCGTAGCCGAAGATGAAGGCGATGCCGGGGATACCCGCGCGGATGAAATTGTACTGGTCTGAGCGCCGGAACAAACCGCGCTCGGGCTCGTTGTCCGGCTGCACCAGAATGTTGAGTTTTTCAGCGACCGTGCGAGCGGTGGCGCCGAGAGTGGACTCCTCCAGCCCCAGCACCGTTAGCCGTTTCAAAGGAAACAGCGGCCGGATGTAGTCGAGGTTGATGTCGGCGACGATCTGTTCCTTGGGGACAGTGAAGTGCGCGGTGAAATACTGGGAGCCGAGCAATCCCTTTTCCTCGCCAGTGAACACGGCGAACAGCACGCTGCGGCGAAGCTTGGTGCCGCCGCGCTTGAGGTCGGCGGCGAGTTCAATCAGATTCGAGACGCAGGCTGCATCGTCGAATGCGCCGTTGTAGATGCGGTCTCCTTTAACGGGCGTGCCGATGCCGTAGCCATCCAGATGGGCCGATACGACGACGTACTCGTCCTTGAGATCGCCCCCGGGAAGTACGGCGATGATGTTATCGGAGGTTACGCTGGTAACGTCAACGTGGATCGTGGCGCGGAAACTCGCGGGAAGCGGGAAGGCGGGGATCGGCTTGCCTGCCGCACCGAGGGCAAGCAGTGAGGCGAACGTACGTCCGGTGCCCGCAAAGAGCGTGTCAGCGTCTTCCGGATTGAAGCGGAACGTCACTCCAGTGGCTGCAGGAGTGCGCGGTTCTATTCCTTCAACCGACATGCTGCGCGCATAGGCGATGGGCCAACGTGGAGCTTCTAGAGCGTTAGGATTGTCGATCGAGATCACCGCCACCGCGCCCGTTACGGGAGCGCGCCGCGTACCCGCAATCACGACGACGATCCTCCCCGCAACATCGGCATCCTCTGTGCCGGCGAATTGAAGCGGAGCGTCAATCGTCTCCGGCAGCCCGGCGCGTGGCGTCAGCCCGATCTGCTCGTTGATGTGAAGCGCCAGCGGGCCGCCGCGGACCAGAGTAAAAGTAGAGTCGGGACGGAGCGTCAGCACCTTCAGCGGGACTGACTGGTAAAAGCCGTCGCCGGCGACTGGCTGAAGTCCTGCCTTTTGGAACTGATCCACGACGTAACGGGCGGCGGTCCGATATCCTTCGCTGCCGGTGTCCCGTCCTTCGAGTTTGTCGTCAGCGAGAACTCTGACGTGACCCCACCATCGCTTGGTTGCCGGGGTTTGCGACCACGCGAGCCCGGCTAGCAGCAACAGCGCCGATAAAATTCGCATTGCGCTGTTTATAACATCTTTGGGGCTAGACGGCTTGAAGCCGGGGGATCTCGATGACTGCCTCAGTGATTCGGCCTGACGGAATGACGATTTCGTGAACCACGCGAGCACCGATCATCTCAAGGAGTTCGCGTAGATGCCGGAGTCCGCGTTTGCCGCCGCCCGGGCCGGGAGACGTCGCAATGAGCGTCACGGGTTTACCGCGAAAGGCCTGCGAGTGACGTTCACCGGGCTCGGCGCGCGTCAGCCAGTCCACCACATTCTTTACCAGGGCAGGAAACGAGCCGTTGTATTCGGGCGAAGCGATCACTAGGCCATCGTGTTCGGCGAACAGCTTCTTGAGTTTGCGCGCCGCTTCCGGGAGTCCGTTTGCCGCTTCAAAATCGCCGTCGTAGATCGGCATCGGGTAATCACGCAAGTCCACAATCGTCGCCTCATCGCCTTGGCGCTCAATGCTGGCAGCCGCCAAACGCGCCAATTCCTGATGCAACCCGCCGGTGCGAGTACTTCCCGCGAATACGAGATATTTCATCGTGCTATCTGATGCGGGAAGTAAGGAAAGGATTCAGCGCCGGGACGACGCGCCCAAATTCGTCAGCGGCAAGGCGACCCGTCTCCTGCCGCCCGCGTGCGCCGAGATGAGTGTGATCTGGCTTGCCGTCCTTGTCGATGGCGTCGAAATCGGGCATCAACAACGGTCCCAGTCGCTCGCACTGTTCGCGTGTCCGCTCATATAGATCCATTAGCGGTACATCGAGTTCCGCGGCGAGTTTCCGTACAGCCTCGACGTACGGCACATGAGCGTCGCGTTTGATCTTCCCCTCGCTGTCAAAGTTCCGGCGGACGATTGAGGTGACCAGGACGGGCGTGGCGCCGGCGGCGCGGCTTTCCTCGACGTATCGTTTTAGATTGTCGCGGTAGGTGGTGCCGGGGTCGGTCTCGCGGTCGGGCCCTTTGCCGGGCTGATCATTGTGGCCGAACTGAATGATGACAAAGTCGGGCTTGTCAGCCAAGGCTGGCTGCCAGTGGCCCTCATCACGAAAACTCTTGGAACTGCGCCCGTTCAGCGCGTGGTTTAGGACAACGACGCTACCCGGCTTGAAGGAGTCGCGAAAGCCCGTTCCCCAGCCACCTTCGTCATTGACGGTGGAATCGCCGATCAGGACGATTCTAATTGGCGCAGCCTGAACGGCCAGTGCCGCTAAAAGTGTTGCGGCCGCAATTTTCATCGGCGCGTCCTAGAGCGGTAGTCGCGAACCGAGCGGAGAGCGGTCAGACCGGCGTGGAAGCGGGCCTGGGCCCTCGCCCACAGTGCGCCGCGTCGGAGCGTTTTCGAGCTCAGCCGTCTCAAAGGAGATGGGCCGATCGAGCACCATCTCAAGCGTCGTGCCCTTGGCGAGCACCGCCTCAGAACCACGGGTCAGTAGTACGGCGGCAAGTCCGGCAGCGGCACCGGCCGCAGCGCCGATCCCGGCACCCATTCCGGTGCGAGTGGCAATAGCGCCGACGCTCGCTCCGGCAGCCGTGGTGGTGCCCACCGTCTTGATGTCCTCAGTCTTGGTTCCTTCGCTTCTGATCTTGCCTTCTTCTTTGTCGAGTTCTTCAGAAGCACGTCCATCGAGCCCGCCCAGGCGTGAGCGAAAGTCGCGTGTGACGCCGTTAGGGAGGGTCAACGAATCAAACCGGACGTACAGTTCGCCACGACCCTTCGCCCGTCCCGGACGCTTGACTTCGGTCACCGATCCGGCAACGTAGCTGCCCGGAGGGATCACGACCTTGCCGTCCACGAGTATCGGAAAAACGGTCTCGAGATAGATGCGATCACCGGCTGCGGCGTTCTTAGTGGAGACGCTATTGATCATGCTCAGCGGAACCTTCGTCCCGGGCTGCACGGTATAGGTGTGCGGCGCCTTCTCCGGTGCTTTCGCGCCGGCAGCATCATCGGCCTTATGCCAGCCGGGGGCGGCTTCCTGCGCGAAGCACGCCGCGCCGGCAACCAACAAAATCAGCCCCTGGGATCGCATACAAATGTCTCCTTACTAGGGATTGTAGCCCACCTAGATAAACGTACCGGAAGCCCGCGTGGTTGCCGATTACTGCACGGAAGGCGCGACGCGTATGAAAACGCCAGGCTTACTGAGTCCGTCGATAGTCTGCAGACGGATCTCCGGGTTCGCGTTCAATTTGGAAGGCAGTTGGATATTGATCTGATAAAGTCCGCCAAATCCCGGAGCGACACCGGCGTACAACATGCGCGAAGCCTCTAGCGGCGTACCATCGAGAAGCACCCGGAAGGCCGAAATGTTCTGAAGTTGGGCGGCATGGAGCGGGATTTCACCGTAAGGGACGGTGGGGTTGACGCGACCAAGTCCAGTGGCGTACAGCACAATGTATTCGTCCGGCCGTCCCGGCCCGTCGCTGGTGAGTACGGCGCCGTTGGCGTGCGCGGCGATGGCCGTAACGTCGTCCATTTGAAATAGTGCGGGCGCGGAGGGCGACAAGGTGACGGCGATAGTAGGTCCATAGATGCCATCCAAATTCACCAGAAGGTCCGCAGGCCCGGGGTCCAGATTGCTCGGCACCAAAATGTTGATCTGCCCCGGAGAGACGTAATAAATCTGAGCGCGCACTCGATTCACATAGACGGTGACGCCGGTGCCGGGCAATATGGTCGGCAGGGTGCCATTCACGATGTCGGTGTCAGCCAAAGCTCGTTTGGTGTAGGCGAGATTGGTGCCGTAAATGGAGAGAAAGGTGTTAGGCGCAGAACTGCCTGTCAGGTTCGAGGCCGAGTTAACGACGCTGGTTGCGGAGTAGGAGGGCGCCTCCCGCGTTGCGTTCTGGTTGACTTGTCCGGCCAGAAGGCATGCCAGCAGGACAACAGGCTGCGGCATTGATAATGGATTTCAGATTCAGTTTACGAGCCGGGAATCGGAAGGACAATATCCCCATGGGGGCGTGGGGTGTAGCCCCGCCCCCAATCCTGGAGCTCTTACTTCTTTACCGGTATGGTGGACGTCGCGGGCGATGACACCCCGGCGATGGTGACCACGACAGCCTGATCGCCATCTGCCAGCGCAGCCGGAAGCTTCACGTTGAGCTGATACAGCCCACTGATGTTCTGTGGGGCTAGCCCGATGTAGGACAGGTCGGTAGAGGACACTGCGATTCCTCCGACGGTCAGGGTAGCCGGGGCGACCAGCGCGCTGAGGCCGTTGGATATTGAACCGGCGCCGGCGGCAGGACTCGTGACACCGAAACCTGTGCCGTAAAGAGTGACCACGTCGCCGGGTTTGGCTGGGTTGGCGCCCGGCACCACGGAAGAGGTCGCCACAATATCGCTCTTGCCGGCGAACTGAGCGGCGATGCTTTTTCCATCAAAGGTAAAGAAGGCGGGGGCAACGGCTTGGAAGGTCGCCGATCCGGAGTCGCTGCGGATTTCGTTAGACCGTCCGGGGTTGGCAATGACGGCCACAGCAACTGGACCCGTCTTATTGCTTCCAGGAGCCTGAGCGTTGATTTGATCCTGTTGAACGTACGTCAGCGGCACGCGTTGACCGTCGATTTCAACCGCGATGCAACCCAGTTCCGATGGAAATTTACCCGCCCCGAGATCGCCGTTCCCCACGTTCCGGGTGTGACCGGGGACCTGGAAGTTCGAGCCGTAGATCTCGATCATGGCTCCTGGCGCGATATTTCCAGCATGGGCCGCCGCGTTCACCACTCGGTTGATGGCCGGCTTGGACAACGAGCAGGTTGAGGTTGACGAGAGCGAGATTCGCTGGGTCGCATTATAGATACGATCGTTGATCGGAGATCCACCACCGTCGGCAGCGTTTCCCGCGAAATAGAACGTGATGTCGCCGTTCTCCTCCGATGGCGGAATCCACTTCACCTCGTACGTGTAGCCGGCTCCGGTGTCGGTTCGAACGGCGTTGGAATGCTCGATCCAGGAAAGTTGGCCGGGCTGGCAGGGTCCTGCCGCTCCGCGCGTGGAGCCGTCGTCACAAACGATCTTGGTTTGATCGTCGGATTGGACGAAGGTGCCGGCCATGGCTCCGTTAGTGACGAAGCGGGCGGTTAGTTGGAATCCCCAGCGGGCAGCGTCGGGATGCGAGATCGTGATCTTGAGAGTTTGAGTGGCGCCGGGATTGTAGTTGGCGAATCCGGTCATCTTAACGCTGCCCCGGACATCGGAATTCGCCGGGGCGAAGGTGGCGTGACAGGCAGTGCAGGTTGTGCCGCCATCAATGTTACCGGTCCGCTTGATCGGCGGACCGGTGCTGAAGGCTAGCAATGTGACAGGTGTAGCGGCTAAAGCCGCGTAGACAAACTTCAAGCGCATGGCGCGATCTCCCTTTTGACGTGAGTTAGGCGTACGGAAGGAAGGTCGCGCTCATGGCGACCCTACTTCTTGATAGGTATGGACAACGTTTGGCCCGTGCTGACACTACCAATTGCAACATCGAGCGTTGAATCACCATCGGGGACGGTGCTTGGGACTACGACGTTGAACTGATAGAGACCAACGAAGCCGGGCGTCAGGCCCTTGTAGGTAACGCTGGTTGCCTGAATCTGGCCGAATCGAATTACGAGATTATTGCTAACGCTGTTCGCCGCCCCGACGATCGTACCCGCTGCAACTGACGGAGTTACGGCGCCGAAGCCGATACCGTAGAGCACGATAGTTTCTCCAGGTTTAGCGGGCCGGTTGGTGCCGGGAATCTTGGTGGGATCACCGACGAAGGAATTGTCGGCGAGTTGCGCCACAACGTACTGCGTGCTGCCCACCTTGAAGCCGGCGGGAGCTAGGATGCCGGGAAGCATGTCCGACGCGGTCAGGGTCAGGGGACTGCTCGCAACGCCGTTCAAAGTAACGACGACGGGAACGGGGCCTGTGCCGATTCCATCTGGAACCTGAGCGTTGACCTGGCCGGGACTGACGAAGTCGATGTAGGCAGGCTTACCCGCCACGGTCACCGTTACGGTATCAATGGTCGTTGGCGCATTGCTGCCGTTGAAGTCGCCGCCGGCCCAGGATCGTGTGGTGCCCGACAAGTTCTGGCCGTATATTTCAATCCAGGTTCCCGGCGCAACACCGGCTTTACCGCCGAAGCCGAAAGCATTGATCACGCCACCCGCGCTGATGATCGGCTGGACACCGCCAACCGTCGCCGTCTTCAGTTGCAACGATGCCGTGTAGATGTGATCGCCACTCTCGTTGCCGTTCCCGTTAGCCGCATTGGCAGACAAGTAGAAATCGATTGGGCCTACATCCGAAGAGGGAGGTGTCCAATCCACAGTAATTGTGCTGGTGCTCAATGCGCGGCTATGCTCGATGAATTCGAGCGGCTTAGATGCGGGACATGTGCCTGAATTCGGACGAGTGCCGCCGAGGTCGGATACCGCGGTTCCCGCGCACAAAACCAGTTGCGAGGTCCCTACCGTGAATGTCCCGGCCTGTTTGCTGTGATCCGAGGCGAGCCGTGCAGTGATCTGGAAACCGTAGGCGCGTGCAGCGCTATCCGTGATCTTAATGGTCAGCGTCTGTTTCTTGGCGGGCGTGTAACCAGTTCCTTCTGCGGCCGTGATCGTTACGCTTCCGCCACCGCCGTTAACAGCAGCTCCGACGTGGCAGCCAACCTCGTTGCAAGTTCCCTCTCCGGTCCCCGGAACACCGCTCTTGTGTGCGTCCGGGCCGGCGGAAAAAGCCCACAGCACAACCGGGACCGCCAGCACAACCGCGAATTTGGCTATAAATAATTTCTTGTTTTGATTCATGAAATACTTCGCTCCTAGTGCCGCTGCCCCACGCACCTACGCGGACTTAGCGGTTGATGACTAGGTCTCCCGGTTCTTTCGGTGAGACCCTGCTACTGCTAAACACGGAACAGCTTTCTTAGCCGTGGTGCTTAAGGGGATTTCATGTAATTTGTTGAGCGGCCACCACTGGCAACCCTTCGCTCTTCCCCTGAGCGTGCCTGAACACACCGCAAAATCATATTGATGATTCACGATACTGTGCCGAAAGCGGCCAATTTCCGAGCCAACTTGAATATTCGGAACCGATGACGCCTCCGGCAATTCCCAAAATCCCGCGAGCCTGCGACTATCATCCGGCCGCCGTGTTAACAGAATCGCGTCTCCCCGAATAATGGCGACGATGACTTTCTTTACCTGAATCTTCTCAGGCGCTACGCCTCGCACCGGAAGTTCCTGCTCACGTCCTTCACGGCGCGCCGTACAGAACGTCACCACAGGGCAAAGCAGACACTTGGGAGACCGCGGCGTGCAAATTACCGCGCCAAGCTCCATCATTGCCTGGTTGAAGTCGCCGGGACGGTCCGCTCCGAGCAGTGTCGACGCCACGGATTGTAGATGGGTCCGGGAGGCTGGCGTCTTAATATCGGAGTCATAGACTGTTAGACGTGCGACTACACGGGCCACGTTTCCATCAAGTGCCGCATGCGGCAGACCAAAGGCAATACTGGCAACTGCGGCCGCCGTGTAGCCACCCACTCCAGGCAACGCCCGAATGGCTTCATAGGTGCGCGGGAAACCGTTAGCGGCAATCTCACGCGCCGCGCGCTGAAGATTTCGGGCACGCGAATAATAGCCGAGTCCGGCCCACGCGTAAAGCACCTGGTCCTCGGTCGCCGCTCCGAAATCCGCTGCCGACGGGAACCGCGCGAGAAACTTCTCGTAGTAAGGAATCACCGTTTCCACGCGCGTCTGCTGCAGCATGATCTCCGACACGAGGACTGCCCATGGGTCAGTCTCTGCGCGACGCCATGGGAGATCCCGCTGGTTTGCGTCGTACCAGGAAAGCAGCTGCCGGCAAAATGTCTGGGGCAAAAACTCATCCTAACATCCCGAATATCGGACCGGCTTTGGGTGGCCCGCTATAATGGAGAAGTCCTACCTTGATCGACTCCATTCTCATCCGTGGCGCCCGCGTTCATAACCTGAAGAATGTCTCGCTGGCCATCCCGCACAACAAACTAACCGTTGTTACGGGAGTGTCGGGCTCAGGCAAGAGTTCGCTGGTGTTCGACACGATTTATGCCGAAGGGCAGCGCCGCTACGTCGAGTCGTTGTCGGCCTACGCGCGCCAGTTTCTAGAGCGTATGGAGAAGCCCGACGTCGACGACATCGACGGAATCGCGCCACCCATCGCGATTAAGCAAAAGAACCAGACGCGCAATCCGCGGTCGACGGTGG
The DNA here is from genome assembly GCA_038212445.1 of Bryobacterales bacterium. Lineage (GTDB taxonomy): Bacteria > Acidobacteriota > Terriglobia > Bryobacterales > Bryobacteraceae > TMP-7. The sequence goes on from JBBQUM010000021.1 coordinate 26,503, forward strand.
CCACCTCCACCGAGCTCTACGATTTTCTGCGTCTGCTGTTTGCCCGTGTGGGACGCACCTACTGCCCCAACTGCAAGACACGGGTTCTTCGCGACACCGTCGATCAGATCGCCGACACCATGATGGAGCGGCCACCCGGTTCGCGCTGGTACGCTTTGTTCCCTATCATCGTCGCGAAAGAAGGCCCCGGTAAGCAATCCGAGCGTCTGCGCGACCATCTCTTCGAGTTGCGCAAGAAGGGCTTCACCCGCCTCTACCAGGGTGGCAAGACGTTCGAGTTTTCCACTCCCGAGAGCCTGCTCGACATCGACTTCGCCAAGCCCCTGTTCGCGCTGGTGGACCGGCTGGTGCTCGGCGGCGACCTTCATCAGCGACTCGTGGACACCGTGGAGATCTGTTATCGCGAGGCCGGAGAAGTCATCTTCCAAAGCGCATCCGACGACCAGGTGGTGAAGTTCAACGAGAAATTCGCCTGCAAGACCTGCTCGTTGACTTTTGTCGATCCTGAGCCAAGCCTGTTCAGCTTCAACAGCCCGTTTGGTGCATGCCGCAGGTGTCAGGGATTCGGCAACACCGTCGACTACGACATGGACTTGGTGATCCCCGACCGCACGCTGTCGCTCCAGGATGGCGCCGTCGATCCCTGGACCAAGCCTCAATACAGCTGGTATTTCGGCACCGAGTTCCGGCCGGCGACGAAGGGAAAAGTCCGCCTGAATGTGCCGGTTTGCAATCTGCGCGAAGACGAGCGGCAACTCCTCTACGAGCATATCCGGCTGTTCTTCAAGGAAGTGGAGTCGAAGAAGTACAAGGTCCACGTGCGCGTGTTCCTCAGCCGCTTCCGCGGTTATGCGGAATGTCCGGAATGCCACGGGTCCAGGCTAAGGCCGGAGGCACTGTACATTCAGGTGGGCGGCAGGACGATGGCGGAAGTCGTCCGGCTGAATATGGCCGAGGCCAAGACGTTCTTCGACGGTCTGGAACTGACGCCCGAAGAAAAGACCATCGCCGACAAGGTCAAGGTAGAAGTCCAGCAGCGATTGAAGTTCCTCAACGACGTGGGACTTGAGTACCTGACGCTCGACCGGTTGTCGGCGACGCTCTCTGGTGGAGAGTCGCAGCGGATTGTTCTGGCGACGTGCCTGGGTTCCCGCCTGGTTGGCGCGGTCTACGTACTCGACGAACCGTCCATCGGCCTGCATAGCCGCGACACCGGCAGGCTGATCAAGATTCTCGAGGAGTTGCGCGACCTGGGAAACACGATCGTCGTGGTGGAGCATGACGCCGAAGTGATGGCGTCGGCGGACCACATCATCGACATGGGTCCGGGCGCGGGCGAGAACGGGGGCAAGGTGGTTTTCGAGGGATCGTACGCCAAGATTCTCGAAAACGGCAGTCCGTCGCTGACCTCGAAATATTTGCGCGGCGATTCCAAGGTTTCTCATTTCCTGCGCCGCCGCGAAGTGGATCGCAAACGCGTGCTGAAGTTCAAGGGCGCGCGCGCGAATAACCTCAAGAACTTCGATGTCGAGGTGCCACTCGACATGATGGTGGCAGTGACCGGTGTCTCGGGATCGGGTAAATCGACGCTGGTGCACGAAGTGATCTTCAAGACGCTCGATCGCATGCTGCACAAGGCTGCTGCCTCCGAACTCACGGGCGAGGATCTCGGACTGGTGGAGAAGATGACGTGCCGCGGCGTCGAGCGCGCGGAGTACCTGAAGGACGTTGTGCTGGTAGACCAGTCGCCAATCGGGCGGACTCCGCGATCGAATCCAGTCACCTACATCAAGGCCTTCGACATCATTCGCGAACTGTTTGCCGCGACGCCCGAAGCCTCAAAACGCGGATACACGAGCGGGCATTTCTCGTTCAATATTCCTGGCGGACGCTGCGAAACCTGCCAGGGCGACGGCACCGTGACCGTGGAGATGCAGTTTCTGGCCGACGTGGAATTGGTCTGCGAGGACTGCAAGGGCACGCGCTTCAAGCCGACTGTGCTTGACGTCAAGTACAAAGGCCTGAATATCCACGAGGTGCTGCGGCTCACTGTGAAAGAGGCGATCTCGTTTTTCGCCGATACCGCACGCCTCGCAAACCGCTTGAAGGTTTTGGCGGAGGTGGGACTGGGCTACCTGAGACTGGGACAGTCGGCCACCACGCTCTCAGGCGGCGAAGCGCAGCGCGTAAAACTCGCGTCGCACCTCTCGCAGTCGAGTTCGAAGGGGACGCTATTTATCTTCGACGAACCGACCACCGGCCTGCATTTCGACGACATCGCCAAACTGCTCGACGCGTTCAACCGCCTCATCCAGAACGGCGGCAGCATCCTGATCATCGAGCACAATCTCGATGTGATTCAAAGCGCGGATTGGGTGATTGACCTGGGACCTGAGGGCGGTGCCGCCGGCGGTGAGATCGTCGCACAGGGGACGCCTGAGCAGATTGCCAAGGCAGCGACGCATACAGGAGCGTTCCTGAAGCGGTCGCTCGCGGCGGCGCGTTAGCCGTCGACGTCCTACTTCGCCGTAGCCCGGTTCGGAACGTTGAAGAATTCGATAAAGCGCTTCTTCTGCTCGACCTTCGATTCCTTCGGTTTCTTCTGTAGCAGCGCGGCCGCAAGGCGCGTAAATTGAAGCCCGAGTTCAGACTTCGCATCCACGCTTCTTCCAGCCGTCACTGAACGGCCTACGCCGTGATAATCGTTGGGCAAACTCATCAGAACCGGCAAGCCGAGTATCTGCTCAATCTGCTCGGGAGAAATCACCTGCCGCTTCATAGACCGGTTGACGATGACGCTGATGCGGCCTTCCAGATTCAACGTCCGGAGGAAGGCGAACTTCTCGCGCGCCAGATGCAGCGAAGGGATCTCCGGCGTGCAGACCAGGAAGATGCGCTTCGACTCATGCATGATCTCGAGCGAGTAGCGCTCCAGATTGCCCGACAAGTCGAAGCACATGGCCCGGTAGTTGCGGCGCATAAACTCAATGAGGTGGCGGACCTGCGTCGGCTCGATTCGCAGATTGGGATTCAGTTGCCCGGCATGAAGAACGTCCATGTTCCCAACCGTGGTTACCAACTGCGGCCATAGCTCTTCGTCCATATCCACCGCATGCTCGATGGCATCGGGCACCGCGTATGTGGTCTCCAGCTTCAGCATGAAGCGAAGCATTCCCGAACTCAGGTCGAAGTCCGAGAGTGCCACCCGAGTGTCCTGGTAGCGCGCCAGCGCCATGGCAACGTTCAGTGCGATTGTGGTTGTGCCCACGCCGGCCTTTGACGGCAGGAATGAGTAAACCAGGTCGCTGCTCTCGAACATTGGCGGCCGCTTGTCCAGAGCCTCGGACGCACGGCTAATCGTCTCGTACAGGGCCTGCCGCTCGATTGGCATCGAAAGAAACTCGCGAATGCCCGCACGCATGGCCTCGATCAACACATCGGGATCCTGCCTGCGGCTAATAGCAATTACCTGGACACCCGGCGCGTTGGACTCGATCATCTTCAGCGTCTCAACGGCGGCGGCCATGGCTTCAGTGGATACAAAAATAATCTGCGGTGCGGCGGCGCGCAGGATTCGCGTAAGCTCTACGAGGTCAGGATAATGATCGACGGCGCGGACCACCCCTACTCGCCCCAATTGAAGTAGCGACTGATCCAGGTGGGCGGTTAGGTCTTGGTCGGGGCAAATTATCGCACCTCGGAGCATTCAGAATCCCTCGACTTTCAGACTAGAGGATTTGCTTCAAAGCTTAAATCGCGGAATCCCATTAGATGCGTTCTAAGGTTCACCCTAGAAGACCGGAGTGCAACGCCTGTCGTACTCGCCGGGAATGCAAGCGATAAGCCGCGCCGAATTAGCAGTTTACAAGGAATGATCACCGTTTTGGCCAAGCCCAGATTCGCGTTCCTAAGGTTTTGAGATTTCTATTTGGCTTGTTTTCATAGAGTTAACAAATTGCCCTCGCGATTCGCTAGGTGTACGGATGATAGCTTGAAGTCAGGAAGAGTTCGAAGGAAAGTTCGCCGCGCCGGATTGTCTCCGGCGCGATTTTTTTTGGAGGAGACAAAGTGGATGGCGAGGCTAATCGAGTGCGGCAAGAACCGAAGCGGGGAGGTCATCCAAGGCCGCTTTGAGGGCGTTCGTCAACTCGCGGATGAATTTCAGATGAAAACGCGGACAAAGGAAGCTACGGTTTCCGACTATATCCGCTTGGTGACCCTCGAGAGGGAGCTTCGAGGCGAGGAGATGGTAAGCGAGGTGAGAGTGACATGGGTACAGAAATTCGAGCCGGAATCCGGTACGTAGGCATTGAGTATGAACCTCTGCCTTCGCAGCAACGGTTCCACGGATCCACTGCTCGCTTCAAGGGATTTTCAGGACCAATCGGATCGGGTAAAAGCCAGGCTCTCTGTCAGGAAGCAATACGGCTGTCCTACTTGAATCCAGGGTTACTCGGCCTGATTGGCGCGCCCACCTTTCCTATGCTTCGCGATGCAACCCAAACGGCGTTGATCGAGACGCTCGACGCGAGCGGGATCAACTACGAAGTGAACCGGGCGGAAAACTACCTGTTGATGAAGGATACCGGTTCGAAAATCGTGTTCCGGGCGCTCGATAGCTTCGAGCGATTGAGAGGCACAAATCTGGCCTGGTTCGGCGTCGACGAATTGACTTACGTCCCGTCAGAGGCCTGGCTGCGATTAGAAGGACGTTTACGAGATCCCAGGGCGACCCGTCTATGCGGCTTCGGAGTGTGGACTCCGAAAGGGTTCGACTGGGTGTATGAGCGGTTCATCGCCAATCCCGTGGGGGGATATGAGGCGGTGGTGGCCAAACCGCTCGAGAACCGGCACCTTTTGGGCAAGGTGCCGGACTTCTACGACAGGCTGAAGAGCAGCTACGACGAAAGATTCTTTCAGCAGGAAGTTCTCGGCGAGTATGTGAATCTCAGCGCCGGGCGCGTGTATTACGCATTTGATCGTGCCAAACACCTGTGCGACGCCGCGGTGGACCGTTCGAGGCCCCTCCTTTGGGCGCTCGACTTCAACGTCAACCCGATGTGCTCGATCGTTGCCCAGAAGATCGGCGACCGGGTGGTGGTGCTGGATGAGATCGTGCTCAACCGCGCAAGCACCGACGATGCCTGCGTTGAATTTCAACGGCGATTCGGCAACCACGCGGCCGGCGTGGAGATATACGGCGATGCCACCGGCGCACGAATGCAAACCGCTGGCAGTACGGACTACACGATCATCACCGAGTTCCTCCGTCGCAACGCGTATCAGAGCGTGTTCAAAGTGCCGCGCAGCAACCCAGCGGTGCGCGACCGCATCACCACCGTGAACTCGATGATGGAATCCGCGACCGGTCACATATGCCTGACCCTCAGTCGCAAGTGCAAGGAGTTGATTAAGGATTTCGAGCAGGTCAGCTATCAGGCCGATACCACCATGCTCGACAAAACCAGCGATCCGCGCCGGACGCACCTGTCCGACGCACTCGGCTATCTGCTGTGGCAGGAGTTCCGCCGCCCGCAGATCGGCGAACAGCGGCAACGATTACTGTGATTCGAAAATGAAGGAGCAGAGTTCATGATAGAGATCAATCGGGAGCACCCCGAACACAAGGTGAAGCGCGCGATGTGGCGGCGCTACCGGGATCTGTACGCGGGCGGCGAACAGATGAGCAACAACGCGGCGGAATATCTGCTGCCGCGTAGCAAAGAGCCATTGGAGATCTACAGCGAAAGGCTGCGCCAGGTCTTCTATCAGAACTACATCGGGTCCATCGTGGATTGGTACGCGGCAACGGTATTCCGCCGCGAACCGCTCCTGACCATCGACGGGCCCAACGTGACTGGCCGCGGGTTCTTCAACGAATTCATCGACGATTGCGACCTGAAGGGCACGAACTTCGCCGACCTTCTGAAACGCCAGTTCGTCGAAGCGTTGATCGGCGGCGCCAGCTACCTGTTGGTGGATTTCCCCCGCACCGTAAAGCCGGCCGTAAACCGCGCCGAGGAGGATGCTCGGGGCGTATCACGCGCCTACCTCGTGCCGTACTCCGCTGAGGACATCATCAACTGGAGCCTTGATGAGCGGGGCATGTTCGAATGGGTGGTGTTACGTACCGAGTCTCTGCGCAAGGACAGCATCGAGGATGAGCAGTGGCGCAAAGAGACACGGTGGACCTACTACGATAAAACCGATTTTCGCGTCTACCGGCAACTGCAGACCGACACCGGAGAAGCGCCCATCGAGTTGCTCGATACCGGCAGGCATGGTCTCGCCAGCCTCGGTCGCGTGCCCCTTTTCCGCATGGAAGTGCCCGAGGGCCTGTGGCTCTTGAACCGGGCTGGATCCATCCAGCTCGAGCACTTTAACAAATCAAATGCGCTGTCCTGGGCACTGTCGATGGGGCTGTTTGCAATGCCCGTGATCTATTCGGATCGACAGTGGAACCAGATGGTGGGCGAGTCTTACTTTATTCAACTCGGCCCCGATGATAAGTTTGGCTGGACCGAGCCGGAGGGACGCGTCTACGAGATCGCCGCCGCGAACCTTTCGCGATTGCAGGACGAGATTTACCGCGTCTGCTATGTAACGCAGATGGGCTCGGACAGTTCGTCGAGCGCCAGGCAGTCCGGTTTGAGCAAGCTGCGGGATTTCTCGATCACCCAGGAAGTGCTTCGGGCGTATGGCGATTCGGTGAAGGATATGGCCCGCCGAATTCTGCGGACCATCGAAACCGTTCGTAAAGACGAGCTCATCGTCGACGTATCGGGTATGGACGAGTTTGATATCGGCGATTTCGGTACTGAGTTGGAAAACGCCCAGGCTCTGTTGGGCCTCGGTATCCAATCAGCTACCCTCTCCACCCAGGTGAAGAAGAAGCTGGCGCTGAAATATCTGAGCGACGTGCGTCAGGACATCAAGGACCGGATCTCTTCCGAGATCGACGCGGCGTAGCACAACACAACAACACAAAACACCGGCAAATGCCCGGCGGCTGCAACCGGCCGTCCGGAGTCACGGGCTGGAGTGTGCGCAGAGTTTGGAGGCTTATGGAACCAAGTGAAGTAGATATTCGATCGATTGTCCGCGACGCGATTCAAGAGTTCGTTCGAACTGAACAATCCAAGGCTGAGCCGGCGTATAAAGCCGAACTGGTCGAGGAGCGCAAGCGTCGCGAATCGCTCGAAGGCCGGCTGAATGAGCTAGTGGAGGAGAACAAGCGGAGCCGCGAAATCGCCGAGCTGGCTGAACGCAGTAGTACGATCCGCGCCGAACTTCAAAAACTCGGCGTTGCCAAGATCGATCTGGCGTTCAAAGCCGTGAAAGACGACGTCCATCGCACTGACGACGGACGGCTCGTAGCCCGGACTGAATCCGGCGAGATAAGCGCAAAAGAATACCTTGCGCATTTCGTCGCCGACAATCCCGAGCTTCTACCCGCGCGGATACCCGGCGGTTCAGGAGCCAGTGGAGTGCAGCGGACTCCACAGCAGGGTGGCGGACACATCGACCTGGATAAGATCCGGCCCGGGATGAACCCCGAGGAACTCGACAAAATCCGTCAGGAAATCTCACGCGTCGCTAGTGAGGCGATGCGCGGACAGTAGCAACAAAGAGGAGAAAAGAAAACAGATGCCAGCAATTACTTCTGCCAATGTGGCGAATGCGATCTGCAAACTGGTAGCCGTGGACGCGCTACCAGCCTTAATGGGGAACCTTGTCATGGGTAACCTCGTCAATCGCGATTATGAGCCGACTCTGGCCCAGGCGGGCGACACAGTCAATGTGCCGATCCCTCCAACACTCGTCGCCAACAACCTCGCTGAGGGCGGTTCCGTACTGACCCAGAATCCGAGCCTGGGAAACGCGCAGATCATTCTCAACACCCACGCTGAAGCGACCTTCCAGATTCCCGACGTCACCAAAGTTCTCGCGGTGCCCGACCTTCTCAGGCTCTACATGCAGCCGGCGGTGGTAGCACTCGCCGAGCGCATCGAGAGTGACCTTCTGAACCTCTATTCGCAGTTCAACTCCAACGCGGTGGTGGGCGGCCCCGCAGTGCCGGTAACCGAAGCTTTGGTGGACCTGGCCGAAACCGAGTTGTTCCAGGCGAAAGTCCCCGGCAGCGATTCAAAGTATCTGGTGGTCAGCGGCGACGTCTACTCGCAACTGCGCCAGATTCCCCGCTTCAGCGAGTATCGAACGGCGGGTGAAGCGGGGCTCCGCGCGCTCGTGGACGGCACGGTCGGCAAGATGAAGGATTTCTACATCTTCAGATCGCAGTTCGTCCCCAAGACCGGCAGCGCTCCCAGCACTACCCATAACCTGGCGTTTGCCCGCAACGCGATCGGCTTGGTCGTGCGCCGCTTGCCCCAACCGCTGCCCGGCACCGGCGCCATCGCCGAGTACGCCGAACTCGGCAATTTCGGCATGCGTGTCACGATGAGCTACCAGCCGAATACGCTGGCTCAACAGTTCACCGTCGACGTCCTCTACGGCTGTGGCGTTCTTCGCAACGGCTTCGGCGTTCAGGTCTCGTCTTAGTCAGACCAACAACAAACAGTGCATCGCAAAGCCCGGCTCGAAAGAGCTGGGCTTTGCTTTTTTGGAAAGGACGAAGAGATGGATTTACGTGCTTTTTATCAACGGATTCGCGAGATTGAGGAAACCATCGGCGAGCCGTTTGCCGTCGTCGTGAGCGAAGCCACTCCCGACGGCGGCCGCGCAGGCATCGTCAGCGAGGTCGCACGCTTTACCGCCGCTCGGCTTGTAACCGAACTGCGCGCCCGGCTTGCCAAGCCGGCTGAGGCGGAGGATCACCGGCTCTCCCTGAAGACTGTTGCTCAGCAAGCCGCCCAGGAGCAGACGGCCAACCGTGTGCAACTCACCGTGATCCCTGAACTCGAACTTAGGCAGTTGCGGGAGCGCATTCTTCCGCCGAAGGGATAAGGCAATCATGGCGTTACTTAGAGACGGACTGCCCGCCGATATCGAGGTCCTTCGCATCTTTGAGAGCGGGATCCTCGAGGTCGCGGAAACGGAAGCAATCGACCTCGACGCAAAGTTGTCCCTTGCCGGCGAGGAAACCGCGGATGCCATCTTCAGATTCCTGCTGTTTTCAGGAACGCGGGAAGTGCAGCAACAGAGACGAGACCGTGGAGTGAACGACGTCGTCGTAACGCCTGCTCTCCGCCGGTGGCATGCCTTGAAGACGCTCGAACACGTCTATCAGGACGCGTACGGCCATCAGCTCAACGAACGCTATTCGCAAAAGCTGAAGGAGTACCAGGCGGCAGTACGTGCAATGGAGAACACGTTCTTCGCACGCGGAGTCGGAGTCGTGCTCCGGCCAGTACCGAGACCTGACACTCCAAAGGTGTTGGCGCCGGGGGCAGATCCTCAGGCGGTCTACCTGGCGGCATCCTGGACCGGCGCCGCAGGCGAAGAAGGAGCGGCGTCCACTCCACTGTTGGCCAACCTGGGAGCCGGCGGCACGGTTGCCGGCCCTGCATTCGGCTGGAACGGCGGCTGGAACCTCTACGCGGGCGCAACTCCCGGCAACCTCACTCTCCAGAATGAGCAGCCGCTCCCATGCGAGGTGTCGTGGACGTTGTCAGGCGACTTGAACACACAGGGACAACCCAGCTCTGGCGGACAGGCGCCGGACTATTTTGTCGTCAATTACAACGAACTGAGGCGAGGTTAAGACGATGGCGAGAACAACCAGTCTAGTTGCCGCACGAATCGTCGAGATCATGCGGTCTCAATCCAACGGTCTGAATAGCGCGCTGGCGGCGATCACCGAGAGCGACGGAATCGCACCCTTCGCGCTTACCGGACAACATCTGCGCCTGCACAACATCGCCCCCGAACTCTCTGACCAGAGCGTCGCGGCAAAATACCCGGTCGTGCACATTTACTGCGAGAAGCTCTCGAACCTGATGCGTGAAAAGTTCAGAACCTTCTCGGGCAAGGCCCGAATGGTGGTCGAGGCACGGGTGTCGCAGGACCGCCTCGAAAACCTCGAGCAACGAACCGAACTGATGGTCAGCGCCATCACCAGCGTGCTCGATGCGAGCCGCGGCGATTGGGGAAGCGGAATGTTGTTCAACGGCGGGTACGAGGTACTGTACGGCCCCGTAAAACGCGGCGGCCGCAATTTTCTACAGCTGACCCGGGTCGTATTTGACGTGGACATCAGCGCGAACTGAGGGAAAGGAACGAGAGAATGTCGAGCTATATTTCATCGAGCAACAACCGGTTCTATGTTGCCCCGGAGGCGGGCTACGGACAAGCAGCGGCGATCGCCGGCAAGCACCGGATTCCCGCGGTCAAGCTGAAGGCGCGGCAGGAAGCGGAAAAGGTGAACCGCCGCGACAAAACCGGAAGTCGGACCTGGGCAGGAATGCCGCCAGGGCTCCGAAAACGAACCACCTTCGGCCTCACCAGCTACATGACCGCCTGGAGCGACGATTCGCAACAGCCGTCGCATGGTCCTCTGATCTCGTCGGCGATGGGCGCAACAGCCCAAATATTTAGTGGCGGCACCATCGCCGGTGAAAACGGAACACTGATCAATTTCACACAACCGCACGGATTGGCGGTTGGACAAGCTGTTGCCATCGACGGCGAGCTGCGCTTCGTCACCAACGTCCAGGATCCAGCCTCGGTGCGCGTCAATGCGCCCTTTACGTTAAATGTCACCGCAGGCTCCCTAGCCAGCCCCACCGCCACTTACCGGTTGGCGACTGACCTGCCTAGCGCCTCGATTTTCGATTATTGGAGTCCCGACAGTGCCGTGCATCGCATCATCGCCGGTAGCGCTGTCGATCAATTCACCCTCACAGTAAACGGAGACTTCCATCAGTTCGAATTCTCCGGTGTCGCGGCCGACCTGGTCGACAGCGCCAGTTTCGAGACGGGTCAGGCGGGCCTTGAACAGTTCCCGGAAGAACCCGCCAGCGTCGGGTTCGATTACACCATCGTCCCCGGCAATCTCGGACAGGCATGGCTCGGCAGTTCCCCCGACCAGTTCTTCACTCTCACCACCGCGAAGATCCGTCTGTTGAACAACGTTGACTTGCGCGCGCGGGAATTCGGCTCGGAAACTCCGAGATGCATTCTGGCCGGTGTTCGCCAGGTGACGGCTGACGTGAGTCTGTTCGCCAATGACGATGATCAGACCAAGGCTCTCTATCAGGCCGCTCGTCAGAAATCGCCAATCAGCATGATGCTGCAACTCGGCCATCAGTCAAAGCAGCTATTCGGCGTCTATCTCCGTAGCGTAGTTCCCGAGGTCCCCGAGTTTGATGACTCGGAATCGCGCCTCCAGTGGAACTTTCAAGCCAACCGTGCACAAGGGACCACTGATGACGAGATTATTGTCGCTTTCGCCTGAGTGCCGGAAGTACGAAAGCACGGTCGCCTTTGACTCGATCGCGCTGCCGGGAACTCGCATCACGGTGCGGCGCATGTCCTTAGGCCGGCGAATTGAGTTTTCGAGAGCCGTCCGCGAACTGGCCGGCCGGCTCGAGTTCCACCAGTCCGGCGAAACCACCAGTGACCGGCTTGCCGCCGCGGAAGCCGCCGCCGAAATCGACGTGGCTTACCTCAGATGGGGGGTCGCTGCGATCGATGGCTTGTTCATCGACGGCCGCCCCGCAGGCGTCACCAGCCTGATCGAGGCCGCCCCTGAAGTTCTGGTGCGCGAGATCGTCGACCGCATCAAGGCCGAGTGCGGCCTCTCGCATAACGAAACAAAAAACTGATCGTCGCCTTTCATTTCCATTTCGCCAACCAGGCCGCGTGGAAGTGCGACGAATGCCGAAAGCACGGGCTTGAGATCCAGCGGCGCTGTGGCTATCTGCCGCTTCCCCGGATCGAAAAAGCAAGGCCGGTCTTTGCCCGCCGCGCGGCGCTCGCGTTTGAGTGCCCTAAGTCGGCGGTGAGCGCAAATAGCGCGGCTTGGTTGGATGAGTTTTTCGCTTGGAAGATAAGCGGCGGCACTGGCTTGCTGGTTCTACCGGCCAGAACCGCCGACGCCTTTCTGATTCTTGAACGGGAATGGAGATCGGAGTTACAGCATGACCAATAATCCCCTATACGATTTGATCCGGAGCGTCACGGCGGCACCGTCGAGCGACTCCAGTCCGGCTGGAGGCGTCACCGGCTTACTCGCTGAGGCCCTAACCGGCAATACTTCGCAATTGGATCAACTGCGCAGCCTGTTTCAGGCCCAGATCGAAGCAACCAATGCGAACACCCAGAAGCTCTCTACCAGTCCTGCGGCCACCTCCGGCGTCGGAGGGTCTACCGCTGGCGAGGTCGCTCAGAGCGTCGCGGGTATTGTCACCGGCGGCTTCGCCTTCAACCCCATCGTCGCAGGACTGCTGAAGTTGTTCGGCGGCGGCGGGGACACTGCGGAGACTGCACCAGTCGAGAAGTTTGCCTTGCCTGACGCTGTGTCGCTCAGTGCGGGATATAGCGCTGCAATGCCTGGGCTCTCACCCGCCGACTACGGCTCCAGCGGTCTGCCGCGCGTCACTCAGGCCGGCACGCAAACCATAAATGTCCATGTGAACGCCATGGATTCGAAGTCATTCCTCGATCGCAGCGAAGACATTGCCGGCGCTGTTAGAAAGGCAATGCTCGAATCCAGCTCACTAAATGATGTGATCACGGAGTTATGACATGACCGTCTTTCCAGCATTACGAACCGGCGCCGTCATTCAGTATCCGGCTGAGCGATCGACGGCGTACTCAACATCGGTTTCGAGATTCGTCGACGGTACCGAACAACGATCTCCTGACCACCCGACCGCCGTCCGTAAATGGACCGTGCGATTGAACCAGCTCGACGAAGGCGAACTGGCGGCGCTCGATGCGTTCTTTACGCTCGTGCATGGCTCGGCAGACGCGTTTTCGTTTACCGACCCTTGGGATGGCACGGTCTATCACAACTGCACCCTTCAGCAAGATGACATTCAACAAATCTGGAATGCGCCCGGCGACGCGCGCACTCAGTTGGTGATTTTGGAGAACAGAACCTAAATGCTCGCGTTTCCACAACTCAATTCGGGCGCTTGCGCCCAGTACGCATTCGAACGTAGCCGGACACGTCGAAATGTCCGCAACGTATTGCCAGACGGATCTAATGTCATTTACCGCGATAGCGGCGCAGGACTGGTGAAATGGAGTCTTCCCTTTGCCTACCTGACCGATAACGAAGCAAGCGCGATTCAACGTCTCTTCGACTCTACCTCCGGCAAACTCGGCTGCTTCACGTTCATCGATCCTGGCGCCAATATCCTGGCGTGGAGCGAGGATTTCACAAAGCCCGTCTGGCAGCGCGGCCCGGCTTTGCAGGTCACAGGCGGTATCGCCGATCCTCGCGGCACGGCCCGCGCTATACGCCTGACCAATACAGGACAGGCCGCGCAACGGTTGACGCAGATTGTGCCTTCACCCGACTCCTATACCTATTGCATGAGCGTTTACGCGCGGTCAGAGGGTAGGTCCTCGGCGACCTTGATCCGCTCCGGCTCTACCGAATCCGCTGATACCGCCGTTTTGACGGAGCGCTGGACACGTATCGTGTCATCGGGAGCGCTGTCTGGCGAGGGCGATCACGTCGCGTTCTCCATCGAGCTGGCACCCGGAGCGGTCGTTGACGTTTTTGGCTTGCAGGCTGAGGGGCAGCCTGCACCGTCAGCCTATATGTGCACCACGAATGCCGGCGGAGTCTACACCGCTCGTTTTGACCAGGACGACCTGTCAATCGTAGCAGGCGCCAAGGGAAGTAGCGGGACCAAAGTGCGAATCATCAGCGCGGACGGAGATTGAGCCAATGACTGATATTTATAGCGCCAAACAAAAAACGATTATAGACACGCCGCTGTTTCTATTCGAATGCCGCTTTAAGACGGGTCTGGTGGAACGTTGGAGTACCCACCGCGTAACTCATGACGGCGCCCTCTATCGCGCGCGTATTCTCGACCACAATATGTCCGGCATCAAGTCGTCCCTCGACGACGGAGCGGACGGAGCAGCGCGCGTGTCTTTGACCCTCGCGAATGCGGATTCATACTTTTCTGAGATCGAATGGAATACAGGATGGAAGGGCGCCAGACTGACAGTTACCTTTGCGTTCTTCGATCTGGCTCGAGACGTGGCCACTACCGGTTCTCAAGTTGTCTTCCAGGGACTTGGTAGCGCGCCGGATGAAATCACTGAGTCCACTCTACGTGTCACCTTCGCCAACCGTCTCAATCTCACCCGCGTCGGAGTTCCCGAAATACGCATTCAAAAGCGATGCCCCTGGATGTTTCCCTCCACCGAAGCACAACGCCAGGAAGCCCTAAACGGAGGGGCCGGAGCGTTCTCGCCCTTCTATCACTGTGGCTACTCCGCCGGGATGGAAGGCGGCGCCGGCAACCTCCAAACAAGCGGACAGTGCTTCGAGTCATGCAGCTTCACTCGGGACTCCTGCATCGAGCGAGGAATGTTCGACAAAGATTCCGAAGGGCAAGTCACTCGGGCTTTCGGCGGAATCGAATTCGTACCTTCCACCATCCTCGTGCGCAGTTACGGCGAAAAGGGTACACATCTGGCCCCGGTGAGCGACAACGATGCGATCAATAACGACATTGTGCCGCTGGTCTACGGCACCGCGTGGTACGCACCACCTCTGGTCTTCGCCCGCAACGACGGCAATCTAACTCGATTGGAAGTCCTGCTGTCATCGGGTGAGATCAGCGGAGTCATCAAAGTCCTGGTGAATGACATCGAAATCCCTCAGGCCGTCACTGGCGCCAACATGACCTCCACAGGCTGGTATGATCTCTTTGCCAGCGGCACCCGTACTGGCGGTTTCAACCCCAGCTTCACCAGCGCATCCGGTGAACCGGCGGGCGACCCCTACGGCAGCATGGCTGCATTGGCGGTCGTAGTGCCCACTCACATTGCAACGGGCCAGACCATGCCCCGCATCCAGGTATTGCTTCAAGGTGCAAAGCTCGCCCGCTACGACAGCGATGGTCAGGCATTGGCCAGGTCGTTCACCAATAACCCCTCCTGGATTCTTTGCGACGTTCTCAAACGCAGTGGTTGGGCCGATTCGGAATTAGATCTGCCAAGCTTCGCTCGCACCGCCTCCTATTGCAGTGAGCCGCTCACCACCACCGACGTCAACGGAAACAGCTGTGCCGTTCCGCGATACGAGTGCAACCTGGTATTAAAGCGCCGCCGCAGCGCCGCCGACGTCATTCGCGGCATACGCAATGGGTCCGCGCTGTTCCTCTGCTATGACTCTGGCGGCCGCCTCGGCGTACGCGCGGAGTCTTCGCTGGCGATCCAACAGTCTGAGAAGCCGGCCACTTCAAATAGCGTTGCCCAACTCAACGATGGGTGGCCCGCCTATGAGTTCAGCGACGGCTCCGCATCATTTTCAGGAATTCTCCGAAAAGACACCGGCGCGCCTCACCTTCGTTTCTGGTCACGGCCGGCCTCTGACAGCCCCAATCGTCTGAGCGTCGAATTTCAGGACGAGTTTAATGAATATCAACAGGACAGCCTGTCTTTGGTGGACGTCGACGATGCAGTCCTTTCGTCTCAGGAAGTAGCCGCCACCATGACAGCCCTCGGGCTTGCTAACTTCGACCAGGCGGCGCGAATGGCGAGGCTGCAATTGAACAAGTCAATTCAGGGCAATTTGTATGTTGAGTTTGGTACCAGTGTTCGTGGCTTCGGACTCGCGCCCGGCGACATCATTGCCCTGACCTACGAGAAAGAAGGACTGAACCGGCAGCCGTTTCGCATCGTGCGCATCGCTCCCGGCCTCAACTACCGGACCGCTGTCATCACCGCGCAGTTGCACCAGGACGCCTGGTACACCGGCAATGGAGCATCAGCCAGCTCGCGTCGGCAGCCGGCCTTTGGCATTGGAATCCCGCGTCCTCTGCTCGGCGCCACCATCGACAGTCATGGTGACCCACAGTTCTCCGTTACCGAAACCGTACGACAGACCGCCGACGGCAGTCCCTCGATTGCTCTGACCATCGGGTTCTCCGCGCCTTCTCATCCAGTCCCGACCGCCATCGGGATACCTCTGCTCAGCCTGTCACCGACAGTGATTGACGGCGGGACGTTGCCAGGAGGACAAACGCTCTATTACGCAGTCAGCGCCATAGACAAGGACGGCAGTGAGAGCGCGCTGTCATTCGTCGTCAAGGCTACGACGCCAACGGCAAACCCCGCAAACACCGTCCGGCTCTCTGGGCTGAGCTTCTCACCTAAAACTGTCTCCTTCCACGTCTATCGTGGATCCACGCCGTCCCAGTTGAGAAGGATCGCCTCCAACGTTCCGCTCGACGATCACTACGATGACGCTGGCAGCTCTGTCGACGAAATCGCCGGGCCGCCGGACGAAAACTACGATCACGCGAACTTCTATTGGCGCTTCGAAGTTCAACCCGAGGTGCCGGTGACTTCGGCCTCTGCCAACACCATCGCAAATGGCTCGCTGACCATGCTCGCCAACGAAAATCGAGGCTCAATCGTCCGCATAACCGGCGGCGCTGGCAAGGGTCAGGAGCGATTGGTCGGTGCCAACACCGCCACCGAACTGACAGTCAGCCCCTCGTGGGACATCGCGCCCGACAGCACCAGCTCGTTTGTTATCGCGGAGCCCAGCTGGCGCTTCGGATCGCTAACCAAGGTCGGCCCAGCGGAGTTCGACGTTCCAAATCGCGCCGGAGCTTCAGTCCATATTCTGGGTCGCTCAGCCAACACTCACGACCAGGAGTGCGCGGTCGAGCTCTCACCGCTCACCCGCTGGAGGTTGTCGGGCACCGCCGGAAGTGGCGACACGGCTGTTCCGCCTCAACCGCTCTTCGGTTTTGTGCCCTCGGGCAAAGGCACGGTTGAGCTTGTCGGCGTCGGATTTCAGGATGTCGCCAACACTCAGTCAATTACGTCGGGTACGCTGACATTGTTCTACTGGAACGAGCTGAACAACGGTGTGCCTCCAGCCCTAACCGCCGAGATCGACGATACCGCGACAGTGGTGACGCTGTCCTCTGCGGGCCCCGTCATCGGCGACCTGCTGCAGATCGAGAAAGAAATTCTGTCAATCGACGAAATCGCGGACGACGGTCTGACTTGCACCGTGACTCGGGGCGCGTACCACAGCGCTGCCGCTCATCATGACCTGCAAACCGCCGCGCTTCTACTCTCGCGCCGGACCTACGTTGTGCCCTTCGCCAGGGGCTTCTTCGGCAGTCCCGCCAGTGGAAGTTATAACTATCCGGTCTTCTTACCCGACGTTCGCGTCGGCGCCGCCGCCCTCTTCGTAACCAACGACTGGGGGAATAGCCCAACTTCGACCTATGCCTTCACCGGCAATGTCGAATCGGGTGTTCGCACGTTGTCCGGAGGCCAATTCTCCATCCAGTTGGAGGGAGTGATTGCCCGGCAAACCGGCGCCGCGCCTGCCTTGGTGGTTGAGGACGGACACTCGGTGCGAGACATCTCCGCTATCTTGCGCGAGCCGTCGGTGGGTGGAGACATCCAGTTGCTCGTGAAAATGAACGACGTCGACTATTGCTACCTCACCATAACGGCCGGGTCCACGCTTTCGAATGTCATCGATGGCTTCGGACTACCGCCCCTCCAAGCCAAGGCTCAGCTGAGTTTGGACGTGCTGTCGGTGCCGCAGGATCCGGCGTTGTTCCCGGGTCGCGACCTCACCGTCACTATCCGCCTCTAGCATTGAGCCTTCCCGGCGTTCCACGCTATAGTTTGGATGCGCCGTGGTTTTCGCCCAACACGTTTCTAAACTCTATCCGCTCTACCGCCGCCCGTCAGACCGGCTGCTCGAAATCTTGCACCTCGGCCGCAAGCTGAGGACGGATTTCTGGGCACTTCGCGACGTCAGCTTTCGCGTCGAAAAAGGAGAAGTGCTGAGCCTCGTCGGACCCAATGGATCCGGCAAGAGCACCATGCTCCAGATCGTCGCAGGCATCCTTCAACCCACCAGCGGACGCGTCCTGACTGAAGGTCGCGTCGCCGCCCTGCTCGAACTCGGCGCCGGCTTTAACCCCGAGTTCAGCGGCCGCGAGAACGTCTACCTGAACGGCGAAATTATGGGCGTCTCGCGGCAAGAGATCCACCGCATATTTCCCCGAATCGAAGAGTTCGCCGGAATCGGCAACTTCATCGACCGCCCGGTGAAAGAGTACTCCACCGGCATGTACATCCGTCTCGCCTTCGCTACCGCGATTCACGTCGAGCCTGAAGTTCTGATCGTCGACGAAGCCCTCGCAGTGGGCGACGCCATCTTCGCCAACCGCTGCATTCAGAAGTTCGAAGAGATGAAGGCGCGCGGCGTAACTGTGCTTTTTGTCTCCCACGACATGGGTCTGGTCAAGCGACTCTCTGACCGCGCGATATTCATGCTCAACGGCAAGATCGTCGCGGAAGGCTCGCCCAGCGACGTCGTCAATCGCTACGTTGGCTACGTGCTCGAACGCCAACAACCGGATGAACGCGGCCAGCCGGCAGGTGCGGAGTCCGCCACATTCCGCCACGGCGATGGCACCAGCCGCATCGAGAGCGTCGACCTTCTCACGGCAGCCGGCGAATCACGCCGCACCTTCGCCGGCGGCGAGCGAATCATCATTCGGATCTCGGCGCGCTTCACTCAGGACACTACGGCCCCCGTGGTCGGTATACTGATCCGCAACCGGCTCGGCATGGACGTTTACGGCACCAATACCCGCATCGAGCACGCCGAACTTGGCGATGTACGTGCCGGCGAGGTGCTCGAAATTGATTTCGCTCTCGATTGCCACCTCACCCGCCAGGAATATACACTGACCGTTGCTACTCAACATTGGGATGGATCGAGCCAGGACTGGCTGGACGATGCCCTCCAGTTCACCGTCATGGAACCGAAAGATCTGGCGGGACTCGTAAATTTGCGGCCGGAGATCGCCGTCAGGCGTTCGCTTGCCCGGACTCCGGAGCTCGTCTAAATGGCCACTTCCGCCGGCGCTCTCGCCGCCAACGACACCCGATTCTTCGGGCACCCGCGCGGTCTTGCGACGCTGTTCTTTACCGAAATGTGGGAGCGCTTCAGCTATTACGGCATGCGCGCCCTGCTCATCCTGTTCATGATCGCGCCCGTCGCCAATGGTGGACTCGGCTTCAGCGTTGCCAAAGCATCCGCGATCTATGGGCTCTACACCTCAAGCGTCTGGCTGCTCAGCTTACCCGGCGGCTACCTGGCCGACCGCTTCTTCGGAGCACAGAAAGCCGTCCTGTACGGCGGCATCCTGATTTCAATTGGTCAATTCTGTCTCATTACCCGATCCAGTTCGATGTTCTATCTGGGCCTCGTCCTGATCGTGTTCGGCACCGGACTCCTGAAGCCCAACGTCAGCTCCATCGTCGGCATGCTCTACCCTCCTGGCGACCACCGTCGTGACGCCGGATTCTCAATCTTCTACATGGGAATCAATCTCGGAGCATTCATCGCGCCCCTTATCTGCGGCTGGGTCGGCCAAAGAGTCGACTGGCGCTGGGGCTTCGGCCTCGCCGGACTCGGCATGGCGGCAGGCGTCGTTCAATTCATCTTTCAGAGCCCCCGCTATCTGGGCGACAAAGGAGCGAAGCCGCCGAATCCCGCTAGCTCCGGAACCGCACTGCGCATCGGCGCCATGACCGCCGCCTTCGTCGCAGCACTCAGCGCAGTGATCCTCATCAGCGGCATCGAACTCACCCCCAAGCTCATCTTCAACGCCTTCGGCATCGGACTGCTGATCGTTACCATACTCGTCTTCTCGTGGCTGCTATTCGCCCCCGGATTCTCGGCGCTTGAGCGAAAACGATCCGCCGCCACCCTGGTCCTCTTTCTTGCCGCCTGCTTGTTCTGGTCGGCGTTCGAGCAAGCCGGCAGTTCGCTTACACTGTTCGCCGAAAGAAGCTCCAAGAAAAACCTCCTCGGCTTCGATTTCCCCGCGAGCTGGTTCCAGGCTGTCCAGCCAATCGCGATCATTATCCTGGCTCCCATATTCGCCTGGATCTGGCTGAAGCTCGGAAAGTACGAGCCCTCGAGCCCCGCTAAATTTGCCATCGGACTCTTCACCGCGGGACTCGGCTTCCTGCTGCTTGTCCCCGCTGCGCAACTCGCCGGAACCGCTGGCCAAGTCAGTCCCATGTGGCTGGTCGGCACCTACGTCCTCCACACCATCGGCGAACTGAGCCTGAGCCCAGTCGGCCTCAGCGCCATGACAAAACTCGCGCCGGCCCGCGTCGCAGGAATGATGATGGGCGTCTGGTTCATGTCCATCTCCATCGGCAGCTACCTCGGCGCCCAGGCCGCCTCGCTCTATGAGTCTCTGCCAGTACCGACCCTCTTCGGTTACGTAGCCGGCTTTGCGTTCGTCGCCACCGTGATCCTCGTCATACTGATCAAACCTACCGTCCGCCTCATGTCAGGAGTGAAATGAAGCTCGAGGAAATCCAACGCTCTCTCGTCGATGCAAAACTCGACGGCTGGCTGTTTTTCGACCATCATCAGCGCGACCCGCTGGCCTACCAGGTGCTCGGCCTGTCGACTACCAAGATGTGCACGCGACGCTGGTATTACTTCATTCCAGCCTCGGGCGAGCCGCGCAAGCTCGTGCACAAGATCGAATCGTTCCAGCTCGATTCCCTGCCCGGCTCCAAAACCGCCTACGCCAGTTGGCAGGAGCAAAAACGCCTGCTCGGTGAAATGCTGGGTGGTGCGAAACGTGTCGCGATGCAGTATTCGCCCGAGTGCGCCGTCATGCACGTCGCGCTTGTCGACGCCGGTACCATCGAAATCGTCCGCTCCCTCGGCGTCGAGGTCGCTACCTCCGCCAATCTGATTCAAAGCTTCCAGGCCTGCGTCACTGCCGCACAACGCGAATCCCACTACGAGGCCGGACGCCGCGTCGACGAGACCCTTCGCGAAACCTGGAATTTTATTGGCGACCGCCTGCGCGCCGGCAAGCGGATCACCGAGTGGGAAGCCCAGGAATTCATTAAGACTGGCTTCACCAGGCGGGGTCTGTTCACCGACCACGGCCCCAACGTCAGCGTCAACGCCAACTCGTCTGACCCTCATTACGACCCCAAGCAGGATGCCTGCTCCGACATCAAGCCCGGCGACAACGTCCTGATCGACCTGTGGGCCAAGCTCACTGAGCCTACTAACGCCATTTACTACGACATCACCTGGATGGGCTACTGCGGCACCACGCCGCCCGCCGACCTCCAGAACATCTTCAACATCGTCACCGGCGCCCGCGACGCCGCCATCAACCGCGTTAACAAAGGCATCGACTCAGGCGAGGCTCTCTGCGGCTTTCAGGTCGACGATGCCGCCCGCGCTCACATCCGCGACGCCGGCTACGTCGAGTATTTCTACCACCGCACCGGCCACTCGATTGGCACCGACGTCCATGGGGCCGGCGCCAATATGGACAATCTCGAGACCCACGATGAACGCCGCGTCATCCCCTGGACCTGCTTTTCCATCGAGCCCGGCATCTACTTGCCGGCGTTCGGGGTGCGGTCCGAAGTGAATATGTTCGTCGACGACAAGGGCGCCCAGGTCACAGGCGCCGTTCAGGACAAGCTGGTCCTCCTCTGACATGCGCCCGCTCGTGCTCCTCGCGGCACTTGCCATAATCGCGGGCGCGAAGCCAGTCCGCCTCGATTTACCGGACGGAAGCGCTGAGTTTGAGTGGATCAGCCCGTCGACATTCCGCGTCCTGCGTACCTGGCACGAGAACCACGCGACGCCCGCAGATGCCGCCACCCGCACCTTCGAGTCCGGTATCCTGCGCGTCGAGTTTGAAGCGGGCACGCTCAATGCCAAGGTTTCCACCGAAAGCGGAAAGCCGCTCGCCGAACTCGGCAGTCCCACCAAGGCGCCCGGCAAGATTCTCCTGGACCGCAAACTCGCAGCGGGCGAACACATTCTCGGCCGGACCGGCGCCAGTCCCCACCACCCGTTCTTCTTCTCAACGGCCGGCTTCGGGCAGTTGGTTCGAGGAGGTCAAAAGTACATCGTCGACGTTCAGCCTGAGCGCCTCCGCGTCACCGCTCAAGGCGGCGACCGCATCGAGTATTTCTTCTTTTACGGTCCGGCGCCGAAAGACATCTACGACCAGCGGAAGCTCGCCATCAAGATTCCCGACTCGCTGCCCGTCCGGACCATCGATCCGCGCAAACTCACCTGCGACGCCCTTCACGCGCTCAACGCCGACAGCCTGGCCGCCGAGCTGTACACCGTTAGCGCCGGTCCGGAATGGGAGAACTTCATGGGAGCCTATACCCGCGAGATCTTCGACCGCGGCCTCCCGGTTTTCCGTCCCCTTGTGCTCGAATATCCACGCGACACCGCCGCGTGGCGCTGGCGCGACGTTACGATGTTCGGTGACGAAATGCTGGTTGCGCCCAGGTGCGCCAGCCCTCTTACACTCCCCCAAGGCCTCTGGACCGACCTCAAGACCGACGTCGAACATAAGAGCCGCAGTACTGTGGTCCTCTCTGATCCGGTAACGATCTTCGCGCGCAACGGCTCCATCGTGCCGGTTCAGCATCAGAATGTGCTTGAGCTTCACTACTTCCCCAAACTCGGCGCCGAGTTCTTTCTGTATGAACCCGACGTCAATGAGTACAGCCAGGCACACGCCAGCCAGGCTGCGGACTTCTGGCGGCTCGAGATCGAGTCAAAGGTGGCCAGAACCTACGAGTGGGTGCTACATCACATCGGCGAAAATCCCAAACGGATCCGGGTTGAGGTGAAAGCCGGCCAGGACCATATCCTCAATCTCCCCATCTAGTCACTCCTATGTTTGAGCGGCTATAACCCTAGACATTGCCTTTCCTCGACTGTAAGTCGCGCACTCTGGTCACAAAATGGATAGCGGCTGCAGCCCCAGAAATAATCCCCGGCGCGGCCGGATCGAATCACCATCACATGATTCGCTTCACATCGCCGTTCCGTCCGTTGCTCCAAGTCGACGATGCGCGCGCTCAACCGCGACTGACGACGATTCCTGTCTCGATCGCGAATGCCGGGCAGCCTCTCGTTCAACTCACGCATCTCCTTCGCTACCCGCACCACCACGGGTAGCCCTGTAAGCGCGGCTTTGACGTGGGCGAGGCGGCTCACAATCTCCTCATACTCAGTGAGATCGTCGAGATCCTTACATTCTTCTTGCAATTCGATAAAGTCTTGCAGGTGTTTGCAAATGCTATTCAGGCCTTTTAGAAAGCGCGTGTCCGCCTCCTTGAACTGCGCCTTATTTGCCTGGAAGCCCACTCGCAGAATGGCAAGTCGATCCTGGATCACCTGAACTAATTCCTGTTCTCCCTTTTCATGCTCAAGGGAAAACCTGAGGCTCTCAATGTGCTGTTTGACTTCCATGAACTCCCACGGACCCAGCGGAACCGTCTCTCCTTTCCCTGACGCGCTAGTTGTCAATCGGCCATGGGCCGGGACGGCTCCATAGCCCCCCAATCTCGTGAGGATATGCGCCAGCAGGACGAAAACGGGTTATTCTAATCACCTAAGGAGAGAACTGGGTCAATGAGACTCTTACTTTTACCGTTAGCCGTAGCGCTGGCCTCTACGCTGGTGGCGCAGCAACCGGCACCGCCCAAAACCAACCTCAAGGTCGGCGAGACCGCCCCCGACTTTACTTTTAACGCCCGCAGCAACACCAGCGGCAAGGACATTAAACTGTCCGACTACCGCGGCAAGAAGAATGTCGTCGTGGCCTTCTTCCCGGCTGCGTTCACCGGTGGCTGAACGAAGGAACTCACCGCCTACCAGTCTGGTATTGGCAAATTTACTGACCTCAACACCGAAGTTTTAGCTATCAGCACCGATTTCATTGCCACCCTCTCTCATTGGTCGAAAGAACTCAACGCGACCTACCCAATCCTCAGTGATCATGACCGTAAGGTTTCCGAACTCTACGGCGTTCTAATTCCCGCAATGGGCATTGCCAACCGTGCCACCTTCGTGGTGGACATGGAAGGGAAGATCGCCGAGATCCAGGAAGGTGGCGCCGCCTTAGATCCCACCGGCGCCGAGACCGCCTGCAGTCGCCTGCATAAGAAGCCCTGATCCTCCCGCCGGGTTCCTGGTTTTAAGGGGACCCGGCGAGTCGCGTTTCATTCCGATACACTTCTGTGTAGTGTCGGCTCCCGAAATCGGTAAAGCGCTTACCTTTTCAGAGGTTTCGGCACCCCTAAACACCGTAAAATGAAAGCTTACGGGATTGCTGAGTGGTGGTCCCAAAAGTGCTCGTGGGACGCTTAGTAGTAGCTTGTCTCGAGGAAAGCCTGGAGTGTAGGGCAAGTCGACAGGGTCCGCGGAGATTTGGGGTTGAGGGAACTACGCGAACAATTGATCAGCGCGCTGCTCGTGATACTCACGGCGGCTGCCATGATCTCTGCCGGAATCAACTTCGACCAGCAGCGTAAGTACCACCTGCCTTACGACGGCGTCACCTGGACCGACCGCGACCACGCCGTGAGAGCCCTCCACGTCGATCAGGGGAGTCCAGCATCCAAGGTCTTCATCCGTCCCGGTGACCGGCTGATCTCTATCGCCGGCCGGCAAATTGATGGCGCGTCCGACGTTATGGACGTCCTCAGCAAGATCCCCTCCTACCTCAGCACGGAGTACGTCACACAGCGTGACGGCGTCGACGTTACCGCCAAGTTGATCGTCGGCGAGCGCGTGCCTGAAGCCTCGCTGTACTACCAATATCTGGTGGGTGTGGCTTATCTGGGAATTGGCTTGTTCGTATACCTCCGTCGAGGGAATGCCGCCAAGGCGTTGTTGTTCTATGTGCTCTGCCTGACGTCGTTCATCTACTCGACCTTTCACTACACCGGCAAGCTCAACGGCTTTGATCAGGTAATCTACTACGGCAACGTGCTCGCCGGGCTTCTGGCACCCACCCTCTTTCTGCACTTCTGCCTGACGTTTCCAGAGCCCCGGCGCTGGGTGCGTAACAAGATCTGGATGTTGTATTTGCTGCCGCTCGGGGTGGGCGGCATTTATGTAGGCTTAGCCACCGGCATGCTGCGTGTCCAAGGACCGCAGTTGGACCTGTTGTGGGCCCTGGACCGCGTCTGGCTTGCCTACCTTTGCGGCGCCTATCTGGTCGGGGCGGCGGCCCTCGCGTTTGAGTACCGCCGCTCGGAGGACCCGATCGAGCGCCGCCAGATTCAGTGGCTCAGGAACGGCGTTATCTTTGGCACGTTGCCGTTCCTGGCCTTTTACGCGGCTCCTTTTCTCCTAGGCGCGATGCCGGCCCCCTGGATGAAGCTGTCCGTGGTGTCGCTCATCCTGATCCCCATCACCTGGGCCTACGCCATCCTCCGCTACCGGCTGATGGATGTCGACGTTATCTTCCGTCAGGGCTATGCCTACACCCTGGCCACGCTAGCCATCCTCGGCATGTTCTACGGCGTCATATTCGCCATCTTCAAGCCCGGCCAGATCAACGGGACAGCTATGGTGGCCCTCATCCTGATGGCGACCTTCGTATTCCAGCCCATACGCGTCTGGATGAAGGATGTGCTCGACCGGTTCGTCTTCTACAAAGATCAATACGACTACCGCCGGACGCTGATAGAATTCGGCCGTGAGCTCGGCTCGCGAACCGATCTGGATGAGATGCTGCGCTCAGTGGCCGACCGGCTGATCCGTACTCTCGCCATCCAGCACGTCGCTTTTTTCATCATTGACGAACACGAGAACGTCTTCCAACTACACCTGGCCACCCGCCGGCCCCGCGGGTCCGAACTCGACCTGCGATTCCTCACCTCGCAGCCCGATAAGCCTTACCTTTTCTTTGAACGAACGCGCCATATGCTCGACGTCGTGTCGCACCAGTGGCCGGAGTCAGTCCGCCGCACCATCGCCGACCTGGATCTCACCTACTACGTGCCCTGCTCGGTGCGCGGACGTACCATCGCCTACCTGGGTGCCAGCCGCACCGAAGAAGGCGACTTCCTTTCAAGCGACGACATCGAACTGCTCGTGACCCTGGCCGGCTATGTGGGCATCGCCGTAGAGAACGCGCGGCTCTACCGTTCGCTCGAGCGCAAGGTGGAGGAATACGAGCGCCTTAAGGAATTCAGCGAGAACATCGTCGAGTCGATCAACGTCGGGATCCTAGCCGCCGATCTGGACGATCGCGTCGAGAGCTGGAATTCACAGATCGAGCGCCTGACTGGAATTACCCGGGATGCCGCCGTCGGGCGGACCTTGGCGGAGTTGTTCCCCGGCGACCTGAACGAGAAATTCAACGAAGCTCGCGGCGAAGCCGGCGTCCATAACGTCTACAAATTCGTTCTCAAGCCTACTCTCCCGGGTGTCAACAACGGCAAAGCTGCGCACCCCGACCGTGAGAAGATTCTCAACCTCGCCATCGCACCGCTCGTTTCAAAGGACTACCGTCAAATCGGACGCCTGATCATCTTCGACGACGTCACTGACCGAGCTGAACTTGAAAGCCGTCTGGTACAGGCCGACAAGCTGAGTTCCATCGGGTTGCTCGCTGCCGGCGTCGCTCATGAAGTCAACACCCCTCTGGCCGTGATTTCCACCTACGCCCAAATGCTCGCCAAGCAGGTGAGCGGCGACGACCAGAAGTCGAAGATGCTCGAGAAGATCGCCAAGCAGACGTTCCGCGCCAGCGAAATCGTCAATTCGCTCCTGAACTTCTCCCGGACCTCCTCCACCGACTTCGCCGAGATCGACATGAACCGGGTGATCCGCGAGACGCTCAGCCTGCTCGAGCATCAGCTAATGAAAGCGGGCGTCACCTCTCAGCTCAACCTGGCCGAGACGCTACCCGCCCTGAAAGCTAATGCGGGCAAGATGCAGCAGGTATTCCTGAATCTCTTCCTGAATGCCCGCGATGCGATGCCCGACGGCGGTCTGCTCGCGGTTCAGACATCCGCGGACGAAAGCGTTCTTCGCATCGAAATCGGCGATACCGGCATGG
Organism: Bryobacterales bacterium; assembly: GCA_038212445.1. GTDB lineage: Bacteria > Acidobacteriota > Terriglobia > Bryobacterales > Bryobacteraceae > TMP-7. Next base: position 53,583 of record JBBQUM010000021.1, read on the forward strand.
GCATCGCACCGGAACATCTGGCGCGCATCTACGATCCGTTCTTCACCACCAAGGCCCCCAAGAAGGGCACCGGCCTTGGACTTTCGGTGAGCTATGGCATCGTGCGCGAGCACGGCGGCACGATTGAAGTGGCGAGCCAAGTGGGGCTGGGCACCAAGTTTATTATCGAGTTGCCCCTGCTCTCGAAGCCCGTGGCTTTGGTCCTGGCTGGAATTCCTGCTGGAATACCCCTGGCTGTGCCAACATCACTGTAGTGAGACATGGCTGAAAGATTTGCACGTGAAGAGTCGCTTCCGGAAGCGGCCAAGGGTCGGATTCTGGTCATCGACGACGAGGCCGATATCCGCGAAAGCCTCGAAGCGGTACTGACCTACGACGATCGCTTCCTGGTGGAACTCGCCGTAAACGCCACCGAAGGGCTCAAGAAACTCGAGAACAACAGCTACGACCTGGTGCTGCTGGATCTCATGATGCCCGACCGATCCGGTATGGAAGTGCTCGAAGAGGTGCGCCAGCGCGACACCGAGACGCCCATCTTCATGATCACCGCCTACGGGTCGGTGGAAGTGGCGGTAGAAGCGCTCAAGCGCGGCGCCAACGACTACTTCCCAAAGCCCTGGGACAACGAAAAGCTGGTCATCGAGATCGACCGGATGATCGCCAAGCGGCGTCTGGAGACCGAGAACCGGCAGCTCAAACGCGCCCTCAAGCAGCGCTATGCCTTCCCCAACATCGTCGGCAAGAGTGAGCGCATGCTGCGCATCCTCGACCTGGTTGCCCAGGTGGCGCCTAGCCGCGCCACCATCCTTATTACTGGAGAGACAGGCACCGGCAAGGAACTTATCGCCAAGGCGATTCACGCTTATTCGGCCCGCGCCGATCAGCCGTTTATCCCCGTAAACAGCGGCTCCATTCCTCCAGACCTGCTTGAGTCAACCCTCTTCGGGCATGTGCGCGGAGCCTTCACCGGAGCCGTGGCATCCCGGAAGGGCTATTTCGAACTGGCCCACCGCGGCACTATCTTCTTTGACGAAATCGGCACCATAAGCCTCGAAACCCAGGCCAAACTTCTCCGGGTCATCCAGGATCGCGAGTTCATGCCTGTGGGCTCGTCGGAGATCGTGAAGGTGGACGTGCGGATCGTCGCGGCCACCAATTCCGAACTGAAGCGGATGGTGGATGAGGGTAAGTTCCGGGAGGATCTCTACTACCGGCTCAACGTCATCAACCTCGGACTTCCCGCGCTGCGAGACCGCAAAGAGGATATACCGCTGTTGATCGAGCACTTCTTTGAGAAGTACGCCAAGGAAAACGAGAAGTTCGTAGACTCCCACGGCCACACTTCCATGCGCTTCGATTCAGATTCTCTCCAGATTCTGATCGATCACAACTGGCCCGGAAACGTGCGTGAACTGGAGAACGCCGTGGAGCGGGCAGTTGTCCTCGCCACTAACGAGGTGATCACCGCGGACGTGCTCCCGGAGTCGCTGCTACAGGCAGGGGGCATGCGCATCCGGCGGGATGAGAGCGGCGGACTTCCTTCCGATGCCTCGCTCTTCGAGATCGTCGCCGACTTCGAGCGCCACACCATCATCGAACGTCTGGAAAGCTGCAACTTCAGTCAGACCGAAGCCGCGGCGTCTCTGAGCATCCCGCTCTCGACACTCAACCAGAAGATCAAGCGGCTGAACATCGACGTCCGCCGCCGCGCCGAGATGGCTCGGGGCGACCGCCCTTAGTAAGGTATATTACCATTAACCCGATTGACATCGGCTACGCCCTTTGGATATCCTGAGGATTCGTTAATCTTTGTAAGTAGTCCTGAGGTACCACGCTGATGCGCGGCTCTTCTACCGATAGTTCTAGAGTCCACGTCAGACGACGTTAGGAGCAGCTCTTAATCCATGCGTCAGCCATATTTCATACTCGTCCTGGCTCACTCGCTTCATGGCCGTCTTCGCCGGGTTCATGTTCCCCACACGTTCTTATACCTAGCGCTTGCCGTGTTGGCCTTCGGTTCCATCTCTTTGTTTGGTATGCTTTCGAGCTACCTCCGGATGACCTGGAAGGTGAACAACTACAATTCGATGCGGCAGGAAGTAGACACGTTACGGGCACGCTACCAAGCGCTTCAGAAGGAAGCCGATCAAAAGACGGAGCAGTTAGCTTCCTTACAAATGCTCGCCAGCGAGGTTTCGCTTGCGTTCGGCATCAAACAGAAACTCGAAGGGCCCAACAGTATTTCTTCAGAAGGGCGCCTGGTTCCCACCTTCAAAGAATCCCTCGATCAATACGATTTTCTCAAAGGCGCGACTTATTCGATGATCCATCGGAATTTCGCCAAGCAGTGGCAGGTAAATGTGCGTCCGACGCTGTGGCCGGTGATGGGCACCTTAATGACCAGCAGTTATGGCCGCAGGTCCGATCCGTTCTCCGGTGAAGGAGCGTTCCATTCAGGTGTCGACATCGGCTGTGGCACGGGAACTCCGGTTAAAGCAGCGGCTGACGGCATCGTGAAGGAAGCCGACTGGAGCGGCGGTTACGGTCGCATGATCGTGATTGACCATGGCAACGGTATGCAGACCTGGTATGCGCATCTGTCCCGAACCGATGTGGTTCCCGGCCAGGACATCCGTCTCGGCCAGCAGATCGGCCTGTCGGGAAGTTCGGGTCGCGCCACCGCGCCCCACCTGCACTACGAAGTGCGCATGGGCGGCACGCCGGTGAATCCGTATCCGTATCTGACCAAGTCCATCGTAAGCACCGGCACACCGCGCAAGGATATGCCGTTTTAGGCCTTTTTAGCCCCGTGTTAAAGTAGTCCTGCGACTACAAAGGGGGGGCTGTATGAGTCCTGCAAAAATCAGAGTTGGGTTGGCGGCTGCCGGCCTGGTTCTTCTCACGTCGGCTTACACGCGGATCCAGACCGCATCCAGCGCTACTGACGCAGCCCAGCACTTTCTCGCCGCGTTGAGTCCTGAGCAACGGGCACAGGCAACCTTTCCCTTCCCTGACGAACAGCGGTTCGACTGGCATTTCATTCCCAAAGAGCGCAAAGGCCTTCCGCTGCGCGAAATGGCCTCCCATCAGAAGCAGCTTGCGTATGCACTGCTCACCGCCGGCGTTAGCCAGCGCGGCTACACGAAAGCCGTCACCATCATGAGTCTCGACGACGTCCTCAAGCAGATGGAGAGCGACTCGGGCGAGCGGCGCAATCCTGAGAAATACTACTTCACCATCTTCGGCGAACCCAAAGCCACCGGCACGTGGGGATTCCGCGTCGAGGGTCACCACGTATCGCTCAACTGGACGATCGCCAACGGACGCGTGGCGTCCACGCCAAGTTTCTTTGGCGCCAACCCTGCCGAAGTCCGGCAAGGGCCGCGCGCAGGGCTGAGAGTGCTCGCGCGTGAAGAAGATCTGGGAAGAGAGCTATTGATGGCCCTCACTTCCGACCAGAAAAAAACCGCGATCGTAACCAAGGAAGCTCCCAAAGACATCATCACCTTCAACAACCGTGAAGCGGCGCTCAAGGGCGAGGCAAGCGGGCTATCCGCCGCGAAGATGAATGAGAAGCAACGCGCGATGCTTACCGCCCTGGTGGAAGAGTACGCCTACACCTTCCCGGACGACATCGCGCAGATGAGGCTGGATCAGTTCAAGAAGGCGGGTAACCAGGTGTCGTTCGCCTGGGCAGGCGTCGAGGAAAAGGGCGGACCGCACTACTACCGCGTCCAGACTCCTTCGTTCTTGATCGAGTATGACAACACCCAGAACGGTGCCAACCACATCCACTCCGTCTGGCGTGATTTCAAAGACGATTTCGGCCTCGATCTCCTCAAGCAGCACTACGAAACGAGTCACAGGTAAATGAATTCTGGCGGTACGGAGACAAGCGTTCCCCTTCTCCTCAGAAGATCGTTCCTGTTCGGGCTGGCAACCGCGGGGCTGCGCAGCCAGACGGCAACCGGAAAAGGGCAGACGTTTCCTTCCGAAGCCCGCCGTTATGCGGACGGCGCTACCGAGTTCATGGTGACGCGCCTCACCAATCCAGAGAACACCAGCCTGCTCACGGCGCCCGCCAATCGCTCCATGTCGGGCCGCAACGTGCTGGTCTATTCAAGTGACCGCTCGGGCCGTATGGAGGTTTACCGCCTCGACATCAAAAGCGGTCAGACGCGACAGTTGACCGATGCGGAGGCGCTCGACCCTCGCTCGGTAGCCCTGGCCCAGGGCGAACGCTTCCTGTACTTTTTTGATGGATCGGTGCTGAAACAGTCGACGGTGTCCAGTCTGCGCGAGCGCGATGTTTACCGCGTCGCCGAAGGCGTGGAGCGCGGACGCGGCTTTTGCGTAGTGCCCGATGGCTCGGCCGGCTACCTGGTGGAACAAAGCGGCGGACGGTCCAAATTGGTGCGAGTGAACCTCGCCACCGGCCAGGCACGAAGCATTGTCGAGACTGCCGAGACGCTGGAGGATCCTGCGCCGTGCGGCGGGACACAGTTGATCCTCTTCAAACAAGGCGGCAACTGGCATCTGGGCGGCAACGGAGCCCCGGTGCGCCTGGCCGTGGCAGCCGGCGAGGCGGTATCGCCGCTATGGTCCACCGCCACGGGCTCGGTGGTTTATTTGAATATCTCTCCAGAGCGAGCACAACTCAATTCCATACGAGAGTTCACGCTGCAGACCAAGGGGGACAAACTGGTCTCCAAGACCTCCCAGTTCGTCAGTTTCTCACCCAATCCGGATGCGAGCGTCTTTGTAGGCGCGAGTGGCAGCAAGGCCTCACCCAATGTGCTGCTGCTGGTCCGCAGTGTGCGCCGTGAGTTAACGATCTGCGAGCACCGGGCAAGGGATCCGCGTATGGTCAATCCGATGTTTGCACCGAACAGCCAGCGAGTTCTCTTCGGGAGCGATCTGCACGGCAAACCCGCCATCTACACGATGAATGTTGAGCGCTTCGTCGAGGAAACAGAATTGTAGAGTGCCTACTGGACTGTGATCGAAGCGGGTAAGTCCACTTCCCATAGCTTGCGGCTGACCGCCAGCCGGTGTTTGGTTTCCTGCTTTTCTTTGTACATCCGGCGATCGGCTTCAGAAAGAAGTTGTTCCGCGTCCTCGCCATCCTCGGGATAGAAGGACTGTCCGATACTGAGGCCCAGCACTTCGGCCCCGCAGACCTCCACGCCTGCTTTACGCGCAGCCTCACGGAATGCGGCCAGACGTGGCGCAAGTGCTTCCTCTGGCAATCCCGGTAGTATTACGACAAACTCATCCCCGCCCATTCGGGCCACATAGTCATACTCGCGGCAAGCTTCTTTCAAGCCACCGGCCACCGCCCGCAGCACGCGGTTGCCTTCGAGGTGTCCGTAGCGGTCGTTGACCTGCTTGAAGCCGTCAAGATCGCACACCAGGACAGTGACAGGAACCTTGCCGCGCCGGGCTCGGGAAAGCTCCGCATCGAGTTGCAGAAACAACGATCGTGCATTGGGTAGCGTGGTGAGGAAGTCTGTGGTAGCCGAGTTCTCAGCCTGACGGAAGCGCAAGGCGTTCTCAATCGACAGCGCCACCTTCGAACTGATCGCCAGTAGGACCCGCAGATGATCCTTGGTGAACGCATCGGACTCGGCACGGTAGAGTGTCATTACGCCGAGATTACCTTTGACGCCCTCAAGCGGCACGGCCAGGGCCGAACCCAGCCGGCTCACTCTCGCGGGGTCGTTGAGATAGGTGGTCTCAACAGCGGGGTTGCCGTTCAGTACGGGCAGCTGGCAATCCGCAACCCAGCCGGACAGTCCGTGGCCAACGGGGATTTCCAGTGATGAGAACAGCCTGAACTCGTCGCCGCTGACATACTCGGGCACCAGGACACCCTCACGGCGCACATAAACCGCCATGGAATCATAGGGAATAATACGGCGCAGGCGAAGCGCGAGCACTGATAGTGTTTCATCGAGGCTAAGCGAGTTTCCAAGGTCCTGCGCGAGCTCAAAGAGGGTCTGCACTTCTTGCCGTGCCGCCGCAATGGACTCGAGAAAATCGCCGGGCGGCTCGGATGATCCGGGCAATACCGTGTGAGCAGCTAAGTCAGCCGATATCGCGGTTAGGGTGCCGTCCTTCGACCCACCTTCGACGATGCCTTGGGACTCGCCGGGCGGCAGGAGAACCAACTTTTCAAATTCCGTGAATTTCCGTTCGAGGATCTCGACCACGGCTGGATCGAAGCTCTTACCAGATTCGCTGACGCAGGCCGCCAGTGCTTCTTCGCTCGAGAGCCCGCGGCGATACTGACGATCACTGGCAATTGCATCCAGAAAGTCCACCGCCGAGAGGATGCGCGCACCGATGGGGATCTGCTCTCCCTTAAGGCCCGCGGGATATCCCGTGCCGTCAAACTTCTCGTGATGCGACCGTACGATTGGAACCACCGGATACGGAAATTGCACGCGATCGAGAATCTCGCTGCCCACCACCGTGTGGATTTTCATCTTCTCGAACTCTTCAGCAGTCAGCCGTCCTGGCTTGGAGATGATGTGTTCTGGAACGGCAAGCTTGCCTATGTCATGCAGGAGCGCAGCGGCGCGGATGGCTTCTATCTGTTCGGCAGGGAGTTTCATTTCCCGGGCTACTTCAACCGCAAACACCTGCACTCGCTGCAAGTGAGCGTGGGTGGTGCGGTCCTTGGCTTCTATGGCCAGCGCTAGAGCTTCAATGGTCCGCAGGTGAAGAGCCGCCATCTGCTCGGCCTGCTTCTTCTCGGCTTCCAACCGTCCCAGGTATATCTGATACGACCGGTAGATGAGATACATCACCGGCAACACCAGAATCGAGCTCTGCCAGCCGACATAGTGGTTAGCAATGGCCATCAAGCCTGCAATGGCGGCGCCTACCAGGTAGTAAGGGAAGGTCCAGAAATAACACTCGTGCCAGATATGCCGCAATTTTCGACCTTCGCTCGCAGCAATAACCAGCGCCACCGGGATCGTGTTGGCGACGAAGAAAACACCGGCAGCCAGCAACAACTGGACAGCGGGAGGGATGTAGCGCGGTGAATCCGCAGCGATGTGGAAGGCCGCAGTGCTGAATGTCACCGCCAGGGCCACATTGGCCACGTTGAAGACCACTTGGATCGGTTTCGGTCTGCGCTCGAGATGCCACAGACACTGGACTGCGGTTACTAGCGTGCATAGCACCAGTGTCTCCGAGAGGGTCAGCTCAGACGCTCCAAACAACGCGAACACAAATGTCACCGACATCGTGCCCTTGACCCCGGGCAGTGCTAACTTCAGCCCTGCCACCGCCAGCGCGGCGCCGAGGAACCAGAAGAATCGCGGCAGATCATGCGAGCGCCAGTCAAACAGTCCAGCAACAATGAGCGCAGAGCCGCAGAAGGTGACAAAGCCGATGACGATGCGAGCTCTGAGAGGCATGAAAAGTCACACAGGATGCAGCAAGCAGGGTGCCAATCGCTGGCGGTCGAAAGTTGTCGACAACTCCCGCTTTTCCAATGGCTTGGCTGGCCTGCGACAAAACGACTCAGCATGGGTCGAAAGGACAAACTGTCCTCGCTGCATGACTTCTAAGGCCGCCCGGGGCCGCTAAGTCACGGCAGCCATTGGAGGGCTGAAACGCGAATAGAACTAGAGACAAAGTGTCGCTAAAGTCCTTCTCGCGCGCTTTATAAGCGAAAGGCCGGAGAAGAGCTTAGGCCTTTTCCGGAGGCCAGAATGGGACGTGTGAGCTATGGGCATTTTGTCCTCATTAGTGGAAGATGGATTCAACCGATGCTGCAAAGAACCGAGCTCAGTTTCCTGGGGATGCCCGCCATCGTGGCGAGCGAACCGATGAGACAGCTCATGCTCATGGTGGAACGCGTCGCCATTACCAACGCGAGTGTTCTGATTCAAGGAGAAAGCGGCTCGGGCAAGGAAGTGGTGGCGCGGGCAATCCACCATTATTCGTTGCGAACTTCGAAGCCATGGGTGGACGTCAGTTGCGCAGCCTTGCCGGAGCATTTAATCGAGAGCGAACTATTTGGATACGAGAGAGGCGCCTTCAGCGGGGCCGACTCGAGCAAGCCCGGATTGTTCGAACTGGCGCATACCGGTACAATATTTCTCGATGAGATTGGAGAGCTTGAGCCGCGCATGCAGGTGAAATTGCTGCGGGTGCTCGACGGCACGCCGTACTACCGCCTGGGCGGTACGCGCAAGGTGACCGTGGACGTGAGAGTGATTGCCGCCACCAACCAGAATCTGGAGCAGGCGGTAGCGCAAGGACGCTTCCGGAGTGATCTATATCACCGATTGAGCCAGATTGACTTACAGGTTCCTCCACTCAGAGAGCGTCAGGAGGACATTATCGCGCTGGCGCATTTCTTCCTGGCGCAGCAGAATCCAAGGTTGTCACTGGCTCCCGATGCGTTGGAAAAGCTGAGCAACTACCGCTGGCCAGGAAACATTCGCGAATTGCGAAACGTGATGACCAAAGCCGCGGTGCTCTGCCGCGACGAGGAGATCCGGGGGCATCAACTGGGGGCTCAGTTACAAGGTGGCGTGCGCAGCGGCAATAACCCTGCCAGCGCCGACCTGGGGGAAATCGAACGGCACATGATCTTCAAGGTTCTCGAACAGACGGGAGGCCATCACCAGCGGGCCGCCGATTTGCTGGGAATCTCGCGACGCACGTTGACGCGCAAGTTGAAAACGTATTCCGCATGCGCCGGAGTTGAGCAGTATGTCTAGCGATACCCTTCAAGACCTTCGACGTGAGCCGCGGCTGCCGGCGGAGGGCTTGATCCTCATCAGTCTCGAGGGGCAGACGATCACCGGCCGGCTGATGGACGTCAGCCTTAGCGGCTTCCGCGCTACCCATACCTGCGCGGGTTTGCAGAGCGGCACCGCAGTTAAATTTCAGCATCCGGCCGCCTCGGGCACCGCCCGTGTGGTCTGGAATCGGATTTCTGGCGCCGGCATCGAGTCGGGATTCCTAATTCTCGGCTAATCCCCGCACGCTATCCGCGAGACAAATCACTCAGATTCAAACGAAGCTCTTTCGGAGCTAAGTGCTAGAATACGGTTTCCGGGCTCCAGGCTACAAATGAAGCGGATTTTCGCAACAGTCATCGTTACCGCTGTGCTCTTCTCGGCGGGATGTTCCAAGACCAAGACCATCCTTGCCAAGCAGGACACTGGTCCGATTTCCATTCGCGTCGCACCGGTCCAGGCTCGCGACATTCAACGCACCGTGGAAAGCGTGGGGACGCTGTTTCCTTTTGACGAGGCCGTGATCAGCGCCGAAATCGAAGGCCGTGTGGACGAGGTTAAGGTAGACCTCGGCGACCCGGTGGCGCTTGGCCAGGTGATGGTCCACATCCAGGATGAGGAGCAGCGCTACCTCCTGGCACAGATGGAAGCACAACTGCGTCAGTCGCTCGAACGCGTGGGGCTTAAGAACGAAAACGATAAGGTTAAAGATATCCGCGATACGCCGGAACCCAGGCGAGTGCACGCTGACCTGGTGGACTCCGAGCAGAAGTTCAATCGAGCCAAGAATCTTGTGAGCCAGGGAATTGGATCCATGGCCGATCTGGATCAGGCGGAAGCGCGTTTCAGGGCGATGCAGGCGACCTACGATTCCTCGTTGACCTCGGTACGAACGCTACTCCAGGACATCGATCGTTCCAGGGCACAGCTGGATCTCCAGCGCAAGAAGCTCCGCGACGCTACTGTGAAAGCGGCATTTGCCGGTTCGATCAAAGAACGCCAGGTAACCGTTGGGCAGTATGTCCGCGTGAATACGCCGCTGATGACCATCGTCAAGACAGACGTTCTCCGGCTGCGCCTCGAAGTGCCAGAGCGCATGGCGCCGTGGATTCGCAATGGACAGGTGGTAGACGTCGTTCTTGAAGCCTTCGAAGGACGAAAGTTCCGCGGCGATGTATGGCGCATCTCGCCGATGGTTGACCAGGCCAAACGGACATTTGTCGTTGAAGCGCGCGTGGAGAATCCCAAAAACGAGCTGAAGCCGGGTTCGTACGCCCGGGCTCGCGTTCCCACACAGAAGATCGAGAGGATCAGACTCGTTCCGTCGAAAGCCGTCCAGTACGTATTCGGCACCAACAAGGCCTACGTAGTAAAGAACGAAGTCGTGGAAGCGCGAGATTTGAAACTCGGCGACCGGTTTGCTGACGACGTCGAGATTCTCGAGGGACTCGAAGAGGGTGAACAAGTCGCGCTGACTCAACTAGGCAGGCTCGACACCGGCTCCAAGGTTCACATCGAAAACGGCGACGCACGTCGCGGACTCTAGTAACTAACACCCAAAGGCAGAGCTACAGCCGTCGACGACGGCAGCACAGGCGTGTCTGTAACCGGCAGTACACGCGCGGCCGGCATTGCCGGAATCGGAGGCGCGGGAACCGTCACCGGGACGCTCACGGACTGGCTGCGGGTGTAGAACACGTCAGGGCGCCGCCCGTCCGAGCGCGGATCCACTGTCTTCACCTGAAACGGGGAGGCTTTAAGCGTTTCATTCGTGTAGCTGGAAGGGGATCCTTGCAGCTCCGCAATTGAAGTCTCCTGATGGTGAACAGGAGCTATGTATCCGAAGGTGAGGAACAGCAGCATCAGGGCATCGCACGCGACGAAGCCGCGGAGCAGCGTCCCGAAATGCTGGTCTGATTTTTCCCGGAGTGTCGGAATCGGCCCGATTGTGCTGGTCATTGCGCCTCCCAATCCTCAAGAGAGCAATCGACTAGCCAGAATTGTAAGCGGTAACTAGCGTGTTTTCAATGTCCTTGTGGTGACACGATGCTTGAAGGCGGGAAGCATGTGCGTGGCGAATGTAAAAACCGCTGCCCGAAAGCAGCGGTTTTGGGAAGTGATAGCTACTGTGACAGCTAGTTGCGAGCGCTTTGAACTTTCGGCGTGGCGAGGTATCCGGCGATTGTGTCCTTCTTAATATCGTTCACAACGATCTCGTACGGCTGCTTGGCTCGTGTGGTGATGAATTGCACGGGCTCATTCACCGTCTTGTCGCGCTTTTCCACCCGCTTGTCATCCACCAGAAGTTCGATGGTGTAGCGGTTCTTCTTCACGTCGATCTTCTTCAACTGAACGGCGACATCGCCAACCTTCTGCATGTCCTTGGTCTTGGAGAGCTTGAACTCGAAGTAGTTCCGCTCGCCCAGCGCCTTCAGCGCTCCCAGTTCAGTGGAGTTGGTTGCGATCAGTGACGCCTGGCCGCTCACATCGCCGGTTACGCGGCGCAGATTCGCAACGGTCTTCTCGAGTTCACTCTTTGTTGACGCAACCTCGGTCTTCACGGTGCCGACCTCGGTTTTGACTTCGCCGATCTTGGAGTTGGCGGTGACCGCCTTCTCGTCCACCTTGGAAATGTCCGCCTTCAGGACGGATTCGCGCTGCTGGGTCTCTTTGGCGAGTTGCTCGGCCAGTTCGTCAGCATGCTTGTTTGCGTCGATCTTGGCCTGACCAGCGGCGCTGGCCGCCAGGCGGCGGGCGTTGGCCAGCTCAACCTTAAGCGAGTCAGTGGTACGACGGTGACTTTGTGAAGTGAGCGACGTAGCCTCGCGGACTTTGTCGATCTCGCCTAACAGCGCGTCCCGAGTCTTTGTCATCTCGGCACGGGTGTCCTGCAGCTGCATGTAGAGGTACGCCGTCGCGGCTCCCAGCGCAAGCACCAGGCCAAACAGCACGGCGATCTTGAGCCCTCCTCCACCGGAAGAGGTGTCGTGAATCGGTTCGATCTTCGGTAGATCGGGCGATGACATCGGTGACGGGTTAATGGAACTCACTTTAGCGTTACCCTTCTATCAGTTGCATCTATGCTACCACTGTGTGTTAAGAAAGATGTGCCGGAAGGCAGTCCGGTTCCAGCCGATCTCCGTACAGGCCTATCGGCAGAAGTTCGATTCTGCAAGAGAGTACTTGCTTTCAATAAGATAAAGCGATCCAGTGACTAGCGGCCGAAGATGAAACGGGAGCGGCGGGGGTCGGCTCCACCGTGCAGCACGCCGTCCTTCTTCATGATCACTGTGGGAGCTGAATGATTGCTCCAGGGGGTGGTCATCGTGATCTTGTGGCCAATAGCGATGAGCGCATCGCCGGTGGCTCTTGGGATGCGATTCTCCAGGTTCACCTTCCCCGCCTCGAATTCGTGGAAGGCGAAGGACGAATAGAAGTGCTCGGTTTCGAAGCGCGGCGCTTCGGCGGCTTCCTGAGGCGACATCCCGAAGTCGATCAGGTTGAGCAGGGTTTGGAGCATCGCCTGATCCTGGTTATCGCCGCCCGGCGTCGACATCTCCAGGAAAAACTCTCCGTCCTTTAGTACCATCGTCGGGCTGAGCGTGACGCGCGGACGCTTGCCGGGCGCGAGCAGGTTGGCGTGCCCTGGTGTGCCGACAAAGCTCTGGAGTCGAGTGCTGAACGGGATTCCCGTGTCGCCGGCGATTACGCTTGGAAGCCAGGCGCCGCTCGGCGTGGCCGAAAATGCGTTGCCCTTGCTGTCAACGACGTTGACGCAGGTGGTGTCGTGGACATCGGCGGTTCCCGCCGGCCCGCTCGGCAAGGCACCCGGCGTGTTCATCTCTCCGGGACGACTCTCCATCGAAGCGCGACCCGGATCGATCAACTTCCGACGCTCGGCCGCGTATTCCTTCGAAAGCAAAATCTCCTCGGGGATCTTCGAGAATTTCGGATCGCCGTAGTGACGGTCGCGATCGGCAAACGCCAACTTCACCGTCTCGATTACCGTGTGCAAGTACTGCGGCGAATTGTGCCCCATTGCCTTCAGGTCGAAGCCCTCGAGAATATTCAGCGCTTCGATCATCGCCGGACCTTGCGTCCAGAAACCTGGCTTCACGATCGTGAAGCCCCGGTAGGTGCCGGTTCGCGGCGCATCCTCGTCAGCCTTGAAATTCGCCAGATCCTCGTAGGCAATGAAGCCGCCGTGGGACTCGGAAAAGGCGGCGATCCTCTTGGCGATAGAACCGCGATAGAACAGATCGCGGACAGCCTGGATCTTGGCTTCACGCTTGCCTTTAGCTTTCTTCTCCGCCGCCACCAGTTCGCGGAGCGTGCGGGCCAGCGGCGCCATGGTCACCAGTTCCCCGCGCATCGGCGGTCTGCCATTGGGATAGAAGAACGCGGTGGACTCCGGCCACTCACCGAGAATCTTCTGGTAGCCGGTCAACATTCCGGCGAATTCCTCGGCAATCGGAAAGCCCTCGGCGCACTCAATAGCAGGTTGAGCCACTTCGGCAAAGGACATGGTGCCGTGCTTCTGGAGCGCCAGCATGATGCCGTCGAAGACGCCGGGCGTAATGGCGGCCTTGATTCCCTGCATCGGCACGAGCGGCTTGTGACCCGGATCCTCCCAACTCTCAGCGGCGCGCTGCTGGTAGTTCTCGACAGTGGCTTTCTTCGGCGCCACGCCGACACCGCTGATGACCACTGGAGCCTTGCCGGCCATCTTGACGATAAGAGGCATCTCGCCGCCCAGGCCAAAACGGCTTTGCTCGGTGACAGCGGCGGCCAGTACCGTGGCCACTCCCGCGTCCACCGCATTGCCGCCCTTCTCGAGCATCCGGTAGCCGGCTTCTACTTCCTGGTTGTTGGCGGCCGCCACCATGTGGTGGGTGCCGCGGACCGGTGGAAACATCGTCGGGGGGTCAGCCAGAAGCAGCACGGCCGAAATCAACGCAAACGCCCAGATCGCGAGTTTCATAAGGTTATCTCACATTCTCCAACATCCGCCGGTATTTGCGCAGAAGTTCGTAGATAACGATCCCGCCGGCAGTGGCTACATTTAGCGAGTGTTTCAAGCCGAGCATCGGGATGCGGACATGAGTGTCGCACTGCTCGATCACCGACGGCTGAATCCCGTCCACCTCGTGTCCGAACACAATGCAGACCGGAAACTGCGGCACCCAGTCGAAGAGATCGACGGCGTGTGAGCTGGTTTCGACGGCCGCCAGTTCGTACCCTCGTTCCCGTAAAGTCGCCACCACCCCCGCCGCCTCCCACGAATGTTCCCAAGGCACGCGCTCCTCACTGCCGAGCGCGGTTTTGCTCAGAGCGTTCTTGGGCGGATGGCCGGTGATGCCGCCTAGGTAAAGTTTCTCGAGGCCGGCGGCGTCGGCGGTGCGGAAGAACGAGCCGACGTTGTAGAGGCTGCGCACGTTGTCGAGCAGCACGCAAACCGGCAGCCGTCCCATGGATTCGTAGGGCGAGGCGGCGTGGGTGGCGAGAAAGGGTAAACGCTCCATAGGGTGGAAGCCATATTCTACGAAGTATGGTTGCCCTCACAGGAAACACGCTCACCGTCGAGCAGGTTCACGCCGTCGCTGTTCTGAATGAGCCCGTCAGAATTGCAGACGAGGCGCGGGAGCGGATGCTGGCCACGCGGGCTACCGTTGAGCGCATGGCCGACGGCGACGCGCCGGTTTACGCGGTCAACACCGGCGTGGGACTGCTGGCCGACGTGCGCATTGCGCCAGGAGAGCTTGAGCATTTACAGCGGAACGTAGTGCGCTCTCACGCAGTCGGAGTCGGAGCGTTGCTGCCCCCGGAAGTGGTTCGCGCCATGATGCTGATTCGCGCCAACGTCCTGGCGATCGGCTGTTCGGGCATCCGTCCGGTGGTGGCTGAACGGCTGTGCGACCTGCTGAATCACGGCATCACGCCGTCGGTGCCATCGCGAGGCAGCGCTGGAGCCAGCGGCGATCTGGCCCCGCTCGCGCATATGGCGCTGGTGCTGATCGGCGAAGGCGAGGCCACGGTGGATGGCCGCGTGCTCCCCGGCGACGCAGCGCTACAGTCCGCCGGCATTGAGCCGCTGACGCTGGCGGCCAAGGAAGGCATCTCGCTCGTAAACGGCACGCAGGCGATGCTCGCCATCGCGTCGCTCGCGCAGTTGCAGGCGGAACGCTTGGTGGAGTTCGCTGATCTCTTCTGCGCGATGAGCCTGGACGGTCTCAAAGGCACGCCCCGCGCCTTCGATCCGCGCATTCACGAAATGCGGCCGCATCCAGGGCAACTCGCGAGCGCGCGCAACCTGGCGCGGATTCTCGAAAACAGCGAGATCCGGCAGTCGCACGCAACCTGCCGCCGCGTCCAGGACGCGTACTCTCTTCGCTGCGCGCCGCAGGTGCATGGCGCCGTCCGCGACACGCTCACCGAGGCGCGCCGCGTATTCGCCATTGAGCTGAATTCGGTCACCGACAATCCGTTGGTGTTCGGCGAAGAAATCCTCTCCGGCGGCAATTTCCATGGCGAACCACTGGCCTTCGCGCTCGACTACATGGCCATCGCGCTCACTGCCCTATCGGGCTTTTCCGAGAGGCGCATTGACCGGTTAGTGAATCCTGCGCTGAACGAGGATCTGCCGCCATTCCTGGCCAATCACGCCGGGCTCGAGTCGGGCTTCATGATGGTGCAGGTAACGGCGGCGGCGCTGGTAGCGGAAAACCGTGTGCTGGCGACGCCGGCGAGTCCAGGCTCCATTACAACCAGCGGCAACAAGGAAGATTTCGTGAGCATGGGCATGACCTCGGCGCTCAAGCTCCAGCAGGTGATCGAAAACGCGCGTAATGTGCTAGCCATTGAGGCCATTACCGCGGCACGAGCTTTGGATTGCCTGCGGCCGTTGAAGTCGAGTCCGGCGGTGGAGGCGTTCCGTGAAAACTTAAGAGCCTTCGCGCCCGAATGGAGGGGCGATCAACCGCTTGCCGGACAGATCCGCGCGGTGGCCAACGCGATGGCGAACGGCGGCTTGTCAGCGAAGGAAAACTGAGAATCCGGCGACGTCGCGGTATCCCATCTTGCGATACATGTTGTGCCCGGCGCGCGTGGACTGTAGTACCGTGCGTTGAACGCCGGAGACCTTGCGGGCGTCGAGCAGCAATTGCCGCATGAGCGCTTCGGCGTAGCCCTTGCGGCGGAATTCCGCCAGCGTGCCGATCGAGTAAAAGCCGATCGCTTCGTCCGACACCACCAGCGCGGCGGTACAAATCGGACGGCGGTTCACATAACCCACATAGCCCACGTAGTCGTGCTGCCAGGCTTGTTCGGGCTCGTAAATTGCCCGGGAAGTCGCGAAGGGAATATCGAAATTCAGCGTCGTCAGGTGCGCGAAATCAATCCGTGTTTGCGTATCGCTCACCAGCTTGTATTCCATGGGAGGAAGGTAGCGTGACAGCGGCGTGAGGGTCTCGGCGACCATACCGGGCGCGTGCGTCAGAGCATGCAGCCGGTAGCGTGATGAGAGGCCCGACAAATGCGGTTTGACGGCGGGCGCGATCAGGTCGTCGCACAGCCACAGCGACCAGCGGGTCCGGCGCTTGGCATACCACTCCGAGGCCAGCCCGATACGCAGTTCCAACTGGGCCAGATTCTCAATGGGCTCGGCGAGTACAGCGATGTTAAAAACCGCGTAGTCGACGCCGGAGTCAATCAACAGCAGTCCGGCACGCTCTTCCACGGTTCCCCGCCCGCTCGCGCGGCCAAAAAACTGGAGGGCGAGACAGAGGTTGTCGTGGACAATCTGGTGTACTGCGGAACCGTTAACCAAGCTCTTCATCTATAGCAAACTTATGGGGTCGACATCGATCACAAGGGCAGTTGCGGGCCACTTGCGCTCGAGCGCCGCGTGGCGGATTCCCGTCAACAGTTCGTGCAGTTTGGTACGACTGGCCGCCTTGATCAATAGTTGATAGCGATATTCGTTCTTGAGGCGTGGAACCGGAGCCTCGGCGGGTCCGAGCACGCGTATGTTTTCAGGCGGCGGCGTGAGTATCGCCGCCAGCTCCGCACTCATGCGCAGAGCGTCCTCCTGCTTCACGCTGCGCACCAGCAGGTTCGCCATCGCCGCAAAGGGCGGATAGCGCATGGCGCGGCGGAACTGGATCTCTTTTTCATAGAAGCCGTTGTAGTCCTGATGACTCGCGTAGCGCACGGCGTAGTGATCGGGATTCATAGTCTGCAGCAGGACGATGCCCGGGATATCACCGCGGCCAGCGCGTCCGGCGGCCTGCGTGAGAAGTTGGAACGTTCGCTCGGCGGCGCGAAAGTCAGGCAGCCCGAG
The DNA here is from genome assembly GCA_038212445.1 of Bryobacterales bacterium. Taxonomy (GTDB): domain Bacteria; phylum Acidobacteriota; class Terriglobia; order Bryobacterales; family Bryobacteraceae; genus TMP-7. Next base: position 70,686 of record JBBQUM010000021.1, read on the forward strand.
CCCGATGTCCGCCGACACAATCCCCACCAGTGTGACGTTCGGAATGTCATGCCCCTTGGCAATCATCTGCGTCCCCACGAGAATGTCGTAGTTGCGATCGCGAAACTCGTTGAGGATCGTCTCGAAGTGCCGCTTGCCGGTAACCGTATCACGGTCCAGGCGAGCCACACGCGCCTCGGGAAACTCGCGATGCAGCTCTTCCTCGACGCGCTCACTGCCGATGCCGATGAACTGTATGTACTCGCTGGCGCACTTTGGACACGCCTTGGGGACCTTCTCGGCGTAGTTGCAGTAATGGCAGAGCATACGCCGGTCGCGCCGGTGGAACGTCAGCGTCACGGCGCAGTTGACGCATTGAACGCGCTCGCCGCAGGCGCGGCAGGTGATGAAGCTCGAGAAGCCGCGACGGTTAAGCAGCAGCATGGCCTGCTCGCCGATCTCCAGGCGGTTGTGCATCGCCTCAATGAGCTTGCGCGAGAAGGTCGCCTGTTTGCGCGTTTCGAGAAACTCCTGCCGCATGTCGACAATCTCAACTTCGGGCATCGGACGCTTCTCGATTCGCTCGGGAAGCTGAAGCAGCGTGTACTTTCCGCGCTCCACGTTGTAACGGCTCTCGAGACTGGGCGTCGCCGACCCCAACACCACCGTCGCTCCGTCCGCCTGCGCCCGCACGATGGCCGCATCGCGACCGTGGTAACGCGGTGTCTCCGCCTGCTTGTAGCTCTGATCGTGCTCCTCGTCGACAATGATCAGGCCGAGTTTCTGGACGGGAGCAAAAACGCCCGACCGTGTCCCCACTACGACGCCAGCCGCACCCGTGCGGATGCGACGCCACTGCTCGGCACGTTCTGCGTCGTTGAATGCGGAGTGCAGGATGGCAACGCGGTCGCCAAAGCGTTCGAAGAACTGCCCGGCTACCGCCGGAGTGAGTGCGATCTCGGGAACCAGCAACAGCGCTCCGCGGCCCGATGCTAGCGCCGAGTCAATCGACCGCAAGTAGACTTCGGTCTTTCCCGACCCGGTGACGCCCTGCAACAGGAACGTCTTGTATTGTTGCGACTCGATGGACTTGTGAATCTCCCCGTACGCCGCCTGCTGATGCGGGTTGAGGCTGTGCGGAGCGCGTATCGGGCCGCTCTGCATGCGCATCGGCTCGGTGCGCAGTCGCAGCACCTGCTTGCGCGCCAGCGATCGCGCGGCTTCACTGGCGCGCGGCATCTGGAGTTCCAGTTCGCCCAGGTTGTGACTGCCGGGATGCAATTCGAGATACGCGAGGAGTTCGCGCTCCTGCTTGGGGAATTTGCCTGACTCCGGATGCCTGTCCATCTCCACGCGCAGGCGCGCCGACGCAGCCCGCATGGGGTCGCGATCCGCCTCCACGTCCTCCACGACAACGAAGCCGCGCTTCTCCAGCGATTTCAGGATTCGCGGCGCGCTTTCGAATTTCTTCGAGAGATAGGCGCCCGACATCGGCCGCGATTCGAGCAGGCGCATGATGGCCACCGCCGGCTCGTTGTCGCTTGCACCGAGCATCAACTGACGCGCTGCATCGCGACCGCTTTCAGTGAGTCCGTAGACCTTGCCTTTGCGCGTCTCGCCTGCCAGCGGAGTCATGCCGCGAAGCACTTCACCCAACGGCGCGCAGTAGTAAGCGGCGATCCACTCGCCAAGCGCGATCATGCGCGCGTCGAGCACCGGCTCTTCATCGAGCAGTTTGAGCGCGTCACGCGCTGGCGCGGCGGGCCGGTTGTCGTGGACCGCAAGCACCACACCGGTGAGTTTCCGCGGACCGAACGGAACCGTGATACGGCACCCCGCCTGCACGCGGTGTTGGAGAGTTTCGGGCAGTGAGTACGTGAAAGCCTGGTCCATCGGAACCGGCAGGCTGACGTCGCAAAATAGAGCCAAATCCTACGGTAGCGTGCCGATCCTCTATTCTGCTGAAAAGGAGAATGTAATGAGTCAACAAACGGAGCGGAGGCGGTGGCTCGCGCTGGGGTGGCTGCCGGGGTTGGGACTGGCGAGCCGGCTTGGCGCTCAAACAGGAGCGAAACGCAGCGTTCGAATCTCCAATCCTCCGGCCATCATGAAGCCCAACGGATACTCGCACGTCGCTGAAATCACCAGCGGCAAGCTGGCGTATATCGCCGGGCAGGTTGCGGCGGCGAAGGACGGGCAGTTGGTGGGGAAGGACGATTTCCCGGCGCAGGTGCGCCAGGTGTTCGTAAATCTGAACGAGGCCGTGAAAGCTGCTGGCGGGTCGTTTCACGATGTCGTGAAGCTCAACTACTAGTGCGCGGATCGCGTGGACCGTGCACAGTTGCCCGCCATGCGAGCTATACGCGATGAATTCGTGAACACCCAATCGCCGCCCGCGAGTACGCTGGTGTTTGTAAGCAGCCTGGCACGTCCGGAATGGATGATCGAAGTGGAAGCGATAGCGGTGATTGGAAACTAAGCAGCGGGAAACAGAAGCGGCGGAAGCTCAGGTGAGCCTCCGCCGCTGTCACTGCAGGACCGAAGTGCCTTAGAAGACGATCTTGGCCGTAAGCTGCACGATGCGCGGGTTGCTGCTAAAGGCCTGGTCCCAGGCGCCGAACAGCGGATTGCCGGGGATGAACATATTCGCCGAACCCGAAGTGTTACGCGCACGCACGTTGTTTACGCGTCCGAGCGTGTACTGCGGATGGTTGATGGCGTTGTACATATCGGCGCGCAACTGCACCTTGAAATGTTCACGAACCGAGATGTTCTTCGCCAGCGTGAAGTCGATGTTGTTGATGCCGGGAGTCATCAGCGTATTGCGTCCGCCGGTGGCGAAAGCGCCGATACCGGCGAGGATGTACTGAGCGTTGGGATTCTGAGCTAGATACGCCACGGTGGCGCCACTGGTGTTCTTGAGCGCGGTTACTCCGCTCGATGTACCGGGAGTGCCATTCGGGTTGATGATGGACCGGTCAGCCGCGGCGTCGCCGTTCTGGTTGGAATCGGTGCCGCTCTGAGGCGTAGCCCATTCTCCGGTTTCCGCCGTATAGGTGCCGGACAACTGCCAGCCGCCCAGAACATTACGGGCGATGGCATTCTGGCTTTGACGGAAGAACGGGGTATCGTAGATGCCGGTCAAAGTGAAGCGATGGCGGCGATCAAGCGCCGAGTTCGCCTTCTCCGAACTGATGCTGTTGAAGTCCTGCGGACGGCGCGGAGAAGCGACGATCGAGTTCACCTCAGCGGTACTGTCGTCGATCAGGTGGCTGAACGTATATGCGGCGCTGAATAGCAGGTTCTTGCTGTAGCGCTTCTTCACGTCGAGAGCCAGGCCGTTGTACGCCGAGTTGCCGCGCGGCGCGTAAGCCGTAATTGCGTTATTGAAGCCATACGGCAGCAGACGATTCCAAGCTGACGTCGTGCGTAGAGTGGGGAACGTGCCGGTGTTGATGGTCAGCGCGTCCAGGGTGGCCTGCGACGGAGCTGACAGGTAGGTCGGCAGATTGAACGACGGAGTCACCAGCGAGTTGCGATTGATCTGGTATTGGTACAGCAGGTGAATGCCGCGGGTTCCGATGTAGCGCGCTTCCACCGTGTAGTCGTTGAAGAGCGAACGCTGGACACCGAGATTCCAGGTGAGCGCATAGCCGAGCTGCTGGTTCGGCTCGAGGTAGGAGGATGTGAGGGCACGAGCGGTGGTCTGCGTCAGCGCTACGGTGGAGGCGTTCGGCGGGATGCCGCCGCCGGCCAGGAAACCCGTGCCCGGATTGCCGGTGACGTCGATGGTGGATGTCGCCTGTGGCGGACGGGCGTTGGTTCCGACGTTATCGAAGATCTGGTCGTAAGCCATACCGAACCCGCCGCGAATTGATGTCTTTCCATCCAGACCCGGCGAGTACGCAAAGCCCACGCGAGGAGCCCAGTTATTCTTGGCGGCTTCAGGAGCACGGAAAATCAAAACGCCGGGAACGTCGGCGATGCTGTTGAGTCCGAAGTCCTTCATGGACTTCGCTACGCCGTTGTATTCGTATCGAACACCCAGGTTCACCGTCAAGTTGCGATTGACGCGGAAATTGTCATTAGCGAAGAAATAATAGGCAACGTTGTTGCCGGAGTACGGCTTGCCGCCGACATTGCGTTGGGCAATGAAGTCCGGCACCGTGTCATTGAGGAAGCCGTTCAACGTCGTGTATTCGTAGTCGCCGCGAACGCGCTGAATAAAGGTGCTCGCCGCGATCAGGGAGCGGCCATCGAAGCCAAACTTGAGGTCGTGCCGCCCTTTGTTCCAGCTTACGTTGTCGACAATCTGGTAAGTGGTCTGCAGCGTACCCTGAGGACCATTGGGGTCCGGGCCGATGTTCAGGTTGAGATCGTTTCGCATTACCACGTTCGGGAAGACGTCGAGGCCCGGATAGGTGGAGTTCGGAATCTGCGTGTCGCTGTTATAGCGATTGAAAGCCAGCCGCAATTCGTTTGTCAGCGTCGGCTTGAAGTTGTGAAATTCGGAGATCGAGCCCAGTTTCGCCGTCGTCGGCTGAGGGAAGAAGAAAACGGGCAGAGCGGCGTTCACATCGATACCAACGATGCGGTTGCTGATATAGCGGCCGCGGAATTGATCCTTCTCAGACAGCGTGTAATCCGAGGAGACCAGCCAGTTGTAGGTATTCTGGAATGCCGGAGCGACAATCTGATAAATCCCCAGCGGAATTGAAGTGCCGTTCACCGAAGTGAACTTCACCGGGCTGGAGGTAGCCGGCGCATACTTCTCGAGGATTCCGAGGTTGGTTTTCGAGAGTCCGGCCATCCCGTCGAGCAAGGAGTATCCGGAAGCCGTAGGAGCAAACACCTGCGCGCTTGGCACGCCGGCCTGGCCGAGCGGATTGTATTCGAACAGACCATATACAAAGAGCTTGTTCTTGATGATCGGGGCACCCGCTTCCGCGCCCACGCGGTTCTGGTCATAGCGCGGCGGGCTCAGAACACCCTGACGCGCGGCAGCCTGATCATTGGCAGTCAGTTCGCGATTCTGCATGTACTCGTAAATGGACCCATGCAGCGAGTTCGTACCGCTCTTCAACGCAGCATTGAACTGGCCGCCGGATGAATGACCGAACTCTGCGCTGAACTGATTCTGCAGCACGGTGAATTCGCCGACCGCATCATTGGGGATGAACAGGACAGGTCCAGTGACATCCTTGCGATTGTTATCCACGCCGTCAATCGTGAAGTTGTTATTGCGCGGACGCTGACCGCCTACCGACGGTCCGTAGCCTACACCAACGCCACCGGAGCTACCGACGCCTGCGCCAACCAGCGCCAGGTTGTAAATACCGCCGTTCGGGTTCGCCGACATCGGCAGATCCGACGCGAGTCGCTGCTCATAAGTGTTGGAGACCTGCGCCGTGGTGGTATCGATCAAAGCCGACGAGGCGGTTACTTCCACCTGGCTCGAGACCGCGCCCACGGTGACGGTGAAGTTGGCCGTGGTGGTCTTGCTCAGTTCCACCTGGACATTCTTCAACGACGTCGTTGTAAAGCCGGGCGCCGAGACTGTGATTGAGTAAGTACCGATCGGCACGTTGCCGAACCGATAGGACCCGGTTGTATCAGTGGCCGACACGCTCTTTACGCCCGTCGCGACATTGCTCAGCTCGACGCTCGCGTTCGCGATTGCCGCGCCGGTAGCGTCTAACACCGTTCCGAGAATATTTCCATCCGATGCTTGCCCAAAGCTATTCGGCGCAAACAGGAGCGCGACAAATAGCAAGGCAGTTACAAACTGTCTCATAAGCTTCCTTTCGTTTTTATAGCCGAAGCTTGTGGCCGCACCAGTAGACACACCACTACCTCAATGCGGAACGACAACAGCGGCGTAGGGGAAGAACTCCCCAGCCGTTTCACCACAGATTCGAGCTAACCTCTAATTGCCTCTGGTTATCCAGTTATTGCCGATAATAACCCGGATCCGCCAAATTGAGGCCCGTTTCGCCCCATCCTGGAAGCATCCTACCCCATTCATGCTTACCAAAACACAGAACTTCCGTCGGCCGGAGTACCACCCGGACCACCCCAGATATTCAGTTTTTTGTAATGTGATCGTTTTCGCGAATGACACCTACTTTGGAAGCTGCGCAAGTACTGATTTCTTCAGCTTTGCGACGATATGGACCTGCGGATCCACCACTTCCGCAATGTCATATCTGATCGAAGTGCCCAATACGATGGCTGACTCGTTCGCAGTCAACTTATAGTCACGCTCGATCCAACGCGCCAACTGAGTTGTTGCTTGCTTCAACGCGTCCGGGAGTGAGTTGGCGATTCCCATCGCCATGATGTACTCATCGTTCTCGGCTCGCGGACCCTGCGTTGCCTTACCCTGGATCAACTCCACTGTAAACTCGACGTCCATCGAAGTCTCAAGCGCATCGCCCGTGAGTTCGCCATCACCTTGGGCAGCGTGCCCATCGCCGACAAACAGCAGTGCGCCGTCCTGGTAAACGGAGAGATAGAGCGTCGTGCCCTCGCGCATTTGGTTGTAGTCCATATTGCCCCCATAGGAACCGAGCCAACCGGCTTGAAAAGCCTGCTTGTTTGGAGGTGCGACGGCGATGCATCCGAGCATGGGTTGCAGCGGCACTTTGAAATTCTTCAGGTGCTCGCTTGGTTTATTGAGCATCGCGAATCCGCCTTCGCGATCAAGCTTCCATTCGGCGTCGAATTTATCGTCGAACTTCGCATCCCGAAAATATCCAGCGCTCAGTGCATCGGGTACGATGCGGTCGCCACTCCCCGCCGAGTCGCGATTCAACCGGACCCGGTTGAGCTTTACGACGAGCGTGTCGCCCGGCATCGCGCCCTCCACGTAGAAGGGTCCCGTCTCCGGGTTGCCGCCCGCCGACCGCCGCTTTTTGCTCGCGTCAGACCCGCCCGCATCCACGGTCCACGTCTTCACGGTGTCACCGGGATTTATGCGCAGCGCCGGCGCGATGGTGCCGGCAAACTGACGGTGGAATTCGGTCGGCTCGAAGACTCGTGTCTGCGGAGCGGCTTTGCTCAGGGCCGGCGGCCGGCGGGCCACCCACTTCATCTCATCGTCGCCCTGGCGCTTCACCGAACCACGCAGATCCTCGCCTTGCAACTGACCTTCAAATGCGCCGAATTCATCGCCGTTGAGACGCTTGGCGAGAAACTTGAGCGTCCCGCCGGTTGGTGTACCCGAAAGCGTCAACTCATTGAGGCTGCCGCTGAGCTTTCCTGAGCCGTCGATCTTCAGTTCGACGCGAGCCTGCGCCGCTTCTTCACCGCCGATAATCAGGTGCAGAATCCAATTTCCATTGAGATCAGCAGCCAGGCCGTACGAGCACACCAGTAGGAACAGACAGAGTTTTGTCATCCCTACTGATACGTTTCCGGCACCCAGAAGTTCCCAAGCGAGCCTGGGAACTCCGGTTCAAACTTGCGGGTCTAAGATTATGGTGGAGTGCCCACCAGAGGGGCACGGAGATTTATAGTGCGCATTTCAATCGTTCGACCAATTCTTTTGTTGACGGCGGCCGGCATGGTGCTTCCGGCGCAGGACGCTGGCGTTGATGGACTGCCTGTAAAGCGCGTCGTGCTTTACAAGAACGGCGTTGGATACTTCGAGCATTTAGGAACGGGCGCGACAACCAGCGGGTGACCATTCCGTTCACTTCCGGCCAGCTCAACGATGTCCTGAATTCGCTCACCGTCCTGGATCTGAACGGCGGAAGGATCGCTGGGGTTAGTTACGGCTCACAGGCTCCGATGGAACAGCGCCTCGGCGACCTGCGTCTGCCGGTGGGTGAGAAGACCACGTTGACGGAGTTTCTCACAGCCTTGCGCGGCGCGAAGGTCGAGATTCGAAATGGGACGTCCGTGTTGACCGGACGGCTGTTAAGTGTTGAGCGCAAGACGCGTGCGGGCGGCGGAACCACGCTCGAGGTGGACTATGTGTCACTGGTCACCGATTCCGGAGAACTGAGGACCGCTGAAGTCTCGCCTTCGTTCTCCGTGAAGCTGCTCGAAAAGGGGTCGGTAAGGTCGACCGCTATCTCGACCTGATCGCCAGCGGTCGCGCCCCCGACGAGCGGCGCATGACGATCAACACCGAGGGTACGGGCGAGCGATCGCTGTTTGTCAGCTACATCAGCGAAGTGCCGGTCTGGAAATCTACCTACAGAATCGTATTGAACGGGAAGGCACGGAAGGATCCGCTGCTCCAGGGCTGGGCGATCGTCGACAACACGGTGGGACAGGACTGGGACAAGGTGAGCCTCTCGCTGGTGGCAGGCGCGCCGCAGTCGTTTGTGCAGAACGTCTCGCAGCCGTTCTACGCCCGGCGCCCGGTAATCGGAGTGTCCAGTGCACTAAATGTCGCTCCGCAGACCTATCAGGCGACGATGATCCCGGGCGGTTCGCGCGTAACAGGTATGATCACGGACCCAAGCGGCGCCGGGATATCGGGGGCACGAGTGGCCGCGTACAACTCGAATGGCGAGATCGTAGGCCAGGCATTCTCCACGCCCTCCGGACAATACAATCTCGGCGGGCTTCCCGATGGCCTGTTGCGAGTCGAGGTTGAACTCGCCGGCTTCGTCAAGAACACATTCACGGCAGGGGCTAGCGGCGGGGGCATGACGCAGCGTGACGTTACGATGCAAGTCGGCTCCAGTAATCAAAGCGTGACTGTGAGTGCCTCTTCCGCGCAAGTGATGGCCGAAACCTCGACTGTGCAGGGTGCAACGCTGGGATCAGGATCGATGCTGGGACGCGCCCGTAATTTCACAGCGCCTTCAGCACGCGCGGTGGGAGCCGGCATGGGTGGCGGTGTCGGCGGAGGAGTCTTCCGTCCCACAGCACAAGCGCAGGAACTCGGCGACTTGTTCGAATACAAGCTGAAGGAGCCGATCACCATCCACAAGAACAGCTCAGCCCTGGTGCCGATCGTCCAGGCATCAATTGGCGCAGAGAAAGTCTCAATTTGGAATGAGTCCGCCGGCATCCCGCGACCGACACGCGCACTGTGGCTCACCAACACCACCAACGACACGCTCGACGGCGGCAGCTTCAGCGTCCTTGAGGAGGACACTTTCGCCGGAGAGGGCATCTTTGAGGCGATCCGGCCGGCCGAGAAGCGACTCGCCGGCTACGCGATCGACCTCGCCCTGAACGTCACCTCGAAATTCGACAGCGGCTCGCAGCGGATCGCGCGCGTTCGAATTTCAAAAGGCACAATGAGCCAGGAGTATGAGGTGCGGGAACGCAAGACGTACACGTTCCGCAATGAGGACTCCACCCCTCGCACGGTCATCATCGAGCACCCGGTGCGAACGAACTACGAACTCAGGGGTGACACCAAGCCCATCGAGACGACAGCGTCCTTAATGCGATTCCGGCTTACAATCGCGCCCAAGGAAACGGCCGCGTTACCGGTGGAGGAGGTCCGGCCACTTTCGAGCGTGTTTCAGATCTCGAGCATCACGTCCGAGCAACTCATGATGTTTGTGGAAGGCAAGACCATCAACCAGGGCATAGAATCCGCGTTGCGTTCAGTGATCGCTCACCGTGCGCGCCTCGTCCTCGCTCGAAACGCAGTGATTCGCCGTGAGGAAGTACGGCTTCAAGTTGTTGTTGGAGGTGGAAACGAGGGAGCCGGAACAGGCTGCCTCGAGCTTCTGCCCGTCCACGTCCACCATAAAGAAGATGTCCGCCACCATCTTCATTGACTCGTTCCAGTCCGGATAGCAGGAGGCGTCAAGGTGGCAGGATGCGGCCTCGAGCTGACCGGCGAAATTGTAAGGTCCTGATGACGCTGCGGCAACAGCCAAAGGTGCCGGCGCTTCCACCGGCGCAGGCTTCACCGCGCGGTGAGTCACTCCGGCAATCTCAAACGGAATGCGTTCTTCAAAAGGATCCTGCGGCTGGTATTCGACGATGGCCGCGTCGCCAAATACCGTGCCGCTCCAGAATTCGCCGTTACTGAAAGTCCCGCGTCCCGTGTAGGGACCCTGGACACCCTCAGCACCAGCTTCCGGATAGATCCACACCCGGCCTTCGCCAATCGAAAACCGGCTGAATTGAATGCGCAAACCGAGTGCACCGGGCGACTTTACTGCGACCCGCCAAACGCGCCGGCCGTCGTTCGCCGTCTCCCATCCACCGTTGGAGGCCATTCCCATAACCATTTCGCGGTGGATGCCAGTGATCGTGCGTCGACTTCTACTCTCGAAAAGCCCGCGCCCGCTCTGTTAGCGCCGGAAGCCGTACTACTCCGCGCGCCGGCCGTCCCAATAAGGAAGGCATCTCGCGCGCAAGCTCCCGCTCAGGCATCCGCGATGGCAGCGCTTTCTGCGCCCAAACACCAACGGCCATGAGCACAAAAACTACCAGCGATTTCGCCTGCATCAAACTTCTTATCGACGCGTACTAGGAAAGTACAGCTAAGGTAAACCACTGTAAATCCGCTAAAATATCCCTTTGCGACTCTTTCTACGACGCTGGACGCCTCCATTTACGCGCGCACTGCTGATTGAGAGCGGCTCCCGGACGCTGCTCGAAAATTTCATTCCCTGGATCTACACCACCTTCGGCGCCTCCAGCCAGATCGACGTCGTCACCTGCTACGGCGGCGCTCCCCGCGGCCTCCACCCCGAAACCAGCCGCGTCTTCAATGTCGCCGACTACGGTGGTCCCGACGGCCGCAGACGCCTGCTTGCCGACCTCATCGAACGCAACCATACCGTCGCCGCCATTATCTGTTCCGGCGAACCCATCATGACCAAGTGGAAATGGTGGCTCGCCTGGAAACTGCCCCTGAAATTCCTCGTGCTGAACGAGAACGGCGACTTCTTTTGGATCGATCGCACGCAGTGGCGGCTGCTTGCCCATTTCGTTCTGTTTCGCGCCGGCCTCACCGGCGAAGGCGCTGCCGCCCACATCGCCGAACTCTTACTGTTCCCTCTAACCCTCGCCTACCTGCTCGCCTTCGCCGGGTGGGTCCATCTGAGGCGCGCCATTCGCATGAGCCTCGCGAAAACCTAGGAGAATTCCATGAAAGCTGTATACGTCGAACAACCCGGCGGTGCCGAAAACCTGAAGTACGGCGACCTCCCCGATCCGTCACCCAAGGCCGGTCAGGCACGCGTCAAAATCGCCGCCAGCGGCGTCAACTTCATCGACATCTACTTCCGCACCGGCCTCTATAAAGCCGACCCGCCCATCGTCCTCGGCATGGAAGGTGCCGGGACTGTCGATGCCATCGGCGAAGGCGTCACCAATGTGAAGGTGGGCGATCGCGTCGCCTACGCCATGAATCGCGGCTCTTACGCCGAGTTGGCGGTGGTCCCCGCCTGGCAACTGGTGAAGCTTCCGGACGCTCTCGATTTCCGCCAGGGCGCCGCCACCATGCTCCAGGGCATGACCGCGCACTACCTCACTCATTCCACCTATCCGCTGAAATCCGGCGATTCCTGCCTCGTTCACGCCGCGGCGGGCGGAGTGGGGCTGATCCTCTGCCAGTTGGCGAAAAAGCTGGGCGCCACAGTCATCGGGACCGTCGGCAACGCCGCTAAGGCGCAAATGGCCAAGGACGCTGGCGCCGATCACGTCATCCTTTATAACGACACCGACTTCCAGCCCGAGGTCAAGAAACTCACCGGCGGACGCGGCGTCGACGTCGTCTACGATTCCGTCGGTGCGTCCACATTCCAGAAGAGCCTCGACTCGCTGCGCCCCCGCGGCATGATGGTGACGTTTGGCAACGCCAGCGGTCCGGTGCCCGCCATGGAACCGCTCCTCTTGAATCAGAAGGGTGCGTTGTTCCTCACCCGGCCGTCGCTCGCTTATTACGCAGCCACGCACGAAGAGTTGGCATGGCGCTCCGGCGACCTGTTCAAGTGGATTCAGGACGGCTCGCTCAAGCTGCACATCGAAAAAACCTACAAACTTGCCGACACCGCCCAAGCCCATCGCGATCTCGAGAGCCGCAAGACCACCGGCAAACTGGTGCTCGAGCCGTGAGACCGGCCGCCCTGGATTTTCGGGCGCTGAAGATCGATGCCTTCCTGGTGACAGGAGCGCACAACGTTCGCTATCTGTCCGGCTACACCGGCTCAAACGGCATGCTGATCCTCCGCCCCGGCGGAGAGGCTATGTTCTTTACCGATCCCCGGTATGAGATCCAGTCCCATCAGGAGGTTATTGGGGCGCAGATCGTCATCGTCCGCACTGGTGGGCTGGCGGCTGCCGCGGCTGCCTGGATGAAGAAGAAGAGAATCAAACGCGCCGGGTTCGAGGGCTCGCGCGTCAGCTACCACGAGTATCTTTTCTTCGACGAGAATTCCGGCGGCGCACGATTCCTTCCAGCCGGTCCGCTGATCGAGGGGCAGCGCATGGTGAAGGACGCCGACGAAATCGACAAGATTCGACGCAGCGTACTTACCAATTCCGCGGCGTTTGACCGCGTTACCAGCAAGATCCACGTCGGCACAACCGAGCGCGACGTGGCCGCGGAACTCGAGTATCAGATGCGGCGCTTGGGCGCCGAACAGGCCGCTTTCGAGACCATCGTCGCCGCCGGTCCCCGGACCGCGCTCCCCCACGCCCGCCCAACTTCCCGTAAGATCGCCAACAATGAACTATTATTAATAGATGTAGGTGCATTCCAGGACGGCTATGCCAGCGACATGACTCGCATGCTGCACTTCGGAAAAGTCCCTTCAGCGACCGCCAAGATGTATAAAGCCGTACGGGAATCACAATTGGCCGCTATCGACGCGGTTCGTGAAGGCGCGACCGCAGGGTCTGTCGATCGCGAGGCGCGCCGAGTGTTGGCAGCCTACGGGCTTGCGGAGAAATTTACGCATTCAACCGGGCATGGCCTCGGGCTCGAAATCCACGAGCCGCCACGCATCGGCAGAAAGGATAAGACGCGATTGAGAGCCGGGATGGCGATTACCATCGAGCCCGGCGCTTACATCGAAAATGTCGGCGGAATCCGCATTGAGGATACTGTGGTGGTGACTCGCGCAGGCTGCGAAGTGCTCACGCCCACGCCGAAGGAGTTAGTGAAACTCTGAAATGACCATAGAAGAGATCAAAGAACTGATCCAGGTATTTAATGAAAGCGGCGTCTCCGAAATGGAGGTGACGCGAGGCGGAAACGGTCTGCGGCTCAAGCGGGCCAGTGTCGCCATGAGCCAGGAGATTCTGGTGCCGATGGGCGCGCCCATAATCTCGGCCGCCCCAATCCATGCCTTGCCTTCCACCAGCCCAGCGGCGCCCACCGGAATCAACTCCGGCGCCAACAATGCCTCGGCGTCGGCCAAACCCGCCACGCTCGAGGAGGGACACGAGTTGGTGAAGAGTCCCATCGTCGGCACCTACTACGACTCCCCGGCGCCAGGGTCTCCGTCGTTCGTCCGCGTTGGCGACCAGGTGGAACCCGGCCATGTGCTCTGCATCATCGAGTCCATGAAACTGATGAACGAGATCGAGTCCGAAGTGTCGGGCACAATCGTCGCGAAGCTGGTCGAAAATGGCCGCCCCGTTGAGTATGGCGAAGCGCTGTTCGCCATCCGGCCCCGATAAAACATGTTTGAAAAAGTCCTGATCGCCAACCGCGGCGAAATCGCGCTGCGCGTGATCTGCGCATGTAAGGATCTCGGCATCCGCACCGTCGCTGTCTATTCTGAGGCTGATCGCTATAGCCTCCACGTCCGCTTTGCCGACGAGGCGATCTGCATTGGACCCGCCAAGAGCGCTCGCAGCTACCTCGACATCCCGAGCGTCATCAGCGCCGCCGAAATCACAAACTCCGACGCCGTCCATCCGGGTTACGGCTTCCTCAGCGAGAATCCCGACTTCGCCGACGTCTGCCAGGCGGTGAAGCTGAAGTTCATCGGTCCCAGGCCTGAAGTCATCCGCACCATGGGATTCAAGCAGCGCGCCCGCGAGGTTATGGAAGCCGCCGGCGTGCCAATCCTTCCCGGCAGCAAGGGCATTCTGAAGGACGCTGCGGAAGCGCTCGACGTGGCTCGCGAAATCGGCCTGCCCGTCATGATCAAGGCGTCGGCTGGCGGCGGCGGGCGCGGCATGCGCATGGTCCGTACTGAGGAAGAACTGCCGGCCCTTTACGCGCAAGCCCAAGGTGAGGCTGCGGCGGCTTTTTCAAACGGCGACATGTATATGGAGAAGCTGGTGGAGAACCCGCGCCATATCGAATTTCAGATCCTCGCCGATGAACACGGCAATGTGGAAGTGCTCGGCGAACGCGAGTGCTCCATCCAGCGGCGCCATCAAAAGCTGATCGAAGAAGCTCCCTCGGTCGCCGTCACCCCGGAATTGCGCAATCGCATCTCTGAAGCGCTCAAGGTGGCTATGCGCGACGCCGGCTATACCAACGCCGGAACCGCCGAATTCCTTATGGGCGCCGACGGCCAACTGCACTTCATCGAAGTCAACGCGCGAGTGCAAGTCGAGCATCCCGTCACCGAGGCCATCAGCGGCGTCGACATCGTCAAAGCGCAGATCATGATCGCCGCCGGCAAGCATCTCGAGGACATCCTGCCGCAGCCGCTCGTGTTGCGCGGACACGCCATCGAGTGCCGCATCAATGCCGAACACCCCGAGACCTTTTCGCCGTCGCCTGGACGCATTACCGGGCTCAACCTGCCGGGCGGCATCGGTATCCGCGTCGACACAGCCGCCTACACCGACGGCGTTGTCCCTCCCTACTACGACTCGCTCGTCGCCAAGCTCATAGCCTACGGCACCAACCGTACCGAGGCCATCGCCCGCATGAACCGCGCCCTCGATATGTTCGTCATCGAAGGCATCCACACCTCGATTCCGCTGCACCAGAGAATTATGATGCACGAGGATTTCATCGCCGGCCGCCTCGACACCGGCTTCCTCGCCCGCACCAAGCTGGCCGGCGGCAAGTAACCCGTCTTAAATTGACCGCTTGACAGCCGCAATGCTCCATCGCATACTAGTTTGCAGTACAGACTAGTCTGAGTAATTTATGGAACAACTGCCGAACCTCAAGGGCATCGAAACCCGGCCTCAGCGTCACTGGAATGCCGACGGACTTCCGGAACTCATGATGGGAATTCTCTGGGCGATTTGGGGAGTCGTGATCCTGGTCCCCGACCTGCTGCCGAAGAACTCCTTGCTGAACACCTTTAAACCCGCCGTCTTCGTGCTGCTGATGTTCGGAGGATTTGCATCAAACTGGCTCACCCGCAAACTGAAAATGCGCTACAGCATCCCCCGAACTGGCTATGTCAAAATCGCCCAACCGCGCGGCGCCGCCTTCATCGGAGCGATTGTGGTGGGCATCGTCATCACCATGATCATTGTCGGACTGGCCTCGTTCCGTCCGGGGCATGGTGACTTGGCCGCGCCAGGCGGTGCTCTGCTGCTCGCCGCCGGGTTTGTGGTTGGAGCGGTCCGCTACGACATGATTCACTTCTACTGGCTTGCCGGTAGCGCGGTCATCCTCGGCGTCGCCGTGTCCGCCGCACGCCTCAACTTGACCGAGGGCCTGGCAGCGGTCCTCTTCGGCGTGGGCATCGTCTGTGCCGTTATCGGCGCCTTTCGTTTCCGGGGGTTCCTCCGCGACAATCCTCCGCAAACCGCCACGCAACTATGACACCGGACCGTATGAAAGAGATGCTCGATGTCGATCGTGTAATCCACGAACCCGCTCGACTCCTCATCGTTGCCCTGCTCGCCGGCGTCGAGGAAGCCGATTTCCTCTACCTGCTCAATCAATCCGGCCTGACCAAGGGAAATCTGTCCAGCCATCTGGCCAAATTGGAAGAATCCAGGTATGTCCAGATCGAGAAGACCTATCGCGGCAAGGTTCCGCTGACCGTGGTTCAGTTAACGCGTGATGGCCGTGTTGCCTATCACGGCTACAGGAAGCAGATGAATGGTCTTCTCTCCAAGTAGCTGTAAAAAGAATCACTTAGGCCAGGCTAAGGTGATTACCCTACGACCCTGAGTTTTTTTTCTTGAAATTCCCCTCAAACAGGGGGTACCATTGCAGCGGTACGTGTCCGTCCAGTCGGAGGGATGGCTGTATTCCTCTCCCGATTGCTGTGTGGGCCTACCAACAGTTTGCACGGGACTTTGTTTGCCCCCTGGGACATTCGATTTCTCGATGCATTGGACCCGGCGACCGTGCCTCCTCCGACCGGTCGCCGGAGTTTAATTCCTCCTCGCGCTTACGCCCCCATTCGTGGTATCCAAACAGAAGTGATTAGATTTTTGTTGGCTGAATTACTCCTGACTTGTATTGCTTCGGCGCAGCTGGTTTCGCGCGGCGCCCCCATTCCGAAACGCACGAAACCACCGGTCATCTTCGTGAATGGATACCAGGCCGATTGCAGTGGTTCTAGTTTCTCAGCGACATTCGGACTCGCCGATCAGGTGCTCGCCGCCAATGGAGAGTCCAGCGTGTTCTTCGACAATTGCACTGTCCCCGGCAAGCCCGCCATCGAGGATCTTGGCCTGGCCTTCGGAAAGTTTCTCGCGGCGCTCAAGTACGACGACGGCAGCGCCGTGTCGACGGTTGATGTCATCGCTCATAGCATGGGCGGACTCATCGTACGTTCGTACCTCGCCGGCAAAGACGCCTCAGGTGCAGTCTACACTCCGCCGGTCGCGTTCCTAATTCGCAAGGTCGTGTTTCTATCGACCCCGCACTTCGGCACCGGCCTCGCGACACTGCTCGGTGTCGGCTCAACCGACAAGCAGGTGACCGAGCTCAACAGCGGCAGCAGGTTTTTGTTCGATCTCGGAACCTGGAATCAGGGTACCGACGACCTGCGCGGTGTCGACGCCATCAGCGTCGCCGGCAATGGCGGCACCGGTTCGCCTCTCGGAACCGGCGTGCCTCGATTTGACGATGGTGTGGTGGCGCTCACCAGTAGCTCGCTGCGCTTCTACCTCGCCGGCCGCACCCGCATCCTCACTCTGTGCCACACCGGCCCGGGACTCGTCACTCTCGGCGGACTGTGCCCTCCCGGTGAACGCGGCATCGCTGACATCCAAACCGCGAACGACGACAACGCCCGCATCGTGCTTTCTTTCCTCAACGGCACGGCCGACTGGCGGTCCATCGGCACCGCCGCTGAGAACAACGAATACCTGTCGTCCAATGCCGGACTCGCTCTCGCGGTGAGGTCCGCCGACGATCAAAGCGTCACCATCGATTCCGTCACCGTCTCCTCGCGAGGCACGTCGAAAAAGCTGAATATCTCGGCCGCGCGCGACGTCGCCTATACCGACCTCATTCCCTCAGGCGCAGTCGACACTGTGGTCTCTGCCTCCAGCGTGATCCCGCCGAAGTCGCTCGGCGTTGAAGCCGGCGGCTACATGCCCTTCACCATGAAGCCCGGCCCCTACGTCTACCGCGTGCTGCCTTCAGCCTCCCGGGTCTTCCCGCTGGTTGTGGCGCCGGGAGAAATCGTCTCGGTCTACGGCGACCTCTTGGATCAGGGACAGGTACTCATCGGAGGACAGCCGCTCAGGCAGTTCTACAACTCGCCGTCGCAGATCAATGCGCTGATGCCCGACGGCGTCAGCGGGCTCACAAAACTCACCGTAAAAACCACCACCGGCAGCCACACCGTCAACATCATGGTGGAAGCCGCCATGCCGTCCATCTACACGCAGAACACCTCTGGCGAAGGTGCGGCCTCGGCACTGAACGCCGTGACGGCGGCACTGGTAACCGCCGCCGCCCCGCTGCACGCCGGCGACTACTTGTCGCTCTACCTCACCGGACTCGGTGCCACGCAGGACCGCGGCGGACTGAGCTATTCAGTGCTCCAGCCTACAGTGACGGTCGGTGGAAAGCCCTGCCTCGTCTCCTATGCCGGACGCGCGCCGCTGTACCCTGGCCTAGACCAGATTAACTGTCAGATTCCTTCTGGTATCAGTGCCGGTGCCGCAGAGGTGGTTGTCACCTCCGGCTTACGTTCCAGCAATCGCCCGACGGTGGCAATTCAGTAGCGTCAGTACGCGGGGTACCACGCGGAATGCGCCGACCATTCAAAACATTTTAGACACTGCGTGTTTGGCCACTGGTGCAGGCATCCGGGACAAACGCCGCCGGTATCAAACGTATTCCACTCGTGTCCACAAGCGCATCGCCAAGTGTCCGCCGCCGTTGGACTCCAACTGCAATGCGGACATTGGATCCGGCCGTCGCCTGCTCCTGACCCTGTGGAATCATCTTCTCGCGTACCGATATCTTCAGTGGGCTTCAACGTGATTGTGGGCATCAGAAAAACAGTCGACCTGCTGACATTGATACCACAGTTTTTTGTTCACGCCGCACTCGATCCCTGCATGTTGATCCAAACATGGAATCAGTCCGATTCGGCGCGCATCCTCGTCACAAAATGGTCTCAAAATGTAGCTTGACTCAGCGCGTCCTTCGCGTTATCACTGACAGAGTCAGAATAAATTTACATTCGACTTGGCACGCGCGAAAGCGTGGCAAGGCAGGCACCCAAAACACGATGATCGAATCAGCAGCCGAAGCCACCGCCCGTACCGAGATCGAAGATGCAGCAGGAATTGTCAAGCAGATAGCCCACGAACTTCGTCAACCTCTCAGTACTATTGAGTCCATCGCTTACTACCTCGATCTCATCCTGCCGCGGGACGATGTGCGCGCTAGAAAACAACTGGGGCGGCTGCAGGGTTTGGTGGAGCAATCCAACTGGATCGTCTCCAACGCCGTTCATTACATGCAGGCGTCAACGCCGGTGCCGCAGTATTTGGATCTTGCCGAACTTCTGACGTCGGCCGCTTCCGAGTCTGCGCTCGAACCCACCCCGTTAATGGAGTTTGGAGAACCGGCGGCCCTGGTGCGGCTCGATCCGGGTCAGGCTCTCCATCTCTTTCGCAATTTGTTGACGTTTTTCCGCAATATCGGACTCCCCGGCGAAGAAGTGCGCGTCACTGCATGGAAGGTCGCGGAAGCGATCAGCATCCGTTTTCACTCCACCGTGCCAGGCTATGAGCTATGCGATGTCGAATCGTTGTTTGTGCCCTTTAGCCCGTCACTGCCCGCAGGTTCTGGATTGAGCCTGGCGAGCGTTCGCAGGATTGTTGAGGCGCACGACGGTCAAATCGACATCGATGCCGACAATGAGACCGGCGTCAGTATCACGATCACTTTTCCGGGTTGACCGCTCCGAGTTTCCGCTTCAGTTCCTGCCACTCCTTCAAGACCTTCGGCAAACGCGCCAGCGCTGCCAGTTGCTCCAGATGCTGCTGTAGCGGACGCGCCGGCGTGCCCCACATCACTGAACCCGATCGCACGATCTTCGAAGTGAGCACGCCTGCGCCCGAGCCGAGTATGGCCTTCGACTCGATCCGCGCTTTGTCCCCGATTCCCACCTGTCCGCCGATCACGGCGTAGTCCTCGACTACTACGCCACCCGCCAGTCCCGTCTGCGCCGCGATCACCACATGCTTCCCGATCTTGCAGTTGTGCCCGATGTGCACCATGTTGTCGAGCTTCGACCCTGCGCCAATCCTCGTCACGCCGAGTGCCGCCCGGTCTACGCAACAGTTTGCGCCCAACTCGACATCATCCCCGATCTCGACACTGCCGATCTGCGGAAAATTCTCCCAGGCGCCATCGCGCAACACAAAACCAAATCCGTCCGCCCCGATCACTGCGCCCGGGTGAATCACCGCGCGCTGGCCAATCAGCACTCCGTGCTTCACGGTCACATTCTGGTGCAGCACCGCGCGCTCGCCCACCCGCGAATAATCGCCAATAAAACACCCTGCGCCGATACTCGCATGATCCCCGATGTGAACAGCTGCCCCAATCGTCACGTGAGGGCCGATTGCCACGCCTTGTCCCAGCATGACGCCGGGCCCCAGAATGGCCGTCGGATGCACTCCCGGCGTTACGTCGCTGCGCGGATGTAGCCGGGCGATCACCCGGGCCGCGGCCGCTCTGGGATCGGCCACGCGAATCAATGGACGATTGGACTGCGTGTCCTCAGTGAATTGCACGGGGACAATCAGCGCGCCCGCCAATGAACTCGCGGCGTGCGCGGCTGCCTTGGGGTTCGCGACAAAAGACAGATCGTGCAGTTGAGCGTTGTCCAGGGGCGCTACTGAACGGATTTCGCGATCGCCATCTCCCTCAAAAACAGCCTCAAGTAACGCGGCAATATCGCGAACCAGCATCGATCCTCCAAGTCTGTCCGGCCATGGTGCCTTCAATCGCTGGTCTATCATACAAATTTATGCCTATCGATGCCTCTGCGGTGGTCGCACCCACCGCCAGAGTCCACCCTGACGCTGAGATTGGACCGCAAGTGTACATCGGCGAATACTGCGTGGTTGAACAGGACGTGTCCATCAAAGGGCACTGCCGCCTGGAGCCTTACGTATACGTTAAGCGATGGACCACCTTAGGGCCGCGCAATGAAATCTCTGCCTGTACAGTACTTGGCACCGATCCGCTGGATAAGGGATTCACCGGAAAGCGCAGCTATCTCCGCATCGGCAGCGGCAACAAGATCCGCGAGCACTACACCATTTCCCGCGGAACGGCGCCTGAGTCCGTCACCGAGATCGGCGACGACAACTACATCATGACCGCCGGCCATATCGCCCATAACTGCCGCATCGGTAACCATACCGTGATTGCCAGTTGCGCGCTGGTTGCCGGCTACGTCCAGGTGGAAGACCAGGCTTTCATCTCGGGCGGCGTTGGCATTCACCAGAACTCCCGGATTGGCCGCCTCGCCATGGTCGGAGGCAGCGTCCGCGTCAATGTCGACGTGCCGCCCTACTTTCTCTATACCGGCCTCTATGTCACTCCCGCCGGACTCAACCGCGTTGGCTTGCGCCGCGCCGGATTCTCCAAGGAGGACGTCGCGTCCCTGAAAGCCGCCTACCGCTTGCTGTATCGCAGCGGCCTCAAACTCGAGTCGGCTTTGTCTAGAATCGAAACCGAGCTACCCGGCGAGCACACCCGCCATCTGGTTGATTTCATTCGCGGCAGCAAACGCGGGATCAGCCGCGAACACGGAATTCCGAACCGGCGTTCAGCGGACTGATAGACTAGTCTTTCTCCTCATGAGCAATATCATCGTGCTAGGCGCGCAATGGGGCGATGAGGGTAAAGGTAAAGTTGTTGACCTTTTCTCCGACCGCTTCGACATTGTCGCCCGCTATCAAGGCGGCCATAACGCTGGACATACAGTCTATATTGGCGAACAGAAATACGTACTGAAGCTGATCCCGAGCGGCATCCTGCGCACTGGAATCCAGGCCGTTATCGGTAACGGAGTGGTGGTGGATCCGGCGGCGCTTCTGGACGAAATTACGACCCTTGAAAAGTTGGGCGTTCGCGTCGCCGGCAATCTATTCGTCAGCAATCGCTGCCACGTGATTTTTCCGTTCCACCGCCTCGTCGAGAAGATGTCCGAAGCACGGGAAAACCGCATCCCCATCGGCACCACGTCGCGCGGCATCGGTCCCTGCTATGAGGACAAGATCGGGCGCCGCGGCATCCGTATGGCCGACCTGCTCGATAAAGCCGGCTTCCCGCTGCTGTTCGACACTCTCGCCGAGGACAAGCAGATGCTGGCGCGCACCTTCAACCTTAACGAGGTGATTGACTATCCGAAGATTCGCGCTCAGTACGAAGAGTTCGCCGAACGAATTCGACCCATGGTCTGCGATACCGCGCGGTTGCTCAATGTCGCCATCGCGGCCGGCAAACGCGTACTCTTCGAAGGCGCCCAGGGCACCATGCTCGACATCGACCATGGCACCTATCCCTTCGTGACCTCCTCCAGCGCCGCCGCCGGTGGAGCGTCCACGGGCACTGGTGTTCCACCCACTCGCATCGATGGCATCATCGGCGTGTCCAAAGCCTACATCACCCGCGTCGGCTCGGGCCCCTTCCCGTCTGAAAGCCTCGACGAAGTCGGCGAAATGATCCGTAAAGCAGGCAACGAGTTCGGCGCTGTCACTGGACGCCCCCGCCGCTGCGGCTGGTTCGACGTCCCGCTGCTCAAATACACCGCCGTGGTCAACGGCTTCGACAGCCTCATCATGACCAAACTCGACGTGCTCGATATGCTCGACGAGATTCCGGTCTGCGTCAGCTACCGCGTCGACGGTAAGGAGACTTCAGAGATGCCAGCAACGTTCCGCGAAATGCAAAACCTCGAGCCGGTGTACACCACGTTGCCCGGTTGGAAATGCTCAACCCGCGGTGTCTCATCCTTCGACGCGCTGCCCGAGAAGGCCCGTACTTATTTGCAGTTCCTCGAAACTCATACGGGTGTCGAAGTGGGCTGCGTCTCCACCGGACCCGAACGGACCGAGACAATTGTACGCAAGGGCTCCAAGCTCGAAAAACTCTTCGATCTCTAGACGTTCAATGAAACTGCGAATTCACGGCGACTCGCTCAGGCTCCGACTTACCCGCTCCGAGGTCGCCGAGTTCGCGGCTTCAGGCTCCGTGAAATCCAAGATATGCTTCGTCGGCGGCGGAGCGCTGCATTATTCGCTCATTCGCTCGTCAGTCGACAGTCTGGCTGCGAATTTCACCGGCAACGAAGTGGTGGTTGAAGTGCCCGCCGCGCTCGCCGCCAGTTGGCCCTCGAGCGACGAGGTAACGATGAGCGGCTCGGTCCATCTTGCCGACGGCACCATGCTCGAAGTCATCGTCGAGAAGGACTTCCAGTGCCTGCATAAGGGCGAGGCCGCGAAGGATCCCGACGCCTATCCGAATCCTCAGGCGTAGTCCTACCGCCGCGTCACCTGAACCGTCCGCCACGCTGAATTGCCGCTCGAGTCAAAGGCGCGAATCGAAACCGTGGTGTAGCCCGGCGACAGCGGGATGGCCGGCGTCTCCCAATTGCTCGTGCCCGTCGCGTTGCCGCTCTGACCCGCGCTCGTCCACCACGTCACCAGCGTTACCCCCGTGTTATCCGTCGCGTTACCCTTCACGACAATCGATGGAGCGCTCGTGACCATGCTCGTGCCCCCCGGCGAAATAATCGTGAGCGTAGGCGCCGCCACATCTTTCGAGCCGCGGCTGTATGTGATTTGAATCGTTGCCGTCCCCACTGCGCCGTCGCCTCCTGTGGCCGTCAACGTGACACTGTTCGCTCCCTCGGCCAGCGCGATCGCGCCCGTCTCCCATGTCGACGTGCCAGTGGCCGTGCCCCCGCCCCCGCGCGCGTTGGACCATTCCACTTTGCGCATCGTCCCTGTAACGTAGGAGGCGGTCCCTTTCAAATTCATACTGGCCGACGTTGTCGTGTACACTCCGGCCGGCCCCGGATAGCTCACCGTGATCACCGGCGGCAACGCTGGAGTCACCGGAGGAACCACAGGCGGCGCTGTGGGGCTGGCCCGAACGATGGTCACCGTCCTTACCGCACTCGTGCTTTGTCCATCCGCCGCTGTGATCGTGATGCTGTTGGTTCCCACCAGCAGTGCCACCGAAAATGACCACGAACGGCTCCCCGACGCCGTACCCGTCAATCCCCGGCTTGACCACCACGTGACCACCGGATCCGCTGCTCCGCCCGATGTCCCGCCGACAATCGTCACCGCGCTATCCGTAGTGGTGGAAGGTACCGTGGACACTGTCAATGTCAGCGGATCCGGACCGCTCGGCGACACCGGCGTGGTCGGCGGCGCCGCCGCAGGCGCAGCGTACAACGATTGAATCGCTCCGATGTCCTCTGCCGAAAGCACCCCGTTCCGCTGGTAGTAGGGATACATCACCGCTCCCGGCCTGTCTGAATGGCCAAGGCCCAACGCGTGCCCTAGTTCGTGCAGCGCAACGCTGAATAGATCGATGTCCGCGCCTATCTGCCACCGCTCCTCGTCGTCAAAGTGCATGTCGCCGGCCAGCGGTTCGGGATTCGGAGGTGACGGATAAAAGGTGTGCGCCAGCGTTCCTCCTCCACCGTCAAACGCATACCCATCGCCGTGATCCCTCCGCGCAAAGCGGATGTTGATGTTCTGACGCGCACCGACGTCACTCCCCGGCTGAAACGTCACCGCCGCGACTTTGCTCCACTCCCCCAGCGCGCGTACGATCTCAGCTTGCGTCGCCGCTGCCGGCAGTCGCTGGCTCATGTCGCCGAAGGTGTACGTAATCGACGCCTGTCCCAACCCGGGACCATCCCATCCATCACCGACCTTCGCGATGTACTGCCCGGCGCTCCCGGCGGAGGTGAGCGCACTTTCGCAAGCTACGAGAGGCCGGCCCTGCAGCAAATCGTCCGCCGCGGGAAACACGTAAGCCACACGATCGTCGGCCGCGAGTTCAAGAATCCTGGATGCACTGAGCCTCGCCAGCAGGTGCTTGGAAAGCAGGTCCGGGTTCTCGATCAGCTCGCCGCCGAGCGACAGCACTAGTTGCCGCACTAACGGCATGTCCACATCGGAGTGGAACTCCACTACCACTCGCGCCTCGGCGCCGCTCTGCAACAATTCGCTTGAAACTTTGTCTCCTGGCTCAAGAATTCCGCTCCATCGCAGATCCAAGCCCTCCAGCGACGCGTCCGCGGGCAGCGATACGATCCAGCCATTCTCATGGACGTAGCCCGTCACTACTCCGCCCCGCTCCTGCAATAGAGTTGCCTGCTGGTCGTTCGGTGCGCTGTTGAACTGCAACAGCAGATGCACCCTCGCCGCATCCGCCGCGAGCGCAACGCCGCCCGACATCGGGTTCAGACCCGCGACCCCTCCGAGGGATGTGTCAATTTCGCGATTTTTGAGAAGTAGCCTCTCCTGACCAGCCACAAAACAGGACAGTAAGAGACCGATATAGACGACCTTCAGAACTGTGCGCTCCACCCCAACCCTCAAATCGCTCATCGACCAAAAAGAGATAAATCTCTCCGAATTCGCACCTATTCCTATGAGGACTCACCCGTATGTTCGATTCTGTCGGCCGGCTTGGCGCGGTCACCATCTTGTCGACTCTGCTGGCCAGCGGCCAAACTGCCTATCTGCTACAAACATTGGGTGGCTCCGACCTGGTGGGCGACGGCGGACCGGCCACCTCCGCGCTGATCGCCCACGCTGAAGGCCTCGCCATCGATCCCTTCGGCGGCCTCTATATCGCCGACGCCGACGGCCACCGCATTCGCCATCTCTCCTCTGGCGGAATCATCAGCACCGTCGCCGGCACCGGCCGGCCCGGCTTCTCCGGCGACGCCGGACCCGCCATCGCCGCCCAGCTCAATACCCCCTACGGCATCGCCGCCGACAAACTCGGCAACCTCTATATAGCCGACCTCGGCAACGCCCGCATCCGCCGCGTCACCCGCGACGGCGTCATCACCACCATCGCCGGCGGCGGCACCCTCGCTTCCGCCCTCGCCGACGGCCAGCTCGCCACCGCAGCCAACCTCAAAGCCCCCCGCAACATCACCGTCGACTCCTACTCCAACGCCTACTTCACCGACTTCGCCGACCACCGTGTCTGGCAAATCACCCCCGCCGGCACTCTGCTTCGAGTCGCGGGAACCGGGTCCGCCGCCTTCTCAGGAGATAGCGGATACGCACTCTCCGGAACCCTGAACTCCCCCGCCGGAATCGTCGTCGACTCCACGGGAACCCTCTGGATCGCCGACTCCGGCAATGGCCGCATCCGCAAGGTCTGGCGCGGCATCATCACCACCGTCGGCGACACCGGTAAGCCGGGCGCAGCGTCGTCCATTCCCCTCGGCGTGCCCACCGGAGTCGCCCTCGACAGCGACGGCAGCCTCCTCATCGCCGACTCCGGCAATGCCCAAGTTCTGCGCGTCACCACTCTCCTCCAGGTCACCTCCGTCGGCCAGCCTGCCCGCGATGTCGCCGTCGATGCCGCCGGCACCGTGTATTCCTGCTCCGGGTCCTACGTCTACATGCGCATCCGCAGCGGCACGCTGAGCGTCCTCGCCGGCAGCGGCAACTTCAGTTTCTGGGGCGACGGCGGACAAGCTACGCTCGCCCGCTTCAACCGTCCCGCAGCCACCGCACGCGACAGCGCCGGCTCCATCTATGTCGCCGACACCGGCAACCACCGCGTGCGCAGAATCGCTCCCGATGGCGTCGTCTTTACCGTCGCCGGCACGGGCGTCGCAGGGCCCGCCGGCGATGGAGGTCCCGCCCTCTCCGCTCAGTTGAGTTCGCCTCAAGGGCTCTCCATCGACCCCGCCGGAAATCTCTGGATCGCCGACACCGGCAACCACCGCATCCGCCGTGTGGACGCCACTGGCCGCATCCAGACCATGGCCGGCACCGGACTGCCCGGCTTCTCCGGCGATGCCGGACTCGCGATCCGCGCTCAGCTCAACTCGCCCACCGGACTCGCCGCCGACTCCGCGGGTAACATCTACGTCGCCGACTCCGCGAATCACGCCGTACGCCTCATCTCCCCCGACGGGCTTATCACCACCGCCGCCGGCAATGCCAACCGCGGCTATTCCGGCGATGGCGGACCCCCACTCGCCGCCACTCTCGATTCGCCGCAAGCCCTCGCCATCCATCGCGACGGCACCTTGTTCATCGCCGACACCGGCAATCGCCGCATCCGCCGCATCTCCACCGGCACCGCTCTCGGCCCCGGCCTCATCACCACCTATCCCGCCAACGACAACGCGGTGTGGCACCAGCCGCGCGGACTCGCTATCGACGACAGCGGACGTCTGTTCATCTCAGACGCGCTCGATCAGCACGTCTACTCCATCGATGCCTCGGGACGAATCTCCACCATCGCGGGTGATGGGCTGCAGGGATTCATCGGCGATTCCTCCGACGCGCTCGCAGGACGCCTCGACTCGCCCGGCGGTCTCACGCTCGACCCCGCCGGAAATCTCTTCCTTGCCGATACCGGCAACAACCGCGTCCGCAAACTGACTCCCAACTCCGAAGTCATCGCGCCCCCGCCCATCGAGGCCGGAGCAGCTTTGGTGAACGCCGCCAGTCTCCAACCCGGTCCCATCGCGCCCGGCGAGATCGTGTCCATTTTCGGCGCCGGACTCACGGCCGCCGGACAATCCCTGCAAGTGCTCTGCGATAACCTTCCGGCTACCCTGCTGTTCACCAGCGCCGCCCAGTTGAATCTCCAGATTCCCTATGAGATCGGCGCCGGACCTTCCATCGGAATCCAGGTGCTCAGCGGCGGAGTGCTCCGCGCCCAGATCGTCGCTGGCGTGGCCGCGGCCGCTCCCGCATTTTTCACTACCGCCAACGGCGTGGGCCAGGCCATCGCCGTCAACGAGGACGGCTCGCTTAATAGCGAGAGTCATCCCGCCGGACGCGGATCCATCGTCACGTTCTACGCTACCGGCGAAGGTCGACGGTCCACCTCGCAACTTCCCGCCCTCTCCGTCGAATTCAACATTGGCGACTATCCCGCCGACCTGCTCTACGCCGGCGCCGCGCCAGGCTTTCCCGGACTCATGCAGATCAACGCCCGCGTGCCCTCTGGCTTTGCCGCCTCCGGCATTCTTCCAGTCACTCTCAAAGTGGGCTCCCTGGCCAGCCAGCCCGGCGTGTTCATCGTCGTAAAATAGCCCGCCTAAAAATAACGTTTGCTTCCATCCGCGTCGTATGTTACATTTTGTAGCGTTACGATGCTTAACACTCAGCCGCCGCGCCCCCAGGCTCTCAGCGCTCTTGAACAGCAACTGATGGACTCTCTCTGGGCGCTAGGTTCCGCCACCGCCGAATCCATTCGTGAACGCCTGGCCCGTCCCCTCAAGGACTCCACCGTGAGAACCGTTCTTCGACGTCTCGAGGAGAAGGGCTTTGTGAGCCACGAAGTTGAGGGGCGGACCTATGTTTATCGCGCCACCGGTGCGCGTCAGCAGGTGGCGGCAAAAGCGGTCCGGCAAATCATCGAACGGTTCTGCGGCGGCAGCGTCGAGCAATTACTGGTTGGACTGGTGGACAGCGAAGTCGTAGATTCGCGCCAGTTGCAGAGGCTTGCGGCGAAAATCGCCGAGCGTAAGGAGATAAAGAAATGATCGGATTCCTGTTCCTGTTTGACTGGGCGCTTCGCGGCGCGGTTCTGGCGCTGATTAGCGAGGCAGCCATCCGCCTTCTGCGCATTCGGGATGTATCCACACGCTCGGCCATGTCAGTGGCCGTACTGGTCGCCACGCTGTCACTGCCGGTCTGTACTCTATTGATCCCGGCTGCATTCCACACCACCGCAACGCCCGTCGCAGCCTCCTACGCACCGGCCGCCGCCAGCAGCGGCTACTCCGCGTGGACTCTCGCCCTGGGCGTCTACTGTATCGTCGCGATAGTGTTCCTGCTCCGGAGCGTCGTCGGCGTGTACTTCACTTACCGCGTTACCCGCCGCGCCGTTGCCCTCGACATTCCCGGCGTCTATGCGTGCGACAGCGTCACTGTCCCCGTCGCTGTCGGACTGCTCAAGCCCGCCATCCTGCTTCCTGCCTGCTGGCGCGAATGGACCGAGGCCACGCTCATTGCGGTGCTCGCACACGAGCAATCCCACATCGTCCGTCATGACACCCGCATTCAATTTCTGTCGTCGCTCCACCGCGCCATCCTGTGGTTCAGCCCGGTGAGTTGGTGGCTCGACGCCCGCATCGCCCGGCTCGCCGAAGACGCGAGCGACGACCGTGCGCTTTCAGTAGCCGATCCCGTCTCCTACGCCGAGACGCTGCTCCACTTCGTACAGCAAGCACCCCGCCGCGTCCTGTGGTCCGGCGTTTCGATGGCACGCACCCTCAAAGCCGAGCGGCGCATTGACCGCATTCTCTCCGGCCACCTGCCGTCCCGTGGACTGCGCCCCGCAGCACTTGCCGCAATCATCCTGATCGCACTGCCAATTACCTACCTCGCCGCGGCCACCCGCGAAGATGCTCCGCCCCCACCCGCCGCGCCTCCCGCTGAAGCGCCGCAAGCACCGCCCGCTCCCGCCCGTGCGCCTCGCGCGCCGATGGCCCGGCCCGCCAAGCCGTCGCCCGTCCCGCCTCCTCCTCCCCCGGCCATCGCCGATGAGGAGCTACTCGAAAGAACAGGCGGTGAACTCGCCGGAGCTATTGCGGGAGGTATCGTCGGAGGTATCGACGGCGGTGTGGCCGGTGGCGTACTGGCCGGAATCCCGGGCGATTCACGCGTATTCGACACAGCCATCCGCAGTCTCGAACAGCAAGTGGAACGGCTGACCCAGATGATCGAGTCCCTCAGAATCCAACAGGAACTGCTGAACATCGTCCCTGATCGCGAATTCCCTCCACCGCCCGCCGCGGCGCGCAAAATGGAGCAGCTGGAACGCGAACTGCACCGTCTCAGAGCTCCTCTGCCGCCGGCTCCTCCCGCAAGGCTCCCTTAGGATTCTTCAGCCCCGTCGACAGCTTGTTTCTTACCTCGCGAAGTACGCGCGCCGCCAACCGGCCCTCGTGCTTCGCGAGAAATACCCTCACCGCCTTTGCATCGCGAACCGCCAGCGATCGTAGCGCCCACGACAACGCTTTCACCACCATATCGTCGCGATCGTCCAGCAGCAGTTCGCACATGGCAAGCGTCCGTACCGCGTCGCCCTTACCGCCCCGCGCCCGCAAATTCAACGGGACCGTCGATACCAGCGCCGCCCGCCGCCGCCAGCGATCCTGCGACGCCGCCCATCGCTCAATCACACGGTCGCTAATCCGCCCTTCCCGCCAGGCCGGACCCGAAATGCAGCAGCCAAAGCAATCCACCGACGCCCAGTCCGCCATCCCGGCAGCAAGTCTCTCCACTTCCGCCGCAGTAAGCCCGTCCCGGGCCGACGGATGGTGCTCGATGAGTTCGTAGGCGACGAACCGCGCCGCCAGCCCGCTCTCGATAAGCGCCACCGCTAGTTTCAATATCGGAGCGCGCGCCTCGCCCCCGACCTCCCGCGAAATCTCCCGGCGCACCTGACGCATCCGCGCAACATTCGTCGCCCCGGCAAGCCGTCGCAGCACCTCGCTAGACGAGATCATCTCAACAAGATCATACTCGCGCCATCAGTTTCCCAGCGGGTTCGGTCCGCGAAATTTCCACGACGTCACGAAGTCCCGCGTCAACCGCTGCTTCATCAGCGACGCCCTCACCATCTCAATCGGAATACTCCCCTCCTTCAACACCGCATCGTGGAACGCCCGGTTCGTCATCTTTCCGGATTCCACCAACTCCCGGTGTAGATCGTGCAGTTGCATCCCACCCAGCAAATACGCCGCCTGGTACAGCGGCCCATAACTCCCGTCAAACGATCGCCTCACTTCACCCGCCGCATTCTCCCGCTCATGCCCCACCCGGTCCACCAGAAAATCCACGCACTCCTGCGGCGTCATCTTCTCCATATGGAAACTCAGCGAGAAGATAATGCGCGCGCACCGGTGCATGTGCCAGAACAGCATCCCGATCCGGTCTTCAGGCGTCTTGCCAAACTTCAAATCCCACATCAGCAACTCCCAGTAAAGTGACCAGCCCTCGCCATAGAACGGCGTCCGGAAAGCCTCGCGATAGGTGTGATACCGCGCTGCCATGTAGCCCTGCAAATGATGGCCGGGAGTCAACTCGTGGAAAACCGTCGCCCTCGAAAAATGTGGATTGTTGCCCCGCATGCCCATCATCTTCTGCTCGTGCGTCATCGTACTGGTGGGATACGACACGATAATGAGGTCGCCGCCGAGAAAAAAGGGATTCACCAGTTGCCGCTCCGGCGCCATCATCTCGATGTGCCACGACTCATTTGATAGCTCCGGCACAGTCACCAGATCGTTCTTCTTCAGGAAATCCACAGCTTCCAGCGCCAGGTCGCGGATCAGCGTCGTTTGCTTGCCCGGATCGACATACAGATTCTTGACGTGTTCCAAAGCCTTATGCCAGTCGTCGCCGTATCCCAACTCGCGCGACGCCCGCTTCATTTCGCCTTCGCACCAGGCGAACTCCTTGTTGGCGATCGCAATCAGTTCCTCAGGCGTGTACGGAATCATCTCGTACGCCAGTTCGCTCATCAGTCCGTCCCGCCCCACCGGGACTCCCACGATGTCGCTCGTATCGCCCGCCTGTGCCACAGCGCTCGTCCCCGTCAGCGCCAGCCCTCCTCCTCCACGCCGTCCAGGCCCCGCCAGTGGTTCCGGCGCCGCATCGGCCCCGCTCCGCACACCGGCAATCTTCTCCCTCAGAAACTTCGCGTAGGCCTGCAACGCCGCATCAGTCGCCTTGTAAGGCTCCGCCGTCCACCACGTGAACAGTGGATCGTAGCCGTTATAGAAGTCGTACCAGTGCTTCAGGATTCCCCGCAGTGCCTGCGCGTTCACCGCTGCCTGATTGGCAAGCGAACGCTTCGAAGTCGACTGTCGCATCTCGCTCTCGAGCGACCGCTTCACCGCCGTCACCTGCTTCTCAATCGCTACCAGAGCCTCCGCCGCAGCTCTTCCTTCAATCCACTTCATGCTGCGCCGCGCTTCTTCCAGCGCCAGCACCGGACCCTCAAACGGCAGCATCGGCGCCATCTCCCGGTTCCGCCGCGACTGCAGGTCCAACTGCCGCGAATCGTGCTCCACGTAATTGCGGAACAGGATGTAATCCACTTTGCCCTCTTCAGTCAGTCCGTCGAAATCCAGCTTGCCGATGCGCTCGAGCCAGTCCGCCTGGAACTTCTTCATCCGCTCCTGCGCCGCCGGTGCCATGGGCGACGAGAACATTCTCTGCAGCGTCGCTCGATCCGTGGTGTACCGCTCAATGTACGGCCGCATCGCACTGTTCGACGCGTCCACCTGCACCGTGTCTTCCGGCGCCATCGCAGGCAACGACACTCCCGCCAGCAATAGACAAAGCACCGCCTTGTTATGGACCATCTCAAGATCGTAGTACGGATCCTGCGCGTGTTTTGCGTGCGAGGGCCCTACGACAGAAAAGGATTCATCGCCTTCTCGCGCCCAATCGTCGTCGACGCTCCGTGCCCGCAAATCACCTTCGCATCCTCAGGCAGCGTCAACAGCTTCGTGTGGATCGACGACAGTATCTGCTTCGTATTCCCACCCGGCAAATCCGTCCGTCCAATACTGTCGCGAAACAGCGTATCGCCGGCCACCAGTTTGTTCTCCCCAGGTATCCACACCGAAATGCTCCCCTGCGTGTGCCCCGGCGTCTCAATCACGTGAAAGTCTGACTCGCCCAACCGCAGGACATCGCCTTCCTTCGCGTTGTGGTCAATCTCGGTGCGCGACGGCGTCGCCATGCCCAGCCAGCCCGACTGCACGTCCAGCTGATCGTACAGCGGCTGATCATTCGCGTTCATGTAGACAGGCGCGCCCGTCGCCGCCTTCAGCTTTGCCGCACCGCCGATGTGATCGATGTGCGCGTGCGTGATCACAATCGCCTTGACCGTCAGTCCGTGCTTGGCCAGCACAGCCTGTAGCCGCGCGACATCTTCCCCGTCGCCCGGGTCCACCACAATCGCCTCGTGCGTTTGCTCGTCCCCAAATATCGAGCAGTTGCATTGCAGCGCTCCCACCGGGAGAATCTCGTGGATCATCTTTCGATTGTAGTGCGGCGGCTATTATAGAGAAATGGATCCTACACTCGCGATGGTGCTCGGCATCTTTATGCGCTGGGTGCATATCACTACCGTGGTGTTACTGATCGGCAGTGTCTTCTATGCACGCGGCGCCGGCTCCACCATCACCTCTTCCTTTTCGTCCGCCATCTACTGGCTAACTGGCGGACTGCTGATCTCCGGCATCTACAACTACCTCACCAAATCCAGCTTTCCGCCCCACTACCACATGTGGTTCGGCATCAAAATGCTGTTCGTGCTTCACGTCCTCTCCATGGCCATCCTGCTCACTCGCAGAAATGCTGAAGATTACAAGCGCCGCCGCTGGATGACAAACATCCAATATTCTGGGCTGCTGGTGATTCTGGTGTCGTCGATTCTCCGCTGGCTCACCCAGAATCCCGGGTCTGTCAAACTGCCATGAAGTCTTATCGGGAATTGCGGGAGAGCGCCGCGTGGCGCGATGTATCCTCCCGCGGCAAGATCCGCGTCACAGGTGAGGATCGCGCACGCCTGCTCCACGCTATGACCACCAACGAGGTGAAGGGCCTCACCAACGGTGAGATCTCCTACGCTTTCTTCCTCAGCGCCCAGGGCCGCATCCTCGCCGACGTCAACATCCTTTGCTTCGACGAGCATCTTCTGCTCGACACCGAAGCCGAAACCCGCGCCTTAATCTACGAGCATCTGGACAAGTTCATCATCGCCGACGACGCCACTCTTGAGGACATCACCGGCGTCACCGCTACCGTCTCGCTCGAAGGTCCCCGCGCTACAAAAACACTGGAGAGCCTGGCCGCTCCGGCTCCCGCTCAAGGCCACGCGCCGTGGGGACCGTGGACCATCGCTCACATCCCGCTCAGCGGTTCTCAAGGATTTCTGCTCATCGGTCCCGCGTCGGAAAAGTCGTCGCTGATCGAGAAACTCGAACAGGCCGGCGCTCCACAGACTGACGAAGAGGCCTTCCTC
This sequence comes from Bryobacterales bacterium, assembly GCA_038212445.1. GTDB lineage: Bacteria > Acidobacteriota > Terriglobia > Bryobacterales > Bryobacteraceae > TMP-7. The sequence goes on from JBBQUM010000021.1 coordinate 104,233, forward strand.
ACCGTGCGTCTCGAACACGCCAAGCCCCGCTTCAGCGAGGACATCACCGACCGCTATCTGACGCAGGAAACCGGCCAGATGCAGGCCATCTCGTTCTCCAAGGGCTGCTATCTCGGACAGGAAATCGTCGAACGCGTTCGCTCACGCGCGCAGGTCCACCGCCGCCTGCTTCCCTTGATCATCGACTCCCACGTGCCTCCGCCGCCCGCAACCAAGCTTCAACTCGACGGCAAGGACGTCGCCGAGATCACCTCCGCCTCTTACTCGCCCGCGCTTGAGAAAACGGTCGCGCTCGCCTACGTTCGCACCGATGCAAAGCCCGGCGACCGTCTCACCTTCAACGGCATCAGCGCTACCGTGCTTGAAACGCCGCCGTCACTGAGTCTGGAATCACAACCGTCCCGTTAGCTGCATAGCCCAGCCGGATCCCCGGTTTGTACGACCCGTGAAAATCCGACCCGCCAGTCGCTCGAAATCCATACTTGTTCGCCAGCGCCTGATACCGCTCGATTTGAGGGACGGTGTGATCGGAGTGATACACCTCGATGGCCGGAAGTCCCAGACCGCGTAAGCCGCCGAGCATCCGTTCCTCACGCCCCACGTCGCGGTACCCCAGCCGGATAGGATGCGCCAGCGACGCGATTCCACCCGCTTCAGCCACCACCGGCAGCGTCTCGGCCAGCGTCGGAGCATCACGCTCTACAAATGCGCGCCCCGTCTCTCCAATGAACTTGTCAAAAGCCTCATCGCGATCGGCCGCGTACCCCTTCTCCACCAGCACACGAGCAAAATGCGGACGTCCGGTCAGCGTACGGCCGAGTTTCTCCACTTCCGCCAGTTGAATGTCCACGCCCAGGTCGCGCAACTTGGCAGCCAGCGCCTCATTCCTGCGCCGCCGCGCCTGCACCATATCGTCCAGCCATCTGCGAAACTTCGCCGTCGGTTCACGATCCACAAAATAGGCGAGCAGGTGGACTGACCGCCCACCCTGCCTCGTGTTCAGTTCGATTCCGCGAATCAGCCGTAGTCCGCCACTGCCCGCCTGGGCCGCTATCTCGTAGCCTGAAAATGTGTCGTGATCGGTGATCGCCAGCGTCGTTAGCCCCTCGCTGACCGCGGTGGCTACCAGCTCTTCCGGCGTGTAAGAACCGTCTGATTCGACGGTATGCGAATGAAGGTCAACCAATCCCAATTGTAGGACTTCATCCGCCCATCGCGCGATTTACCAGCTCAGCGCCTGGTCCAGATCGGCGATCAAATCGTCCGGATGTTCGAGGCCCACCGACAAGCGCAACAGGTTCTGCGGCGTCTTGGTCCCCGGACCTTCCACCGACGCGCGATGCTCAATCAAGCTGTGCGGACCGCCCAGGCTCGTTGCCCGCGTGAATAACTTCGCGCGCCCCGCAACTCCCATCGTCGTATCCTTACTGCCGCGCACCAGGAACGAGAGCATACCGCCAAATCCCGACATCTGACGCTTCGCTATTTCATGACCGGGATGCGTCGTCAGCCCCGGGTAATTCACCACCTCCACATTGCGATGGCCCGCGAGAAACGTCGCAATCGCCTGCGCGTTTTCGCAGTGCGCCCGCAAACGGTACGGCAGTGTGTCGATCCCCCGCAGCGCCAGCCAGCAGTCAAACGGCGACGGCACCGCGCCGCCATGTTGCTGCGATGTCCGTGCGCGTTCAAAGAGGTAGTTGTCGTGATGCGTCACCAGCGCCCCGCCAATCAGGTCGCAGTGCCCGCCAATGTACTTCGTCGTCGAATGCATCACCATGTCGATGCCGGATTCAAAGGGACGCTGCAGCACCGGCGATGCAAACGTCGAGTCGCAAATCGTAACCGCGTTGGCCGCACGCGCGATTGCCGCGACAGCCGCCAGATCCGTGATCCGCAGCAAAGGATTCGACGGCGTCTCCACCCAGATCAGCCGCGTCGTCGGCCGCACCGCCGCGCGCACCGCGTCCAGATCCGTCATGTCCACAAACGTCGTCTCAATCGGCCACTTGCCGAAAATAACGCCAGTGATCTTGCGCAGGCCGTAGTAAACATCGTCCGGCGCAATCAGATGATCGCCCGCCTCCAGCGCCTGCACAGCCGCAGTCACCACTGCCAGCCCCGATGAAAACGCCAGCGCGTCCGTGCCTCCCTCAAGCGACGCCAGACACCGTTCCAGCGACCGCCGGTTCGGATTATCCTCCCTCGAATAAGAGAAGCCGCGCCGATATTCACCGTCAACATCGCGCTCAAACGTCGTCGACAGGTGAATTGGCGCTGTAAGTGCCCCAGTCCCACGGTCAATCTCCCGCCCCGCATGCACGGCGCGCGTTTCAAAGTGCATATAGCGTGATAGTAGCGTGAAATCTAACGCCGCCCGGGCGCGTCTAAAAAGAAGCCATGCGCATACGTGTGTTCACTGCCCTCATCCTGCTCGCCACGGCCAGTCTGTTCGCGCAAACACCCGCTTTTGACTCGAGCGGCAACGGACTTCTCACCGGCGTCTACAATTTTCGCCAGCTCGTCTACGGTAGCTTCGACTCCGTCGGCGCCATCGGTCGCACAACCGCACTCTCCGGCACCATCACCTTCGACGGCAAAGGGAATTATTCCGTGAACGGCCAGTTCCTCGATTCCACTACTGGCGGCAAGGCGTACACCATCACCGGGACTTACTCCACTGCCCCCAGCGGCCTCACCGTTTTGGACAGTCCCCTCTACGACAGTGAATCCGTCTACGGTCTCGTCTCGCGCGGAGTCTTCGTCGGCAGTAGCACCGAGGGCGTCACTAACGACATCTTCGTCGCCGTCGCCGCGGGCGCCACTCCGGCAACCGCCGCCACTCTGCAGGGCAATTACTGGGTGGGCTCCATTGAGTTTCCCTCCGGCACTCCCACTCTGACGCGCGACGCTCTCTTCCAGATCACCGCCAACGGCCAGGGCAATATCGCTGCGTCCACTGCACGCGGGTATGTCGGAACGTCCTCCACCGCCGTCACCCAGTCCCTTGCGGCTTTCCCCTACACGCTTGCCGCCGGCACCGGCACGCTCGCGGTCCCCACTTCCACCACAGACCAGACCGTGATCTCCGGCACCAAGGCAATCTACGTCTCGAGCAATGGCAACTTTTTCATCGGAGGTTCCACCACCGGCTATGACCTCGTTATCGGGATCAAAGCCACCTCGGGTACTGCCGCCAATGCGACCCTACAAGGCTCCTACTATCAGGCCGGCCTCAACCAGGACAATACCGACTTCGCAAATTCCGGCTCGTATTTTGATTCTTTCTACGGCGCACTGACATTAACCGGCAGCAGCGGCCTCATCTTCCGTCATGACCGCGTAGCCCCCTTCGACAACTACTCATACGACTTCACCTTCGATTCCACCTACTCAATTCAGAGCGATGGCACCTGGGATCGGCCTTCGTTCCGCTACGCCGCCGGCACCACCGGACTGGGCTTCATCGGTATCGGCAAAGCGCCCACCCTCGGCATTCAGTTCGCCGTCAAAGCTCCTGACTTCTCGGGAACCGGCGTCTACATCAATCCTGTTGGTATAGTTAACGCGGCCAGCAATGCGCCGTTCACCGCCGGAATCGCTCGCGGCGAAGCCATCACAATCTATGGGACCGCCCTCGCCAACAGCACCGCTTCGTCGCCCGCGCCGTTCCCCACCACCCTCGGCAAGGTGCAGGTGACCATCAATGGCAGGCTCGCGCCGCTCTATTTCGTCAGCGCCAATCAGATCAACGCCATCGTCCCGTACGGCACCGAACTCAGCTACGCCCAGATCCAGGTGAAGAACAACAATGCCGCGTCTAATTCGGTCACGTCTATTGTGAATTACACGGCGCCTGGCATCTTCTCCGTACCGGCCGCAGGCATTGGACCCGCCGCTGCTCTCCACGCGGACTATTCGCTGGTCTCTGCGTCAAGCCCCGCGAAAATCGGTGAGACGATCCTCGTGTTCCTCACCGGACTCGGCGACGTCAGCCCTGCAGTGCCCGAAGGTCAACCCGCGCCAAGCACCACTCTAAGCAAGGTGACCAACACCGCTACCGTCTTCATTGCTGGACTGGAAGGATCCGTCGCCTACGCAGGCCTCGCTCCTGGACTCGCTGGGCTCTATCAGATCAACGTGGTGGTTCCGCCCGGCGTCAGCAGCGGCAGCGTTTACCTCGAAGTCGACGGCGCCGACGCCGCAACCTCACAGGTGAAGATCGCGATCAAGTAAATCGCTAGACCTTCTCGGGGACTACGAACGGTTCGCGATACTGGCGTCCCAGCAGGGCATTCGCTTCGTCGTCTCCGATGAACCTCTCCGTCGCAGGGTCAAACTTCACTTCGCGATGCAACCGGTAGGCGATGTTCGCCAAATGCGCGACGCCCGACGCAGTGTGCGCCGTCTCCACCGGACCATTCTGTAGCGCCTTGTCCCGCGCCCTCACCGCGTCAATGAAGTTCGCAAAATGATTGCCGCCCGCATGACGCTTCGGTCCCGGCTCACGCTTCGGCCCCATCAGGATTCGGAAGTCGTCGTAATGCCGCACCACCAGAATTCCTTCGCTCCCGTAGAAGATGTTGCCAACCGGCGTGTCTTCCTCAGCCCCTTTCGTCCAGGGCCGGACTTCGATCTCGATGGTCTTCTTGGAGGCGTGCTCCAACCGCGCGGTCATCACGTCCGGCGTCTCGCGATCGTCATCGAAATGACGGCGCCCCTCGGCCGTGATCGTCGACGGCAGCGTGGTGAGCCCCAGCCCCCACATGCACATGTCCGTTTCGTGAATTCCCTGATTGCCGATCTCGCCGTTGCCGTACGGCCAGCGCCAGTGCCAGTTGTAGTGAACGATGTTCGGATTGAACGGCCGGTCCTGCGCCGGACCTTCCCAAAGCTCGTAATGCAATCCCGACGGCACCGGCATATCAGCTTTCTTCCCAATGCTCTGCCTTGACCGGTATACCAATCCCTTCGCCCGCGTCACATCGCCAATCGCGCCCTTCCGCATGAGTTCCACGGCTTCTTGCAGCGCCGCCGAACTACGCAGTTGCACCCCGTGTTGAACAATACGGTTGTACTTGTTGGTTGCCTCCACCAACTTCCGGCCTTCGTAGAGGTTGTGCGAGCCCGGCTTTTCTACGTAGACGTCCTTGCCGGCCTGGCATGCCCAGATGGCCGCCAGTGAATGCCAGTGATTCGGCGTGGCGATGCTCACCGCGTCGATGTCTTTCCGCTCGAACACGCGTCGCATGTCCGTCTCGGTCGAAATCTTGCGCCCGTGGCGACCTTCGAAACTGCCCGCACGGCTGCGTAGAACTTCTTCGTCCGGATCGCACAACATGACAACTTCGGTGTCCCGCACTCCCTGAAAACCAGCGATATGATCGCGGCCCCGCCCGTGAACGCCAATCACAGCGATGCGAATCTTATCGTTCGCCGAGCCGCCCAACAGGGGAGCGCACGATAGCGCCGACATGAAAAATTGGCGGCGCGTTGCAGTAAAACGATGATCCTTCACAACCGAACCTCTGCTTTCAATACTCAAACCGGCAGGGGTATCCCCTCCGCTTTTTGGCGAGCGGACCTCACTCCTAACACGCATCCATCGACCGAAGATTATATTTTCAGCACGTCGTTGTGGACACGTCACCCCGTGATATGCTGCAGATACTCAAATCATACGAGAAACGGAGTCGGAATGCATCGGCTTTGTGTCTTTTTAATGGTCTGGGGTTCTGTAGCATTCGCGCAAACCTCCGACCTGGCCGAACCTTTCGTCTGGCAACAGCGCTGGGATGGTTACGTCGACAAGACCTTCAGCTGGAAGCGGATCGGTGGAATCGCCGCTGAGAGTGCCTTCGAGCAATCATTCCAGTTCAGCAAATGCGGCCGTCCCCCGTACTGCTTTCCGCATCGATTTGGCGGCGCGCTGGCTCGTCGGACAACGCGAACAACACTGGAACTCGGAGTCGGCGCCATCCTTCACGAGGACATTCGCCGCCAGCCCTCTGGACTGACAACCATCCGCGAACGCGCTATGTTCGCCATCACCCACGCTGTCCTTGCGAAAGGACCCAGCGGTGAATGGCGCCCTGCCTATAGCCGCTACGCCGGCACAATGGGGTCGATCATCGTGTTCTCAGCATGGGAAGGCAAACCCCTCACCATGGGACAAGTCCTACCCCGATTCGGCTGGTCTGCATCCAACTATTTCCAGGACTCCCTCTACAACGAGTTCGAGCCCGACATCAAACGCTACGCCAAACGAACGCTGCACCGCATCTATCCCAAACGCTTCCCTGACGCGCCTTTAATCGCTGCGCCCGCTCCCGCATCGGTTGCCCCCGTTACATCGAAGTGACCACGGACAACTGAACCCTATCGATATCCGCGCGGTATAATCCGGCATTGTCGATTGACCAGGACGGGCCGACACAGACCGGGCTGTTCCCCACCGGCCGCACGGTGTCCCACTACCGGATCACCGAAAAACTTGGTGGCGGCGGAATGGGCGTCGTCTACAAAGCCGAGGACCTCGAACTCGGCCGCTCCGTCGCACTGAAATTCCTGCCCGACGAACTCTCGCAGAATCCTCTGGCTCTAGAGCGTTTCCGCCGAGAAGCCCGGTCCGCCTCCAGCCTCAACCATCCCAACATCTGCACCATCCACGAAATTGCCAGGGACGGCGACCTCACCTTCATCGTGATGGAGTTCATGGATGGCACCACGCTGAAGCACCGCATCAACGGCCGCCCCCTCCACCAGGACACTCTCGTGCCGCTGGCCATGGAAATGGCCGACGCCCTCCAAGCCGCCCACTCCGCCGGCATCATCCATCGCGACATCAAGCCCGCCAATATCTTCATTACCTCTCGCGGCAACGCTAAAATCCTCGACTTTGGACTCGCCAAGGCCGCCACCGATACCACCGAAGTGCGCCCCGGCTCCCTGCCTGATGAAACCAGAACCATCGAACATGGACTCACCAGCGCCGGTAGCGTGCTGGGCACCGTCTCTCACATGTCGCCGGAGCAGATTCGCGCCGGGCAGTTGGACTCTCGCAGTGATCTCTTCTCCTTCGGCGTAGTGCTCTACGAGATGGCTACCGGTGCTCTGCCCTTTCAGGGTGCGACTGTCGGAGCGATGTTCGACGCTATTCTTAACCGTCAACCAGCCGCCCCCAGGCAGATCAATCCGGCAGTGTCCGCGGAACTCGATCGGATCATCGGCAAGTGCCTCGAGAAGAATCGCGATCAGCGCTACCAGCATGCCTCCGAAATTCTCGCCGACCTGCAACGTCTCTCGCGCGGCGTCACCCCGGCGGCACGGTCGAACTGGAAGGCTGTGGCGGCCGCAATCGCTTTACTCGTCGTCGCCATCGCCGCAGCCGCGTTCTATCTCACCCGAAGCCCGAAGCCGAAGCTCACCGACAAAGACACCATCGTTCTTGCCGACTTTGAGAACAGTACCGGCGAACCGGTGTTTGATGGCACCCTGCGCCAGGGCCTGTCTATCGGCCTGTCGCAATCGCCCTACCTGAGCCTGATCTCCGACGACCAGGTGAGACGCACACTCCGCCAAATGGGCCGCCCTCCTAACACGAAGCTGCATTCCGATGTCGCTCGCGAAGTTTGCGAACGGTCTGCAAGCGCAGCCGTGCTCGAGGGCTCCATCGCACCGCTCGGTGAGCAGTATGTCCTGGGCTTCAAAGCCACGAATTGCCGCGGTAACAGTCTGCTGGACGAGGAGCAGGGACAGGCAGCCAAGAAGGAGCAGGTGTTAGGCGTCCTCGGCGAAATGGCCGCCCGCTTCCGGAGGAAAATCGGCGAGTCGCTGACGACAATCGAGAAGCACTCGAAGGCTCTGCCCGAAGCCACAACATCTTCGCTCGACGCATTCCATGCGTATTCCCAGGGGATTGCTGTCGCGAATACCGGCGGCGCCGCAACCGCTGTCTCTTTCCTAAAACGCGCCGTCGACCTCGATCCAAATTTCGCCTCGGCCTACGCTTGGCTTGCCCGCAAATATGGCAATCTCGGCGAATTGGAACTCGCAAGAGAGAGCGCAACCAAAGCCTGGCATCTTCGCGACCGCGCAGGTGACCAGGAGAAGTTCATGATCAGCTTCAGCTACCACCGCGAGGCCACTGGAGACATGGAGCAGTCCGCACAAGTGCTGGAGGATTGGGCGAAGACGTATCCACGAGATTTCGCCGCTTACGGATTCCTTGCCGGCGCGACGACAATGACCGTTGGCAACTTCGAGCTTATGGGCAGATCTGCCGCAAAAGCCGCGGAGCTCAATCCGGACAGCGGTTTTTCTTACCTGGCCATCGCCGAAGCACAGAGATTTCAGAATCAGCCCGAGGCCGCTGAGCACGCGATCAAAACGGCTCTCAACCGAAAAGTTGAAGTCCCCGATCTGGTTATGCTGCGCTATCGAATCGCGTTTCTAGACGGGAAACGAGAGGAGATGGAACGTATCGCCGCATCAGCAGAGAATGTCCCTGAGCTCGAGTCACGAATTCTTGCAGACGAGGCCTTGGCCCTCGCCTACGGTGGTGAGAGGGCTCGCGCTTTAACCAAACTGGGACGCGCGATCGAGTTGGCCCGGCAGTCCAAGAGCGTCGACACAACCAATCAGTTCGAGAGCACGGCAGGGATCATCGACGCCTTCTTCGGTTTTGATGCGAGTGCGCGGAAGCATGCCGAACATGTTGCTCCGCTGGCGCGCGATGCGCATACCCGGTATGTCTGCGCTCTCATCTTCGCGCTGCTGGGCGATGTCCCGAGAACCCAATCGATTGCCAGGGCGTTGGAGTCCGCGTCTCCCGAAAATACGCTAGTCAAATTCAACTACCTCCCCACCCTCCGGGCCTTGAGCGCTATCCGGCAGAAAGATCCGGCCCGAGCGGTTCAATCGCTGGAAATCTCCTCCCGGATTCAACGTGGTTGCCTCGGACCATATGCGTTCGCATTCACCGGTTCGGTCCTGCCTGTTTATGCGCGCGGATTGGCGCTACTGGCCGCAGGCAAAGGGGAAGAAGCGGTTCGGGAATTTCAGAGCTTTCAGAAGGACCGCGAAATCGTCGGGCTCGACCCTACCGGGGCTCTCGTACACCTGCAGCTAGGCAGAGCCTTCGCCACGGCCGGTGATCGGACCAAAGCGAAAGCCGCCTATCAGGATTTCTTGACGTTGTGGAAGAACGCGGACCGCGACATACCGCTTCTCAAGCAAGCCCGCGCTGAATTTGAAAAGCTCTAGAGCAGTTCAGTACCCGCGAAGAAGAACGGGATCTCGATCGCTGCCGTCTCCGGCGCGTCCGAGCCATGCACGCAATTGCGCTCCACATTCGTCGCAAAACGCTTCCGGATGGTCCCATCGGCCGCGTTCGCCGGATTGGTGGCGCCCATCACTTCGCGCCATTTCTTGATCGCGTCCTCACGCTCGAGCGCTAGTACAACCACCGGCCCTTCGGTCATGAACTTGATCAGCCCGCCAAAGAACGGACGTTCTTTGTGCACTCCGTAAAAGTTCTGCGCTTCGATGTCACTCAAGCGCTTCATCCTCATGCCGGCGATCTTGAAGCCGTTCTGCTGGATGATCGAAATGATGTCGCCCGCCTGGTTGGCCGCAACAGCGTCTGGTTTGATAATTGCGAATGTACGTTCGATTGCCATTTGAAATTCTTAGTCTGAAAAATGGGACTGACTACTCCGTCCCGTCAAACAATCCGCCCAACAAATTACTCGACGGGGGACGGAGCTGTCTGTCCCAATTCTTCACTCCTTATAATCTGCTCTTGATCTTGTCGCCCAGGTCTGCCGGCGTCGGACACACCGTGATTCCGGCAGCTTCCATCGCCGCGATCTTGTCGCTGGCCTTGCCGCTGCCCCCACTGATGATCGCGCCCGCATGACCCATCCTGCGACCCGGAGGCGCGGTCTGCCCCGCGATGAATCCCACCACCGGCTTCTTCACGTTCTTCTTGATATACTCGGCCGCCTGCTCCTCCGCATTGCCGCCAATCTCGCCGATCATGATGATCGCGTGCGTGTCCGGATCCGCATTGAACGCCGCAATCGCATCAATGAAATTCGTGCCGATAATCGGATCGCCGCCAATGCCAATGCAGGTCGACTGCCCAATTCCCAGCTTGGTCAACTGGCCCACCGCTTCATACGTCAACGTGCCCGACCGCGATACTACTCCCACATTGCCCGGCAGGTGAATCGACGCCGGCATGATGCCAATCTTGCACTTACCAGGCGAAATGATGCCTGGACAGTTCGGCCCAATCAGTCGAGTCGAAGGATGCTGCTTCAAATACGACCACACCCGGATCATGTCAATCGCGGGAATACCTTCGGTAATGCACACCACCAGCGGCAGTCCCGCATCCGCGGCTTCCATGATCGCGTCGGCGGCGAACGGCGGCGGTACAAAGATCACGCTCGCGGTGGCGCCCGTCTCTTTCACCGCATCCGCTACCGTGTTGAACACCGGCAGGTCCAGATGCTTCTGTCCGCCCTTGCCGGGCGTAACGCCGCCCACAACCTTGGTCCCGTATGCAATCGACTGCGACGCGTGGAACGAAGCTTCTTTACCCGTAAATCCCTGCACAAGCAGGCGTGTGTTTTCGTTGACGAATACGCTCATTTTGCCAGTGCCACAACTTTCTCCGCGGCATCGCGCATGCCGTCGGCCATCGCGAAGTTCATGCCCGAGTCCTTCAGAATCTGCCGGCCAAGCTCCACGTTGGTGCCTTCCATTCGCACCACAATCGGCAGCGTGACATTCAACTCACGCGCCGCCGCCACCACGCCTGTCGCCAGCGTGTCGCACCGCAGGATGCCGCCGAAAATATTGATCAGAATCGCCTTCACACTCTGATCCGACGTCAAAATTCGGAACGCGTTCTTGATCTGCTCAGCATTCGCCCCGCCGCCGACATCCAGAAAGTTCGCAGGACTTCCGCCTGCCCACTGGATGATGTCCATCGTCGCCATCGCCAGACCCGCGCCATTCACCATGCACGCAACAGTGCCGTCGAGCTTGATGTAGTTCAACCCATACCGCGACGCTTCCACTTCGAGCGGATCCTCTTCGTCCAGATCCCTCAAGTCCACCATTTCCTTGTGGCGGTACAGCGCGTTGTCGTCAATGTTAATCTTGGCGTCCAGCGCCACAACCTTGTTGTCCTTGGTCAGGATGAACGGATTGATCTCGGCCATCGTCGCGTCGATTCCTACATAAGCGCGCGCCAGTGCCTGCATCGCCTGCACCGTGCCCGACATGGCCTCAACCGGTACGCCCATCCCGAACGCCAGCTTGCGCGCCTGAAACGCCGAGAGTCCATCGCCCGGCTCAAACGCTTCCTTCAGAATCTTCTCGGGTGTGTGCGCCGCCACTTCCTCAATGTCCATGCCGCCCTCAGAACTGGCCATGAACACCGGCTTGCCCTGCGCGCGATCGAGCACGATTCCCAGGTACAGTTCACGGTCAATCGGCAGCGTTTCCTCGATGAGGAGCCGTTTCACCAATCGCCCTTCCGGACCCGTCTGGTGAGTGATCAGCGTCATGCCCAGAATCTTGCCGGCGTACTCCCGCGCCTGGGCGGCATCCTTCGCCACCTTCACGCCGCCGCCCTTGCCGCGGCCTCCAGCATGAATCTGCGCCTTCACCACCACACCACCGCCAAGCTCTTTCGCCGCCGCTTCAGCCTCGTCGACGGTGAACGCCACCTTCCCCTTTGGCACAGGGACGGCGTATCGGGCCAGTATGGCCTTCGCCTGATATTCGTGAATTTTCATCGGAGTGAACCGCTTCCTCCCGAGCCACTCAACTCATAGGTCCCTCTGGTGACCCTATGCTAAGCTCGGAAAAAGAGCCGGAATCCCCAATATATCATGTCGTTGTTGCCATACCTGCATCGTGTTGCAGCTCGCGAGGACCTCCCGGCCGACCATGCCCTGGCTGCCATGGATGTGATTTTCGAGGGCCAGGCCACCACTCCCCAGGTGGCAGCGTTTCTCGTCGCCTTAAAGATGAAGGGCGAAACGCCGGATGAATTGCTCGGGTTTGCCCGCGCCATGCGTGCCCGCGTAGAGCGAGTGGACTGTGGAACCACCGCCCAGCCCCTCATCGACACCTGCGGCACCGGCGGCGTCGTCGCCAGCACCTTCAATATCTCTACCATCGCCGCCTTCGTCGTCGCCGGCGCAGGTGTGCGCGTCGCCAAACACGGCAATCGCTCCCTCAATAGCTTCTGCGGCAGTGCCGACCTCCTCGAATCCCTCGGCGTCAACCTCCAACTCGACTCCACGGCCGCCGGCGCCTGCGTCCGCGAGGCCGGCATCGGCTTCCTGTTCGCCCCGGCACTCCACCCTGCCATGAAGCACGCCCAACCCGCTCGTGCGGAACTCAAAATGAGGACCGTCTTCAATCTGCTCGGCCCTCTCACCAATCCCGCCGGCGCCGACGCCCAGTTAATCGGCGCGCCTTCCCGCCATGCCGCCGAGCTAATGGCGGTCGCGCTGTCCAAACTCGGCACCCGCCATTCCTTTGTCGTCCACGGCTTCGACGGACTCGATGAAATCTCCACCACCGGCCCCACCATGGTTTTCGAGGTCTGCGGCACATCGGTCCAGAAGCACGTCTGGCGTCCAGCCGACTTCGGCGTCCCCACCGTCAATCTCGAGGAACTCGCCGGCGGTTCGCGCGAACATAACACCGTCATCGCCCGTAGAATCCTCGCCGGCGAGCCCGGCGCTCCCCGCGAAATCGTCCTCGTGAATTCCGCCGCAGCACTTCTCGCCGCCGGCACCGTCACCAGTCTGCTCCACGGTATGGAGGTTGCCGCCGGCTCCATTGACTCCGGCGCCGCCGGTCGCCGTCTTGAGCTTTTGGTAAACTTATCCCGCAACGGCCTGCACGCGGGAACAAAGCAGGCGTCATAGGTGATAAATGGGAATGAGACTCCGAATCCTTGCCTTGGCCGCTGCCTTAAGTACAGCCGCCGGAGCCGCCGATACCCGCATCCCCATCGTGGTGGAACTGTTCACCTCTGAAGGTTGTTCGAGTTGTCCCCCCGCCGACGCGCTGCTTCAGGAAATTACCGCTCGTATGCCCGCCGGCGTCGAAATCATCCCGCTCTCCGAGCACGTGGACTATTGGGATCACCTCGGCTGGCGCGATCCATTCTCTTCGTCCCTCTTCAGCGCCCGCCAACAGGCTTACGGCGACTACTTCAAGTCCAACAATATCTACACGCCGCAAATGATCGTTGACGGACTCCAGCAGTTCCTGGGTTCAGACTCCGAGCAGGCCCGCAAAGCCGTTCGCTTCGCCGCGCGGCAGCCCAAGGCCACAGTTTCAGTTCGTCTGGCTGGCACCAAAGGACGCATTAATGTGCACGTCGACGAACTTGCTGAAGCCAAGGTGGACCGTGCAGATGTCTTTCTTGTGGTGACCGAGAGCGGACTCGCAAATTCAGTTCAAACCGGCGAAAATGCCGGCCACCGCCTCACCCATACCGGCGTTGTGCGCAGCCTGGTGAAAATCGTCGAAATCGAAGCCAAACAAGGAGCCTATGTGGCCGACCTCCAGGTCAACCTTCAACCCTCATGGCGTCGCGAGAATCTCCACGCCGTCATCCTCGTACAGGATCGCAAAACTCGCCGCATCGCCGGCGCCGCCAGCTGCAACCTCTAGACCCATTTTTCCGGCGGTCCCGGGCTTACTAATCAAACCGGCTAATCCCAAAAGAGAATAGTAGCCGCTGCGAATTACGCCTAAAGTACTAATCACAGCGAATTAGTCGATTGGCGTACTCTGGGCGGCTGCCTCCTTTTGGATCGCCGGTGTACAAAACCGCTCAATCCAGAATTGGAGAATCTGCATAAAATGGTCGCCACCAGTGCCACCGTAAGTCGCTGGGCCTTGATTGCGCTCATTGTCAGCCCTTCAGCTAGCCTGGCTCAACAGCCCGTCGGATCCTATCAGATTGGAACCTCAAGTCTTCCGGGCGAGGCAGTGGTTACCTTTCAAAATTCGACCGGCGGAGCCATTTGCGCAAACTCCTATTTACTAGTTAACTCGACCCAGGACCTTGTGAGTTGTTGTTCCTGCGAGGTGCCGGCAGGCGGAGTCCGAACCACCACGATTTCCGATCTCATGAAGGTTGGGGCTACTCCCGCGGCCGCGGCTTCTTCACGTCTGATCGCCCATGCCCTTCTGCCGACATCCTTCACCGTAGGTGTAGTCGCTTCAACCGGAACCTGTAATGCCTCAGCCGTAGCCGCTGCATCACTCACCAGCGGCCTGCTCCCATCCATCTCGCCCGGAGTCGGCTCGCCAGTTACCGTCGGAGCCTTTCAGAGCGCTGACCTGAATCTTGCGGGCACCGGCTTTGCCAATATATTGACCAGGCTCACCAACATCTGCTCTGCCATTCAGTCCGACACAATTGCCATCTGCGCCTCTTGCCGAACCGGTCCCCAGCTATCCAGCAACCCTGTCAACACGACGGTCTGTGAGGGGAAGACGGCGACATTTACAGCAAGCGCACTCGACGCGACTTCAGTGCAGTGGCAGGTGAAGCTGGCCGGTAGTAGCACGTTCACCGACATTCCCAGCGCTACAGGCTTAACCCTCACGATTTCCAACGCGGCGGGGGCAATGAACGGCAATCAATATCAAGCGGCGTTCACCAATGCTGCGGGGTCAGCTATGACAACTGCGGCGCTCTTGACGGTCAACACACCACCGCTGGTAACACTGAACCCGGTTCCGCTAATTCTCAACGTGGGCGACACAGCGACGTTCACCGCGGCGGCTTCGGGAACGCCCTCTCCAACCGTTCAGTGGCGCGTCAGCACCGACAACGGCGCGACTTTCAACGCAATCCCTGGCGCAACCTCAAACACTCTCAGCTTCCCGGTCACGGCCGCAATGAATGGGTACCGATATCAGGCAGTTTTCACCAACACCTGCGGGCAGGCGGTGACGGATCCGCCAATCACGCTCACCCTGCGGCAACCGGATGCTCATCAGGTTTACTATGCTGCACATCTGGCGGACGGCGATTCGATCTTCAACATCACCAACAGCGGCGCTTCCGGCGGCGACCTATGCGTCAACGTCTATGCCTTCTCGCCCGACGAGCACTTGCTCGCCTGCTGCTCATGCCCGGTAACTCCGAACGGATTGGTTTCGCTCTCGGCAAACGGCGATCTGTTGAGCAATACACTCGGTTCAACGACGCCGTCCTCAATCGTGGTGAAGCTGGTTGCCGCCATTGGACCGTCCTGCAATCCATCGGCGGTCGGCGCCCTGGGCGCCGGTATGTTGGCCTGGGGTTCGACACTTCATCAACTCGCTGCAGGGTTCGCGAGAACCGAAGTGCCCTTCACCATCGCTACGCTCGCGGCGTCGGAACAGTCGCGAGTCGCATCATTGTGCGGCTTTATCCTGGCCAACGGGTCCGGCTACGGAATCTGCAGAACCTGCCGGTCAGGCGCGCTTGGCGGCGCGAAAAAGTGAATACGCTATCCCAGCGCTTCCGGTAAACCGCCAGCCCCAGCAGTCCCGTAGCTCCAAGAACCCAGCTTGACGGCTCCGGTAGGTCAGACCGATCCGGAGTCAACGAGATCCCGCGTACTATTTTTATATCGTTGCCGCATGTCGCCGATGCCAGTTCAACGCCCATCGAGCCTTCAAGGAGTAAGGCTACAAACTCCGGCGTCGGCGTGAAAGTGACCGACGCTGTCAAACGACCCGAGGTGTACCCGTCGCCGGTGACCGCAGTGGTCACCGTTCCGCCGCCCACCTGCTGGATCGAACCCCGCCCATCGTCCCGGAGCCATACCGGGAACTCCGGGCGATACACGAATCCGCTCCCAAGGTGCAGTACATCGTACGCACTCATCACCCCCGCCGACGTCGAGACTTGATAAAGACTCCCTGCCGTAATCCCGTTTGCATGAGAAGTGAGCGCGATTCCGTATTCAATCTCCCCGCCCACCGTGAAAAACACATCCGCGGCATTCAGTTGCACGCCGTCTGACACGAATGGCGCAAGCGTGGTGCCAGGGCCGAAATTCAGAATCACCGAGATCGACGCGGTGCCGGACGCAGCACTAAAGGACATGCCGAACCGGTCCAGATCAAACCATTCCTGATCACCTATGACGCCACAGGAAGTCGAAACACAAGAAGTTTCCGAGGTCCCAAACGGATCGATGTAAGACACCGAGGTCGCCAATGCCTCAAACGGCATGGCTGCTAACGCGAGAAATAGGAGAGGTCGCATCGGGCGTACGCAACCTAAGTGCGAATCCGCCCGGCGATCCTCTCAGAATATCTTCGTTAGGCCGCCTGAAACAGCAGTTCCTGCCGGCCGCGCGGCGTGTCGAAATCCAGCAGTAAATCGCGATACCGGTCACGCAGATCGGCCGGCGCCAGATTATGACCCGACCCGAGCGCCTTCTGCAACTGCAGTGCGTTCACTACCGACTTACCGGCCGCGTCATTGTTCGTGATCACGAATACCCGCTCAGCACTCCGGCGCAGTTTCTCGATCCGGGTAACCCATCCGGCAATCTCCGACTCGCTGTAGAGATAGTTGTGTTGCCGCTGCCGCATCGCCGTGTCCTGGAACGAGCCAAGCGCGTTTTCAGGATTGCGTCCGTGCAGGCGGACATAGCCAATTGGCGAGGTCAGCAGCGCTGTCGCCGGCATCGCGCGCGTGTAGTCTGGCTGGTCAATATTGCAGAACCCGACCTTGTAGTCGATCAGCGTGCCCTGCGCTTCGTCCATCAGCCATGAGTCGTGACGCAGCTCGGCCACCAACGGAAACTCGTGGAATGCCCGGCGCAGCGCGATGAAAAAGTCCCGGTTCTCCGCTGTAAAACGGAATGACCAGGGGAACTGCATCAACACCGCGCCCAGCTTCCTCGCCTTCAACAGCGGGAGTAGTCCTTCTTTGAAGATGTCGATCTCGGCACGGTCGAGCACCCGGTCATGCGTAAACCGGCGGTTCAGCTTGGCCGTAAATACGAAGTTCGGATTATGAGCCGCTTTCGCCGCCCATAGACGCGTCAACTCCGGACGCAGCGACTGATAGAAAGACGTGTTGATCTCCACGGCATCAAAGTGCTCTGCCATGAATCCTAAAGGGTGAAAACTGCGGGGGCGCGCTACCGGGTAAACAACGCCATTCCAATGCGCGTACGACCACCCGGCAGGTCCGCAATGGAATGTGCCGGGTTTTGATGTGAGAGGCATAGGGAGAACCTCAATTCGCTATCTGTTCGCCTATTATGGGGCGAAACTAGAGCGAAAGTCAAGAGGCTAGTGATGGGGCAGGAATTTCGTCACCACCCAGGTACACCCGCCCACCAGGACTGCTTCCGCAATTGCCACCGCCATGAACAAGAGGTAGGCTTTCCCAAAACTCTTCACCCATGATTCCTGGAAAATCCGCTTCAAAGCGAACCACAGGTAAACAAAGCCGATTCCGATCGTGATCCCAGCGTTCGCATCCGGCCACAACTTCACCATGACGCCCGATAACAGGTACTCAAAACTGTAGAAATGCAGGCCGAAGATGAGGTGCGCCCCGAAATATCGCTGCCGCCGCCGGTAGAGCGCAAGACTGGCCGCCGCGAATACCGCCAGGCTCAAATACCGCGCCCACAAGTACACCGACTGGATGCGGTGGTTCATCTCCTGGTCCACCATCCCCGCACCATCCGGCCGCGACCCTACGAAAAAATTCTCTGTGCCCGCCTTCACCCAGACCCGCAGCCCCAGTGGACCCGCGGCGCTGGCAGCCAGCAGCAGCGTCAGCGCTGAAATAACTAGGTAGAGTCGCAGCGGCCGGATCCAGCGTCCGCGTTCACCCGCCCAATACTCGGATGTGAGTTTTCCCGGCTTGAACAACAGCGCCCATAGCGTGCGCCAGACCTTGCCGTCCAGATGCGTGAACTCGTGAACGAATTCATGCGTCAGATGGGACAGGCGCAGGTCGCCTTCATGGACTGACGGCTCCCCACACTGTTGACAAAATGCCCCCTTGAGGTGAGTGCCACACGCGGAACAGGCAGTTGCATGTTCGGCGACTACTGGATCCATGTTTCCGACCAGCTTAACATCGCTGGCAATGGGCGTTGCGAGACTAACGAGCCGTCAGCTTCTTCCTGAACAGTACGCCGGCCATCACGGCCAGTCCCGCCAGGCTCAGGCTGGCTGGCTCTGGAACAGCCGTAACGCTGAGTGACCCACTAGTACATCGTCCCATTAGTTGTTTACTGTAGCGGTTTTGATCTTCTTCGGTCTTGGTTGCTTTGGATGGGCGGCCTGGTATTGCTTGGCTTCGATGATGCGCTGAAAGTGTTCGGGGCCTTTTGTCCAGGTGAAGGGTGTAGGATTCTCGCTGTATTTATTGAGGTATCGATGCAAGATCTCTTTCAAGTCCTTCTTGGATCGTTGAACGCTCTGCGTTAAGGCTTGCCGCGTGAGGATGCTGAAGAAGCATTCAATCATGTTCATCCAGGAGGCGTGGGTGGCGGTGTAGTGAAAATGCACGCGGGGATGTTGCAGAAGCCACTGCTTGGCTGCTTCATTCTTGTGGATGTTCAGATTATCCAAGACGACGTGGAGTTCGCGCAGCGGGTAGGCTTTGACGACGTCGTTCATGAAGCTCAGAAAGTCTAGCGTGGTCCGGCGATCCCGCACATGCGCGACAACTTTGCCGGTAGCGATTTCCAGGGCTGCAATCACGGTCTGCGTTCCATGACGGACGTATTCATTGGTCCAGGATCGAGGCTTTTTCGCACGCAGCGGTATCAACGGCTGGGTACGGTCGAGGGCTTGAATGCCAGGCTTTTCGTCCACGCAAAGCACGAACGCATTCTCGGGCGGATTAAGATACAGGCCGACGATGTCCAACAGTTTTGCTTCAAAGTCAGGATCAGGGCTGAAGGTAAATGTTCGGATGCGATGCGGTTGCAGCTTAGAGGCCACCAGCATTCGATGCACGGTACTGGAGGGCAAGCCCAGTTCTGCTGCCAGGGTCCGCACACTCCACCGGCTTTGATCGTCCGGTTGCTGGCAGACACGCGTCTGAACCTTGAGCCGAGTCTCGGCATCGTGCTTGGGCGGCCGACCCGAACGCGGCGCATCGCGTAATCCTTCCAGTCCGTGGGCCGCAAACAAGCGCCGCCACTTGCCCACCGTGACAGGCGGAATTCGCAAGTCTGCAGCAATCTGCTGGTTCTCGACTCCCTCCGCCGCAGCCAATACAATGCGGCTACGCATTGCCAGCGCCTGGGATGTCGAGGAAGACTGGATCAGTTTCGCCAGACTACTGCGAGTCTCGGCGTCAAGGGAAAGCGGCGGAGCGACTCGGCCCATGCCCGAGTGTACCCGAAGTTATCGCTAGTATCAAGAACTAATGGGACGATGTACTAGATGCATTTATCCCCCGAACGCCGACGCAGCCCGCTTAGGGATGACACCTATGCGGATCTCATTAGTCCTGGCAGCGTCCCGAAGTGTAACACAGCGTGCATAGCGCGGGAAGCCGTCGCAAGCACCCCCAAATAAGAAAAACTAAGGTTTCCCCGTGAATCGAGCTAACTTTATCTAATTTTACAAAGTTCCGATAAATTCATACTCGATTTTCGATCGCCGGTGGACCCGCGCCGTGGGTCCTGCGCCAGGCTTTCCCCCGGACTAGCCGCTGCCGTTGCCCTGAACGAATCCGCATAACGCCGTGGCTCGAGCGTTCTCGGCGGCGCTCAGCGTCGCAACTGTAAGTGACGTTTCCGCTAAAACGGGGAGTCCCTGAAGGTCCACTAGGTCGCTCTTGGCCGAGAAGGAAGCCAGGGCGTTTGGAGTAACCTGACGGCTACAACAGGAGACTAACTGCTCATCAGGTGTGAGTAAGTGTACACATTCATGCAGATGTTGGACCCGCTGGCCCCGGCGTTGGTGATGTGCCCGAACCCTTCGGCTTCAATTAGGCATTTCGAGGGCGTCTTGGTGCGCTGCACACGCGCTCGTTTCTCGGATGGCCAGATGTGCTGAGGCGTGCGGGTTGGGTCAACGGACGCAGTCTGGGTGACGTTCTTCCTCGAAAAGCGGACTTGTCACCGCGGCGGCGGTTTTGCATCTGAGTCGACGAGGGTTAGCTGTTTCCTTGAGTGGCGGAAGACGTGCCCGTCAATCGTGGGACATCGTGAGTTTTCCGCCCTACCAGGAGGCCAGGTGAACAGAAGACAGTTTTTAGGCCGGTCCGCCGTTCTTGCTTCGGCCGTGACCTATGCCGGCGCCGTGCCTGCGCAATCCAGGGCGGCCGGGAAAGCCCCTGGATTGATCGACGTTGAATTGGAGGCGCGCGATTCCTGGCAATCGCTGGCGGGGAGGTCGGCGTACCTTTCCACGTTCAACGATCGATGTCCCGGGCCGATCATCGAGGCCCGCGCGGGCGATACGATTCGAATCCAGTTCCGAAATGCATTGTCAGAGGAAACCAACCTCCACTACCACGGCCTCCACATCTCGCCCGCAGGTGTCGCCGATAACAGCTTCCTCATGATTCCCCCGACAGAATCCGTGACGTACGAGCTGAATATTCCCGACAATCACCCAAGCGGCATGTTCTGGTATCACCCACATATGCATGGGACGGTCGCCCGGCAGGTATCGAGGGGCTTAGCAGGCATCATTCTCGTTCGAGGCGACTTCGATGATCTGCCTGAGGTGCGGGCCACACCAGAGAAGCTGATGGTTTTCCAGGACTTCGATCTTGGAGCAGACGGGCAGCTCATCGAACCCAGCCTTATGCAGCGAACTCAGGGTCGCGAAGGTCCTCTCGTCACGATCAACGGCTTATCAAACCCGACATCTTCTTCGCTTGTTTGCGGTGGATGGACCCGCCTAAGACTCCTGAATGCTTCCGTTTCCCGTTTCTACCGGCTTCAGTTGGAGTCGCACGCGTTCACTGTTGTGGGAACCGATGGGGGTCTCATGAGCTCCCCAATCGAGACAAACGAAATCCTTCTCGTGCCTGGGCAACGGTGCGACGTCTTTGTGTGGGGTGCTCAGCCCTCAGGGAGTTTTCGGCTATTGAATCTGCCTTACAATCGTTTTGGTGCGATGGGCGGCGGCATGGGGGCATTTCGTAAACCACCTGCCATCGAACCCAGTGTGCTGGCTACTTTCGCTTACGGCGATTCGGTGCCGCAATCCTGGACAATGCCGCAGCGATTGGCCAGTGTCGAAGCCCTGTCCGCGCCGGAACGATCACGATCATTCTCTTTCAACATGAGTACGGGCATGGGCATGTCCGGCGGCGGTTTAACCATCAATGGCCGCTCGTTCGATCCGAATCGCGTGGATACCCAGGTCCCTCTGGATTCAATCGAGGATTGGAACCTGGTGAACACGTCGACGATGGATCATCCGTTCCACATCCATACCAACCCGTTCCAGGTGATTGGCGCCGGTGCGGCGGTGGAACGTGCATGGAGGGATGTCGTCCTTGTTCCCGCCGGTCGAACAGTGAAGATCCGTTTGCGCTTCAGCGACTACGTAGGGAAGGCGATGTATCACTGCCACATACTCGATCACGAAGATCTCGGCATGATGGGGATCATCGAGGTGGTCTGAGTCGGATTCTGGCTCAAAGCGAAATCTTCCATGCTCGCTAGCCGCCGGTCGTTGTGGAATTAGAGGGCCAGTGCTACGGACGTCATCTCCGCGAAACACAATTGTTTTAACGCGCCGGATTGCACTTCGCTCGTCTCGTTGTTCCGCTTCTGGCTCGAAATGGAGAGACGTCCCCCTAAAAAGGATAAAACCCATGAAAGAAGCAACGGTTCCGCCGCGGGCGCCATCCCGGCGCGCCCGGGAGTGGCGCAGGATTCTCACATTACTCGATAGCAGGACTAGGACTGAGGCGCTACGGCCTTTGCCCTGAATGGCCGCTTCCCCGCTTCGTCGAAGGGCACGAATTGCTATCAGTATTGTTTCCGATCGGGTAAGGCCATTGCGGTCCCGCTTCCAAAGTTCGAAGAGGCCAGAACCTCTGACACCTTTAGAAGTGTAAATCGACCGCCGGCCCTGTACGACCGCGGAAGCTACCGTCGCTGGACATCGACCGACCGAACAGTGCCGCTCTCCATATCCACTCGGCACGAGAAGCCAAATGAGTCCGAACCCCTCTGGCGGTCAGCCCGCGCGTTGCCGGCGACTCGGTCATTGCGGCCCGGCGCGTCGTCGACACGAATCGATAGAAAATCGACATGCTGATAACCGCTGCGCCGAATCTGCTCGTCTACCGCACGCTCGCAACCCTCCACGGCCCGTGAATTCCCGCCGCCCACCGCTTCACGGCTCCGGTCACGCCACACGCCATCAATCGGCTCAATCTCGACGCCGCGTATTTGACCGCTTTCAAGGTTTACCGCGCAATTAAACCGGTATGCTTCGTCGCGATCATAGCCGCGCCGCACATCCACGACTCCCCGAATGGAGTCCCGGCCTCCCGGATTATCTTCCACCGCAATCCTTCTAAAAGCGACATTCGGTGTATGGAATCGCTCGGCTGCTTGCTGTCTAACCGCGTCCTGACAGGCGCGCGCTGTATCGTCGGCACTTAAGCGGCGAACGTCGGGACGGTTGTCGCGTTGATCGTAACGGGGACGATCGCCAGCCGGACCACGCTGGTCCCCAAGCCTGTAACCACCATCCGCCGGAACGCCCCGCTGTTGTGAATTTCCGCCCCGTCCCCATGTGAGATCAAAAGTATAAGCCTCAGCGCCGTTATCGCGGTCCTGAATCCGCACCACCGCGCTTCCACCGCTGCTCGGATCCCGCACCAGCTCCTGGCGTCCCCTGCCATCCACTCCGGCAAACCGGAAATTCTGCGGATTAGCGGGCATCGCTCCCGTACACTCGAAACGCCGCCACTGCGGCTGCTGACCGTTCAAATCCCTCAGCGTCGCCCTATCCCCGCGGACTTCCACGTCGGCCGCGCCGTCAACCACCACCTCAATCGTGCATTTCCCGTAGGCGCCATTGCCCCCGCCCGTCAGATTCGCTCTTCGCTGCATCTGCGCTTCAAGAGGCATCAGGCACACCGCCATGCCCACCCCGCCGAGAAAAAACAACTTGGTTGTTAACATTCGATTTTCACCCGAATCACTCGAGCACGCGAGTCGCCAACAGATAACGGTGATTGTTTCCCACGCATGCACCACCTCGGCCCAGGATCAAATCGGAATTTTTGACCGGGACTACAGACTTACAGCTCACCCGCCTGTGCCTCCCCCAAGCCTGCTAGCCTGAACGTCTTAGCGAGCGCCCAAGTTGTCCTCGGCCTCCACACATACCACCCATGCTTCTCACCCTCCGGGCAAGGGGTATTTTTCCAGACGGACCATACGAACCTCTACCGCCTACCCGGGCCGGGGCAAGACTGGCGACAGGCGGCTCCAGAAAAAATCGTTTCCTCCTCCCGCCAGTGGCAATGCGCCGTGTCCGCTCTGCGGCAACGCGAAAACTACTCACAGTAGACCGCCATGATGAACGGGACGCTTCGCAGCCGCACCTGCAGTCCCCGAGATATCACGTCGGAAGGCGGCCTCGGCTGCCGGTTACGGCGTATCTCCTGTCTCGGATTGGCTCGCGGAGATTTCTCTGGTGTCCGTATGTCCGAAGGTCTAACGTACACCGTTCATTAAACAGTGGAGGAATCTTCAAAATGATCGATATGAATAATGAGGATTCAATCTGATCGAGGTGGGGTATGCATCGGGACGATGACAATATCGAGCATGCTGATCCCATTGCGTGCAATCGCTGGACTGAGCCGTCATGACCGACACCCTACCCAACATCTTGGAACGTAGGGACGGGGAACAACTAGCCCTGCTGGCAGCGATCGTAGAATCGTCCAACGACGCGATTCACAGCACAAGCATGGATGGGATCATCGTCAGTTGGAATCTTGGCGCAGCCGCATTGTTTGGCTACTCAAGCCAAGAAATTGTCGGCCGGAGCGTCGGCATTCTCGCTCCGCCTGGCGGTGACGACGAAGTACGACACCACCTTGCAGCCGTCGCTGATGGCGTCACCGTCAGTCCTTTCGACACAGTTCTCCACGGGAAGGATGGACGGGGAATTGATGTCTCACTTTCGATTTCACCGATCCGCGATCGAACTGGAAAGGTCGTTGGTGTCGCGGGCATCGCCCGTGACATTCGCAAGCGTCTGTGCGCCGATGAGAAGCTTCGAGGAAGTGAGGAATTGTTCCGTGGCGGATTCGAACACGCACCCTTCGGTATGTGCGTGACCGGCATGGAAGGGCATTTCATCCAAGTGAATGGGGCCATTTGTCGGATGCTGGGTTATTCCCAAGAAGAGCTGCTTCACATAGCCTGGGCAGTGCTCATTCACCCAGAGGATGTAGGTCCTTCTTTACGGAACATGGAACAGCTGTTGGAGGGTCCGAGTGGAGTTGTAGAGGCAGAACGCCGCTACGTTCACCGCAATGGAAATGTCGTGTTATGCCACGTGAGGGTTTCCCTGATAAGAGACCGCCTGAGCCACCCGCAATATTTTGTCGCCCATGTGGAAGACATCACAGAACGCAAGCACGCTGCGGATGTGTTGAAGGAGAGCGAGGATCGCTTCCGCGTTATGGCGGATTGTTGCCCGACAGTGATGTGGGTGACCAATGCCGAGGGCGGGATTCAGTTCATTAACCGGGCGTTCCGGGAATTCTTTGATTCCACGTTTGAACAAATGGAGGGTCATAAATGGGAGTTTGCACTTCATCCAGAGGACTCCCCCGAGTATCTCGCAGCATTCCGGATTGCGGTGCGGGAACATAAGTCCTTTCGTGCCGAAACGCGGTCCAGACGTGCTGACGGCGAATGGAGATGGTTCGCCTCGTATGCGGAACCGCGCTTTTCGGCGGATCGCCGATACCTGGGGCACGTCGGCCTCAGCCCCGACATCACCGAGCGCAAGCAGGCGGAAGAGGCCCTGCGGACGATCGAAGCGCGCAACCGCATGCTGGCGCACGCTCTCACCAGCGCAGACGAGTGCATCAGTATCACCGACTCAGACGACCGGATCTTGTACGTCAACGGTGCATTTCTTCGCGTCTATGGATATCGTGAAGACGAATTGATTGGCCAGCGCATCGAGATTCTTCGCTCCGCGCGTACTCCCCAGAAATTGCAGCGTGAGATTCTTCCAGCTACGATCGCGGGCAATTGGAGTGGAGAGCTGTGGAATCGCGCCAAGGATGGGCGGGAATTCCAGATTTCGTTGACCACTTCGGTGGTGTACGACGAGCATGCTTGTAAGATTGCCCTGGCGGGCATCGCGCGCGACATCACCGAGCGCAAGCGTGCCGAGGCTCAATTGATCCAAGCCACCGACCGCCTGACGCTGGCCGCACGCGCAGGCGGTGTGGGCATCTGGGATTACGATATTGTCAACGAACGGCTCGTCTGGGACGACCAAATGCTTCGCCTCTATGGAATAACATCGGAGCAGTTCGGCGGAACCTCCGAGGCATGGCAGGCCTGGGTTCATCCGGAGGACAGACAGAGAGGCCACGAAGAAATTCAGCTCGCCCTGCAGGGGGTGAGAGATTACAACACCGAGTTCCGCGTACTCTGGCCGGACGGGAGCATTCATACCATCCGCGCACTTGCCCTCTTGCAGCGCGATTCCGCTGGCCAACCTCTGCACCTCATCGGGACCAACTGGGATATCACCGCTCAGAAGCAGGCTGCTGATGAACTCCGGGAGAGTAACCGTCAATTAAGGGAGGCGACTGGCCAGGCCCAAAGGCTGGCCTCGGAGGCTGCCATTGCAAATGCTGCAAAGAGTGAGTTCCTCGCGAACATGAGCCACGAGATTCGTACACCGATGAATGGTGTGATCGGTATGACAGGACTTCTGCTTGATACCGACCTCACAGTCGAACAGCAAGAATATACGGAAACAGTACGCTCAAGCGGCGAATCCCTTCTCACACTCGTTAACGACATCCTGGATTTCTCCAAGATAGAGGCAGGCAAACTGGATTTGGAGACTCTGGATTTCGATTTGCGGAGGACGCTGGAGGACGCCAGGCAATTACTGTGGGTCAAAGCTGTAGACAAAGGCTTAGGACTGACATGCTCGATCGCCCCCAATGTCCCTGTCCGATTGCGCGGTGACGGCGGGAGGTTGCGGCAGATCTTGCTCAATCTCGGAGGGAACGCCATTAAGTTCACCCCCAGAGGATTGATTGTGATTCGGGCAGACCTTGATCGAGAGGAGGAGCATTCCGTCATGGTCCGATTCTCGGTGGAGGATACCGGCATTGGCATTCCCCCAGACCGCCAGGAACAGATCTTTTCACCCTTCACGCAGGTGGACGGTTCCACTACTCGCAAATACGGCGGCACCGGGCTGGGGCTGGCCATATCGAAGCAATTGGTAGAACTGCTGGGGGGCCAAATCGGTGTCGAGAGCGAACCGGGGAAGGGATCGAAGTTCTGGTTTACGGCCGCTTTCGAGAAACAACCGGGCGGATTGCATCCAGACCTTCTCAACGATTGTCCACCGGCGGTGGAAAAGGATCATGCCAGCAGGCGCGGCTGCACTACACCGATGAGTCGGAGACGTATCTTGATTGCAGAAGACAACATAGTCAATCAGATGGTGGCGCAAGCTATCTTGAAAAAGCTCGGTTTCCGAGCTGACGTAGTGGCCAACGGCAAAGAGGCGTTGACGTCTCTCCTCGGCATCCCCTACGATCTAGTGCTGATGGATTGCCAAATGCCCGAGATGAATGGCTTCGAAGCGACGGCCCGCATCCGAGACCCGCGAACCGGCATTGCCAATCGCAAGATTCCCATCATAGCCCTGACCGCGTCCGCCATGAAGGACGACCGGGAAAAGTGTTTGGCGGCAGGCATGAACGACTATGTTGTCAAGCCGGTTGACCTTGCGATCTTGGCCGCCACTCTGGAGAAATGGTTGCCACAGGAAGCGGTGATCTCTTCTGATGAACTTGGCCATACCCTCCGAGAGCTAGGTGTGCCACGAGTAGCCGCAACTTGATGATCAAGTGGATTTCCTGGCTGGTTGAGTCCTCATTCATGCGACGTGTCCTCATAAAACCCGCACGGAAACCCGCGCAGATAGCAACTGACCGACCACTAAGTTAGACCGTCTGAGCACGATTCACCGCAATAACCCTCCCCCGGAAATGCCCGTGTCCCGGGAAAATCCCTGGGGAATCCACGCGCCGAACAATAACAAAATCGTTTCAAATCCAATCATTAGGTTTTGGGAAACCCGATGATTTCCGAACACAAAGGTGGGGCCTGATTCCCTCGCGATGATCGTCAAAATGGAAACATTCCACACGCTGAAGAACCCGCGGTGACTTCTTCAAGTAGTGCTCGTGCTCACAGGAGGGGGGCGCTTTTTACCTGTTTACCGGTGTCTCGCTGATACCAGGCTGAAAGAAGGGCACGTGCACATCCTATGAAAAGGAGGTCTTGTGACCCATCAAAGTTCTTACCCTGTCGCCCGTCTTTTGAATCTATCCGGAAACGGCCAAGAAAGAAACGGGCGCCGGGGACCCCGAAGCTCTGGCCCGTCCCATAGCAGTCCAGCCCGCATAGAAGGGCCATCCAGACGCATTTCTAAATGGAATCAGATCGAGGGGGGCCAAAGGACCAAGTTGGTAACATCTCTACATGATGACGCCGCTCTATTTCGGTCGACTCTGGGTGCTCTATCTGCTGCCTTACTGCGTTCGCGCAGGACTGGCCGGAGTTTCGTGGGCCCAATCGATCGGGCACATCCACGGCGACGGGGCTTCCGATTCACTTCGATCCGCATACCAATGTTGCCTGGGCGGCGGATGTTCCGATCAGCCGATCATCGGTGATCGTAAAGGATCGCCGCGTTTTTATGACGGCGGCCGATCACAATAATTTGCTGGTGCTCGCGCTTGACAGCAAGAGCGGCAAGTTGCTGTGGCGCTACTCAACCGGGAGGAGCCGCACGAATGAAATCGATGCCGGGAGGAATGATCCGGCTTCGCCGACTCCTGCAACCGATGGGGAGGGAGTGTACGCGTTCTTCCAGGATTTCGGGCTCATTGCTCTGACTGTTCAAGGGAAGGAGATTTGGCGGCTTCCGCTGGGTCCTTTTCAAACAACTACGGGATGGGTTCGTCGCCGGTTGTACATGGGGAAACAGTCTTCCTTCAATGCGATCTGCGTAAGGAATCGTTCATTGTTGCGGTGGACAAGAGGACGGGCAGAGTGCGGTGGCGCGCGACCCGGCCGGCCGTGCTCGAAGGTTGGACAACTCCTCTGATTCTTCCGGAGAGCGGCGAACTGGTGGCAGTGAGCTCGAATGGAATCGAAGCGCTCGATGTGATAACAGGTAAAGTTCGCTGGTCGCTGCAAGGTAATAACGGAATCATGATTCCGACGCCGGTGACGGAACGGAAAGAAATTGATCGCTACGATCCGCGGGTCAGAGCAACCGACGTTTCCGACTTGGGAGGAAACCGTCAAGGAACTCGATTCTGATTAGGACGGAAAGTTAACGCCCACCGAAGTTGCGAAGCGATACAACATCGCCGGTTTTGGCATCGCGGATACCAACCGCGACGGCTACGTCGACGAAGAGGAATGGAACGTCTTCCGGAACCGCGGGGTGGGCGAATTTGGATTTACCGCGATCAACTTGAAGGATAAGACCGTCGTGTGCCGTTGCGCAACGCCATCCATCGCCGATGGAGCTCTTTTTATCCGAACTCGCGCGCGGCTCTATTGCTTCCGCCATCCCAACTGAAATAGTGCACTCAGGGCTCCCGGAAAGAAAGGCCAACACGTTTGCGCGAAGTGGAACGGTGTAATCGCGGGAACAATCGGCGTACAGCTGGGGATAAAAGAGCCCCACAAGAAAGAAATTGCGAACCATTTTGCCCGCGACTCTTGCAACCACAGATTCACCCGCCACGTTGCCTCACGCCCTATCAGGGTGCTGAAAAAGTCTCTCGGCGCGTTACGTGTTGAAACATAAGGGCGTCTTTCTGTTTGAGGCCATATGCGCGGAACTGATACCCAGCAGAGTGCGATGTTCAGCTATCTATCGCCGGAACAGCGTGTGCCGATAAATCATCCTTTGCGGACGGTTCGGCCCATGGTTGACGATGCGTTGACGGCGTTGTCGCCGGCGTTTAGCAAGATGTACTCTGCGTTCGGTCGGCCGTCGATTGCGCCTGAGAAACTGCTGCGGGCCTTGCTGCTGCAAGTGTTATACACGGTCCGGAGTGAGCGGATGTTGATGGAGCAACTGGAGTACAACCTGCTATTCCGGTGGTTCGTGGGCTTGGACATGGACGAAGCCGCATGGGTGCCGACGGTGTT
>JBBQUM010000022.1:0-128293 GCA_038212445.1 Bryobacterales bacterium
GCTGCGTAGGGGACGCGGGTACAAGAATCTGCGATATCTACTGCTGAAAGCCCAGCGGTTCGCTACTCTCAAGACTGAATTCCTGGTTCTGCGTCGAGCGGCCTAAAAATGGGATGCCCTTCACATTCTCGCCCAGAGCCCTCTTTTCCAGGGTCGCATCGGTGGTCACCACCGGGGCACCTCGAAGGACGGAGCGGGGCGAGTTGCCGAAGGTCAAGGGCGCGGGATTCACAAATGCCGATGTATCGAACCAGTGGCCGACGGTCCGCTCGCCGATCGAGAGGGCTGCGCTGCGGAGGAGATTGGGGCGCAGGGATCCGGCGGGAAATGCATTGGTGGTGATGACGGTGAAGTCGGGGCCCGGTTTCGAGCACGCCGACCTTCCAACCGCCGAGCGCGCTGTTCACAATCCGATTGCCCTTGAACTGGCGCACCTCGTAGAGCAGCGTCACGACGAGGCGGTGGGGCACGTCGCTGCCGCTGAGTCCTTTGTCGAGACGGCGGTTGTAGGCGTCCATGTAACTGCCGGTAGTGCCGAACTCGTTCGCGGCTTCGACGTCGTCAATGAACTTCGAAAACGTGTAGTGGGCGAGGAACGAGAACGACCCGCTCATTCGCTTCTCGGCACGGACGAAGCCGCCGTGATAGGTGGAGTTTCCGATGGACGGATTGATCCAGGTGACGTTGTTGAACTGCGGGAAGGGGCGAACGCTTTGAGCATTGCTCGAGGTCATGAGTCAGGGCGCGACCTGGTTGAGGCTGAGGTCGTTGGCAGTGAGGTGGTGGCTGAGGTTGCCGATGTAGCCGACTTCGAGAAGCAGGTTGCGAGCGACTTCGCGCTGGACGCCGAAGTTGTACTGACAGGAAATCGGGGCTACGTGTTTGGGATTAAAGAACGCCATCGAAGTATTCACCTTCTGGCCGACGGGAACGGCGCCGAAGCCAGGCGTGAGGGGCTGGCGGGAGACGACGGGGAAGCCGTCGCGCAGGCGGAGGGAGCTTTGGGTTTCAGCCTGGGCGGCGGAGTAGCCGGCCGACGTTGAGAAACCGAGAGAGGCGACGTCGCCGATGGTGTTGCTGACAGTGGGTCCGTAGAAGATGCCGCCCCCACCGCGGATGACGGTCTCACGGGCGCCGGGGATGCGGTAGGCAAAGCCGATGCGGGGGCCGATGTTATTCCAGTCGGTGGCGAAGGCGCGTTCAGGAGTGCCGTTGACTCCGGCGAAGGTCACGACGCCGGGAGTGCCGGAGAACGGGATTGATTGCTGTGGCATCAAACGAGTTCATCTTGTTGCCGTTGACGCGGCGCGGGTATTCGACTTCCCAGCGAAGGCCGGCGTTGACGGTGAAACGATCAGAGATGCGCCAGTCGTCCTGGAGGTAAAGGGCCAGGTAGGAGGCTCGGGAGGGAATCTTGTCGGAGACCTGGACGCTAGCGGCGTTCACTTCGCCGAGCAGGAAGCTGGCGAGTGAGTTGCCGGTGGTGGAGGACGAGCCGGGGAGGTCGGTGATAAGGGGGCTGACGGTGAAGTTGCCGGCCGAGCCGCGGTCGCGAATTTCGTCGTTGGCGCCGGCGCGATATTCGACGCCGAACTTGAAGGCGTGGCGGCCGTGGAACCAGGATAGGGACTCGAGAAACTGCTGATCGATGATGGGGGTCTGGAAGCGGTAGACGGCGGTCGGGTTGCCGAGGGCGGCGCCGGTATTGGGGATAGTGACGTTGCCGGCGACGAAGCCCGCGGGCACACCGTAGCCCCGAATGGTGAAGGCGGGAAATGCCGCGTCGCTGACACCGGCGAGTCCGATCTTAGCGGCGAGGTTGTCGCCGTAGCCGGGGCGGGTGTCGAGAAACTTTCGGCGCAGTTAGGTATAGCGGAAGTCGTTGGTGACGGTGGGGCTGAAGATGTGGGTGTAGGCGCCGAGGATGGTTTGGACGCGGACGTCGGTGATGTCGGCGAGGGGGTCGGCGGCGGGGATGCCGTAGGTGCCGCTGGTATTGGTATTGGCGTCGTTGATGTAGTAGCGGGCGGTGACGAGGTCGTTGGGACGGATCTGGTGGTCGAGGCGGCCGACAACGATGTCGCGGTTGAGCACGTTGCGACTGCTGCCGATGTAGTTATTGGCGTTGGTGGCGGTGCCGGGGCGGTTGGGCAGCGGCGACGGGATCGAAGCGGGAGGTGGGAATAATATTGCCGGCGAAGGGCTGGCGAGTGGCGGGGGTGGAGCCGGTGGCGGGGTCGTAAATGGGGACGAGTTTACCGCTGGTGCTGCGAAGGTCGGAGAAGTCGCCCTGACGGTTCAGGAGTGTGGGGACGGTGGAGGTGGTGTCGAAGCTGGTCAACTGGCGGGTCTGTTCCCAGGTGACGAAGAAGTGGATTTTGTCTTTGCGGATGGGTCCGCCGAAGGTGCCGCCGTACTGGTTGAGGCGTACGGGAGAGCGGCTGGCGGAGAAGAAATTGCGCGCATTGAAGACGTTGTTCTGAAGGGACTCGAACAGGCTGCCGTGGAACTGGTTGGTGCCCGAGCGGGTGGACATGGTGACGATGCCG
Source organism: Bryobacterales bacterium (assembly GCA_038212445.1). Lineage (GTDB taxonomy): Bacteria > Acidobacteriota > Terriglobia > Bryobacterales > Bryobacteraceae > TMP-7. The sequence continues at coordinate 2,550 of JBBQUM010000022.1, forward strand.
CCGGTGGAGTGGCCGTACTCGACGGAGTAGTTATTAGAGATGACTTTAAACTCCTGCATGGCGTCGACGGGCAGACTGGTGAGCTGTTGCGGGCGGGTGAGCCCGACAGCGTTCGAGACATTGCCGCCGTCGAGGGTGAAGGACTGATTGCGGGCGCGTCCGCCAGCGACGCTGAAAACGGGGTAGTTCTCGGCGGTGCCGACTCCGCTGTCGATCATGACGACGCCGGGCGCGAGGGCAGCGAGGGATGAGGCGGCGCGGTTGGGCAGGGGGAGTCGAGCGAGCATCTGGCGGTTGACGAGTTGGGAGACGGTGGAGGTTTGAGATTCGACGATGGGGGCGCCTTCGGTGACGGTGACGGTCTCGCTTTGTTTGCCGACGGTGAGGTTGAGGTCGACGGCGAGATTCTGGCTAACTTCGAGGGTGACGGGCCCGCGCGAGAGGTGGTCAAAGCCGGCGGCGTCGGCTTCGAGTCGATAGTTGCCGGGGAGAAGCGCGGCGTGGCGGAACAGTCCGTCGTTGTTGGTGACCGTTTCGTTTTGAGCCCCGGAGTCGAGGTTGACGATCTTCACTTTGGCGGCTGGGATTGGGGACCGGGTGGGGTCCTTGACGCTACCAGAGATAGTGCTTGTGCCGCTCTGCGCGAGAAGCGAAACCTCGAAAAGAAAAATAAAAGAATGGATGGCGTGATTTTCCCCATAGCACCCAACCTCGCAATCACTACTTATCATATAGAGAACATGTAGAATGGCTGGAGGTGTCAAGGGGGCGGAACTTCTTAGGCCGGCCTAACTGATTCAAAATTATACTACCTAAAGGTTGTCACCCAGCGGTTGATTACGTTCGAGAGTTCCTGTTTGACGAGTGGTTTTGAAAGGAAGCCGTCCATTCCGGACTGGAAACAGTGCTCACGTTCTTCGGATAGGACAGCGGCGGTGAGGGCGATGATGGGCGTACGGCGGTGGGGCCCTTCGAGTTCGCGGATACGAGCGGTAGCGTCGAAGCCGTCCATGCCGGGCATCTGACAATCCATCAGCACGAGGTCGTACTGACGCTGCAGGATGGCGGCGCAGGCTTCGGTCCCGGTAGCTACGATATTGACGTCGCAGCCCAATCTTTCGAGCATTAGCCGGGCGATCAACTGGTTGGTGGCGTTGTCCTCGGCAACCAGAACGCTGGCATGAACGCCGGTGTCGTGGACTGGCGGCCTGGTCTGGGACACGGCGACATCTCCGGGAAGTGACAGACGGGAGATAGCGTCAAGTAGTGCGGCACGGCGCACTGGTTTGGCGAGGTAAGAGAACGACTCGCGTGCGCGGTGGTTCGGGGCGACCGGCCAATCGAGCATGCTGCCGAGAATTAAGCATCGTGAGCGAACGGCGGGAGGCAAGCTGCAGATAGACTCAAGGGCGGAGCGGGTAGCGACCTCACAGGAGTCGATGATCCAGACCGCGACCCCAGAGTCGCCGGACGCGCCGTTGGCAAGGGCGGCGAGGCCGGGTAGTCCGGCGGCAGGCTCAACGACGGTGATGCTGGCGTATTCGAGGTAGCGTCGAATAGAGCGTCCGCCCTGGGAAGAGCGGGCGGCGAGGACGACCGTAGCTGGCGCTTCTGACATGGGGTGAATGTTCCCTTTGGCGACTCGGACACTGAACCAGAAGGTACTGCCTTCGCCGACGATGCTATCGACGCCTATTGAGCCTTCCATCATTTGGACCAGCCGTTTGGCGATGGAAAGGCCTAGGCCAGTGCCGCCGAAGCGGCGTGTAGCGGAGTGGTCGGCCTGGGTGAAGGCCTCAAAGAGATTCGGTTGTTGGTCGATGGCGATGCCTATGCCGGTATCGCGAACAGCGCAGCGGAGGACGACTTCTGATTGGCGCACTGAATCGGCCGTTAAGGAGAGAACGACTGAACCGCGCTCGGTGAATTTCACAGCGTTGCCGAGCAGGTTGAGGAGGATTTGCCGGAGCCTGCCAGGGTCGCCGACCAGATCGATGGGGACGGCGTCATCGACGTGGAACGACAGTTGGAGGCCCTTTGCGGCGGCCGGGGCGGCAATGAGTTCGATGGCCTCTTCGGCGAGCCGTTCGACGTCGAAGGCAACGTTTTCGAGGGCTAGTTTGCCGGCTTCGATGCGGGAGAAATCGAGGACGTCGTTAATGATGGAGAGAAGCGCGTCGCCGCTCGAGCGAATGGTATCGAGGAAGCAGCGCTGTTCGGAATTCAGGCTGGTCTCGAGCAGCAAAGCCGTCATGCCGATGACGCCATTCATCGGTGTACGGATTTCGTGGCTCATCGCGGCCAGAAACTCACTCTTGGCCCGTGCCGCGGACTCGGCCCGGTCACGGGCCTCGGCCAATTCAGCAGTACGCTTTTTGACTGCGGTCTCAAGGCGTTCTTCGCTGCGCTTTTGATCTTCGATATCAGTGGAAGTGCCCAACCAGTGAAGCACTTGGTCTTCGGAATCGCGAAAGGGTACGCCCCGGCCTTTGAACCAGCGGAATTCACCGCTCCAGTGACGGATTCGATATTCGACATCGAATGGGGTGCCTGCCTGGATTGCCGTATCCCACGCGGTGGCCGCGCGATCGCGATCGTCGGGATGGAGCACACGTAGCCAACCCAATCCGAAGTGACAGGCGGCAGGCAGACCGGTAAAATCCGACCATTGATTACTGATGTAGTCGCACGAGCCATTGGGCTGAGCCGACCAGACAAGTTGGGGAAGCGACTCGACCAGGCTTCGCCAGCGTGACTCACTGGAGCGGAGTTGGGCGGTGCGCCGTCCGACGAGGTTCTCAAGGTCCTCGTAGGCTGCCTGAATGGTGGCTTCGGCAGCCAACCTATTGGTGACGTCAGTCAGAATTTCGAGTTGCGCCGGGGAAGCGCCAGCCTGGACCGGGTGACTGAGGGATTCGACGGTTATGATGGCGCCGTTCTTGAGCCGGTGGCGCTGGAGGCGCGAGGCAGAGTCGGAGTCGAAATCGGAGCTGACCCGAATGGTGTCGAGTGTCAGGTGCAGGAATTCTTCGCGGGACCAGCCGTAGTGTGCGAGGGCAGCCCTGTTGACATCGACAATGCGGAGGGTAGCGATGTCGTAGATCCAGCCGGGGAGGGGATTATGTTCGAAGAGCTCACGGTAACGAGCCTCGGAGTCGCGGATGGTCCTTTCGGCTTGCACGCGTTCAGTGATATCGAGCGCCATCACTCCGACGAAGCGGCGGCCGGAGGCTTCGGCGAACCCGAATTTCTTAGCCAGAAACTGACGCATGCTCCCGTCGGGCAAGGGCAGGGTTTCCACCACCTCGACGGGGGAATCGGTGGCGAGGACGGTGAGATCAGTGGTTCGCAGGCGGTTGGCGATTTCGGCGGGCCAGATTTCGGCGAACTTTTTGCCGACCCAAGCGCCGGGCGCGAGGCTCATTTTCTCGTCGACAGTACGGTTGTTGTAGACGTAGCGGCCCTGATCGTCATGGATGATGGTTAGCGCCGGGTTGTTGTCGAGGAACGCGGAGACCTGTAACTGGCTTGCGAGGAGGGCGGCCTCGGCGGTTTTTCGGACCGTGATGTCGGAATGGGAACCCACCAGGCGAGTTGGCCGTCCGGTAGCATCCCAAACGGCTTTTCCGCGGGCGAGGATCCAGCGCCAGCCTCCGTCGCGATGGAGCATCCTGTATTCGACATCGTAGGCTGGGGATCTCCGGTTCAGATATTCATCGAGCGCCGCATCGACAAAGGCGCGGTCATCCGGGTGTACACGTTCAGCCCAAGCCTCCATCGTCATGGGAAACTGACCCGGATCGTAACCGAGCATCTGCTGCCAGTTAGGCGAGTAGAACGCGCGGCTGTTGAGAATGTCGGCATCGAACAGACCGTCGCGGTTAGCCTCGACGGCCAGGGTCCAACGTTCCTGCTCGAAGCGGAGTGTACTGGCGAGACGGCGTTCACTCTGGGCAATTTTCCGCATTCTCAGGGACTGCCAGATTCCAACGATTCCCAGGAGGATGGCGATGGCGATTTCGTAAGTGGCGAGTTTACGTTTTCGGTCCGCCTCTCGGAGCGCATATTCAGAGCGCGTCTCGGCAGCGGAGAACGGGGCCCAGCGTTCGAGGCTCGCCGTCATGACGCCGCTCGAGGCCAAGCGGGCGATCTCGGCCCGAAGTTCGTCGGCAATTCCGGCCGAGGACGGGTTGGAGAGGATGGCCAGATCGAGGGACAGTCCGGGTACGGCTGACACCTGGAGAATGGCCGATTCGCATCCAGGCGGGCGCTTTAGAAGGATCGTATCGAGATACCGGTGCTCGATCAGCGCGGCTTCAGCAATTCCGACGCAGACGGCCTGCGCTGCACGATCCCTGGACGGGTAGACCTGCTGGCTGCTCGTTGCAAAACGGGCATCAACCAGGGCGGCAATAATCGGTGTACGAATGAGAGCTAAGGTGGCGGGCTGGGAAGATGCCTGGGCTCCTGTGTCGAGCGAAATCAGGGCATAGCGATTGCTGAGCCAGGGCGTGGTGGCGTGGAGCCAGAGCTTGCGCTGTTCGGTGACCCCGGCCGCGGGCCAGATATCCACCAGGTGTGAAGCGAGGGCTTCATCGACGGTCTTGCCAGGCACCAGCGTCCAGATTACGGAGATGCCACGACGCCGGGCAGCCTCGTTGATCATGTCGACGCTGATGCCCTCGAACGTGCCGTCGGAACGGACTATTTGAAACGGGGGCGAGTTATCAATGCCGACTCTGACGACACGATGACCCGATGGCCCGCAGCCGAAGTGCGGAGCGAGCGCCAGGACCGCCGCCGCGGCAAACGCCGCGACCCGAAGCCTGGGGGATCGTTGATGCGAAAGGCCGAGAACGGTGCCCACCTTAATCTCTTATCGGACCTACAGGGGAAAAGATTCAGGCCTGCCCTGAAAGTCCGTGCCACATTACCGCAGGATTGAGTTATCAAATATGCTGGTGGCGAAGAAAGGACAACCTTATGAGGAGCTTGAACGGGGTGTTGAGATTTGCCGTAGTCCCAGGCGTGGTTGTGGTTTTGGGCTGCGTGTTGGGCTTGGCACAGAACGACAAATTGGGCATTTTCGATCACGAGGGAAGTGTCGGAACGACGCCGGCGGGATGTAAGGCGCAATACCACGCAGCAAAGGGTGAGTACACGATCACCGGAGGGGGCGCCAATATGTGGGCGGCGGAGGACGCATTTTACTTTGTCTGGAAGCAGGTGACAGGGGATGTGTCTCTCACGGCAGACATACAGTGGTCCGGTAGCAGCGAAGTAGGACACCGGAAGGCGGTGCTAATGGTCCGGCAGGCGCTCGACGCTGGCTCGGCATACGCCGACGCGGCCTCGCATGGAGACGGCCTGACGGCACTGCAGTTCCGCGGTGCGGCGAACGAGCAGACCTACCAGGTTTTCACGCAGGTAGAGGGTCCAGCGAGGCTGCGCTTGGTGAGAAACGGTAGCCGGTACACGATGTACGCGGGGAAACCGGGTGGGGAGTTGAAGGAAGTCGGGCCGGTTGAGTATGTCAGCATGAAGGGTCCGGTGTATGTGGGACTGGGCGTCTGTTCGCATGTGGCGAATAGGGTGGAGACTGCTACCTTTTCAAACGTAAAGCTGGAGCAGCTGAGCCTGACGAAATAACACAGTAGCATGAGGCGGTGTAACTGTTACTCCGGATCGTGGTCGTTTATATACCTTGACAAGTATATACTTACCGAAGTACATTAACCGCGTGGAATCCGTTTTCGAAATTATTGCAGAGCCGAACCGCCGCGCGATCCTGAGCCTTCTAGTTTCGTCGCAGCAGTCGGTGGGAGAAATTGAGCAGCAACTCCGGATGACGCAGCCGACTGTGTCGAAGCATCTGCGAGTGCTGCGAGAAGCCGGTTTCGTAGAATCCACGGTGGACGCGCAGCGCCGTCTTTACCGCCTGAAGCCGGAACCGTTAAAGGAAATCGATGCGTGGCTGGAGCCCTTTCGCCGGTTCTGGTCCGCTCACGTGGATGCGCTCGAACGCCATCTCGACCGTATTGATCCACCTGCACCAATTCCACCAACCCCAGCGAAAGCCAAGACAAGGAGAAAGAATGATCGATCCCCAACCCTACACTCCGGGACCGGCGAGCGGAGCACACATTGAAAAAGACGGAGAGAAATGGAAGCTGATTCTAGTCAGAGACATGCGCCACTCCCCGGAAAAGGTCTGGCAGGCCTTGATCGACCCGGCGCACCTGCGGGAGTGGGCGCCCTTTGAGGCCGATGGAAGCCTGGGCACGGCTGGAACGACGGTGAAGCTCACCACGGTTGGCGCGCCCGGGCCGCACATCACTGAAACGACGGTATTGCGAGCCGAAGCTCCCAAACTTCTGGAGTACACCTGGGGTGGAAACGAGATGCGATGGGAACTGGAAGCTTCTGGCAGCGGCACGCGCCTGACGCTGTGGACCAGTATCGATCGCCGTTACATCGCAATGGGCGCCGCGGGCTGGCACATTTGTTTCGATGTGCTGGACCACCTCCTAAGCGGCGATCCGATTGGGCGTATTACCGGTCCAGAGACCATGAAGTTCAGCGGATGGCAGCGATTGGCTGCTGAATACAAGAAGCAGTTCGGCGTTGAAAATCCTGACTGGGCCGCAGAGGCCTCAAAGTCCTGAAGAGGAGAACATCACTATGGAATCGACCATGCAGACCCCGATCCTGACCGCGGTGAAGACCAACGTCAAAGTCACGACCATCCTTTACTGGACCGTCACTGTGCTCTTCTGCCTGCAGATGGGCTTCACGGCTTACGCGCAGATGCGCCTGCCGCAGGTAGCGGAGCAGTACACGCACCTGGGCTTCCCGGACTACTTCCGGATTGAGCTCACGTGGGCCAAGCTGCTCGGCGTGATGCTGTTGATTGCGCCAGTGCCGGCGCGCGTCAAGGAGTGGGTCTATGCCGGCTTCGCAATCAATCTCATTTCGGCAGTGATCGCTCACGTCGCGGTAGGCGATGGCCCTGAAGCATGGGGCTGGGCTGTGGCCACGAGCGTTCTCTGGGCGCTCTCGTATGTTCTGTGGCGCCGCCTCTAGTCGACGGCGGGAGGACTGGAGCGGCGGTGACTTCGAGGGTCGAGGTGCTGGGGGCTCGACGAGGCGGACTGATGAAGCTCTGTACAGGAGTTGCGCTTTAAGGTGGATGATATCCCCATGCGCCTTCTAACGGCCGCGTTGCTGGCATCCACGCTCTCTGCCGCCACCGTCGACGGCATTGCGATCCATAGGACGATCACGGGCACCGGTCCTCAAACGGTGATCCTGGTGCACAGGTGGGCTTGCGACGAGACGGTGTGGTCAGAGCAGGTGGCGGCACTCGCCGGGAAGTATCGCGTAGTGACGCTCGACCTGCCGGGCCACGGCAAGAGCGGTTCTCCTCAGGACGGGAAGTTCACGATGGAACTGTTTGCGCGAGCGATCGAAGCCGTTCGCGCAGAAGTGGAAGCAGACCGCATTGTCCTGGTGGGGCACAGCATGGGGACGCCGGTGATCGTGCAGTACGCGCGCGCCTATCCGGCTCGGGTTACGGGGCTGGTGTTTGTCGATGGCCGCGTGACGTTTGGTCCGAAAGGGCCGTCGAAATTCAACCGGCAGCAATGGCTGGGCGAGGATGGCCGGAAGAACCGGGAGCGGATGATCGCGGGCATGTATACCCCCAACACCAAGCCGGCCCTGCAGACCAGGATTCGCGACATGGTGATGGCGACCACCGACGTTGGCGCAGCGGGCGCCATGGAGGCGTACCATGACCCGTCCATCTGGAAGAACGAGATACTCTCTGTGCCCGTCCTCGCCATCTATGCGGAGAGAAGCGCGGCCGGACAACGTGAATACATGCCAGACCACTTTCGGCACATGGAATACCACGAGGTGGATGCTGGCCACTTCCTCATGCTGGAAAAGCCGGAGGAATTCAATCGACTGCTGCTCGCCTTCCTGGCGCAGCTAAAATAGATCGGACTGGGACTTGGACATGAAAAAAACCGAACCGGTGGAATCAGCCTCTCAATTCATCGACGAGAGGATCAAGGAACTTGGGGATTGGCGCGGGAAGATGCTCGCAAAGGTGCGCGCGATCATACACGCGGCTGATCCTGAGGTGGTCGAGGAGTGGAAGTGGATGGGGACTCCCATCTGGTCTCACAGCGGAATTATTTGCACGGGAGAAACGTACAAGAGCATCGTCAAGCTGACTTTCGCTAAGGGGGCATCGCTCGAGGACCCTGCGGGTCTGTTCAACTCAAGCCTCGAGGGGAATGTCAGGCGCGCCGTCGACATTCATGAGGGCGAGAAGGTAAATGAGAAGGCTTTGAAGGACCTGATTCGCGCGGCAGCGGCGTTCAACGTCGCAGCGAAAAGCAAGTCGAAGGCGGGGCGAACAACGACCAAGCGGGTTGGCTAGGGCGCCGTGACAGAAGTGACACGAGCCGACTGTTTACGGACGATTTGGCGTTAGTGGGCAGAGATCGCCCAACGGGTTGAGGCGGGACGTCTCGCATTCCCCCCTGTGGCGCTCGCAACGCGGCTCACGCCACTTCTGCCACGGGCGGCGACCTTCAAGGATTGTGACTGGATAGAAGTTGCTCCGCTACGCGGGCGCTTGCTTGCCTTGGACTGTGGCGGATTCGCCAACTCACGGATCAACACATTCCGATTGGGATGTGTCTGTTTCCTGGCCGCGTTGGTCCCCGATATTCTCCTCGCAATGACGCGAAATGTTGCTCCCGTGAGCGCATGTCCACACCTGACGCCGGCTGCATTTACAAATAACCAACCGAGACCCTTTCCCTGACAATTCAGGTGACCCCGGTTCGCGATCGGGTGTGGGCGTGGTAGCCTCGCGACATGTTGCGGCACGTGGTTATTCTGATTGGGTTAGTTGGGATTGCGCCCTGGGCGTTGGTGGGTGCTTCAGATTCGGTGGCACGAATGGGGGCGGATTTCTGGGAATGGCGTGGGCGGACGGCGCCCTTTGTTGCCGATGATATTCCGCGGATTGAGCGGCCTGCGGGGGCGGCGCATGACTGGTCGGGTGCGGGTGTTGCAAAGTTGCGGCGGGAGTTGGCCGGTTTCGAGGCGCGGTGGAAGAGTCTTGAGGGTCACGATGCGGTGGATTACCGGCTGATGGGATCGGCATTGGCTCGGGTGCATTGGGAGCTGGATGTTCTCAAGCGGTGGCAGAGGGATCCTAATTTCTACATCGAGCAGACTTTGACGCCTTTGGGCGAAGCGCTGACGGTGCCTGCTCCTTATGACGAGGGGCGGAGCCGGGAGATTCTGCGGCGGCTGGAGTCGATTCCAGGGACGGTTCGGGAGGCAGAGAGGACGTTGGTGTCGCCGCCGGCTCCGTTTGCGCGACTGGCGATGGAGGAGTTGACGGAGGTTCGGGCAAAGTTGCGGAAGGTGGTGGAGTCACTGCCTCCGGATACGACGATTCCCGCGGCGGAATGGAAGGTGGCGGGAGAGCGGGCAGGTGTGGCACTGGAGCAATTCCGGCAGTGGCTGCAGGGGGCGCTGCCCAAGCTTCCGGCGCAAGCGGCGATAGGGCGGGATAAATATGTCTGGTTTCTTCGGAATGTAGCACTCATTCCGGATCAGCCGGAGGAATTAGTAGAAAAGGCCGAGTTGGAGTTGCGGCGCTCGGTGGTATTCGAGACTTATGAAGCTAATCGGAACGTTGCGGCGGCGCCTCTGACGATGGCGGCGAGTACAGGGGAGCTGGTGGAGCGTAACCGGAAGGGGGAGGAGTCGATTCGCGAATTTGTGGAGCAGCATGGGATTTTGACACTGCCTTCATGGCTGCGGCACTACACGCTTCGGCCGATACCGGCCTATCTTGCGGCACTGGGCGACTTTGTTGAGACAGACGACTTCACGTCGGGGACGCGGCTCGATCGGGATGGCATTCGTTATGTGGCGGCGCCGTCGGCGAATGCGAGTTATTTCGCGGTAAGTGCGGCGAAAGATCCGCGGATTCAGGTGGTACACGAAGGGACGGTGGGGCACTACGGGCAGTTATGCCTGTCGTGGAAGAATCCCGATCCATTGCGGCGGCACTACTATGATTCGAGCGCGAACGAAGGGATCGGGTTCTATGCGGAGGAAATGATGCTGCAGGAGGGACTTTATGACGAGAGTCCGCACACGCGGGAGATTGTGTATAACCAGATGCGGTTGCGGGCGCTACGGGTGATTGTGGACGTGAAAGTGGCGCTGGGAGAGATGTCGCAGGAGGAGGCCGCGGAGTTTCTGATGCGGAATGCGCCGATGAATGCGGCGAGTGCACGGACAGAGGTGGTGGAGATGAACGAGGCGCCGGGGCAGAAGATTTCGTATCAGGTGGGGAAGCTGCAGATTATGGAGATGCTGGCGGCGGCCAGGTTGAAGGAGGGGGCGGAGTTTCGTTTACGGCGCTTCCATGATTTTGTTTGGATAAACGGGAATGTGCCGATTGCGTTGCAGAGGTTGGAATATCTGGGAAAGTGATGGTTTGGACGACGCAGAAGTGTTCAGGCTGGAAAAGCAGGACAGACAGCCCTTTTCGCCTGGGCAAATCTCTGATTGCGGGAGGGTGACAACGGGCGAAAACGGTGTCAGTCCCTGGCTTTTCCGAATTGAGACTCTTTCGCCAAGGGCTAATAGAAAAAGGCCCGGGTCTATTTATTGGGACGGCCAAGGGCCATCACGAAGTAGTGGGCCTGGGTGTCGCCGACATTGCGCCAACCGTGTTCTTCATTGGAGGCGACGTAGGCTACTGAGCCGGGGCCGAGCCGGGTGGACTTGCCCGCGATCGTGACTTCCATAATCCCCTGGCGGATCATGATCAGTTCTTCGTGCTCGTGATGGTGTGAGCCGTGGGGCGCTTTGCCGGGCGCCAATTCCGTCTCGTGCATATCGATGTGGAAGCCGGAATGGGTGAGTCCGTCGAAGACATCGCGAGAACGGTTCTCGCCGTTTTCCTTGACCTTCAGGTTCTCGAAAGGAAAGGTAGTGCTCGGAAGTGTGGAGACGGGTGCTGGTGCGGCGGCGGCCAGGGCCGGCAGAAGCGCGGCGAGTTCACGTCGAGAGAGTGTCATTGCTTTACGCTCACTTCCTTGAAGGTGACATGGGAATTGCCGTCGTGGTTCTGTAGTCCGATATAGCCAACTTCGGCGCGGGGTCCGCGAACGGGTTCGTACCAGATCTTACGTTCCGGGACGGGGTTGCGCTGATCGAAGTCATTGATGAGCTGACCGTTGAGGTAGACCTTGGTGACGCCACCGGCGAGCACGATGTCCATGGTGTTCCACTCGTTGGCGGCTTTCTGCGTACGCTTCTCCGCTTTGCTGAGTGAGTAGATGGCGCCGGTGCAATGCCAGTCATCACCAGCGGCGTCGATTTGCACTTCATAGCCGTTGTGGACGCCGTACCAGGCGTCGTGCGGCTTCTCGGGCATGCGGATATACACGCCGGAATTATCGCGCTGGCCGGTGGTTTTGAAGACGACGCGGACCGTCGTGTTGCCGAACTTCTGCGGCTCGTAATAAAGAAGTCCCATACCGCCGGAGGTGACGAGTTCGCCGTTCTCGAGTTTCATTTCGCCGGGGCCGACATGTTTCCAGCCGTTGAGGCTCGACCCGTCGAAGATCTTCTTCCACTCTTCCGCGTAGGTTGCCGCGGCGAGTGCGAGGAGGCAAACCAGGACTCTCTTCATCCCGTTATTCTATCGTTGGTTCGAAGCGGATGTTCTTGCGGAAGCCGTTGGTGCGCCACGCGCCGTACGCCATGCCGAGGATGAGCCAGGCAGCGCCGGCGAGTTTGGCAGGCGTGCGGAGGCTGAGCCAGATCACGAGGCAGATCAGAAAGCCGAGTACCGGCACGATGGCGTCGGCGAGGCGGCGTCCGCCGCGGACGTAGTAGTGCAGGAAGGCAGCGGCGTTGACGCCCATGAAGCCGATGAAGGCGCCGAAGTTCAGCAGTTCGGCGCCGAGCTGATAGCTCATTAGGAATGCGCCGACCAGGCACAGCGCGCCGATCAGGATGACGTTGTAGCGGGGGATTTTAGTTTTGGGGTCGACTGCACCGAAGAAGCCGGTGGGGAGTGCGCCGTCGCGTCCCATGCCAAAAAGTAGTCGCGCGCCGGCCAGTTGTCCACCGGCGCCGGAGCCGATGCTGGCAACGAGCAGAGTGAGGTTCACAACCTGAAAGAGAACGATGCCGCCGATACGTCCGGCGACGTGAACATAGGCCGTGTCGACGTCGGGGAAGGCGTCGGTGGCGGGCCATACGAGTTGCGCGGCGTAGACTTCGATGGCCGAGAGGATGCCGATGATCAGGCAGATGAGAACCGTCGCGCGGAGGATGTTGCGGCGCGGGTCCTTCACTTCCTCAGAGAGCGTGGAGATGCCGTCGAAGCCGATGTAGGTGAGGACAGCGAGCGAGGTGCCGGTGGCGAGGGTGTTGTATGAGAAAGTGGACGGGTCATAGAAGGGCCTCGTGAGGCTGAGGCCGGGGATGCCGGCGGCGTACTTGAAGGCGGCGACGAGGACCCAGGCGACCACCAGGAGCATGGCCACTGCGAGTCCGGCATTGACGCGCGCGCTGGTTTCGATCTTGCGCAGATTCATCCAGGTGAACAGAGCGGCGAAGAATATCGCCCAGCCGAAGTAGGGGATTTGCGGGAGGATGTTCATCGCCGCCTTGCTGCACCAGATGGTACAGATGAGCGGGTTGAGCACGTAGTCCATGAGCATGCTCCAGCCGGTAGCGTAGCCGAGGGCGGGATGGATTTCCTGGGCGACGTAGGTGTAAGCGGAGCCGGCGCTGGGGTAGACGCGGGCCATGCGACCGTAGCTGAAGGCGGTGAACAGCATGGCGACCATCGCGATGAGGACGGTGGTGACGACATGGCCGCGGGCTTCCTGCTGCACGACGCCGAACAGCGGCATTGGGGCAGTGGGCTGAACGAGGATGATGCCCATGAAGACGAGGTCGCGCAGACCCAGGGAGCGGTGAAGAGGCACGAACCATTATGGTCGATCGCGGTACGCTCGAAGCATGACGGTCTGGACGCGGCTGCGGGAGTGGGCGGCCAGCGGTATGCGTCAACAGGTGACGCTGGGCGGACTGCTCTTCACGCTGGCGGCGCTGGTGATAGGCCTGGCGGCATTTGCGTCGGCGAACAATCTGCTGTTCCTGATTCTGGCGGCGATGTTATCGACGCTGCTGGTGAGCGGCTTCATCAGCCGGCTGTCGCTGGCAGGGTTGAAGCTGGACCTGTTGCATCCCGAGCACCTGTCGGCGAGACGGCGGATTTCAGGCCGTGTAGTGGTGCAGAACGAGAAGATCATGCCGTCATTCTCGGTGCAACTGGCGGGTACGCTGCAGAGCGGTTTTGACAGCATCCTGTACTTTCCGAGCATCCCGGGAAAGGGCCGGATTGAGGAGCCAGTGGATCTATTCTTTCCCAAGCGCGGCATCTATAAAGAGAACACGTTCAATTTTTCGACGCGGTTTCCGTTCGGGTTCACGGAGAGGCGCGCGCCGGTGCGTGTGCTACAGGACGTGCTGGTGTATCCGTCGGTGGATCCGCAGCCGGAATTGGAGGCGATGCTGGCAGGAATCACGGGGGACATACAGGCTCACTTTCGCGGTCGTTCAGGCGACTTCTACCGGATCCGGCCGTACGAGCAATTTGAGAGTGCGCGGCACGTGGACTGGAGAGCAACGGCGCACACGGGCGATTTGCAGGTTCGGGAATTCGCGCGGGAGGAAGAGCAGGCGATCGTGATCTTTCTCGATCTGGAATTGCCGGAGGGCGATATTTTCGAGAATGCGGTGGAGTGCTGCGCTTACCTGGCGTGGCGGCTGACGCGGGGGCCTGTAGCGCGGCTGCATTTCGCCACGCAGACTACCAGCGTAAGGGTGCCGGAGGACGGCGAGGTCTATACTATTCTGAAGTATCTAGCTTTGGTCTCACCGTCTCGCGGGAAAGTGCCGCCACCACCCGATGAACAGGACAGCATCCAAATTGTCTTCACAGCCGCACCCGGCCGACTGGCCGCCGAGGGCTGGCGCACAGAAGCCTCTGACTCTTGCTTTGTGGTTGGCCCTGACCAGCTTTGCCTTCCTCGCGCAAGGGCAGCAACCGCTGCCGGCGCAAACTCCACCCCCGCAAGTTGAGCCTCTCAAGACGAGCATCACGGTAAACGAGCGCATCGCCGCCGAGACTCCGGCATCGATGACAGTGGTGGGCGCGGAACAACTCGAAGAGACTGCCGGCGTCAATATTGACGACCGGCTGAGGCAGGTGCCGGGATTCTCGCTGTTCCGCCGCTCGTCGAGCCTGGTGGCGAATCCGACCACGCAGGGGATTTCGCTGCGCGGACTGGGATCGACGGGCGCGAGCCGCAGCCTGGTGCTGTGGGACGGCGTGCCGATGAACGATCCGTTTGGCGGCTGGGTTTATTGGACGCGATTTGCTCCCGAGCAACTGGACCGGATTGAAGTAGAGCGCGGCGCCTCCACGAGCGTGTTTGGCGATCGCGCAATGGCGGGCGCGATCTCGGTGATGACGCGCGAAGTTGACCGGTTTCGCTGGGACGCGTTTTACGAAGGCGGCAATCATAATACGCACGAGGTGGGCGCGGGAATCGCGGGGTTATGGCGCCGGGCGGCCGCGTCGGCGCACGTGCGCACGTTTTCGACGGACGGTTACTTCATCGTGCCGGCGACGATTCGAGGGCCCATCGACACATTGGCTGGGGTCCAATTTGTAGCCGGGAATGCGCGGCTGGACTGGCTGGGAACCGAGCACCGGTTCTTTGTCAAGCTGGACATTCTGGCTGAGGATCGCGCGAATGGGACAACACTCACGCGGAATTCGACAAGTCTCGGGACACTGTCGGCGACATGGTCGTGGGAGCGGGCGCGTGACGGCATTTCGGTGATGGGGTTCCATACACGCGAAGAGTTTCACGCAAGCTTCTCGTCGATTGGCGCGGGCCGCAAGACAGAGACGCTCTCCTACAACCAACAGGTCCCTTCGCAGGCGAGCGGCGCATCGGCACTGTGGTCGCACCGGGATTCAAGTTTCAGCACGATCGTTGGCGCGGACATCGAGCGTGACCAGGGGACGAGCACGGACCGGCTGACGGCGATACCGTTGAGGATTGGCGGGGGGAACCGGCTGGAGCATGGGATTTTCGGACAGGCGACGTACAAGGCAGGTCCAGCGCAGTTTTTTGTTGGCGGCCGGCATACGTTCACCGGCGGCGGAGACACGTTCTTCAGTCCGAGCGGCGGTGTTGTGGTGGGGCGTGGACGGTGGCGCGCGCGCGGTTCTGCGTATCGCAGCTTCCGGGCTCCGACGCTGAATGAGTTGTTCCGTGATTTCCGAGTGGGCAACACGATCACGCAAGCGAACGGTGCGCTGAGACCAGAGACGTTGACGGGCGGCGAGGCGGGCGGGGATTTTTCCGGTGAGAATACGCGGATCGGATTCACCGCTTTTTACAGCTCGCTCGATAACCTGATTACCAACGTGACGCTCTCCACGGGTTCTACGATTGTGCGGCAGCGTCAGAATGCGGCGTCGGCGACATCGAAAGGCGTGGAAGCGGATTTCCGGCAGCGCTGGCACGATTTCCGGCTCGAAGCATCGTACCTGTTCGCCGATTCGCGCTACATAACGTTGTTGAGGATTCCGCAGGTACCGAAGAACCAGGGGTCGGCGATGTTGATTTATTCCAAGCGCGGGACGCTGCTCTCGGCTGGCGTGCGGGCGTACTCGCTGCAATTTGACGACGACCTCAACCAATTCATCCTGCCTGGCTTCGCGACGGCGCAGGCGACGGTGAGGCAAAGGGTGACAAAGCATTTGAGCGGGTCATTCGCGGTGGAGAATATGTTGGGCCGGCAATTTCTGACCGTGTTCAGTCCCACGCCGGGGATTGGAGCGCCGAGGCTGGTACGGGTTGGGCTGAGGTGGAACTAGCGGTGAGCGGGTGGGCTGATCAGGGACCAGAAGAATCGAGACTGCTGTTCTGATTGGGCCCGGTCCAACTGTCCGTTGATAGCGAGCAGAGCCTGACCGTGCGAAGACGCCCAGAGTGCGTTGGCCATCAGGAGAGGGTCACATGGCTTTACGTTGCCGGCTTGCTGCTCCTCGATGATCGTGGTAACCAGAACGTTGAATGCGGCATCCCCTTCCTTAATTAGCTCGGGGTAACGGGTCCAGTCGCCAAAACTGCGTCCGAACATGGTCAGGTAGTGGGATTCGTTGGCGAGCGCGAAGGCGACGTACGCCACACCCATCTCCTCAAGCGCGCTCAAGCCATTGGCGCGAGCTGTGCTGACGGCTCCTGCGAGCGCGGCGTGAAAGCGGCGGAAACCGTCGAGTGCCACGCGGGCCAGCAGGGCCGCCTTGTCTTCGAAATGGCGGTAGAGGGCAGTTCTCGAAACTCCCAGACGTGCTCCTACGCCGCGTAACGTGAGAGCTTCAACGCCTTCTTCGCGAATGGTCCGGACGGCGGCGTCTACCAGGGCGGATTCGAGATCCGGGTGGTGGTAAGTTCCCTTCGGTTTACGATGCAGCCGGACAGCCATGCCTTCACTCTACAGAAAAGTGTTGACAGCGTCAACATTCCTGGATAATCTAATGTTGACGGTGGCAACATGAGAAAACTCTGGGAAGAAAGTAAACCTCTGACAGTTACCGGCATTGCCATGCTGGTGGCCCTGATTCTTTCGCTAATCGCCTGGGGCTTGGACTGGCGGGAGATCGCGGGCGCACCGGCGTGGCTCAAACCGGTGAAGTTTGCGATATCGACAGCCCTTTACTCGCTCACGCTCGCGTGGGTGTTCAGCTGGCTGCCTGCGTGGCCGCGGATGAAACGCTGGGTAGGCTGGATAACAGCGGTGGTGATGTTTGTTGAGGTGGGACTCATCGATCTACAGGCGGCGCGGGGGGTGACGAGCCATTTCAATGTTGGGACGGCTTTGGATGCGACGATCTTCGCAGTGATGGGCATTTCGATTCTGGTGGCATGGATCGCGTCGGTGGCGGTGGTGGTGGCGCTATTCCGGCAGTCGTTTGCGGACGGGTCAATGGGATGGGCACTGCGGATCGGAATGTTGCTGACGGTGATGGGTGCCAGCGTCGGCGGGATGATGACACGGCCAACGCATGCGCAGCTGGCGGAGGCACATGCCGGTCACGGATTGCCGGTATCGGGAGCGCATACGATCGGCGGAGTGGATGGCGGTGCTGGAATGCCGTTGACGAAATGGAGCCGGGAGCACGGGGATTTGAGAGTGCCGCATTTCTTCGGATTGCATGCGATCCAGATTCTGCCGCTGTTCGCCTGGCTATTTGCGAGGCGGCGGCCTGGGCTGACCCTGGCAGTGGGGGTCGGCTACGCGGGCGTTTTCGTTCTACTGCTGGCGCAGGCGCTGACTGGAAAGCCGTTCCTCGGGGGTGTGTTGTGACGCCGGACCGCCTGTTCGCGATCGCGAATCCGGTGGCAATGCTGGGCTGGATCCTGCTGGTGTTTCTGCCGCGGCGCCGTTGGACCGTTACGGTAGTGCGTTCGTTGGCGCTCGTGCTGGCGTTGGTCTATGTGCTCCTGCTGGCAAGGCACTGGGCGAGGCCAAGGGCGGCTTTGACACGCTCCAGAATGTGGCCTCGCTTTTCGCGAATCCCTGGGTGCTGCTGGGCGGATGGGTCCACTATCTGGCGTTCGATTTGTTCATTGGATGCTGGGAGGTTGTGGATGCGAGGGAGCGCGGGCTTTCCCATTGGATGGTGGTGCCCTGCCTGCTGCTCACATTCCTGTTTGGACCGGCCGGACTGCTGCTTTATTTCGGCATCAGGCTGGCGATGAGTCCGGCGCCCCGGACAGCGTCGAGCACCTCGGCGACGTCCTGAAACAGGAGATCCTTGTGCCCCTGGACGAACACCACGCCGTGAGCGCGCAGTTTGGCAACGCCGGCGAGGCGCTCCGGAAGATCTTCGCGTGGGACAGGCTGCTGGTTTAGTGCAAGTGTGCGGTCGGCGGCGATGGTGATCACCAGCGGGTTGTCGGGAGCGGCGTTGGTTTGGTCGCCTTTCTGGGGCAGTGACGCTTGCAGGCCAGTGGAGAGCGGGGGTGTCACGATCATAAAAATGACCAGCAGCACAAGCAGGACGTCGATCATCGGCGTCACGTTCATGTCGGCATTGAGCCGTTTGGATCCCGTCATCATCGCCATGCCGGGTTAGACGCCGCTCCGCCGTGGATGTTCCCGGCCGAGGTTAGCGGGCGGAGACGACGAACTGGTTGCCGTCGGGGTCCTTGAGAATCACAAAGCTTCCCCACTCCTGCTTCTTGGGCGGGCCGGCAAACTCCACGCCTTTCGCGCTGAGTTCGTCGTAGGTGCGCTGGAGGTTGTCGCAGTAGAGACTGACGCCTGAGAAGGTGCCCACGCGGTCGGCGTGGCTGTCGGCGGTGAAGAGGACAATTCCGGTCTCGGCACCGGGAATCGAGAGTTCGATCCAACGCTGTTTGCCGTCGAACGGTTTGTCGGTGAGGATGCGAAATCCCAACTTTTCGGTGTAGAAGGTGAGGGCGCGATCCTGGTCACTCACGGGGATGCTGACGAACTTGATGCTTTTGATCATGTCAGATCGAAGATAAAGCTTTCGGCCGGATGCGTCAATCTCGTATCGGTGACTATATGTTATTTTACTATAGTGACTAAAAGTATAGCCCTAGACGAATACGTGCTGGAAGTCTTGATGAGGGACCTGGTGGGGCACGATCGCGCGCCGTCCGCTTTCCTGATCTATCTTCATCTTTGGGGACAGGGCAAACGGGACGCCAAGGGGATGGTGAGAACGAGTCACCAGACGATGGCGGAGCTGACGGGGCTATCGAAGAGCGCCGTGCAGAAGGGCATCCGGGCGCTGGTGAAGCGGAAATTGATTACTGCGCACAAGGAGTCAGTCACGGCGACTCCGGAGTACCGAGTAATGCGTCCCTGGAAGCGGTAGGTTAGGGAGTCATGGCGGACCGTAGATTGTTTCTCAAACTTCCATTCATTGGGGCGCTGCTGCCAGGGGCGGCGAGGGCAGCGTCAAAGCGCGACTATCTCAAAGAACTGGACGTGCGGCCATTCATCAACGCGGCGGGCACATACACGGCGCTGACGGCGTCGTTGATGCCGCGCGAAGTGATGGAAGCGATGGAGCAGGCGTCGCGGAAGTTTATCCGGTTGGGCGACATGCAGGATGCGGTTGGCCGGAAGATCGCCGAATTGCTTGAATGCGAGTCGGCCATGGTGACGTCGGGCGCAGCGGGAGCGTTGACGGTGGGAACTGCGGCTTGCATCACGGGCAAGGATAGCGCGGCGGTGCGGCAACTGCCGGATACAACCGGATTGAGGAATGAAGTGCTGGTCCAGCGGTCGCACCGGTATGGATACGAGCATGCAGTGATGGCCGCGGGGGCGCGACTGGTGGAGGTTGAGACAGCGGAGGAATTCGAGCGCGCGGCGGGCTCACGGACGGCGATGGCGTTGTTCTTCAATGCAAACGAGCCGCTGGGGCAGATTGACGCGGCGAGTTGGGTGGCGCTCGGCAAGAAGCACCGCGTGCCAACGTTCAATGACGCCGCAGCCGATACCCCGCCGGTCTCGAACCTGATGAAGTACACAAAGATGGGCTTCGACCTGGTGACGTTCTCTGGCGGCAAAGGGATCCGCGGACCGCAGAGCGCAGGCTTGCTGCTGGGACGGAAGGATCTCATCGAAGCGGCGCGAATGAACACCTCACCCAACAGCGAAAGCGTGTCGCGCGGGATGAAGGTAAACAAGGAGGAGATGCTCGGGATGCTGGTGGCGCTCGAGTTGTTCCTCAAGACCGATCACGACGCGGAGCGGGCGATGTGGGACAAGAGGGCGAAGGCGATCGCCGATAGTGTTACGAGCTTGAGGAGCGTGAAGACGGAGACGTATGTCCCGCCGATCGCCAATCAGGTTCCGCACTTGAAGGCATCGTGGGATCCGGACGTGATCCGCATGCGGCCGCCGGAAGTGCTTCGTATGCTGCGCGAGGGTGAACCGCCGATTGAGGCGAATCCGTCGACGAATGCGGAGGCGCTGCACATCGGGGTGTGGATGCTGGAACCCGGCGAGGAGCAAGTGGTGGCGCGCCGGCTGCGGGAGATCCTGAAGCGCGGGATGGGGTCGGACAAATCCTAGCTTCGTGGCATAATCGCGATTATGGCTGCACCTGCCTCTGCACTATCCGCGCCGGATGCCTGCGGTTTGTTGGATATTGTGGAGCGTGCGCTGCACACATCAGCGAGTGAGTGGCTGTTTCTTCGGGAACTGCGGGTTGGCACTGGACGGAGAAACTCGAGCGCTCAGCGGCTGGACGCGTTTGCGCTGAATTCCCTGCCCCACACCGGCATGAAGCGAGTCTGTTACGAAGTGAAGATGTCGCGGGCGGACTTTCTCTGCGAGTTGAAGAATCCGCTGAAGCGGCGAATCGGGATGCGGTACTCGAACGAATTCTATTTTCTGACGCCGGCGGGGATGGTGGAACTGTCAGAAGTCCCGTCGGAGTGCGGCTTGATTGAAGCGGGATTCGCCGAGCCGGACGAGTGGCGGAAGCTGTTCACGCGTCAGGCTGGATTCTTCAACTACGATCCGGAGAAGCGGGCATACTGCGTGATGCGCGTGCCAGCGCCCTGGAGGGATACGCCGGGCCCGACGTGGCAGTTGGCGGCGGCGATGATGAGGAACCAGCGGAGACAGCTGGAAGAGCGTCCGCCGGCAGCGCCAGCGCAGCAGCGCCTGACGCTGGTGTAACGCCAGAGCGGCGAGGATCACTACTGGCTGGAGGAATCCAGCTATGGCACTCACACAGATTGACGAATACGAGGTGATGTATTCGGCGAACAAGTTCCCACCACGAATCTGGCTCAAACATGCAGGCGCTTATATCGGTCAAATGATCTTCCAGGCGGACGGCAGTGTGCTGCCGCCGGACGCGATGTCGGGCGGACAGGCGAACCTTTACTACCATCTCGAGAACTTCCAGAACGCCATCGATTTGCTGCGCAACGAGAAGCCGATGTACCTGTTGTTCTCCGGTTCGGGCGGCGGTTTTGAGAATGGGATCAAGACCACGGCTGAACCGCTGGGAGAGGGCGAATAGCGGCGCGTATGATGGAGTAATGCGCGCGCTTGTCCTCGCTGTTCTGTTTGCCGCCAGTGTTTTCGCGCAGACTACGAAGAAGGACGAGGGCGCCGTGCATGGTGGTGTGTTGTTTGTGCGCGCCTGCGCTGGCTGTCACGGCAACGACGGCAAGGCGCTGATGGACGCGGGCGGCGATGCCACGGATCTCACCGCGCCGCAGTTGTACCGCCACGGCAGTACGGACGCCGACATTCTGCGCAGCATCCGCAGGGGTGCGAACGGAATGCCGGCGTTCGAGTCGGATCTGAAAGAAGCAGAGATCCAGGACCTGCTGAAGTTCATCCACAGTTTGTGGCCGAAGTAGCCGGCTATTTCACGCCCAGATGCAGGGCGACGGCGCCAAATGTCAGCGCGTGGTATTCGACTCGCGAGAATCCGGCTTCGCGCATTTGGGCAGCGAGCTGTTCAGCGTTAGGAAACTTCCGGATGGACTCGGGCAGGTAGGAGTACGCCTGGGGCGAGCCGGAAACCATGCCTCCGATGGCCGGAAGCAGACGCGTGGAAAACCAGTTGTAGGCGGCCCCGAAGAGGCGATTGCGCGGTTGGGAGAATTCCAGGATGGCGGCAAGTCCGCCGGGCTTGAGAACGCGGAGCATTTCGTCCAACCCGTGCCGGTAGTTGGCGAAGTTACGAAAGCCGAAGGCGACGGTGAGCGCATCGAGCGACTGAGGAGCCAGCGGCAGTGAGAGTCCGTCGGCCTCGAACACGCTCGACCGCATCTGTTCGGCGGCGGTCTTGCGGCGCGCTTCAGTGAGCATGGGATGACAGAAGTCGGCGCCCAGCACGGGACGGGAGCGGCGTCGTTCGAGCGCCAGCATGAGGTCGCCTGTACCGCAACAAAGGTCGAGGATGCGGGCGTCGGGATTGGGGACCAGCGCGTTGACACGGTTGACGGTGAAGCGGCGCCAGTAGCGGTCGAGGTTAAAGCTGAGAACGTGATTCAGCAGGTCATAGCGTCCGGCGATACGGCCGAACATATCCCGAATGAATAAGGCCGCCTGCTGTTCGTCGCGAATTCCTTGTGGGGTAGTACCCATCTAAACGGCGACCTGCAACGACTCTTCAATGGCAGCGAGAATCTGCTCCTCGGGAATGCCTGACAGGATGCGCACTTCGCCGATGGACACGGGAAGGACAAAATGAACCTTGCCTTGCCGGGTCTTCTTATCGTTGACCAGACGCGCGGCGAGAGCGCCGGCATCGATTCCGGTGGTGGGCGGGATGGGACCGTAGCTATCCACGACGCGGATGATGCGTTCAGCGGTCTCTGCCGGCAATCCTACAGCGCGAACCGCGAGGCGAGTGGCGGCGTTCATGCCGAAGGCGACGGCCTCACCATGGAGGAATCGCTTGTATTGGGTTTCGGACTCGAGAGTGTGTCCGATGGTGTGGCCAAAGTTGAGGATGCGGCGCAGGTCGCCTTCACGCTCGTCGTTGGTCACAACTTCGGCTTTGATGCGAACTTTGGCGGCGATGATGTAGTCGACGGTGGCGGGATCGCGGGCGAGCACGGCATCGCGCTGAAGGTCAAGGACGTCGAACAGCGCTGGGTTTCGGATGACGCCGCCCTTTATGATTTCGTAGAGTCCGGCGCGGTATTCACGGTCGGACAGAGTGTCGAGCACCGAAGGATCGATGAGGACCACCAGAGGCTGATGGAACGCGCCGATCAGGTTCTTGCCGCTGACCAGATTGGCGCCGGTCTTTCCACCGATAGCGGCGTCCACCTGAGCAAGCAGGGTAGTGGGAACCTGGACCACCGGGACACCGCGCATGAAGGTAGCGGCCAGGAAGCCGCCGAGATCGGTAACGATGCCGCCGCCAAAGGCGATGACGATGCTGGTCCGGTCGCCGCCGTGTTCCACCATCTGTTGAGCGAGGGCTTCCACCTCGCTGATGCGCTTGTTTTGTTCGCCGCCGGTGAAGAAGAGGGGAGTGAAATCACGGCCTTTCAGTCCGGCCGCGAGCGCAGCGCCATGAAGACGCCAAACGTCCTCGGTGGTTACGACAAAAAGACGCCCCGCGGACGGTGGGACATGGTCGGCAACGCGCTGAATGAGGCCGCGATCGATGATGGAATCGTAGTCACGATGCGGTGTCGCAACGCGATAGGACAGCATACGTTCGTTGTACCATGTGGGTGAGGTTGACCGCCCGCAACCGCACTGAGCGAACCCCAACGAATGAATCCTGACTTTTTGGTAGTCGGCGCCGGCGTAGCTGGATTGAGAGCCGCGATTGAACTGGCTCCGCATGGCAGAGTCCTGGTAGTGGCCAAGGACAGTCTTGGTGAATCCTCTTCAGCCTACGCGCAAGGCGGCATTGCCGCGGCGTTGAGTGACGACGACAATATCGAACTGCACGAACACGACACGCTGATTGCGGGAGATGGTCTGTGCGATCCGGCGGCCGTTCGAACTCTTGTGGAAGACGCTCCTGCGGCGATCTACGAACTGATCGACTGGGGCGCGGAGTTTGACCGCGAGGGAGCGCGGCTGATGTTCGCGCGTGAAGGAGCGCATAGCCGCAGTCGCGTGCTGCATGCACACGGCGACTCCACCGGCCGCGAGATTGCCCGTACGCTCTACATCAAGGCAGCGTCGCTTGAAAGCGTCGAGTTCCGCAGTTATGCGAGCGTCACGGACCTGTTGGTAGGCCCCGATGGCGTTTCGGGCGTGGTGGTGTTTGATGGCGACCGGACGGCGACGATTGAAGCACAAGCGGTGCTTTTGGCCACCGGAGGCCTGGGTCGGGTATATCTGGAGACCACCAATCCGGACGTGGCTACCGGCGACGGCATCGCACTCGGCTGGCACGCCGGAGCGGAGATCCGCGATGTGGAGTTCGTCCAGTTTCATCCCACCGCGCTGCACGTCGAAGGCGCGCCTCGATTTCTTCTGTCCGAAGCGCTACGGGGCGAAGGCGCGGTATTGCGGAACGTGGCGGGTGATCGCTTCATGGATCGTTATGACGAGCGGGGCGAACTGGCGCCACGCGATATTGTCTCGCGGTCAATTGTGGCGGAGATGGCCAAGACCGGTGCTCCGCATGTTTTTCTCGACTTGACGCATCTGAACCCCGAGCACGTCCGCGAACGCTTTCCGCGCATCTACTCGACGTGCCTGCAGTACGGCGTCGACATTTCGAGGGACCAGATTCCGGTGCATCCGGCTGCACATTACGCCATGGGCGGCGTGAGTACGGATCTCGACGGACGGGCCACCATTCCGGGGTTATACGCGGCCGGCGAAGTGGCCTGCACGGGTGTGCATGGCGCAAACCGGTTGGCCAGCAACTCGCTGCTCGAAGGATTGGTGTTTGGTGCACGTGCGGGCCGTGTCATGCGCGACGAACGGCGCGTGCGCACTGGCGGTGAGAGTCCGCAGCACTTGTTCCCGGTTATGAAAGAGATGGCGGTGAGGAAACTAGCGTGGACCGCATGTGGAATTCTGCGCGACGGCGCGGGACTTAAGGATGCGATCGAGCAGTTGTCCGGCACGCCAATGCAGGGGCTCGACAGTACTACGCGCGTCGACTATGAAGTGCGCAACATGCACGTGGTGGCGGGACTGATTGCACGGGCAGGGCTGGCGCGTCGCGAGAGCCGGGGCGGGCACTACCGGACCGACTATCCGGAGCGGTCGCCAGATTTTCAAAAGCATTCGATTCTCCGGCAAGGCCGCGAGGCCACGTTTGCGTAGGCCTGAGCCGTCGCAGATGGCGATGTTCGCGCTGTTGTTTCTGGCAGCGGCGCCGTTGAAGGAAGTTGGCCCCTGGGCGGCGTTATGGGCAGCGCCGGCGATTCTAGTTGCCGCGATGCTGATCGCCTGGGGCGCAGAGTCGGCCCAATATTTCATCGCCCAGGGATTCGCACTGGCGATTCTCGCGTGGCTCCAGACATTGCCGGAGTTTGCGGTAGAGGCGGTGCTCGCGTGGAAGCAGCAAACGCCCTTGCTGCTGGCGAATCTGACAGGTGCGCTGCGGCTACTCACTGGAATTGGCTGGCCGATGATCTACGCCACCGCGGCGTTCGCGCACCGGCGGTCCACTGGGCGGCCGCTGAAGAAGATTGTGCTGGATGAGATGCACGCGGTGAATGTCGCCGGATTGCTGGGCCCGCTGATCTACATGTCGTGGGTTTGGTGGAAGCGCTCACTTGGCCTCGCCGACGCTGCTGTGCTCATCGCTCTCTATACGGCTTATCTGCTCATTTTGAGCCGGATGCCGCCGGAAGACGCAAAGGATGAGGAACTGGAGAGCGTACCGCGGACAATCGTCGATATGCGCCGATCTGCGCGCATCGCGGCCATAACGGCGCTATTTCTGGGCGGCGGCGTGTTGATCTATTTGTCGGCGGAACCCTTCTTAGGCAGTCTGCTGGCAATCTCAACAGCGCTGGGGATACCAGGATTTCTGTTTATCCAATGGGTGGCGCCGTTCGTTTCGGAGTTCCCGGAGATGGCATCGACATTCTATTTTGCACGGACCGTGCGTGGCGCTCCGATGGCTCTCATGAATATGGTGTCGAGCAACATCAACCAGTGGACGCTGCTCACTGCCATGCTGCCGGTGCTGCTGAGTCTCAGCATCGGGAAACCCTCGGCGATTCCGCTCGATGATCAGCAGGCGCAGGAAATCCTGATGACAATTGGCCAGTCGGCGGTGGGGATGCTTTTTCTGGTGAATATGGAACTGGCCTGTTGGGAAGCCAGTGTGCTCTTTGTTCTGTTCATCATACAGTTCGGACTCTCAGCCGTCCCGGCGAGCGATTCCGCGCTTGGGTACTTCGCCAGTCACATTCACGGATGGGTGACAATTGCATACCTGTTGTGGGCAGCCGTTGAGGTGGTGCGTTTGCTAACAGGTAGGCGCAAGCCGTTGGCTTTCGTTCAATTTGTCCAGATCTGGCGAAGGTACGTTGTGAGGGTTGGATAGCTCAAGGAAGAGGCGCTGAGGACGATGAGGGGAACTGTAGCATATGTTCATCATCATCGGGATTATCGTAGTCCTCGGCGCCGTTATTGGCGGTTTTCTGATGGAGCACGGACAGATTGCCGTGCTGATTCAACCGGCGGAATTCTTAACCATTGGTGGTGCCGCGATTGGCACGGTACTGATTGGCAATCCGCTGCCCACCATAATAGCCATCATGAAGGGGATGCTGGGCGCGCTCAAGCCGAGCAAGTATACCAAGGCTTTTTATCTTGAAAATCTGAAAATGCTGAACGAGCTGTTCGTGTATGCACGCAAGAACGGCTTGGTGAAGTTGGAAGGGGATGTCGAAGAGCCGGAAAAGAGTTCGGTGTTCTCGAAGTATCCAAAGTTCTTGAAAGACCATCACGCGGTGGATTTCGTCTGCGACACGCTACGCATGGCGATCAGCGGTGGCATCGGCGCTTTTGAGCTCGATCAGATGATGGAACTGGACATGGAGGTCCATCATCACGAGATGTCCGAGCCTGTCTCAGCGCTGACTACTGTCGCGGACGCATTGCCGGGGTTGGGCATTGTTGCGGCGGTGCTGGGTATTGTGGTGACGATGGGCGCGTTGGGCGGTCCGCCTGAAGAAATTGGCCACAAAGTGGCAGCGGCGCTGGTTGGGACTTTTCTTGGCATCCTTCTTTGCTACGGATTTCTCGGCCCGCTGGCCTCGTTCATGGGCAAGATGAACGAAGGACAATCTGACTATCTGCGTTTCCTGCGTATTGGGGTGATCGCGTTTGTTAAAGGCTCGGCGCCGATCTTAGCCGTCGAGTTTGCAAGACGCACCATACCGGCGGGTCTCCGGCCGTCGTTCAAGGAGATGGAAGCCGGGTGCAAGGGCGGCGGTGCGCCAGCCGCAGCCGCAGCCGCGGCCGCGGCCGGAGCTTAGGCCATGAGTGAGAATGCAAGTCCTCCGATCATCATCATCAAGAAGAAGGGCGGTCACGCCGGACATCATGGGGGCGCATGGAAGGTAGCTTATGCGGACTTCGTGACGGCGATGATGTCTTTGTTTATCGTGTTGTGGCTTCTCAACTCGACGCCACCGGTGAAGGAAGCCATCGCGGGCTATTTCAAGGACCCATCGGGCAAGGGAACAAAGGCCGGCTCCGCGATGGCGGGAACCGGGGAGAGCATTTCGCTCAAAGCTGACGACATGGAGCGGCTCAAGGACAGGCTGGAAGAGGCCATGAAGAAGATGCCGGATTTCCAGAAGATGAAAGATCAGGTGGAGATGACGGTGACCGGAGAGGGGTTACGCATCGAATTGCTCGAGACGGAAAAGGGGATGTTCTTCGACAGCGGCGATTCGGAGCCGAGCAAGACGGGACAGGAACTACTGGCAAAACTGTCGTCGGAACTAGGCAAGCTACAAAACAAGATCCTTCTCGAGGGACACACGGACGCCCGGCCGTTCACCTCGAAGAGGAACTACTCCAACTGGGAGTTGTCGGCGGATCGCGCGAATGCGGCGCGGCGGTTGATGGAAGACACCGGCCTACGTCCGGATCAGATTACGCAGGTTCGAGGATACGCGGCGCAGAAACTGCGGAATGTCGCCGATCCAGACGCCCCGAGCAACCGGCGAATCTCCCTCATCGTGCAATATAGCGGTCCCGTTCCCGGCACACTTGAACAGGTGAAGGGCGAAAAGTCGAAGACCGAGGGGGCTCAAAAGGCCGGAGGCGAGCAAGGAAAACACTGATCCAGGCCCAGCTCTAACATCCGCGATTACTCGGGCGATTTTTTCGAATCAGGATCATCCAATTCGTGAAGCCACCGGCCGGCGATGTCGCGAGCATCAGCGTCCTGCCCGTCGAGCGCCAGGAATCGATTCAGGAAGGTTTTTGCGGATTCAAGTTCGCCCCTGGCCGAAAGCTCCCGGGCGAGCATGACAATGGAGAGCGAATGGACCGACGAGACCTCCCCCAGCGTCCGTTCCGCTTCCGCAGTCAGCTTTCCCTGCATCAGAAGAGCGAGGGCTACGATCACCTGATTGCGCTCGCCAAACGGATTTAGGCCTGAGGCGCGACGTCCGACGGTTTCGGCGTCAGCCGGCCGCCCAGCGGTCAAATAGGTAAGCGCAAGATTCGTGTACAGACTGGCGCAGGTTGGATCGATTCGAATCGCTTCCTGCAGAACAACCAGGGAAAGGTCAATGCGGCGTAGTTTCAGGTACAGCACGCCGAGATTGTTCCGCGCAGCGCTGAACCCGGGCGCGAGTTCGAGGGTTTTTAGATAGTGGTGGATCGCTTCCTGGTCGCGACCTTCGGCCTGGGCCGCTGTACCCGCGTTGTATTCGAGAACCGCGTTCTCGGTAGGGTGAAATCCGGCTTCATGAACCGTGACGGCGCCTGGTCCATTACACCAGGGGGGAATGTAGATCTCGGATGGTGTCCGTGCCTGAACAGCACCTACTGCGCAAAAAACGAGCGATATTAAACGGACAACCTTTGCGGCTGCCATGAGTAGTTTCCTCTCTCGGGCGACTTGGGCGAGAGAATTTTGGCAAATTCTTCAGCGTTGCTGAGTCCCTAGACTGGGATCCAATGTCAGTTAGATATTATCAGACCTTTTGATATTAAACCAAGAATTTCGTGCATTAGTGGAATCGTCTGATCCCCGTAAGGTGAGAATCTGAGAAGAGTCATATGACTGCTTCGGTCGGCGGCCCAACTTACAACGAGATGCTTGATCCGGCGTCGCTACCGGGCGCCATAGAGCGTGCTGGCCGCGCATCGTGGGCGGATGAACTGAATGCGGCCAATTTGTATAACATCACCTGGCGTGGAGGCGATGGACAGGTTCGTCATGTTTGTTTACCTCGCGAACTCACCGGCGTGGACGCCAACATCATCGTGATGCTTGGGAAGCACTTCCCCTCCGGCAGTCATAAGGTGGGCCCGGCGTACAGCACCCTCATGGAGGGCGAACTGAGCGGCGAGATTGAGCCGGGTGCGAGCCGCATCATCGGGCCCTCCACTGGAAATTTCGGGATCGGCGTCGCCTATGTTGCGCGTCTGAAGGGCTATCCGGCCACGGTCGTCATGCCGGAGGGCATGAGCCGTGAGCGGTATGAACGGATCCGGCGCTATGGCGGCGAACTGGATCTCACACCTGGCTCGGAGAGCGACGTGATCCTGGTACTCGAGCGCACCGAGACCTATAAGACGGATCGAAACAACAAGATCCTGGCGCAGTTTGAGCTACTGCCAAATTATCGTTTTCATCGCTTTGTTACCGGCCGCAGCGCTCTGTCAGTGGCGCAGCGCTACGGCGACGGCAGAGTGGCGGCGTTCGTGTCGGCGGCAGGTTCGGCGGGTACTCTGGCGGCGGGCGACGAGATCAAGCAGGTCTTCGTGGATGCAACGGTCTGCGTTCTTGAGCCCAAGGAATGTTCAACTTTGTTCAACAATGGCCGCGGCACGCACCGGATTGAAGGCATCGGCGACAAGATGGTGACGCTCATCCACAACGTCTTGACGACCGATTACGTGATGCTGGTTCACGATGACCACTGCGTGATCGGCCTCGACTTGATCGAGCGTCAGGCAAAACGGCTGGAGCAGTTGATCGCACCGGGAACCAGGAAAATCAGCGAACTGACGGGCTTGTTCGGAATTTCGGGAATCTGTAACATCCTCGGCTCAATCCGCCTGGCACGACATCTTGGATTAAGCCGCGAGCACAACATCGTGACCGTTGCCACAGATGGCTTTGATCGGTATCCGTCGGTGCTCGAGGACCTAAAGGCTCGCTATGGTTCGCTCGAGTCGAGGACGAGGGAGTGTTTCGAGTCGGCCTTTCGGAATGCGCCCGCGAATGAGATTCTTGACGTGCGGCCGCGAGAGCAAAAGCAGCGATTGTTCAGCTATAAGTACGACGTCTGGAGCCGGTTCGGCTACACGGCGTCGTATCTACAAGCAATGCAGTCGCAGACATTTTGGGATACGGAGTATTCGAAGATCCGCTCGATCGACGAGTCGCTGCTTGCCTTGCGGCGTGGCTTGCAAAACGCCTGTTAAGCTGAAACTCGCAGCATGAGCGTTGCCTTACTTGCCCCGACCCTCACGCCGCATGGGCGGTTGGTTCTCACCGGTGATCCGCAGGCGGCGCCGCTCGACGCCGCGCTCGCCGAGCGCCTCGTCCCGGCATTTGAGCGTGGATCGGGACACGGGATTCTCGAACTCAGCGCCGGCCAGAACTCCAACACACTGCCGCCTCTGTTCGCCTATTGGAGCGAGTTGGGCGCGCGCTACATCAGCGGAGTATGCACGCGCCAGGACAGAGGCGGCGCGAAGACCAGCACGCACATCGAGCCGCCGGCGCTCGAGGAACTGGAGCGCATGGCGACGATCGCGCCGCCCATGACTGGCGCTGAGTATCTTACCGCGGCAGTGCTTGATGCGCTATGGCGTGAATTGGAAGCAGCCTTCAATCTCGAACTCGCGGAATCGAAGGTGAGCATTCAGGAGTTCTTGAAGCGGCACAACCCGGCATGGAATCTGGTGGGTAGAGTCCACTTCAATATCGCCGAAAACCGCAAAGACGCTGACGCTCCTTTCGCGTTTCTCGCCACCTACACCACGCAAATGTCAGCAGGAGCCAAGGCACAACATCTCCCGCTCGGGCAAGCCTTACGGGAGTACGCCGGCGCGTCGAATAAGGACCGGCTGTTGTCGCTACTGCTGCCCGTGCAACGAGCAGCGGAAACTAGTGCGTGGCTGAAAGAGATGGTGGACAAGGGTGAGATCTTCCATCCGCTTCGCTGGACGCCGAATGAAGCGCTGCAACTGCTGAGAGACGCCCCGCAACTGGAGTCGGCAGGCGTGGTGGTTCGGATGCCGGCGGCTTGGAGAGGCAGTCGCCCGCCTCGCCCGCGCGTCATGGGAACGGTGGGAACAAAGTCGCCAGCCGGAGTGGGCACCGAGGCTCTACTCGACTTCCGGATGGATGTGACCCTCGACGGTGAGTCGCTCAGCGAAGCAGAGGTTCGCGATCTACTCTCCAGGACAGACGGCCTGGCGTTCATACGCGGCCGCTGGGTTGAGGTAAACCGCGGACAGCTGGAGAGCATGATTGAGCGCTTCAGCGAGGTGGAGCGGACCGCGCGCGAGGAAGGTCTGGCGTTCGGCGAAGCGATGCGTTTGCTCGCCGGTGCAGATGTCGCTCCCGAAGATGCCGGCTTGGGGGACTCCGCAGACTGGGCTCAAGTGGCAGCGGGACCATGGCTCGCCGAAACCTTGAAGGCCTTGCGAAGTCCGGAGGAACTGGCAGAGGTGGATCCGGGTACTGCGCTCAGAGCTGAGTTGCGGCCTTACCAGCAGGTCGGCGTCCGCTGGCTCCACTTGCTGACAACGCTTGGGCTCGGCGCCTGCCTTGCAGACGACATGGGACTCGGCAAGACGATGCAGGTGCTGTCGCTGCTGCTGGTGCTAAAGCGAAAGAACGCCGGCAAGCGTCAGCCGAGCTTACTGGTGGCCCCGGCATCGCTGCTCGCCAACTGGGCTTCGGAGATTGAGAGGTTCGCGCCAGATCTGACAACGCTGGTGGCGCACCCATCGGCGATGCAGGCCGCTGAGTTGAAGCACTTGGACCTGGCGCGACTCGACGATGTCGACCTTGTCATAACGAGTTATGGCTCACTGCTGCGAATGGCGTGGCTTACCGAAATCCCATGGCGCTTGGCAGTGCTCGATGAGGCGCAGGCCATTAAGAATCCCAATGCGAAGCAGACTCGCGAGGTGAAGAAGGTCCGCGCGGGCGCTCGCCTGGCGCTCACCGGGACGCCGGTGGAAAATCGCCTCGGTGACCTATGGTCGATCTTCGATTTCGTAAACCCGGGATTGCTGGGATCTGCCAAAGAGTTCACTGCGTTCGCCAAGCGGCTCGGCGACCGCGAGCATGGATCCTATGGTCCACTGCGCGACCTGGTTCGTCCCTACATCCTGCGCCGACTAAAAACCGACAAGACAGTGATCTCCGACCTCCCGGATAAAACCGAGGTCAAGGCGTTTTGTGCTTTGAGCCGGAAGCAGGCCGCGCTCTACGGACAGGCGGTAAAGGAACTGGCAGCGCAGCTCGCGGACACCAGCGGCATACAACGCAAAGGCCTGGTGCTCTCTTACCTGATGCGCTTCAAGCAAATCTGTAATCATCCGTCCCAATGGCTCAGCGACGGAGCGTGGAGCGAGGAGGATAGCGGCAAGTGGACCCGGCTTCGCGAGATCGCCGAGGTGATCGCGGCCAAGCAAGAGAAGGTGCTGATCTTCACGCAGTTTCGCGAGATGACGGCGCCGCTCGCGTCGTTTCTCGAAACCGTCTTCCAGCGGCCTGGTCTGGTGCTGCACGGCGAGACGGAAGTGAAGAAGCGCAAGGACCTGGTGAAACGCTTTCAGGAAGACGAGTCTGCGCCATTCTTTGTGCTTTCACTAAAAGCCGGCGGGACGGGGTTGAACCTCACCGCGGCGTCACACGTCGTGCATTTTGATCGCTGGTGGAATCCGGCGGTGGAGAACCAGGCGACAGATCGCGCGTTCCGCATCGGGCAAACCAAGAATGTGCTGGTGCACAAGTTCGTCTGCCGGGGCACTGTGGAAGAGAAGATCGACCAGCTGATTGAATCCAAGCGCCAGCTGTCAACCGGGTTGCTCGAGGGCGGCGCTGATTTGCTGCTCACCGAACTCAACGATGACGAGTTGCTGCGACTGGTGGCGCTCGATCTGAACAAGGCTCTTAAGGAGACCTGACGGTGGACGACTACGACTACTACCGCTGGGGATTTCACGCGTATGTTCCGGCCGCTGAGCGTCGCCGGCGGGCGGCACTCGAAATGGAGCAGCGGCAGCGGCAGGGCCAGACCATCACCCCCGTTCAAATCGTAGGCCGTCTGATCGCGAAGACCTTTTGGGGACGGGCCTGGTGTGAGAATCTGGAGCGCTATAGCGACATCCGCAATCGCCTGGCGCGAGGACGAACCTACGTGCGGAACGGTTCGGTCGTCCATCTGGAGATCGAGCCCGGCTCGATCGAGGCATGCGTCAGCGGAAGTGAGCTCTACGAAGTCAAGTTGACGGTAGCGCCGCTTCCTCAGGCAATCTGGAAAGACATCTGCGAAGACTGCGCCGGATCGATTGACTCACTCGTGGAGTTGCTGCAGGGGCGATTCTCGAAAGGCGTGATGGAGCGCATTTGCCGGATGAACGACGGGCTCTTCCCCGCTCCAGCTGAGATCAAGCTGTCGTGTAGTTGTCCTGACCGCGCCTACATGTGCAAGCATGTGGCGGCAGTGCTGTACGGAATTGGATCGCGCTTTGACACGCAGCCGGAATTGATCTTCCGGCTGCGCGAAGTAGATGAAGCGGATCTGATCGCAAAGGTGAGTCATGGCGTCCCGCTCGAAAGAGAGGCTCTCACCTCGAGTAAGATTCTGGCCGGTGAGGATTTGGCGGAGATGTTCGGGCTGGACATGGCGGAGATCGTCGAGACCGTGAAGCCGGCCAGGACAGCACCCCGCAAGAAGGCAGCCAGGAAGAAGGCGCGTCGAAAGAGTTAGTGCTCGATCCGGATAAGATCAGTAGTCATGAGATATGCCGTAGCCGGATTTCTGCTTTCTACGATTCTCGCAACCGCTCAGGACGCGATGATTCGCATCGATGCGACTGCGCCGGTTGGGCCCATGCGTCCCATCTGGGCTTACTTCGGCTACGACGAGCCCAACTACACCTACATGAAGAACGGCCGCAAACTGATCGGCGAGCTTGCGGATCTGAGTCCCGGGACGGTCCATATTCGCGCTCACAACCTGCTCACCACCGGCGATGGCGCACCAGCGTTGAAGTGGGGTTCGACGAATGCCTACACGGAGGACGCCGCCGGTAAGCCGGTTTACGATTGGACCATCGTAGACCGCATCTTCGACACGTACCTAGGTGTCCATGCGAAGCCGTTCGTTGAACTCGGGTTCATGCCGGAGGCGATGTCCGTGAAACCTCAGCCATACCGTCACACCTGGCCGAACGGAGGTATTGATACCGGCTGGGCGTACCCTCCGAAAGACTACTCGAAATGGGCCGAACTCATCCGCCAACTGGCTCTCCACGCCAAGCAGAAATACGGGCAGGCAGAAGCCGAGAGTTGGTATTGGGAGGTTTGGAACGAGCCGGACATTATGTATTGGCATGGCACCGCTGAGGAGTACAACCGCCTCTACGAAACGGCGGTGCGAGCCGTGAAGAGTGTCCTGCCGCGTGCGCGTACCGGCGGTCCTGCGACCACGGGCCCCGCATCGACCAAGGCCGCCGCATTTCTGCGCCAGTTCCTCGAATTCTGCGATCGCACCAACGTGCCGCTCGACTTTGTCAGCTATCACGCCAAAGGCTCGCCGAGAGTGGTGGACGGGCACGTTCGCATGAATCTCGCCAAGGAAATGCAGGACGTGGAGCGTGGCATTGAAGTGATGTCGGCGTTTCCGCGATTCCAGAAGCTTCCCATCATCCTCAGTGAGGCCGACCCGGAGGGCTGCGCTGCCTGCTCGGTACGCACCTACCCGCAGAATGGCTATCGCAACGGTCCGCTGTATGCCGCCTACACGGCGGCGGCGCTCGGCCGCATTTTCCAAATCGCCGACCAACGTCAAGCCAACATCGAAGGGATACTCACTTGGGCGTTTGAGTTCGAGGACCAGCCTTGGTTTGACGGTTTCCGCACCCTGGCGACTAACGGCGTGGACAAGCCGGTACTGAACGTATTTCGCATGGCTGGCCTGATGCGTGGCGATCGGGTGAGAGTCACCGTCGCAAGCACCGGTCGTGGAGCGATCGACGCGCTGGCTGCGAAATCCGGCGACCGCGTGACCGTGATGCTGTGGAATTACGATGACGACGACCTTCCGGCTCCAGACGGCAAGGCGACTCTGACAGTGGCGAATCTCTCTCCAGGACGGCACTTGCTGCGGCACTATCGCATTGATGCCTCCCACAGCAATTCCTATAGCCTCTGGAAGAGCATGGGATCGCCGCAATCACCGTCGGCGGAGCAGTACTCCCAGTTGGAAGCCGCTGGTCAATTGCAGCTTCTCGAGTCGCCGCGCTGGATTGACTCGGGACATATTGAGATCATTCTGCCCCGCCACGCCGTTTCTTTTTTGGAGATTGAATAGGTCCGGCGCTTGCGTCAACGAGTTACTGAGAAACATGAAGATTGCGACTTACAACGTGAACTCCATCCGGCAACGGCTTCC
Source organism: Bryobacterales bacterium (assembly GCA_038212445.1). Classification (GTDB taxonomy): domain Bacteria; phylum Acidobacteriota; class Terriglobia; order Bryobacterales; family Bryobacteraceae; genus TMP-7. Next base: position 38,042 of record JBBQUM010000022.1, read on the forward strand.
GATCGTGCTGGACTGGATGGCGCAGCACCAACCCGATGTGATGTGTCTGCAGGAGACCAAGGTCAGGGATGAGGATTTCCCTGCCGATGCGTTTCGGGGCGCCGGATACCACCCTTCTTTCCGCGGCATGAAGGCGTATAACGGAGTGGCCACGCTGACCCGCGTGAAGCCGGAAAAGGTTATCCATGGGCTACATGAAGGACCCGATAACGAGGACTTTCGGATTATTCAGACAGTAGTTGGCGGCATCCCCGTGATCAACACGTACGTGCCACAGGGATCCACGATCACCTCGGAGAAGTATGCGTTCAAGCTCGAGTGGTTCCGGCGTCTACGTGAGTATTTCGAGACGTCGCTGAACCCCGAGTCCCCAGCCATCTGGGTCGGCGATTTAAACGTCGCGCCTGAACCGATCGACGTCTATCATCCGGACAAGCGAGTGAACGACGTTGATTTTCACATTGATGCGCGGAATGCTTTTAAGGCGACAGCCGCATGGGGCTTTGTCGACGTGTTTCGCAAGCTGCATCCGGATGTTGTTCAGTACACCTACTGGGACTACTTCCGGAACGCCTTGCAGCGGAACTTCGGCTGGAGGATCGACCACATCCTGGCGACCGCCCCGCTAGCTGACCGCTGCATCGCCGCCGAGGTGGACATGGCTCCCCGGCAGGGGAGTGGAACGTCGGATCACACGATCGTTTGGGCGGAGTTCGAATAGCCCTATGGGGTTCGTGCTAAGTTCGGGCATGGCTGAAGAATCCGGGAATGAACAATCGACCCTCGATAAATACGTCGCCAGTCTAAAAGCGAAGATTCCGGCCATGGAACACGGAGCGCTTGATTCACGGCTCGAAGAGCTCCTGAACGATTCCAGCGCCGACGAGAACGACGTGATTTCGATACTCCACCAGGAGTACGATCCGCCCAGGCGATGATTACGGCAGCGCCCTTCCCAGTACCGGCGAGTATTGCGGAAACCATTAAGTCACAGGCATCGCGACAATCTCTCGCCAACGATATTTCCGGGGCGCCATCAAGTACATAAGGTCTAACCCGATTACTCAGTCCGAACTCACCACGCAGAACGGGCAATTGTGATGTAGGGGCGGACCCTTACTAATAAATGTCGGGTCCCTGACCATGCAGAGTGTCACCGCGCATCTCACCAGGACCTTTCACCCAGGCACCTACTTTCTAACGATCGTCGGGGTTCCGACATCTGCCAAACCTGAACAGGGCTGGTCCACCGGCGTCCACCGCAGTGACAACGGGAGGACATGCCATACTCACCTTCACCGGCGAGGTCATCTCTCCACTTGTCGCCTCAAAATCCTTCGGCGTAACCACCATGGCACTAGGCGGTACCACTTCGCTCAACCTTCAAGCACCAATCCCGGCGCTCCCACTCTCACCGGCGTGGGATTCACCGATAACCTCCCTAGCGGCCTCGTCATTACATCTGCCGCAAGTTCCGTTGGGTGTAGCAGAGGACTCATATTGCCGGGGTCGGTAGCGGAACGATTGCCCTCAGCGGTGTAACGCTGACCAGTGGTGTGACGTGCTCGATTTCATTAAACGTCGGCAGCACAACCGTTGGCGTTAAAATCAACTCCTTTCAGCCCGTATCCACTACTGCAGGCGCCGGTGATCCCGCGAGCGCTACCCTCACCCTGTTTGCGCCGCCTTCTATCCTTAAGGGATTTGGGGCCGCGACGATCCCTCTCAACGGCACAACAGGGCTGACTTTCACGATTAGCAACCCGAACACAGGTTCGGCTACCCTCGCCGCCGTCGAGGTTAACACGGTGCAAGCAACCTCCACCAATGGCGGTACGCGCGCAACGGCGCAAGCCACCCTGACGGTCGCGGGTCCTCCTCAAATTACGAACCGGGTACGTTGGTATGGGGATCAACGTCGCACGGTTTTTCAGCGACGTCGGTCACTGAGACGCCATTCACCGTCTCAACCTTGAGCGCACAAGAGCTGAACCGGCTCACGTCGCTCTGCGGCTTCATCCGGGCCAATGGCAGCGGGTCGGGATCTGCCATTGGCGGGAGTGACATCATGGAGTGTGACTTTCACCGACGAACTGCTGAGCGTGCTTCCAACCGGCATTCCGGGGTACGCGGAACTGGTGACGAAGTGCGCACGCCATCTGCAGCGGATCGTCGAGGCGAACGAGAACTTCAACCTTACACGCATCACCTCTCCGCGAGAGGCGGTGATCAAGCATGTGCTTGACTCAGTGCTGCCGTGGAGGTTGTTCACTGGCGCGACTCACGTGCTGGATGCAGGCACCGGAGCCGGTTTTCCCGGTATTCCGCTCGCGATCGTATTGCCGGACACTCAGTTCATCCTCTCGGAGTCTGTAGGCAAGAAAGCCCGTTTCGTCGAAGCCATGGTAGCCGAACTCGGTCTTTCGAACGTCACCGTGGAAGCGGCTCGCGCCGAGGAAATGTTGGAGGACATGCCTGTGCCACCGGGCAGCAATCTAATCCTCACCGGGCGGGCCGTTGCACCGGTGGCCAAGGCCGCGGAGCTATTCGGCCGCGGTCTGCGGCGAAAGAGCGCTCGGGCGCTCTTCTATAAGGGACCGGCGGTAGTCGACGAACTCGGAGAAGCGGATCCCATTCTGAAGCGTCACAAACTCCGCTGTACGGTGCTTGAGAGCTATCAACTGCCGGATCAACTGGGTCAGCGAACGATGCTTGAGATGTCACCGGATGTTGATAGTGGAGGGTGGTCCACCGAGGGTGCGTCCTAGTCGCCGGAGTCGGCGGCGGAGCGGGCCAGGGGGCGCTCCAGGGCTCGGGAAGCGTCCAGGGCTACGTTCGTGACCTTCCATAGGGAGCGGGGGTCGACGAAGAAGACGCGGGGGGCGATGAGGGTGGCCAACATCATGGTATTGAAGGTCCTCGACAGCGACGTGATGCGCTTGAGTGGGAACGTACGGGAGAAGTAAGGGTCGATGAGGGCCAATGCGTAGAAGGCGGCCTGGGCGAGCAGGACGGGCACGCGGATGCCGTCCGGCAGGGTGAGGCTGGAGGCGGCGATCCCGATCATGACAAAGGGCATGAGCAGGCGTCCGAGTTTATAGGACACGTAGTGGAGCCACATGCGATTCGAGAGTCCTAGCAGCTGGGGGAAGTGGGTGAGAAGCTGCCAGTTGCCGGCGAGGGTACGGACCTTGCGGTGGAACTCAACCGAGCGGCAGGTAGGGACGTCGTAGGCTTTGGCGGCGGGCTCGACGATGGAGCGGAAGCCCTGGAAGAAGGCGCCGAGGGGGAGGGCCATGTCGTCGAGGAGGATGTCCTCTGGCAGGGGTCGAGCTAAGTCCTTGCGAATTGCGTAGATAGGGCCGGTGGCGCCAAAGATGGAGTCCATGCGGCTGAGGTGGTCACGAATCCAGGTCTCATAGCGCCAGTAGAGACCGACATCCGACTCTGAATGGGTTTTGCCCTGGCGGATGATGAGGTGGCCGCTGGCGACGCCGACCTTGGGATCGGCAAAACAGTTGACGAGTTTACGAACGCAATCGTGGGCGAGTTCCTGGCGAACGTCAGTAAGGACCAGGATTTCCCCGGTAGCCTCAGGGATGGCTGCGTTGAGGGCGGCGGGTTTACCCCCGCGCGGGACGGTGATGAGCTTGATGCCCAGAGGAGCGAGCCGGCTCACATATTCATTGGTCGAGTCAGTAGAGCCGTCGGAGACGACGATGATCTCGAGGAGAGACTGGGGGTAATCGAGGGCGAGGATTGAATTCAGCTTCTCCTTTATGAAACCGGCGCCATTGAAAACGGGAATGATAACGGTTACAGATTTAAGAATTGGCCGTTTTTCCACAACTTGCTCACGCCGTGAAAGATAGGCGAGCAGAAGAGGGTACCCGAAGACGACGTAGAAGGCGACAAAAAGTAAGAAGGCGAAGAGTAACACGAGAACCCTTCCTTAAGCAAAGACAACCGTTTAGGTTCAAGAAGTCGGCTATCTCCGGCAATTAAGGCCTCCGCCCTAGAATAAACCCGAAAACACCCGTTTATCGATTGACTGACCCTACGATAACGGCGTCTTGCTTAAGGTGCAAGTACCGTTTTCGAACCCATCAGTCCTAGCGGTACTGCCCGCAAATGAGTAAATGGATAAGTAATAGTAATTTTAATCACTTAGGTGCCTAAAACGTATGACATTTTGGGGATTAAGTACCACTCGGAGGGTGTTCGGAAGTGGGATTAGGTTCGTCTGGCAATTCTAATTTGAAAGGCTCAATTTCATCCTCCCAGGTGGCGCTGGCGAGGCTGATCATTGTGTCGCAGAATTCAATTGTCTCGGGGCGGCTGGCCTGGCGGAGGAGTAGGTTTTTGAGGGCCTGTTGGAACTGGCGTTCGAAGCGGGCTTCGTAGCGCAGGATGAGGTCGAGTGAGCGGCTGGAGTCGCTGAGGTTTTTGAAAGCGATGGCGGCGCGGACGGGGGCGGGGCCGGGGAGCCGGGCCATTTCGCGGTCGAAGCCGGACTTCTCGATCCCCCAGACGCGCATTTGGCGCCAGCGGGCGACGGCCATGGATTCGACGAGGCTGGTCTCGGACTCGGTGACGGGGTTGTACTCGTCGACGAGAGCCTGGAGGAGGGTGATGAACCGATCCTTGGACTCGCCTGTGAGCACGACGGTCTGGGCGAGCATACCGTGGCGGAGGCTATTGGTAGCAGAAGCCTGTTTGCCGGCGTCGGTAGTGGGTCCGTGGGAGAGTTTGCCGTTCTCGCGGGACGATTGAATTCTTCTTAAGGTACTCATACTGAGCCCAGTTTCCGCGCGAGGTCAATTTTTGGAGGGGGTTAGAAACGGTGAAGTTATTGATTGGATGGGGAATATATCGTTAGCGAGATTTAAAACAAAGATCCCCGGCGAGGTTGAGACCGTTGGCCGGGGATGATGTTCTGGGGATTTTCGCGAACTTTATTGATTCACGGCACCTGTCGAAGTGGCGTAGAGGGTGGCGCCGTCGCTGACGAATTGTTGGGCGGAGCAGGAGTTGGGGGTTGAGCCGATGGTCATGCCACCCCGGACGTTGGGCGGCCAGGTAAAGGAGCGGCTGCCGGTCTGATCCTGGCAGATCAGGAATGTATAGACGGCGCCGTCGTCGAAGCCGGCGAGCGTGGAGGACGAGACGTCACCGGTAAGGGTAAGGCTGACGGTTTGGTTGAACGAGAAATCGAAGGCTGGGGTGGCGGAGTAGGTAGTAACTGTCCGGGCGGGTGCTCCCTTGGCTTGGCCGGAGTCCTTCGAGACCATCAAGGAAGAGCTATCGACGGCTTCAAGGTCGTTACCGGTGACCTTCCTAATGCTGGTTATGGTGTCCATGTTCCAGCGCGGATCCGGAGCGCCGGAAATGAACCACGAAGAGCCGTTGTCGGCGAGCAGCAGACCATACTTCTTCAAGGCGACGAGGACGACCTGGGCATCCGGCGGAAAGCCAGAGATATCGTAGCCGGCTTTGAGGCGGAAGCGCTGCCCCATGGGCGGGTAGGACGGATCCGTCTTGCTTGACGCATCATGGCGAGCGGGCCATACGTGGGCTTTCCTAGTGCTGGGAACAGTCAGGCGGAGGGCATGATTGATGGCACCGGAGGCGACTTCATCGTAGCGGAGGAGTCCGGGGAGGATGGGAAGGCCTGCGGCGTCAGTGGAAGTCCAGGTATCGGGGCGGAGGGCGTTGGACTTGAGATCGAAGACGGCGCCAGAGCCACCTTTCCAAGAGCCATCGGGCTGTTTTGCCGCTGCGTAGACTTCATACAGCTTACAGGTGCCCTGTTGAAGCACGAGTACATGGGCGTCGCCGACTCCTGCGCCTTCGATGGGTGCGGAGGGGGGAATGGGATAGGGTCCGGAATCGGACTCATCGGCATAAGTGAAGGTGACGGGGACCAGGGGCTGATCGGGCGGCACGATGACGTAAGGGATGCCGAATTCGGCAGTACCGAGGTCGGCATGCAAGGCCCGGGTGGGGCCGTTGTTGTTGATGAAGGCTTGGGAATTCGGGGCAACGGGAAGTTTGTCGATGGGGATATTCCAGACGTTATTTGTTGGGAAGACTGGGCAGTCTCCGATGCGGGGCTGGGCGGCGGCAGCGGTGAGCAGGAATAAGAATACCGGGGCGGATCGATAATTCATTACTGGGTTAAATCTAGCACTTAAGGGGGCTGGTGGCTAGGGGCTTGTGCAGGCTGGAAAAGCAGGACAGACAGCCCTTTTCGCCATCGGTAAATCTTTTATTTCCAGGAGGATACAGCGCTAAAACGGTGTCAGTCCCTGGCTTTTCCGAGTTGGGCTTTGCGGGGATCATAGGTGGGGTCAGTTTATTTTTCTTGGATTTAACGTGTCGGGAATCAGAGGGTTCGGCGGCGTGGTGGGAATTTGGAGTGGTCGTTGGGTCCTCCTTTTTGGCCTTCGGCTGGTAGATAGGTGGTGTGACGTGGGAACAGGAATTGGAGTCGGCGCCAGGAACTATTCCCGCCGACGATTTGGATGTTATCCAGTTTTGTAAGGAGCAATTGGCTTTTGTTCCGGAGGAGAGACAGGCGGAGGTACTGCGGTCGGAGTCGAGTCGAGTGATTTTGAATTGCTCGAGGCAGTGGGGGAAGTCCACTATAGCGGCGGCGAAGGCTATTCATCGCGGGTATGCGAAACCGGGCTGCCTGGTGGTAGTGGCGAGTCCGACAGAGAGGCAGAGTGCGGAGTTTGTCCGCAAGGCGAGTGAACTACTGAGCCGGATGGGCGAGAGGGTGAGGGGCGACGGAGACAACAAAGTTAGTTTGATGCTGCCGAGCGGATCGCGAATTGTGGGGCTGCCGGGCAAGGAAGGAAACGTCCGCGGATTCTCGGCGGTGTCGCTGCTGCTGATTGACGAAGCGGCTCGAGTTCCGGATTCCTTATACCGTGCGCTGCGGCCGATGCTGGCGGTTGGCGGCGGGGATTTATGGCTGATGAGCACGCCGATGGGGAAGCGCGGCTTCTTCTATGAAGCGTGGACGCACGGGGGATCGCACTGGACGCGGTTTGAATCGCCGGTGCTTGATTGTCCGCGGATTTCGCAGGAGTTTCTGGAGGAAGAGAGACGGGAACAGGGCGATCTCTGGTTTCGACAGGAGTACTTGTGTGAATTCGTGGACAACGGCACCCAGCTCTTTGGCCGAGACCTGGTGGAAGCTGCGTTGGAGGATATGGACTCGCGCCGGGTGCGTGGATCGGTATTCATCGGCGTGGACCTGGGGAAGATGCAGGACTTCACGGCGATTGCGGTGGTGGAGCGGGACGAGCAGGCGCTGGCCTGGATGCCGACGGTTTATCGCGACTTACGAGTGAGGCAATTGGAGCGGCTGCCGCTGGGAACGCCTTATACGCTGGTGGTTGAGCGGATCCGTGAGATCTGCGATGAGTACGCGGGGGTGGCGCGCTGCCACCTGGTGGTGGACGCGACTGGAGTGGGCGCACCGGTGGTGGACATGCTACGGACGGCGCGCTTGCGATGCGGGATGACGGCGGTCTCGATCACTGGGGGCGACCGAGCGGGCGGCCGGGGCGAGTCGCGCAGTGTGCCGAAGAGGGACCTACTGAGCGGGGTTCAGGTGGCGCTGGAGAAGGGGGAGTTACGGATTGGGAGGAAGCTCAAGGAGGCGGGATCGCTGGTGAAGGAGTTGATCCATATGCGCGGGGATGGCGGGCAGAGCGAGCATGACGACCTGGTTATGGCGGTCGCGCTGGCGTGCTGGAAGGCGCGGGTGGCGGAGGTTGGGCCGCAGGGGGGAAGGTTGCCGGGGATGTGAGGAAGTGGCTAGTGGCTAGTGGCTAGTGAGAGGAGACTATATGAGTATTCGAGATTTTGTTGGAGGCGGGGGGATTGGGCTGCGGATTCCGAATGGGGCTTCGATTTTGCGGTCGGATGGAGAGGTGCTGAGCGGGGCGCTTTCGGTTGAGGAGGCGCAGGCTGGGGCGGTGCGGAGGCTTCGGCGGATTGGTGAGGGTTACGCGAATGTTGGGGAATATGACCCCGTGTTGCGGGCACACTGCCGTTTGGATAAGGAGGGGTAATTCGATAGCCTCGGGAGTTGTACTCCCGAGGCTCTGAGGCGCAGAACGCTAGGCTTGAATTCGGATGCGCTTGGCGAATTTCGCACCGAAAGCGAGCGCGGAACCCAAAAGGAGCATTATGAGGCTCGATGGCTCGGGCGTCGAGTCGACGAGAAGCTGGTTGCCGCCGGTGTTCGTAACCGACACGGTAATGGTATGGACACCGACGTCTGCCGTGTTGAACACCAGAGTGACTAACTGCCATACCGAAGGCACAGTTGCGCCTAATGCCTGTTGGGTAGCTTCGATCTCGCCAGTTACGCTGAAATCGTAGCCCGAGGGGCCTTGATCCTGTCGCGCGGCAAATGCGAGGGAAACCGAATAGTTTTTGAACCCGGAAACTGACAACGTTTGGCTTATCTTATCCGAGATTATGTAGGCAACATAGTTGCCGCTAAGCGCGTGGAGACCTGAATTTGAGCTGCCATTGTTGCCTGTATTGAGCGAAGGGTTCCAGACTCCCGAATTGCCCGCCTGCGTCCACTGGTTGACGTACTGATTCCAGCAGGGTTGCGCGGAATCGCAGTTTCCTGTCTGATTGACCGGATGCGCAGGGTCGATGATATCGAAGCCTGCGTTATTCAGGATAACGCTTTCGGCATGTAGCCCAACGGACAGCAGCAAGCCGATCGAGATGTACAGTATAGGCTTCAATGGATGTATCCTCACGAATTAAACTATGCGTCGCCCCAGGGTAGGTAAGATCCCGGCCTTCGCGGAGCGAATTACCCTACATTAGAACGGAATTAACCGATTCGCATGGGGCAGAGTAAGGGTACGACGGTTCTCGATAATTTGCAAGGGCCCCATTGGTGGTTATTGCATCACAGTACTACTGGGTCCCTCGGAATTCACGCCACGCCGCCGTTTCTTTATCCGGCGTTTCCTTATAAGGATAGGATTCTTCGATCGGGATGATACGGGGTGAGGATTTTTATTAAGGGCGTGGTCGCGGGGCACGCAGGCGAGGTTTTCAGTTCCACTAGTACTTCTCTTACCTATAAAAGATAAGCCTATCTTGCAAGTTCTTCCTTTCCTGAGTATACTCGGACAACGACTTTGTTAGAGAGTCGCCTTAGTTGTTATATATAAGACACTTAGGTCAGCTGTTCGGCGCTGGGGCTTGAGATGACGCTGTGCAGCGATCTTTCTGCAAATCTGATCGGGGGAATTTGAAATGCTTAAGAGAATCGCAATGATTGCTTTCGCGGCAGTGGGACTGATGCAGGCCGAGTCGGTCATCGGCGGCGTTTCTGTCTTGCCAGGCGCCACGACCACCGCATATGCGGGATATGGCAGTTCGTACGCGATCGACGGCAGTTCCTCAACCGACTATGCCTCGAATGGCGGCGCGGCAGGTACGCAGATCGCATTCGACCTCGGCGGTCTCTACCAGCTGACCACGGCGAACTATACTGACCGGACTAGCAGCGGTGGGGGCAACGGCTCGAATGCGATGGGTTTCTCCGACTACGTAACCCAGTATACATACTCGGTTTACACGGGTTACAGCGGCGGAAACACATTCACGGGCTTTCAAGGAAGCGTGACGTACAGTCACTCAACCCCGGCAGGGCCCGCAACCTTGGCTAGCTTCCAGCATTTTGGTGAGGCGCTGCCAAATGTACTTGCCCAGTATATTGTTTTCAACGTGAACACGACAAATGGTAGCAATCCAGGTGGCGCCGAATGGGCTTTCTTCGCTGAAGGTGGAGCTGTCCCGGAGCCGGCGACATTAATGCTGGTCGGATTGACCTGCGTGGCGTTGGGCGCCGTCCGCAAAGTGCGACAGTCGTAACAGCAGCAGTCGATTGGTTTCATATTGGGCAGTCGGGCGGTTATCCAAGCCCGACTGCTTCCCTCCTCGTAGTCCCCGTCCTATCCCACTTCTTCCCACAGGATTCGGTTGGACCATGTTTACCCTCTTCGCAGAGCGAGTCCACCCTCATTCCCACCGTTCGGTTTGTGCCTAAGGCCGGGGTGTCGAATCGACCTCAAGTTCGCGCTGGGCAAGCGCGATCGACGATGGAGATTGACTGGATTTGCAGGCACTCCCTGAGCCGTAAAGTTTGATTCCAGATATTTAGAATGCAGCGGAGAGCGCAGCGGGCTATGGGTCGAATAGCGCCGATTGCGTATTCCGAAAAGGACCCATTCCGGCCGGACGAGAGGTTGCTGAGCGTGGTTTCGGTTGAAAAGGCGTGATCGGCCGGTGCCGCGGGGGATGGTGGCGGACCGGGAAAACACAAACGCCCGCCTTGAACTGGCGGGCGTCGTGGCGAGATGTTTTGGGATATTGGTCTGGAATCCCCAGTAGGTTTGAGGGAAACGACGTTGAGTTTTAATTCTGTTGACGTGAGCTTCGCCGCCTGTAGAGCATCGCCAGCAGCAGGATGCTTGTAGGCACTATCACCATTGATGCCGGTTCGGGAGTAACGAAGACTTGATCCAGCAGTGCGTTGCCACCGCCCCCCGTTCCGCTAAACGAAAGGAGCGGGGTGGTGGTAGATGCTGTAAAACTTAGGTTATAAAGCGCCCACACCAACGGGGCGGCTGCCAGTGCATAATTCTGTGAGGCACCGTCAATGTTCACTTGAACTGTCTGATTCGGATAATTGGGGCGCGGAGCGAGGAAGAACGCCAAGGTGTAGAACTGTCCAATATTGAAGCCGCCTAGAGTTTGTGAGATAGATCCGCCATCGCCTATCGTTGCGAACTGATTCCCATCAGGAAGGCTTCCAGCGGGCGTTTCGACGAGGCTGCCCTTCAGGGCTATGCCAGAGTTACCAGCGAAGGACCAGGGTGCCCATGACCCAGGCAAGTTGCTGGAATTGAAATAGCAATGGGCAAGGTCGCCGCAACCATTACCGATCGTGACATGAAAGGTCTCAAAGGAACCGTTTCCGACAGACTCGCTAAGAGCCAGAGGGGCGACCGCGAGTAGGACAAGGGCGAGTTTCAGTCTTAAGCTCATCATAACCTCTTAGAAAAAACTCTTAGGAATAGGACTTAAGTTTACTTGTCGGGCCTTAGAACGTCAAGGTATAAGTCGCTGAAAAGGTTGCAATTGGTGGTACCAGGACTATTATCGGTAATTTCGGTTACCGCGACAGTGTTTCATATTACGTTTCAAACTCGCTGGACGCCATTATGTCCAACCAGGGCGTGGGAGATTCCGACAATCTCGACTTGTTGTATCTGGGTGGCCAGTTAGTTATGAACTCGCTTCGTTTCAGAGAACGAGTCAAACCACGAAGCGCTACGCCTTGCGTGGAAGGGAAGGCACGGCCGCCCATTATCGACAAGGCATGCTCTCCTTGTTGTTGAAAGGGGCCCGCCAATGGAAATGGCCCTGCATCGAATAGAGGGCCATTTTGAAGCGGGATCTGACGGGGCTAGCTCAGGCGAGGCGTCGCCGGAGGCCGACGACTCCTAGCTCAAATCCAAACTGGTTAATAAGAGGGCGATTGGTTCGGGCGTTGGAGACAGCGAAAGGGTTTCCGTTCGATGAAAAAGTAATTTTAGGACAGCTGCTGGCGAAGGGATTGATTAAATGCGCAGCGCCGGCACTCAGAAGTTTAGACCTGCGTCATCGTACGCGCCCGATGGCGGCGAAATGCCAGGATCGCAAAACCGAGGCCGGTAAGCGCCAGGGCGGCAGGTTCCGGTGCTGCGTCAAATTCGATCTGGGAGACGCCGCCTGTGTTTGAGCCCTCATTTACCAGGAAGACGCTCGGATTCCCGGTAGGAGTGGTGGCTGTGGTTGTGAAGCTTAGGGTGTAGATCTGCCACTGTCCAGGAGTGATGCTGGCGGTATTACCTTGAAGAATCCAGATCTTCTCACCATAATCTCCACTACCGGTGGCACCGTTAGCGTTCACCTGGAGGGAGAAAGTCCCGGGATTGCTGGCCGGGCTATCTGCCCGACGGGAGACAGCGTAGGAGAAGGTGTAGGATGTGCTCGGTTGCAGAGATATTCCGGTGAGGGTTTGACCGAAGTACTGGCGGTTGTTCCCAACGGTGACGGAGCCGCCCACGCCGGTTAAGACGGTGCCGACGCCGGCGAAGGTGCTTAAGTTATTTATCCACGCAGCGTTCTTTCCCTCGTAGGCATTGAGATTGCCTCCGACGATCCCGGTCGGGTTGATGGTGCCGTTGACGCCAGACCAACCGACAAATGAGCTGTTAAAGCACGGGTCAGGAGTTCCGCCGGCGCAGGGCCCGTCGAAGCTATTTGCCTGTTCAAACCCAGGGTTCACGATATACGGATTCAGCGACTCCGCCCTCGCGGTGCAACAAATTGCTGCCGCGACAAACCCCAGTAGATATTTCTTACTCATTTACGGCGTCTCCGAGCTTTAGCTAAGTATTCAACCGAACCAAACGAGTTTAATCGCATATGAAAGCTCAAAGCAAGCAAGATAGCTAACATCTTCAAAGAAAAGCGGTTGATGACGCATTCGCCTTTGCGGGCAGCACGAGTGGGCCTACCGGTACCGCCTTATTAGCCGGCGGGAGAAGAAAACTAGACCGTCACCGCCCTAAGTTAAAGGTAAGACGACTCTTGCATAGAGAGGCCAAGGCACAGAGATGCTGTTTGCGAGCTTCTGTTTTGGGATCCACTGGTACCGAAACGACAAGGTTCCAAGTACCGTACCCCCTGGCTGCATCTTTACACGGCATGAGCATCCTCTTTATTCTTAGGCAGGTCGCAGTGCTCACGTGCAAAATTTGCAGCCGCTAAACGCCTTCGGAGGAATAATGTCCATGAAAACGAGAATGATCCTGGGATTATTGATGGCAGTCGCGGCGACGAACGCTTCGGCTGAATCGCTGATATTCAACGCAGCGAACCTAGCACACGGGCCCGGCATGACGCCCGGAAGTTCGTGGTCTTTTACGTTAGCTTTGAGCAACATAACGAACAGCGTCGATCCTCAGTCGCCATGCGCATCAGGCTGCAGCGGAAAGGTGACTGTGACGACGGGGAACGTATCTTTTAATAGTGTTACCCAGAGCTATTCTGTGGGCGCTGGTACGATGTCGATTTCCCTTACCTCCGGTTCGATGTCGACGCCTCATGCGCCTGGGGTAATTACCGGACCACAGACTTTAGTTGCCCAAGGAAACATAAATCCGTTCACCCTTCAGAGCTTCGGCGGCTTCGTCATAGGACCGTCTTCAATTCCCATCACGGTGGCGCCAACGGCACTCAATACGTTTCTTTACAGCACCCTGCTTCCGGCTTTTGGTCTTCCGACCACCGCGGACCTTGTTCCTTATTCCGGCAAGTTGAACATTTACGCTTTGTCGAGCATTGTCAACTTCAATCCCACTACCGGCAGCTTCAGTGCAGCGGACTATGCGGGAGCTCAACTGAACCTCGGATCGGCGCCCGAACCCTCGTCCTTGTCGCTAATGGGAATGGCGCTTATCGGCATTGCTTTTAGCCTTCGAAGGGCTGTGCGAGCCTGAGCCCAATACATTCAAACTGAAGAAAGCGGAGTCGCACGACAGTGCGACTCCGCTTTCGTCTATAGATTTAGTTCTGGCGCCGGGGGCTTATTTAGGCTAGGTTTGGAAAAGATGAATATTAGAATTTCAACTGCTGTCGTTATGGCGTTCGCAATAGTTGCGGGATGTGGCAGATGGCCTGTGGCGCGCGCAGGGACGAATAGTGAGTCACTCGGCTGCGAGGTCTTCCCGGCAGACAATATTTGGAATACCAGGATCGATAGTCTGCCAGTTGATCGGAACTCTGATGCCTACATCGGAACGATTGGCGCCGACAAGCGTATCCATCCTGATTTTCACTCCCGGTTGTGGGAAGGCGCACCTATCGGCATCCCGTACATTTTAGTAGATAGTCGCCAAGCGAAAGTGCCAGTGAAATTTAAATATTCCGAGGAAAGCGATCCCGGACCCTATCCAATTCCTGCTGATATGCCGCTTGAGAGCAACGGCAAGGGTGATAGCCACGCGATTTTAATTGAACGAGACACCTGCAAACTCTACGAATTATTTTCCGCTGGTAAGGATGCAGACGGAAACTGGCACGCCGGTAGCGGCGCAGTGTTCGATCTACGATCGAATGGTCTACGGCGCGAGGGAATGACGTCAGCCGATGCGGCCGGGCTGCCGATCTTCCCGGGCCTGGTGCGATACTCCGAGGTGATCTCGGGCCAAATCCGTCACGCGCTCCGATTTACGGCGCCGCAAACGCGCCGAGAGCACATTTGGCCAGCTACGCACGACGCCTCGCACTTAAACGGAGATCGGTATCCACCGATGGGCCAGCGCTTTCGTTTGAAAGCGACCGTAGACATCTCTCACTACTCCCGGGATGCACAAGTGATTATGCTAGCTCTGAAGCAGTACGGGATGTTTCTCGCGGATAACGGGAGTCCGTGGTTTTTGAACGGATCACCGGATGGCCGGTGGCCCGATCGCGCAATTGACGATCTTAAATCGCTCCACGGTACGGACTTTGAAGCAGTCGATGAATTTTCGCTGCGTGGAGACAATAAGTCCGGCCAAGTCCGCAAAAAATAACTCGACTACGTTGCAGCGATAAGGGGACCTGTCAAGGCTGGCTCAGGCGGCCTTGGAATGCGGTGGGTGAGTTCGAGCACATCCAGGATTCGTCTGGCGGCGTGGCCATCCCATAAGGCCGGAAGGCCTGTAGTTTGGACGTCCGACGACAGACTCTCTCGAATTGCATTTAGAATCAGTGGGGGCTCGGTCCCAACCAGTCGATTGGTTCCATGGGTTATCGTGACAGGTCGCTCCGTGTTCTCACGAAGCGTGAGGCACGGAACGTTCAGCACGGTGGTTTCCTCTTGAATCCCACCTGAGTCTGTGAGCACCAAGCGCGACTCGGCCATGAGCTTAACGAAATCCAGATATCCGAGTGGATCAGTCAACAGGAGGTTTCCCGCCCGAGACGCTGCGAGGCCCATCTGGTTTCGGGTTCGCGGATGAACAGGAAATACCACTGGCAGGGGCACTTGCTGAAACATCTGGATAAGCGTGCTTAGATGTTCAGGGTCGTCTACATTCGCTGGGCGGTGAAGGGTGGCAACGACATACCCTCGGGGTCCAATGCCAAGTCTCTTGAGTATGGTTGAGCCGTCAGCTGCTTCCCGAAAGCGCAGGAGCGTATCAATCATGACGTTACCGCAGAAGAAGATCTGGTGGGAACTTATCCCTTCGCGAAGAAGATTGCAGGTTCCGCTCTCTTCAGTTGTGAAGAAGACGCTCGAGAGAGAGTCCGTTATCAATCGGTTTAGTTCCTCGGGCATCGAACGATCGAAGCTTCGGAGTCCGGCTTCGACATGTGCAACAGGAATACCAAGCTTGGCTGCAACCATGGCAGCCGCAGCGGTGGAGTTCACATCGCCGACAACCAGGACGAGATCCGGGCGATGTTGCACGAATATGGGTTCCAACGCCAACATGATCCGTGCAATCTGCTGACTTGAACTCCCTCCGTTTATTCCGAGCGACACATCAGGGGCAGGGATTTCTAAATCGTGGAAAAAACTGTCGGACATCTCCGGGGAGAAGTGCTGGCCTGTATGTATGAGAAGAGGGCGAAGTGTTGGGCGGGTCGCCATTTCGGTGAGAATTGGGGCGATCTTCATGAAATTGGGTCGTGCGCCAACGATGCATGCAATCAGCTTCTGTCTGAACATGTCAGTCTTGCTGGTATCTGATGACATTAATACTCTTTCCGGGCAGAACGAAATGGCGCGTGCAGTTCCACAAGCCTATAGTGGTGCCCTCTAAACGGGATCGACTCCGTTTAGAATCACATGGCGACTGACGTGGGTAGAGACGGATTCCGCAGATTCGATCGCGATTTAGAGGGTCGGATGGAACCGGCCTGGTGAGGTCATGCCGTTCGCCCTGCGATTTGCCTAGTTATGGAATATTGGACTGTGCTTATTTGACCGTCTGTTCGCGAAACCAGCGAAATGTTCCATCGAGACCTTCCTCTGTCGCAAAGATGGGCCGCCAGCCGATTCCCCTTAACTTCTCATTCGAGAACCGAGTACTCTTCCACATTGCGTCGGCCTTGTAAGGGGTCAAGAAAGCCGGCATCTGACCGTGCGAATAACGACTGTACCAAACGATCATCCGGGCGAGGAGTTTTGCTCCAGCGAGAGGTAACCGGATTGATCGAACCGGCCCAACGGCGCCACGATATCGGCGTAGATAGTCTTTGGCGCGAATTAACTCATCATCCAGCACATTGTATATTTGACCGCCGGCGTCAGGATGGCGACCCGCAATTGCGATAGCCTCGGCGCAGTTCAACACGTGTGTTATCGGCAACTGGTTCCTACCGCCGACGTGCAATAGAAAGCCTGGAAGCGACAGGCCGATGCGCGTAGAGAACGGACTCCCACCCGGACCGTAGATCACACCGGGCCGGAGGATTACCAATTCAAAACCGTGTCGAGCCTGATACTCGCGAAATAGTTGTTCCTGGCGAAGCTTTGCATGAGAATACGGATCGCGCTGTTCGGGATGGGGCTCGAGTGGAGAGTTCTCATCGATGACAGCACCAGTGTTGATCCGGGAGACTCCGTACACGCCGAAAGAGCTGACAAGCACGAGTCGATGCACTCCCGCAGACACTGCGGCGTCGAGCAGGCATCGAGAAGCTACAACGGTATCAAGAAAGATGTCTGCCGCGCCACCTTTAAGCCCTGCGGCCAGATGGTAAACAGTGGAGACACCCGCCAACGCGCGTTTCGCCTCTTTGGGTGATCTCAGATTGCCGTTTACAGCTTCAAAGGTGGACCCGGCTGGCAGTTGTATATCATGCTGAGGGCCACGTGCGCGGTAGAGACATCGGATGTCTGTTTCGCCGTGGGCGATCAAACGTTCGAGGACGGCCTTCCCCAGAAACCCTCCAGCACCGGTGATCAGTATTTTCATCGTCCGACCTCTACCTTGACTGGATAGACCTGGTTCGCAATCTCGTCCATCCACAGTGCGACGCGTAGGATCTGGTCATAAGGAATGGGAGGAGGCGAATCGGATCGGATAGACTCATAAAAAGCACGAAGGAGCAGGTTGAAGCCCGCGAAGAATTGGAAGTCGGAATGAATAAAACGGCCGATGTTGTGACGCGCGGCCTTAGCGGATTGACGAGCCCCATCGAGTGCAGGCCAGAGCTTTCCGAGCGCCCCTGGCACGTTCGCGTGAGTTGCCAGGGTCACGGTGCGTCCGACGTAATCGACATGAGCAATGTTATGTGTTCCGTAGACCCGCAGGAACTGTGACACCGGCCGAGCGCCCGAACAGAATGTTGCATAGGCGGAGATGCTGTCTCCCTGGATGGTGACACGCAGTTCATCCAGAAGCTCATCGCTAGAGTCGCCTTTGGCCGGGCGGGAGCGGTAGGCCGACGCGCAGATGCGAGAAGAGTCCGTGTCAACGAATTCGGCGATCCGGTTCAAGACGTGATCCATGATGTTCTGGAATAGACCGCCGGGGAGAGCGTGGACCCAATGCGACCGGTCGGCGAGAAGGGCGGCGCCGAAAGGACCAGTGAGGTCATAACCGCAATAACTTTCAAGATGAACGATCCGTCCGAGAGTTCCCTGTTCGACCAATTCCCGGAGACGCAGCGTCGCTGGATCGAACGAATAGTTGTGTCCGACGGTTAGCTTTCGATTGCCGACGACTGCATGCCGAACGATATCTCGCGCATCTTCAAACGTGGTAGCGAGGGGCTTTTCGACAAACACATGGCACCCGAGGCTATCGATTCAAGCGCAAGAGCGCGATGGGAGCCCGGCGGCGTGGTTATGTGGACGACATCAGGCCGGCATTCTTCGAGCATCCTGGTGAAGCTGCTGTAGTGGCGTGGGATCGCGTAGCGAACCGCAAGCTGCTCTGCCATCAGGGGTTCGAGGTCGCAAACGGCCTCGACCCGGACGTCGGGCAGTTTACGGGTCTCAAGGACGTGAGCTTCGGCTATCTTTCCACAGCCGACGAGTGCAATTCGAAGCATAGTAGACCAACTGAGTTTTAGGAGTTTAGCGAAAATGAAGACACAACAGGCTGCAGTGGTGGTTGCGTGGACAAGAGGTCCAGAGTCTCGTCGGCGACGTCTTTCCAGGATCGCCTATATCGTCCTGCTATTTTCGATTCATCCCAGGTTCGGACAAGGGCCGAATTCAGTGTTTCGGCCAAAACGCTGGGACTACCGACCGGGACGAGGCAACCATTCTCAGCATCGACGAGTTCGGGTATTCCGCCCACATTGCATGCGACAACGGGCCGACCACAACAAAGGGCCTCGATGACCACATTTGGGCAGCCTTCGGAGTAGCTGGGAAGACAGAGAAGGTTTGAGGCGGCGAGCCACTGAGCGACCTGGGTGGCGGAGCAGCGACCTGGAAAAATAACACGGTGATCGAGGCCCAGAGCGGTAGCCTGCTGTTGGAGATAGGGCATTTGGTCGCCTTCCCCCACAAATGCGAGAACGGCTTTGGGCCGGCGGGCAGCCAGAGCGGCCATGGCTTCGAGGAGATCGCGAACTCCCTTGAGCCGAAGGAGCCAGCCGACGAAAAGAATAAGTTCGGCATCCGGATCCACCGCAAGGGCTAAACGAGCCTGCCGTCGATCATGGAGATCGAAGATCTCATGATCGCAGCCGTTGTGGATAGTATGCACGCGATCCAATCGGGCGCCCAGCCGTCCAGCGCATTGACGAAGTTCCTCGCTGACCGTGGTTACGCCGGGAGCCTCCCGCAATGTCCGAGACACGCGGAGGCGAGTAACGGGATCGGCAATCCGACGAACATCCGAACCCAGAGCGCCAATGATCACCGGTATTCCGAGGTCCCGCGCAATACCCAATGCCGCGTAGCCTTGCGGATAAATCCAGTACGCCAACAATGCGTCCGGGCGCATGCTTTCGACGATCGGCTTGAGGCGATTGTAGCAGCGTGGGCCATTCATCCAGCGCGAAACAAGCGGTGTTGACGAGTACTGCAAGAACGTTGTCGGAATTCCCGGAATGGGCTGTCTGGTCCGACTGCTGGAGTAATAGTTGTGTCTCTGGAGGCGGATCGCGGGCGGAGTTCCTGAAATGCACAAGACTGAGACATCGACTCGGTGTTGCATCGCCTGGACTTTGGAGCGAATGTAATTGCCGCGGTGTTCCTCGCCGAGACTGGGAAAGACGGGCGTGATCACTACTAGTTTTTCTCGAGTCATGACGCCAGGCATCGACGGCTAAGAACGGTCTCGTAGATCGGGATATAGCGCAAACTGACCTGCTCCCAGGTTCGGGCCGAAGACACGAATGTTCGTCCCGCGGCCGCGAGTCTCCTGACTAGTGCCGGATCGCGGGCCAGTTCCACGAGTGCCGACTTTAGTCCCGACTCATCCGAGTTTGAAAACAGATAACCTGTCTTGTCGTGGTCCACCAATTCCCTGTGCCCGCCGATATTGCTGGCGATTACGGCTTTTCCCATGCCCATCGCTTCGAGAGGTTTGAGCGGAGTCACCAATTCGGTCAAGCGAATACTGCGACGAGGGTAGACCATTGCGTCCGCGACTGAGTAGTAACGCGCGACGTCTGAGTGCGGAACCCGCGGCCGGTAGGCAACTAAATTACCACTTAACCTTGCCGCCTGCTCTTTAATCTGGTCCTGGCATTCTCCGCCTCCGAGAACCAAGAATCTAGCATTTGGCGCATGATCGAGAACATAAGGTATCGCGTCTAGAAGTCGATCAACTCCCTCGTACCGGAAGAAGGAGCCAATGTAAGCAAACACTGGACCCTCCGGCCAATCGAAGCTGGCGCGGAGGTCGTTATCACGAGGGATATCGACGATTGATTCGCGACTGATGGCATTTGGTACGACACTCACCTTGCCAGGCGCTATACCCCTCGAGACAACATCCGCGCGGAGACCATCACAAATGGTGACGACCGCGTCAACTTTGTGGAAAAGCCGAGTTTCGAGAGCGTACGCGGACTTATAAAGAATGGATTTCACGCTTGCTGTCTTGCGATCAACGGCAGCATCCTCCCATACCGCGCGCATCTCGTAGACGCACGGAATACCGAATTCACGGGCCACGTGACATGCGGCAAATCCATTGTAGACGGGCGAGTGTGCATGCAATATGTCCGGCCTCTCGCGCTTCACCAACTTGCGAAGAGCATTTTGAAGCGCACGATAGCGTTGATAACTCCTAACGACTGCATTGGCTGCCGCAGATTCGCCCGCTCGAAAGTGTGTCACACCGTACTCCTCCTCAGGCGGGCTTTGTATCACACCTTGAGCGGTGAGGGCAGTCACTTCGACGCCGTGCTTGAGAAGGCCGGTTAGGATTGACTTGCTTCGTACGGCGTAGCCGTCAGCGACCACGGCCAGCGAGTGATGGAGAACATGAAGAACTTTCATATAATTTTAAGGACGCAACTCTTCGACTTCGGGGACTGCCATTGGCTCTGGAGATGCACCCAATGCGCGGTTTGGCGAGGCGGCCTTACCCTTTCGCCGGCAATAACGTCTCAAATAGGCGTTCGTATTCGAGCCAAGTCTGTAGGAGATCCCTCTCGCCGGCGCAGAGGTATGAGGCGGCGCCCATCTTCACAAGGATGTCGGGGCTAGAGACTTTCAGGATCGCCGTGGCCAAAGCAATCGGATCGGAGGGATCGCAGTATTCTGCAACAACACCGTCGAGAGCCACCTCACCGATCCCGCCAACACGTGTCGAGACTATCGGAAGCCCAACAGCCATAGCTTCCAGCAGGGCAACCGGGAGCGCCTCAGTGACTGACGACAGAACAAACACATCAAGGTCGCTCAGAAACCCTCCAATGTCGGACAGTTCCCCAGCCAGGGTCACGCAATGGCCTAGTGATAGGGTGTTGATTTGCTGGTCCAAACTTGAGTGAAGACAGCCGCCACCAGCTATTCGCAGTTCGGCATGTGGAATAGTCCTCCGAACAAGAGCGAAGGCCTCAATCAATGTCGCGTGATCTTTGGCCGGCACCAATCTACCGACCGTCCCGAGCGTAAGGCGACAAAGATGTCTCCCAGGGCTTGCCGGCGAAGAACGAAATTTCGCAACAGGAATGCCATTTCGAATCGTCCTGCTCTTGCGTTCCGGAACCCCACGCTCCCTTACAATGTGTTGCCGTGTCTGCTCCGACACTCCCACGATAACTTTTGTGAAGGGTAACATCGCACGATAGATGCGATCCAGCCTGTGGTCAGCATTTACCGAGCCGATTCCATGTTGAGTGTTCACGACTGCGGAGATACCAGCTAATCGTGCCGCGAGAACCCCGTAATGATGAATCACCGCGTTATGTGTGTGGACCAACTCGATTTTCAAACGCCGAAAGTCACTAGCTAGGCGCCAGATGGTTGACGGCGAGAAGCCGCCTGCTTTCGCAAGGGTCCTGACAGGAATGCCTTGATACTCTGCATCATCGGCCAACGCACCGCGACGTGCGATGCAGAAGATATAGGGAGAGTGGCCTTGGCCTTTCTGAGTGACGGCAAGGTCGACCGCCAATCTTTCTAGTCCTCCGACTTCTAAGCTGTTGACGACTTGTGCGATTCGCATATCTTGTGAAAACAATTGCGACCCATCAAGTCACATGTCGCAGATGGGCGGCCGCTATCCCCGCACACGGCTTCTGCGGGTGAGCCAGCGCTCACCAGGCGACGCCACGGCTCGCCATTCAGATCGTCGTTGTCGTTGAAAGAAGGGGTGGGCCGAGCTTCCGCAATCCCCAGGCTAGCCCAGGGCGAATTCGTGCCGGCATTCGTGTACTCAAACATTCGAAGCGGGCTATGTCCTCATTCTCTAGTATCCGCAAGACGCGCACGGATAGAATAAACGTGATTGCACCTACAAGCGCACCCAATGTCAGGTCAGCTATGCTCGACCGTAGACTCGGGAGTAGACCAACCGACACTGCCATGGCGATCGACGCGGCGCCGATCTTCAAGATCATCATCGTTGGCCACTGGATGTCTGTCACCTTTCTTGCAACCCAACTGAGCCACACGACCGCAGCACACTGCGCCAGCCCATTCGCAATAACCGCACCGAGACCCCCAAGGCGGGGAATGAGCACAAAATCGAGGATGATACTGAGGACCGCGACTGCAATATTCACTCGGACTGATAGATTTAGTCTATCTGCAGCTGCTAGGAGTGAATTCAACGGTAAGAGAACGACTCTAGGGATGGCCAAGAGCGCCGCCACTGTCAGGAGAGGAATTGTTTCCGAATATTGACGTCCATAGGCCAGCGTCATAGCGGGTCCGCTCAACACGGCGACACCTACATATACCGGGACTGCCATAAGCATCAAATACCGAACGGCGACGCCAAATACCGCGCCCATCCGATTCGGGTCTCGCCCAAACTGAGCCATGATGGTAGCACCGGTAGCGGTTCCAAATATCTGCGGCAGCAAACGGAGTCGCTCTACTACATTGAATACGACCGTGTAGAATGCGAGTTGCGGCGTGGTGCTGAAGTAGCGTATAACCACAACCTCCGAACGATCCCATACAACCAGCGACAGTGCCATCAACACGAGGCTCTGGCCAGAAAACGCCACCAACCGCCGGTTAAGCTCTGCTGGGATGTTGCCGCGCGTCCCGGTCGCAACCCAATCGAAGACTGGGATCGTTCGAATGACCACCTCCGTCATTCGAGTGGCAAGAACTGTAGCCGCAAGACCGACAAGATCCCAAGAGTAATGCAGTGTCAGAATAACTCCAAGGACATAAACGCAATTTGACAGAAGCGCGCCTGGAACATTAGCGGCCATGTTTTCGCGAGCGTTGTTTAGTTGCGAGGGAATCGCAATAACCATCGCCGGCCATATCGCACAAGCGAGAATAACCGCGACCGATCGCAACTCGCCCTGAGCCGTGGCCAGAGCCAGGGCGCCAACCGTGACTACGGAGGCGACCATTATCTGCACGCGCAGAGTCTTCAGAAAGATAGCTCTTGCCAGAGGTTCGTCGCCACGTCCCAGCGCCTCGCCGATATATTTGAACGCCGTCGCCGGAATGCCCAGTGCGCCTACAGTGGCTGTCATGTTCGCTAGCCAGGCTAGGTAGCTGTAAACGCCTAAGGTACTCGGCCCGAGCGAACGGGCAATCATGACCGAGGTGATCGCGTAGGATAAAACGCCAAAGGCTGACTCCAGCCCAAGCCACAACGAATTGTGAACGATCTTATGGCTGTTGGTACTGGCTCGTGTTGGATTTATAACCGGTGGGTCAGTGGCCATTTCGTAGCCCTAGGAGGGGTTCGACACCATACCAGAAGGAGTTCCTCGCAATGGCCCGGCTGTTCACGAGTGCCCCCATAGGTGATCTCCCACAACGATCGATACCGGACACCAATCCGATCCATTCCCGAGCCCGTACCAGAAAGAGTTGCGCGCTGTTGTTCGTCCGTTCATCTGCCTATTGGAGGGTTACCTAGTCTTTCAGGCGGATAACCCGACACTGGTGAGGTTCTCGACAGTTATACCGAAAGCCGCGGGTTAGATTGCCCCACTCCACAGCGGTGGCACGCCGGCGGTGACATAATGTTCGACGAACGCTTGCCAAGCTGGAAACGACTTAAATCGGGTCCGCGTGAGACGGTCGAGAAGAAAGACGAGAAACAGCGGTTCAAGCGTATCATTAGAAAGTTGTTGACTACGGAGGACGCGGCTGGCCCAGTCAGATGCAAGCTCGGCGCCGTGGGTGCACCCAAAGAGACTAGGCCACATCGTCATAGCGTTGTGGGCGGGCTCATTGCGATTGCATAAGTAGGCACCTGTTACGTATCCGAAGACGTCTTCCAAGGGACTACCCTAATGAAAGGTGTTCCAATCCAGCACAAACGTTTCGTGCCGATCCGTTAGTACGTTCCCGGGCCAGAGGTCGCCGTGAACCGCTGTGGCTGGAATTGAGGACATTCGGTCGAGAAACTCGTGTGACCGTTCTAGTATTGCGATTTCGGCAGCATTTGGGAGTGGGTCTCTTCCGCGTAAAGCCTCCGACAGCTCGTTTACGCGATCGCGGACAGTTCCTGATTTGACCACCGTGGTCTGAAAGACGGTGAGCCAGTTGCCTACAATACGAAGCTGTTTTTCAAAGGCATCGGCCGACTTGCTTTTTAACTCTCCTCGGAGCGGAAGGCCCGGAATTCCGGTTCTCGCGGAGACAAGAGCATCTCCTCGATAGAATTGAAAAAGCGGTCGCGGCGCCCCTAGTACGGCTGCGTGTGGCTCAAGCACTGTCAGAGCAGCAAACTCCTCTCGTGCCTCGGCAATGTGCTCTGCGGTCCTGCAGAGACTGATCACTGCGATGGGGGAACTTGATTCCCCAAACGCGAACCACCGAATTCCGGTGCGGGCCTCAAGTTGTAGCAGTGTTCCAGCGGCCAAGCCTGCCACCTTCAGATGATCGGAGAGTACGTCTAACACAGGTCTTTTCGAGAGAGAATCGTGAACTCAGAGGCGAACACCGACCACAGACCTGTGGCCACCCCGGCCTTGAGCATTAAGTGTTTAAGCATGCCTCTTCTCCCATTCTGCCGGTAATCCATGAGATCGATGAATCCCGAGAGCGCCCCTCGACTATTCAGGGGGAGGAGATTTGTTGGCGAGTTGTAACCATCCCAAGCGTGGTAGGGTTGAGTGTCTATGAAGCCCGCCTCGCGCAGAAGTTTCTGGTACCCGGCCAGCGAATAAGTGTAAGTTCTATACCCTCGATTAGCTTTAGATCGATATTGATTGAAGGTTCGGCTACACCAATAGCTGGCCAGCCTTCTTGGCATTAGACTTGTATAGGGCAGACCGCTGTGATCCAATGCACCTCGGAAGGACTCCGCACCTACTCGGTTCTCGATACCGAGGCAAACGAGCCCGCCAGGCTTCAGAAGCCCTAGGATTCGCTTGAGAAACGCCAGCTGAGTGTCTCGCGGGTCGCCATCAGTGTTTAGCGCCGCCCATTCGAGGACGCCATTGAGTACAATAGCGTCGAACTGTTCCAAGGCCAGCGGCGGATTGAGAAAGTCTGCGCAGATAACATCGATGGCCAAATCGTCTTCAGTCGCCCTTGACTGGATAAAGTCGGCGCGTTCCCAAATAGCTTCGAGGGCGACTACACGGGCAAACCGCCCGCTACCTGCGAGGGCTGCGGAGATTCCGCCGAGTCCCGCACCAACGTCAAGCACGGTCGCGCCATCGGGCATCTGCCATAAATAGTGAAAATCCGCCCGGTGCGGACTGGATATGTAACTCCGCAAGTTATCGTCGGACAGACCGTCTGAGATCGCGCGGCGCCATCCTACACGTCGGGCCTGTTCATTTAGTTCCTGCATCTGTTGTCGCGGAATCTCACCCCAGTAGAACTCCTGGGAGCTGAATCGAGGGATGTCAGCATGATACTCACCGACACGACCGCACCGAGGGCAGGACAGGGCATCAGCGCTACGAGTGATTAGGCCTTGGCAATTAGCGCACGCCAGGATGGCGGCATTGTTACAATAATGTTTCATAACTCAACCAGGGGAAGTCGAATCCTTTCATGCTTAAAGTTCACAAACCAGTGCAGGGAACGATACGATAAGTCGATCGCGGGCGACGCGGGTAAGCGCAACAGCGAGAATCAAACCGGTATACGATCCCGAAGTTGTTCGACGAGTCTCGCGGCGGTCCGGAAGATCGATCCCGACAAAGGTACTAGCGGGCTTGAAGCCGTGATCGGCTCCAGCCCTGAAAAGCCGAGGGATCTAACGTCTCTGTTCTCCGGACGTGTCAACATCCTTCCCATCGCCTGTAGGCGTTTCGATGCATAGGGCTTTGGCGATGGCGCGCGCCGAGGATGTCTCCGATCCCGGATATCCTCGAATGTATGCGACACCATTGTTACGATGGGATATTGGGCGACGCGGGCTGCGGCGATTAGCGCCTCTATCTCCCTAGCGGAGCACGCACAGCTTTGAAACGGTCTCAAGTGATTTGGACGGTCGACAAAGGTTGTTACCGGAACCTCTATTATCGAGCCCCAGCGCGTTGGGGCCAGCAATTCACCCAGTGCCCCCAGTTTGCATGTGTCGGGAAGGTAGCACGCATTATAACTGGCGTCGTAGTGTATCCCGAGTTCAGACAAAACACGCAGCGTTGTTAGGTCGGCGGCAAAATCACCTGCTCGGAAGGCTACCACGTGGTGAGCGCCGGCACGCTGTAAATTACTCAAGGCCTCGCTGATCAGAGAGTACTGCACATCGTACGAATAAGAATGCAACAAGTGTCGTCCGAAGCTTGCCTCGAATCGCGGGATGTAGGGCATCCATTCTGGATGTAGATGCAGCTGGACTTCATGACCATTCGAGAGGACTTGATCGCAGATACGCTTCAACGGATCAAGGCCGACCTCAGGAACTGATGCAAAGAGTCCTTCGACAAAAAAGACTGCTTTTAGTTCAGACTCGCGCAGCACCTGGAGCTGGCGCATCAATCCGAATTCGCCATAACGAGTCACTCCATCAATGTCTCTCGCAATATCCTCAGAAAGCTCACGGGCGTTATGCCACCGGGGCGATAGCGGGTAGACCTCAGTATCTATGGTTATCAGTAGGTGCATGGATCAGCATCGCTTCGAACGCAACCAACAAACGCTGACTGCTTCGATATCGGAGCGTTGCCGAGGCGAACGTAAAATGAAGTCATCCTTCAACTGCCACTCCAGACATGACTTCCAACAACAAGCAGATAGATAACTACGAGGCTAGCAGCCTCAAACCCGATAACCGTCTTTACCCAGGGGACTGTCGATACTTTTGAGCCGGCAGGCAGCCGGCCTTGATACATTAGTACGACCGCCGCGATGATTCCGAGAAGGACATATAGAGTCTGGTTATATGTCCGAGACAAGAAAAAGGCCGCAGCTAAGTATACGTATAGTGAAGTCTGAAGAGCGATGCACCAGTTTAAGAAGACGTAATCGCCTGCCAATCGCGCCAGCCGGATCGTCTTGTTCATTTGAAAGGCAGAGACGCCAAGAAGCCCAAGCCAAATAAAGTATCCGCCGAGACCGAGCTCCGAAAAACACAACACAAAGGAGTTGTGCGCAGTGAGCCGGTTGTACTCGAGAAACCGATCGAAACCCACGCCGACGAAGGGATGCTCACGGAGAAGCGTAATCCCGACACTCCATGCGTCCAGCCGACCGGCCGCGGATTCTTCGGAGGCGGACATGGCCCGACCTTGAGAGAGACTAAGGAGCATCGCCCCTGACAATGCGATCGCGGCGGTCAGACCGGCTGCCTTGACGCCTAGACGAGGCTTCGCCAACAGAAACGAAAGGACCACCAGGGCGATCCCGGCACCGCGCGACCAGGTTAGAACAAGCCCGTATAGCAGCAGTGAACCGCCTAGAATAGAGGTCACTCTCATTAGCCGCCCCCCGTGACCCAGCGCGATAAGGAGTGGCAGTGAAAGAACGAAGGTCTGAGCTAGGTCGTTGGGATCGTTCATGAAGCCGACGCTGCGAATCCGGCGAAGTGTCGGCGCTTCTTCGTCTGGAGCCGGGGAGACCGCTCCGTCTGATAAGTCACTCGCAGACTGATGGAGCACCAGCATTTCCTCATTGATTCCAAAATGATAAGCAAGGGTGCCCTGGATAGCCAGAATGACAGTACAAAGCGCGATAACGGCGCAGAGAAGTTTGAGGCGTCGGACCGTTGTCACTGTAGCCACTACGAAAAAGAATGGCAACGCTGCGGTCCCAAAACTGACCCAGGCTTGAAGGGCGCCGCCGATCCATCCATTGAAAGCAACCGAAAGGCCAACCCAGAACATCAGAGCTAACATTAGGTAGACCTGAGGAAGTTTACTCCAGAGGTGCAGGCCGCGAGCGAGTTCAAAGGCAATCGGCAACGCACAAAGAGTCGCCAACCAGAGCATCACCCGATAAGGAGCCAGTTCTGGGAAATAGTCCTGCGGCCGGAGGTACGATGTCGCGAGGTAGATGAGTGTGAAAGCAAAGCCCATTCGTAAACGTCAGTTCAGAACTCGAACACCACTACTTAACTAGTTGACTGCATCTGACGGACAACACGTGCCGGGTTGCCGGCGGCGATAGCAAATGGCGGAATGTCAGACATCACGACGCTCCCCGCGCCTACGATTGCACCTTCACCGATCCTCACGGCTCCGGTTACCAAGCACCCGCGGCCGAGCCAAGCGCCACGGCCGATATGCAACACTCCGCACTCGGCGGGGTTTGGAGAATCGGCTGAGTCATCGAGGATGCAATTTCCAGCAATCAGGGCGTGCGCATCGATGACTACGCGTCGTTTTACGTTGATCAGTACTTGATGGCCGATGAATACATGATCGCCAATTTGAATCTGAGCGGCAGGCTGGCCAGAAGCACACTCTATTGTTAATTCGCCAGAGATCCTGACATTATCGCCAACCGCGATCCGAGGTGTGCCTTTGAGTATTGGAAGAAGTTCAAGGTAAAGGCCGTCTCCGATCGTCTCACAATGGCTGCGGAATAACGGTTCGCGATAAAGTAGCACGCATCCACGCATCCACAATACGCGAACAATGTGACAAATCCAATGATGAGCTCGGATTGCTGCAATCCAAAAACCCGGAAACCGAATCCGAAAGTGGGTAAATCGAACCGCGAATCTCTTGATCGCGGCGTAGAAGGGGGTGTCCGCGCGTCTCACGTGTAAGACGAACTGCTCAATCGTGCCCACGGTGGTCCTCCTCGGGTTCCGCGCCAACGTCGACGTGCCCTATTTGCTGAGCGGGATTTCCGCCGACGATAGCGTTAGGTGGCACCGTCGCCGTTATCGTACTACCAGCCAAAACGATCGCGCATTCGCCTATTTCGACACCCCTGAGAATTGTACATCGTCTACCGATCACGGCTCCCCGTCGTATGCGAATCGACCTAAGTTCATCAAGCCGGCATGGCTCACCTGCAATCCTGCGGCCATAGTCTAAGGGGTGCTCGTTGCTGTCGGTAACAAAACAGTTCGGTCCAAGAACTACTCCATCCTCTATAATGACTTCTCTGTTCGAATGAATTACTACGTGATCGCCTATCGTAATGTTATTCCCGAGGCTTAGAATAGGTTGATCGCAGGTCTTTGCACAGCCTATAACCAAGGCTCCGCAGATTCGCACATCATCTCCAATGCGAATGCCTACCTGGCCAATGACGATGGGAAGACTGCGCAAAGAGAGATTTCGACCGACCGAGATGCACTGACTTCGAAATAACGGCTCGCGGTAGAGAGCGATTGCGACACGATCCCAAACGGTGTTTATATAGTGTCGAAATACTTCGAGTGCACCTACCACGGATACCCAACGTCGGGGTGCACTGACTAACGCATTCATAACACGCGTGAACGATTCTTTTTGACAAATTGCATTGGAATGGCGTGACCGACATAGTGGCGCAGCAAGATGTTTTTGTGGCCGTATAGCAATGGACTACCGTGCCTTTACGAGACTAACCCGCAACGCCCGTTTGATTATTCGATGAAGGCCTAAGCGACGTGCGGCGGAGCCAGCCAAGCGGGAAAGCGTTTGCGTAAGATAATGAACACATATAATCACCGCGGCTTTACTGAGTGCCGGAAATAGATACAAATCGGAACACCGTCGGCTATGTGTTGCGAATAAGCGTTTGTGTTGCCCCTCACCCTCCTCGAAGTCCAGAAGCTTAAAGACGCCTTCCTCGATAAGGTACTCAAGCGCGGCCAGCTGGAGGACACTCCCAGGCGACCATCGAGAGTATGCCTCTTCGTAACCCAGGTGAGAGTACATCAGGATGCCATCGTCGGCGGGGAGGTACAAATAGGCGATAGGCTGACTGTCGACTTCGAGCAAGAAGGCTCTAACGGAGTTTCGCGATGAAAGATCAAGCATTTTTGCCACAAATGCAGCTGTGTTCGGCAGGCCAGCCTTGAGCAGGCGCTCCTGGTAGGTCGATTGAGAAAGGCATAGCGCCCTATCATAAAAGTCCTGCATCTCCGTGGGGGTTTTATAAACTCGAAAACTTGAGCCTGCTGGCCAGCTCTCAAAGAATTTCCTTGCTTTACGCTTTAGCGTTGCCCGGGATTTCGGGCCAAGCGCGGCGAGGAATTCCTCGTTTGTGACAGTGAGGTCTGTAAAGTAGTGAGTGTATTGTTGGGCTGCATAGCAGATGAGGTCGCCATATCGGCGAAAGGACGGCAGTGGACCTTCTATCGGAAAAGATCGTACGACTGCAAGGTCGACGGCGTCGGGCAAGGGACTCACGACGAGGGCG
The DNA here is from genome assembly GCA_038212445.1 of Bryobacterales bacterium. GTDB lineage: Bacteria > Acidobacteriota > Terriglobia > Bryobacterales > Bryobacteraceae > TMP-7. Next base: position 68,514 of record JBBQUM010000022.1, read on the forward strand.
TCAAGCCTTTTGGGAACCCACGTGGTGAAGTGTCCTTGCGGGCGCGACGCGCGGAACGCTGGTGAGCAGATGTGTACGCCACCAATCCTCAGAGGCAGCTTCAATTGGTAGGTTTCCCAGATGGGATCCGATGTTTTGGGTTCCAGGGCCGTGTTCACAGGGTCCTTCACGTGAGTTGATAGATTTCGATCGAGGAGCTTGAGAAGAGTGATTTATACTTCGCGGCCGGCAGGCTGGGCAAGTAATCGTAGAACACAATGAAAGTGCTGTGCCCGTTCCTGATGAAGGCGTCATAAAGCCTGCCGAGCACCTTATCAAGGATCGTCTGCTCGAACGGATTATAGAAGAAGCATACGATTGGGGCGCTGGGAGGAGTGTAAGTGAGGACGTCGTCTTCTATAACTTCGATGGACGTGCTTACCAAGGGTCCACTGTAGCGAGTCAGGTTATCTCTGGCAATGGATGCAACGAGCGGAGATAGTTCAATACCAATTACCCGCTTGAAAGGAAAGCCTGCGGCAAGCAGAATGACGCGACCCTTGCCACATCCGTAGTCGATGAAAGTATAGTCTCTGTGGCTGATCGGGAGTTTCTGAATAGCATCCATCACGGCGGATACGGATGAGGCCTGGTAGCGGTTGGCAGTGAGTGAAGAACGAGAGCGAATCTGTAGGTCGGCCGCTTCGACGATTATGTCGGTCTCGACTCCGTGTTGCCGATCCCACTCTGATGGCCTATTCTGTGAGCCACTGGATGAGATGAGTTTAGGAACCGATTTGGTGGCCTGTATTAATGTCGCCAAGAGGCCACGCTTTTGGAATGATCGATGCAGTCTTCTGAGCATTTTGAATTACGAACTGGCGGATACGGAAGAAAGAGAGAATCGCTCAAGCGGGAGTAGAAGCAGTTTTCCGCCTCATCACCGTGGAGAGCCTTACGATGAATGCCGGCGTTCAGGAGGCTGCACGCTTATCAGTTCCGGAATATGCGTTCGAAAGGGTTTGATACGTGCTCGGAGGTCGGCGGCCGTTACCGAGTTAAAATTCCAGCCATTGGCGACCGCTTCCTGTCGTGTTAGATCGAGGGCTTGGTCGAGATCTCTCGTTAAAAGCGCCCTCGTGTTGCTCTCCCAGGCTCCGTGGGCAAAGAGTTTTACGATTATGCCTGTGCTCGAGATAGGACACCTCCCTAGCCACAGTCTTACTCGTTGACGAGTCACCGGGTTGCTGGCAGCGAGTTCTCCGACTTCAAGACGGGGCAGTAGCCCGCGGCTTCGTTCTTTCCAGTTCAACGCGATCGGGCCGGGTATCATGAGGATGTCGCCCTGCTGGCCGTCGGGTGTGAACGGGATGCCGGTGTTGTACGACTTCGGCTTGCTGGGGTCATCGGTGGCCCAATAGATCGTGTTAACGAGGCTAGCTTGGCTAATATGCGGGGCGGATGGCATAGTGAAGTCCGCGTAGCACCCAAGATTACGAAGTAGAGTAAGCTCGTTGTTCAGGCCGCAATAACGGCCATTTGGGCCCGAGTTGTCCAACGCCCAGTTCCCGTGAATAAATCCGAAGGTAATACGACCGCTGTCGTCCTTGCGTAGCAGGCCGTGCCGGTGGTGTAAGACCTCCTTGAACTTACTCATTCTCTCGACGAAGTTCTGTTCTCCTTCGCCATCGTGGTGAAGATGAATCTCGACGTCCGCGATGCCTTGGTGCACCATCTCGGCGAGGGGATCCATCAGTTCTGGGCGATACTCTTCCTCTGGATAGAAAAAAGTGTATTGCGCGGGGCGACCGGTGGAGTCCGTGTGACGTTTTGCTATTTCGGGCCAGCTACGACGCCAGCGCATGACCCGCTCGAGACCCGTTTTTATATCGGCGTTGCCACGGAGTGGCTCGAAGTGGTCGCAGATTGCCAAATAGACATTCTTGATGCCCTGGCGCCTGCCGAGGCAGGACTTGAGGTAGCCAGGAAGCCAAATCTGGGCGTTTCGCGGCAAGGTGAACGGCATTGGGCTTTATTGCAGCAGAGCTATTCGGGTTTTTTCTTATGGTAGTCGCCGTAGTAATAGCTGTAGCTCTTGGCGATTGTGGATTTGTCGGCGGCGTTGAAGACTACGCCTAGTAACTTTTCCTTTGGAATCGTTGCTATTGCGTTCAGACACAGCGGTCGCTCGGTGTGGTCGGGTCGCACTACCATCACTACTGCGTCTCCGGCTGCTTGCAATAGTTCGTAGTCGGCTACTACGCCGATCGGCGGGGCGTCGATTATGGTGTAGGCGAACTGGCGTCTAAATAGCGACACCAATGCCTTCCATCTCGGGCTCTCCAATAGCTCTGTCCGCTTTTGGCCGGCTTCTCCGGCCGGCACTATGTATAGATTCGGTATCTGCTCCAGCCGTATGATCACTTCTTCCAACTGGCAGTGTCCCTGTAGGAAGTCCACCAATCCCGGGGATTGCGGGATTCCTAGCTTTCCGGCTACCGTCGCGCGGCAGAGGTCGCCATCTACTAATACGATGTTGGCGTCGTTCTTTAACGCCAGGGCGGCGGCTATGTTTAGCGCTGTGATGGTTTTGCCGTCGCCGGCCGTCGCGCTCGATAACGTGATGATCGAACCGGGGGGGCGGGCGTACGCGATCTTGGTGCGGATCATGCGGTACTGCTCGGCGGCGGAGGCGTTGGCCTGGTCGAAAGGGAAGATGGCCGGCTCGCCTAGCCGGACCGGGATGGTGCGGATCTGCTTTCTTGTTTCTGAGATTGCGTGATTGCCGTTTTCCTGTGCGCCTTGATGCCCGTTTTGACTTCCCTTTCCATGGACTGTTGGGGTGAGGGCTTCGATTAGTGCGGTGTTGCGGTCCGCGGGAGGGACGGAGCCGGTGGCAGCGGGTCCGGCGCGGTGGAGGGCTTCGAAGAGTTTACTCATTTTTGGTGTGTGGTGCGGTTGGGGGCAAGGTGAAAAGGGGACAGACTTTGCTTGTGGGGCGTTCTCTGTCTGTCGATGGTTTCAAGGGGTCACGGTGCAGTCTGTCCCCTTTTGGCTTTTTGGTTGTGCGCTTGCTTTCCTTGCACGGTGCCCTCCCCTACCCTTTTGGTCTTGTTCTTATTGGGATGCCCATGCGGTTGGCTATGCGCATGCTTATTGGTAATTTTACTGCCGGGGGCAGGTATCGGGTTAGGGTCGGCATTCCGCTTAATTCGTCGGCTGGGGCTGCTAGATGCAATTCTGTCACTGGTGATGCGGTTACTGGGGCGGAACCCGTTAGGACCAGCGCTTTTGTTGAGTGGCCATTGCCGTTTCCATTTCCATTCACGGCTTGCGGGGGTTCGATGTGCTTGATGTGCAGGTCGGATACGGCTTCGGAGACGTGGTCCCTGGTGACGGTGGTGGAGTTCAGGGCGAAGGCCAGTAGAAGGGCGTTGTCACAGATTGAGTTCACGACTCTGGGAATGCCTTCGCTTTCCGCGGCGATGATCTCTACGGCCTCCGGCGTGAACGGAGGCGGGCTGCCACCACCGGCCTTATGCCAGCGGTGGGCGATGTACTCGTAAACCTGGAGTCGATTGAGTGGGTCGATTTTGGCGCGGATGGAGATGCGCTGCTTGAGCTGGCGAAGATCGTAGCGGTCGAGTAGCTGGACTAACTCACTCTGTCCGGCCAGCACGATTTGAAGGAGCTTCGAGGTGGCGCTTTCGAAGTTGCCGAGGAGGCGGATCTCTTCGAGGATTTCAGGTTGGAGCTTGTGGGCTTCATCGACGACCAGGACGGCGGTTTCGCCGCGCTGCGCGATTTCGAGGAGGAACTTCTGAAATTCAGTGATGCGGAGTGCTTTGCTTTCCGGAATGTTAGAGAGCCCGAAGTCGAGCATGACGGCTTCGATGAACTCAGAGGAGTTGAGGGTCGGGTTGAGGATCCAACTGAAGTGCACCTTGGGGGAGAGGGACGCGATGATGCTGGTGAGAACCGTAGTCTTGCCGGTGCCGGCGTCGCCACTGAGCACCATATAACCTTTGTGATGACCGATGGCGTAGATGAGGCCGGCGAGCGCTTCCTGATGAGAGTCCGTGGAGTAGAGAAACTCCGGGTCGGGGGTCATGGAGAAGGGCGGTTTGGCCAGGCGGAAGAAGGCGCGGTACATGTTAGTTAGGGGTTAGTTTCAACGGTGAAAACCGGGACAGACAGCTCTGTCCGCTGTTGGGAGTTGCGGCCGGTTCGGTGGTGTCTATCTTGGGACAGAGTGGTCTGTCCCGGTTTTGGCTTTTTGGGACCCATTTAGACGATGTTCTCGGATTGGCTGGTGATTACGGGGACTCGGCCTAAGACTACTACGTCTTCGGGCAATTCCCATTCGCCGAGGATTACGTTGGCGCTTAGGGCTCGGACGAAGGCGAAGGTCAGGCCGCAACCTAGCGCGATCATGCAGCCTAAGGGGATTAAGACTCTGCGGTTTGGCTTGGCCGGCTTTTCGGGAACCCTGGGGGGATCCATGACGGTGAAGCGTTCCGCTTTTTGGCGCTTCTCCATATCCGAGGCCATGTCGGCGTCGTAGCTCTTTTTCAGGATCGATTCGTAATTCCCTTTGGCGATCTGGTAGTCGCGGAGGAGGCCGGCCATTTCCTGTTCACGGATGGGGAGGCGTTCGACGCGGGCCTGGTAGCCGTTCATGTCGCCGAGGAGTTTTTGGCGGTCGGCGGAGCGGACTTCGATCTCACGGACGGAGGAAGAGACCTGTGCTTTCAGGTTGGCGATACGCTCCTGTTCACCGAGCAGGGCGCGGGTGAGTTCGGGCGACGCCTGGCGGGTAACCTCTTCGGTGGTGGTGCGACCGGAATTGACGGGAAGCGCGGCGCTGGCGGCGGCGAGCTGGCGCTGCTGGCGGTCACGAGCTTCGAGGGCGTTGATGGTGGCCTGGGTGGTGACGACATCGGGGTGGGTGTCGGTGAAGCGGACCTTGAGCGTGGCGAGGCGCTGGCGAAGATCCTCGAGGTCCTTGGAGGGGGGAGCGGACGCGGGGGAGGAGACGACGGTGCCGTCGGCGCGGGTGATGGTGATGGGGGTGGTGGACTGCTGGATGGCGTGGCGGAGGACGGCTTCAGCGCTTTGGGCGGCGGCGAGGGAGCTTTCGAGCATCGTCTTATTCTGCTGAGCGCGGAGGAGGGCGTCCTGATTGCCTTGGAGCTGGACCTGCATTCCGCCGATGCCGGAGAGCAGCGAATTCTGCTGTTCAGGGAGCTCCATGTTGTGGGCGGACTTATATTGAGCAACCTTGGCTTCAAGGGCGTCGAGGGATTTCTTGGATTCCTGGAGCTGGGAGGTGAGGAACTCGGAGGTCCCGGAGGCTTGGAGTTCACGGGAGCGGAGGTTTTCCTCGATGAAGAACGAACCGAGCTGGTTGACGACGGCGGCGACGGTTTCGGGGTTGGAGCCCATGTAGCTGATGCGGAAGGCGCCGGGCTGGTTACGGGTCCAGCCGCGTTCGAGCTTGATGTTGATGTCCTTGCGCATGCGCTCGATGATTTCCTCCTGGGTGGAGGATTTGCGGTCGTCCTGGTAGAGGTTGAGTTTCGTGATGACGTCGCCGAGGCGGGTGGAGGAGAGGACTTGCTGGCTGATGGTAGCGAGGCGGTCCTGCAGCTCGGAGTTGACGGTGGAGGAGACGAGTTTTTCGGGGATCTTCTGAGATTCGACGAGGATGAGGGTTTCGGCTTTATAGACATTGGGCATCATGCGGACGATGCCGTAGGCGGCGATGGAGCCGAGGATGGTGATGAGGGCGATCTCGACGCGGTGCTTTACAGCGATGCGGCGGATGGTTTGGGGGGAGAGCCGGGTGAGGGGCTCTTTCTCTTCGGGTGGTGGAGTGATGACGGCGTCGGATTGCATTTGGTTCAGTTGTCGGTTCGCTATTTCAGGAGGTCGGCTACTAGTTTGGCTTCAGGGAGGGTGGGGGCGATCTTTTGGGCGGCCTGGTAGGTTTCAGAAGCCTTCTTATTGTCGCCGGATTTGGCGTAGGCGTAGGCCAGATGATACATGCGGACGGGGACCCTGGGATTGGCGGCGGCGACCAGATGGCTGATGGCTGAGGAGTAGAGCCCCTTCTTCACGTAGGCCCAGCCGAGGGTGTCTTTGAAGGCCGCGTTGCTGGGGTTGAGTTCGACGGCCTGCTGGGCGTACTTGAGGGCTTCGTCGGAGCGGTTGGCTTCAGAGAGGCGGTAGGAGAGATTATTCAGGGCGATGGGGTTGCCGGGCTCGGCGGCGACGACGGTCTGGTAGCCCTTGATGGCGTCGTCGAAGCGGCCGGAGGCTTCGTTCACCATCCCGAGGAGGAGTTGGGCGTCGAGGTTCTGGCTATTGGACTGGACCATTTTCGCGAGCCGGTTGCGGGCGTCGTCGTATTTGCGTTCGACGAGGTCGAGTTGAGCGGTGGCGATGTCGGCGGCGGAGGAGGTGGGGTCGGCGGACTTGGCGGCGGCGAAGGCTTCGCGGGCCTTGGCGTGGTCGCCGGTGGAGGCGAGCCAGCTGCCGAGGAACTGTTGGAGGGCGGCCGATTTGGGTTGATTCGAGGCGTACTGGCGCACCTTTTCGGTGGCGAGGTCGCGTTTATTTTCGGCGAGGTAGCTGCGGGCGATGAGGTCAACGGCGCGGACGTCGCCGGGGGCAATTTTGAGGGCGTCCTCAAGGAGGGTGCGGGCTTCGGGGAACTTATGGGCCTGGAGGCGGAGGACGGCGCTCTGGATGAGCAGGTCGGGGGTACGGGAGCGGGAGAGTCCGTTGGCGATTCCCTTTTCGGCGTCGGCGAGGTTGCCGTTGGCGATGAGGGCCCAATTGGTTTGGACGATGAGGAGAGGTTCGTCCAACTGAGCTTTGGGAGCGGCGCGGAGGAGGTCGAGGGCGGCCTTGGCGTCGCTGGCTTCGATGTAGGACTGGGCGAGGTCGACGCGGGCGATGAGGAGACTGGGGTCGTAGCGGAGGGCCTCGGTGAGTTCGCGGCGCTGGTTGAGCTGGGAGCCCTGGCGTTGGAGGACGCGGGCTGAGAGGTAGTGGGCCTGAGCGGAGTCGGGGCGGAAGCCGATGACGCGGGCGAGGTCCTGGGTGGCGAGCTGGAATTTGCCGTTGAGGACGTAGATTTCGCTGCGTTGGAGGAGGGCGTCGATGTCCTTGTTATTGGCTTTAAGGGCGTCGCCGAGCACTTTTTCAGCGAGGTCGGAGTGGTTGGTGGAGAGGTAGGCGGCGACCAGGCGGGTACGGGCTTCGCGATCCTTGGGGTCAGCCTTATTGAGGCGAACGAGTTCGGTGATGGCGTCGTCCTTTTTACCTTCGTGAAAGAGGAAGAGGGCCCAGGCGGAGTTGAACTGTTTGTCGGGCAGGGCGGACATGCGTTTATAGATGGCTTCGGCTTCGGGCTTACGGTTGAGGGAGAAGAGGATATTGCCGAGGTCGGCGAGGGCCATACCGTTTTTGGGGTCGATTTCGAGGGCGCGGGTGAAGGAGGCGCGGGCCTGTTCCTGATTGCCGCGGACGAGGTAGAAGCGGCCGAGGGCGATGATGGGGTCGGCTTTAGAGGGGGCTTGGGCGACGGCGTTTTTGAGAACGGCTTCGGCGCCGGCGGGGTCCTGTTGCTGGAGCTTAAGGAGGCTCATGAGGACGGCGGACTTAAGGTCGGCGGGGAATCTCTTGAGGGCGTCGCGCAGGTGGTCCTCGGCGCTTTTCTCTTTGCCGAGGCGAATTTCGGCGAGGGCGAGGGCGGCGATGGCGTCGGGGGTGGATGTCGACGCTTTCATAGCGGACTGGGCGCGGCGTTCAGCTTCGCGGACGACTTCGGGGTCGGCGTTGACGGCCATGAGCTCGGCGGCCTTAATTTGAGCCGGGGCGAAGTTGGGGTCGAGCGTGGTCGCCTTCATGAAGTAGTTGGCGGCGTTTTGGATATCGCCGACTTCGAGGTAGACGAGGCCGGCCTGGTAGAGCGGTTCGGCGCTTTTGGGGAGAAGCTTAGCGGCGCTGCGGAACTGGAGGACGGCGTGTCCGTAGTCCTTTTTAGCGAACTGCTCGCGGCCTTTGGCGAGGGCTTTGGCGGCTCTGGCTTCGGGCGAGCGGTTGCAGGCTGAGAGCGCGAGAGCTACGGCGATGAGCGCGAGTATACGTGGAAGAGTCATGGAGTGATAGTGGGGTGCTCAGGCAGTACGCCGATGCCCAGTTTTTTCATGCGATAGAGGAGTGTCTTGTAGCCGATGCCGAGGAGGGCGGCGGTTTGTTTACGATGCCAGCGGGTGGACTCGAGGGTGGCGAGGATGCGGTCATGCTCGGAATCCGGATGCGAGAGAGTGACTGTCCCGTTGGGGATGGCGAGCCGGGAGAGGAGGGCGTCGGGGTCGCGGACAACCGAGTACTGCTTCATAAGGTTGTCGAGTTCGCGGATATTGCCGGGCCAGTGGTAGTGGATGAAGGCATGCTCAAGGGTAGGGGGAAGGCTGAGCGAGTTGCCGTGGCTCGAGAGGAAGTGGCGGGCGAGCGGGAGGATGTCCTGGGGGCGTTCGCGGAGGGGGAGTAGTTCAATGTGTACGACATTGATGCGGTAGAGGAGTTCGGGGTTAAAGTGACCGGCGCGGGCTTCGCGTTCGAGATTGAGGTGGCTGGTGGCGAGGAGGCGTACGGCGCCGGCGGGTTGGCCGTCGATGAGGTCAAGCAGGGTGGCCTGGAGGGCGGGGTCGGCGAGGTGGATGTCGCGGATGACGAGGCTGCCGCCGGCGGCGGTGGTGAAGCGGGAGGCCATGGTGGCGGGGGTAAGTCCGACGCAGTTGACGCGGACCAGGGGAGCGGTCTCGTAGGCGGAGGCGTCGTGGATGGCCTGGCAGAGAGCGTCTTTGCCGACGCCGGTTTCGCCGGCGATGAGGACAGGGAGGTCGGTGGACCCGATTTGTTTGAGGGCGGACTGAAGTTGGGGAGTCCAGCCGCGGATGGCGTAGAGGGGGAGGAGGTCGTTGAGGGAAGTTCGAGTGGCGGCGTCCTTGGAGGGGACGGGCTTCGATTCGTTCATCATGCGGATGCCGGCGCGGACGAGGGCCGAGAAATTGGGACCTTCGGCCTGCTGTTCGAGGAGGCGGTATTCCTGCTCGGAGAGGCGGAAGCTTACGATGCGGCTTTTGCGTTCGAGTGGGGCCATGGGGGCAGAGACACTTCGGGCGATAGAACTGCTAGTGAGTTGAGGGAGAAAGCGCGCCGTATCAGGCGGGCTGGACCCAGTCGCGGTCAATTTCGACGGCGACGGAGCGTTGCAGGAGGGTGATTGACGTCACCAGACGGTAACCATCCTTGACCTGCTGGATGATACCTTCGGCGCCGGCGAGGGGGCCATGTGTAAGACGGACGGGTTGTCCGGCTTTCAGGAAGGGCCAGGGGCCGACGGGGAGGTTGGACTGAAGGAACGTACGGACGCGCTGAATTTCGGAGTCGTCTACGACGATGGGTTCCGAACCAGCGGAAACGATATGTACGACACCGGGAGTAGTGACGATGGGGAGCCGCTGAGAGGGCTCGAAGCGGCAGAAGACATAGCCGTTAGACAGGGGCGTATCCGACTCGCGGACGCGGTCGGACCAACGGCGGCGGGTGCGGTAAGTGGGCAGGAAGTTCTCACAATCCCGAGCGGTCAAGCCATCGGCGACGCGGGCTTCGAAATTCGAGCGGGTACGAACTGCATACCAAGCCGTCATGCGAGATTTCCACCGGCAGAAAGAGTGTCAAACATGCTTCGCCCTTTTAGTCCCATTTGGGAACTAAATCCGAATTATTGGGGATCGATAAGAGCATAACGGTATTACAAAACCCCGTCAACTGGACTCTCGGGCTATATCCAAGGACCTCTAGTACCAGACCGCCCAGGTTCGCTACCCTCATAAGTTGGGAAGAGAATGACAAATTGAGTGAGGCACATTACATTAGTTTGGGGAATTTGGGGGAAAGGGGTGGTTTTGTGTGACAGCGGTTACACTAAGTCGACTAGAGTTAGACAGATGGATTAATTATTTTTAATACTCCAGAAGGTGTTGGGAATTTCTACTACTGAGCGCCGCGGGATAAGAGCATGATTTTGATGGTATGGAACATTATGTAGAAATCGAGCCAGGCGGAGGCGTTTTTGATGTAGTAGAGGTCGTACTCGAGTTTCATGATGGTGTCCTCGATAGTCTCGCCGTATTTGTAGTTGATTTGGGCCCAACCAGTGACGCCGGGCATGACGCAGTGGCGCTGGGGGTAGTAAGGGATGCGGGTGCTGAGCATTTGGACGAACTCGGGCCGCTCAGGTCGAGGGCCGACGATTGCCATATCGCCGCGGACGACGTTGAAGAGTTGCGGTAATTCGTCGAGGCGGAGGCGGCGAAGCCAGATGCCGAGGGGAGTGATGCGGGGGTCGTTGCGGGTGGCCCAGACGGGTCCGGTAGTGGCTTCGGCGCGGTGGTGCATGGACCGGAACTTAAACATGGTAAAAGGCTTGCCGTTGAGGCCGACTCGGACTTGGCGAAAGAGGACGGGTCCGGGGGAGGTGAGTCTGACGAGAATGGCGGTTGCCACAATAATAGGAGCGGCAAGGATGAGGCCGGTGAGAGCAAGGAGGCGGGAATACAGCGACTGAAAGTGGAGGGCAGCGCCGCGGGGTCCGAGGTGATCACTAAAGATGAGTTGGGAGGGGCGGCTTTCGCTCGCGCAGACGCGGCCGAACACGGTTTCATAGAGAGTGGCGATCTCGAGGATCCTGATGCCCGAGAATCGGAGTTCAAGCAAGTCCTGGGCCGGGGTACGGTGGCGACGCTCGGACATGCCGACGACAATCTGGCTGGGGCGCCGGTCGCGGACGATGCGTTGGAGGTCGGAGAGATTGCCGAGTCTGGGGAGAGACGAATCCTGGGAGTCGATGACGGATTCATCGAGGTAGCCGATGGGGCGAAGTCCGATTTCCGGGCGTCCGGCGAGTTCGGAGACCACTTGTGAGATCAGGGGAGAGCGGCCGAGGAAGAGGATTCCCTGGGAGCTTGAGGACCTGGCGATGATGGCGCTGACCGCGATTCTCCAGGCGAACAAGAGAAACAGTGCGGCGATGCTGCCGCCGATCATCGCCCATTTGGGAACGGTCCAGTCGCGGTTGGCGTAGGCGACGATGGCCTGGGAGACGAAGGCGGTTCCGATGATGATGCAGAGTTGCTGAAGAAGTTTCGTGCGGTGTCCGACGCGAAGGCGGCTGTACAGATCACTGAAGTAAATCCCGAGAACGACGACGGCAGTGACGGGGAGCACGCGCCAGAACGCGTACTCGATCGCCAAATCGCGTTCGGGCTCGATTTGCGGCACCAGGTAGATGAAAACGGCGGCGAGGTAGACGGCGAAGCTAATGAACAAGTCGGACAGGACGAGTCCGGCGATGTTGATGGGCACGACATTTTTGAAGAATCGGATCATGTTCGTTGATCTGCGTCTGCCGGGAGGTACCAACAGTGTTCACAGCCCCGCGCTCAGCTGGATCGCGTCCAGTGTGCACGTTTATCGATCACATGTGTAGGACCGGAAGTTCTGGAAGACATTGAGTCCGGTACTAGTCGTTGGGCCTGAGATGGTTGAGCGTGATGTTCGAACAATTGAAATCGTCGGGTAGAGCAGTTTGAGATGAGTGGGTTTGGCGGCAGTGTATAGGATTGACAACGGCGCACCAGGCGAACGAACTAGTACTTTCGAGACGCTTTGCGAGCCGCCGGTAATATAGACGCGATCAAGACTGAAGTGAAGACTCATAACATCAGATCGCTCCGCACCGCAGAACTTGTCGTCCATCCGTGTAAAGTGCAGGCTCTCCAACCGGGCAGGGTGATCCCAGATTCATATGAGAGCGCTATTTTCGATATTCGGCAGCGTGGGAGCGCTCTTCCTTGTGCTATCGCCGGCCTCGGCAGAGAGCGTCGAGATGTATCTTGCCGGAGTTGGCAATAGCACGGTGATGGCGGGTGTCTACGTTAATCCTTATACAGGGACGGTTAACGGTAGAACGGCACTCCTGGTCTGTGACGATTACTTTGCGCATTCATACATCGCAGAGAAGTGGACTGCCACCGTTACTCGGTATTATTCAGATCTCTCGCAAACGAAGTGGGGGGCGACCTTCGGGGAGGCCGCAGCGAAGACCCTTTACGATGAGGCGGCGTGGTTGACGACGCGCCTGCTCTCTGTTTACAGCGCAAACCCGACAGACAGTGAGCGCCTGACACAGTCGTACCTGTCGTTCGCGATCTGGACTCTTTTCAGCCCGGCAGCGGTGGATTCGCTGGCGGGGCCGGATAAGGACGTTGTGAACTGGTACATCCAGGAGGCGCAAACGAAGTACAAGCCAGGCTCGTACGGGGGATTCACCATTCTCACACCGGTTTGTAATTCAAACTGCAGTGACCCGCCTCAGGAGTTTCTGATTGCAGACGCGCCGGAGCCGGCTAGTGGGATGCTGTTTGCGCTCGGTATCGCGGCGCTGGTGACGGTGCACGAGTTGAGGCGGAGGCACTCGGCCTGATTGATTCAGTTCTCGTTGTGCTTTACAGATTGAGAAGCTTGATGCCGGGCTCCGACGAGGTCTAGCTGATATGGGTTGTACGGAAGCGGCGTACGAGATTGACGACTCTGGACGCCGAGTTTTTGTTGCTGGTCGTGCAATTCAGCGATGACACACGATGGAACGGGCCGTCACAACGGAGGCGCGCCGGTCTACCCGACGCCCTCTGGGCGTTGAAGGAGATACTCGTACCGTTTCTGTAGCGCTGGGGTGAGAGCGGGCGCCTGCTATTTGCTGGAAGGTCGGGAGCCTGCGACGCGCGCGGGCCGCTGGCCCAGGAAGAAGGACGGCGAGAAGGCAATTGTCGGGTTCTGGCGCACGCCGGGGTGAGCCGGGCGACGGTGCGGCGAGGATGATTAATTTGCGGGGCTAGCGACGATCCTGATCTCGAGATGCCGCCCTATGAGACACATTGCACCGCGCACGAGTTTGTAGGTGCCGAAACCGCGACCAGCACGCGATGTAATCAACGCGGCCCGACGATCGTAGCCGGTACGCTGAAGATCAGCCGCCTGGACGGAAAACCCGCCTTGCACCACCAGATTGGTCAATGTTTGGACATTCCAGGAAAACACATGGTGATTATTGTCATGGGGATTATAGCGGCGATACCGGCGCTCAAGCTCCAACGGTACGGTCAGGATCAGGCGACCGCCGGGTTTAAGAAGCCGGCGGATCTGCGACAGCACGGACAACGGATCTGGAACGTGCTCCAGAACATGGTGACAAATAACTACGTTGAGCGAATGCTCTCCTAAGGCGTCAAGATCGGACGAGAACTCGATATTCGACGGCAGGTATTTCACAACGGATTCGGCTACGTCAAAGCCGAGTCTCCGCGCGCATACCAAGCCGGTCAAATTCCAGCCGGTCCCTACGCCGTATTCAAGGACAACATCCTCGGGCAAGACAAAGCGCTGGAACTTGGCGGCTCGGGATGCGGCAACAAGGTTGAAGACAGGAGTTGACACTCCGTGTTTCTGGTTGTGGTAGTGGGCTCCACCGTCTTCGGTGTAATAGGAGAAGGGGGGCGCCAGTTTTACATCGGCCATTTAGAGCTTTCCTTCCAGGCTGTTATGACTTGTATTTGGGATCGCAACGTGATCACCAGGGGGCCATGGGTCCGTGCGATCGGACGCACAGCAGGCGATGCGCTTCGACACGCAGGTTCTGGTTTGGGTCTCCACGTACCGGTAGAACTCATTACGGCGGGGAGTAAGGCGATCGGCCGCAAACTCGCGTGCCCTGAGTAGATTGGCGTGAGACATCGCGGTCATTCGCTCGGGAGAGTCAAGCACTTCCTCGATCTTTCTGGCGAGTGCCCTGGCGTCATTTGGCTGTACCAAATTGCTAGCAGAGAGCAATTCCGGGATGCCGCCGACAGCTGAGCCAATACAGGGGAGACCCCGAGCCATGGCCTCCACGAGGGCACGTGGCAGTCCTTCCTGCCTGGAAGGCAAAATGAACAGATTCGAGTCATCAAAGATCCGGCGCACGGGGAGTCCAACAGGAAGCTGCCCAACAAACAGACATCGTTGATGCAGCCCGAGGCGCTGAGCGAGACTGCGAAGTTCCGCGAGAAACTGCCCTTCCCCGACGATTGTGAGTTCGATAGGCCGGCTCGGAGCAATGGCGGCGAGGGCGCGGATGAGAGTATCCGGCCCCTTGTACAGTTGCGCCAGGGTTCCAACGAAGAGCAACTTGGCAGGGCGCGTATTATGGTCAACTACTCGCGAGGAAGGAACAAAAGCATCGGGTCCAAGTTCGACATCCGAAACGCCGACCATCGCCTTCGGACACGGGTAACGGCGTTGTAGGGCTAGTTCGGTAACGTAGGCGCTCGCTATCGCATTGCCGCAGCACACTTCCAGATCCCGCCGGAAGACGCGGCGAATAATGGGACGGAGCGAATGCCGAATGCTCCCCGGGGAGAACACGTCCCAGGGATCCCCGACAACTTCCGCAGCAAATGGACGACCGTGCCGGTGAAGATACCTGGCGACGTGCGTACCGATAGAGGATGGCACGCGAACGATGACGGCACCGCTATTCGCCAGGGCCCCTCTGATCGCGCGCCGCACGCCAGGATATTTGGTCGCGTACTGAAGCAGGCCCTGGAAATTTGGCACCGCGACAAACGACACTCCCGGGCCGTCCGCAGGTATTGATCCGGGCTCAGGCTCAGTGACCTCTCGAATTCGAGCCACGACAAACACTTCATCGAACACATCGAGATAGCGCCGCCAGAAGGCATATGGGTTCGTCGTGACCGTCCAAACGGATCCATCCGGAGTTCGCAAAAAGCGATGGTCGAGACTGATAGTCAGTTGCATGTTATTCGTGAAGACGCTCGGGTTCGCTGGGGAGAACCCAACGCGCGAAATTGCTCGAAGGTTCGGAGATGAGCCTGCGGGTGACAGCGTGTGGAGTTCCCCTTTCCAACGTCCGGTACCCTGACGCCGCGAACATAATCGCCGTCATCGGAATCCAAAATGATTCGGTATAGATCACACCGCTAAATCCGACTGTTAAAAAGAACAGCAGGATAATCGCGGGCACAATCGTGCCACATCGAAGGGTACGCATGACATGGCGCAGAAGAGCCACGAGGAGCAGTAGTCCTATGGGAATACCAACGAGGCCGAATTCGAGCATCCAATTCAGATATGTATTGTGAGAGTACAGTCTCCAAATACCATCGCGACCGACCTCTCGGCCGCCGTATTCGGCGTAACCGCCGAGCGTTTTTTCAACGGCACCGGTACCGACGCCGGCGAACCAGCGATTATCATCCCACAGCACGTCCCAGCCGTAGTTCCAGATTTCGGTACGATGGCCGAAGGATCCAAGTGTGGCACTTTCATCATTCGCGATTCGATCTCTGACGCCATCAGTGAGTGACAGGCCTGTGGCCTCTTTAAGAACTGCGTCGCCTTGCCAGAGTGCTGCGGCGATTAGCATGCAGGTCACGCCGGATACGACCGCGATTCCGGGCGAACGGAAGCGGCGGAGGTACAAGGCGAGACCTACGACCACGAGAGCCGCCAACGCAGTTCTGGAAGCAGTCAACAAAACGCCGCATACCAGAATTCCGACGAAGAACCGGGCGACATAAGACGCCACCCCGGATCCCCGGATCCAGATATCCTCCCGCAGCAGCAAGGCCGCCAGTGCAAACTGGCAACCCACACCGTTTGGATTGGAGACGGCGGTCTGTGTCTGATTGAGGAAGATACCGAAGCGGTGCCCTTCGAGCTGGGTGTAGATAAGTCCAGCCACGCCGCTGGCGATGGTTCCTGCGATCCAAGCTCTTGAGCAGAACCGTACGGGAGCACCGCTGCTTAAGGCTGCCATGACAGGAATAACTGATAGCCATGCCGCGGTGTGTATCATGCCGCGCCCAATCTCGCTCGAATCCGCCCAAAGCAGGCCGGCGCAAGATAGGCAGCATGCGAGTATATATGCGCCGATCGTGAGTCTTCTGGCAAAAGCTCGCCGCAGGTACAGCATGCCGATGATCATCGCGGGGATCCATATATAGAGATCGAACCTGGAGACGACCCAGTTCGTCGACGACAGATAGAGGGGCGCCATCTGCAGGATGCCGAACATGATCCACGATGTTGCACTCAGAAAGAAAGTGGACATCAAGAGCACGTTTTCCAATCGACACCCGATATGGGAGAGTGTTACCTCGTTAAAACGATTCGGATTGGTGGCGTAGCTCATGCGTAAAGTGCGGACCATTTCGGTAGGGCGCGGCTCATGTCGAAAGGTGATTGCTCAAAGCAGCCGGGTTCGAGGACCGGAGCTTGATTGTCCAGCCCGCTGCAAAGAGCCTGTGCCCAGAACTGATCCGAGTCACTTAGTGGCAGGCAGCGAACGCTCCCGAAGTAAGCCGCGATTTCACGACAGCCCGCCAAGTCACTGACGTAGGCAGGCGTACCCGCGGCCGCGGCTTCCAACACTGCGCCCGGGAGCCCCTCCCATAGGGACGGTAAGATCAACAGATCGGATGCACGCAGCAGACGAGGCACATCCGACCGTGTCCCTGCAAAGCGAACATGGTGGCTGATTCCCTCGCGGGTCAAGTAGGTCCGCAGGACCGCGTCGATGGATTCTTCGCTTCGTCCGGCCAGGATCAGATATGCGTCGGGCTTAAGGTGCAGCAGTTCCTTAAAGATTTGTAGTAGGCGTAGGTGATTTTTGGCTGGGTCCATCCGCCCGACGTGCAAGCACACTTTCGCGTCAAGGGGAATATTGAATTCGGAGCGCACGCCGGCCGGGTCAGGGACTACCTGGTAGGTATGAGGATCGAGGCCGTTATACAAGACTTCACAGCGTGGATCCGGCTTGGGCCCGCGCGGCCATACAGCGGAGAGGGTACCCTGACTGACGGCGAGGATGCACGTTGCATAGCGGTCGATCCATTTACGCAGGGCCCATCGTTGGAGGCGCCGGCGCAGGCTGTCGGGCTGTCCATCGTGGGTAGTCCTGAAATGATTGATCCGAATAGGGACGCGCTCGGCTGCCGCGAGCCGCAGTATGTAGCCAGAGGCGAAATGGACGTGCGAGTGGACGGCATCGTAATGGCGGCGCCGCAACAGGGCCCGGAATTGGTGGCCAAACTTATAACCCAACGAGATATGGTGGACCTCTCCGCCGAGGGATTCGATTTCTGAGTCGAGCTCACCGGCGAGTCCCGACAAAGCGCAGAAATCGAAACGAAGCTCAGTGCGGTCCAGTCGCCGGAGAATATCCAAAGTTCGCAACTCCGCGCCGCCACGCTGCATTCTGCCGAATATGTGAAGGACTCTCCTCTGCTGTTTCATTGCCGAACCACCTGCTCGAGCTTGCCTTGTCTTGTTAAGGGAATCGACGACATCCAGCGCACACTCAGTGAAACTGTGCCGGTTAAACGAATGATGGTACGAATCAATTCCGATTCACGGGAGTGGCTCATCTGCTTACCTTTAAACCGCAGTTCCAGAGCGCTACCTGACGAAGCGACCTGAAATTGCTCGATCTCGCCATATTCCTTGAACAGGTGATTCCAGAAGAGACAGTTGATTGTTTTGCCGTTCTGAAGTTGGAGAAGGCCGGCGCTGCGGCCCTGTAGGGAGCTTATCGAGCGGATTCCCGATTCGTCCAAATCTGTTGCCAAATACTCGGCCAAGTCGCCAATGTCATATCGCAAGAAGGGCGTTCCGCGGCAGACAAGGCTTGTGACGACCACGCGTCCAGTCTCGCCGGGGAGCGCGGGCGTGCCATCGAATCGGAGGATTTCGACGAATAAGAGAGGGCGAACGATAGAGAGAGATGAATCCTTGTTCCTCTGGAAGGCGATCGCCGAAAACTCCCGCCCGCCGTAGCAGTTCAGTAGCGGAGTGCCAAAGACGCGAAGGAACCGGTCCGCCTGTTGTTCGAAAAGCATTTCGCCGCCGTTCCAGGCAACACAGTCATTGCCGTGAGGCAAGGAGAATGCCTCGGCTTCAAGGCGGCGTGCGACAAAATCCAACATGCTAGTGAAGCCTGTAATGGCAAATTTGCGATGCGTGCACGCAAACCGCCTAACTACGTCCACGGTGCGGGAATCGAGCGAATAACCGGCAACCAGGGTCTCGTTACGGAACCTGGTGGACACGCGATTGCCCAACCTTCTCTGGTGGCCGATGTCACGTTCTGAACCCCAGACGGTGATGGTGGGCATGCCCGGCACCCAGCCCATGCTGATGCGGGCGTAAGCTCTCGACGCGGCGCAGGCCAACAGCATCGCGTGGTCATGCAGGTAGGGAGTGGGCTCACCAGTTGAACCTCCGGTTGAGGACGGTGCGCCATCGACGCCTATTTCATGCAAGCGCGCCGGATTGAAATCCCCTCGCAAGCATGACTTAGTAAGGATGGGCAGGGCTGGCCACAACTTCCACAATTCCAGTGGGTCCTGGATCCGCGCAGCTTCTCGCCACTCCGGGATGCTGTCTTTTCGATTGCCGAAATACTGTATCTGGGCCATCAATTTTCCAGCCAAGATTTGCCGCGCCCGTGTTCCGTCGGCTTGCTGGAGATCGTCGATTTCCCGCCAGGTCTTCCGCATACCGCGAGCGGCTATGTAACCTTTCCAGAGAATCCGGCTCAACATACTGTGCTCCGAAGAGATGCGTCGAGCTCGCAATGCCCGACCCAGCCAGACGGCGGTAGCGACGAATGCGGGAACGTTTCGGCTAGTTCGTGGGCATCCAATGATCCCGCTTCTGTGATGACTCGAAGTCTATCCGCGTCTAGCGCCTGCGGCAGCGGCGCTCTGAGGTGGAGGAGTTCACGGATGATCGGCAACCTCGCCGGATCGAGCCCCATGAGGATTGCGTGAGCCCAATCCGCGGCGATGGAGCTGGCGGCCATGGTCAATATGCCGAGTGGCGCAGGGGATGGTTCCAGTGGGCCTTCGCCTTCGCCGGCGATAATCGCGTCGGTGATGTTCAAAACATGGCGTGCGGGAACGGTGGACAGTTGACCGTTGGCCAATCCGAAATAGGCAATACGATTGAGGTCGAGAACAGTACGCCAGATAGTATCGTTTCCATACCAGGAGCCTTCGAAGAACCGGTTACCGCTCGCGAACTTTGCCATGCGCAGCGTTGCGGTGGCCGCCTTGAACAGGAACGATCTGGCGAGGTAGCCATGGCGTTGATTAGCCGAATCGAGTAGCGCTTCGGCAGCGGCCTTGGTGTAGCTCGACCTTGGGTAGCAGTCGCCTGCATCGTCAGAACCGCCTAAGCGGTGGTGCGGCAAATAGGACTTGTGCCCGTTGACGCCGACGAAGTTCTTCAGGGCGCCTGTCAAACAGGCTTTCCGATGCGTCTTAAGCTTCGGGAGATTGATGACAACGGCAGCGTCCAACAATTCCCGGGCAACGAGATACTGATGCCGGCCAGGACAATGCGTAGCTTCGACTGCCGAAGGATTGTACATGGTGACCCGAAACCGTGTGGTGGGGCCGCTAACAGGCTCCAGAGCGCTCTCACGGCCGAGATCGAACAACACATAGTCATCCGCTTTGCGTCCCAGATTACTAACAGCTGGCTGATTTCCGGTCCCGTCTCTTCGCACCATTCGAAGGTCGCTCACGGTTATGCGGGTATCTCCGGAGAACGCGCGCGCCAGCGTGTCCAGCGACAGCCGTGTCAGAATTTGCTCAAAGTCACAGCCCTGCACCGGAGCGTCGGCGATTATTACGTGATCGGGCTTGGCTTTGCAGGCATATGCGAGTACCGCCTCGATAACGGAGTTATGAGTGACAACGCAATCATTACCGAAGCCAGCGATGTTTTCATGTATGACCCAATTCGGCTTAAGCAACACGGTTGATCCGGGAAGGATGAAAGAGCCGAGTGGATTCCAATCACGCGTTCCGAATCGACTAGAATCCAGCTTGCTCGTGCTCATTAATTGGCGGAGCAAGAACAGGCTCGACGTGCGTACGACTTCTGACCCTAGTTCGGGCGCTTCAAACTCACGGGCACTGTACTTGCCTTCGCCCGCGGCCAGATAAACGTTATTCGGTGATAGAACTTGGTCGATTTGATCCATGTTATTCTCACTCATATGGTGTGGTGAGGCGTTCTCAGGCGCGATTCGACCAGAAACAGATACACCAGCATCATCGAAGCGGCCACCGCCACGATTGCGTACGCGGCGCCCGCTGAACCCCAAATTGGAATGAAGCCGAAACACAAGGCAGTTGTCAGGGCTACAGACGCAACGTGCACCGGTAGTTGCACTTTAAGGCTTCGAACCGCCGTTAAAGCCATCCCCAAGACAGTGCCACCAAACTGGAACGCGCTGGCGGCGAGCAGGACCGAGAGGGTATAGCTGCCCTTTGCGTAAATGGGACCGTAGGCCAATCGCAGTAGATCCCGTCCAAACGCGATTCCGAGCAAGCAAGCCACGAAGCCAAGGGCGCAAACGGCGAAAGTCAACCGGTAGATCATCGAACGCAGCTCATGTACGGCGTTGTCATGCCATAGCCGTGCGAAGCGAGGTGCAGCCGACTGCACGACGGCTGATACGACAATGTTTCCGGCGACGGTAACATACGCGACTGCGGCGAACACACCGACCTCGGCCTCTCCTCTATACGCCTGCAGAAAATAGCGGGGCAGATTGGCGCTGACCGAAAGAAGCGCAGCGATTACGCCGAGCGGCGCGGCCAGACGGACAATTGCACTTACAGTGGGTCGGAGCGCGAACGGACCAGACGGTTGCCCGTTTTGCACACCGGCACCTACCGCCCTAGCCGCCGGCACGTCGACAAAAATGACCATAAGCGATTGCGCAAGAGCCATGGTTAGGATGCTGAGGGTCAGACTATTAGTGGCGAATGCTACTGCCGCAAACGACCCGGTACTCGCGATTCCACGCATGATTAGGGAGATCGCGATGCGACGCATGTTTCCGACGCGGTGAAGCGCTCCATGACAGATATCAGAGAGACTTTCAGTACACTTCACGGTTGTTACAGCCAAGATAATCACGCCCATTTGACGCTCCCATCCGCTAAACGCGGATGCACAGGCAACCGCTGCGACGGCAGCGATCAACGACAGGCAGCGCACGAAGGCGTACTGGGCGAAGGTAAACTCAGCTTTGGTGTCGGTGGCCTGAAGCGAGCGGAGTTGCAAAGCGCAGAGTAGGAAGATGGGAGCTGTGAAGGCGAGGGACAAAGCATAACGTCCGACTGCCTCGACATGGAAATGGCGGGCGAGAAGGGCTAGGATCAGCCACTGGCAAGCCATGTAGCCTGTGTTGCCTGCAAGGGTCCAGAGCGCATTTACTCGCACACTGGCAACGCTCATACGGAGCGACGCTTTCGCGACGGGTTGTGCGGCCATGTGATGCGGTGGGCGGGGATCGTCGATCTTACGAGACTTTGTTGAGCCGGCCATTCTCCGAAGTGACCATAGAAATGCTCGCCGAGGTTGGGGTGGTTTAGGCCGATTATCATCGAGGCGACTGACATATAAGTGGGAACCGGGAGAAGATAATCTCGGATTATTTTGTAGGACATTTGCACGCGGAGTGGCTTCGCCAGGATTTGCACCCGGTTGGGAGAGGAATGGGCGATTCCCGCTAGCGGACGGGAGGTGTTGAGCCGGCGGTAAAAGCGGTAGGACCCGAGACTCGGGTTTGGGAAGGAACTGGGGGAGCGGGAGTGATTGAAACTATGGGGACACCCGCCCAAAGATCAAATGGTCTATGAGCGGCGACGGCACAGAGATGCAGCCGGGAAACTTACAAGATATTGGGCGTCCTCCTACCTTTGACTCCGGCGCGGCCACCTCGATGAAACTTGCAGACGACACTCAAGCAAGACACGGCGCGATAAGATTCCGGAGGAGAAGGCGTGGTCGCCAATAACGATTTGTTATCGGGAGACCCGGCACACTCGAAGATCGACCTGCGGCTGCTGAAATTCTCGAGACACCGCGTTACCGGCGAAGTGGGCATTCTCAGACCCTAGCGGTGGCACTGTCCGGAAATGGCCACCTCGTCGCCGGACGACGGCTCTAATGAATTCAACGCGTGATTTTACCAAGCACCCTCCAGACCAACCGGGAGGAGCCGCCACTGGCCGGCGAGCTTTCGTCAGGGCGATGGCAGGGTCATAGCTGTGGCGGCGGTAATCGCGCGCTGCAGTGAGGACAGATCGACTGGCTTGCTGACGTAGCCGTCCATCCCGGCTTGGAGGCACCGTTCGCGATCGCCTGACATCGGGTGCGCCGTCATGGCGACAATTGGCATGTGCGGGCCGCCGGACGCCTCGCCCGCGCGAATCCGGGCGGTGGCCTCGAATCCGTCCATTTCCGGCATCTGGACATCCATCAGGGCCACGTCGAACGATTCCCTTCCATGGCTGCGAGGGCCTCACGCCCGTTGGATACAACCTTGACGGTGTGCCCGTTCTTCTCCAACGGCGGTAGGGCGACCTGCTGATTACTTTGTTGTCTTCGGTCAGCAACCTACGCCAGCCACTGGGGGGCGGCTCAGCGGATGACTTCAAGCTGCTCGGGCTTGTCACGATCGGGCGCCGCCTAAAAGGGGAAGGAGAATTCAAACAGATCGCCTTCACCAAGCTTGCTGACCAGCGGATTGAGCCGCCCATCAAGTGGACCAATTTAGCCGGAATCGATAAACCCAGTCCCGTACCACCATATCTAGGGCTAATCGAACCGTCCGCCTGAGTGAAGGCTCCGAAAAGCTGCCGCTGCTGAGCCTCGAAATACAGGCTGGAGGGTTCGGTGCTGGCAATACACGAAAGCGGAAGACGCGTTCCATTGATGATTCCCGAGAGTGCGCTCTCGTGGAACTCGTAATGTTCCGACTAAACCCAGTCTGCGAATGGTGGATGTGGAGTGGGATGGCAAGACGCTCACGTTGTGTCCCGAGGATTTTGCTGAAAGTGGCGTTAAGCAGGGGGTTAAACGGGCAAATGCCTAAGCCGCGTGACCGCAGCCTCAGTGACAGGGGCAACCCATCTAGCCTTTTTTGTCGCTATCTGGGATGACTAATGTTGCTCGATCGCGCAGATCGCCGGCGAACATCATCACAATCTTTCCGTACCAGTTCACATCCACCATTCGTAGCCCATCCAGCGGTCCTGCGACCAGCGTTACCAGAGCACCGGTTGGGATCATCATGGGAGTTCTATCCCCACTTTCTGAGTGGATTGCGAGCGTCGCGGAGTTTATGCGGTAGGTCTCATGTACTGTCAATTGAATATCTCCTGTCGTAGAGGCTGGGAGGCAATAGAGCTGGGTCTGCCGGAATGCGGTGAATCTCTTAAGGGC
Organism: Bryobacterales bacterium; assembly: GCA_038212445.1. Taxonomy (GTDB): domain Bacteria; phylum Acidobacteriota; class Terriglobia; order Bryobacterales; family Bryobacteraceae; genus TMP-7. The sequence goes on from JBBQUM010000022.1 coordinate 91,938, forward strand.
TGGGCGATCGATGTGGCAACTGCAACATTTCGCCATGCCCGCTTAAACGAACGCAGGTAGAGCGACGCCGTGTTGCTCCACACCATGTCCCGGCCCAATCTGTATGCGTTTTCGCTCATCGCCTTGCGGCGCTTTTCATCGCGCAACAGGCCGCTTGCTTCCCGAGCAATGGCTCCAGGGTCGGCGAATGGCACGAGCATGCCGCGCTGGTCCTTGAGTAATTCGGCGGCATGCCAGTAAGGCGTCGAGATCACGGCTTTACCCGCTCCAAAAGCATAAGCAAGCGCACCGGATGTAATCTGGGCCTCGCCCAGATAAGGGGTGATGTACAGATCAGCGGCGCCGATGAAGTCGGTCAACTCGCTCAACTCAACAAAGCGATTGCGGAAGAGGACATTGTGCTCGAGTTTGTTTTTCCTGACGAGCGCCTCGAGGCCCTCGCGATAAGTTTCGCCGTCCGTGCGCAGTTCGTGAGGATGCGTGGCGCCGAGCAGGATGTAGATAACTTCGGGAAACTCGGCGACGATATCCGGGAGAGCATTAAGCACGTGCTCAATCCCCTTGTTCGGCGATAACAGCCCGAAGGTGAGCAGCACCTTCCGTCCGGCGAGACCGAGGCGTTTCTTGTAGGAGTCAGGCTCGACAAAAGTTACCTCGGGAATGCCGTGTGGAATGAGATCGATCTTAGTCGGAGGCGCGTGATAGACATCCTGCAAGAGCGATCGTCCTCGCTCGGTCATCACCACCAGCCGGGTTGATCGGGCGATCAACTCCATCATCACGCGCCGCTGGTCGGCGTCCGGCGTGAGGAGAACGGTGTGGAGAGTGGTCACCACCGGCGCATTTAGCCGGCCTAGCAGTGCCAGTAAGTGGCTGCCGGCAGGTCCCCCAAAGATTCCGAATTCGTGCTGGAGCGACACTGCATCCACATTGCTGGAATTCAAAAAGTCGGCAGCTTCCCGATAGGACGCCAGGTCCTGTTCCTCGATCTCGAAGCGAACGGCAGCGGGATACTGGTAGCTTCCCTGGATGTCGGTAACCGGCACTGCGAAACACCGGGTTTCGGTCCGGCGTGCGGCCACGGCGCCCAACAGGTCGGAAGTGAACGTTGCGATCCCGCACTTGCGCGGGAGATAATTTCCGAGAAACGCGATGGTCCTCAAACTCGACTCGATTCCCACGATGAATCCCTTCCTATCTGTTATTCAGCGCCGACCAGAGTCTCGCTGAGAGTTTCCGGTCTATCGTTTTCGCCGCGATCAGCAGCCTCCTGGCACTGGATGCAGCACAACGCCCATGGCACCGCTGCCAGGCGCTGCGGACTGATAACGGATTCGCAGTCAATGCAAATCCCGTGTTGCCCGTCGCGGGTACGCAGGAGTGCGGCCCTGATCTCGCGTAGCAGTTTGGAGTCCCGATCCACATTTCGAATCGCCAGATCCCGTTCCATCGAGTACTGAATCTGGTCCAGTTGGTCCGCGCTCTGCTCGATGACCATTTCGTCCCTGTTTCGCAATACGCGGAGAAGCTCGGCCTCTTTTCGTTCGAGGGTTTCCTGGAGTGGGTGCACTTTGGCTGGTTTTGTCTTCATATGCTTACATGGTCCGGCTCGGAGCCTTACGCTAACCGCGAAAGGGACGCAAGCATCAGTCCAAACAAACTCCGACCACAGCGGGAGGAAAACTGGTGGGTGAGAGAAACTCGCCGCCAACTGCCCGCGGTGAAGAAAACGTTGGGTTCAGATAGTTTCCATTGGGCCCTTCATCCTCGACTTGCCAGCAGTTGTGGAGACTGGCATGCGAAGGCGGCGGGCGCGTGATTACTGACCGTGGTTGGTCACTTGACCTAAGACGGTCACTCGGTCCGGAATGCTCGCGCCGGTCTGTCTCAATCTGCGCTGGTTTGTAACCAACCGGTAACCCGCCGGACGATTCGTCCATACCCTCCTCGTCATGGCGATTCGTCGTTCTTCGCGCATTGACGTCGGTGTCTGGTTCTTGAAGATCTGCCCATAAACCGTTACCTGGACGACAAACCGCGGCCGGGAAAACTGCTAGCGGCCTGAGAACGTCATCTCCCTTGTTCGTGTTGAGGCTCATTCTGGGAGCAGCAACGATACTGGGCGGTCTTAACGCGGGCGGGGCGCATGGATGACCGCGCCTCGTCATCTGGGCTCCCGGATGCATTTGTGTGAGGCCCAACATCTGTCAATGAGCTGACGTCGTATTCATGCCAATGCGCTCAACAAGAACGTACAGTGGTACAACCCCGGGCGGCGCTCAAGGTGCGGGTGCGACTGGTCCGGTTGGCCGGATAGCCACAGCACAGGCCGACGCCCAAATACACGCTAACTTCTTGCTGATCAAGATCAGGTTAAGCGGCCCGATACGTGCACGCTGGATGTCGGACTACTATGAATCCAAGAACGAAGGAACACCTAATCACCGCCATGCATGGCGAGGCGTTTGCGTACGTCAAGTACATGCTCTTCGCCGCACGCGCTTCCAAGAATGGAAATCGTGCGATCGCCGAATTATTTGAAAAGACGGCTGCAGTGGAGAGGTTGAAGCATTTCGCGGAGGAAGCTGAACTCCTGGGATTGATAGGGACGGACGTGGCGAATTTGCGTGACGCGATTGCCGGTGAGAGCTATGAAGTGGAGACGATGTACCGCGACTTTGCGGCGGAAGCCTCTGCGGACGGTGACTATCCGACTGCTGCGCGGTTCGAGGAGATCCGTAATGACGAGGCCGACCATCGACTCGCATTCGAGGAAGCCCTCAAGCGTTGCGAATCCGAACCGCTGAAGAGTGACCGGAGCGTTACGTCAATTGTGGAGGGATTGTGAACAAAGACACGCAGATCCGTGAGGATATAGAGCGCGAACTTCTGGATAGTCCGGGTGTGAATGCGGCAGCTATCGGTGTTTCAGTGAAGGATGGCGTCGTCACCCTAACGGGCAAGGTGGGGAGCTATTCCGATCAGCTCGAGGCGATTCACGCCGCCGAGCGGATCCGGGGTGTCAAGGCGGTGGCGTGCGAGCTGTCGGTTGATCTTTTAGAACCGCACGAACGAACAGACGCCGACATTGCACAGGCGGCGTCGAACGTCGTCGCCTGGAACAGTGTCGTTCCGTCTGGGCGGATTAGAATTGCCGTTACGAGTGGTTGGGTGCGACTGGAAGGCACTGTAGACTGGCAAACCCAGAAACATGCTGCAGTCTCCGCGGTGGCTCACCTGTTAGGCGTTCGCGGCGTCGAGAATTTGATTACAGTGAATCCGCTCGTCAGCTGCGAGGAAAGTAAGGGACATATTCTGGACGGGTTGAAGCGCACGGCGCTTGTGAATCCTCGCGGCGTGATCGTTGAAGTGAGCAATGACAAAGTGAGACTCTATGGAGAAGTGCGCTCGCTCTATGAGCGGGATGAGGCTGAACGTGTGGCCTGGTCTGCGCCCGGCGTCTCCGACGTGGCGAACCACCTCAGCGTGAGGGAAGCGGCGTCCGGCGCGGGCGCCTGATCTGTTGCTGGATGTTGAGCTAGTTCCGTGAGTGATGGAAACTTATAAACTTGCCACGTAATTCTCACTGAAATCGAGGCGAGCCGCCCCTAAGACGCCGGCGGCCAGATTCAGGGAGTTCTTTCGACTCCTAGGGCCGGGTCTCATCACTGGAGCGGCAGACGACGACCGTTCTGGTATATCCACCTATTCGGTAACGGGAGCTGCATCCGGGTACGCACAACTGTGGACCGTTGTGTTCTCATTGCCGCTGACGATCGCGGTGCAGATGATGTGCGGGCGGTTGGGGCTGGTGACGGGGAGGAAGAGTTTGTACTGGATCCCGGTGTATGCGTTGGTGGTCGCATCCTTCTCGTTCTCAGGAGGTTGAAGTAGAGACGGAACGACCGTTACGTTGCATGCTCATGGCAAAACGGTAATCGCCGCGGCACAAGACACGGCAGAAGCATTGCGCCCGCTGGCAGGAGACGGGGCGTACTGGTTGTTCAGCCCCGCCGGATTGTGGGATCGAGAATGAATCCTCGATGGCTCAGGGTGCTCGGTTGGACCACGGTGGTGGTGATGACTGCGGCCAGCGTTGCCATGTTTGTTACCTAGCGATAGACGTTCCAGCAGCGCTGCATTCTCCACCGCATTAGATTGACCATCGGCGGCCACATGACCGCATGCGGTCGCAACGTGGCTGGCGGATTCAGTAGGCTTACAGCGAGAAGGCAGAGTGACTGCGCTCCAAGTTGGTTATTAACCTGCAAATACCGAGGTGATCTATCCCTGAAAGAGGAGACAAAGCATGAACGAAAGTATCAAGGACGAAGTGAAGGGCAAAGCCCACGAGTTGAAGGGCGCTGTTAAAGAGATGGCCGGCCGACTTACTGACAATCCGAAACTCGAGGCTGAAGGTTGTGTTGAAAAGGTAGCCGGTCAGATTCAGCAGAAGGTCGGCCAGGTTGAGAAGGTTTTAGACAAGTAGACCAATCGATCACTAGAATTGTGTAAGTTCAACAATGCTCGTACTGATCATTCTGCTGGTCCTGTTGTTCGGCGGCGGCGGATATTACGGATATTCGCGATGGGGAGCCGGCGGTGGAGCGGGAATTGGATTGGGACGATTCTGCTGATTGTGCCGGTCGTGTACATGTTGGGCGGCCTGCGCGTTTAGCTGCTGATGAAGAGGCGAGACTAAGATTATCCGATACCGTTCACCTGATTCGTTCGTTGCCGCAGCGTCGATGTTGGGGCTGGTTCTTACTCCAGTGGCGCTGGCCGCCGGAGTGATGGGCGCGTGGCGCTTCAGCGCGGACCTGGGCTGGACAAGCGGGTTCTTTGTCTCCCGGGGATGGCTGTCACGTTACCAACTATGGGTGGCGTTCGCAATTGGTGCGCGAGTGTCGGCCCTCGCGTTGAACCGCTGGGTTGTGAATCGGGATATCGAAGTGCCGGCGCGGGTCGCATGAGCCTGCATATAGAGGAGCATGAGGCGGACGGTGTCGTCATCCTGGATCTGGACGGAGATCTCACATTTGGCGAAGGTGATCTGGCGTTCCGCGAGAGGCTGCTGGCGCTGCGTGAAGCGGGCAAGGTAAAGATCGTCTTGAATTTGCAATCGGTCGACCATATTGACAGCACTGGCTTGGGGACGCTTGTTTTTGGACTGGCGAGGCTCAGAAAAGCCGGGGGCAACCTGGCTCTGGCAAACTTAAATCGGAATCACCTGAGAATCCTGGTCCTGACCAAACTGGCCGTCGCATTCGAGCTGTTTCGGAACGCGCAGGATGCCGTGAATTCGTTCTTTCCTGAACGGGCGGTGAACCGCTTCGATATCCTGGAGTTTGTCCAGCAGGAGGAGGCGGCGAAACATTCCGGGCAGCCTCGGATGGAAGAGAGTCTTTGATAAGAATGCCGATGGTGGTGCAGGAGAACCATCAGATAGGGAGGATTGGGTGGCTTCGGGCTTCTGTATTGGGCGCGAACGACGGCATCCTCTCGACGTCGAGCCTGGTACTTGGGGTGGCGGCCGCGCATGCTGCTCATGCCAACATAATGGTGGCCGCCGTGGCGGGACTGGTGGCCGGGTCTATGTCGATGGCAGCCGGCGAGTATGTGTCGGTGCATTCGCAGGCAGACACGGAAAAGGCCTCACTGGCGCAGGAGCGGGCTGAACTCAAAGCTGACAACCGAGGCGAACATAAAGAACTGGCGGCGATCTATGCCGGCCGCGGGCTTGATGCTGTGCTGGCAGAGCAGGTGGCTGAGCAACTGATGGCACGGGATCCACTAGGCGCACATGCCCGCGACGAACTCGGCATCTCTGAAGCACTGACTGCGCGTCCCATCCAAGCGGCGCTGGCGTCAGCGGCGAGCTTCGCTGTTGGCGGGGCGATGCCTATGCTGGTGACCATGTTTGCGCCGGACTCAATACTAATTCCATTAGTCGCCGGCACATCGCTTGTTTTCCTTGCTGTTCTAGGTGGAGTTGCGGCTCAGGCAGGCGGCGCAGGGGTTGCGGTTGGGGCATGGCGAGTCACTTTTTGGGGTGCGCTGGCAATGGCTGTGACGGCGGGTGTCGGCGCGTTGTTTGGAACCGCCGCATGAAGAGAGCCAGGCAAACGGCCTGAACCCTCTTCCCGCGAATGCCACCCGCTATTCAAACCTTCATGTCGTGAAGCGTTGTGAACGCTTCATACAGGACACGTGGGTTGTACTGCCCCTTATATACGGCGGGAGGCTGGCGTTTGAGTCCGAGCATGGTATAGACGGCGGTCTGCGCGGAGCGGATTGAGTACTCCACGGTGAACACGACATCGTCGGGGAGTTCGCAGAATTGTCCGATGAAGGACAGGTTGGTCAATCCATCGGGTACAACCTGGGGGCGATCGCCCTGGATTCGCGGCAGGAATTGACTGGTGATGAACGGCATCATACAGGGAATGCAGATGGAAGTTTCCAGGATTTGCGCGGCTTCGGCCTCGATACGCAAGTGGCCCAATATTTCATTCAGGATCTCACGTCCGGAGCATGCCGACATCGGTTTCTTGACGAAATCTCCCGGCAAATCCACATTCAGGCCGTATCCCCAGAAGACGTTCACATCTTCTGGCTGGCCGATGAAATGCGGCTGATGCGGCAACACGATCGAGGCGAGCCAGGCGGAGTCGGCAAACGTGATCAGGCCGCCTTCTCCCGGCACGTTCCCGGTAAAGTCGCGAATCAGTCGAAAGAAAGAGGGGTCGCGCATCGTTGTCGTGAACGAGATCCATTTTGATTCATCGATGTGATCGGCAAATACCGACGGGTGGCCGCATTCGGGTGTGCTGGCAGCGATCTTTTCCCAAAGCGCCCAGGCACCGTTCTTCGCCTTGCCATTGAGGACGGGAGCTGAATCCATAGATCCAAGACTGGACGCTTCGGTCATCGAACCCAGCGTAACGATGACATTATCGTTGCGGCGGATGGCGATTTCGCCGGGGCGGCCGCCGCGAAGATAAGCGATCCGTTCGACAATCCGGCTGCCGCCTTCTTCGCGCAGCACGACGTCGGTGACAACGGTGTCCAATTCGAAGCGCACGCCGCGCTCTTCGAGCCATTTCAGGAGCGGACGGACCATCGAATCGTACTGGTTATAAACGGTACGCATGATGCCGCGGAGTTGGTTAAAGCCAGCGACCATGTGAGTGAAGCGCAAGAGGTACCGCTTGAATTCAACGGCGCTGTGCCAGGGTTGAAACGCGAAGGTGGTGCACCACATCAGCCAGAAGTTGGTCTCGAAGAAGGATAGATTGAACTGGTCGGCAATGGTGGTCTTGCCCAACAAGGCTTCCGGTTCAGCTGCGACTCGCTCCAGATTGAGGATTTGTGCTTCTGTGAGTCCAAATTCGGGAGCATCGATTCGTAGACCTCCGCGTACGAGGCGCGACTTCGATGCCGTCTTCATGACCGTGTTCCAGTCGAAAATCTCCTGGGTCACCGTTCTGCTTCCGTCCAATGATGGGATGGACGAAAAGAGGTCAAACGTGCAAACGTATTTGCTTTCGAGCATTCGACCGCCGCGAAGGACGTAGCCGTCCTTGGCCGAGCCGGCGCCGTCGAGACTACCTCCCAAGCGGTCGAGTTGCTCCAGGATGACGATATTGCGCCCGGGAATATCGCCGTCCCGAATCAGGAAGGCTGCTGCGGCAAGCGCGGAAACGCCGCCTCCCACCAAATAAGTCGTGACCGGGGCCTGCTGGGCCGATCTATCCGTATCCATGATGTCCTTTCGCTACTTATTCCGACTGGATTAACGGGACCGCAGTTTAGCGGAGGCGCGAAACCAGTCTTCGTCGGGAGATCCTTGTGGACAGCCTCTCGCTTGCCACAGGCCATAAGCCAGGATCGCGGTGTCTGCATGTCCAAACGAGACCACGCCATGTCCGGTAGACACTTGCTGCCGCACCTGCTGGGTTAGCAGATAGGCGTTTTGCGAGTGTTCCAGGGCATGGCGCGACTGCTCCTGTCCGGTCAAGTGATCCTGCTGGCCGTGCTGCGCCGCCGCTCGGTGCGCGTGGGCCGCAATGTCGTGCAGTTCAGCGGCGCGTTGATGATTTTCGTAACGAGTTGACATTAGAGAGTCTCTATCTGCGCGGACTTATTGTGGGCGTCTTTTGCCAGTTTGTAGGCATGTTGGGAATACTCGAGCGCGCGCTCTGAGTGCCAGGTGACGCTCGAATGTTCGCCTTTCTCATTGTGTTCCGCGGCGGTGCGGTGAGCCTTGGCGGCTTTTTCGTGTTGCTCCGCGGCCAGCTGATGTGACTGATGCATGCGTTTTCTCCTTGTGCTTTCCGTTCCGCAATCCTAGCCGGCAATGGGGTGAGTCAGTTCGTCGGCCCAATAGCCGTCGCGGTTATGATGACGGTGGAGTTTGGTTTCGTAGTCCCGCGTGATGAGAGCCTGGTCTGTGAATTCCGGCCCTTGCATGATTTTTTCGCGCGTCAGGTTGATAAACACTTTCGACTCTTCCCAGCTGATCCGCTGGATCCATCGCGTCGCAATGAGGACTTTTTTGCCGGGCCACCAGTTGCGCGTATCGACAACCAGGTAGCGAATAGCCCAGGTCTCGTCGTCCACGACAAAGTCCTCGACGTGGCCGATTTCGCCGTCGACTGCCTGTATCGTATGGCCCGATACATCCTTAGTACTCCTCAGGTGAGGATCACCCTTTTGGATCCGGCGCGTGGTTTCAGACCATCCGGCATCGCCGCGTCGAGGGTAGCCGCCTGCGCCCCACATGCCCGGACCGTCCCAATACGCCGGCCAGCCGTAGTAGGCGTAATATTCCATTTCGTAGTGGCGCGAGACGGGCTTGTCGGTGTCCAATGACGGACCGTCTTCAATTTGCTTCCTGGTCAGAGCCACCGGGATCACTTTTAGATCGCTGATTGCCTGATCGAGGGCGTATGGGGAGATTAGAACCTGCCGTCCAGTGAGCCAGCCTCCGGTGTCGGCAACCAGATATCGAATGGTCCAGCTGTGGTCGTCGAAATAGAATTCCCTGACTTCTCCGATATTCCCATCGCGAGCACCCAGCTTATAGCCTTCGAGATTTTTTGTTTGGCAGAGCATATCGTTGCATTCTCCTTACGCAACGAACCTAGAGAGCATTCGAGGGTCCATCCGATGACGAATTGACTGACGCTTTCATTCGGAGTTTGAGGCGTGGCTTCACGAGCGGTTGTCGTTTGACGGAATGACCACGCGATGTCAGTTGACCAAATATGGTCGAAGACGGCGGCGTGGCAGGCCTTGAATGGCTCTTCGCCGTTGGGCGTCTGATTGCTTATTTCTCCTGAAGACAATGTTGACCACAGCCGGATTAAATGAAATTACGCCGATCGCGCCCTTGATGGACGATGTGCTTTCGCCAAAGGAGCTCTCGACGATTGACGCCTATTGGCGGGCGGCAAATTATCTCTCGGTTGGCCAGATTTATCTGTTCGACAATCCGCTGCTGAAGCGGCCGCTGACGCTTGCCGACGTGAAGCACATGCTGCTCGGGCATTGGGGCACGACGCCTGGCCAGAACTTCATCTACGCGCACTTGAACCGCGTGATCAAGAAGTACGACCTCGACATGATCTATGTTTCCGGCCCCGGACACGGCGGCCCTGCCGTCGTCAGCAACACCTATCTTGAGGGCACGTACAGCGAGATTTACCCGAACATCAGCCAGGACGAGGCCGGACTTCAAAAGCTCTTCCTTCAATTTTCGTTTCCTGGAGGAATCCCCAGCCACGCGTCGCCGGAGTGTCCGGGGTCGATACATGAGGGCGGCGAGCTCGGTTACTCGCTCAGTCACTCGTTTGGCGCCGTGTTCGACAATCCGGATCTGATCGTCGCCTGTGTAGTGGGCGACGGTGAGGCGGAGACTGGTCCTTTGGCGACGGCCTGGCATTCAAACAAGTTTCTGGATCCGGTTACAGACGGTGCGGTGTTGCCCATCCTGCATCTCAACGGCTACAAGATCTCAAATCCCACCCTGCTGGCGCGCATCACTCACGAGGAACTGGAGCAGTTGCTCCGCGGTTACGGATGGACGCCGTACTTTGTCGAGGGTGATGAGCCGGAACCGATGCACCGGGCAATGGCTGCCACTCTCGACGCCGCGGTGGAGCAGATCCAGCGGATCCGGCTGAACGCCCGGGCGCACGGGGACTCGACGCGCCCGCGATGGCCGATGATCGTCCTGAAATCGCCCAAAGGCTGGACGGGACCGAAGGTGGTGGACGGACTACAGGTAGAAGGCACGTTTCGTTCGCATCAGGTGCCACTGTCCGACCCTGCCAGTCATCCGGAGCATCTCAAGTTACTCGAGGACTGGCTGAAGAGCTACCGTCCCGAAGAGCTCTTCGATAAGAGCGGGCGACTGATGCACGAACTCCGTGAACTGGCGCCGAAGGGCGACCGGCGAATGGGCGCGAATCCGCATGCCAACGGCGGCATGTTGCTACGGGACCTGAGGATGCCGGATTTTCGTGAGTACGCTGCACCGGTGCCCTGCCCTGGAGCGCCAGGTATCGGTGACACGCATGTTCTCGGAGGGTTCTTGCGCGATATCGTCAAGCTGAATATCGAGCAGAGAAACTTCCGGGTGTTTGGACCTGACGAGACGCTTTCTAACGGGCTCGAATCGCTCTTTGAAGCCACCAGCCGGCAATGGGACGCCGCGGTGGTGCGCAATGACGAATTTCTTGCGCCAACCGGGCGGGTGATGGAAATGCTCAGCGAGCACCAGTGCGAGGGCTGGCTTGAGGGCTACCTGCTCACGGGCCGGCATGGTCTTTTCAACTGCTACGAAGCCTTCATTCACATCGTCGATTCGATGTTTAACCAGCATGCCAAATGGCTGAAGGTGACGTCACGCCTCCCCTGGCGCAGAAAAATTGCTTCGCTGAATTACCTGCTGGCCTCACACGTCTGGCGTCAGGATCACAACGGGTTCACGCATCAGGATCCCGGATTCATCGACCACGTTGTAAACAAGAAGGCCGAGGTCGTCCGCGTGTATCTGCCGCCTGACGCGAACTGCCTCCTGTCGGTGATGGATCACTGCCTTCGCAGCCGTCATTACGTCAACGTCGTAGTGGCGGGCAAACATCCGGCGCCGCAGTGGCTGACGATGGATGCCGCGGTAAAGCACTGCGCCGAAGGCATCGGAATCTGCCAATGGGCGAGCAACGATCAGAAGCAGGCGCCCGACGTGGTGATGGCGTGTTGCGGTGACGTACCTACACTTGAGACGCTAGCGGCGGTGTCCATTTTGCGCGAGCATTTACCCGGCGTGAGAGTCCGCGTCGTAAATGTCGTGGATCTCATGAAACTACAGCCGCAATCCGAGCATCCGCACGGATTGAGTGACACAGATTTCGACGAACTGTTTACTGAGGACAAGCCTGTCATATTCGCCTTTCATGCCTATCCCTGGCTGATCCACCGGCTGACTTATCGCCGTACCAACCATGACAACATCCACGTGCGCGGCTATAAGGAAGAAGGTACGATTACGACTCCTTTCGACATGGCCGTTCTCAACGATCTCGATCGCTTCCACCTAGTGATGGACGCGATTGACCGCCTGCCGCAAACCGGCAATCAGGGTGTCTACCTGAAGCAGCAACTGAAGGACAAGCTGATCGAGCACAAGCAGTACATCGACAAACACGGCGCGGATCTGCCGGAGATCCGGAATTGGAAGTGGCCCAGCTAGGGACTCTTCGGCCGCCTACACTCATGGATCAACGGAATACTCGAACGAAGGCCTTTTGGGATACGCCGGTCGCGGACCTGCTGCGGCAGTTGCAGGCCTCACCTGCGGGGCTGACATCCACCGAAGCGGAACGCAGACTTCGCCAGAATGGCCCGAACAGCCTAACGCGGGAGTCGCGCTTCGCCACGCTCATCATCTTCTTTCGCTTCTTCGCGAATCCACTGGTCATCATTCTTGTGGCTGCCAGTGTCATTTCGCTGGCGTTAGGCGATCCGGTGGGAGGCCTGATCATCATCGCGATGGTGCTGCTGAGCGTGCTCCTCAACTTCTTTATGGAGTTCCAGGCACGCCACGCCGTAGAGGAGATTCAAAAGCAAGTGGCCACGACAGCCGCTGTTGTGCGCGACGGCCGCGAGCAGGAAGTGCTTGTCGCCGAGCTGGTAGAGGGCGACGTCATCCAGTTGAATGCCGGAGATCTGGTGCCGGCAGACGCGCGCTTGCTGAAAGTGAAGGACCTGCAGGTACGTGAGTCCGCGCTGACGGGAGAGTCACTGCCAGTCGAGAAGACAGCCGTCGATCTTGCGGCAGGTGAGCACGGCGTTGCCGACGCTGCGAACAGTATCTTCTTCGGCACAGCGGTTCAGACGGGGATAGGGACGGCAGTGGTGGTCTCCACCGGGAAGAACACCCAACTAGGAGACATCGCCCAGCGGCTGGCGGCGAAACCACCTGAGACGGAGTTCGGCCGGGGCATCCGGAGCTTCGGACTCATGATCACCCGGGTGATCATGCTGCTCGTCCTTTTCGTTCTTCTCGTCAATATCATTCTCCACCGGCCCGTGCTCGAGTCATTCCTTTTCTCTATTGCACTCGCGGTGGGCATGACGCCGGAGATGATGCCGATGATCATTACCATCACACTGGCCCAGGGCGCCCGCCGCATGTCGAAGAAGAAGGTCCTCGTCAAACAACTCGCTGCGATTGAAGATTTCGGCAGCCTCACAATCCTCTGTAGCGATAAGACCGGCACCTTAACCGAAGGGGAAATTGTGCTGGACCGGCACGTTGACATCGACGGCAACGACAACGACAACGTGTTGAGGTTTGTTTACGTCAACAGCTTTTTTCAAGCCGGGATTAAGAGCCCGATGGATGACGCGGTATTGAAGCACGAACGGCCGGCGATTGCCGACTATCAGAAACTGGACCAGATCCCATTTGATTTTAGCCGCAAGCGACTCTCGGTGGTGGTGACGCACGCGGAAGATATATTGCTGGTTACCAAGGGCGAGGCGGAGAATGTCTTCGCTATCTGCCGGTCGGTGATGATCGGTGGATTTGCCCAACCCTTTGACGATCAGAGACGCGCTCAAGCGGCGGCAACGTATCAGAAGTTGAGTGCCGACGGTTATCGGACGTTAGGGGTGGCCGTGGCGAAGGTAGCCAAGGAGGATAGCTACACAACGGCCGCTGAGATGAACATGACGCTGCATGGGTTTGCGGCCTTCCTCGACCCTCCGAAGGAAGGAGTTCTCGCCGTTCTGGAAGCCTTGAAGCAGAATGGCGTGGCCGTAGTAGTAATGACTGGTGACAACCAGTATGTAACCCAAAAGGTAGCCAAGGACGTAGGTTTGCCGGCCGACCTGATTGTCACCGGCAGCCAAGTGGACGCGATGGACGATGCCGCGCTGGCGGTACAAGCCGAACAGGGCGCCATCTTTGCTCGCGTAGCTCCCGCGCAGAAGAACCGCGTGATCCTCGCCCTCAAAGCGCGGGGCCACGTAGTCGGATTTCTCGGAGACGGGATTAACGACGCGCCCTCACTACACTCCGCCGACGTCGGCATTTCGGTTATGGGCGGTGTGGACGTGGCCAAAGACGCGGCTAAGGTCATCCTGCTGGAGAAGGATCTGGCGGTGTTAAATGACGGCATCGTCGAGGGGCGGCGGAGTTTCGCCAACATCATGAAATACATCGTCATGGGTACAAGTTCGAACTTCGGCAACATGTTCAGCATGGCCGCAGCGTCATTGTTTCTACCTTTCCTGCCGATGTTGCCGACTCAGATCCTGCTGAACAACTTCCTCTATGACGCGTCGCAGATAACCATTCCGACTGACAACGTCGACGCCGCGCTGCTACACCGGCCCAAGCGCTGGCAGATCGGATTCATTCGCCAGTTCATGACGATCATTGGGCCGATCAGTTCGATCTACGATTTCCTCACCTTCGGAATGCTCTTCTGGGTCTTCCACGCGGCTTCAAATGCGCCGCTTTTCAGGACCGCGTGGTTTGTCGAGTCCCTGGCTACTCAGACGCTTGTGGTATTTGTCATTCGGACGGCGGGCAATCCATTCAAGAGCCGGCCAAGCAGGCCGCTGATCATCGCAGTGTTGTCAGTGGTGGCAGTGGCCGGAGTTCTGCCATACACACCGTTGAGCGATCTGTTGCACTTTGTTCCGCTGCCAGTGCCGTTGCTCGGCGCAATTTTTCTTCTGGCCGTGACGTACCTCCTGGTGGTGCAAGCGGTGAAATCGTGGTTCTATCGCCGGCACGCTCTGCTGTAGAGAGGGCGACTCGCATTCTTTTTTGCATCGGCCAGTGAAGTGCTGTGTCAGGAGGCGAAGGTTGTCATCATGAATCGTACTTTTGCGGCGTTTGTCCTTAACACGACAGTCATTGCCCTTGGCACTGTCGCCGCCTACGCGCAGGAGAAGCCTCGAGAGCAGGAGGCCAGGCCGGCTCCCCAGCAGGAGCGCCGCCAGGAGACGCGCCCAGAGCAACAGCAGCAGGATCGTCCGGCACAGCAGCCTCAGCGCACTCAACAGCAACGGCCACAACGTCAAGCGCAACAAGCACCGCAGCAGGTTCAGCAGCAGCCGCAGCCGGTCCGCCCGGCTCAGCAACCGCAAGGGGCCCAACAACAGCCGCAGCAGGCTCGGACAGTGCAACAGCAACCAGAGCGTAGGCGGCAACCTCAACAGGTTCGCTCTGAGCGAGAGCAGCCGCAACGCGCTCAACAGTCCACCTGGCCGGTACAGCAGCGAGGGGTGGCCGACCGGTCACGCAGCACACAGCAAATGCAGTCTTGGCAGCGGCAGCGCGGATGGCTCCAGCAAGGTGGCTGGCAGGGACAGTCCTCGTGGCAGCAGACTCGTGCGCCGTGGCGCGACGAGCATCGGACTTGGAATCAGCGCGGAGGCTACGGCGGGTACTACATCCCGGAGTGGAGCTTCTCGCTCAATTTTGGAAGTCAACACTGGTTCCGTATCAGTAGCCAGCCGGTGATGGTGGACGGGTATCCTCGCTTCCAATACGGTGGTTACTCGTTCATGATGGTTGACCCTTGGCCGGAAGACTGGTCGAGCGACTGGTACGCCCGCGACGACGTGTATGTCGACTACAGCGACGGTTATTATCTGTACAACCGCAGGTATCCCGGGGAAGCGATAGCGGTCGTCATCATTCGCTGAGGGGTCTGACCACTCAGGGCCACCGCGTTCATCCTCGCACCAATGAACCCGATCGACCGCAGTTGGTCACATGACCATCCACCGTCACATTATTGAAGACTTGAAAGAGGAGTTAGCAAAAGAAATGATTGAAACAGCATCTCAACTCGGCGAAAGAATACAGGACACACTCGGTCAAGTGGGGGCACTGGGCCGAACAGCCGCCAGGAAACTGGACCATGCAGGCCGGGGCACAGCAGACGCTCTTGCCGGCTCGGCGGCATCGATGCGCAATGCCGGTGAAGCAATCGACGACATTGCGGAGAGAGCCGCGTCCGGACTTGATTCGACGGCTGCCTACGTCCGCCGCCACGACACCGGACGCATCGGCAGTGAATTGCGGCAGATTGTTCGCAAGAATCCGGCGGCGCTGATCGCAGCGGGCACGGCAATCGGCTTCCTCTTGGGCTTCGCTCTACGCGGCCGCGCGTCGAACCAAAGCTAACCAGCGCGGGGAGTCCAACGGCAACCAAGGTATGCCGGCGACTCCCCTTCACCGCGGCGGTAACGCGACGGCTCTATGCGTCAACCGTAGAGAGATGATCTGAGGCGACAAGCGTTCGGCGGCGACGCCGGGCGGAAGCTTCAAATCAGCTGAAGTGAGGCGGACGGTATGCCAGCCCTCGCCCAGCCCGCTCAAGTCAACCAACGCGGTCATTCGCGACATCAATGGATTCATCACCCACGAGTTCCCTCGCAGTTGGACGCTGACGAGATTCAGCGGGAGATTTGAAATATACAGGCCAGGTGGGACGTTCTCAAATTCCACCGGTGCGGCAACATTCTTCACAGTCGTCCCTCCACCGAGGAACGAGACTCCCCAAATCAAACCCGCCAACGCGACGGCCGAGAATCGATACTTCGGATTTGCGAACAGGATCCGACGTGCCCTGGCCGCCAAGGACGCCGGTCGCTCGGGATGAAGGTTGTAGAGAGCTAACCGCAACGCCGCCTCGTCTGGCATAGGATGAACATCCCGTCGATCAATCACCAGCACCTTGCCCCGCTCTTCCGACGCCACCAACACCAGCGCGTCGGAGTTTTCGCCCAGGCCAAGAGCCGCGCGGTGACGTGTCCCGAACTCGGTGGGAACGTCGTCCCGTCCGCTCAGTGGCAGAACCACGCGGGCATAGGCGATGCGTTCGCCCTCAATAATCACCGCGCCATCGTGGATAGGAGAGTCTTTGCGAAAGATCGCCTCCAACAATGCCTTCGAAACCTCCGCGTCTATCTTGATGCCGTTGGAAACCAGATTTCCGATCGAATCCTTTCGCGTTAGTACCACCAGCGCGCCGATGTTGGCGTGCGCCATGGCGAACATGGCGGCGACAATCGCATCGTAAGTGAGACTGGATGCAGCAGGTGTGTGAAACCTCAGATGAATGATGCTGTCCAATCGCAGCAGCGAATGCTGCAATTCAGCCTGGAAGAGAAGCACGAGCAGTCCGATTACCGCCAGGCTGGCGCCCTCCAACACCCAACTCGTGATGGTCAGGTCGAACTGCCCAGCTAACAGCGCAGCGGCATGAAATCCGGCGATCATCAGCGCGAAATGAAGTGCCCGCGTCTGCTTGGCCCAGAGTAATACAAGGTAGAGAGCTACGCTCAGGACAATGAAGTCGACTATATTCTGCCAGCGGAGCCAATCTACTAACAACATAGTTCACCTAGCTCCTGGCACGATAGACTCTCAACCACGGTGGGCCCGAACTGACGGCGGACTTCCTCCTATTTCGCGCTGTCGACAAACTCAGCATCTACAACGCCGTCATTGCCTGCGTCCTTCTTGCCGTGACCCCCGCCTGCCTGGGGCGGCGCCTGACCGCCGGATTGAGGGGCAGAGGCCTTGTACATCGCCTCTGCGAGTTTGTGGCTGGCAGTGGTGAGCCGGTTGGTGGCGGCGCTGATCCGGGCGGGATCATTATCGGCGATAGCCTTTTGGGTCTCTTCGAGTGCTGCTTCGATTTCTTTTGCTTCAACGTCACCGATTTTTCCGCGATGTTCCTTCAGTGTCTTCTCAACGTTGTAGACCATGGCGTCGGCCTTGTTCTTAACTTCGATGTTGTCGCGCTGCTTGCGATCGTCGGCGGCATGCGATTCGGCGTCCTGGGCCATCTTTGTCACTTCGTCTTTAGAGAGACCCGATGACGAAGTGATGGTGATCTTCTGTTCGTTGTTGGTTGCGGTATCCTTCGCAGTCACGTTGAGAATGCCATTGGCATCGATATCGAATGTAACCTCGATCTTCGGTACACCGCGCGGCGCCAGAGGGATATTGGCCAGTTGGAACACGCCCAGCAACCGGTTGTCGTGCGCCATGGCCCGCTCGCCCTGGTGCACTTTGATCTCCACCGACGTCTGGCTATCGGATGCAGTGGAGAATGACTCGCTCTTGCTGGTGGGGATTGTGGTGTTGCGTTCGATTAGCTTGGTGAACACGCCGCCCATGGTTTCGATCCCAAGCGATAGCGGAGTGACATCAAGCAGCAGTATGCCTTTGACTTCTCCACCTAGAACGCCACCCTGGACGGCGGCGCCGATTGCCACCACTTCATCCGGGTTCACGCCCTGATGCGGTTCTTTGCCGAACAACTCGCGCACCAATTTCTGGATACGAGGCATGCGCGTCTGGCCGCCGACCAGAACGACTTCGTCAAGTTCCTGTGGCGTCACGCCTGCATCCGCGAGAGCCTGCTTGCATGGACCCACCGACCTCTGGATGATGTCTTCCACCATTTGCTCGAAGCGGCCCCGGGTTAGTTTCATCATCAGGTGCTTCGGACCGGTGGCGTCGGCGGTGACGAAGGGGAGGTTGATTTCGACTTCGAGCAGGCTGGACAGTTCCATTTTCGCCTTCTCAGCGGCCTCTTTCAGTCGTTGGAGGGCCATCTGGTCCTTCGACAGATCGATGCCGCTTTCCTTTTTGAACTCGGTAACAATCCAGTCGATCACCCGCTGGTCGATATTGTCGCCCCCGAGATGGGTGTCACCGTTTGTAGATTTCACCTCCACCAAACCCTCGCCCACTGAGAGGATTGAGATATCGAAGGTGCCCCCGCCGAAGTCGTAAACGGCGATGGTCTGGTCCTTGTTCTTGTCGAGGCCATAGGCCAGAGCGGCGGCAGTAGGCTCATTGATGATTCGCATCACCTCGAGACCGGCGATCTTGCCCGCGTCCTTGGTAGCCTGCCGCTGCGCGTCGTTGAAGTATGCAGGTACGGTGATGACAGCCTGGGTGACCTTGCCACCGAGGTAGGCTTCGGCTGCTTCCTTCAATTTGGTGAGGATCATGGCCGAGATTTCGGCCGGAGAGTTCTTTTTGCCGCTGATGTCCACGCGGACGTCGTCGTTGTCGCCGCGAACGACCTTGTAGGGCACCATTTTCATCTCTTCGCTAACTTCGTCATACCGCCGGCCCATGAACCTTTTGATCGAGAAAATCGTGTTGACTGGGTTCGTGATGGCCTGGCGTTTCGCGATCTGGCCGACCAGGCGCTCGCCGGCTTTCGTGAAAGCCACGACGGACGGCGTAGTGCGGGCACCCTCCTGGTTTGCGATGACGGTGGGCTGGCCGGCCTCCATGACGGCGACTGCGGAGTTGGTGGTGCCCAAGTCGATACCGATGATCTTTCCCATGTTTCAAGCCTTCTTATCTGTAATTAACTTTCGATTCCAACCGCGCACCTTCGTGGTCTGGCGGCAATTCGCTGCAAGATCGTTCAAGCACGATGGGAGCCAACTTCAGGACCGCTCCGCAGTTGACGTTCGAACTCCTTGTAGAGCGTCCGCAGGCATGGGCGGGGCGACCATATGAGGTCGGATGACCGCATCCCGTCACACTATTGACGATCCTGGCGTAACGCCTCACGGCAGACACTGCACAAGAAGATGCGTGCCAGTAACGGGAGGACGACTGTCTTGCCAACGGCGTACTGAGCTGTCATCGGATCTTTGAGTAGAGTGGCGTGTTCAGGGCACAGAGCGGCGGAACAGTGGTGGCATATCGCTACCGCCTCCTGGCGGGTAGCTGCCTTGTGGCATTCGTAACAAATCATCAGATTCTCCTGGTGACAACGGACACACTTGAATTCTGGTACATCGGTCTTGCCCTCCGAAGAGCAACCGGAGCACCGTCGGGTTGGGAGGCATCGGATGCGTAACGTCCGCGTCACCGGGGACATGGTCTTCGAGACGACGCTTCTGGTACGCGCCAAGGCGGGGAGTGGCTTACGAATTGCTGATTCTTCTTTCGCAGCGCCACGAATCTCGAACAGTCGAGAATCGCGACAAGGAGGCGTTATGGGGAAAAGGATCGTGTGGGTTGCGGGGCTATTGCTTCTTCTCGGGATTCCGGGCGTACCGCAATCGGGTATGCGTTCAGTAAGCGGGGTGGTAGCCGACCAGCGAGGTAACACCTTGCCAAAGGCCGTCGTGCAGATTGAAAATGAACTTAACCAGACAATACGGTCCTACATCACCAGTGCCGATGGCAGGTACCACTTCAGCCAAGTGAGCGCCGATGTGGACTTCACGCTTCGAGCCCACTACAGGATTTACTGGTCCAAAACCAAGCGTCTGAGCGAATTCAATTCCTCTGTTAACCCGGAGATCAATTTAGAGATACCGATCGAGTAGGCGCGGAGGTCTATCGTGATCGAGCCATTTAGCGATTTGCGGCCAGTCTATTCTGTCAATCATCATGCGATTCGCATTGCAGCCTACGATGCTGAGCGGCGTCGTTCGTTTTCCAAGATTCCGGTCAGGTGCAGGTGATCATTAGAAGCGCTTCACACCAGATTGTAAATTGGACCCGGGATTGCCCCTGTGGCTGAGTTGGAAGGCACAGACTGACAGACCAAAGTAGCAAGGCTCCAAATGACAGCGGATGACACAGAGGAGAGCGGGGCGGAACCGGCATCTCGTAGTTCCTGGTGCAAGGGGAACGGTCCACAAATCCTGGCGTCGCGGATCTCAGAATCGTGTCGGGATTTTAACGGCGAGAGGCAGGATGATCGGATCTCTGCGGCACGCTTCCCTCTGGCAGCACAACTGAGGACGGATTTCCCAGCGCGAGTTTGGAAGAGGCACAAGCGGGTGTCGAAAAGCCAGCCCGATTCGATCTGGACCTGGCTCTGCGGCCCGGGTGGAACCGCCACCCGCCGGCGAGCGTTCGTCAGGTCGATGGCAGGGTCATTCCTGTGGCGTCGGTAATCGCGCGCTGCAGGGAGGACAAATCCACTGGCTTGCTGACGTACCCGTCCATCCCAGCTTGGAGGCACCGTTCGCGATCGCCTGACATCGCGTGCGCCGTCATGGCGACAATTGGCATGTGCGGGCCGCCGGACGCCTCGCCCGCGCGAATCCGGGCGGTGGCCTCGAATCCGTCCATTTCCGGCATCTGGACATCCATCAGGACGACGTCGAACGATTCCCCTTCCATGGCAGCCAGGGCCTCACGCCCGTTGGATACAACCGTGACGGTGTGCCCGTTCTTCTCCAACAGACGCAGGGCCACCTGCTGATTCACTTTATTGTCTTCTGCCAGCAATATACGCCGGCCAACGGGGGGCGGCTCAACGGATTGATCTTCAATTTGCTCGGGCTTGTCACGAGCGGGCGCCGCCTGAAAGGGGAAGGAGAATTCAAACAGAGCGCCTTCACCAAGTTTGCTGAACACCCGGATTGAGCCTCCCATCAAGTGGACCAATTTCGCCGAAATCGATAAACCCAGTCCCGTACCACCATACCTGCGGCTAATCGAACCGTCCGCTTGAGTGAAGGCTCCGAAAACCTGCCGCTGCTGAGCCTCGGGAATGCCGATGCCGGTGTCGCGAACTGCAAATCTGATCAGCCTGCGACTTGGATCATAGTCCAGGGAGGCCTGGACCTCGCCGCTCTCAGTGAATTTGATAGCGTTTCCAATCAGGTTGACAAGCACCTGCCTCAGGCGGAGTGGATCGCCCAGGATGAGATGTGGAACCGCTTCGCTGAATACTGTCCGCAGGTGAAGGCCCTTGGATGATGCGCTCATCTCGAAGCTGTGAACGGTGTCGGTGACCAGTGTTCTCGGGTCCATGGCGACCGGCTCCACAATTAGTTTGCCAGCCTCGATTCGTGACAGATCGAGAATGTCGTTCAGGAGCGCGAGTAGCGAATTGGCGGAGCTTTGCGCGAGATTCAGGTACTCCCGCTGCTCCGGGTCGTGAGCAAGAGCGAGCGCAAGTTGCGTCATCCCCATGATGCCGTTCATCGGAGTGCGTATCTCATGGCTCATGTTGGCAACGAACATCGATTTCGCGGAATCGGCGGCTACGGCAATTCGTTTTGCCCGCCGCACGCGGGCCAGCAGGAGCAGCAGGAGAATCGAAAACAGGCCCAGAACTCCGGCCAGGAGCAGAGAGCGACGGTTAGCGAGGCTGGTCTCATTTTCGCGAAAGATGGTCTCCGCCTCACCTCCGTAAAAGTAGCTCCAGCGCTGCAGGATTCGGTTCATCGAACCGTCGGCGATCATCTGGTCAATCTCGTGCCGAATGCCGTCGGCGGCAGCCTCGCTGCCCCTGGTGGAGACAATCGCCAATTTCTTCGCTGGAAGCTCAAGACCCGATGTGAACAAGGATTGCCGTTCACATCCTGGCGGCCGGACAAGCGACAGGTAGTGAATCGCCCGCGCCTCCATCACCGCCGCATCCGCGCCGCCGGTGCAAATGGCGGTTAGCGCATCTTCCCGCGACTTGTAGCCTGTTATTTCCGCCTTCGGGAAGGCACGCCTGGCTATTTGAAGCACCATGGGATAGCGCACCACCGCGATCCGCTTTGCGGCCCCGACATTTTCGGGTGACAAAAACCTGTCGTCAGAAGCGATCTCGACAAATGAATTGCTGAGGTAGGGCTGAGTGAAATGAAAATCCGGCCAGAGGTCCGGTTGGATCGACAATAGCGGCCATATGTCCGCCTTCCTCGCTCTGAGGGCGGCCTGGGGACCCTCCCGAAGAACACGCCATTCCAAACGGACTCCCGCCCGGGAGGCTGCTTCCTGAATGACCTCACCTACCATGCCGCCTGGTTTGCCGCGCTCATCCAGATAGTGGTAGGGACGGGTGTTATCGGTACCGATGACGTAGACGCGATTTTTGAAATCGGGTTGCCGGCAGCCGCTCCCGAGACACAACGATGCCACCAGCACACATACACCAACCGCGATTGGTCCACTGGACGCAATCTGGTAGCACAGACGACCGGTCGCACCTGCCCGCAATAACGGCACTCTATATTAAATATCGTAACAATATCCGAATATCTTTAATAATTTCGACTAGGCACGCCTGGGACGAGCGGTCTTCGCAGGATCGGCTCGCGGTCAGTGGGCCCCCCTCGTTAATGCAAGAGCCGGCCGGCTAAACGGCAGCCCACGCCTAACAGCCCGTAGTCGCCGGGAAGGCTTCCTCAGCGATCATCGTCGTCGACATCCAGCGAGTAGGGCGCAAAAACGGCTTGCCGTACGCCGGGATAGGCAGTCTGCCAGCCTTTCACCGAGTGCCACAGAATCCGGTTCAGCTTCTCCGTTGGCGCGGCGTCTGGAACATCCCAGCGCATCTTCGCTGAGGCCACAGCCGCGGCCCGTTCGGCGCCCTTCAGCGACTTCAACTCCGCATTCCTCTCGAACAGATCATGCGACGCGGGCACGTGGGCGTATGGCCGGATGTCGGGAGTGTCGGTGAAACTGGCGCGCATGTCGTGGGCGATCAGGTCGAAGATCGAAAGGGTGGGAAGTCCGAGCATCTGTTCCATCGTCTTCAGCATGCTTTGATGTGAGTAGAAGGTGGAATCGACATGGCCGCGCTTGACGTACGGGCTGACAGCCAAAGCCACGGTGCGGTGGCCGTCCACGTGATCCACTCCATTCTGCGCGTCGTCCTCGACGATGAAGATCGCCATCTTCGGCCAGAACTTCGACCTCGTAAGCGCCTCCACAATCTGGCCCACCGCCAGGTCGTTGTCCGCCACCATCGCCTTCGCACTTGAGGCGCCGGGTGTCGTGCCGGAGGTGTGATTGCTGGGGAGTTGCAGCAACGTCAGCGAGGGCATCCCGCCGTTCGCTTCCCACTGTTTCAGGTCCTTTAGGAAAATCTGCGCCCGAATCACGTCAGGGACCGAGGTGGTATAGGCAGGATAGTTATGCGCGACAAACGCGTTCATGTGGGCTATGGGCGCGGTGATGTTCCAGGTGGCGGTGAAGTCCTCGTCCTGCTTCCAACGGCGCAGAAAGTCATGCCGCTGGGCGGGAGGTACGGGAAGGCGTCCCGCATACTCGCCATAAACGCGGACCGACTTCCTTTGCTTGATAGCGGCGTCCCAGATGGTGCCGCCCTGTGCGATACCGATGGGGTCGGTGCCGTCGTAAGGATAGCTGCGGCCCTCGTAGCCGGGCCAGAGAGTGTAGGCGACCTCGTTGGCCTGGGTGACCCACTGGTGCCCGTCGGCACTGTTCCCGCCCGAGGCATAGAAGTTGTCGAGCAGCACGAACTCCTCCGCCAATCGATGCTGATTCGGCGTCACCTCCTGTCCGAACATCACCAGGGACGCATCGCCGTTGCCCTTCTGAATGTCGCCGAACACCTGATCGTAAGTCCGGTTCTCCTTCACGATGTAGACCACATGCTCAATGAGCGAAGGCTCGCCGGAGCGTTCGGGCACAGCCTTACGGGTACTGCCAGCGGCGTGCGCAACCACTGGCGTACCCTTGAGCGGCAGGTGGTTATTTTCGGCGACAGCCGTGGTGTAGCTGGCCAGTTGCGCTGCGTCGGGAATCTGCACTACGTTGACCGAGCCCCGATAGGCATGGACAAAGCGCTTGCCCGGCGCGTCCCTCCAACCGGATCCGGCGCCGAGCATCGCTCCGACGGCGAGATGTTTCCCATCGTCGCTGGTCGCGATGGAACTGGGGTACCAGCCTGTCGGAATCAAGCCTTCGAGCGCGAAGGTGCGGGTATTCAGCACGGCTACTGCGTTGATTCCTCCACAGGTGACAAACAGCCGTGAGCCGTTGCTCGAAAGAACGACAGCCGTCGGCGCGATGCCGGTCACTTCACGGGAAAACGGCTGGATGCGGACACTTCGCAGCACAGTGTTGGTGTTAGTGTCGATGACGGAAACGCTGTCCCGATTGTTATTGGCAACGTACAGGCGTCCGGCCTTTTCATCCCAGGCGACACCGTTCGGATGCAGCTCGGCCGGGATTGTGTTTGTGACTTTGCCTGTCACCAGGTCGATGCGCGTGACGGATCCTGTGGACGCGATTCCATGCTCGTCAACCACCACCTGGTCGGCATCGCGGGCCAAACCCGTTGGCGCGGTCTTATCTCCCTTCACTGGCCGCCGGCCGCCCCAGTTCGACACATAGGCCACAGTGCCGGGTTTATTCACGACGGCCGCGAATGGAGCGATGCCGGTATCGACAAACGCCCTGACTTTTCCTCCAGACAGATCGATGATTGCCGCTTTGTTGTTCGCGATCAACGGCAAAACGGCAATGCCGCCTCCGATACCTGGCGACCCGGCAATATTGGTCCCTAAATCTTCAGCCACGGGGACCAGACTTCCGTTCTCCACGCGGAACAATCCCACCTTCTTACGTCTCGGGATGGCCGAGACGTACACATGATCCTGCCGGCTTAGGCCCATCAATCCCGGGCTGGCGCCGTGCGTGATGTTCGAAATGACTCTGTTTGACTGCCAGTCCATCTGGTAGAGCTGGGTGGCGCTGAGGATCCACAGTTCACTGCTGCTCTGTCCGAAGGCTACACCGAATACCTTGCCCAGGAAGACGGTGGGCACACCGGCCGGCGTAATCGTCTGGCGAGTGGTGATGACGCCGGGATCGGTCACCGCGCGCAACGGCCGGTCGAGGGTCTGGGCAGCGAGAAAGGTGCAGCCCGAGAGTGTTATTGCCGCCAGGCAGGTGTGTAGAGTATGGGTCCGCATCGCCTCTATACGTTATCGAACCGCGGCCTCATTCGCTGCTGCGATGCCTTGAACTTCGACGATCCGGGGACACCTGAGGCGTAAGACAGATTGGATCAGAACATTGCCCTTGTTGTTCGACTGGAGCCGCCGAGCGCTTCCTGCGTGCAGCAGGTGACCAGAAGTGGGAAGGCGATGTTGGATGGACAGCACGCCAGGGAACTGGAAGAACCTCTTACCCCCCGATCCTGGTTCGGATCGGCGTCGCCGGCGAGAGTTAACTGGATAATTTCAGACGTTGTGCGACCTGGACAACTGACGGAACCGCCCGCGTGTGAGGCTCTCACGATTCTCCGGCGGAAGATCAATCCATTAACCGGAGACTTGCGGGTGCATTGGTGACGCGCCTCGGACAGCAGGTCGTATCGGCGCTGAACGGGAGGGATGCTTCCGGGAATTCACGAACGGCGAGTTCGACGGTCTAGGGTAAGCCGCCGAAAGCTCGGCCGGTCGGCATGTTGTGGGCAAGCGTGTATCAATTCGCCGCGCCGTCCACGGGCGACAAGAGGCGGTGTCCGGGTTAGAAACGATATCCAAGCCACGATAGTAGCCGTGCGTCCTTGGCTTATTGAGAGTCTGGTAAGAATTCAACGTGGCGATACAATCGGGCAGATGGCACACATCGCTCGACAATGTAGACCCGGATGAGACGCATCCAAATTGCGGCACCAGTCGTAGCGATCGCGTTGATTAGTGCGATCTACTACGGGACTGAACACCAATTCGTATGGATGCACAGCATTTTGCAGCATCTGTACTTCGCTCCTATCGCTGCTACGGCAATCTATTTTGGCTGGAAAGGCGGCCTTGGCACCGCGGCGTTTGCGGCGCTGTGCTACGCACCTCACCTCTGG
The DNA here is from genome assembly GCA_038212445.1 of Bryobacterales bacterium. Lineage (GTDB taxonomy): Bacteria > Acidobacteriota > Terriglobia > Bryobacterales > Bryobacteraceae > TMP-7. The sequence continues at coordinate 118,082 of JBBQUM010000022.1, forward strand.
ATCGGTCTTAGCGAGGGGACGGAGCCACGCCGCTACCTTGGTGGCGAAGCGATGGAGATTCTCGATTTTTTCCTTGTTGGCCTCATCGCGGGTATCCTAGCGGATCGGGAGCGCAAGCAAAGCGCATCTCTTCAGCGCACGACGACGCAACTAAACGCCGTCTATCAGGAACTTCAGCAGAATTTCGAGCGGATGAAGCGCTCCGAGCGCCTCTATGCAATCGGTCAGCTATCGGCTGGTCTTGCCCACGAGGTACGCAATCCCTTGGCGAGCATCGGAGGCGCGGTCGCCATCTTGAAGAAGAATTCGGGGACGGAGGAGAGGAGGCATGAGTTTCTGGAGATCATCGAGAAGGAGTGTCTCCGCCTGAACCGGCTGCTCACGAATTTCCTTGAGTTCGCTCGCCCGAGCCCGCCTCAATATCGCTTGACTGACGTCGGTCCAATTCTGGAATCGGTTGTCGGGCTCGCCGCGCATTCGGCCGGACATCAACAGATCCAATTGCGCATTGATGGGGCGACCAGTGTGCCCGAGATCATGTGCGACCCAGAGCAGATCAAACAGGTATTGCTGAACCTGACGATCAATTCTGTTCAGGCCATGCCGGATGGCGGAGAAATCGTCCTTTCGTCGCGCGCGGATCACGGCAGGGTCATCATTGAAGTAAAGGACGAAGGCCCCGGCATCAGTCCCGAACACCTCGACAAGATCTTCGATCCTTTCTTTACGACGAAGGACACGGGAACTGGGCTGGGGCTCTCGGTGGCACATCAGATCCTAAGTCAGCACGGCGGAATCCTCGAGGCCAAGAACAATACCGATTGTGGCGTTACCTTCAGTCTGTACCTGCCGATCCAGCACGGGAGAGTTTTATGAGTCGCGGACGCATTCTGGTAGTTGACGACGACGATAGTTTGCGTCGCGTCATGCAAGTCCAGTTGGAAGATCTTGGCTACGAGGTCGCCACCGCCGCCGATGGCGATTCGGCTCTCCGAACTCTCGAGTCGTCCGTCCGGGAACTGGTGATCTCGGATCTGAAGATGGCCGGTATGTCGGGACTTGAGTTGCTGCAGAAGGTGCGCGCCGGCTATCCCGGAACCATCGTGGTGGTGGTCACCGCATTTGGGACCGTCGAGACGGCAGTGGAAGCGATGAAACACGGCGCCTACGACTACCTCACGAAGCCTGTGCATCCCGATGCATTGGAGTTGTGCGTCGGCAAGGCACTTCAGCATCTCCGACTTTTAGAAGAGGTCCACACCCTCCGCAGCACTCTCGATCAGAAGTACGGTTTCGAAAATATTCTGGGCCGGTCTGAAGCCTTGCTCTTCGTGCTGGAGCAGACGGCACGGGCCGCTCAAACCGACGCCACCGTATTGATTCATGGGGAAACGGGAACGGGAAAGGAACTCCTGGCCAAGGCTATCCATTTCAATAGCTCTCGTAAGGGCCGACCTTTCGTAACGATCAACTGTGGAGCCATCCCCAGAGAGTTGCTTGAATCCGAGTTGTTCGGCCATGTCAGGGGCGCCTTTACCGGTGCCGTCGCGGACAAAAAGGGAAAGGTGGAGACCGCCGACCGTGGCACGGTGTTTCTCGACGAAATCGGAGAGATGCCTCTTGAACTTCAAGTGAAGCTCCTGCGGTTGATTCAGCAGGGTGAACTCGCCAAGGTTGGCGCCACCGCGACCATCAACGTCAATGTCAGGATCGTAGCGGCGACACACCGGGACCTGAAGGCCATGATCGAGGACGCCACGTTCCGTGAGGACCTTTACTACCGCCTTGCGGTCATCCCTCTCGAACTACCGCCCTTGCGCGAAAGGGCGGAAGACATCACCGTGCTGGCTCTGCACTTCTTTGGGCAACTCAAGCGGAAGCACGGAAGGGCTGAACTGGTTCTTCCCGAGTCGCTCTTGCCCTACTTCTCCAGCTATCGTTGGCCTGGCAATGTCCGCGAGTTGGAAAACGTGGTCGAACGAATTGTCGTTATGACCCGAACCAACGAGGTCACCCTCGGCGACCTGCCGGAGGCTCTCAGGCGGCAACGGCCGGTGCTCGATTTCCTGCCGTTGGAACTGCCACACACCGGCATTGGCATCGAGGCCATCGAAAAGGAACTAATCCTCCGCGCGTTGCGAAAATTCGATTGGAACCAGACCCAGGCCGCCCGGTTCCTGGATCTCAGCCGCAAGACACTCATCTATCGCATGGAGAAGTTCGGACTACGGAAGGATCAGCAGGCGGACAGTCCGGCGGCCCCCCCACCTCACCGGGAGTAGTCGCAGAAGTTATCGCGACGTCCCGATTCGCCACTTCGTCAGCTTGAGCAGTTCGAACCACATCATACAGGCCACGCCGGCACCGAGACTGAGCGCCATATCCCGGGCGCGAAGTGGGGCGAAATGGAACAGATGCTGTGCCGCGGGCACAAATAGTACGAGCGCGAGGAAGGCCGCAGTCCCGCCGACCACCCACCATAAGGCGGTATTGGGTACGCGCATCATGCTGAGAATACTTCGCGTCCACGACCGGTTGGCGAGGATGATGATCAGCACTGAAACTACAAGCGTGAGAAAAGTCAAAGCGCGGGCGGCGTCCGGTTGTTGGCTGGCACGGGAAAACATAAATACCCCGAGGCACGCAGCGAGCACGCTGAAGCCCTCCAACACCGCCCACCCGACAGTGGCCAGCGAGAACAGCCGCTCGTTGGCGTTTCGCGGAGGACGATTCATTACGTTTGCCTCGGCTTCCTCTGCCTCGAAGATGAGCGAGCATGAGGGGTCGATAATCAATTCCAGAAAGACGATGTGCACAGGGAACAGCAGCATTGGCCAGTCGGAAAAGAAGACCGGCAGCATGGAGAGACCCGCGATCGGCACGTGGACCGCGAAGATGAAGGAAATGGCTTTCTTGATGTTGTCGAAAATACGCCGCCCCAGCCGAACCGCCCCGACGATCGAAGAGAAATCGTCATCGAGCAATACCAATGATGCAGCCTCGCGTGCGACGTCGGTTCCGCGGCCGCCCATCGCGATGCCGATGTGGGCTGCCTTCAGTGCCGGAGCGTCGTTGACGCCGTCGCCGGTCATGGCGACGATCTCCTGATTTGCTTTCAGCGCCATCACGATGCGCAACTTCTGCGCGGGTACGACGCGGGCGAAGACCTGGACTTCTTTGATCTGCTTCGCCAGTTCCTCATCGGACATGCCTTCGAGTTCGGGACCAGTAAGGACTCTGTCAGGATTCTCCAGCCCTGCCTGGCGGGCGATGTTCTGCGCAGTGGCGGGATAGTCGCCGGTAATCATCACGATCCGAATGCCCGCCGTCCGGCACTCCGCCACCGCCGTCGGCACCGTAGCGCGGAGCGGATCCTCGAGGCCCACGAGTCCCACAAACTCCAACTCAAGTTCACCGTGTTCGCCGGGTAGGGCGTCGGCCCTGATTCGGGTGCTGGCCACTCCGAGTACACGTAGCCCTTCCGCCGCAAGTGCCGCAGCCTCACTCGCCACCGACGCACGCCTTTCCGGTGATAGCCGGCACAACTCGGCGATGGCTTCAGGCGCACCCTTCGAGGCGACGACGACATTCCCTCCAGCGTCCACCGTCCACGCCTGGCTGACCGCCAGCAACTGTGGCGTGAGCGGATATTCACGCAGCAAGGCCCACTCCGGATGAAGATGCTCGGTCTGCATCAGCAGCCGGTCGCCTGCTGCCTGGAGAGCGGTTTCCATGGGATCGAACGGGTCGCGCTTGCTAGCCAGGATGGCGTTCTCCAGCAACTCGTGGAACTCCTCCGGGAGATCGCCAAGATCAGCTCCAAGGATGGCAGTGTGTCCGCCGATTGACAGCTTTTTGAGCGTCATCTGGTTCTGTGTGAGGGTTCCGGTCTTATCTACGCACAGAACTGTGGCCGCCCCCAGCGTCTCGATCGCGGGCATGCGGCGCGTAAGCACCCGGCTGCGCGAGATCCGCCACGCCCCAAGGGCGAGAAAGATCGTGAGAACCACCGGGAACTCCTCCGGGAGAATGGCCATGGCCATCGCGATACCGGCCAGCAGTCCTTCTTTCCAGACTTGCGCAGTACCGCCTCGGGTGAGCGCATAGACCACCACCACCAGGCCACATGCTGCGAGGCCCGCCATCGCGAGCGTGCGAACCAGTCTTCCAGTCTCCTTCTGCAGACCGGTAGCCTCGGGCTGGATCTGTTGCAGTGCGCTCCCGATCTTTCCCAGTTCCGTGCGTACTCCAGTGCTTACCACTTCCGCGATGCCTTGCCCCGCCGTCACCAGAGTTCCGGAGTATACGGATGGGAGATCGTCGCCGCCCGGCCTTTCGAGGTCCTTGGCATCCGCCGACGCAGTCTTGCGCACCGGCACCGATTCTCCCGTGAGGAGCGACTCGTCGACACTCAGATTGATCGACCGCCGCAGGATGGCGTCGGCCGGCACACGGTCGCCCTCCGCAAGTACGAGGATGTCGCCACGGGCGACTTCGCGCCCCGCAATGCGGTTGCGTACACCACCCCGAATCACCAGTGCTCGTGGGCTGGACAGGTCGCGCAGCGCATCCAAAGCACGCTCTGTCCGGCGTTCCTGAATGATGGTGATCGCCATTACAACGAACACGAACCCGAGGAGCATCAGAGCGTCGCCCGGCGAACCCATCAACAGGTAGAGCGAGCCCGCTGCCACCAGCATTAGAAACATCGGCTCTCGCACTACCTCAATCACGATGGCGAAGAGGCCACGCTTCTCCTGCGACGCGATCTCGTTGGGTCCGTCTTCCGCGATATTGCGGCGCGCGTCCTCTTCGCTGAGCCCGGTGAACCCAGCAAGATCGAGGCTTGTGGCGGCGGACTTCGGAGTTCTTTCCTTCACGCTTGTACTCGACATTCTGCTTCAGAAACTCCTTATTGCATCTATTGGCACGTCGATGGCCAGTCTTAGCCTAAGCGTTAGCAATCGTGTGCCGCCTCCACCTGCCTCAACAGAGGCACCCTTGGCGGTTTTGAGGCAGCGCCAGCCCTCGTGGCCAGGCTACATTCCTCTCTCAGAACTCGGATCTGCCATCGTTTCAGTTTGTTGGTCCGCCATTGCGCAACGGCCAGTAAGATGCCTCTCCATAATGGAAAGGCAAAAAGGAAAGCCCAATGACTGGCGATCAACAACCCGCAACCCTTCTCGTGCGGCAATCGTTCGCTGACACTATTAAAGTGGTTCGGCGTGCGCTGCTGGCGGCGGGGTTGGACATCCCTGCGGATCTCGATTTGGCCGGTCGAGTCAAGAAGGCTCTCCACTTCGATTTCCCGCCGTGCCGGGTCCTCTGTGTCGATTGCCCAGTAGCGCTTCTTGAGGCACTCGCTCTCGACCGCTCCGCCGCCGTCCTGCTGCCTTTGCACCTGGTTGTGGAGGGGCGCGATGGGTTCACTCTGGTTCACCTGCTGAATCCAGCCGCTGCACTGCATGGCGGGCTGCCTGTTACCGCGCGGGCTGCGGTCAGCAAACTGCAAACCCGGGTCATGGACGCGATCGAGAGCGTTTCGGTCCGCCAATATCCGTTAGAGATTAGTGCCTGAAGGAGGTACCATGTTCCGCACATATGATCAACAGAACCACCAGCCTGACCGTCAGCATGTCCTCCTGACGCAGCAACTGCTCGGTGTTTTGGGAGAGGAAGAATATTTCGCCCGGCAGGAAGCCGAGCAGGCCCGCAAACTGGCCGCAAATCGACACGCGACGCTGATGACCCAGGAACGAGAGCAGGCGCGCGCGAACCACTTCATGAAGTGCCCCAAGTGCGGCATGCAACTCGATGAGATCGCTTTTGGCGACATTGCCGTCGACAAATGTTTCTCTTGCGAGGGCCTCTGGCTGGATAGGGGCGAACTCGATCTTATCCGCAGGAAAGGCGACGGCTTTATGCCGAGGTTGTTGAGTGTGTTTGGCGGCTAACCAACCGCCCGACTCCAGGAAACTTTTCGAAGGAGACATTATGTTCAGCAGTATTGAAGACCAGATTCAGAAGATCAACCACCACCCAACTAGCCGCATGCAGCAAATGCTGAGTGCCCTGGCCGTGATTGGTGTGACAGCCGTACTCTTCGCAAGCCTCTACTTCGGGATTTCAATGCTCGAGTAAGCCGGCTTAAAAGATAACCGATTTTGAAGGGAAACAGTTCCAATGGATATTCAAACACTACAGAAGCATGTCCTGACTTTGGCGACGATAGGCGAAACCGCCGATCCCATGGTCAGTTGTTATCTGAATCTCGAGGCCGGTCTGGCCCCTGCGAGGCGAGTTCTCGATGAGCGCGTGCGCCTGCTGCGGAAAGCCTTGCCCGCGGGGCAGCGAGAGTCCTTCGAACAGGCGCTCCGCCGGATCGACGACCGCCTTGCGGCGGGGTTCCTGGCCGAGAGCCGGGGCGCAGCGGTCTTTTCGCGGAGCGGCACCCAGGAGTTCTTTCTCGACCTCGAATTCCGTGTGCCGCTTCCAAGCTGGATCGCGGTCAACTCGACGCCGAACATCTACCATCTCGTGGAACTCAAGGACACCTATGACCGGTATGTCCTGGTTCTCGTGAATGGACGCGGTACCCGCATTCTCGAAGTCCATTTGGGGTCGGTCACCGAGACCGTGTGGGCGAAACAGCCTGAACTTCGGGAGCGTGCCGGCCGAGGTTGGGGGCGTGAACACTACCAGAGTCATCGCCCCGATCAGAACCATCAGTTCGCGAATGAGGTAGTGCGGTTCGTGGACGAAGTGATGTCAACTCGGGACTACGGTCATCTCATTCTCGCTGGAACGCCGCGAATGACGGCCTTGATCCGGGAGGCTCTGCCAAAGCGCCTGATCTCCAAGATGATCGATGTCGTGCCCGCCTCTATCAACGACCGTACTAGCGCTGTGGTGGCAGCCACCCTGGCGAGTTTCGTCGAAGACGAGCAACAGGAGTCTCTGGCCGCGGTCGAGAAATTGCAGGACAGAATCTGCAGCCATGGTCTCGCCGTAGTCGGATCCTTAGCAAGCTTGCAGGCCCTCAAAGCCCGGCAAGTGGACATGCTTGTGATGGCCACGGAGTACAAACCGGACCTCGCATGGGCGTGCACAGGCTGCGGCGTTGTGAAGGTTCAGCATCCTGAACTCCCTGCGTGTCCGAACTGCGGGTGTCGGGGAAGCCGTGAACTGGATCTGAAGGAAGAACTGGCCAGGCAGGCCGAACTGGCAGGCTGCGGAGTAGAGATTGTTCACGATAGTGAAACCCTGATGCGCTTAGGTGGCGTAGGATGCCTGCTGCGGTTTCTTTCGCAGGAAGCTTATGGCCGGGCGGCCGCGTAACCACCTAAGTCTTGAGAGGGTCAAAATGCGCCGGCCGAATTGGTCTGCAATGTGCAGGCTAATTCGGTCGCCCAACAAAATCGAGGCCCGTGTTGGAGCAGAAAGGATTCTATGGATATAACGACATTCCGTGATCGGAGGCCGGCATTCAGTACGGTGGTTCTCGTGATTGCTTCAGCCGGTGACGAGTTTGCTATCATCGAGAACCTCTTTGCGGACTGCGGTTGGCCTAGGCTCGCTACGTCCAGTATCCAGGAGGGCATTCGCCTTATTCACGACAACTCCCCCCAACTGGTGATCTGCGACGACAAAATGGAGGACGGAGACTGGAACGTAATACTCGATGTCACGATCAAGGAACGAAACCCGCCATACCTGATCGTCGCGTCAAGACTCGCGGATGATCGACTTTGGGCCGAGGTCCTGAATCGCGGAGGGTATGACCTGCTGGCGAAGCCCTACGAGCCCTCGGAAGTAATCCGAGTCGTCGGGACGGCACGGGCTCGTCTGGCATCGGCAGCCCTATCGCCAACCACTCCTACCGCTGTCCGCGTTGGTTCCTCCGGCTGGACCTCATCGTCTGTCTTGGAACCGCCAGTGCTGTCGGACGGCCGGTGAACGACGCGGGCCACGCGCGAACCAGGTGCAGGGATCAACCGTTGGAGTTCCTTCAGCAGAGCAGCCACAAGCGAGACCACCAGTGGGCCCAGGAGAATTCCAAGCGGGCCAAAGGCATAGGTTCCTCCGATCGCCGCGAGCCCAATCAGCATCGGGTGTTGCCTTTCACGAGCACCCACGACGATCGGTCTCAGCACATTGTCCACGGATCCCACCACAAGAGAGCCCCAGAGACCTAACAGTAGGGCCTTCCAATATGCGCCCATCAAGAGGTAAGCAATCGCGACAGGTAACCAAACCAGCGGTGCGCCTACAAGCGGAATGATCGAAGCCAATCCGCCTACTGCGCCCCAGAGAACGGCGGACCGGACGCCGACGAACCAGAATCCAAGAATCAGGAGCAGTGCTTGTCCCACCACGACGGCGAACATGCCGTTCACATTCGCCACGACCGAATCGTGCATTGTTTGGACGATGCTGGAAGTGGTGCGTGGATCGAGCGGCGTGAGGCCTGCCAGCCGGGCAATCCAGTCCCTGCCGTGTCTGAGTAGGAAATAGAGAAAGAGGGTCACCAATAGAACGGTAATGACGGCCGTTGTCACTCCGCCAACCGCAACGTCGATATTGCTCAGCAGAAAACCACTGGCATCTTTCATGTGATTGATGAGTTCCGTTCGGATGGCCTCTTTGTTGACGGGCAGGCGGGTAGCCACGGCATCGACAATCTGATCGGCAGTTCCGGTAACGAGAGCGGGCCAGCCGCCTTGTTCGAGAGAACGCTGATTCAACGTGTTGTAGGCCGATGTCAACTCCCGTGTGAGAGTGAACCCTGCAACAGCCAGCACAATGCCCAGTAAGAACACGGTTGCGAGCGTGGTTACGACAGTGGCCAGTCCAGGGCGATGGAACCGGCGACTGAGCCACTCTTTCACCGGGTGCACGACGGTGGCGATCACCGCTGCAAGGATGAAAGATGTCACGAACGGCCGGGCAATCTGCACCAGGATGGGAAGAAGCACAGCCAGTGCAACCGCGATAAAAATCAGAGGGCCACGTTTCGACATTCTGAAGCAATCCTATCCTGATGCGGAACCTCACTCTGGGTTGTTTGAGGACGAAAGCCTTCCTGCTCCCTCTCTGGCGCGGTCGAGTCAGGAACTTCGCAACATCATCTACCCATAAAACACTACTCGCGACTCCGACGGAACGCGCCCAGTCCCAAGCGCTCATACTGAGGGTCCCGAAAGCCGTTTGCATAAACGGAACGTAGATCACCAGAAAATGCAGTCCGATAGACATCGAGACCGCTGCCCAGAGCCAGTGATTTCGGAACAAGCCGCGGAAAGCGTTATGCACCCCGGACCGGGCGTTGAAGGCATTGAACACCTGAAAGAGCATTAAGGTCGTAAACGCCATTGTCCGCCCGTACTCGATCCCACCCGGCCCTTCGATCCAACCGCCAGGCATCGCGGCATCGAAGATCAGTAGCGTCCCGGCCGTCATAACAACGGAGACGCGTCCGATCCCGGCGAGCATTCTTTGATCGATGACACCGCTGCTCTGGTGCCGCGGCGGATGGGTCATCAGATCCAGGTCCGCCGGGTCAACGCCGAGAGCGAGCGCCGGCGCGCCACCGGTCAATAAATTGATCCATAGGATTTGCGTAGCGAGTAGCGGCAGCACCAGCATGCCCTCGCGGCCAAGTCCCAGAGGCCCCGCCAGCAGCACTGAGAAGAAGACAGTTAGCACCTCGCCCGCATTCGAAGACAACAGATGCCTGAGGAACTTTCGGATATTGTTAAGACGGCACGCCCTCCTCAACCGCAGCAACAATGGTAGCGAAGCTATCATAGTCGTAAATGCTAAGTTTTGCTAAGTCAAAACAATTACTCTCGTTCGTGGTATTAACCGTCTAAGATGTTGTAAGCATTACGGTTAAGACGGGTATTGCTTGAACTAAACCTTAGCACACCTTAGCAAACCTTAGCATTCGAGCCCAGCGGTCGAATGGCAAGAACTTTGGGGTCCGGAAGCGGCCGGCTTGAGCGTCCAAGCGCGCTCCGGTGAAATTATTCGGTGTTCGGAAACCATTTCCTTTCCGGACAATCGGCTCTACTGGAAGGACTTTCGCGCGAGGAACTCGACGCCTATCTGACGCAGCAACTCAAAGCGGCTGGCGTGACTCATCCGTTGTTCGATGACACCGCCCGGCAAGGTCTGTATCAAGCCACCAAAGGCATTCCCCGCAAGGTGAAC